>NZ_JAWLAR010000004.1:0-275250 GCF_041395345.1 Dokdonella sp. | reverse complement strand
ATCCTCCTTCGGTGGATTTCATGGTGGGTGGTCGCGGCGGGCAACTTCGAGTGAAGTCTTCCGGGCAAATGGGCACTGCGCACATGATACCGTGTGCATGCAGGAATTTGTTTGCAGCTCGGCGCCGCCTGGAACGCAAGCATGATCGAACACCGTTTCCTGGCGATCGCAGTGCGGTGGATGTCAAGAATTGTTTCGATGCCGCGAGAGTTCGGTGTGCGTTGCCGACGCAGCTGAACGAAGTCACTGCAATGAACCTCTGGCTTGTCGCAGCCGCCCGTCTGCGGAGGAGGTTCCTGACAGGCTCCGGGCCGAATGGCGCGGATCCCTGGTTCCCCATTCCAGCTATTGAAGGGATGACGAAAGCCAGGAGTCGGCATCGGATCACTGCCATTCGCCGCCGAACCCGGATGAAGCCTCGCTTTGCGGTTCTGCCGAGGTCGCGTCAGATCGCGGCGCATTGGTTGCGCATTGCAGAATGGGCCGGCTTCGGACGGAAGTTGATCGGGTGCCTCCTGCAGGTGGATATCTGGAGATTCCCGATCGAGCCTGGCGGTTCAATCCTGAACAGAACCCCCGAACTGGATGACGCGACCGTCTTCGAGAAACAACTGCCCGCTACGCAAGTCCTCGGTGTTCGCGTTGACTGTTACAAAGCGGCCGACCAGCAAGCCACTGGCACGACTGCCTTCGACGCGGAATGCGAATTCCTCGTCGCCGGGTGCATCGCCTGTGGCTGTCAGGTCGAAGTGAATGTCTCGGATCTCGCCGACGGCCGCCCGAATATCCGGGTCGTTCCGGATGGCGGTGCGCGCCTGCTCGCTGAATTCCTGAAACCCGACCCAGAGGAAACTGCCTGCCAGGACAAACACGGCGACTACGAAGAATCCCGATACCCCGGCGATGATCCATACCGCCGCGGGGTGGCCTTTGGAAGGTGCAGGTGCGGGAGCGTTCATGGTCGCGGTTGGTCAGAGATCAGGCGGACAATCGAAGCGAGCTAGTCCCTGCAATCCGTGGTACGGCACGCGGGAGACGGTCGGGCGATCTTCGTTCTGGCGCACGGAAGAACCGTAGCCATGCCGGATAGCGCAAGCGAAAGCCGTCATGCGCACCTTGCATGCCCGCTTCATCATCTCTCCGGTGTCAGCTTCACTTCGCGCAGGCGCAGCGAGGCTGCGGAGCTTCGCGCTCGCGCAACTTCGCTGACTGCCTTCTTGATGATGTCGGAAGCCTGGCTATTGCGGCGTAATCCTGGCGTTTTCACCATTGCCGCGAACGTAGATGCTCTGGCCGACCCGCAGGCCCGCGCTCTCGCTGTCGGGCTGGGTCACCGAGACCAGCACGCCGTTGCTCATGCGCACCACGATCTGCTTCGCCGGGATCGGCTGGTCGTGCTTTTTCTGGATCTCGTTTCCGGCAATCGCACCGCCGATGGTTCCGAGCACCTGGGCAACATCACGGCCCGTGCCACCGCCGACCAGGCTGCCCAGGCCAAGGCCGACCAGGCCGCCAACGACGGCACCCGCTCCCCTGTGATGATTGCTGTCGATCTGCACATCGGTCATCTGCTCGATGACGCCGCTGCGGATCTCGACTGCGCCGGCAGTAGAGCCCGAGTTTCCACCGGTTGTCGCGCAGGCGCCCAGCATCAGCATCAGGGTCGGTACCAACAGATAAGACAAAGCTCGATTCAACATGCTGCTTCTCCTGAATGATCGGTACTTCTAGTGTGTTGAGTGCTACCAGGAAATGCCGGTCGAGTTGACCGGCATTTCGCGCTCCCGTCTTCGGGCCAGGACGGCCGTCCACAGTGAAACTTCGGAAGAAGGGATGGCGGAATTTACCGTCATGAACGCGCGTTCGTCCATCCGCAGCCGGCCACGCTCCTGCGACTGTTCGCAGGGCATTTCAGGCGTGTCCTGAAGGAGTGCTGGCCAGCAGAACGCACGCCGTGAGTCGATCCGCATGGACCAGCCTGCTCACGCGAGCCCTCCACGAAACCGGGACGGTTCGCGCTGCTGCTGTCCATGATCCGTGCTACTGGACCGGCTCGATCTCGCCCGGCCGCCAGGTCTTGTTGAACCATGCTTCTTCCGGCCCATAAAGCCGCATGACCACATTCCAGCCCTTGCCAGGAACGGTTTGCACCCAGTTGGACTCATGTCCCTTGGGCGCGACCGGACCGAACCAGACATCCACCGAGCCGTCGGAATTGGACACTACTCCCTTCTTGTCATTGCCGATGCTTGGAAATTTCTGATCGGTCTGCAGCATGGAGCGGGTCTGGTTGTCGTAGACCGTGAACGACCAGAAATCCCTGGCCGGAATGTTCGGCGGCATATGCAGCTTGTACGTCTTGCTCCCCTCCAGCCGCTGGCCTCTGGAATCAGTCACCGCAGCTGCGTATTGCGAGCCCTTGCCAACCAGTTTCAACGCCATCGCCGGGGTAATGCCGGTGGCGTAGTAGATGAAGTGAACCATGGCGTCGGTGTTGTCTACACCCGGCTGGGACTGGAACTCATAGTTGCCGCCAACGAACCCGGTGAACCAGGCGCTACCCGGATAGAAGGCAACGTCCTTGTCGGGATACTTGAAAACCAGGGCGCGCGCAGTGGCGTTTCCCACTTCCGCAGCTTCGACAAGGATCTTCTTCATCCGACTGTCAGGATTGAAGGTCTTGCCCTTCTCGATACCCAGCGCGGCCAACTGACCCAGGGTATCCGGGCTGAAGGACTCATTGGGCTCGTACTGGACGATCTTGTCGATGTCTTCGTAGAACCTGTAAGTATTGGGGCCGATGGTATTGAAGACCTTGCCGGAACCATTGACGAACTTCATCGGTGGCGGGTTGCCGGCATCCTTCAAGCGATAAACCCTGGTGTACTTCTTGATCTCCGCCACGGCCGACTTGGGATTGCCGCCTTTCATGAATCCGCGCCAGAAAAGAAGATTGCCGTAGGTCTTGGAGTGATAGACGAAATAGCCCTCCGGCACGTCGCCCTCGTAGCCGGGTGGAAGCAGGAGATACTTGCCGCCCTGGCCCTTGTCGGGGCCGACCCGGCCAAAATCCGCTACGTACTGGAACCAGTGATCGTCGATGAACCCGAGCACGTCCGGCGGCACTTCGAACACGAGGGGGCCATCCTTCAGGTCCACCCAAGCCAGGCTGTAGATACTTTCGGTGTTACCGGTCAGGAAGAGCGACCTGGAATCCAGCAGCTCCTCGAACATCAGAACGGACTGGTTGTCGTTCACCCCCACGCTCGCCAGGCCCTGGCGGAAGGCTTCCATCGAGCCACCCGGCAACGCGGTCAGGAAGGTTTGCACGCCTCGCTGGAAAGCCAGGTTGTCGTAAACCTTCTGCACTGTCTCGTCGGTCGGGAAACCGTCATTGAACTTGAGGGTACCAATGCGGGATTCCACCGTATCCGGTGTCGTGATGTCCGCCGGTATCGGCGTGGCCATCTTCATCTTCGGAGCATCCTTCGCTGCGACGATGCCTGCTGTCAGCGAGCAGGCCAGCGCGGTAGCGAGAATGGTCGTGGTCTTGACGAGGTTTTTCATTGTTTTTTTCTTGGTCGCTTGACAGACTTCCCCGAGAAGAAGGCAGCCCGCACGTTCAATTTCGGATAGCGGATTGCCTACTCGACCGGCTCGATTTCGCCCGGCCGCCAGGTCTTGTTGAACCACGCTTCTTCCGGTCCGTAAAGGCGCAAGGCCACGCTCCAGCCCTTGCCGGGAACCGTCTGCACCCAGTTGGCCTCGTGGCCCTTGGGGGCGGTCGGCCCGAACCAGACGTCTACCGATCCGTCGGGGTTGGAGACGACGCCCTTCTTTTCGCTACCGATGCTCGGGTACTGCTGGTCGGTCTGCAGCATGGAGCGGGTCTGGTTGTCGTAGACCACGAACGACCAGAAATCCCTGGCCGGAATGTTCGGCGGCATGTGAATCTTGTAGGTCTTGCTCCCATCCAGACGCTTGCCGTTGGAATCGGTTGCTGCGATTGCGTATTGCGAGCCCTTTCCGACGATCTTCAACGACATCGCCGGAGTAACGCCGGTGGCGTAAAAGAGGAAGTGGACCATCGCATCGGTATTGTTGACGCCCGGCTGGGACTGGAACTTGTAATCGTCGCCGACGAAACCCTGGAACCAGGCACTGCCGGGGTAGTAAGCGATATCTTCGGGATACTTGAAGACCAGTGCACGCGCAGTGGCATCGCCGACCGCTGCCGCTTCAGTCAGGATCTTTTTCATCCGCGCATCGGGGCTGAATGGCTTGCCTTTCTCGATGCCCAGCGCGGCCAACTGACCCAGGGTATCCGGGCTGAAAGCCTCGTTGGGCTCGTACTGGACGATGTTGTTGATGTCCTCGTAGAACTTGTAGGTGCTGGCACCGATGGTATTGAAATGCTTGCCAGAGGCATTGATGAACTTCATCGGCGGCGGATTGGCCGCATCCTTCAGGCTATAGATCCTGGCGTACTTCTTGGTTGCGGCTACCGCGGATTTCGTGCTGCCGTCCTTGATGAAGCCGCGCCAGAAAACCAGGTGACCGTAGGTCTTGGTGTGGTAGACAAAATAGCCTTCCGGTATGTCGCCCTCGTAGCCGGGCGGAACCAGCAGATACTTGCCGCCCTGTCCCTTGTCGGGGCCGACCCGGCCGAAATCCGCCACGTAATGGAACCAGTGATCATCGATGATGCCGAGCACGTCCGGCGGAGTCTCCAGCACGACCGGGCCATCCTTCACGTCTACCCACATTACGCTGTAGATACTTTCGGTATTGGGGGTAAGGAAGAGCGACCTGGAGTCCATCAGGTTTTCGAAGAGCGCCACGGTCTGGTTGTTGTCCACGCCAATGCTGGCCAGGCCCTGGCGCAGGCCCTCGGTGGAGCTGCCCGGGGTGGCGGCGAGAAAGACATTGACGCCACGCTGGAAGTCGAGATTGTCGTAGACCTTCTGCACCGTCTCGTCGGTCGGGAAACCGTCATTGAACTTGAGGGTGCCGATACGGGACTCCACCGTATCCGGTGTCGTGATGTCCGCCGGTATCGGCGTGGTCATCTTCATCTTCGGCGCGTCTTGCGCCGCTGCGACACCTGCAGTCAGTGCAACGGCAAGCGCGGTGGCCAGAACAGTCATGGTTTTCATGGGGGTTTGCATGGTCTCTTTCCTTTTGAACAACGTTAGCGCTGGCCAATAAATTTCGCGTTACTTCGCTCGGCCATGCTGCCTGCAGCAACTCCGTTTTATACACCGCCGGCGATTGCGCCGACTTGACTATTTGTGACACATTTTGTCCCCCGAGCCCGCCAGAATGCAGTTCTGGCTGTCGATTCAGGCGCTTCGAACATCCATGAATCCGATCAGGAACACGTCCCCGATCATGCGCGCGAGTGGCGTCGTCCCGGGTGGCTATGACCGCGCCGCCTCGACGATGGCTCTGGCACCGCTGCTGGAGCAATTCGGGGTGAGCCTGGACAGCTTGCTGACCGAATCGGGACTGCCGATCGGTTTGTTCGAGCATCCCGACAACCTGATTCCGTTTCGCGAAGGCACTCGCCTGATGGGCCTTTGCGCGGACCGTACCGGATGCCCGCATTTTGGCCTGCTGATGGGCGATGCGACCCCGTTGGAGGCATACGGAATCGTCGCCGACTTGATGAAGTCAGCTGCAAACGTGCGTGCCGCACTGAAGCTGATGTGTCGATTCATGACTCTCGCCGACGGTGGCGGGCTGCTGACGCTGTCGGAAGTCAATCAGTTCGCCAGTTTCAGCTATACGGTCTACGAACCGGGTGTAGAACGCGCCGAGGTACTCTGCGACAACGCCCTGGCTGTATCTTTCAGCGTGCTGCGCGCGCTTTGCGGGCGCAAGTGGCGACCGCACGAAATCCTGTTTTCCCGCAGTCGCCCAGTCGATATCCAGCCCTATCTCAACCTCTTCAAGGCACCCTTGCGATTCGATGTCGAACAGGCCGCAATAGTATTCGACCGCGCATGGCTCGATGCGCCGCTACCAACGGCCGATCCCGCCAGATTGCGTATTCTCCAAGCCAGGGCACGCGCGCTGGAAGCTGCCGAAACGGGCGACCTGGTCGCACAGGTGCGGCGCGTCGTGCGCCGACAGCTCTTGTCTGGTACCTGTTCCATGCAATCCGTTGCCGCCGAGCTGGGCATGCACCGGCGTACCCTGGACCGCCGACTGCAGGCTTTTGAGCTTTCATTCAAGGCGCTGAGTGACGAGCTCCGCTATGAAGTTTCGCGTCAGCTCCTGGCCGATACCGCAATGCCGGTCATTGCGATCGCGCAGAGTCTGCACTACGCCGATCCGAGTGCGTTCACGCGCGCCTTTCGCCGCTGGTCGGGAGTCACTCCCACGCAATGGCGTGAGTCGGAAAGAACGCATTCGAATGCGTGATTGGCGGGATTCGAACGCTTCGGCAAGCTGAGTTCATCCGCCGACAGGCTCAGAGCCGATTGGCACTGACTTGGCGGGAAGAGTGATTGACTTCCGTTCGTGGTGAGCTTGTCGAACCATGGGCGGAAGTCCGCCTCACCCGTTCCGCAACGTGAGTTCATCCTTCGACAGGCTCAGGACGAACGGCTCGGGTAGGGTCAGGTCACAGCCACGATCGGACCCAGGCAAGTGTCACTCGGCTCAGAGCACGCCCCGGACTCGATCCGGGGACGAACCGCTGGGGTCAGGCCAGGTCTCAACCAGGATCGGCCTTCAGTCTGCCTTCTCTGCAGACATCCATTCGCTCATGTGGTTTTCCAGCACATTCAGCGGGACGGAACCGGTTGCAAGCACGGCATCGTTGAATGCGCGCAAGTCGAACTTCGCTCCCATCTTTTGTTCAGCCTCGGAGCGCAATTGGGAAATCTTCAGCTGGCCGATCTTGTAGGCCAGGGCCTGGCCGGGCGTTCCGATGTAGCGATCCACTTCGTTGACGATGTCCTGTTCGGTCTTGGCGGCGTTGTCCTTGAAGTAGGCAATCGCCTTGTCGCGACTCCAGCCCATCGAATGCATGCCGGTGTCGATGACCAGACGCACCGCGCGCCACATCTCGTAGGTGAGCTGGCCGAAATGATCGTAGGGATCGTCGTACAGGCCCATGTCGAAGCCGAGCTGTTCGGCATACAGGCCCCAGCCTTCTCCGTAGGCGACAAAGTAGGCGGTGCGCCGGAAATCCGGCGCCCCCTCTAGCTCGAGTCCGCGTGCAAACTGGAAGTGATGGCCGGGCACGGCTTCATGCAGGCTGAGCGGCATCATCTCCCAGGTCGGACGAACTTCGGGCTTGTACAGGTTCACGTAGTAGAAGCCGGCGCGGCTGCCATCGGTGGCACCGGGCTGGTAGTAGGCCGTTGTCGTATCCGGGGCAATATTGGCTGGAATCGGGCGCACTCCATAAGGCATGCGCGGAATGACATGAAACACCTTGACCAGCTCGGGGTCGATGCGCTTTGAAACGGCACGATAGCGTTCGAGCAAGGCTTCCGGTGACGTCAGGTAGAACTTCGGATCGGTACGCAGGTAGGTGAAGAATTCGGGCAGGCTGCCCTTGAAGCCGGTCTGCGTCTTGACCTTCTCCATCTCGGCGCGGATGCGCGCAACTTCGGCCAGGCCGATGGTGTGGATCTCCGCGGCGGTGAGGTCGGTGGTGGTGTAGTAGGCGGCGAGGAAGTCGTAATAGGCCTTGCCGTTCGCCTGATCGGCCGCAGCGATCGATTCGCGCGCATGTGGCAGGTACTCCTTGTCGAAGAAGACGCCGAACTTGCGATACGCCGGCACGATCTGGTCCGTGATGATCGCCCTGGCCTCGGCCTGCAAGCGGCTCTGTTCAGAGGCCGGAATCGAATCGGGAAAGTGCAGGAACGGCCGATAGAAGGGACTCAGGGTCGGATCCTCGACGACCTGCGAGGCAATCTGCGCCGGCACGCGCTGCATCAGCACCTTGGGCGGCATCACATTCTGCTTGACGCCCTTCTGCATCAGCACGGTGACTTGCTGGATAACCCTGGGCAAGGCCTGCATGCGCTTGAGCCAGTCCTGATAGTCCCTGATCGTGGCGAATGGCAGGATCTCGACGATGCCATCGGCGTTCTGCACACCCCCCTGGTGGCCCACTGGCTGCAGGAATTCGAGGAATTTCTGACGTTCGATTGATTTTTCGAGCAGCCATTCAAAGGTGTCGTAGTTGAGCTTGTCGGCCTTGCTCAATGCCGAGCGATCAATCGCATGCAGCTTGACCAGTGCGGCGCGATTTCCGGCCTCGCTTCTGGCGATGGCTTCCAGACTGAAATCGCTCCAGCGGTCGTTGAACCGCGGGTCGCCGTTGTAGCTGGCGCTTTCAGGCGACTCGACCAGGCCGCGCTCCCATTCGGCATCAAACAATGCGCGCAATTCCTTGCCTGCGGCCGCCTGCGTCTGGGCATTGGTTTCGGCATGCACGCGGGTGGCCAGGCACAAGAGGGCTGCGCAGGCGCAGGCTGCAATGCGGATCATGGGAATCTCCTGTCAGTTGTTTCCAGGGCTTGTCTGAACACGATCGAGCCGCACATCGGCTTCAGGCCCGACTCGTCAAGAAACTATTGCACAGGCTCATGCAGCGTGGCGAGAGGAGCCTTCTCCCGCCGGCGCGAATGGAGTGGGGGCGTCAATTGGGCGCTCGCTGGTTGCCCGATTATGGGTGCTTGCTGTGGAGGTCGATCGAGGCGTCGATCGCATCGCTGCACACGTCACAGAAATTCGTGGTGCGTGTGAACATCACGCAGTTCATCTGCGCGCGATAGTAGCCACTGGCCTCATAGTTCGCGCCCTCGAAGGCGCCGACATCGTGTTGATGCCTGGCCGTGGCGAACAACTTTGCTGAAAACTGCTGCTCTCGCTTGAACAAGGCATTCATTTCCGATTCCGGCTTGCCGTCCTCGCGGAGCTTGCGCCGCTCTGCCTGAAATTCACGCTGATGTTCTTCGAATTCGGCCTTGGGCCAGGGTGTCGGCAACGGTGTGCCTTCCTTCACCCGCTCGCGCCATTTCAGGCGGGCCGGATCGTGCAGGGCGGTCACGTTCGGCTCCCAGGGTTCGCGTTTCTCACCCGAAGGCTCGTAGCTGACCGGCGAGGTGTAGTACTCGTCGGCGAGGCCAGCAAAGTGATGACCAAATTCGTGCACGAACAGATAGGTCGACCAGACGCTGTCCGCAGCAGCCGTGCTATAGAGGCCGTAGATGCCACCACCGCCGTAGGTTTCGTTGTTGACCAGGATCTCGACGAATTCATACGGCGCGTACTGGGCCAGCTCGCGCATGGCGTGATTCTCGAACGTCAGCACATAGCGCTCGCTGCCGAATGCGTCGTAGCGCGTACCCAGCGGAGTCCATCGAAACAGGCCGCTGGAAGGCCTGGCCACGCCGGACTCCGGCGCAGGGGACATCAATGCCCATACATTGAAGTGGTTCGCGCGCTCGCGAAACGGCGAGACCTTGAACAGCTCATCGCTCAGTCGCCTGGCATCGGCGATGAATTTGTCGCGTTCGTTTCCGGTGTAGCCGTCACCGAGGATGAGCAGGTCGACCTTGTCCGCGGGCGCGCCGTTGTTGCGAATGACGATCATGGGCGATGGCAGCGGCGCATGCGCACGTCGCACATCCATGCCGTCCGGATCGATATCCTGCGTCCAGACCATGGAAAACTCATTGCGATCGTCGCGTGCATAGAGTCGGATTCGGACCGGCTTGTCGGGTTTCGGGAAGCGTAGCGACTCACTGAATGCCGCATTCTGCTGGCGCGCCTCGGCAGTGGTTCGCCATTCGCCGAAGATCGAACTGAAGCCGCGAGAATAGAGCACCTCGCCGGTGTCGCGATCGACCACGTCGAAGAAGTAGGCGCCGCGATTCAGGGTGTCGATGCGCTGGTCGAGATTTCCCGGCCAGGGCAGGGGTTCGAGCACGACGCGCTCGAGGCTGTAGATGTCCTGCATCGCATTGCCGCTGTGAACATAGTCGACACGCAGCGTGGCTGGCTGCTCGGCCTGCGCGGATGCAACGATACCGAGTATCAGCAGCAGGGCCGTGGCGATTGGAAGTGCATTCATGCTGTCCTCCGCTGAGGAATTCCGGGTTCATGCCCGCCGGTTCGTGTCTTCCACGCCAGCCGACGAGATTGAAGATCGCATGCGGGCGGGCGGAAAACGGGCCCCGCAATTCAATCGTTCTCAAGCCAGGCGCGTGCAAGTGCCTCTTCACTGGGCGCGAAGTACTCGATCGGGAATGGACGCATGCCCTTGGCGGTGAAGACGAGTGACAGTTCTTCCCATTTCCTTTCCCCGACGATCGCCATGCGCGAGATGTATTGGTCGTTCTCGGCCTGAAACCAGAGATCACCCCAGTCACCCTTGTTCTCCCAGCCCTGGAAGTCTTCGCCCAGCACAAGGATGCGTACCGCGCCATGCTGGCGTATCAGCAATACCGCCCTGCCTTGAACCGCACTGAGCTCGGTTTCGCTGAGTTTGCCGGATATCTTCATGGTCAGAATGTTGTCGGAAAAGCTGACTATCTCGGCGCTCATGGTCGGGTACTCCGGTAGGGGTTTGATCAGTGCAATTCAGTGGAGGGGTCTGTCCAGCCTGTCCGTCATCCTGCGTTACACTGGCACGGCAGGCAACCTGCCGATTGTGCCGCTGTGATGTTGCATCGCAAGCGGAGGGGCATCGGAAAACTTGCGCAGGGGCAATGGGGGTTCCCGAGTCAGCCAATGGCCGGCGGGGACAGCATGCGGTCGGTATATCGGGGAGCCAGGCGATGACAGACGACCAGGGCGAATGCTTTTTCGAAGGTGGTCGCCTCGAAGATCTGCAGGCCTGCGCGGGGCGGATGCTGGATGCCGGTGCCAGGAGTCTCATGATTCTGGCCAGCGCGGCTGACAAATGGCAGCCAGCGGATCTGGATCCCTGGCTGCAATCCCTGCCTGTTCCTGTTTTCGGCGGCGTTTTTCCAAACATCATCCACGGCGTGCAGTGCCATGCCCATGGCACCCTGGTGCTGGGTTTCAGAGAGTCGGTCGAGGTCGTTGTCGTCAGGGGTCTTTCCGACAGGCACGGTCTGGAGCCGCAGTTGCAGGAGCTGGGCCAGTGGTTCGCCGGGGCGGTTTCCCTGATCACGCTGGTCGATGGCCTGTCGTCGAACATCGAGTCATTTGTCGACTCCCTGTATGAAGTGCTCGGTGCGCGGGCGCCCGTCGTCGGGGGTGGCGCGGGCTATATCGATTTCGTCCAGCGCCCGAGCCTCTTCTGTGCGGATGGAATGCTCGAAGATGCCGCGCTCCTGATCGCTCTTGAAACCAGAATCGACAGCGGCATTGCCCACGGTTGGCAGAAGCTCGAAGGTCCTTACCTGGTAACGCGTTCGCACGCGAACGTGCTCGAGGAACTGAACTATTGCCCAGCCTTCGGGGTGTACAGCGAGATCGTCGAAGCCCATTCCGGAATGCGCTTTGCCGATACGGATTTCTTTGCGATCTCCAAGACCTATCCGCTCGGCATCGAGAGTGTCGACGGAGACTTTCTGGTGCGGGATCCGATTCGGCGTGTCGGCGATCACCTGGTCTGCGTTGGCGAGGTTCCGCAGAACGCGACGGTCTATCTGCTCAAGGGCGAAGCCCAACTGCTGATTGACTCGGCCGCTGAAGCCGCCATGCAGGCGTTGCAGAGCCGACGCCTGCGCATGAACGGCGAAGCCTCATCGGTCTATCGGGCGTTGGCATTCGATTGCATCAGTCGCGTGCTGTTCCTCGATGACAGATTCGCAGCCGAGCTCAGCGCCATCAATAGCGCGCTGCCGGGGGTTCGTAGCGTCGTCGGTGCCCTGACCCTGGGCGAAATCGCCAATTCCAGGTGCGGTGCAATCGAATTGATGAACAAGTCCACGGTCGTTTCGGTCTACTGAGAGCTGAGCGTGCCCCAAACGAACACACTCAAGTACGTATCGATCCAGCATGAGCTTGGCATGGCCATCGGCACGGCCTTGCGCCTTCGCCCCATGTTGTTGTCGTTTTCGCGTGTCTGCCTGCGTCGGCTCGGCCTGGCCGCCGTCCATTTCCACTTCCGGCAGCTGGACGATGGAAGCGTGCAGTTGCGCGCGGAGGACGATTCGCATGCAGTGAGCCTTTCGCATTATCTCAGCCTGCCCTTGCATTCGCAGGTGCCCGACGTGGCGGACTTCGGGCCCGGGTCAGGCAGTGCGGTGAGATGCGCGCATCGCGTCGAGGAGGGATCAGGCGGTCACACGTACGCATTTGCCCTGGGAAGTTTTGGCGTCATCACCCTGTGCCGGATAAAGGGTCCGCTAGACGACGCGATCATCGAATTGCTCAAGCCGCTGATCGAGCGACTGGGCCTGAGTTGCCAGGCGTCCATCGAGCATGAGGGATTGCTGCTCGCAATAGCGGCAAGAAAGAAGGCCGAAGAAACCATCCTCCACCAATTGCTGCACGATGACCTGACCCAAATGCCCAATCGGCGTCAGCTGATGCGATTGCTGGAAGAAGAGCTGGCCATTGCAACGGGCCACGAATCGTTTGGCGCGCTCCTGTTCCTGGACCTTGATCGCTTCAAGGTGGTCAATGACACCCTGGGACACGCCATTGGTGATCAGCTCCTGATTGCCGTGGCGACGATACTTCAGGGATCGATGGGCGAGGACGGCATCGCTGCACGCCTGAGCGGAGACGAGTTCGTCATCCTGCTGCGGCGTCGGGCTGGCAGCCAGGCCGAGGCGATTGGTCGGGTAGACGCGCTTCTCGGACGCATACGCGCCGAATTCTCCGGCACCATCCAGGCCGGTGATCACCTGCTCTATGTGACCCCCTCCATCGGAATCGAACTGTTTCCTGATGGTGAATGCAGCGCAGAACAGATTCTGAGGCGCGCAGATACGGCCATGTATCAGGCCAAGCTCTCCGGACTCAGCAGTTCGGTTTACTACGACCGGCAGCTGTCGTCGGATCTGGAATGGCGGCGCGAGATCGAAAAGGAACTGCAGTTCGCCCTGAAGGATCTCGGTCAGTTCGAGCTGCACTACCAGACCCAGCACGATGGCGCCGGCCACTGCATCGGTGCCGAAGCGCTGATCCGCTGGAACAGCCCGTATCGCGAAACGGTTGTTCCGCACGAGTTCATTCCGATTGCAGAAGAAACAGGTCTTATCCTCGACCTTGGGCGCTGGGTGCTCAAGAGAGCCTGCGAAGATGTCAGGCGCTTCCAGGATTCGATACTGCCGGCCTCGTTCCGCAAGGTTTCGGTCAATGTCAGCGCAGTGCAGTTCAATCGCGACGATTTTGTCGGGATCCTGAGCGACATCATCGCAGAGACGGGTGCCAATCCTGAACTGCTTGCGATTGAAATCACCGAAAGCGCGCTGATTCGCAACAAGGAATCGGCGATCGGCAAGATGGCCGCCCTGCGCAACCAGGGAATCGAAGTCATCATCGACGATTTCGGTACCGGCTTTTCCTCGCTCTCCTATCTGAGCAGGCTGCCGGTAGGAACGCTCAAGATCGATCAGGAGTTCGTGCGCAATATCGACTCGGTCCCGGGCAACCAGGCCATCGTCGAGACCATTGTTGCCTTGGGACACACGCTCGGCATCCAGTTGATCGCCGAGGGTGTCGAGACTCAGGCAGAACAGGAGTGCCTGAAGATCATTGGATGCAGCCTTTATCAGGGCTTTCTCTTCAGCCGGCCCGCGCCGCTGGAGGATGTCCTCGAAGCCCTCGCCGTTGCGGCGGCGGGTTAAGTTCCATTCCCGGGTTCCCGATGTCCCGCCACGACCTTGGATCAAAGCAGCCAGATTCGCCCTGCCAACGGCGCTTCAAGTCCCGCGTTTGAGAGCGGCCTCTGTCCGCGCCGGTTCGGAGACAGTGAGCGACCGGGCAGGGTACGGGAGGCAGCGGGCACCCGATCATCTGACAGGGAGGGCGGAACCGACCTGTCGATCATTCCCAACGGTCGCGACGGCCAGCCAGCCGGCGAGCCCCCTCGGGGATGCCTCGTCAGCAGTTGAACAAGGGTCGGACACCCCATATTCCGGCCCCAAGCTGCCAGCGAGCGCACCCGATTCAACTGTCCGTTGAGAAATGCTGAAGCATTACTCTACGGCCTTTGAGACAATATGACGGTACCAGTCGCCGGATGGATTTCGGTCACGGCGTACCAAACCTCCCATTCACGGCCTGCAGACACTTCCTTGATCGCTACCTTCAAGTCCCTGCTTTCGAGCGGCGCCAGCCTGCTGACTTCATCTCCGCGCGCATTCGGATCAACCCTGCTCGACAGCATCATTCGCATGTCGACGACACGGACCAACTACTGGCTCGAGTTCGTGTTCACCGGCAGCCTGGCCACCGCGTTGCTGGCCGCAGGCGTTCACCAGCACAGCGGTTCGTGGCTGATGGACTTTTTCACGGTGATGGCCGGGCTGCTCGCATTCAGTCTTATCGAGTATGTGTTCCATCGGTGGATCTTCCACGGACCCGAGTCGATGTACCGGCGTGGTCACGACGCCCATCATCTGGATCCGCACGGCTATGACGGACTGCCGTTCTTTTTGCCCTCGGCCATCCTGCTCGGATTGACCCTGCTGTTCTACCTCTTCATGCCGGCCAGCAATGCCTGCCTGCTTGGCGGTGCGATCGCCTTTGGTTATGTCGCCTACGGGCTCAGCCACTTTGCCATCCACGCCACCCGTTTCCGCCTGCCGTGGATGCGCAGCTGGGCCGCACGCCATCACGTCCATCACCACAACCCGGATCGCAACTTCGGTGTCACCACGCCGCTTTGGGACTACGTCCTCGGCACACGCCACCGGCGCCGCTCGCGCTCGGGCTGAGTCGTTGGACAGGGTTACCGGCTGATTCGCAGCTGCTATCGTCAGGGCTGCCAGTCTGGATGCGGAAGATTTGGCCGTCTGGATCCGTGGTGAAATCCAGTCTTTCCAGCAGCCCGAACCTGCGTGCTGTCGGATGCTGGAGCGACGGCGTCGCTTGACGCAAAGCCTCTACCCTCATACGGCCGATGCACGCCGATGCAGTTCCGCACGAGAACCTAACCAGGCGCGCAGTGTCCGGATCGAATCCATTCTGTGCGCGCCGATTTCATCAAGTAGGCCGAGGTAGGCCGAGGCTCCGGCGCCACCAACCACCAGTCCGACAGTTTTTGGCAACGAGGCGCGAAGTTCGCGAAGTTCGTCGCTGACGCGGCTGTCATCGGTGGGATGCACGATCGAGAGCGCGACGGTATCCGCATTCACCATTCCAGCCGCACGCGTGAGTTCTGCCGCGGGGAGATTTGCCCCGAGGAACATGACATGCCATCCGCTCAGGCTTGCCGCAGTCGCTGCCAGCATCGCGCCAAGATCGTGATTCTGAAACGCTGGTGTCCCTACAACGATGCTGGGAGCATCCGGGCGGACGTTCGGAAAATCCATCATCCAGGTCAGCACGCGACGAATGACAGCCGTGGCGAGATGTTCGTTGGCTGGAGGCATCCGGCCCTCCTGCCAGCGCATACCGATGGTCTTCAGTAACGGACCAAACAAAAGATCGAGCACCTCTTCCGATGGCAGGTGCAGCGCTGCGGAGCGCAAGGTTGCTTCAAGCGATGCGGCGTTGAAACTTTCGATTGCGCCAAGTGCGTCGTCCATGAACGCAGCGACCGCGGCCTGGTCGCCAGCACTGGCGATCGTCACCGGTGTCGCGGCAAGGTCTTCGGCAATCATCCGGCGCAGCGCATCATTGTCGAGTTCGGCGACCTGGCTGATCTGGCGCCCTGCATGGGTGGCACGAACCAGCAACTGGAGACGTTCTATGTCGGCGTCGGAGTAGTTGCGCTGGCCCCCGTCTGTTCGGGTGGGCCGGACCACATCGTAGCGCCGTTCCCAGGCCCGTAGCAGATCCGGGGAAAGTCCGGTGCGTCGGGCAACGACGCGCACGGAGTGCAAGGGAACTGGTTGGGCCTCATCCATTCCCCATGTTAAGAACCTTGTCGGATTTTGTCCATGTTTTTTCATGGTTTGTCCAAGAAATGGTGGCTCCTTGACATTCAAAAGCTGGACATATACCGTACAAACGCCATTTCCAGAGCCGGATACATGGACACGCCCTGGACAGTGACCCTCCTAAAAATTCCTCCCCAGGAGCACCACCCATGAAACTTGCAACCCTCCTTCTTTCCGCAGCCTTCATTGCCGTCCCTCTCGCAGCCAGCGCGGGCGACATGAGCAAGAAGTCCGACAAGAAAGACATCGTCGACACGGCTGTCGCAGCCGGATCGTTCACCACCCTCGCAACTGCGCTCGATGCAGCCGACCTGATCGCCACTCTGAAGGGCCCGGGTCCGTTTACGGTGTTTGCGCCAACCGACGCCGCATTTGAAAAGCTTCCGGCGGGAACGCTCGATGGCCTGCTCAAGGACAAGGCCGCGCTCACCGGCGTGCTCACCTATCACGTCGTGTCCGGCAAGGTCATGGCCGCGGATGTGGTCAAGCTGACCAGCGCCGACACGGTCAACGGCAAGTCGGTGACGATCAAGGTCGTCGACGGCAAGGTCATGATCAATGGCGCCACCGTGGTCACCGCGGATATCGAGGCTTCCAACGGTGTCATCCACGTCATCGACAGCGTACTGATTCCCGAATAACCCCTTGGTGTCGAGTCGAGCTGCGCTCTCGCAGGCTCGACCGTATCGCCCCGTCATCCCTCCCTGGCGGGGCGTACGTCATCGATTCACCCTTGAGGTGCCTTTTCGCATTTCATGGTCGGCGCCTCGTAACCCCAGGTCAGCATGACTTCACCCTGATGCTCCCAGAACGATTCATTGCCGCCTTCGTACTTCGAACCGCTGGCACTCTGCTTCAGGAACATCAGCGAGGAGCTGTCGCCTCGTTCGGCGATCAGGCTGGGCGGCTCGGTCTCGAAGAACGTTGCAACCACTTCGTTGGCCCGATTTCCGTCACAGAAATAGAAGATCGGACCCTTGGCGGGGACCAGCCGATAGCGGGCCTGCAGCTCGGCAATCCGGATCGTGTATTCGTCCCGCACGCACTGCTTCTTGTCTTCACTTTTCCAGCATTCATCGCGTCCCTTGATCCAGCCACGCTGCATTGTCTTCAGCGTCGGTGGATGCTCGTTGGCAGCCTTTTTCGTGGCTTGTGCATAGACTTCTGCAAGTTTCCGATCAAGGGCCGACAGGCTGCTGTCGGCACAGATCAGCGCCTCAATGCTGCCTTCGCTTGCCTTGCCGCAATCAAACGACGGGGGCTCGGCGCGGTAGTTTGGGCCAGCAAACAGGAGAAGCAGGGCCGATACAGGGCAGGTGAAGAAGATCGAATTTCCGAAAACGGTTGGCCTCATTGTGCTGCTCCCGACTTGCTTTCCGACATATCCGGAAATCTACCGTAAAACGCAAACAACATCGAAGGCGATGCGCTGCATCTGACCCTGTTTGACGAGTCCTGCCGGGATGGAAAGAAGCCCGAAAGGTCTGGCAAGTTCGTGACCGAATTCGTGCTCAAGCGGGCGGATTGACGGCGCCATGTGGCTCTGCTGAAGGCAGCCTGACATGAGCTGACCACGGCAGCGGTCAAATTCGACAATTTTTGTATCGGCGTGGACCGACCTGCGCCGGTCCACGCCTTGGCGGCCCGGAATGTCTCCGCGGCCGGGGCGCATGCAAGGTCTCCGAAGCCAGTATCGGCATGGGCTGCCGCACCCCTGCAGCCAGCCTTGCGCGCCGCCCCCGTTGCTGGCGAGCCTGGCTCAAATGATTGATACAAATGGATATTCCGGACGCGACATGGCTGTACCCGGGTGTCGGCGATGGCTTGGGATGCCCCCTCCGTTGCCTTGCTCGCCTGTGCGCCAGTCCGATTCGACAAGTCCGTGTGGCACAAATATTGCTTGACTTTCGCCCGGAACTGTCCACCGAAGCGACCATCGTCACTCGCAAGATGGCTGCACAGGCGGGCGCTCTGCTACTGCTACACCGACGCCAGCACCTGTACTGTCGCGCCGGAATTTGTCGAGGGAGGGCAATCCATGCTCACTACATCACTGCTACTTACTGCTGCACTCTTTTCATCCGCCCGCTTTGGGCCCAACGATACGGTCATGGTCGAACCGGTGGGTCAGGGCGCGCGCATCACCGCCTACGGGGACACCCAGGTCGTCAAGATCGTCGCGGAAGACTTCGAACTTGAGGACTGCCAGGAAGCGCTTCGGGACAAGCTGAATCCCGGTCGGTGCCTGTTTTCCGAGGGTGGACTGATCACCCTGAGCAGGGATCCCGAGGGAACCCGGCTGATTTTCCAGGACGCCAAGAGGGGCAGCACCGTCGAGTTCGTGGTCGATCTTGCCGGACGTGAGCGCGCCGCCAAGGCGTTGACTCCCTGAGCCAGTCAAGCGCAGCGGGCGGGCGTCCACACGTCCCGCCACTGCTGCCGAGGAACCCTGGTTCGACGAAGCAATGCCTGCTTCCGATTGCCGGCGCGTAGTCTGCGCCTGATTGCACTGCACGCGACTTTCGAAGGTCGCCCGTTCCTCCTGCATCCGGGACTTCTGTTCGCGTCCCGCCCCAGCCATGCCAAGCTTCGATTTGCCGCGCGGCCGAGTCTGCCCGGCGGGCCCGTTCCCGTTCGCATGGCAGGAAGTCGGGACTTGACCGGACCCTGTTCCGAAAATTACTGCTCGACTTGCTACATTGCCTGTCATCACGGACCGAGTACTGCAGATGACATCGCGCATAGAGAGCGGCCAGTTCGCGGCCTTGCCCAACGGTACCCGCCTTCACTACGCCAGTTCCGGTGAGCGCGGCAAACCCCTGCTCTTGTTCGTGCACGGATTCCCGGAATTCTGGTACGCCTGGGAAGCGCAGTTGCAGGCGTTCGGCGGAGACCATTTTGCCGTGGCACCCGACCTGCGCGGCTTCAACTTGTCCGACATGCCAGACGAGGTTCCCGCCTACCGGGCGCGCCACCTCGTGGAAGATCTCTGCCAGCTCGTCGCGGAGCTTGGCTACGAGCGTTTTGTTCTTGTCGCGCATGATTGGGGAGGTGCGGTTGCCTGGAACCTGGCCATTGCCAGGCCCGAGTTGCTGCACAGGCTGATCATCATCAATTCGCCACATCCATGGTTGTTCGTGCAGGCGCTGACACACGATCCCGAACAGATTGCGGCCAGTGCCTACATGAACTGGCTGCGCGCAGAGGGTTCTGAAAGCAAGCTGGCGGAGAACGAATTCGCCCGCATGGACGGGTTTTTCCGCGACAGGCACAGCTCGACATTGCCGGCCTGGTTCGACAAGGAGGTTCGGGCGCGCTACCACGCGTGCTGGGCACGCGGACTCCGGGGTGCGGTCAACTACTACCGGGCCACGCCCCTGCATCCGGCCGACACGTCAGGGGCGGGCCCATCCACATTGAACCTGGATCCCGAAAGCTTCCGCGTCCGCGTCCCGACCTGCGTGATCTGGGGCGAAGCCGATCATGCACTGATGACCAGCTTGCTTGATGGCCTTGAGCAATGGGTGGACGAACTGGTCATCGAGCGAATTGCCGATTGCAGCCACTGGATCATTCACGAGCAGCCCGATCGCATCAATCAACTGATACGCGGATTTCTTCCCGAGCCTTGATCCCGGCGGCTGGATGCGGGAGTTCTTGCGTGCCCGATTCGACCAGCAGCTGCTTCGATGTCCGGCTGTCGAGAAAAGAAAAGCCGCCCGGGTGGGCGGCTTCCTTGTTCACGGTGGGGTCGCGGCCGCTAGCCACGCCCGGTACCGCAGCAACTACTGAGTCGGCGGCGGGTCGAATCCGTCGACGTAGATCACGTCCACCACTGCTACAGGCACGCAGGACTGGACCGTCACGTCGTCGATGTACCAGCCATGCGGCACGCGTCCCACCGAGGTGTCCGTGCCGACCCGGAAGCGGAACTGCACGGTCTGCCCGGCGAACGCGGTCAGGTCGACCACAGAGCGCAAATAGGCTTGCGGGTCGCCACACCAGCCATCGAGATTGCCAAGTCCGGTCGTCGGACCGTCGTACGGATCGGTCAGCATCGCCGAACCATTGATCGGAGTGAACGTCGTACCGCCGTTGGTCGAAACTTCGATCATTCCGCCGTCGTAGCAACCGCCTGTCTTGTCCTCCAGGGTCTGGTCATTCCAGAAGATCAGGGACAACGGGTCCTGCCCGGTCGGCAAAGCGACCGCTGGCGAAATCAGGCGTTGATCCGAAACGGTAATGATGTCCTGGGCCAGGAAGGCGTTCGATCCGCTGTGCGGACGAGCCGTCGAAATCGCCCAGTTGCTTGCCCCGGTGCTGCCGGATCCAAGCGTCCATGCCGAGTTGTCGCCTTCGAAATCGGTCGAGTAGAGCGGATTGTTCGCCGAACCAATCGGGCAGTCGCCGGGCAGTGGCGTGGTCGTGAAGCTGAAGGCGGAAGAGTCGGCCCCGACCCCGCAAACGTTGTCGGACCTCACACGCCAGTACAGAACCGTATTGGACGGCAGGTCGACAGTCGGAGTGTGGCTGGTACCGCTGACCGTAGTGGAATAGACCAATGGCGCGCCAAAGCCCGGCTCGTCATCCACTTCGAGGATGTAGTTCGATCCCTGTGCAGCGGCATCCCAGGTGAAATCCGGGCGCACCGGCACGATGGTCGCATTGTCGGCTGGCGCGGTGAGGACGGGTGCTGCCGGTGCCGCAGTGAATACGCTGAGGCCGAGGGCGGCAGACTGCACGATCGCGCTGGGGCTTGAGGTGCCCATGATATCGACGACCGAAGTCCCGGCTGTCACGCCAGCGGTTGTGATCGTGACCGAGGTTGAATTCGGCGGGGTGACCGGGTTTGTACCGAATATGACTGTCGAACCCGCCGGATTGCCTGACGCGGAAAGGGTAACCGGCTCCGAGAATCCCTGAAACTGGTTTACGTTCAACGAATAGACCGCATCGTCCGGACTGCACACGGACGCGCTGCCGGATTCCGGCACCAGCAAAAAGTCGGTTCCGACCAGGGTGCGATCCGTATAGATATCCGGCGTGCCGCCACGATCATCCGACCACAGGTAGTGGGCGCGACCGTCATCATCCTGCAGCTGCTGGTCATAGTCGCCGTGGTAGCAGGTGGCCAACGATGTGTCGAGCACGATGGCGCTTGAGCTGTCGCTGAGGCGAACGCTGGGCAGGGTCCAGCTGGCACCATTGTCGAACGACGTTCGCGAGTAGTAGTCCACGAGCAGGTTGTTGACCGTGTCGTTCTGGCGGCTGTAGTAGCCCACCGTGACCTGGCCGGCCGAACCGACAGACAAGGTTGGCTGGTACTGATCCGTCGTCGTCCCGTCATCGTTGATCAGGACCTCTGCGTCCCAGGTGGACGTGTTCGGGTTGTAGCGACGGTAGTAGACATTGATCACGTCTCCCGTTCCAAACCCGTCCGGGTCATAGGCATACACCGAATGCAGGTAGCCGTTGCGGAACACGATCTGCGGTGACGGCAGCAGGCGCACATTGCCCTTGATCGCCGGGCGACCGCAGGACGAAGTCGCGGCGGCGTCGCGCGGATTGGGCTGGTTGGACATGGCCGGCGTCAGCGCTGAATAGCTCACACCGCCATTGGTGGAGCGAAGAATCGGAATCTCGAGGTTGCCGGTCGGGTATCCGGCGGGATCCAGCCAGGTCAGCCAGGTCACATAGACATCACCGTTCGGAGCGATGGTCGGCCAGGCGCCCTGCGTATCCACGCCGGCCGGGCTGATCGCCAGCTGTGTGGACCAGGTGGCGCCTGCATCCGTTGAGTGAATGCTGTGAATGCGCGCACCGACACCGAAATCGATCCAGACAATATAGATGCGACCGTAGTACGGGCTGGTCGGCTCATTGTCGATGGCCATGATTTCCTTGTCGTCATTGCCCGATGCGAACTGGCTGACGAAGGTGAAGGTCATGCAATCATCGTCGGAACGATAGAGTGCCAGGCCTCCGTTGCGCAGGGCTGCGTAGTAGAACTTGCCATCAAGCCGCCGCCAGACGAGGCTCGGATCACCCGAGTCGTCGCCGCTGACCGCACCCCGGTCCACCCAGGTCTGGCCGCCATCCGTCGAACGCGAGAAGCCGGAAAAACCGAGATCCTGGGTCACGCCATGGTAGGAGTCGTTGTAGGCGGCGCACAGCGTGCCGGTAACCGGATTGCGCTCGATCGACGTTTCGCTCTGCGTGCGCGTGGTGCCGGCATCTCCGGATGGATCGCTGACATTGACGTCGGTAACCGGCTCAAGATAGGGCAGGATGCCGAAGGGAAGCTCGGACTCGACCTGCCCGATGAAATCCGCCTGGCGTCCGCAGGCCTTGGCCAGGAAGAACAGCAGGCCGTCCATGCGATTGGCCAGCTTCGGGTCGTCCAGCATCGCGCAGGATTCGGCGGTGACGTGTTCGGCAGCCTTAGCGGCCGACTTCGCCTCGGCCGTAGTCGGATCGCCGGCGTCTGCGGCGCCTGCAGCACCGGCAAACACGCAAAGTGCAACCCCCGCAAATACGCGCACAACACTGCGCCAACCAAATGGTCGTCTGCTCACGATTCTTTCTCCCCTGATCGCCCCAAGCTGGAGCCATAAGCCTGCAACGGTATATCAAGTCGAGTCCCGATGCCTAGATCCCGAGGATGATCCGGGGGGTCTCGGGATCGAATGGCGACATCCAGAACCGGGCGACTGGCAAGAACGGGTCAGCTCGCGGCAATGAAGTCCGCGAGTACGCCCGCCAGCTCTGGTCCGACGTCTTCCTGCAGGAAATGGCCGCCCCCAGCCAGGGTGCGGTGGACCTGGCTGGCCGCGCCGGGAATCAGCTTTTGCAGGATGGCATCGGCGCCGCGCGTAATCGGATCCTGATCACTGAAAGCAGTCAGGAAAGGTTTGTCCCATTGCATCAGGCGCTTCCATGCCCGTCGATTGGGTTCGGCCGCCGGATCGTCCGGACTTGCCGGCACCAGCAGCGGAAAGGCGCGTGCACCTGCCTTGTAGGTCTCATCGGGGAAAGGCGCATCGTAAGCGGCGATCTCCGCTTCGGTCAGGGGCTTGGCGCAGCCTCGCGACACAATCTGGCCGATCGGCAGAACCGGCACGCTTCGTGCAAATTCGCGCCACTCGTGGAAAGCCTTGCCAAGGTCGTGATCGCCGGTCGGCAGAAACGTGTTGGCGGCCAGAACGCGTGCGAAGCGTTCGCCATGTTCGGCAACCAGGCGCAATCCGATCAGTCCACCCCAGTCCTGGCAGCACAGCGTCATGCCTCCCGGATCGATCTCATCGAGAAACTGGCCCATCCAGTCGACATGCCGCTGATAGCTGTAGTCCTCGATCGCCGTGGGCTTGTCCGACCGGCCAAATCCGATCAGGTCCGGCGCGACAACACGATGACCTGCGGCCACCAGCAACGGGATCATCTTCCTGTACAGATACGACCAGGAGGGTTCGCCATGCATCAACAATACGGGTGCGGCATCACGCGGACCCTCATCGACGTAGGCCATGCGCAGTTGCCGGCCACTGGCCGCGTCGGTCAGCTCGAGATAGCGCGGCTCGAACGCGTAGCCGGGAAGATTCTCGAAACATGCATCGGGCGTACGCAATACCTGCATGACGGCGGACCTTGTTCAAACCATGGAGCCGCGACGTTAGCAGATGCAGAACGGATACCGTTCGCGAAGCAGGCTTGACACCATTTGAGTATCGCGATGCGAAACTGGGTATGCCCGGGCTGCCCGATATCGCTACCTGGGAACTGTCGGGCCGCGCAGCTTCGTTGGGCGGCGTCCTTACTTCATGGAATGAAGGCCCGCCATGTTGCCCTCGGAGTCTTTGACCAGCGCAACGAACCCGTGCTCGCCGATCGAGAACTTCTCCTTGACCATTGTTCCGCCATTCTCGGTGACCCGACTGGCCCCGACGGCGCAGTCCTCGCATCCGAAGTACACAAGCGTGCTGTTGCCGCCCGAGGGAACGCCTTCCGCCTTGACCAGGGCGCCAGCGGCACCGTGCAACTCGAGACTGCGAGGGAAGGTCCACATCTCGATACCCGGTCCCTCGAGCTGCGCCAGACGGACGCCAAGGACATTTTCATAAAACGACACGGCCCGCTTCATGTCCTGCACGTAGATTTCGAACCAGACGACAGGATTGGTTTTCATGGCTTTCTCCCGGGAGTACAGGATTCATCTACAACAGGTGGAATTCGGCTTCAAGTTCGGCACGCTGGACCAGAGGCGAGGATGCGACTGCGCGAGTGGTTATCCCATGCCGAAGCCCCCACGGTAGCGCAAGGCATATTGCTGCTCGACGGGCTGATGCTACCGTCGGGTATCGCATGCCCGGAGGAGTGACGAATTCCCTGCGCCCGGCCTGGCTCTCGCCATAGGACGCCTCCCGGACGGGCAGGGGCGCCGACGCCAGCTTCCAGTGCGCGATGACTCTCGAGACTTTGTCGCCCTTGAACCCGGAACCCGTCAGGTGCCTGGATGTGATGTCCCACGATTCTCTTCGAGTTCCAGCAGCCTGATCGTACTGCCGCAGGGTTCGTGCCACTTACAGGTCCCGCCGAAGGCTTCATGTTGACGGGATACGCATGCTTGCCTGGCGCTAGGCATCGCGTTTTCCACTTCGACCAAGCCATTTCCCAAGCTTGATGACAATGAGCCCGGAAACAATGCCGGCAGTCGCAAGCAAGAGCATGCCTGCCAATTCCCCGCCATATTCGCGACCACCGGATGCCACGAAACCCAGCAGAAAAAGACCTATGAACGGGAGGCCGACCAAAGACGACCAAATGACCAGGGCCCATCCGAGAATCCAGAGCAACTTGCCGACCATGTGCATCTTCTTTCCACCCGTAGCAAGGATTGAGCCGTGTCGTGCGCGACGTCGACCTGGACGCCTGCCTGGAGTTGATGGGCCACTACTTGAGCGACTCCCGATTGAAGCGAACGTCCAGTAGTCGTGTAAATAGCCGCATCGATCAGCAACAACTCTGATGGCTCAACGTGAATGCTGCTCGCAAGGGACCGCTTGCCCCATCGAGCTCATTCGAGCCGATCTGCGAATTGGGTCGATGAGTATGCTCCTTGCATGTGCGGAATCCGATGCCAAACCGGCAGCAGATGCCAAACCGGCAGCAGATATTTGCCTGGCAGTTTTCAGTATCGAAGATTGCACGCCAACATGAGGCCAGCACCCTTTCGCACTCATGATGGAATCTGCTTCCGCGCCCTGGCATGGGGACCAGCCTGTAACTCAGGCTAGTTTGCCAGTGAGTTCGACCGAGTGCTTCAGAGCGCCGGCCGAATCCTGCTTTCCGGATCCGGGATATTTTCTGGCCAGAGTAACTACCCGCGCGAAGACAGGAAGACCTGCAAATGAAAAGGCCGGCATATGCCGGCCTTCTCGTTGATGCTTCAGCGCGAGTAGCGGCGCGCATCCAGGCCTACTTCAGGCCGCGGAATTCCAGCAGCGGTTCGACGCTGGGATCCTTGCCGCGGAAGGCCTTGTACATGGCGGCCAGTTCCTCGGAGTTGCCGCGCGAGAGCACCTGGTCGCGGAAGGTCTGGCCATTCTCGCGGCTCATGCCGCCGTTCTCCTTGAACCACTGGAAAGCGTCGTGGTCGAGGACTTCGCTCCAGAGGTAGGCGTAGTAGCCGGCCGAATAGCCGCCACCCCAGATGTGTGCGAAATACGGCGTCTTGTAGCGCGGCGGCACTTCGGCCAGATTGACCTTGTAGCGATTCAGGGCGTCGAGTTCGAACTGGTCGACATCCTGCAGCGGTGCGTCGGCAGGCAGCTGGTGCCAGGCCTGGTCAAGCAGGGCAGCGGCTAGGTATTCGGTACTTGCGTAGCCCTGGTTGAAGGCACGTGCCTTGACGATCTTGTCGACCAGTTCCTGCGGCATCGGTTCACCGGTTTCATGGTGCTTGGCGTAGTTGGCGAAGACGGTGGGTTCGAGTGCCCAGTTCTCGTTGAATTGCGAAGGGAACTCGACGAAGTCGCGGGAAGTGCTGGTGCCGGCGATGCTCGGGTACTTCACGTTCGAGAACATGCCGTGCAGGGCGTGACCGAACTCGTGGAACATCGTGGTCGCGTCATCGAAGCTGAGCAGGGCGGGTTGACCGTTGGCGGGCTTGGTGAAGTTGCAGACGTTGTAGACGACCGGCTTGGTGCCAGTCAGGCCATCCTGCTCGACGAACACATCCATCCATGCGCCGCCACCCTTGCTCGGACGCTTGAAGAAATCGGCATAGAACAGGGCGAGCTGGCTGCCATCGGCATCGAATACGTCGAACACGCGCACGTCCGGGTGGTAGACCGGAAGATCGGTGCGCTCCTTGAATGTGATGCCGTAGAGCTGGTTGGCGGCGAAGAAGACGCCGTCGTTGAG
Organism: Dokdonella sp.; assembly: GCF_041395345.1. Classification (GTDB taxonomy): domain Bacteria; phylum Pseudomonadota; class Gammaproteobacteria; order Xanthomonadales; family Rhodanobacteraceae; genus Dokdonella. The sequence continues at coordinate 248,773 of NZ_JAWLAR010000004.1, read as the reverse complement.
CACGCGATTGAGCTCGAAGTAGGGCTTGACCTGCGCTTCGTCGAGGTCGTATTCGGCCATGCGCACTTGGTCGGCGTACAAGTCCCAGTCGGCCGCGGTGAGCTTGAAGCCCCCCTTGTCCGCGTCGATCATTTTCTGGATCTTGGCCGCTTCGCTGCGCGCGCGAGCGGTCGCGGCGGGGACCATGTCGGTCATCAACTTGACCGCATTCTCGGGAGTTTCGGCCATCTGGTCAGCCAGACTGTAGGCAGCGAAATTCGGATAGCCGAGCAACTGCGCGCGCTCGGCGCGAAGCTGGGCCAGGCGCTGGATGATCGCACGGGTATCGTTTTCGTCGCCGCGACTGGTTCGTGTTTCGGATGCCTCAAGCACCTTGAGCCGCAGTTCGCGATCGGTCAGCGAACCGAGTACGGGTTGCTGGGTGGTGTTCTGCAGGGTCAGCAGGTACTTGCCGTCGGCGAGTCCCTTTTCCCTGGCGGCATCGGCCGCTGCGGCAATGCCGCCTTCGCCCAGTCCGTCCAGCCTTGCGACATCGTCCACTTCCACCGCTGCCGCATTGGTGCCGGCCAGCAGTTTGTTCTGGAACTCCGTCGAGAGCGTCGACTCTTCCTTGTTCAGCGCGCGCAGTTTGGACTGGTCCGCATCGTTGAGCTGGGCACCGGCACGGACGAAATCCGTGCAGGTCTTCTCGACCAGGCGAAGCTGGACCGGATCAAGTCCACTGGTTTCGCGGGCGTCGTAGATGGCCTTGACGCGGTCGAACAGCTTCGCATTGAGGTAGATCGCGTCGCTGTGTGCGGCCAGCTTGGGGGCCAGTTCGACCTGGGCTGCCTGCAGGGTGTCGTTGGTATTGGCCTGGACGAGGGCAAAGAAGATGCGGCTTGCGCGGGTCAGCAGTTCTCCGGTTTCCTCCATGGCAACGAAGGTGTTGTCGAAGGTGGGTGCGTCCGGATTGTTGGCGATCTTCTCGATCTCGGCCAGATGCCGTGTCATGCCCTCCTCGATGGCCGGCTGGTAGTCGGTGTCCTTGATCTTGTCGAAGGGAGGGGCCTGCAAGGGCAGGGTGCTGGCAGCGAAAAGCGGATTCACGGGCGCGGTTTCCTCCGACTGGGCGGGTGCGGCAGCCTGGGGCGGCGCTGTTTCGGTAGACGGGGAAGAACAGGCAGCGAGCGCCAAGAGCAGCGCTACGGCAAGTGCGGATCGGATCATTGGGGGGGTCCCGGGGCCAAATGGAGCCGCACGATAGACCCCGATCAGGGCTTTCGCCAAGTGCGGGAGGTCACGGATGCGCCACTTGAGGACCTTTCCTCGGTTGCGTCGAAGGCCGGAGGGCCCCGCAACAGCCAGAGCCACCGCTGCTGGTGTCCGAAACGACGCTGGCGAAAGCAGGCGCAGCCGGGATGCTGCCCGCGCGAATTTGCGACTTGCGTCACGTATGGGAGAATCCCGGTAACGGGGAACACGCCTTCTTGGGGATTGCGAATGAATCGGTCAGTCGTTTTTCTGTTTTTGTGTGCAGCTTCGTTCGGCTCGGCCCTGGCTGCCGAGCGAGTCGAACGGAGCGTCGTGATTCTGGCCGGTGCGAATGCCGGCTTCCAGGAAGCGCGCTATGCCGATAACGGCAAGCTCGACGTGCATTTCGAGTTCAATGACCGCGGGCGCGGCCCCAATCTCGATGCCAGCTATCAACTCGATGCGCAAGGCATGCCCACCTCGGCAACACTCAAGGGCGTGGATTATCTGAAGGCCCCGGTTGACGAGAGCTGGTCGCGAGTCGGCGACACGCTGAGCTGGAAGAACGCCTCCGAGGACGAGAAGCGGACCGTTACCGGCCCGACGTTTTTTCTCGGACTGAATCAGGTGCCCGAAGATGGCGCCCTGCTCGCGCGCGCGCTGCTCGCGGCTGCGGACAACAGGCTCGCCCTGCAGCCCTCGGGAGAAGCTGGCATCAGCAAACTGGCAAGCGTCGAGGTCAAGGGCGCACCCGGAACACGGACGATTGATCTCTATGCGGTCAGCGGGCTCGGTCTGCTTCCCGACTACATCTGGCTGGACGAAGACCAGCAGTTCTTCGCCACCTACTCGGGCTGGATGACGATGATCCGCGAAGGTTACGAAGACAGCATCAAGACGATCGGCGATCGCCAGGAGCTTGAGGAGAAGCGCCTTGCGGAATCCCGCGCCAAGTCGTTGACCCGCGTTCTCGACAAGCCACTGCTGATCCGCAACGTGCGTGTTTTCGATCCGCCCAGTGGCGAGGTAGTCGACGCGCGCTCGGTGCTGATCGACGACGGGCGCATCGTCTCGATCGGCGCCGCCGACGTCACCCTGCTGCCTGGCGTCGACGAATTCGATGGCGGTGGGCAGTTCCTGATGCCCGGCCTGTGGGACATGCACGTGCATTTCTCGGGTGGCTCGGATGGCCTGCTCGAACTCGCGTCGGGCGTGACCACGGTGCGCGACATGGCCAACCAGACTGATGTGCTGACCGGTCTGATCGAGGGCATCGAATCGGGCAAGGACATCGGCCCGCGCATCATTCGTGCCGGCATCATCGATGGCAAGGGACCCTTCGCCGGCCCGACCAAGGTGCTGGTCGAGAACGAAGAAGAAGCCATTGCCGCGGTCAACGATTACGCCGCCAGCGGTCACGAGCAGATCAAGATCTACAGCTCGGTGAAACCTGAATTGATGCCGGTTATCGCCAAGGCCGCGCATGCAAAGGGCCTGCGGGTCAGCGGCCACGTACCGGCCTACATGACCGCCCAGCAGTTTGTCGAGAATGGCGCAGACGAGATACAGCACATCAACATGCTGTTTCTCAACTTCATGTTCGACAAGGTCCAGGACACGCGCACGCCAGCGCGCTTCACGGCGGTCGCAGAGTATGGTGCCGAGCTCGATCTGAGCTCACCGGAGGTCGTTGCATTCATCAAGTTGCTCAAGGATCGAAACATCGTCATCGATCCGACCGTCGGCACCTTCGAGGACATGTTCCTGAGCCGCCCCGGCGTACCGGGGCCGGGCTTTGCTGCGATCGTCGATCGCTTCCCGAGCACCTGGCAACGACAAATCCGATCGGGTGCCGGTGGCCTGGAGATGAAGCCGGAGCAGGTGGCGCTGTTCCGTGATTCCTACCAGAACATGGTCAACATGGTCGGCGTGCTCTACCGCAGCGGCGTGCACATTGTTCCGGGAACCGACAATCTCGCCGGCATGACCTTGCCCCGCGAGTTCGAACTGTATGTCGAATCCGGCATTCCGCCGATGAATGTGTTGCAGATCGCCACCATCGGCAGCGCCGAGGTCATGAAGCGTGAGGACGAGTACGGACGTGTTGCGCCGGGCTATGTGTCCGACCTGATCCTTGTCGATGGCGATCCCACGATCAACATGGCCGATATCCGCAAGGTAAGGACAACCATTCGTGGCGACCGCATGTACGACGCCGACGCACTGTTCAAGGCAGTCAGCATAGAGCCAACACCGAAGCAGTAACGAGGGACAGCCAATCCAAGCCCGCGCCCGTTCGGGCGCCGGGCACGTCAGTCGCTTGCAGGAACATGCTTCAGCCGTCCCGAAAAGGGGACTTCCTCCGGTCGTCCCGAGAAGGGGACTTCCTCTGGTCGTCCCGAAAAGGGGACTTCCTCCGGTCGTCCCGAGAAGGGGACTTCCTCCGGTCGTGATGCTCTTTGCCATGTGCAACAAGAGCATCGCGGCTGAAGCCAGCTCCTGCGACGAAATCGATAAAGCACTCGCCCGTGCGTCGAGCATGGGGCATCGACGCCATCTACTATGCCGCGTTGCAACAATGTAGGCTTGCCGGATGAACAATCCATCCAGAAATGCCGCAGACAGCCTGCGTTCGAGCGACCTCCCCGAAACCGACAAGGCCTTGCGCGATGACGTCAATCGCGTGGGATCCCTGGTCGGCGACATACTTGCCGAGCAACTCGGTGAAGCCTTCCTCGAAGAGGTCGAGCGCATTCGTATCGCCGCTATCACCCGGCGTGAATCCGACACCGGCACCGGCGATCTCGAACACCAACTGAAGGATGTGGATGTTGCCCACGCTACCGATCTGGTGCGCGCCTTCTCCACCTACTTCCAGGCCGTCAACGTGGCCGAACGCGTGCATCGCATCCGCCGACGTCGCGAATATGAAATGGCAGACGCCGCGCCCCAGCCTGGTGGCTTGCGCGATGTGATCGGCAAGCTGCGCGAGAACGGGGTTGGCAACGAGGAGCTGCACGACTGCCTGTCCCACCTGCTGATCGAGCCCGTCTTCACCGCACACCCGACCGAAGCCGTGCGCCGCGCCCTGCTCGAAAAGGAAACCGAGGTCGTTCGGGCGCTGGTCGCCGATATCGATCGCAGTCGCACGCCGGTCGAACGTCGTGCCGATCTGGAACGCGTGCGCATGGCCTTGACCGCAGCCTGGCAGACCGCCGAATTCGCGCTGGACAAGCCCACGGTCAGCGACGAACTGGAAAACGTCGGCTTCTACCTGACCGACGTGCTCTACCGTGTCGTACCGGTGTTCTACGAGGTGCTCAACGACGCGCTTGGCGAGGAGCCCGCGGCCAATGATCTGCCGACGCTGCTGCGTTTCGGCAACTGGGTCGGCGGCGACATGGACGGAAATCCGAATGTTGGCGCCGACACCATTGCCACCACCTTGTCCACGCAACGCCGGCAAGTTCTGGCGCTGTATCGCAAGGAGATCTATCAGCTGGGCCGATTGCTGAGCCATTCGCTATCGCGAGTTGGGTGCTCGTCGGAACTGCTGGCGCGCATCGAGGACTATCGCATTGCGCTACCGTCCGCAGCGAAGAAACTGCGCGCCCGTCATGACGACATGCCCTACCGGCAATATCTGAAATTGGTCAACGCGCGCATCGCCGAAACCGAGCGCGGTTCGGAAGCGGGCTATTCGGATGTGGATACCTTCATCCACGATATACGCATCGTTGCCGACAGCCTGCAGCAGAATCGTGGTGTACATGCGGGATGGTTCGCCGCGCGTCGACTCTTGCGTCGTGTCGAAACATTCGGGTTTCACCTTGCCACTCTCGATTTGCGACAGGATTCCGCAATCCACGACGCCACCTTGGCCGCCCTGCTTGACGACCCGGATTGGTCGTCGCGCGAAGTGGATGATCGCGTCGCGCGCCTGCATGGCGTTCTTGAAGATACGTCGGCGGTTGCCGCATGCGAAGACGAAACGGCGGTCAAGACCCTGGCCGTTTTCCGGACCGTCGCCCGCTTGCGGCCACGCTATGGCGCACAGGCATTTGGTCCTTACATTGTCAGCATGAGTCGCAGTGCGGCCGATGCGCTGGCCGTGATCGCGCTGGGCAGCATTGCTGGATTCCTGGATGCGCATGGCAACGTGCCGCTGGATGTCGCGCCGTTGTTCGAAACGGTCGCCGATCTCGATGCTGCGGAAGCTGTGGTCCAGTCGCTGTTCGCCGACCCGATCTATCGGAGGCACCTGCAGGCGCGCGGCAATCGCCAGATGGTCATGCTCGGCTACTCCGACAGCGCCAAGGACGGTGGCCTGGTCGCTTCGCGCTGGGCACTGCAGCAAACCCAGATCGCGCTGACCCGGCTGGCACAGGAATCCGGGATACGCATCGTCTTCTTCCATGGTCGCGGCGGTTCGGCCAGCCGCGGCGGCGGCAAGACGGAACGCGCCGTGATTGCGGCGCCCAGGGGGTCGGTGCAGGGCAGCCTGCGCCTGACCGAGCAGGGCGAGGTCATCCATCGCAAATACGGTATCCGCGCGATTGCCCTGCGCAATCTCGAGCAGATGACGGGTGCTGTCTTGCGTGCAACCTTGCGTCCGCGTCCACCCGAGCCGCGCGAGATGATCTGGCGTTCGATGGCCGCTGCCATCGCCGCCGAGGCGCGCAGGCGCTACCGCGCCTTCATTCACGACAATGCGGATTTCACCGAATATTTCCGCCATGCGACGCCGATCGACGTGATCGAACGCCTGCGTATCGGTTCACGTCCATCGCGGCGTGGCGGAACCGGCGGTGTCGAGAACCTGCGCGCGATACCGTGGGTGTTCGCGTGGTCGCAAACACGCGCCGCGCTGACCGGATGGTACGGCGTCGGCAGCGGATTGGCCCATGGCATCGAAACCTTTGGTCGCGAAGCGATGGCCGAGATGACCCGTGACTGGCCGTTCTTCGCGCAGCTGGTGGACGACGTCGAGATGGTGCTGGCCAAGTCCGATCTCGCCATTTTTGAGCGCTATTCTCGCCTGGCCGGTTCGTTGCACGAACCCTTTTTCGCCGAGGTCAGCGCCGAATTCGAGCGTACGCGCACGGCCATCCTCGATCTCAAGGGCGAGACCGAACTGCTCGCACACGATTTGCGTCTGCGCCAATCAATCCGCCTGCGCAATCCCTACGTCGATCCGATCAGCCTGCTCCAGGTTGATCTCCTCACCCGCTGGCGCGCCACCGACCGCAAGGACGACGATCTGCTGCACGCCCTGATCGCAACAGTCAACGGCATTGCCGCAGGCATCCAGAACACGGGATGAGCTCCAGGAACGTTCCTTCTCCCGCTGGCGGGAGAAGGTGCCGACTGCGTTCGAGGGGATCGAACGCGAACGGCGGTAGCCGGCCCGTAGGGAGAGCACCAGGGAAGGTGCGAATCAGGCGGATGAGGGTGGGCTCTTGATGTTCCTTCTCCCGCTGGCGGGAGAAGGTGCCCGGAGGGCGGATGAGGGTGGGCTCTTGATCCTAGCTGTTTGCCGCTTCCGGCTCCGGCTTCGTCGCGTAGCGGTACAGCAGCCAGGCGATGTAGGCGAGCAGGAGCAGGCCGAGCCAGCCACCGAATTGCAGTGATCCGGGCAGGGCGAGCACATCGGCGCGGCCGGTGACCACGATGGGTATCGCGATGAAGATGCCCATCAGCGCTTCGCCGGTAATCAGGCCGGCCGCGAACAGCATGCCCTTGCGATGGATCTTGCCGTGATGCTCCTCATCTTTCGCGCCGCCGAAGAAGCGCTCGACAATGTGCGATAGCAGGCCTCCCAGGAAGATTGGCACCATCAGTTCGATTGGCAGGTAGATGCCGATCGCGCAGGCCAGCACCGGAATGCGGAATTTCTTTCCGCTGGCCTTGAGCCAGGAATCGACCGCGATGATGACTGCACCGATGCCCGCGCCAATACCGATTGTGGTCCACGGCAACTGGCCACCGAAGATGCCCTTGGCCACCGAGGCCATCAGGTTGGCTTGCGGGGCCAGCAACGGATTCGGATGTTCGGCAGTCGGCACGCCGATGCCGTAGGCATGCAAAAGGAGGTTCAGCACCGGAGCCATGATCAGGGCAGACGAGACCGCGCCAATGGCGAGCATGAGCTGCTGCTTCCACGGCGTTGCGCCAACGATATGTCCGCATTTCAGATCCTGCAGATTGTCGCCGCCGATACAGGCTGCGCAGCAGACCACCGCGCCGATCATGATGGCAGCGACCGCGCCGATCGATGAATCACGTCCAAGCAGCAGCACGAGTATGAGCGCGGCAAACAGGATGGTCGAAATGGTGATTCCCGACACCGGGTTGTTCGACGAGCCGACCAGACCGGCCATGTACGCCGACACCGAGACAAACAGGAAGCCGGCGACGATCATGATGATCGTCATCGGGATGCTCGCAGTCCACTGATGGACGATGCTCTGGTACAGCCACAGCAGCGGCAGCGTGAACAACACGAGACCGATCGCGATGTATTTCATCGGGATGTCTTTTTCGGTATGCGCGATCACGGCCGTGGAACCCGAGCGCGTCGCATCGAGGCCGCTGCGAATGCCGGAGAACAGCGATTTGCGCAGGGAGATCAGGGTCCAGATACCGCCGATCAGCATCGCGCCGACGCCCAGGTAACGAACCTGTGCAGACCAGATGATGTAGGCAGCATCCTCGGCACTTGCTGCGGCGACCTGTGCGGCCAGCGCCGGATCGCCATCGAGGAAGAAGCTGCTATAGATGGGAATCGCGACGTTCCAGCCGATCACCGCACCCAGCAGGCAGACGATGCCGATATTGAAACCGACGATATATCCGACGCCGAGCAGCGCCGGAGACAGGTTGGTGCCCATGTAGGCAATGCCCTTGCCGACATAGGCCGCGCTCGCTGCGGTATCGGGGAACAGGCGCAGGCCGCTGGCTGCGGCGACCTTGGCGAAACCGCCAAGCAGCGCGGCAATGCCGAGCGTCTTGATGCCCTGGCCGGGATCCTCGCCGGTCTTGAGCACTTCGGCAGCCGCCTTGCCCTCTGGAAACGCGAGGCCCTGGTCGACGATCAGCGAACGCCGTAACGGCACCGAGAAGATCACGCCGAGCAGTCCACCGAGTCCGGCGATGGCAAACACCCATTGGTACTCGAATTCCTGCCAGTAGCCGAGGATGACCAGGGCCGGAATCGTGAAGATCACACCCGAAGCGATCGAGGAGCCGGCCGACGCGCCGGTTTGCACGATGTTGTTTTCGAGGATGCCGCCACCGCCGAGCAGTCTCAGCACACCCATCGAGACCACCGCTGCCGGAATTGCCGATGCGATGGTCATGCCGGCGAACAGGCCGAGATACGTATTGGCCGCGGCGAGAATCACCACCAGAACAACGGAAAGCAGGATCGCGCGCAGAGTGAGCTGCGGTGCGGGTTCAGCAATGACGCTCATGGAGTTCTCCCCGAGTGGTGCCAATCCGTCGGCGCATGGATGTGATGCGTTGCAACAACCGACGCGCCCGGTTCACGCCACGCGCCGCGACGTGCATAGTAGCGTGCAATCCCATTGATCTTGCAAACACGATGAAGCCCATTCCCGCCAATCCCGAGAATCCGGACGCCGTTGCCGAAGCCGCCGCACGCATGCCGCGGCAAATTCCCTACATCATCGGCAACGAGGCCTGCGAGCGCTTCAGCTTCTACGGCATGCGCAACATCCTCACGCCGTTCCTGATCACGACCCTGCTGCTGTATGCGCCGATTGCCGAACGCGCCGGCATCGCCAAGGACGTCTTCCACACCTTCGTCATCGGCGTGTATTTCTTTCCGCTGCTCGGCGGTTGGATCTCGGATCGCTTCTTCGGCAAGTACCAGACCGTTTTCTGGTTGTCGTTGCTGTACTGCGCGGGTCACGCCTGCCTGGCCATCTTCGAATCGAATCGCACGGGCTTCTATACGGGTCTCTTCCTGATTGCACTCGGATCGGGCGGCATCAAGCCCCTGGTCTCGGCCTTCGTTGGCGACCAGTTCGACCAGAGCAACAAGGCCACGGCAAAGGTCGTCTACGACGCGTTCTACTGGACGATCAACTTCGGATCGTTCTTCGCCTCGCTGCTGATGCCCCGCATCCTTGCCGCCTGGGGCCCGGCATGGGCATTCGGCATCCCCGGAATCCTGATGTTCATCGCCACCGTGATTTTTTGGGCCGGCCGCAAGAAATACGTGCATGTGCCACCGTCGCCGCCGAATCCCGATTCGCTGATCAACGTCGCCAGGACCGCGCTGTTCGCACCGGGCAAGGGGAGTGCCGGATTGATCATGGCGGCGATCGGTGTCGTCGCATCGGTGGCCATCTTTCTGCTCTGGGCCATTGCGCCCGCATGGTGGCCCGAGCACTTCAGTTTCGTCATCACCTTCTGCGTGGCACTCGGGCTGCTGATCCTGTTCGGCGGAATCGGTACCTCGTGGCAGCTGGAGCGAGCGCGTGGCAAGCATTCGGACATGGCCGTCGAAGGCGTGCGCGCCGTGCTGCGCATCCTCATCGTTTTTGCCCTGGTCACGCCGTTCTGGTCGCTGTTCGACCAGAAGGCCTCGACCTGGATCCTGCAGGGCAACGCCATGATCATGCCGCATGATTCGTGGTGGTGGCCGAGCTGGCTCGTGCAGGAGCCAGCGCAGATGCAGGCGCTCAATCCCCTGCTGGTCATGTTGCTGATTCCGTTCAACAACATCGTGCTCTACCCGATGCTGCGACGCATGGGCGTGGAGGTCACCGCGCTGCGCCGGATGGGCTTCGGCATCGCGTTTTCGGGCCTGGCCTGGGTAGCGGCCGGACTGATCCAGATGAACATCGATGGTGGCGATCCGACTTCGATCGCCTGGCAGGTGCTGCCCTACGTGCTGCTGACCTTCGGCGAGGTTCTGGTCTCCGCGACCGGGCTCGAGTTTGCCTACAGCCAGGCACCGCCGTCGATGAAAGGCACGATCATGAGTTTCTGGCTGCTCTCTGTCACCTTCGGCAACCTCTGGGTCCTGATCACCAACGCCGCAGTTCGCAACGAGGGCGTGACCTCCTATATCGCCAGCAGCGGACTCAGCGAACCGGCCTTCCTGATGTTCTTCTTTGCCGCGTTCGCGCTACTGGCTGCATTGGCCTTCGCGATGTATGCGCGACGCTATCCGATGGCGGATCATTATCGGACGGTATAGCGCTGCGCTCAGGTTGTAGAGGTCCCGGCGAATGCCGGGACCCGGTTGCCTGGGGTTGAAGAGCACCCTCCTGCGGAGCACGGCATCCATGCCGCTTTTTCAGCCGCCTCCCGTGCGGGCGAGTCACTTTTCATTGCTGCTCACTGCGCTGCAGGAGCAGCGCAGTGGTTACTTTTTTCTTGGCCACTCAAGAGAAAGCAACTCACGTGCCGAAGGCTTATGAAAGCATTGGGCTGATGCCGAGACATCGGTGCGCATCAAAACCGCGTCGCCGGCTGGATAGAAAGCGACGGGCGCCAGTCAACAAATACGCGACTGGCAGAATACCGACCGCCCGAAGGCGAGAGTGCCGGCGCAAGGCCGGCACTCCAACTGATCAATGAACGTGCCTCGTCCCGGACTTCGGGCAATGGCACGAAGCCGTGGGTCCGTATTCGATGCCGTAGCTGCGGCCGTCCTGATGCTGCTGCCAGTAGAACTCGGGTGCCTTGCGGCCCTTGCCGCCGACCTCGGCCATGTCCGCATCGATGTCGAAGACACGGCCATTGACCACGACGTAGCGCGTATCGATAGTCGAGCGGATATCGTCGAGCGGGTTGGTGTTGAGGACGACGAAATCGGCGCGCTTGCCGGGTTCCAGTGAGCCGATTTCCTTCGACAGGCCGATCAGGTCGGCACCGTCGATGGTGGCGGCGCGCAGGGCTTCGAAATTGCTGAAGCCACCCTGCGTCAGCATCCAGGTTTCCCAGTTCTCGGAAAGGCCCTGCAGCTGACCATGGCCGCCGGTCTGGATCTTGATGCCGTTGTCGCGAAGTTTCTTCGCCGCCTTGCTCACCTCGATATGGTAGTAGTCCCAATCCGGCGCGGTTTCGCGGCGGATGGCACGGGCGTCAAGGGTTTCCTTCGGGAAGAAGCGATTGAGTTTCTTGTCTTCCCAGACGTTGTCGCGCGCATACCACCAGTATTCCCCGCTGAGGCCGCCATAGCTGACCACCAGGGTCGGCGTGTTGCGCACGTCGGTTTCTTTCCACAGGTTGATGACATCGTCGTACAACGGTGCGACCGGGATGTTGTGCTCGATGCTGGTGACGCCATCGAGGATCATGGTCATGTTGTGGTTGAAGGTGGAACCGCCTTCCTCGACCACGAGCATGTTCAGCTCGCGGGCGGCCTGGTTGATCTGCTGGCGCTGGTTTCGGCGCGGCTGGTTGTAGCTCTTCACGCTGAAGGCGCCATTCGCCTTCATGCGGCGCAGGTGCGAGCGCGCATCGTCCAGCGAATTGACCTCGGCCTTGAAGTCGCCATCGGCGCCATACAGGATCGTGCCGGTCGAGTAGATGCGCGGGCCGACCATCTCGCCGGCCTTGACCAGTTCGGCTTGCGAGAACACGGTTTCGGTGGTCGCCGACGGATCATGCGTGGTGGTCACGCCGAACGCGAGGTTGGTGTAGTAGGCCCAGTTCTGCTGCGGAACGACACCGCTGGTGAAATGATTGACGTGGGCGTGGACATCGATATAGCCCGGCACGATAGTCTTGCCGCTGGCATCGATGACCCTGGCATTCGAGGGAATCGCCACATTGCCGCTGGCACCGATCGCCTTGATCGAATCGCCTTCAACGACGATGACGCCATCCTCGATGACTTCCTGTTCCGACTCGGCATCCTTCATCGTGACCAGGCGCGCCCCGGTAAAGGCGAATACGTCGCCGGGTGCGTCGTAGCGGGCGGTCAGGCCGACATCGATACCCCTGTCGCTGCCGGGCTCGGGAAGATCCTTCGGGGCACCGGGCAGGAAGGCAAAAGCCTTGTCGAGATCGCGCGTGTGGTACTCGCGCCCGACCATCCAGTGCAGCGAACGCGAATCCGCCGACCAGTGCAGGTAGGAACCGACATCCTTGCTGATCAGGCTGACCGGAATGGCCTTGGTGTCCTTCGACAATTCGATCACATGTCCGGTATGCGGCATCGGTGCGACATAGGCATTGAACAACTCCGTGAAGGCCACCCACTTGCCGTTCGGGCTGACGCTGACGAAATTGATGTACTTCAGATCGAATACATCACGCGGATCGCTGCCATCAATGCCGATGCTCTTGAGCTTCTTCTCCAGGCCTTCGCCGGTGAGAAAGGTGATGCGCTTGCCGTCCGGCGTGAACTCCGGATCGCCACCCTCGCGGACCAGTCGCCGCGCTTCGCCCCCGGCCGCAGGCATCACATAGATGCCTGCCTCGCCCGAATTGAGATTGCCGGTCAGCGAGCTGCCGGAAGTCTTCGAATAGACGATGCGCGAACCATCCGGCGAGAATTTCGGGCCGTAGTAGAAGCCCGGCTTCGCAGTCAGGATGCGTGAGGTCTTCGCGGCAACGTCATATTCGACGATGCGACCCTGGTCGGCGTCTGACCAGGTCGTGTAGAGCATCTTCTTGCCGTTGGCACTGAAGCTCGGCTGATACTCGAAATGGCTGTTGTCCGCGGTCAAACGAGTCGGGCTGCCGTTCGGCAGGGACTTCACCCACAGCTGCCCCAGCGCGTGGAAGACCAGGGTCTTGCCATCCGGGCTGGTGGCGACATCGCGGATCATCTTCGGCTCGAATGTCCCGCGACCGATGCTCTGCTCGAAACGCAGCGGTTCGGCCACGACCTGTTCGACCTCCGCCGTGAACGGAATTTCCTGCGGCTTGCCGGTGCCGGCATCCACGCGCCAGAGCTTGCCCTGCGCCCAGATCACGAGCGCGCTGGAATCCGGCGTCCAGGAGAAATTGGGGTACGGGCCGAAAATGGCCCAGGCTTCCTGCATGTCGTGCGAGAGTCCGTCCCACAGGGGCGTGACCTGCCCAGTCTCCAGATCGAGCTTTTCCAGCACGGTCTTCTCGCGCACGCGCTTGACGAAAGCCAGCGACTTGCCATCGGGCGAGGGCTCGGGGCGCACGGCGCCGCCCGGCGTTCCGATGACCTTCTCGATCTCGCCGTCACGACGATCCAGGCGCTTGATCGCATAGATCACGCCATGCGGATCCTTGTTGTACTGGAAGTAGGGGCCCGGGCTCACGTCTTCGGAAAAATAGACGTAGTTCCCATCCGGGCTGACTGCCGGCTCGCCAAGATCCTGCTGGTCGTTCTTCTGCTTGGTCAATTGCAGTCCGGCACCGCCGGCGATGTGGTACATCCACAATTCGCCTGCACCCAGCGAACGTTCGCTGGTGAAATGCTTGCGTGCGATCAGGTACTGGCCATCCGGCGTCCAGGCCGGGTTGTTGAGCAGGCGGAAATCCTCCTTCGTCACCTGGGTACCTTCGCCACCGACAAGCGGCTTGCGCCAGATGTTGTTGCCGCCGCCGCGATCGGAGGTGTAGGCCAGCTCCTTGCCATCCGGCGAGAAGGCGGGCTGCACATCCCAGGCGGCGCCCTGGCTGATGCGCCGGGCCTTGCCGCCCTCGATCGGCAACAGGTAGAGATCGCCGAGCATGCTGAAGACGATCGTCTTGCCGTCGGGACTTACATCGAGATCGAGCCAGGTGCCCTCATCGGTGCTGAAGCGAACGGTCTTGGTCTTGCCGTGCGCCGCATTGACATCCCAATCGGGCTTTTCGTCTTTCTTTTCAGCCGAGTAGGCGAATGCGGGCAACAGCAGGCAGCCCAGGGTCAGGGCTGCGAGATGGCGGATCGACATGGAAAACTCCCTGGAGAATCTCGAATTGACCGGTCATCCTAAAACGGATCAGGTCGCCAGGCACAGGGCAGAAGTCCTGATTGCCTCAGATTTCCAGGCCGCTGGATGGCTCCACTCCGTAGGAGCCGACTTCAGTCGCGATGCTTTTGGCAGCGCAGCGAGAGCATCACGCATGAATGCGATTCCTACAGGGGAGCCGCAATGCGGCGCACTTTTGCGACGACCTGACTTCGCGGGGTCGGATACAACCGCAATCAAACCGAACTGACATCCCGCAGTTTCCAGTTGCGGCCCACCAGCAGGTCGAGCCGATGCTTGACGATCGAGTGCGACAGGCTCGTCGTGACGATGACTTCGACGCGCTGGGCTTCCAGCGATGCAGTCACCGTCGCCTCCGGATCGACGATGGCTGTTTGTGGATCCACTTCGTCCGGATCGTCCTGCATGACGCGCCAGCGCTCCCACAGCGTGGGCTCTCGCAGGGCGGCTTCGAGATCTTTCGCCAAGTGCTCAGGCGATACACCGTCGAAGCTCAGTTCGGGGTAATCGCCACGAGCGGTGGAAAGATCGCTGATCGTGATGAAGTAGCGCTGTGCCTTGGACATGTCGATTTATCCTGATTGCGGTGTCTGGTACGTCGGATTCCCCAGCATTCTGACAGCCGCCTCGAGAGCATGAGGCCGGATCGAAGCTGCAGGATCTTCGGCATGGTCCATGGTTCCGAGCAACGGCGCATGAATGCGCTGCCGGATACTTTCGATATTGGCTTCGAAACGCAGCATGTCCGGGTCCATTCGATTGGCAATCCAGCCCATCAGTCGACATCCGTCCTCTGCAATCGCGCGTGCCGTGAGCACCGCGTGATTGATGCAGCCCAGGCGCATGCCGACGACGAGGATCACCGGCACGTCCAGGGAGCGAACCAGATCGGATTGCATCAGGTCATCGCCGAGCGGGGCCAGCCAGCCGCCAACGCCCTCGACCACGACGAACCGGTTGCCCGTGGCAAGACGCGCGTGCGCCGCCCGAATCTGCGCGATCGAAATGCATGCCGCATTCTCGCGCGCGGCCAGATGGGGAGCGATCGGGTCGGCAAAGACATAAGGATTGACGTCGGCATACGCGCCGCCAAATCCGGCGGCTGCAATCAGCGCTTCGGCATCTTCGTTGCGCAGGCCAGTGGCGGTCTGGCGGGCGCCACTGGCCACGGGCTTCATGCCAACGGCAGCCACGTCATTTGCGATCAGCCCGCGCAGCAGCGTGCAACTGACATGCGTCTTGCCGATTTCGGTATCGGTTCCGGTGACGAAGACACCCCTGCTCAATGACTGGCTTCCAGATCTCTCAAATCGGCCTGCATGCGCCAGTGCAGCCATCGACGATTGAGAAGCAGCAGAAAGAACAGCAGGGCCGGCGTGGCGACCAACCACGCGTTGGCGGGAAACATCGAAAGCACAATCGACAGGATCAGGGAAAGCGATGAAACGATCGGCACAGCCACCCAGCGCAGTACCGAGTACCGCGTCACGATGGTCTCGCGTGCGTCCAGACCCAGTTTGTCTCGCAGATTCCAGGCGTGCCGGTACAGTGCCCACGTCGCCGCGCCCATGGTTCCGAAGGCGACAGCGAAGGCCACGATGATCAGGCGCATGTCGCCGGGGCCGTCGCTGGTGTCGATATGGGCCGGCAACCATCCATCGGAGATCCAGAAGAAGAATCCGGCGAAGACCATGCGCATCGGATAGATGAACACGAGGACCAGAAAAACGGTGAGCAGGCTCAGGCGCTGGCTTGGGCGGTCGTTGATGCCGTAGCGACGGCTCCAGGTCGAGTGCGCGCTCCAGAACAGCACGATCATGAGGAAACTGGCGGCAAACGCCGGAACCGACTTCAAGGCGTCGATGAGGCTTTCCGCCGAATTCGGAATCTCGTCGATGGATATCACCATCAGGGTGATCGCGAAGGCAAACGCGGCGTCGTAGAAGGCCTCTATGCGGGTGACTTCAGCGCCGCGATTGCGAAAGCCGTCATCGTCGCGTGCGGACTCTTGGTTCTCTGGCATGGATATGGGTGCCTGATGTTGTCGGGCCTGTTCAGCGCTGCCTTCAACAGAGTGGCACTGACTCAAGCTTCGCTATTCCAGCGTACGCCGGGGTGCTTTTCAACAGCCGAATGGCCGGTCATCGAGTTTCTCTGACATCACTGCAAAGCCCGAGAAGGAACTGGATTGCCTGCTGCTGCAGCATGCCCTTCGAGCCATACGCTACGCGAATGTACGTTCCGGCATCCTGCCTCGACAGTCCAGCCTGCGCCAGGATGACGAATGGCAAGTGTCTATCCTAAGAAGGTGCCATTTGCCTTCGACAAGCACTATATGGGGGCGGAATCAAGAAAACCGCGCGACATGCCGAATGGCAGATCCGGGCGGCACCTGCGATGGAAAACAATGGCAGGTAGAATGCTTGCCCATATTCGCATTTCACGATGGAAGCGTATCGATGTCCTTCGAGATGACAAGCATTGAGTCGGCCGACAAGACCAGCTTTTACGCCGAACTGGCAAGTCAGGCGCGTGGCCTGCTCCACGGCGAGCGCGATCGCATCGCCAATGCAGCCAATCTTGCCGCATTGGCATGGCACGCGCTGCCTGCCATCAACTGGTGCGGATTCTATTTCTTCGATGGGCGTGAACTCGTCGTTGGTCCATTCCAGGGCAAGCCGGCTTGCGTGCGCATCGCGATGGGCCGTGGTGTCTGCGGTACCGCTGCAAGCACGCGTGAGACCCAGATGGTCGATGACGTGCACGCATTCGAGGGCCATATCGCCTGCGACGCCGCATCGCGATCGGAGATCGTCGTGCCCCTGATTCTTGATGGCGAACTTCTCGGCGTCTGGGATGTCGACAGCCCGGAGCTCGGTCGATTCGACGACGAGGACAGGCGCGGCATGATGGCCCTTTGCGAGGTGTTCATCGAATCCCTTCGCATGGATGAAGTCAGGGCAGGGGCAGCGGCATGAGCGCGCGTGACGTCAAGATCCGCAACGTCGGCCCGAAGTCTGCGGCGTGGTTGCGTCAGGTCGGTGTACGAACGGAAGAAGATCTGGTTCGAGTCGGTCCCGTGGATGTGTTCCTCAAGGTCAAGCGTGCAGGCTTCCGGCCGAGCCTGAACCTGCTCTATTCGCTGGCCGGTGCGATCGACGACTGCCACTGGACCGATCTTTCTGCCGAGCGCAAAAGCGGGCTGATTCTCGAACTCGAAGAAGCCGAGTCGGACAACCCGATCAAGACACGCTGGGAAAAACAGGCCGACCGCAGCGCCGAGATCGATGGCACCGAAGCGCCGCCGCTTGATTCGGATGGCGATGGCTTTGGAGACGGTGACAGCGGCGTGCGCGAATTGACCGGAACGTCAGGCGATTACGACTGAGTTGCTGTCGCCGCGTCACGCACTTTTGTTTCTGTTGTAGGGGCGGGTCTCAGACCCGCCCGCTCCCTGCCTGATTTTTCCTGATCCCCAACAGGAGCGGGTGGGTCTAAGACCCACCCCTACGACCCACCCCTACGACTTTTGTAGGAGGCCCGTCAGGGGCGATGCTCTACGATCCTCCCGTAGGAGCGTGCTTAAGCCGCGATGCTCTTCCGTTCTCCCGCAGGAGCGTGCCTCAGCCGTCCCAAAAAGGGGACTTCCTTCGGTCGTCCCAAAAGGGGACTCCCTTCGGTCGCGATGTTTTCCATTGCATTGCGACAAGAGCATCGCCCCTGACGGGCCTCCTACGAAAAGATCAGCGCCGCACTACCGCGATGTCGCGCGCATCTTCACGCCAGCGCGGTGTTGCCCTGATCGCAGGCAACACTTCTTCGGGAGCGTCGACCATGCTCCACATCGAAAGATGCTCGGCATTCATGAAGCGCTCCGAGATCACGCTTTCCATGAAGCCCTGCAACGGCGTGTAGTAGCCGCGAGTATTGAGAAGGATGATCGGATTGAAATAGAGGCCGAGCCGTTTCAGCGTGATCGCTTCGAACAACTCCTCCAGAGTGCCGCAGCCACCGGGCAGGGCGATCACGGCGTCGGAATCGGTCAGCAGGCGATGTTTGCGTTCGCGCATGTCCTCGACCAGTTCGAGCCGGGTCACACCCGGATGACCCCATTCCAGGTCTGCCATGAATTTCGGAATGATGCCGATCACCTCTCCGCCGGCGGCCAGCGCGCCATTCGCAACGGCACCCATCGAGCCGGTCGATCCGCCGCCGTAGACGAGCGTGCTGCCGGACTCGGCCAGCATTGCGCCAAGACGAAACGCGACGTCATGATAGGTCGGATCGCATTCCTGACTGGACGCGCAATAGACGCAGATACGCATGGGCAAGATCCGTGATGGACAGACCCCGCATTCTATCGCGCCCGACAGGAATGGCTTCGGCAAGCGCCACCAATGGCGTCGGCCACAACAAGGCGACCTGGCGCACTGCAACCAATCCTCCGCAAGAAGTCTGTAGGCTCGGGGTTAGCCGCAGCGCCGCACAACCCTACAATAGGGGTTGAATTCCACGAAAAGGACAGCGCCATCTGAGCGCGGCAGGAAACTCGCACCCCTGTCGGAAGCCGTGGCCATGCAGTCCGCAAAGGCTCACCACATGAATCAAGACGCCGAAAGCCCCAATCGAAGCATCGTCCGAAACGTCATCGTCCTGCAGTTCAAGTTGCTGCTGGATGCCTTGCGCGATCTGGCCCTGAGCCCGCTGTCCATCGCCGCTGCGGTTCTGGACCTGCTCCTTTCGAAGCAGCAGTCGCCGCGCTACTTCAAGCGCGTACTCAAGATTGGATTGCATAGCGAAGAATGGATCGATCTCTGGTCGGCGGCCCGCGAAGACGGGCCGGTACGGCAGGAAAACGTGGACACGCTCCTGGCACGCGTCGAGGAAATCGTCTCCGATCCATCCGTTGGCGCTCGCCGTGCTCGGGTACTGAGGCGCTGGGCCGAACGCCAGCTCGCGCGCGCGCGCCGGCAAGTCGAGATCGACGAGGCCCGCGCCCGTGACGCGTCGTCAAAGGAGCTTTCCGGCAGCGACTGAGAATCTCCGGAGCCGGCTGTGGAGCGCAGGTTTCGGGATCGGGAAGCAGGCCCGAAAACCGTGATCCATACCTCATTCGTGTAGTATCCGGACAGGCACGAGGCACCGGGGAGTGCGCGGCCTGCGAGTACGGGACGGCTTCTGGAATCGACCCGTATCTCGCGCTCGAGTGCGAGTTTCACGATCCGGGGCCTCCGAATTGAGCGTATTCGCCGAACTCAAGCGCCGCAATGTGATCCGCATGGCCGGGTTGTACCTGGTCGGTGCCTGGATGCTGGTGCAGGTGGCTGAGACGGTGCTGCCGGTGTTCGACATACCCGACTGGGTGTTGCGCGCGATCATGCTCGTGCTCGCCCTGGGGTTCGTCCCCTCCCTGATCTTCGCCTGGGTCTTCGAGCTCACTCCCGAAGGCATTAAGCGCGATCACGAAGTCGATCGCAGCCGATCGGTTGCGCCGCAGACAGGGCAGCGCATGAACATCATGATCGCCGTCCTGTTGTCGATCGGCTTGGCCTGGTATGTCCTCGACAAGTACGCGATCTCGCCCGCACACGACGCGGTCAACGTGGCCTCGACCCAGAAGCCGATTGAACCCGCTGCCGAATCGGCGCCTTCGGTCAATCCGCGCTCGATCGCCGTATTGCCGTTCGAGAATCTCAGCGAGGAGCAGGCCAACGCCTACTTCGCGGATGGCATCCAGGACGAAATCCTGACTACCCTGGCCAGGATCGGCGACCTCACCGTGATCTCGCGCACCTCGACCAGGAGTTACGACGCGCGGCCGGACAACCTTCCGCAGATCGCCAGCGAGCTCGGCGTCGCCAATATCCTCGAGGGCAGCGTGCAGAAGTCGGGCAACCGGGTGCGCGTGATCGTGCAGCTGATTCATGCAGCGACCGACAGCCACCTGTGGGCGGAAACCTATGACCGGACCCTGGACGACATCTTCGCGGTCCAAAGCGAGGTTGCGCAGAGGATCGCCGATTCCCTGAGTGCGACGCTCACGCGTGACGAACGCGCCACGCTGGCGAGCAGCCCCACCAGGAATCCTGCGGCCTATGAAGCCTACCTGCGCGGCCTCGCCCTGAATGCGCAGGGGTTCGAGTTGAACCTTGCAAGGGCCGCTGCGCTCGCCTATTCCGAAGCGGTGCGGCTCGACCCGGACTTCGCCCTGGCCTGGGCGGAGCTAGCGAGCATGGCGGGATATCTCTATCACAACGGAGTCGACCCGGAGACCTTCACTGCCGAGTACGTCAAGCACGCCGCAGACAACGCTTCCAGGCTGCAACCGGAACTGGTCGAATCGCAACTCGCCCAGGGGATCTATCGCTACAGCGCAGAACGCGATTTCGCAGGTGCCGAAAGCGTGTTCGAAGTCGTCCTCGAAAAGGCGCCGAACAATCCGACCGCATTGTTCTACACGGCGCTTGCGGAGCGACGCCAGGGCAAGTGGGATGAGGCGCTGGCGCACTTCGAGAGGGCCGCCGAACGCGACCCGAAGAACGCCGGCCTGCTGGTCGTCATCGGCGGCGAAACCCTGCGCAACCTGCGCCGATGGGATGAGGCGCATCGTTATCTCGATCGAGCGCTCGCGCTCGCGCCCAACTCGTCGCTGGCCATGTTCTACAAGTTAGTCGCCTACCAGAGCGAAGGGCGCCTCGATGAGGCCGCCCGTCTGCTCGACCGGATTCCTCAGGCCGGCGAGGATCCGCAGATCGCCTTGGGCCGCAGCGGCCAGTTCGCACTGGAGCGCCGTGATGACGCGATCATCGCCGAGCTTGAACCCCTCCTTCGGCAGCCCGATGCCGCACTCAACGGGTTCGGGCCGCAACTGAGAATCCATCTTGCCGAAGCGCTGAAGCGCTCCGGACACGAAGAGAGGGCACGAGCGATCTTCCAGTCCCTGGTCGACCGGATCGGCCCGGATCCTGCCGGCCAGGTCGACGACAGCATCCTGCCGATTGTACTGGCAAGGGCCAACGCGGGGCTCGGCAATCTGGAACTGGCAAGGAAGCAGGCGGCCGACGCCATCGAGCTCTATCGCAACGATGCGTTTTATCGGGTTTTCGCGAACATGGCCATGGCGCGGGTTCAGGTCCAGATGGGCGAAAATACGGCTGCGATCGCCACATTGGCCGAACTGCTGGAAGCGCCGGCGGGCCTCAGCCCGGGAAACCTGCGGTTCGATCCGATCTGGGATCCCTTGCGCAGCGAGCCGGCATTCCAGGCGTTGCTCGATGAGCAACCCATCGGCGGCAAGATCAGCGATGACCAGCGATGAGCGGCGGCGGTGCCGAGATACCTCTACGTCATCAATCCCCGCTCTTCGTAGGAGCGGGCTTCAGCCGCGATGCTCTTCGACGTGCAGCGACAAACAGCACCGCGGTTGAAGCCTTTCCTGCGAATATCATGGATGGTGCGCCGTTCGGAAGGGAAACAATCGATAGTGTCTGAATTTTTCTCCAATCTGAAGCAACGCAAGCTCGCGCAATGGGCTGCGGCCTATCTGGCCGGCGCGTGGGCGTTGTTGCAGGTGCTCGACCTGGCCGCCGACAACTATGATTGGCCGTCCATCGTCGTGCGCGTTTCTTTCGCGCTGATCGCGCTCGGCTTCGTCGTGACCCTGGTGCTGGCCTGGTACCATGGCGAGCGGGGCGAGCAGCGAGTTTCCGGCGCGGAGTTGATGATCCTTGCCGCCGTGCTGGCAGTGGGCGGGGGATTCCTGTGGCGCTACGCGCAGGTCGAGTCGGTGCATCCGGTGCCCGATGGCAACGCGACCGACAGCGTCTCCGACACGTCTGTCGCCGAGTCGCCCACGCCCGACAAGTCCATTGCCGTGCTGCCGTTCGTCAACATGAGTTCCGACCCGGACCAGGAATACTTTTCCGACGGCATTGCCGAGGAATTGTTGAACAGGCTTGCGCAACTGTCGGACCTGAAGGTCGCTGCGCGCACCTCGGCCTTCCAGTTCAAGGGCAAGAATGAAGACATCGGAAATATCGGTCGTCAGTTGAAGGTCGCCCACGTCCTGGAAGGCAGCGTGCGCAAATCCGGCACCACTCTGCGCATCACCGCACAGCTGATTGACAGTCGCTCGGGCTATCACCTGTGGTCGGAGACCTACGACCGCGATGCATCGGATATCTTCAAGGTGCAAGATGAAATCGCCAGTGCAATCGCCGAGAGGCTCAAGATTGAGCTGGCGATCGATAGCGCAGGTACGGTTCGAAGCATCAATCCAAAGGCCCATGAGGAATATCTGCGCGGCCGCGACTTTCTCGCCAATCGACGCGGTGATCTCGACAAGGCCATTGCCGCCTTCGATCGCGCAATCGCAATCGAGCCCGACTACAGCCCCGCCTACTCGGGCAAGGCCTTCGCGATCCAGTTGCGACCCGTGTGGAACATGGCGTCTGCCAACCACGCGGTGCTTGATGAGACCAGAAGGATTGCTGACAAGGCGCTGCAGCTTGATCCGAACAACGCCGAGGCCTACATGGTGCGCGGCATGGCGGCGTTCTACGGATGGGATCCCGTTGCTGCCGCGGCGGATCTGAATCGCGCATTGGCACTGGCGCCTGGCAATGTCGATGTTCTCAACATGGAAGGCGACTTCCGGAACTATGTCGGTGACCTGGCCGCTGCAGAGCAGGGCAAGCGCAAGGCGATGGCCCTGGATCCGCTGTCCTTTGTGCATCCTCTGAATCTTGCCGACGTCATGCTGAGCCAGGGCCGCAACGAAGCGTCGATCGTCTTCGCCGAGCAGGCCATAGCCTTGGGTGCGAATGAATATGGCTATGACCGCCTGACCGTGGGCTATCTCAGCAGCGGGCAGTTCGAACGCGCCAGGGTGGCCTACGAGAAGGCGTGCGAGCTGAACCCGGATGAATCAAATGTGTGCGGAACCAATGAGCCGCTCGTGCTCGCGGCAGAAGGGAAAGACGAGCAGGCATCGAGCGCCGTGAAGGCCTTGGCTGGCAGACTCAAGGCGGAAGGCAATTCCGGAGCCTATGGCAGTGAATCGACAATAGCGTGGCTCTATGCAGGGCTGCATGATTTCCCCCGAGCCACTGATACGCAGCGATCAGCCATCGACCTGCAGGACTGGTTCCCGACTTTTGCCATCGTGTATGCGCTTGGGGGCGCAAAGTTTCCCGAAGAGCTCAGCACTGATCCGCAATGGCTGGCGGTGTGGAACGATCCGCGCATGAAGCCCTACATGGATGCCTATCGCAAAAACCTGCTCGCGTGGCGCGCGGCGGAAGGCAACCCATGAAGATTGAAACTCCTGGTTCTTCTGTAGGAGCGTGCTTCAGCCGCGATGCTGTTTCCCGCACTTCTACGGAAGGTGTCGGGCATGAATGCCTCGCCAGCGAAGAGCCGATCAAGGCCGAAGGTTTCGATGTCGAACTAGGACACAAGCCATGATTTACCGTTGTGTGCCAAATCAGCTTGAAGCCCCGCGCGATCGAAAAGTTGCAGCAGGCGGAGACGAAGCTGGCGACTAGCCTCGCCGCAGAGCCAGGGCGTTGAAACCGCTTCTTGCAGGAGCAGGCTTCAGCCGCGATGCCCTTCGACACGATGCGGAAAGGAGCATCGCGGCTGAAGCCTGCTCCTACAAAGATCATGGGGCATGGAAATATTCTGGGGAGTGTTCGAGCCTGTCCCCATCCATACAAAGACGTTTCGAAGATCGATACGAGCAAATGAGGATCCAGCCATGCGTCAATTCATACCGATACTTGCAGCTTCTGCGCTGACTTTGGTCGGCTGTGGCCAACCAGAAAAGGACGCGGAAACGCAGCCCGCTCAAGTAGCAATATCTGCTACCAGCGATACAGCACAAGCCAGCACCGCATTCGACGCCGCGGTCGATCAGTTGAGCCAGACCTATTACCAGCAAGTACCCGAAGCGGCAACCTACAACGGCATTCCCGAAGAGCTCACCTCTGGCGCCGATGCCAGGCTCAACGATCGTTCGGTTGCAGGTGAGGCAGCGCGCAACGCCGATTTGGAGAAGCGCCTGGCCGAGCTGAAAGCCATCCCTGTCGATTCTCTTACCGACGAACAGCGCCCCATCCATGATTCGCTGGTTACGCTGTTTGATGGCGCGCTCGCACCCTCGCGCCTGGTCGACTACGGCAGCGGTTTTGATGTCTACGG
Organism: Dokdonella sp.; assembly: GCF_041395345.1. Taxonomy (GTDB): domain Bacteria; phylum Pseudomonadota; class Gammaproteobacteria; order Xanthomonadales; family Rhodanobacteraceae; genus Dokdonella. The sequence continues at coordinate 224,399 of NZ_JAWLAR010000004.1, read as the reverse complement.
CATTTGGTTCTTGCCCTACCTGATCAACCAGAACTCCGGCGTCACGATCGATGTTCCGAAGTTGATGGAGGCTCAGCAAACGGTGCGCAACGCTGATGAAGCGAAGGAGTATCTGGCGCGATTGGAATTGTTTCCGGAGATCCTTGATGGGGCGCTGGCCAAGATGCGTCACGATGTGGATCTCGGCGCGATTCCGCCGGACTTCATCATCCAGAAAGCAAGGGCCGTAGTAGATGCGTTCGCAGCGATCCCCGCCGCCGACAACGTGCTCTACACGACGTTCGTCAGCAAGCTAGCGGCTGCAAGCGTGCCCGATGCGGACAGCTATGCGGAAAAGGCGCTGACAATTGTGGGAGATGGCGTACTGCCTGCCTATCAGCGCATCAGCGCTTACCTTGGCGAGATCGGGCCGATTGCTCCGCACGATGCCGGCCTGTGGCGGCTGCCAAATGGCGCCGCCTTGTACAAGGCGATGGTCCGGCACATGACGGACAGTGATCTCGATCCCGAGGAAGTGCATCAGATCGGCCTCGATGAAGTGGCACGTATCACCGGCGAAATGGACACACTGCTGCAGGAGGAGGGCTATACAGAAGGAACAGTCGGCGAGCGCATCATCGCGATGTCCGCCAATCCAAAATATGTATTTCCCAATACACCGGAAGGCAAGGCCGACCTGCTGGCAAGCATCGAGGCGCAAATGGCGGCGATGACCGCTGCATTGCCCCAGCTCTTCGGAAATCTACCAAAGCATCCTGTCGAGTTGCGCGTCGTACCCGAATTCAGTCAGGACTCCGCGCCAGGCGGCTACTACGATCCACCCGCACCGGATGGCTCACGTCCCGGCATCTACTGGGTGAATCTGCGTGACACGGCCGGCCTGCCGAAGTTTTCCTCGCCGACGCTCACATACCATGAATCGATTCCCGGTCATCACATGCAGATGGCCATTGCCATCGATCAGGAATCCCCGTTCATCGCCAAAAGTTTTTATTCGAACTCCGCCGGCGAGGGTTGGGCTTTGTATGCCGAACAGCTGGCTGCGGAGATGGGTATGTACAAGGATGATCCGGTCGGTGATATAGGACGCCTGCGTGACGAGCTGCATCGCGCCGTGCGTCTTGTCGTCGATACCGGCATGCACGCGAAGAAGTGGAGCCGTGAACAAGCTATCGACTACATGGTCGCTACCGAAGGGCTGGATGTGCCCGGCGCCACGTCGGAAATCGAGCGCTATGTGGTCTGGCCCGGTCAGGCTCTCGGTTACAAGATCGGCATGCTCAAGATCCAGCAACTGCGCAAGGAGGCCGAAGCGGCCTATGGCGACCAGTTCGATATCCGCGAATTCCACGATCGCCTGCTCGCCATTTCTTCTTCCGCGCTGCCGGTGATCGAAAAGGAGATGCGCACATGGATAGCCGAAGCGAATGAGAAAAAGTGATCGCCATGACGGGCGCGGACTTTCCTCCCGTGTTCCCTTCTCCCGCCGGGAGAAGGTGCCCGGAGGGCGGATGAGGGTACGGGCCAGCCTCGACCTCCCGCTCCGCTCGTACCTTCACGCCAACCCCTCTCCCGCGAGGAGAGGGGCGCGGAAGAGCAGGCGATCTTTGCAGCACAGCGTAGAATCATGAAATGGCTGGTCGATACTTGACGGTGCCGCACAGGGGGAAGGGGCCAGTGACGTGAGTTTTTTCGAGGAACTCAAGCGCCGCAACGTGATCCGCATGGCGGGCGTGTACCTGGTCAGCGCCTGGATGATCGTCCAGGTGGCCGAGACCTTGATGCCTGCTTTCGATATACCCGGCTGGGTCCTGCGCGCGATCATCATCGTGCTGGGTCTTGCCTTCCTGCCGGCGCTCGCGTTCTCGTGGGTGTTCGAGATGACACCGCATGGCCTTAGGCGCGAAAGCGCGATCGCTCGCGAGGAGTCGATCACGCTGCATACGGGAAAGCGTCTCAATCGCCTGTTCATCGTGATGCTGATACTGGCCGTGCTGTACCTGGGGTTCGACAAGTTCGTGCTGGCACCGGCGCGCGATGCAACCCGTATTGCGGCAAGCCTTACTACGCTTCCGGTACAGGAAGCAGAAACTTCCGACCCGTCGATCAACCCGAAGTCCATCGCCGTGCTGCCCTTCAGCGATCTCAGTCCCGGTCACGATCAGGAGTATTTTTCCGACGGCATGTCCGAAGAGATACTCAACGCGCTGGCCCAGATCCAGGATCTGAAAGTCGCCGGGCGCACGTCCTCGTTCCACTTCAAGGGCAAGAACGATGATCTGCGCGCCATAGCCGCGACTCTTGGCGTCGCCCATATTCTCGAAGGCTCGGTGCGCAAGCAGGGCGACAAGGTGCGCATCACGGCGCAGCTGATCCAGGCGTCGGACGGCTTCCACATGTGGTCGGAAACCTACGATGGCGACCTCAGCGACGTGTTCGAGCTGCAGGAGCGCATTGCGCGCGCCATCACCGAAAACCTGAAGATCGTGCTTCAGGGCGATCAGAAGTCGCGTCTGGTACATCAGCCTACGAACAATACAGCCGCCTATGCGCTGTATTGGCAGGCGGCCGTCCCGTTCAATCAGCGCGATGCGAGCGGTTTCCCGCTTGCGGTCGAGCAGTTGCAGGAAGCGATTCGACTCGATCCCGCTTTTGCCCGGGCGCATGCGCGGCTGGCCTCTCTCTATGCGATCTCTCCGGCCTACGATGCCGGAATCTCCGAGGACCCGGCCGCGGACGCTCAGCGGGAAGCGCAACTCGCCATTGAGCTCGACCCGACCTTGGCGGAGCCTTATGCGGCATTGGGGCTGGTTTATGGTGGGCAGCGCGAGGGGGCGAAAGCCCGCGAAGCCTTTGAAAAGGCGACCTCGCTTGATCCCAATGACATCACGACAAATCTCTGGCTGGGGGCCGACCAGTACAAGACGGGCTACTTGAAACGGTCCGGCACTTCACTGGACAAGGTGCTGGAAGTCGATCCGATGTTGCCTGTTGCGCTGTTGTGGCGGGGGTTTGTGGAGGTTCAAGCGGGGAACTGGAAGGAAGCCGAGAGCCACTTCCGTCGGGCCGACGATACCGGGCTGGTGCATGCGGGCGTCGGACTCTCTCTGGTTGCCGCAGAGCGCGGGGATACGGCCGAGGCCTTGCGCCAGCTTGCCAGAGGCTTGCAGCCATTTACCCACGAATTGCCCGAAGGCAGCGCGCAAGTTCTGGCCGAAGGCATCATGGGTGATGCCGCAGCCCGGGGCAAAGCGGTCGAGGTAGTAGACGCCTATCTCGCCACTCGGCCGAAGCTGGTTGCCGGAATAGCGCCTTATGCTCTGGCCCGCCTCGGTCACCCGGAACGCGCGCTTGCGCTCGCCGGGGAAAAGCCGACGAGCAACGATCCACTCCTGCTCTCGATGATCTGGTCACCCACAGGTCGCAATACGCGCGTGATTCCTGAATTCTCGGACTTTGCCAGGGAAACGGGGCTGGCTGCCACCTGGGACAAGTTTGGCCCGCCGGACCTGTGCAGCAAGAATGAGCAGGGTGATTATGTCTGCGAGTAGATCATGAGCCTGTTCGCCGAACTCAAGCGCCGCAACGTGATCCGCATGGCCGGGCTGTATCTGGTTGGTGCGTGGCTGATCGTGCAGGTGGCCGAGACCCTGCTTCCACTCTACGAGACGCCGGATTGGGTCCTGAAAACACTGGTGTTGCTGCTCGCCATCGGTTTTGTTCCTGCGTTGATCTTTGCCTGGATCTTCGAGCTCACGCCCGAAGGCATCAAGCGCGATGCAGAGGTGGTGCCCGACCGTTCCCTTGGGGGTAACTCGCAGGAAACGTCGTTGCCGAATTACACGGCGCGGCGGATGGATCGCAGCATCATCGTTGTGCTGGCCGTGGCGCTGATCTTCTTTTGCGTCGACAAGTTCGTTCTACAGAGAACTCCAACCTCGGCTTCTGGCCAACAGCCGGCAACTGCTTCCACCGACTCGAAGGGTGCGGAATCCGAATCCGGAGCAAGCAACTCACCCTCGCTCTCCAGCAAGAAGTCGATTGCCGTACTGCCCTTTTCCGATCTGAGTCCCGGTCACGACCAGGAATATTTTTCCGACGGCATGTCGGAAGAGATCCTCAATGCGCTTGCGCAGGTCAAGGACCTGAAGGTCGCCGGGCGCACTTCATCGTTCTTCTTCAAGGGCAAGAACGAGAATCTGCGCGATATCGGCAATGCCCTGGGTGTCGCCAACGTGCTTGAAGGTTCGGTGCGCAAGCAGGGCGATCAGGTGCGCATCACCGCGCAGCTGATCCAGACATCGGACGGTTTCCATCTGTGGTCCGAAAGTTATGACGGCAATCTCGCCAATGTCTTCGAACTGCAGGAGCGCATTGCCCGCGCGATCACGGATGAACTGAAGGTCGTCCTTGATGCCGGACAGCAGGAAAGGCTGGCGCGGCAGACCACTTCGAACGCTGATGCGCACCAGCTGTACCTGCGCGGGCGTTATTTCTGGAGTCGGCGCAGCTATCGGAATCTCGAGATCGCCGAAGAGTCGTTCAAGCAGGCGCTGGTCGATGATCCTGACTACGCGGATGCCTGGGCGGCCCTCGCACAGACTTACGCACTGCTGTTCGAATATTCGATCAACGACCCCGAAAGCCCGGGTCGGCGCGATACCTCGGCCGAGGCGCTCGATGCGGCCGAGCATGCCTTGCGCCTGAATCCTCAATCAAGCGCGGCGTTATCTGCCAGGGCCGTGGTCCGCTTCCAGTATCGGTACGACTGGAAGGCCGCCGAGGAAGATTTCCGTGCCGCCGTTGCCAGCAATCCAGCCGACTCCACGGCCTTGCAATGGTATGGTGAATTCCTGTTCTTGCAGCGTCGCGGGGAAGAAGCCGGTATGCAGCTGGATGCCGCACTCGCAGTCGATCCGCTGGCGCCGATCATCCATGTCGCCAAGGCCAATTCACTGGCCTATCAGGGGCGAACCGATGCCGCGGTGCTGCAGTACGACGAAGCACTGCGGCTGTTTCCCACGATGTATGTCGCCCTCAAGAACAAGTGCTTTGCCCTGATCGAACAGCGCCGGTTCGACGAGGCGGCAGCGCTCATCGATCGACTTCCCGGGGACAGTGCCGAAGTCATGAGGCTCCTGATCGCGGCCATGCAGGATGACACCCTTGCCGACAATGCAGTGGAGCGGATTCTGGAGACGGGTCCGGGCGGCGTGGGTGGCAAGCCGAGAATGCTGATGTTTCTGGGCCGCAAGGAACTGGCCATGACCGAACTGGAAAAGCTGTTCGCCGCACACGATCCGCTCAATGTATATCTCTACGCCGTCCCCGAATTCGAACCGCTGTGGCAGGAGCCACGCTTCCAGGCACTGCTCCATCAGATTGGCCTTTCCGCTGCAGAATCGGCGCCATGAGGCTTCTCGCCGAACTCAAGCGCCGCAACGTGATCCGCATCGCCGGTTTGTATGTTGTTGGTGCGTGGTTGATCGTGCAGGTGGCGGAGACCCTGTTGCCGCTTTACGACACGCCGCCCTGGGTTCTGAAGTCGCTGGTACTGCTGCTCGCGATCGGTTTCGTGCCGACCCTGGTGTTCTCGTGGATCTTCGAGCTGACCCCCGATGGCATCAAGCGCGACAGCGATGTGGATCGCTCGCAAGGCTCGACGGATCGCACGGCACGCAAGCTGGATGTGGTCGTGATCATTCTGCTGCTGGCGGTTATCGGGATGTTTTTCGTGCAACCCGGCAAATCACCAGTGCTTTCGACCGAAGCGCCGCCAGCGGCGACCGCAACTGACTCGGCCGACATTCCGGTGATCTCCGAAGTGAACGCGGCAAGCATCGCCGTGCTGCCCTTTGCCGATTTGTCGCAAGCGGGAGATCAGGCCTATTTCTCGGAAGGCATGGCCGAAGAAATCCTCAATGTGCTGGCTCGGGTCAAGGGTCTGCAGGTTGCGTCGAGGACCTCGTCATTTGCCTTCAAGGATAGGCAGGAACTAGGCATTCCAGCCATTGCCGAGCAATTGGCGGTGCGTCATGTGCTAGAGGGTAGTGTGCGCCGATCCGGTGATACGGTTCGGGTCACCGCGCAGCTGATCGATGCGACAGTTGATCGCCACCTGTGGTCGGATACCTTCGACCGACCGCTGACGGCCGAGAATCTTTTTGCCATCCAGGACGAGATTTCCAAAGCCATTGTCGCTGCGCTTGTCGAATCCTTGAACATCAAGGATGTCGGTACGGTGGATCACGACAAGCCCACGGCGAACCTGTCCGCCTACGATCTCTATCTGCAGGCACGAGCGTTGTTCCAAGGGCGGCGAACGCTCGATGTCGTGGACCAGCTGCTGGATCGTGCCCTGGAGCTCGATCCCAAGTTCGCCGAGGCCTGGGCATTGCGCGCAGCCGCTCAGCCACTGCTTTCGGAGTACACCGATACCGACCTGTCAGACGAAGAGCTGAATCAGCGCGGAATTGAATATGCGCGGCAGGCTTTGGCGCTGGACCCGGATAGCGCCCTGGCACTGGCTGCCCAGGCCAACATTCGTTCTCTCGCGGTAAGAAATCTGCGCGGATCCTATCCCCTGGACCAGATCATGGCCGATTTCGAAAGGTCCACAGCGCTGGACCCGCAAAACGGCAATGCCTTGAACTGGCTCGGCTTGGCTTTTGGCATGGTGGGACAAAACCAGCGAGCGCTGGAAACGTTCCAACGCTGCGCGGAAGTCGATCCGCTGAACGCGGCATGCGTCGAAAATGAATATGAGGCCCTGTATGTGCTCGGCCGAAACGACGAGGCCTATACGCATTTTCTCGCCGCACTGGACAAGGGTCTGGTAACTGACGACTACGTGAATTTTGGTCTGCTGGCTGAGTTCAAGCAGGAATCTGCCTTCCTGCTCGCGCTCAATCAATCCAGGATTTTGCCGGGATGGCGGCGGCAGCGCGAGATTTACGAGGCCTATCTGAATCCAGCTGCAGATCATCAGGATCTGTTGCGCAATCTGCGCAACTATCTTGAACAGACCGATAGAAACGAGAAGGGCTACAAATCCAACCTGCTGATACCTCTGGGCATACACGATTTGCTCACGCCGAATGCACTTGTGTTCTGGGGGGAGGATCACAAGCGCTATCGACAGTCGCCCGAATTCAAGGCTTATGTCCGTGACAGTGGCATATTCGCCTATTGGCGCAGCAAGGGCTTCCCCCCGCAGTGCCGGCCCCTGCAACAGGATGATTTCGAATGCGATTGATGATCCCGAATGGCGCTGACGCGGAGACTGGCCAGTGAGCCTGTTTACAGAACTCAAGCGTCGCAACGTCATTCGCATGGCCGGACTCTACCTGATCGGTTCATGGCTAATCGTGCAAGTAGCAGAGACGGTACTGCCTGCTTTCGACGTTCCCGCATGGGTTCTGCGTGCCACCATCATCCTGCTGGCAATCGGCTTCATTCCAGCGCTGATATTTTCCTGGGTGTTCGAGCTGACACCCAAGGGCATAAGACGTGAAAGCGAGGTTGATCGATCACAGGGAGTTGTAGATCACACTGCACGCAAACTGGATATCGCGGTCATCGTGTTGATGCTGGGCCTCGGCGCCTTTTTCGTATGGCAGCGAAGCTCGGCGCCGGAATCGAATCCGTCGAAAGCCCATGTCGATGAAACTCAAGCGACTGTAGCTGAGCCAGCCGACAATGAGACATCCACAAGCGAAATAGCCGAGGCTTCGGTTGCGGTGCTGCCTTTCGTCAACATGAGTGCCGACGCCGACAATGAATATTTCGCCGATGGCATTTCCGAGGAGCTGCTTAATGTGCTTTCCCGAATTGATGGCCTGAAGGTGGCATCGCGTACTTCGGCATTCACCTTCAAGGGCAAGGACATCCCGATCCCCGAGATCGCGCGATCGCTCGGTGTGCGCCACGTGCTCGAAGGATCGGTGCGCAAGCAGGGCCAGAAAGTGCGCATTACGGCCCAACTGATCCATGCAGGCAGTGATGGCCACCAGTGGTCGCAGAGCTACGATCGCGAACTGACCGACATCTTCCAGATCCAGGAAGAGATCGCTCAAGCCATCGCCTCCGAGTTGAGCGACGTGATCGGCCCCACCAGCGTTTCTGTTGATGCGCCGACCACCAATCTGGTGGCCTATGAGCGCTTCCTGCGCGGTCGCGCACGATTCAACAGGCGTGCTGAACTTCTGGGTGCAATGGCCGATCTTGAATTCGCAGTGGAGCAGGATCCGGAATTTACCGATGCCTGGATCTTCCTTGCGGCAACCAATTTTGTGTTTTCAGGCTACTCCGACGAATTGTCTCCGTCGAAAACCGTGGCGGCAGCGAAAACGGCTCTGGCCCGCGCCGCCCAGCTGAATCCGGATCACCCGTTGGTGTTGGCCATCCAGGGCGAATTGCGTGCTGACGATGGCGAGTGGGCCGAGGCGATGATTCTGGAGCAACGGGCGTCCGAGCTGAGTACCCAGGACTCGACGCCGGTCCTGTGGTACGGCCAGAGCCTGATGGCGGCCGGCTATATTGATGAGTCGATCAAGGTGCTCGAGCGAGCGGTGTTGATGGAACCACAAGTGGGCATCAACCACGGTTCCTTGGCCATCGCCTACTTTTCTGCGGGGCAATTCGAACGCGGTGTGGCCAGCGCGCGTGCCGGCACTGCGAATGGCTGGGAGGGTGGTCAATTCGTACAAATGGTAGAGCTCGCGGTCACTGGCAGACGCCAGCAAGCCGCCGAGCTGGTTTTTTCAAACAGCACATCAATCGGTCTTAGCGATGCTGACAGGAAAGGCCTGAACGCCGCATTGCGCGATCCGGACGCAATCCAGACCTACCTTGCCAATCGAACCTACAAGGGTCCGCCCGAGGATCTACTGGCGCTCGGCATGGGCGAGCGGATTTTTGACTGGATCAATGAAGCGCAACCGCAGGATGCAATGAGGTGGGCACGCTGGATGCTGCGCACGCTCTGGCTGCCCTCGACCCGATGGTTGCGCGAAGACCCCCGTTTCATGCAGTGGGCTGAATCTTACGGACTGATCGAATTGTGGGAGCAACGTGGATATCCGCCTGGCTGCCAGCGCGTCAATGATGCCAAAGGCGATCATCTGGATTGCTCGGGGCAAGCACAATGACTTTTGTTGCCGAACTCAAGGGCCGCAATGTTATCCGCATGGCTGAGTCGGATGTTATGAGCTTGCCGCTAATGCTTGTCACCCCAGCCCTTCGTCTAGCTCAGGACAGGCTCGGCGGCGCCGAGGCTGGGGTCCGGTTCCTGATCTCCGCACATGCATGAAGCATCCCTGCGTCTACATATTGGCCAGCAAGAAGTACGGCACCCTGTACATCGGAGTGACTTCGGACTTGATCAAGCGAATATGGGAGCACCGGAACAACGTGGTAGATGGGTTCACCAAGCAATACGACGTGCACACGCTGGTCTGGTTCGAGCAGCATGAGACGATGGAATCGGCGATTACTCGCGAGAAAGCATTGAAGGCATGGAAGCGAGATTGGAAGTTCAATTTGATCGAAGCCATGAACCCGGAGTGGAGTGACTTGTATCCGGGGATCCTTTGAAGTAGCAGGAGCAGGAACTGGACCCCAGCCTGCGCTGGGGTGACGGGGGAAGGGGTGAGCGGGGGATGGAACGATTTGTGTTCGGGGAACATTTGAAGTAGCAGGAGCAGGACCCCAGGCTGCACTGGGGTGACGAGGGGGAGAGTGAACGGGGGGTTGGAGCGATTTTTATCCGCGGATCCCTTGAAGAAGCAAAGGCAGGAACTGGACCCCAACCTGCGCTGGGGTGACGAGAAGGGTGACGAGAGGGGCGAAGGGTGAAGGGGAGTGGTTCGAATGACTGGAATGACGAGCAGAGTTGGATTCTATGTTTCCTCAAGGACAAAAAAGCCATGATCCTGCGCCGCGTCATGCAGCATGTGAAGGAACAGAACTGGACCGCGATCGGAATCGAGCTGGTGATCGTCGTGCTCGGCGTATTCCTCGGTATGCAGGTGTCGAACTGGAATGACTCGCGTGTCGAGCGCGAGCGTGAGCTAGTATTGCTGGGCGAACTGCGCGCCGAGCTTGCCGACTCGATCAGACAGACCGCCATCAAGCAGAAAGCATTCGAGCAGATTGCACTTTCTGGTGAACGGGCTATCGCATTTCTGGACTCCGGAAATACCTGCGGCGATACGTGCTGGCCAGTCATTGTCGATTTCTTTCACGCCTCACAGTGGCAGGCAATGATTGTCGAACTGCCCACGTATGACGAGTTGCGCCGCAACGGGTGGCCGCGCAAGCGCGCGATCGTCGATGCGATGGAGGCCTACAAGCGACAGGCACTCCAGGTTGCCAAGCCACTAGATCAGCCCCCTGCCTACCGGGCGCTCGTGCGCGGCCTTATTCCCTTCGCGATTCACGAGCCGTACTGGGCTTCCTGCTTCCAACTGGCCGACGGAGAAGAGGCTTATGTAGAGGATTGTCCGCAAGGTGTTCCAGCGGAGATTTCCGCCACTGGTGTCGATGCAATCGTCAGACACCCCGACATACACCGGACGCTGACGGAATGGGTGGGCTACTCGGCCGCCTCAATCGAGGCCCTCGACAGTCAGAATCAGTCTGCATCACGCGCAATGAAGCTGGTGGGTGCCGAGCTGGGGGAGCAGCAATGATTTGGCGCTTGACGAATGGCAGGGGTGACAAACAGTAGGGATAAGCAAGCATGATGAGCGATTTGTAGATCGCGCGTTTCCAAGTGAACCGTCAACAACAAAAGGCGCGCACATGAATAGCCCTGCTGCAGTGGCAAGTTCCGCAAACCCGGGTCGGCCGACGCTGGTTCGTTGGCGAATCCTGTTCGTACTCGGTGCCCTGAGCTTCGTTTCATACATGCTGCGCGGAAATCTCTCGATAGCGGCGCCGACGATGATGGCCGACCTGCAACTCACCGAATTGCAGTGGGGCTGGGTGATGTCGGCGTTCCCGCTGGGCTACGCGCTATTTCAGTTTCCCGGGGGCGTATGGGGCGGGCGCGTCGGTCCACGCAAGGCGCTTGCCCTGATTGCGGTGGCGTGGTCGCTGCTCATCGCGGTCACCAGCGCGATCCCGTCGGCGGATGTCACGTCGACCGCATTGATTCTCACTTGCCTGATGGCGATCCAGTTTTTCGTTGGGGCCGCGCACGCGCCGGTGTTCCCGGTGATGGCGGCAAGCATCGAACGCTGGTTTCCCGTCGGGGGCTGGGGGCTGCCCAATGGTTTGACGGTATGCGGGCTGACCATTGGTCTTGCGCTGACCGCATCGGCATTGCCGTGGTTGATCGGCGCTTACGGTTGGCGGGTGTCCTTCCTGATGATCGCTCCGTTCGGTGTCTGCGTCGGGGCGCTCTGGTGGTGGTATTCCCGCGACCTGCCCTCCGAGCATCGATCCATCAATGCGGCAGAAGTCAATCTGATAGCGGCGGGTCGCGATCCTGTCGAATACGATGACACAGCTCCGCCAGCGCCAGGCGAGCAACCGGCATGGCTGCGCATACTCAAGAACCGCGACGCGCTCCTGGTCACCTTGAGCTACTCGTGCATGAACTTTGTTTTCTACGTGGTCTTCAGCTGGGGGTTCTACTACCTGGTCAAGGTGCGTGGCTTCAGTGAACAGGACGCCGGATTCCTGACTTCCGCGCAGTGGCTGTTTGCGGGTATAGGTGCAGTAATCGGCGGATGGGCCTGCGATCGGCTGTGCCGCAGGGTCGGACTGCGCTGGGGCTGTCGCTGGCCGATCGTCGTCGGCATGCTGGTTTCGGCAGCGCTCTTGCTCGGCGTCGCGTTTCACCCGAGTGCCGAAGTGGCCGCCGCCATGCTGGGTCTGTGCTTCTTCTTCAACCAGATGACCGAAGGCCCCTACTGGGCCGCCTCGACGGCGGTCGGTGGGCGCCATGCCGGTGCTTCGTGCGGGCTCATGAATACCGGCGCGAACTTCATGGGCTTCGTCAACGCCCTGTTGCTGGCCTATGTCGCCGATGCATTAGGTTGGCAGGTCGCGATTGCCATTGGCGCGGGGTTTGCCCTGGTCGGTGTCGGCCTGATCCTGCTCGTGCGCGCAGACTGCCAGGTCGATCAGTGCGTATGACGACGCCGATCTCCGGCCTGATTTCGGCAAGGCCGAACCCGAATTCAACCTACCCGGGCCAATCCGGTCCCGAACAGGAGTTCGCTGGCATACTCGATCCCCCGCACATCACGGGATGGGTCAAGCACAAGGGGAGGCGCTGATGTCACTGATCGCCGAACTCAAGCGCCGCAACATCGTTCGTGCCAGCGTTGCCTGGCTGGCCTTGTCGTGGTTGCTGGTAGCGATTGCGAACCTGCTGTTTCCGGCGATGGATCTGCCAATCGAATCGGTGCGCTGGTTGTTGCTGGGCCTGCTTGCTGCGTGGCCGCTGGTGTTGATTCTGGCCTGGCGCCTCGGCGCAAACGCGTCTGCCGACAGCACCCATGGCAAACGCATTGCGCGGCGTATCGACCAGGCCAGCGTCGTGCTGGTGCTGGGTGCCTTGAGTCTGTCGATCCTCTACCAGGTGCTGCAACCCTATGCCGCAAAGCGCGCGGCACGAATAGCGGAAGCTGCCGTGGCGGATGCATCGAAGGCGGAGGTTTCGAAGCCGGCCGCTGCTGTGGCCATGCCCATCAATCGCGGCGCGGTCGATCCGCGCTCGATCGCGGTATTGCCGTTCGCCAACCTGAGTCCCGATCCTGAAGACGCGTATTTTGCCGATGGTCTCGCCGAAGAATTGCTCAACGTGTTGGCGCGTATCGCCGATCTCAAAGTGACCTCGCGCAGCTCCTCCTTCGCATTCCGGGATTCCACCGAGGGCGCGCGTGAAATTGCCGGAAGGCTCGGCGTGGCGCATCTGCTGCAAGGTTCGGTGCGACGCCAGGGCGATGATGTGCGCATCACCGCGCAATTGATCGATGCCTCGGATGATCGCCAGATCTGGTCGGAAAGTTACGATCGCCGCATCAGCGACATCTTTCAGGTGCAGCAGGAAATATCCCAGGCCATTGCCGATACGCTGGCCGATTCACTCGGCGTGCGCACGGTTGAGGTCGCGCCCGCAACCACCGACCTGCAAGCCTACGAGTGGTACCTGCGCGGACGCCAGTTGTTCATCCAGCGTGGCGCCAACCTGCCGGCGGCGCGGGAATTGCTCGAACGTGCCCTGGCGCAGGATCCGCGCTTCGCCGATGCATGGGCCGCCCTCGCCGGCACCTGGTATGTCTGGGGCTCGTATGCGCCGGAACCCGAGGGCATCGATTCCCTGCAGCGCGCGGCGGAAGCTGCAGCCAAGTCGCTGGAGTTGCAACCCGATCATCCCGGTGCGCTGGCCGTGAGCGCGCGGCTTGCCGCGATCTCGGGCGATCGACTGCTCGAATCCCGCCTGATCAGGCGTGCCCTCGAGCTCGACCCAAACAATGCCAATACCTGGCTCTGGCAGGGTCTCGGATTGATCGAGGCAGGGCACATCGAAGCCGCTCATGCGAGCTTTGTGCAGGCGCAGCGGCTCGATCCGCTGAGTGGGCTTCAGCTGGGCTGGCTCGGCATCAGCACTTCGCTGCTCGGCGATCAGGAAAAAGGCGAGATTCTTCTCACGCAGGCACACACCTTTGGTTGGCGCGGCCCGGCCAGCCGCGCCCTGTTCCTGATCTCCTTGCAGTCGGATGATGCGGCCGAACAGACCCAGCGCTATCTCGACTGGCTGCACGATGATGAAACACTGCCCGTGCCGCAGCGCGACCTGGCCCGTACTCTGGCACCGGCGTTTGCCGATCCGGATCTGATGGGTTCGGCGCGCCAGACCCTGATCGACGCCGCGGCTGCGCAGCCGCAGGGAGACTGGATCGTTCTGCTGGATGTCTTTGGCGCCACCGAAGCCGCGATGGACCAAGCCCTAGCGGCAAATCAGTATACGGTGCAGTCCTTCATGCTCAGTCTTTGGTATCCACAGTTCAGCAAGTTCCGCGCCATGCCACGCTTCATCGAGTTTGCCGAACGTCGCGGACTGCTGGCCAATTGGCGTGAGGCAGGTCCACCGGACGGTTGCGAGTTGATCGAGACCCCGGACATTCTTCTGGATTGCGACGCCTGAGCAGCAAGGGCACGGTGAATGGGACTACTCCAATCGCCTTGCCAGAAGCATGCGAAGTTCCAGATTCACCGAAGTCAATGCGTATTGAGGGCGTGTCATGGGCGACGTCATTCAAACTTTCGCCAGCCAGACCGAATGGCTGCCACATCCCCTAGGCAAGGCCCGATGTGCAAAGCGCAGCTGTCGGCGCAGGCATGCGACCGCGACGGGCTGTTGCCGTTTGGCCGTCCATCTGCGCCACACTTGCCTGATGCTGTTGATCGTACTGCTCGCCGGATGTGCGCCGCCGCCACCTGTGATGCCGGCCGACCTGGCCTATCCGGTTCTTGTCCTGTTTCCGCAAAGCGGCAGCGTGCGCCATGACGATGCCGCGGATCTGAAGATCATGAGCGTGCAGCGGGTCATGGGCGCGCATGGTGAGGTCTATCTGATCGATTCGCGGCTCGACATCTATCGGCTCGACAAGCTCGAATCCGAGCATTCGGGGATCTGGCTGATGGCGCATCCGAACGGTCGTACCGAAGTTCGTTTCGACCTGCAGCGGATAGCAACCGCCGATGCGATCCGAGCCCGGCAGCTGATCGTCGATCGCGATGCCCGAATGAAAAGCGCCGATGGGGCCACGCTGCGAACCACCATGCTCGAAGCGACAAGCATGAAAGACATGCTGCAGATCATCGGAAAGTGAGGGTTTCGGGAGCCGCGTTTGGCCTCTCAGGCGTCCGATTCGAGTCCTGCCGCAGGCAAGTGTCGCGCACCGCTGTACTGCCAGCGCTGACGTGTTCGCCGCTGGATTCGCTGATAACGCGAACAAGAGCCAACTCCATTTGCAGGCGATCGGGTAGAAGCGCGAGTGCTTTTGCTAACCCCCTGTTTACAAGCCCAGGAGTAGAGTGAGGGGCGCACGTAGGGGGGATTTTTCGATTTCAATCGATCCAGTGCACCGGGCCGCTGGCCCGGCGGGGAACGTGAGCTCCGTGCGGAGCGTCGCTCCAGTAAAACAATCGACAGAAGTCGCCCGTAGTGCATTCACTCACTCATGGGGATAGAACAATGAAAACACTCAGCATGTCACTTGCGGCGGCCCTGTCCGTCGTCGTTCTCGGATTCGCCTCACCTGCCGTTGCACAGAACGCAGACGAGATCATTGGCCTGGCCAAGGCGCAGTGGGCTGCAGAAGATGCCAAGAAACCTGCATCGGAATCCATGTCCACAGTCGCCGACAGCTATACGGAATTCAATCCCGTAGCGCCGACCCTGGTAGAGGGCAAGGCCCTGGCATCCACGTTCTACGAAGCAAGCCTGAAAGGCGGTGATACCGGGCTGGTTTCAGAGATGCTCAACCCGCACGTGCAGTTCTACGGCGACACGGCCATTCTTACGTACAACTACATGGGCATGACGAAAGACAAGGACGGCAAGGTCAGCCCCAACCTGGCCAAGTCGACACGCGTCTACGCGAAGATGGGCGGCAAATGGATGCTGGTACACGCCAACTTCGGTGCGGTGGTCGTACCCAACTGATTCACAACCCGGGATCCGGGGCACACTTCCCGGATCCCGCTGCTTGATGTTCCTTCACCCGCCAGCGGGAGAGGTATTTCACTGCGCAGCAACTCGCACTCTTCCTTCTCCCGCTGGCGGGAGAAGGTGCCCGCAGGACGGATGAGGGTGGCGCTTTTCCTTCTCCCGCTGGCGGGAGAAGGTGCCCGACTGCGCTCGACGGGATCGGGCGCGAACGGCGAAGCAGGCCCGAAGGGTGAGCCGCAAGAAGCGGCGAATCAGGGCAGATGAGGGGGGTGGCGCTTTTCCTTCTCCCGCTGGCGGGAGAAGGTGCCCATAGGGCGGATGAGGGTGGCGCTTTTGATCTACCCTGGCAACTACCACCCCTGCAGCTCGTCGCTGAAATGACGGCCAGGTTCATGCGCGTGAATCTGCTTGTAACGACCGCTGTAGAAAATCAGCGGCTTCGATTCCGGGCCCTGCCAAAGGTGCTCGACGCCGGCGATATAGAGAAAATGATCGCCCGCCTCATGCACATCCACGACGCGTCCAATCACCTGAGCCAGGCTGCCGCGAATCAAGGGGGTGCCATCCTTTTCCTCGTAAGCCACATCGAGATCCTCGATTGGCTTGCCGGAAAAGTGCAGCCCGATATCCAGCTGCTCCTCGGTCAGGAAACTCACGCCGTAGCAATCACCCACGCCCAGATGGTGGATGACACTGGATTCCCTGCGCAGCGAAACCAGAATCAGGGGCGGATCCGCCGATACCGAAAGAAACGAGTTGACCGTGATTCCCGCAGGTTCGCCATCGCGCAGAAACGTGACCACCGCAACACCCGTGGAAAACCGTCCCATCACGCGCCGAAACGTACGCTGATCCAGTGCGGCCAGATCCCCGGAATCCGATTCCCCGGATTCCTCCGCGCCAGTTTGTGCCGAAGCCTTGGTCATGGCGTCTGATTCTATCGGTTGAGCTCGAAGATAGCCCGCCTCTTCCCCAAATCCCGCTTCCGCCCTCGGCAAACCCGCGCAGAAGCCTTCCTGCCTTGAACGCGCATCAACCGGCTTACCTCAGCCGTTCGTCCTGAGCTTGTCGAAGGACAGCTTGGATGGAGCATTCAATACTTCACCAGCCACTTGCAGCGACCCTGTCCAACAGGAAGGAGCAGCCCCTCCAACACCGTCCACCCCGACCACCCCATCAGTTTGTGAGGCTCATTTCATGGTTCGATCCAGCCCAGCGTTTATTCTTCGAGAAAGCCGGGCCAGTTCATGACCTGCCGATACGGGAATATCGGATTGAACCAGCCAGGAGCGCAGATCAGGGTAACAACATGGTGGATCGCTTCGCGATCGGAATGGTGGTGTCTTGCGTCCTACTGCTGGTTGCTCTGAGGCGCTTGCGTGAAGGGGGTGGATCAAGCGCTTTGGTCGGTTTGCTGGCTTTTATCGCCTTGCTTCTGGTTGCCATCTTGCCGCCGGTCGGTTCGCGCGCCGGTGTCATCATCGCGACGATCATTCTGATGGGGGTGGTGCTGGCCTCAGGACTCCTGTCCAGGCAATCATTTCGCACCAGTCGATTGCTGAAGGTGGGTTCGGTACTGGCGGTCCTTGTCTTCGTGACCGGGTTTTATGCCGCGCTGGCATGGATAAGTACGGATGCCAACGACGCGGCTATCAAGGCCTCGCGCTATGGCTTTTCAAGCGAAACGGTAGCCATTGGTTTGAGGCAAGCGCCGCTGGGGGCAGGGTTCGGAACTTTCATTCCGGTATTCAAGCAAGGTGCCGGCGACAATTACCTGATGAATGCCTACGTAAACAACGCCCACAACGAATATGCGCAATGGTGGCTGGAAGGAGGCGTCCTTGCCGTGCTTGTGGTGATGCTCGCATTCACCACCTTGCTCATGACCCTTATCCGCCTGGTCCGGCTGAGGGTCGGATCACGCGCCCGTACCTGCGGGATTGCGGCGATGATGGGCATCAGCGTTGTCGTACTGCATTCCAGCGTCGACTACCCGCTGCGGACCCCGGCCCTGATGGCGGTATTCGCGATCCTTTCAGGGATCGCCATTGCAGCGGCAGCCAACGGTTCCTCCTCGACCGCTCGCGGCGATCGGTGTCTCGTCAACGAGTAAGGTTCCTTAAAGGGCAATCCCTGTTCCGCGTGCCTGCAATGGCCCTTCGAATCACCGCATTCCGTTTGAACAGGCAGGTCATGATGTTCGAGGTGCGGGATGTTGCCCTTTGCTTGCCTTGCGTTTTCAGAAACGATCCGGTCCATGCGGCGCCCTGTGCTGGCGTCTGCATTGCTCGCAATCATTGTCCTGGCGGGCTTGCAGGTTGCACGCGCAGGTGAGTATTCCCTGCGTCAGGAGCTCAGCGCGATCCCTTCGGGTGAAGGCGTGGCCAACGGCATCTTCGGCAATTCCGTGGCCATCGACGGTGACCTCGCCGTAGCCAGCAATCTCGGTGACTTTCCGATTCCCGGCATCGTGCGAACCTACGCGCGGTCAGGTGCCACCTGGTCGTATCTTTCCGGGCAGGACATCATTATCCCGGGTGACTCCAGTGCCACACTTGCCTTCCACGAAGGCATGCTTGCCCTCACCGCGTACGACAGCACATCCAATCGCAGTTATCTGCACATCTATTCACGCAATGGATCGGCCTGGGTGCTCGAATACTCGACCTCGTCGACCTCGCGAGTCTACGAGGCCGTTGCCGCGGTCGATGGTATCGTTGTTGCCGGCTCCCCAAGCTATGACGGCGCCGCAGGCGCGGATCAGGGGCGCATCCTGATCGTACGGCGAGTAGCGCCCAGCACCTGGACAAGCGTACTGGTCCTGCCAACGACGCCCCAGGCTCAGGCGCGGTTCGGGGCCTCGGTGGCCATTGAGGCCGGAACCGTGGTCGTCGGGGCGCCGGACGAAACGGCGGGCCAGTCGCAGGCTGGCGCAGCCTATGTTTTCGAATTGACAATCAATACGTGGTCGCAGGTCGCAAGACTGGTCGACCCTTCTGCAGGCGACCATTCGCAGAACCGTTTCGGCACGGCAGTTGCCATCAGCGGTACCGACCATGCGGTCCCCGATCATATCGTCGTCACGACCCTCTCCAATCCGTCGACATCGCGCGTCGGTCGCGTCTACAGCATCACGCGCAGCGGCGGAACGTGGTCGCAGTTCGGGCCCATTCTGTCCAGCGGCACGGCGAGCGATGGCTTTGGTTGCGCTATTGCCATGGACGGTGTCTGGGCGCTGGTGGGCTCGTGTACGCGCACGGGTCAGGCTGCGGCGTCCGGCGCGGTGGTACTGCTGCAGTATTCGCCTGATTTCAGCAGTGCGAATGGTGTCGTTGCCTCGGATCCACAAGGAGGAGTGAACGAATACCTTGGGAGCCGCCTCGATGTCGATCGCGACGGGCCCAACGTGATCGTTGGCAATCCGGTGGCACCACGGTTCGGCAATCCGGCACAAGGCGTGTTGCTGTTTGCCAACGTGCAGTCGCTTGCCTCGTTTGCACTAGTCCGTCAGAACGATCTCGGACAAGGGCTAAGCGGT
The DNA here is from genome assembly GCF_041395345.1 of Dokdonella sp. Lineage (GTDB taxonomy): Bacteria > Pseudomonadota > Gammaproteobacteria > Xanthomonadales > Rhodanobacteraceae > Dokdonella. The sequence continues at coordinate 205,170 of NZ_JAWLAR010000004.1, read as the reverse complement.
GCGTTCGTATCGGTGATGGCCGTCGATGGCGATACCCTGATGATCGGCGCGCAAGCCGAGGATGTCGGCTCCCAGCATCAGCGCGGTGCGGTCTATGTCTACCAGCGCGGTGCAGATGGCGGGTATGTCTATCAGACTCGCCTGCTCGCGCCCGACGGCATGACCGATGACAGGTTTGGCGGGGTAATCGTCTTGCAGGGCGATATCGCCCTGATCAGCGCGCTAGGCAGGGAATTCAATGGCGAACCGCAGGGTGGCAGCGTCTACGTATTCCACCGTGATGCGGGCGTCTGGTCACTCGAGGCGCAGCTGTTTCCGGCGGTATCCGGCTACGAAATCACCTTCGGCTTCAGTCTGGCCCTGGACGGCGACACCGCCGTCATCGGTGAGTTCGGGGTGAACACGACGGTCTACCAGCGTAGCGGTGGCGGGATATGGACGCCGATGCAAAGCATTCCGCATCGTGCCTGGGCCGCGCAAATCCGCGGCGACCTGATGCTGCTCGGCGACTCCAACGTCGATCTGGGTACGAACAACGTGGGAGAAGTTGCCGTGTATGTGCGCAGTGGCGGCATCTGGCAGGCACAAGGCACGCTGGCTGGCACGAGTACCGGGCAGGGGTTCGGCAGAGGCATCAGCTTCGACGGCACCCTGCTGGCCGTTGCCAGTCTTGAGGCGATGCGCCCGGTCGTGGTTTACCGCCGCAACGCGAACGGGTGGTTGCCGGAAACCAACGTATTGCCAGACGACGTGACGGCGGACATGTCCTGTTCACGCGTCGCGTTGCGCGACGACACAATGGTGGTCGGTTGTTTCAAGCCGGAGTACGAGGGCGCTGCCTACGTATTCAGGAAGTCCGCCGGCAACTGGTCACAAACGCAGAAATTGCAGCTGGACGACGCACGCCCGAACGACCTGTTCGGATTCGACATTGCGCAATCCGGTGACGGCTCGATTTTCGTCGGCGCACTTCGGCGCGACATCGACTTTGTCGACCAGGGTGCCGTGTACGTCTACACGGACGACACCTTGTTCGCGAACGGGTTCGATTGATTGTGTGCGTGTCTATTCGACCGTCACCGACTTGGCCAGATTGCGCGGCTGGTCGACGTCGGTGCCACGCAGGACAGCCACGTGGTAAGCGAGCAATTGCAGCGGCACCGTGAAAACGGCGGGTGCGATGAGGTTGCCACCCGAGTTGACCTTGATCAGGGCTCCGCGCACGCCATCGCCGTCGAACTGCACTTCCTCATCGGCTATCACGAACAGTTCGCCACCGCGGGCGCGGACCTCTTCGAGGTTTGATTTCAGTTTTTCCAGCAACTGGTTGTTCGGTGCGACCGCAATGACCGGCATGTCCTCGTCGACCAGGGCCAGCGGCCCATGCTTGAGCTCACCGGCCGGATAGCCTTCGGCATGGATGTAGGAAATCTCCTTGAGCTTGAGTGCGCCTTCCAGGGCGACCGGGAAGTTGACCCCGCGGCCAAGAAACAGGGCGTGGTGCTTGTGCACGAAGCGTTCGGCCAGCAAGGCGATCTCGGGCGCCAGCTCGAGGGCATCGGCAATGCGCCTGGGCAGCGTGCTGAGGTCATTGACCAGGCGCGTATAGCGATCATCGTCGAGCCCGTTCATGCGCGCGAGTTCGAGCACGAGCAGAGCCAGCGCGCTGAGCTGGGTCGTGAAGGCCTTGGTCGAGGCAACCCCGATTTCCGGCCCGGCGCGCGTCATCAGAACCAGATCAGACTCGCGCACCAGGCTGGATTCCGGCACGTTGCAGATGGCGAAGGATCCGAGATAGCCGTGTTGCCTGCCTTCACGCAGGGCAGCGAGGGTGTCGGCCGTTTCGCCTGACTGGGAGATCGCGAGGAACAGGCTGTCCGCCGGCACCACGGCCTTGCGGTAGCGGTATTCGCTGGCCACCTCGATGCTGCACGGAATGCCGGCCAGGCCCTCCAGCCAATAGCGCGCAACCATGCCGGCGTGGTAACTCGTGCCACAGGCAACGATCTGGACGTGACGCACGCGCTGGAGCAATTCCTCGGACTTGACCCCGAAGATGTTCGGCATGATACGGTCATTGGCGATCCGGCCTTCCAGCGTATCGGCCACCGCGCGTGGCTGCTCGAAGATTTCCTTGAGCATGTAGTGGCGATATTCGCCGCGCTCCACCGCATCCGCTGACAGCTCGCTGGTATGTACGCGACGCTCGACAGCGTTGCCGTCAGCGTCAAAAACCTCGATCGAAGTGCGCGTGATTTCGACGAGGTCGCCTTCCTCGAGATAGCTGAACTGGCTGGTGACCTTGATCAGGGCCTGGACATCGGACCCGAGAAAATTCTCGCCGATTCCGACGCCGACGACGAGCGGGCTGCCGCGGCGCGCACCGACGACGTGCCCGGGTTCATCGCGGCTCATGAGGGCAATGGCGAAGGCACCTTCGAGTCGCTTTATGGCCGTCTGCGTAGCGGCGCGCAGGGACATGCCCTGCTTGCAGTAGTGGTGCACGAGATGCGCGATGACTTCCGTATCGGTGTCCGAATCGAATCGGTATCCGTTGGCTTTCAGCTCTTCGCGCAACGCCGCATGGTTCTCGATGATGCCATTGTGCACGACGCTGATCGATTCGACCGACAGGTGAGGATGGGCGTTGGCTTCATTGGGCACGCCGTGCGTGGCCCAGCGCGTGTGCGCAATACCTGTCATGCCCGAAATGGGTGTGCTGGTCAGACGTGCTTCCAGTTCGCGCACCTTGCCGACCGTACGAGCGCGACTCAACGCGTCGCCGCTGTATACGGACAGGCCGGCAGAATCATAGCCCCGGTATTCGAGGGCTCGCAGGCCGGAAATCAGGATGGGTACGACATCACGCTCGGCCGCTGCGGCCACGATTCCACACATGAGGCATTCCAGGGTCGGTTTCGGGAGGGCGCAACGCAAGCGCGTGACCCTCTCGGGGAATGCCAATAGTAAACGGTTGCCGGCTTGCTGGGCAGGGCAAGCCGGGTTTGGTCCCGGCGCAGCGTTGCAAGGCGCCCATGGCTGCCCCTTTTGGCGCCGGCCAGCCGGCCGCGCTGTATGCAAGCAACTTCCCGACGCGTTAGTATCCGCGTTCGCCTTGCATGTTCGAGCACCCCGGGCATTCCGCGTTTCCGGGTGAGTCAGGTAACGACGTGCTGGCACTTTCGCACCGGTGTGGCGATCTGATCAGTGGGGTACTTGTCGCGGCTGTTACGGAGTTGGCACCGCACGAGCAAATCCGGGGGATGGGATGTTTCATTTTCTGCGTCAGCAGGGTACACGCTGGCTCTTGTTGCTGGCGTTCGCCGAACTGTGTGCGTTCGTCGGATCTCTGGTGGCTGCAATGTACATCCGGTTCTGGTCCGAACCGGACTATCTCGAGGTCTTCTCGACGTCCTTCGAACTGCGGGCTGTGGTTTTCGGGGTAGTGATGGTGACCTCGATGGCCGCGATCGGCCTGTATCAGCGCTCACTGCGCGACAACTGGCTTGGCCTGCTTGCACGCCAGGCGATCGGTTTCGTCATGGGCAGCATCGCGGTCACGTTCGTCTTCTATCTGGTTCCGCAGATCTTCATTGGTCGCGGTGTCATTGCCGTTGCCTTGCTGATCAGTTTTCCGGTCATCGCGGTGGGTCGCCACATATTCCTGCGCCTGGTCGATGTCAACGCACTCAAGCGCCGCGTGCTGGTTCTTGGTGCCGGCAGGAGGGCCGGAAAGATCGTGCACCGGATGCGCCGACGTGTTGATCGCCGCGGCTTCGTTGTTGTGGGCTACTTGCCGGTCGAAGGCGAGACGGCGTCGGTGCCGGAAGAGTTGCAACTGGACGCGTCGGAATCCCTTTATTCAATCGCGCAACGGTTGCAGATCAATGAAGTCGTTATCGCGACCGAGGATCGCCGCGGCCAGTTGCCGATGCCGGATCTTCTGGCCTGCAAGCAGGACGGCATCATCATCACGAACCTGATCACGTTCTTCGAGCGCGAGCAGGGCAAGGTCAAACTGAGCCTGATCGATCCGTCCTGGCTCATATTCTCGAACGGCTTCGATGCGACGCCGCTGCGCAGGATGAGCAAGCGGATTTTCGATGTCAGTTCGACCTTGCTGATGCTCGTGTTTGTCTGGCCGCTGATGTTGCTGGCCGCACTGGCAATCTGGATCGAATCAGGGCCCGGTGCGCCGATCCTGTACCGCCAGGAGCGGGTTGGCGAGCGCGGCAAGACCTTCCAGCTGATCAAGTTTCGCAGCATGCGTACCGATGCCGAAAAGGATGGCGTCGCGCGCTGGGCTAGCAAGGAGGACGACCGCGTTACCCGCACAGGCCGCTTCATCCGCAAGGTTCGCATCGACGAGCTGCCGCAGTTGTGGAACGTATTGCGCGGCGACATGAGTCTGATCGGACCTCGACCCGAACGTCCGCAGTTCGTCGAAGAGCTGGAGAAGAAGATCCAGTATTACGATTTGCGCCACTGCGTGAAGCCTGGTCTTGCCGGTTGGGCGCAGTTGAACTATCCCTACGGTGCTGACGAGAAAGACGCCGCCGAGAAGCTCAAGTACGACCTCTTCTACGTGAAGAACCACAACTTCACCCTGGATCTGATCATCCTGATCCAGACCTTCGAGGTGATCCTGTTCCGGCGTGGCGCGCGCTGAGGTTCTAGCTCGGCGCCGAAGCAAGCTTTGATGAGCGTGATCGTTCGAGCCCTGATCGGTATCCGGAGCAGGCTCTGAGCCGAATGGCACAGAATGGGTGCCTGTCCTTGGCTTCTGTCCAAACCCCTGGGCCGGTCGTATGCAGTGATCTCCCGTAGGAGGCGCGTCAGCGGCGATGCTTCAGGCCGGACCGTTGGAAAGGCATCGCCGCTTGCGCGCCTCCTACAGAAGCAGTCGTGGGGAACGCGAGAGGTGACGCAAGTCCGCAGCCATCCTTCGCCAGTTCCGCGACGGCAGGAGCAACGATTGACGAATCATCGGCCTTGCCGAGGTGCAAGCCCATCGTCCGCAATTCGCGATGCTTCGCCGTAGGAGCGAGCTTCAGCGGCGATGCTCCTGGCTGGATCGTCGAAAAAGCATCGCAGCTAAAGCTGGCTCCTACGACGGAAATTGTTTCCGCTCAGCGCTGGTCCCAGACGAGTTCCGTGACGCTTGGAGCAACGATTGGCGCTTCATCGACCTTGCCAAGGCGCAGGCCCATCGTCCGCAATTCGCGATGCTTCACCGTAGGAGCGCGCTTCAGCCGCGATGCTCTTGAATGGATCGTCGACAAAGCATCGCAGCTAAAGCTGGCTCCTACGACGGAACTTGTTTCCGCTCAGCGCCTGTCCCAGACCAGTTCCGGGACGCTTGGAGCAGCGATTGGCGCTTCATCGGCCTTGCCGAGGAGCAAGCCCTGGGTCGGTCGTTTGCCGTGTTCCCCGTAGGAGGCGCGTCAGCGGCGATGCTCTTGGCCGGACCGTTGGAAAGGCATCGCCGCTTGCGCGCCTCCTACAGAAGCAGTCGTGGGGAACGCGAGAGGTGACGGAAGTCCGCAGCCATCCTTCGCCAGCTCCGCGACGGTCGGAGCACCGATTGACGAATTATTGGCCTCGCCAAGGTGCAAGCCCATCGTCCGCAATTCGCGATGCTTCACCGTAGGAGCGCGCTTCACCCGCGATGCTCTTGAATGGATCGTCGAAAAAGGCATCGCAGCTGAAGCTGGCTCCTGCAGTAGATTTTTTCCCGCGCGGGTTTTGGCAGTCGACCTGATTGTTGCGCTCAATCGAAATCGTTGGCGAAGATCGAGTCGGCGTGCAGCCGCCAGTGAATCAGCAGATCGCGCAGTGCCAGCGGCATGTTTGTGGCTGGGGGTTGTCCGGTCTGGTCGAGCGTGTTCACCCCGTGACAGCCAGCGCACGAGCGCACTTCGCCAGGTTTGACCGATATCCAGTAGCGCTCGCGTACGACCGGAGTACCGTCTTCCGATGTGGATTGCCAGGCCAGCGCGCGTTGTGCCGGCACGATCGCGGCGACGGATCCATCGCTGGCGATGCGCACCGAGCCGGCTGGCGCACCGGGTTCTGCGGGCGGCATGAACTGCAGAGCCGCCGCCTCGTGCAGTGGCTGGGCCAGCACGCGGCGTCCGTTGCTTGATTGTGCGCTGCCGTTGAGGCCGCGAATCTGATCACCTTGCAGGAACTGCATGTGGGTGATGTCGTAGAGAATTCCGGCATTGGCCACCGACTGCACGCCGCCCGGGACGCGCAGGTTGAACGGCTGCTGGCGGTCGGCGCGGTCGCGCGTGGTCACGTTGCGACTGACCAGGACGCCCAGTCCGCGCTGGGCCAGGAAGCTGCTGAATGCCTGATAGTCGACCTCGGCCGCGCTGAAGGCCTGGGCCTCCGGCGACTGCAGGGGCGGATCGACGGTGTCGGGCGGTACCGGCCTGCTGCGCACTTCGACGGGAGAGAGCTCCCACAACGGCCCGTTGTAGCTGACCAGCACGTCGGGATCCCACCAGGATACGGATTTGCTGATGCCGCCTGTCAGTGCGCCATTCGGGTCGGCACGCAGGTAGGCGCCGTCGGCGATCAGGCTGTGCAGGCGGAACTTGTAGCGCGGATTCGGGTTCGGTCGTGTCCCGTCATTGGCCGCCTCTCGGGGTTCCGCCACCCATGCGGCCAGCACTTGTCCGTCCGCCAGCGGCAGGGGGTTGCGGTAGTGCCCGGTGAAATCCGCGGGCGGTGTACCGGCATGGAATTCACGCGTGCTGCGCGGTGTGTGGTAGCGGACCAGCATCGCATCGGGATTGGTCGTCGGCGAGCCATCGATGGAAATGATCTGGCCCGACGCATGCGTGTAGAACTCGGGGGCGTCGATCGCGAAGTAGCGTCCGGGCGTGGTCGGATCCTCGGCCATCTGCAGCCAGTTCTCGACCGAGTTGGTGTTGTTGCGAGGCGGCGCCGCGCCATAGATGTATTCGACAAGGTTCGGATCGTTGCGCAGGCTCTGATTGAAGTAGCTGAACAGTTCATGCCGGCCGACATGGTTCAGCGTTTCCTCCGCGCTGCCATCCTGGTTGAGCTGCCAGGGGAAGAAATGGTTGATGCGAAAGCCGTAGGTAGTGGCGGTGTCGGTGCGCGGTTCCGGAAACACTTCGGTCGGTGGCAGGATCGCCGCACTCGCTGACTCTGATTCCCAGTTGAAGGCGCCGTTGTTGCCGGCGTCGGCTTGCTGATCGCGCTGCATGTGGTCCCAGCGCGTGAAGATGATGCGTCCGAAGCTGTCGACGAAGGGGCGGAACGAGCCCGAGGGCGCGTGCTGCAGCAGGCTCAGGCTGCCGGTGGCCGGATCGAGTTTCCAGAGGCCGCTGGGAGTCGGTGTCGATTCGTACTCGTCCAGTTGCGGATAGAGGTGACGCTCGCCATTGCGCGGGCGGTCGCTGACGAAAATGATGCTGCCATCCGAGGCATAGGCCGGCTCGACATTGTTGGTGTCCTCGGGCTGGCCGGCGACGCGCGTGATGCTGACGGTTTGCCCGTTGCCGAATCCGGTGATTTCGTAGAGCTGCCAGTAGCGCGTGATCCATTGGTATTGCTCGGTCGGCGCGCCCACGACCATGCTGAAGAGCGCCTTGTTGCCGCTGAAGTGAATTGCGGGATCGCGAACTGCAATCGCATTGGCGCCTTGCAGGCCGCTGGTTCCATAACCGGCCTCGGCGGTGAGATTGCGCAGGGTGCCGTTCGGATAGCGGATCCAGAGGTCGCCACCACGAGCCGCACTTTGCATGTCGGCCATGTGGTTGGCGAATACCGAGCCAATGGTGGCGAAATCCTGCGGTACCGGGACCTGGGTGACGAACAGGATCGGGTTCTGCAGATTGGGGGCGGCCAGGGCCGGGCGGGCGCAGAGCGACCCCAGAACCACGCCGAGAAGGAGGGTCAGCCCCCGGATTGTCTGTGCCGATGCCGTATGCCGGCACAGCCGATTGCGTGCAACTCCCGTCATGCCCCTGTCCCCGTTCCGTCTGAATGACCAGTGTGCCCCGGCTGCGGCCGGCCATACAGTGAATGGGGTCACAGGCAACCCGGACTTTGCGGCCCGCCGCGCGGCCATGGGCAGACGGTCCTGCGGCGCCTGCCCGGCCGGCGGTCAGGTGGGCGGAAAGGGCGTGCGCGCAGACTCCCAGGCCCGGTTCTGGCACACTTTCGCGCTCGAAGCGCGGCATTGCGCAGTCAACCTCGGCGGGCCACGGGTAGCCAAGTGGATATGGATTCAACAGAAAAGCGCTTGCGCGACTTCATCAACGAGACGTTTCCGGTTGCGCTGGAATCCGAGCTGGCCGCGGAGGAGAGCCTGTTCGATGCCGGAATTCTCGATTCCATAGGGGTGCTCGGACTGATGAACTGGCTCGAGCGCGAGTTCGACATCTTTGTCGATGACGACGATGTGATCCCCGAGAATATCGACGGCATCGGGCCGCTGGTGCGCTTCGTCGAACGCAAGCGCGCCGAGGCCGGCCTGGTCGGATGATCCGCTTCGAGGCGTGCCTGCGGCGCAGCGCCGAACGCGATCCCGGCAAGATTGCGCTGGTCAGCCAGGGCCGGCGCACGACCTACGCCGAGTTGCACGACCAGGTAGAGCGCTTTGCGGCCGGCCTGGTTCTGAGCCAGGGTTTCGAGCGCGGACAGCGCTGCATCCTGTTTCTCGACAACGGGCTCGAAAACGCGGTTGGAATCCTCGGCACGCTGCGCGCCGGTGGCGTCTTCAGCGTCATCAATCCTGGCACCAAGGCGGAAAAACTCGCCTGGCTGCTGAACGACTGCGAAGCCACGATCCTGGTGACTCAGGCTTCGCTGTTGCCGGTAGCCCGCCACGCTGCCGCGGAAGTGCCCAGCCTGCGCCGGATCATTGTCGTGGGTGGCGAATCCGATGCCGGGTCGCTGGCCTGGCCGGAGTTCATGGCGGCAGCCCCAGCGCTGTTGTCGGACACGCCACGAGGTATCGACATCGACCTGGCGATGCTGGTCTACACCTCCGGATCCACGGGGCATCCGAAAGGCGTGATGATGACCCACCGCAACGTGTTGTTTGCGGCGACATCTGTATCCGGCTATCTGCAGATGCGTGCCGACGACGTGATTCTCAGCGTGCTGCCGCTGTCGTTCGACTACGGCCTCTATCAGTGGCTGATGTGCGTGCTGACCGGCGCCACTCTGGTTCTCGAGCGGTCGTTCGCGTTCCCGCAGAAAATCCTGCCTCTGCTCGCCAGCGAAAACGTCACCGGCTTTCCGCTGGTACCGACCATGGCCGCGCTGATCGTGCAGTTGCGCAACTTCAAGCCCGAATGGGCACAGAGCGTGCGCTTCCTGACCAACACCGCAGCCGCACTGCCGCCCGCGCACATTCTGAAGTTGCAGGCGCTGTTTCCGCAGGCGCGCATCTATTCGATGTATGGCATGACCGAGTCCAAGCGCTGCACCTGGCTGCCGCCAGAGCAACTGGCGTCGCGGCCCGACAGCGTCGGCATCGCCATACCGGGCACCGAGGTCTGGGTTGCCGACGAGCACGGAAAGCCGGTGGCGCCGAACACGATCGGCGAGCTCGTCGTGCGCGGCGGCCACGTCATGCAGGGCTACTGGCGTAACGAGGAAGCCACCGCAAGGGCGTTGCGCATTGGACGCAACCCCTGGGAGAAGGTCCTTCACACCGGCGATCTTTTTCGCATGGACGAGGAGGGCTACTGCTATTTCGTCGGACGCAAGGACGACATCATCAAGTCGCGTGGCGAGAAGATCAGTCCGAAGGAAGTCGAGAACGTGCTCTATGCGATGCCCGGTATCCGCGAAGCGGCCGTGGTTGGCGTGCCCGACGAGATCCTCGGCATGGCCCTGAAGGCGATTGTCGCGCTGGATCCGGAAGTTGCCGTCAGCGCGCGCGACGTGGTGGCGCACTGCCTGGCCCATCTCGAGGATTTCATGGTGCCGAGGCTGGTCGAATTTCGTGATGCCCTGCCCAGGACCGTCACCGGCAAGATCCGACGCAGCGCCTTGCAGGCTGAAGCGGAAGGGAAGCCGCTTGTGGATAGCGAAGCCGGTTCGGCAGATTCCTGATCGGTAGGAGCCGGCTTCAGCCGCGATGCTCCTGATTCACCTGACCAAAAGCATCGCGGCTGAAGCCCGCTCCTACGAGGGGCGCGCTGGGTGGCGCGGGATTCGAGTACGGCCTTCGCGTTGTCGCCTGGTTGTTTCTGCCGAGATCAGATCAGGGCTTCGGCCGCGTCCGGATGGCTCAGGAACGCGCGCGGACTGGCGGTCAGTCCATAGGCCCCGGACTGGAAAACGACGACGAGGTCGCCGATGTCGGCCTGGTCCAGCTCGGCACTGTCGGCGAGCAGATCCAGTGGTGTGCACAGCGGGCCGACCACGCTGGCGATTTCCTTGTTCGCGGTTTGCCGGTTGACCGCAACCGGGTAGTTCCTGCGCATGACCTGGCCGAAATTGCCGGAAGCAGCCAGGTGGTGGTGCATGCCGCCATCAACGACCAGGTAAACCTGTCCACGCGAGATCTTGCGGTCGATGACGCGGGCGACGTAGATGCCGGCTTCGCCGACCAGATAGCGGCCGAGCTCGATGGCCAGCATCGCACCGGGCATTTCGCGTCCGGCACGCTCGTGCAGCCGACCGAGGTTTTCCGCGATGGGCGTCAGTTCAAGTGGGTGGTCTCGCAACGTGTACGGAATGCCGAATCCGCCGCCGAGGTTGAGGATTCGCGGCAGCCGAGGGCAGGCATCGAGCCAGCCCAGCACGAGTTCGTAGCTGCGCGACTGGGCTTCCACGATGGCTTGCGCATCCAGGTTTTGCGAGCCCGCGAACAGGTGGAAGCCCTCGAAATCCAGACCCGCAGCCGTAATTTCGGCGAGCAATTCGGGCACGCGCTCTGCATCGACGCCAAACGGGCGCGATCCGCCGCTCATCTTCATGCCCGATGCGCGCAGTTCAAAAGGCAGGTTGACCCGGATTGCCACGCGCGCCGCGATCCCACTGGAATCGCTGGCTTCTCTCAGCGCAGTCAATTCGCGAAAGGATTCGAGATTGACCAGGATGCCGGCTGCATGCGACTGACGCAATTCCGCATCGGACTTGCCGGGCCCGGCGAAGCTGATGCGCGCGGCCGGCATGCCGGTATCCAGCGCCGTGCGCAGCTCGCCACTCGATGCCACATCGAGCCCATCGACAAGGCCGGCCATGTGACCAACCAGGGCCGGCATCGGGTTTGCCTTTACCGCATAGTGCAACTGGATGCCCTCGGGCAATTGCGAGCGCAGCTCGTCCACGCGCCCGCTCAGCCGCTGGCGGTCATACAGATAGCAAGGCGTGGAGCCGACCGCAGCGATCACCCTCGAGAGCGGCATGCCGCCCACAAGAAATTCACCGTTTGCGGCACGCTTCCAGATCGCGTCTTGACTGGTGCGGTTGGCGTGTTCCTGCTTGCTCAATGGATTTTCCGTTCGCTGCTGTCACATCTGCGGATTCGCGCTCTGGGCTATACTACGGCGTCGCAGGAATCAAAGGCGACTCCTGCATGGGCGATGCCGGATTGCACCGGAAGCGCAACAGTACCGCACCAGCGGGCACACCCACGTCGCGAGCAACGGAGCTGCCCCCGCAAGACGGGCCGATGCCATGAATACCAAATCCGAAATCTTCCTTTTCGCAGCTGCGTTCTGCGCGCTCTTGGCGCTGGCCGCATTGCCGGCAAGGGCCACCATTCCCGGCGATCTGCATCTCACCTCTGTTGCAACCGGGCTGAACAATCCGGTCGCCCTGCGCAGTCCCGAAGACGGCAGCGGACGCCTGTTCGTGCTCGAGCGTAGCGGCAGCATCCGCATCATCAACAGCAGCGGTGTCCTGCTGGGCACGCCGTACTACACGCGCAGCGTCGACAGCGTCTCGGACGTCGAGCGCGGCTTGCTCGGCATCGCATTCGATCCGGATTTCGCCAGCAACGGCACCCTCTATATCGTCTACACGGCCAGTGGCAGCAATGGCGAGATCCTGCGCCGCCTGGTCGCCAGCAATCCTTCAGCGAATGTGTTTTCCGGCAGTGATACCGAAATCATGCGCATCCCGCTGTTCTACAACCACAACGGGGGCGACATCCACTTCGGGCCGGACAACTACCTGTATTGGGGAACAGGCTCGGGCACTGGCAGTTTCGATCCGGAAGACCTGGCCCAGAATCTTTGGAAGAAAAACGTCAGCGGCACCAACTACTTCCTGATGGGCAAGATCCTGCGACTGGATGTGCGCAACCCGACCGGATCCGCCAGCGCGGAGATGTGCGGCGCAACACCGGGCCAACCGGCCGGCTACTCCATTCCGCCCGGCAATCCGTATGCCGGAAGCGCCAATACCTGCGACGAGATCTGGCTGTACGGTTTCCGCAATCCGTGGCGCTGGAGTTTTGATCGTGCCAATGGCGATCTCTGGATCGGCGATGTCGGCGAAGGCAATTGGGAAGAAATCGACTATCGACCGGCGGCGGGCAGCTCCAATCGCAACTTCGGTTATCCGCAATGCGAAGGCAACCATTTCGGACGTCCCTCAGGCCCCGGCACGAACTGTCCGGCGACCTACGGTTCCGTTGCGCCGCTGATCGAGTATTCGCATGCCGACCTGCGCTGTTCCATTGCTGGCGGCGTGCGCTACCGCGGGCCGATCGCGCCGCTGAACGGGCACTACATTTTCGGAGATTCCTGCAGCAGCCAGATCTTCATCAGTTCGCAGAGCGGGGGGCCGTCCTATACGGTCTTTCCGTCGGGCATCTCGGCCGGCTATGGAACGATCGTGGCGTTCGGCGAAGGCCAGAACGGCGATCTCTATCTGGTCGACCATCAGAACGGGCGGATCTGGCGTTTCGACTCATCCGCGTCCGACCCTGTTTTTGCGAACGGGTTTGACTGACGCCGGGTCCAGCGCCGCCTGTCAGGTTGTTGAATCGCCCAGGCGAATGCGAGGCAAGGATCAACTGCCTGAGCACGCGCAGTTTGCGTGCCGTAGCCTAGAAACGGTACGAATGGTGGGGATCGACGGCAGGTGGGTGTCGCTCGCGACCAGGCATTCTGCATGGCCGCTACGTGCGGCCTGATATGAATTCCAACAGCCTTCTAGGACTTGCTGCGCCCGACCAGGTTCAGGGCCATGCGCTTGAGGCCGAGCATCATGGTTGCACGCCCGCTGCTGCGAATGCGCGAGTCCGTTGACGTGCGGCTGGCCTTTCGGGTCCATGCCCAGGCATCGCGGAAGCGGTTGGCGAAGATCGCGCCGCGTGCATTGCGCAGGTAGACGGCGGCCAGGGCGCGCGCCTTGTCCTGTTCGGAAACCCTGTCCCCGGCTTCCTTGACACTGCGCTCGATGACACGCGTGTAGTCGTCGTAGGTGCGCGACAGCGACGAGAGTCCGTCGTGGCCGCGAATCGCGCGAGCCAGGGCGTCCTCGATGACGCCGATCTGCCAGCGGCTGGCCACGCGCAGGTGGAAATCGAGATCTTCGGCTGTGGCCAGGGTTTCGTCGAAGCCGCCCACATCGGCATGGACCTCGCGCCGGAACATGGCCGACACCGGCGCCAGGGCCGGATCCTGCAAGACCATCGGCAGCACCCAGCCATCTTCGCGGATGACCTCGCGACGACGAAAGCGGTCGATCGGGCGGCCCTCGATATCCACGCGCTCCACGTCGCACAGAACCATGCCGAAATCGGGGTGCGCGTCGAGCCAGTCGACCTGCCGCGCGGTCTTTTCCGGCATCCATTCGTCGTCGCTGTCGAGCAGGGCGATGTAGCGTCCGCGTGCCATCGCCATGCCGCGATTGCGGGCGGCCGAGACGCCGGCATTGGCCTGGCGCACGCTGATGATGCGATCGCCGAATTCCGCCTTCAACGCTGCGTCCGTGCCGTCGGTCGAGCCATCGTCGATGACGATGATTTCGCCCACCTCGCGTGTCTGCGCGAGCGCCGAGCGAATTGCGCGGATCACGAGTTCGCGTCGGTTGTATGTCGGTATGATGGCCGAAACATCCGGAACTGCGGTCATGCTGTCTGATCTCGTCAAGAAGTTTCTCTATGGTAGCGGCCTGCTCGGGCTCTACCACCGTTTTCGCAACCGGCGCACGCTGACGGTCATCATGTTCCATCGCGTCATCGATCCTTCCGATCCGCGCTGGGCCTCGTGCGACCCCGATTACACGCTGGATACAGCGCTGTTCGACCGTTGCATCACCTTCTTTCAGCAACACTACAACATCGTTTCCGTCAACGAGGTACTGGCGGCTCGTCGTGGCGAAACCTGCCTGCCTGCGCGCGCCCTGCTGATCACCTTCGACGATGGCTGGTCGGACAACGTGGATTTTGCCTTGCCGCGCCTGCGCAGGGCTGGCTTGCCTGCATTGCTGTTCCTGGTCGCCGACGTGGTTGGCAGGCGCCTGCCGTTCTACCAGGAACGTCTGGTTGGCGGCTGGCGCCTGGGCAAGGTGAAGGCGGCCGACCTGCTGGCCGCGGCGGGCCAGGCGCAGCCCGAGGCCGGCAACGACATGGGCGGCCTGCGCCGCGCCATCGCGGCAATCGAGCAACTCGACGACAACGATCGTGAGGCCGCGCTGGCGCCGTTCGCCGAGGCCATGGATGACGGACATCGGCACATGGTGCTGGCCGAGGAACTGGCCGTACTCGAGCGCGGCGGTATCGCCATCGGCCTGCACGGCAAGACGCATACGCCGATGACGCGCGCATCCGATCTCGATGCCGAACTGGCCGGTGCGCGCGCCCAGGTCGCGCCTTTCCTGGACTCGGCCGAACCGCCGACAACGATGTCATTTCCGCATGGCCGCTATACGCCGGCGATTGCCAGGCGCGCGCATGAGGCGGGTTACGAACTGATCTTCACCAGCGATCCGACCATCAATCCGGTCGCCGATCGCCCGGACTGGCTGCTCGGTCGCATCGGTTTCGAGCAGCCCGGCATTGTCGATGGCGCGGGGAGGTTTCGTCCCGACAAGCTGGCGCTGCTGCTGTTCCGCAAGCCGCAGCGGGTGCTGGAGACGGCCTGAACCTCGCGGTGCGGCTATTCGTCCTCGTCGGCCGATGTCAGATACAGATCGACCTCGTTGGCCGCGCGTCCGTCGCTCCACTTGCCGAACACCGGGCGCTTGCCGCGTGCACTGAATCCTGCGGCACGCCAGCCGGCGAGACGATCACGCTTGCCGGCGACTTCGACCGAGATCGCGACATGGCCCCGTTTGCGCACTTCAGCCATCAGGGTATCGACATGAATTCGCGCGATGCCCTGGGCGGCTTCGGCAGACCAGAAGTCGCGCACGTGCACGGTGTTGTCCACGATCTGGCAGGCGAACCAGGCGAGCAGGTCGCCATTCGCAGGGTCACTGAGCAGCAGGAACTCGGTGTCTTCGAACGGGCACTGGTCGAAGCGCCAGTGGGCGAAGCGGTAGTCGCGAATCGACAGTGCGGTGTCGCCAATATTCGATCGCGCCCATAGCGCGTCAAAGCGCGGGTCGGCGGCATCGCTCCACAGCACCAGCGGGCGCGCGTCGCGGCGCGAGCGCCAGGCATCGCGCAGACGCACACCAAGATCGACGAAGGGGCCGGCGACAGCCGCCAGTGCGCGTGGCAAACGTCGACTCAGGTATCCGGCGTGGCGCAATACGCGCGCGTAGCGCACGATCTCCCCAAGCTTTGCGTAGCCGACCCGCTTGAACACCGGCGCGGCCTTGGGATTCGGGAATCCGTACAGCAATCCGAATCGCGCAGCACCGGCTTCAGCAACGGCAGTCTGCAGCATCATCGCCGGGCCCAGCGAACGATGTTCGGGACTGACGGCCAGATCGACGAGAACGCCGGCCTCGAATACGCTATCTGCAGCCTGCATGCGTCGCGGACCCGCCGAAGCGACTCCGACATGGCTGCCATTGGCGACCTGGCGAAGCAGGCGCAGGGTCGGTTCGCCAAACGGACAACCCGCATAGAACCAGTCGAACTTCGACTGCATGCGTGTGGCTTCACCCAGGTTGCCCTGCCACAGCGCCAGCACGGCTTCGCGGTCGCGCCGGACATCACCGGCGTCGACTGCGTAGGGCGCTGGCGCGGTGTCACTCAATGCGGCAGGTCCAGTTCGTTGACTTCACCGACCAGGATCGGCGCGCGGTGCATGTAGCGTGTGGTGCGGCGCTTGGTGCGGATATCCTCGTAGACGGCTTCGGCCTGCGCTTCGCTGATCTCGAGCACGCGAGCCAGTTCGGCTGCGGCCACGTCGTGGTTGAGCGACCACAAGGCGAGATCCATCGAGCGATAGGGCAGGGCGAAATAGAATTCGTCCTGGCCCTGTTCGAGGCTGTAGGTGTCGGTGGTCGGAACGGCCGCACAGACGCGTTCGGGCAGACCGAGGAAACGCGCCATGCCATAGACCTGGGTCTTGTACAGATGCGCGATCGGTTTGACATCGGCGGCGCCATCGCCGTTCTTGACGAAGAAGCCCTGGTCGTATTCAAGCCGGTTCGGTGTTCCGACCACGCCATAGTTGAGGCGATCGGCATGGAAGTATTCGAGATTCTTGCGGATGCGCTGCTTGAAGTTCGTCGCGGCGACGATCTGCAGGTACTCGCTCAACCCCAACGGGCGTTCGACCTGTTCGCCGTCCGGCGAAACGGCGACCAGCTTGAAGCGATTGATCTGGCCCTCGATGCCGCCTTCGATGACGATCTTGAAACGCCAGCCATCGCCGTATTCGGGCAGGGCGCGGCGAACCGCTTCATCGCGCGCCTTGTAGCAGCCGATTGCAGCCAGGGCCGGGGCGATGTCGACGGTCTCGACGCGAATGCCGAGATGGCTGGCGAGAATGTTGGCACGCGCGGCGCTGTCGTCGGAGGAATCGCGCTCGGGCAGGATCAATGCGAACACGCGCTCGGGCCCCAGCGCACGCACGGCGAGCGCCACGCTGGCCGAGCTGTCGATGCCGCCGGAAATGGCCACGACAAGGCCGCGCTTGTGCAGCTCTCGCGCGGTAATTTCGCGCAGGCGCCTGGCGATGCGATCCGCCTCCTGCTCGTAGTCGATTTCCAGTACGTTCCAATCCAGCTTTGTCACGAGACCTCCCGCGGTTCGGTGGTGGCAATCAGTTCCGCACGCCGGATCTTGCCAGAGGCGGTCTTCGGCAACGCGTCGACGAATTCGATGTGTTTCGGAATCTTGTAGGCGGCCAGTCTATCCCGGCAATGCGCCTTGACCTGGTTGACCGTCAGGCTCTGTTCTGTCGAGACGACGATGAAGGCCTTGATGACCTGGCCGAGGGTGTCGTCGTCGATGCCGACCACGGCCGTCTCTGCGATCGCGGGCAACTCGGCAATGACTTCCTCGACATCCTTCGGATGCACGCGATGGGCGCCGGTCTTGATCATGTCGCTGCGACGACCGGACAGGAACAGATAGCCGTCGCTGTCGAGATGGCCCATGTCACCGGTCTTTAGCCAGCCCTCGCTCAGTACGGCCGCAGTCGCATCGGGATTGCGCCAGTAGCCGAGCATGAGATTGGGTCCGCGGGCATGCACCTCACCGACTTCGAACGGTTCCGCCAGCTGTCCGTCTTCACGACGGACCACAAGCTCGACGCCCGGAATCGGTATGCCGACCGCACCGGATTTTTCCACCAGTTTCTGCGGCGGCAACCAGGTCAGGCGTGCGGTGGCTTCGGTCTGTCCGTACATGATGAAGATCCGGACCTGCGGCAGCGCTTGCTGCAGACGCTGCGTGGTGGCCGGGGCCATGGCGCCACCGGCCTGGGTCACGTATCGCAGTGACGACAGGTCATGGTCGGCCAGCGGCACCCGATTGAGCAGGAGCAGGAAGGTCGAAGGCACGCCCGAGAAACCGCTGACGCGCTCACGCGCCATGGTTTCCACGATCATGTGTGGAAATACCAGGTTGGGTTCGATGACGAGGAAGCCGCCGACAGCAAGATGCGTATGCAGCACCGATGCCCCGTAGGAATAGTAGAACGGCAGTACCGACACGATGCTGTCGTTCCTGTCGAGCTCCAGATAGTCGATGATCGAGTCGACATTGGCGGCAAGTCCTGCATGACCGAGCATGACGCCCTTGGGGGCGCCGGTCGTTCCCGAGGTATAGAGGATCATGGCCAGATCGGCAGGTTCGGCCGTTGTCGCGGCGGGCGTTGCCATGGTTTCGACAGCGGTCTGCCAGGCGATGGTTCCCGGCGTCGCTTCGCCGGTTCCCGTAGCAACGCGCAGTGGCGGCAGCTCGAGGGCCGCGAGAGCCGATTCGGCGTCGCCGTGCCCGGATTCGTGGACCACGCAGCGTGCCTCGCAGTGACGCAGCCACGGTTCGAGGTCGCGCGCACGTGCCTGCGCGTTGAGCGGCACGATCACTGCGCCAGCGAGCCAGCTGCCATAACAGGCAACGATCGCCTCGATGCCGTTGGGCAGGATCAGGGCAACCCGGTCACCGTCGACAATGCCTGAGTTGCGCAGAAACGCCGCGAAAGCGTTTGCCTGTGCCCAGAGGGTGCCGTAGTCGATGCGCTGCTCGCCGCAAGCAACCGCGCGTCGTTCGGGCTCGCTGCGTGCTATCCGTTCGACACGTGAGGTAAGCGAGGCCATGCGAGCAATCTACGCAGACAGCTTGTTTTCGACGAACGCCCCGATCGTGTCGATGGAATCGAAATTGGCTGGAATCATTTCCGCATTCTCGACCTTGATCGAGTAGGTCTCTTCGAGGTGCCCGATCAGTTCGAGCATGCCGGTCGAATCGACGATACCGTTGCGGATCAGCGAATCGCTGTCGGCAAGCGCGCTTTCATCGTCGGTGAAAAGATAGTTTTCGAGCACGAACTTCTTGATCTGCTTTTTGTGATCCATCGATCTGGTTTCACCCCGGTCTTGTGGCCCCGCGGAACGGACGATCGATCGCCCATTGACCGCCATGGCGCGTATGCAGGCTTGCTGAGGAAAACGGCTACAGCCAAACCCGAAAAAATCGGCTGGTACGACGCCCACCGCCCCGTCAGTCAGGCCGTAATCCTCAATTGTGCACCAAAGCAGGTGGACTTGGCTTCCCCGCGGGCCATCGGGACAGCGGTGTGAGTGCGCGCGTGCAGCTTTTCGGCGAATTGGCTATGGTTCGGGGCCAGACCCGACGACGAAACAGGTGCAACCATGCGATCCAGCGTAGCCATGGCAGTCGTGCTGCTTGTCATCACGGCGTGCACGTCGCATCCCGATGCGCCCGCCCGACAGGAACCGGTATCGGCCGGTGACGCGGTGGGGCAAACCGAATCCAGCGAGCGCGGAGAGGTCCGAATCGTCGAGCTCGCCAGAGGTTTCGATCATCCGTGGGCGCTGGCCTTCCTTCCCGATGGCCGGATGCTGGTGACCGAACGTCCGGGACGACTGCTGCTGCTGGACGCCAGCGGCGGCTTCATCAGCGAGATTTCCGGTCTGCCGACGATCTTCGTCAGCGGCCAGTCGGGCTTGCTCGACGTGGCGGTCGGACCGGATTTCGCCAGCAGCGGCCTGATCTATCTTTCCTACGCCAAGCCCAACTGGCGAGGCAACCTGGCCGGCACGGCCGTGTTCCGGGCCAGGCTGGAAGACAGGAGCCTGCGCGACGGCAAGGTGATCTACGAGCAGGAGCCCAAACTGTCCAGCGGTACGCATGTCGGTTCGCGTCTGGTTTTCGACGATTCCGGCCACCTGTTCGTGACCCAGGGTGAGAACAACAAGCGACCGACCGCCCAGGATCTCGACAAGTTGCAGGGCAAGCTGGTGCGCATCAATCCCGACGGCAGCGTGCCTGCCGACAATCCCTTTGTCGGGCAGAAAGACGTTCCTGCGCAGATCTGGTCCTACGGACATCGCAACATGCAGGGAGCGGCGCTGAATCCCTGGACGAAGCAACTCTGGACCAGCGAGCACGGGCCCAAGGGCGGCGACGAGATCAACATTCCGCAAGCCGGCAAGAACTATGGCTGGCCGATCATCACCTACGGCATCAACTACGATGGCGATCCGATTCCCGAGGCGATCGGCACCGAAGCCCCGGGCATGGAGCAGCCCCATCACTACTGGAAGGTGTCGCCGGCGGTCAGCGGCATGGCGTTCTACGACGCCGAACAGATGCCCGGCTGGAAGGGCAATCTGTTCATGGGCGCTCTCGCCGGCACGAGCCTGATCCGGCTTGAGCTGGAGGGCGACGCCATCGTCCACGAGGAACGCCTGCTGAAGGATCGCGGCGAACGCATTCGCGATGTGCGGGTCGGGCCGGATGGCAGGCTCTATGCGCTGACCGATGCGGACAGCGGCAAGCTGCTGCGCATCGAGCTCGTCAGCGAATAAGCGCGCACCGCACGCGCTGGCCGATCAGGTGTCCGGTGCTCCGCGCATGAAGGTTTCATCCAGCAGCATCGTCGAGAGAATGCCGACGAAGGCCTGGTTGTCGGCAAACCCGGTGGCCTTGCCGGCCCGGCACTTGTCGAGCAGGCGGCCCACGCGGGTGGCGTCGAAATAGCCCGATTTCCTGATGCGCTCGGCGCTGAGCAGGTCGGTCACGTAATCGGGCGCCTTGCCGTTGTTGAAGAAGCTCTGGCTGTCCGGGGCACGATACGGCTGCTTGGTGCGGGTCACGATATCGAGCGGCAGCAGGTCCGAGAGTGCGCGCCGCAACAGGTATTTTTCGGTCAGGCCGCGGATCTTGTAGTTGGGTGGCAGGCGGTTGCCGAACTCGATCACGCGGTGATCCAGGTAGGGCACGCGACCTTCAACCGAATTCGCCGATGCGACGCGATCACCCTGCGCGGCGAGCAGATAGCCGGCCAGCAATGACTTGGCCTCGACATACTGGTCGCGTGCCAGTGGCGTCCAACGCCTGATTTCCTGCGGCAGACGCTGTTCATACCAGTCCAGCGCATCGCGAGGGCCCACGCTGGCGCGCAACTCGTCGGAAAGGAAATTGAGCGCGCGCGCCGAGGTGGTCCAGCGCGGCACATGGGCGAAGATCGGGCGATCGATATGCTCGAGGCCCTGGCCGAAAAAGGATTGCGCAAAAGCCGGGTTGCTGACCGGTGAGTTCTCGAGATAGCCATACAGACGGCCGAGCAGTTTCGGACGCAGGGTCGAGCCCGGCTGGCTGGCCCAGAATCGGCGCACCTTGGCTTCCTTGAAAATGTCGTAGCCGCCGAAGACCTCGTCGGCGCCTTCGCCGGTGAGGACGACCTTGAAGCCCTCCTCGCGAACACGCTGCGAGAGCAGCATCATCGGGACCGGTGCCGTGCGCAGGACCGGCACCTCGGCGTGCCGGATCAGCCGCGGAAACGCTTCGCCGATCTGTTCGCGGGTGCAGCGCAAGGTGGTGTGGTCGGTTCCAAGATGACGCACCATGGCCTGCTGGTGCTCGCTTTCATCGAACTCGGCATCTTCGAACGCAACCGAAAACGTACGCACCGGCGTCTGCGTGAATCCGCGAATCATCGCGACAATGCCGGACGAGTCGAGACCTCCGCTCAGATAGGCGCCGACCGGAACATCAGCGCGCAGTTGCAGGCGGATGGCATCGACCAGCAGACGGCGCAATTCGTCGGTGGCTTGCTCGACGGAAGTAAACGCCGGCGGCGAGCCCCTTTCCGGAAACGACCAGTCCCAGTAGCGGGTCAAGGTTTCGCTGCCATCTTCCTCGATTGTGAGCAGATGCCCGGGTGGCAGGCTGTGGACACCTTCAAACAGGGTTTCCGGGTCAGCCGGTGCCCAATAGGTCAGGGCTTCGACCAGGCCGCCCGCGTGCAGGCGGGCGCGCTCGGGCAGCGCCGCAAGCAAAGCCTTGATCTCCGAGGCGAACCAGATCCGGCCGCGGGCGCGGGTGTGGAACAGGGGGCGAATGCCTGCGCGATCCCGGGCGAGGACGAGGCGTCGCCTGCGCGCATCCCAGAGCGCGATGGCGAACTGCCCGTTCAGGTGTTCGACAAAGCGATCACCGTAACGATCGTAGAGGTGGACGATGACCTCGGTGTCCGACTGCGTATAGAAGTGGTGGCCCTGCGCGATCAGATCGGCGCGCAGCTCGACGTAGTTGAAGATCTCGCCATTGAAAACCGTCCAGACGTCCCCGCGTTCGTTGTGGATGGGCTGGTCACCGGTAACCAGGTCGATGATCGAGAGGCGTGCATGGGCGAGACCGATGCCCGGCGCGACGTGGTAGCCGTAGCCGTCCGGCCCGCGATGATGCAGGGTGTGGATCATGCGTTCGAGAACGCCCTGCGCTTCCGGCCCGCCCGCGCCCGCACCGCTGAAACCTGCTATTCCACACACGGTCCGATCTACTCCCCTGCTGCGGTTCTGTGAATGGCCAGCGCCTCGTCACAGGCGGCCAGTGTTTCTGCGGCGACATCGCCCCAGCTGCGTGAAAAACGCCGTGACAATGCCGTTTCATCCCAGTCACGGTCGAGAACGTCGGTCAGCGCATGCGCCAGCGCGGGCACATCGCGCGGCGGTACCAGCATTGCACAGCTGTCGTCGACGACCTCGGGTACGCCACCGACCGGTGTCGAGACCACCGGTCGGCCGCAGGCCAGCGCCTCGACCAGCACGTTCGGGTGTCCTTCGGAATAGCTCGGCAAGGCGAGCAGATTGCAGGCGGCCATCCAGCTTGCTACCTCACTGGCGGGTTGCGCACCAGCCAGTCTCAACTGATTGGCCGGGTCCTTCGCCAGCTCGGCCAGCTCTGCACGCATCGGACCGTCGCCGACCAGGACCAGTTCGGCTCGCGGATGTTCGCCGCGCAGGCTGCGCATGGCTTCGACCAGTTCACGCAAGCCTTTTTCGGCAACCAGGCGCCCCACATAGAGCACCAGTTCGGCATTTTCGCTGAGGCCGAGTTCGACTCTTGCCGCGGCCCGGTCGCGGCGGTGAAACGTGGCGGCGTCGCAGCCATTCGCGATGACACGAACGCGGTCGGCGTCGGCCCCATAGTCGCGTACCGCAAGCCGGCCGAGATCGGCGCTGACCACCAGCAGGCGATCGGCCTTGCGCACGACCGGCGCGGTCAGGCGTCGACTGACGACATCGCGCACGCGGATATCCGAACCGCGCGCGCCGGCTACCAGCGGGACGCCCAGTTCGCGTGCGACGCGCAGAGCGCCGTAGGCGTCGGGATACAGCCAATACGAAAGAATGACATCCGGCTTGAACGCCTGCGCTTCGGCCAGAATCGCGCGAGCACACAACCAGCCATTGAACGGGCGGCTCAGCATCGGCAAGGCCGGATAAGTCACGTAGACCACGTCACAGGCGCTCACCGGCTCGGCAGGATCGGGGGCGCGAAACAGATAGCTCCTGGGCTGGGCCCAGCGCGGATAGCGCGCGACCGGGCTGATCACACGCACTTCGGCCAGGCGGCCGAGTTCGGTGACCGTCTGGTGGATCGGACGACCGCGCGTGGGTTCACCGGCAACGGGAAACTGCGAGGTAACGACAAGGATGCGCATGCGGCCCGGGGGTCTGCGAAAGACACGATTGTATCGACTGCGCGCCCACACTTGGGTCCGACAACCGGCGACCTGTCGGAATGGACGCCGATCCTGGCGCATAATTGCGCTCGCAGGGTGGGCAGACCCATTCAGAGGCGCAGCGGGCGTGCAGACATCGGGTTCCAAAGCGTCACGCATCGTCGAGCTCGACGCGTTGCGCGGGTTGGCCGCATTGGCCGTCGTGGCCTTCCACTACACGACGCACTATGGCAACGAGGTCGGGCATATCGGCCCGGCCCCGATCTCGCTGGCCTTCGGCAACTACGGCGTACACCTGTTTTTCATGATCAGCGGCTTCGTGATCTTCATGACGCTCGAGCACACGCGCACGGCGATGGATTTTGTCGTGTCGCGATTCTCGCGCCTGTTCCCGGCGTACTGGGCCGCCATCCTGATCAGTGCTGCCTTCGTCTACACGATCGGCATGTCCGCGCAGCAGGTTCCGTGGCGTGATGTCGCTATCGACTTCACCATGATCCAGCAGATTCTCGGTGCCGAGCATCTCGATGGCTCGTACTGGACCCTGCAGGTCGAGCTGTTCTTCTATATGCAGATGCTGTTCTGGTTCGTGCTTGGCCTGCTGCACCGGATCCGCTGGATCATCGTGGCGTGGCTGGTTCTCGCCGTCATCTGCGGGCTTGCAGAAAAGCACGACATCCACCTCTCCTATACGGCCAGGGAGCTGTTGATCGTCCGCCACATTCCCTATTTCGCGCTGGGCATCCTGTTTTACCGGATTCGTACGCACCCGCTGGAACGTCGCGGTGACATCGCCCTGATCGGTCTGTGCCTGGTCGCGATCGGACTCGCCTTCAAGCCCGTCTATCTGGAGGTGGCCGCGATCAGCACGGCGATTTTCGCGTTGTTCGCGGCGGGGCTTCTGGGTGGTTTGCGCTGGGCACCGTTCGCCTTCCTCGGCACGATCTCCTATTCGCTGTACCTGCTGCACCAGGCAATCGGATTCAGCCTGATCTGGCATCTGGAGACCGTCGGTGTCTCGGCCAGCCTGGCTGCCCTGGTCGCCGCCGTCGCGGTCACGATCCTCGCGACAGGGCTGACCTTCCTGGTCGAACGTCCGGCCATGCGCGCGATCCGGCGCGCAAGGCGTCGGCGTCTCGATGCCAGGGCGCTGCGGCACGCCAGCCAGGCCTGATCCGCGTGGCGCGACGCTACCGGTTGCGCGCCAGGGAACTCAGCCTGATTTTCCAAAGGTGAGATCCAGCCCGCGTTTGGCGCCGATGCGCGGCTTCCAGCCGAGCACGTCGTTGGCGGCACGCAAGTCGAAGTTCGCCAGCGGCCGCAACGAGCGGACCCGGTAACGGGTCAGCGGTACGTCCCGACGCAACATCTTGCCGAGCAGCTCGACGCCGAAAGCAAGGGCCATGAACATCGCCGCGGGTACGCGCACGATACGCAACTCCTCGCCCAGCTTGCGCTTGGCGCGGGCCAGGTACTCCTGCTGGGTGATCACGGCCGAATCAACGATATTGAAGAGCTTGCCGGCAGCCTCGGGCGTTTCTGCCGCCAGCAACAGGGCATCGATGACATCATCGACGTAAACCAGCGGCAAGGTCACGCCGCCGTCGCCCACCGCAACCCAGCGACCGGCCAGGCCGATCACGGCGTTCGGCGTGACCTTTTCGGCGCCGGGACCGAAGATCTGGCCGGGCCGCAGAATGACGGCTGGCAGTCGGTCATGCCGAATCGCGTCGAGCACGGTCTGCTCGGCCGTCAGTTTCGTCTGCGTATAGGCACCGCGCCACTGCGGGTGAGGCTCGTAGTCGGAAGTTTCGGTGAGGGCCACAGCCGGATCGCGACCGGCATGGTCGAGCACGCTCATCGAGCTGACGTAGACCAGACGCTGGTTGCCATGTTTCCTGCAGGCATCAACCACGTTGCGCGTGCCCCAGACCGTGCCGGCCTCGAAGTCGCGAGCGCTGCCGCGCATGGCGGCACCGACGTGATAAACGATGCCGGCTCCGGCCACGGCGTGATCGACACTGCGTGGGTCACCGAGGTCTCCGATGACGACCTGAATGCCCGGATCATCGGCATAGGCGGCAACCGGCTTGCGCACCAGCACACGCACGCTCTGGCCGCGCTTGCGCAATGCCTGGACCAGGGCACGGCCGAGAAAGCCCGCGGCACCGGTCACCAGCACATCGGCTGGCGCCAGGTTCGAATAGCGCGCTTCGATTTCCTCGCGCCTGAGTCGGTCCGGCTCGGCGCAGGCCGGTTCGAGCAGGGAGATCGTGCGCAGGGCAGCGGCGCCGTCAAACGGAGGTTTGCCGTTGTCGCGCGCCGCGATGGCGAAATCGGCGGCACCCTTCTGGATGCCGGGTGAAGGCTTGAGCATGCCGGTGGCGAAACGCAGGACATTCCACGGCACGCGAACGGTATCGGCTATCGCGCTGAGGAACGTATTCAGGACGATACCGATGAACTTGGGGCCCGGCAGCACGCGATGGATGCGCACGATCTGCAGGAAACGATCCACTTCGATGATGCCGTGCGTACCGCGCACGACGACGCGGCTTTCCATCGGACGGGCATTCCACGACAGCAGCAAGCGCCCGCGCCCTTTTTCCCCGCTCGCCGTGGCCTGCCATTCGTCGAAGCGCAGGTTGGGGTCACGGCCGCTGCCCTGAAACTCGACGCGCAAGTCGGACAGCGGTCCGAGAAAGGCTTCGAGCGTGTAGAGCCCATGGACACCGAGATCACGGAACGGATAGGAGCCCTGGGCGACCTGGGCCGGCAGCGGACCGCCGGCATAGGCGGGGTATTCGGAACTGCGCAGGATGTCGACCGAAACGATTTCGCCGATGCGACCGGCACGTACCGCTTGCAGGGCCTTCATCACGACCGGATCAAGCAGATCGGAATGATTGACGCCGAGAATCAGACCCTTGGCTTGCGCCTTCTCGATCATGGCTTCGCATTCGGCCACTGTATCGGCCATCGGCTTTTCGACAAGCACGCCGCAACCCATGTCCAGCGCCTTGATCGCCAATGCGGCATGCGACGCCGGCGGAGTCAGCACATGCACGATCTGCGGACGCGCCGCCGCGAGATCGTCGATGCGGGTGACGACCAGGCCGATGCCATAGCGCGCTGCCAATGCCTCGGCCGCCTCGCGCTGGGTATCGCAGATAGCCACCAGTTCGACGAAATCCAGTCGCTTCAGTGCGGCCAGATGATGGTTGGCAACGTAACCTGCGCCGACAACTGCGACACGCAACATTGCAGGACGTTCTGCATTCATGAAACAAACCCCTGAACTTCGTTATTGAGCTTTTCGGGCAAGGTCGTGCGCCACTCGAGCGACGACTTCCTCGACACGGCGATCCCAGGACTGGTCGGCGACCGCGGCCATGCGCCGGGCGCTGGCGTCCGCAGACTGGTCGAGTACCGCAACATCAAGGGCAGCGAGGAATGAATCCCGGTCCTCGGCAATGCGCACCACATCGGAAAATTTCTCGATCTCGGCGTTGCGCACACTGACGACCGGCTTGCCTGTCGCCAGGTATTCTCGCAGCTTGAGCGGATTGGCGTTGGCCACCTGACGGTTGAGCCGGTACGGAATGATCGCCGCATCGAAGGCTTTAGCCCAGTTCGGCAGGTCCCGGTACGGCTGTGCGCCGGTCAGATGCAGATTGGGCAAGCCCTGCAGCGCGTCGGTATCGACCGCCGCATGTCCGACCAGCAGGAACGACCATTGCGGGCGCTGGCCTGCGAGCCAGGCGATCAGTTCGAAATCGATCCATGCATGCAAGGAGCCGAAATAACCGATCACCGGATGCGCCAGACCGGCGGCTCCGGGCGCGATCGCTGTTGTCGCCTCGGCGGCGCGCGCGAACAGTTCGAGGTCGACGCCGTGCGGAGAAAAAACGGTATTCGGGTTCAGCGCCTTCTTGGCCTCGACCAGGGCCGGCGGGGCCACGAACAGCAGGTCGGCGCGGCGGCTGAGCGCCTGGTCTCGGCGACCGATCAGTTCGGTATCGACGCCGGGATGGGCGGCGTAGTCGTCGATGCAGTAGTAGACACAGAAATCCTCGCCGAGGCGGCCGGCGAGAAAACCCGGATGCGGCACGACAAACCAGGAGAGACAGCGTCGGATACCGGCCTTGCGCGCCGCCCTGCGCACTGCCCAGCGCCCGAACCAGCGGTTCAGGCCGTCCACGCCGGGGAGGCGCCGGAATGGCAGCTGCGGCACCGTGCAGTGCCAGAGATTGCCTTCGATCCGGGTCGGCGGCCTCAGCGTCGCCAGCAGCTTTCTCAGCATGCGGCTGAGGTCGCGGCCGCTGGCGGTCGGCGCGCGCATGCCGGGCGAGCTCACATACAGCAGCGGGGTCCGTTCGGCCAGACGCAGGGCGACGTGATGGCTGCTGGTGCGATTCTCCGAGTGCCAGTCGTTTCCGAAATAGAGGATGCCGCGTCCGTCGAACGGGTCAGCGACATCACTCATTGCGCCACCAGCAGACCAGCCAGACCGTGCCGCCGAACCAGATCCAGTCCTTTTTCAGCCCGGGAATGCGGTCCAAGTGCGGACCCACGCGCCGTGCCGCCGGTGCAAAGATCGTGACCAGGCAGTTGCGGCCCAGTTCGGACATGCGTCCCAGCGTGCGCTCGACGTCGCTCATGTAATAGAGCACTTCACAGGCGGTGACGAGGTCGAAGCGATCGACCTCGCCGGACCAGGGCTGGCCAAAGATGTCTGTCGCTGCAAACTTCGCATCGGGCAGTCGCTGGCGGGCGCGCTCGATCGCCTTCTCGCTGACATCCAGGCCGTATGTCCGGTTCGCCAGCCTGGCCAGGTGGCGGGTCTGGTGGCCTTCGCCGCAACCCAGTTCAAGCAGGGTGTCGAACGAGCCGAACTCGCGTTCGATGATGCGATTGGTGCCTTCGAAACGCGAAATCTCGGCGGGCGAATCCATGTTCCATGGATCGGAAATCGAATAGGCCAGGTCGAGGCGTTGATGGTTGTCATTCGGGCCGACCCCACGCAGCGCATATTTCATCCACGAGCGTCGTTTGACCTTTTGCAGCAGGGCTCTGGCCTTGTTCAGCATGGACTCTGTCATTCCTTGCAGTTGCGCGGCGGCGACCAATTGGCTTTCGCGGGAGGATGCTCGCTGGCAACTTTCAGGGGGCGCAGGGTCGAGCTGTACCAGTCAATGACGACGCCGCAGCGGAAGGCCACCCAGGACGGACCGTATTCCCAGCGTTGCTCCCATCCGGACACCGGTTCGCCCTGGATATCACGCACCTGCTGGGCAGTGACGCCAAGATCGATGATGCTGACCACCGGCGGGCCCGGCTTCGACTGTTGCGGGCCTTCCGCAGCAGGCAGGCTGGCCGCAGGATCCGGATCTTCGGCCGGGGCGAAGTTCGCGCCGATCCAGAGCCCGATCACGACCAGCACGACAAACGCCAGAACGATGCGGGAGTTTCCACGCGACTCGGCAGGCTCCTGCATGTGTACCTGCTGTGCTGCCTGCTGCGTCGGCATCGGGCCTGGGGTGCCGCTGATCGGTCCCAGCTGTGCCGCTCCGGGCAGGCGCCCGTGGCGGCGATGGAATTCCATCGCCGAAGCGTAGAGCGCATTGAGGCGCTGCAGATCCTGCGGTGCCCGGGCGTGGCTGCCTTCCCGATCGGGATGCAGGGCGCCAACCCGCTTTCTGTAGGCGTGCTTGAACTCCTCCAGCGTGCAGCCGGCGCTGACCTCGAGCTCCTGGTAAAGCGCTATGAAATCGGTGTTGCCTGCCATTCCTGCCCCCTTGCACATACAATCTTACCGCGCCGCGGAAGTTGGCGCTGACGCGCGCGCCCAGCGGGCACACCCGATTATCGGACAGGGAGGGGGACAGGCATGTCGGCGATGAGCCAGGCAGAATCGGCATCGGCGACACCGCGCAGCCGGCGACACTTCATGGCCGCAGTGCTCTGGCGGACGCGGTTGGTCAGTCTGGCAGCCCTGCTGCGATCGGCCCTGCGCCGCGATCTGCGCATCCTCGCCTATCATCGCGTGCTGAACATCGATGACGAAGATGCATTCGAATTCGATCTCGACCTGGTCAGCGCCTCCGCACGGCAGTTTCGCGAGCAAATGGAGTGGATCAGGCGGCACTACTCGCCGATCCGGTTCCGCGATGTCATCGAGGCCTGGGAGCAGGGCCGCTCCCTGCCGCCCAGGCCGGTCATCGTCACCTTTGATGACGGCTACGACGACAACTACCGAATCGCGTTTCCAATCCTTCGCGAGCTGGGTGTTCCGGCCACGTTCTTCGTATCGACCGGGCATATCGACAGCGCTCGGGTGTTTGCCTACGACTGGCTCGTGCACATGCTCTTGCGGACCGGTGCCACGCGCCTTCGCATCGAGGAATTGCAGATTGACGAAGTCTTGCCGGACAGCCGCCGACAGCGACGCAGTGTCGCAGCACGCCTGCTGGATCGCATGAAATGGCTGGACGCGGACGCGCAATCGACGGTCATCGAACGACTTGAGCGCGAATGGGCGATGCCACGCGCGCCGGGTCATCCCGATTGCAGGCCCATGAGTTGGGATGAACTGCGCGAGATGCAGGCGGCTGGCATGGAAATCGGCTCGCATGGCATCTGGCACAACATGCTGGCGAAATTGCCGTCATTGGCGATGCATGCCGAAGTAGCCGGCTCCAAGGCGGCACTGGATCGCGAACTCGAACGGGATGTCGAGGTGATTTCCTATCCGGTGGGTGGCCAGGATGCCTACGACGAGGCGGTCATCGAGGCCGCGCGCGAATCGGGATTCAGGCTCGGCTGCAGCTACGTCGCCGGAACAAGCCCCGTACCCCGCCAGCCTGAATTCGAACTGCGTCGCTTGCCTATCGAGCGTCACATGGATCAGGCATGGTTTGCCTCCCTGCTCGGGATTCCCGAAGCTTTCACCTATCCTTCACGGCGACGCATTGGTTGAGCCCCTTCCAGCTCGAATGGTTCATGAATGACACGCGCCCTCGCATCTCGCCTGGAAAGAATATCCACTTCGCCTTCACGGCAAGTGTGCCCGGCATGAGCCCGATCGAGAAAACTCTCGCGGGATCGATGTCCTGCCCGGCGATCGCGCGCATTCCGCAAGGGGCCGGGCCAGCCTGATGTTCTTCTTCATCCTGCTCTACCTCATTCTCGTATTGGTGCGCCCGCAGGATTATCCGGCGCTGGCCGACTCCGGCATCCCGATGCTGCCGATCGTGCTGCTGATCGCGGTCCTGTTCTGGCTGCCTTCACGCGACAAGAACCTTTCGCCCCCGCACTACGTGCTGCTGGGATTGTTTCTGGTCGTCCTGATGCTGTCGCACATCGTCAATGGCTGGTTTGGCGGCGCGCTGGTTCAGCTCGAGAGTTTTGGCCCTACCGTGCTGGCATTTACCGTGCTTGCGCATGCCGCCGTGGATCTGGAGCGGGTCAGAAAGACCCTGTTCGTATTCGTGCTGAGCGGCGTGATCCTCGCGCTGCATGGCATCGACCAGATCGAACACGGGATTGGCTGGACCGGAGTCGGCCTGTCGCAGGAGACGCGAATCCAGTACCTGGGCATCTTCAACGACCCGAACGACCTTGGCCTGCTCTTCATCATTACCTTGCCGATGGCGCTTTTCCTGGCCAGCCGCGGGGGTTTGCTCGGCCTGCGTCGACTGTTCTGGTGGGCGATGGCGGGCGTGCTTGTCTACGCCATCTACCTGACCGCATCGCGCGGTGCGCTGGTTGCGATTGTCGCCATCGCCGCGGTCTGGTTCTGGCAGCGCCGCGGGCTGGTCATGGCGGGAATGCTGGGTGCCGGCATGCTCGGGGTCTTGCTGATGCTGCCATCGCGAATGGCCGACATCGATGCCAGCGAATCTTCCGCCGCGGGGCGCATCGACGCCTGGTACGCCGGGCTGGAAATGTTTCTGGCCAATCCGTTGTTTGGCGTGGGCCCGGGCTTGTTCGCCGACAACAATGCCAACCTCACCGCACACAACTCGTTCGTCCTGGTACTGGCGGAAACCGGGATCATCGGTTTCACCATCTGGCTGGCCTTCGTCATCTACGGGTTCAGGATGATGATGGCGGTGATCAGATACCAGCCCGAACTCGACGACGCAGCGGCCAGGGCCGACTGGAAGGCCGAGCGTTCCCTGGCAACCACCCTGCTGCTTT
Source organism: Dokdonella sp. (assembly GCF_041395345.1). Taxonomy (GTDB): domain Bacteria; phylum Pseudomonadota; class Gammaproteobacteria; order Xanthomonadales; family Rhodanobacteraceae; genus Dokdonella. Next base: position 173,398 of record NZ_JAWLAR010000004.1, on the reverse strand, counting down.
CGCAGGTCGGATTCTATTCGGCGGCATTCTTTCTGAGTCGAAGCTATGTCATCCTGCTCTACCTGCTTGCCGCCCTCGTGCTTGGCTACTACACGGGCGCCTGCCGACGCTACCCGGGATTGCCACGATTCGATCTCGCGCGGGATATCGTGCGCTGGCCCCTGATTGCCGCCGCCTCCACGTTTGGACTCTATGTGATCGTGAAGATCCTGCTGGTGACCATGTGAACGTCCGCAAGAAGGCCATCCGCAATACGCTGTTTTCAAGTGTCGGCATCTATACCGAGTACCTGCTCGGCATGCTCACTTCGATCTTTATCGCCCGGCACCTCGGCCCCGAGGATTTTGGTGCCTACAGCGCGGTGATATGGATGGTCGCCATGGGCGTTGCGATGACCAACTCGGGAACGGCGAGTGCCGTGATCAAGTTCGTTGCCGAACTGCGTGGCGCCGGCCGCGAGGACCAGATCGCCATCGCAATCGCCTATCTGCGTCGCGCCCAGCGCTGGTTCCTGCTTGCGGTGCTGGTGATCGGCGGGCTGCTGCTTTTTTTCGCCGGAAATCGGATAACGCCCGGTTTCAATCACCTGATGATTTTCGGCTTTCTTGTCATCGCCGTCAGCCTGCGCGCGCAATACATGTTCAATGTCGGCATTGCCAAGGGCTTCGAGGACTTTCGAGCAACCGCGATCGTGGCCAGCATTGCAACGCCAATCAACCTCGGCATGGTCGTGTTTGCCTGGTGGGTGGATGCCGAGGTGGAGGCGCTGCTGGCCGTCTTCCTGATTTCCAGCGCCCTGTTCTATGGCGTCTCGCAGGCGCTCACTTCACGCATGATTCCGCCACCTGGCAAGGACACCGTTCTGCCTGATCCGCTGTTGCGCAGGGTGCGCCGGCACATGCGCCTGGTCGCGGTCACTGTCACCGTCGGATTCCTGGCCGCCAGCGAAGTCGAAGTCTTTTTCCTCAACATGTTCGGTACCTCGGATGCCGCCGGCATGTTCAAGGTGGCCTACCAGCTTGCCGTGGGTGCGGCGATGCTGGTGCCAGGCGTCGTCGGTGCGCTGATGCTGCCGATGATGGCGAACGCCCTGAGCCAGGGCAGGGATGTTGCAGGCCAGCGCTTTGTCGGCTCGACTTCCTACCTGGCCCTGCTCGCAGCTCCCCTGGTTGCCTTTGGTGCCGTATTCAGCGCACCGATTATCGCGCTCCTGTATGGCGCCCAGTACGCTGAAGCAGCGCCGGTATTCGCGGTGTGCCTGTTTGCCTGTTCGCTGGCCACGGTAACCCAGGGAGGCTCAAGCCTGCTGGTCAGTGCTGATCGCCAGCTGACCATCCTGGTCATGGTGGTGGGATGCGGCTTGTTGAAGATCCTGCTCGATGTCGTGCTGATCCGGGCCTATGGGCTGCACGGTGCCATGCTGGCCTACCTGGTCGTCGCCATCGTCAACGCAGCGGCGGTCATGACGCTCGCCCTGCGCGCCATCGGCCTGCATCCGGACTGGGCGCGCCTGCTGCGCATCAGCCTGGCAGCCGCCCTGGCCGCTCTTGCTGCCCTGCCATTGCGTGGCCATTGGCCATCGCTGCCGACCCTGGTGATCGGCGCTATCGTGGTTGCCGTGTGTTATGCCTTTCTGACCCTGTTGCTGCGCTGCTGGAGCAGCGCCGATACCGAGCATCTGCAGCAGCTGGTGCAACGCTATGCGCGTGGACGTCCAAAGGCGCTGATGCGTCTGCTCGAATGGTCGGGAAGGGCAACGAGGCAGGTTCCGTGAGCAGCTTGTATGAAACGGCGTTCCGTCGTGTGCTGTTTCCGCTCTATGAGAGCGGTCTGCGCCGCCGACCCACACTGGCCTACATGAAGGAGTACGAGCAGAACCAGTGGCTGAGCAGCAGCGAACTGGCCGAACTTCAGTGGGGCAAGCTCAAGCGCCTGATCGAACACTGCTGGCGCGACGTGCCCTACTACCAGCGACGCTGGAAGGAACTCGGTGTCACTCCGGACGACTTGCAATCCTTCGACGACTACGCGCGCCTGCCGATCCTCAACAAGGCGGAAATACGAGCCAACTTCGAGGATCTGCATGCGACTTCGCTGCGCAAGGGCCTGCTCTACAAGACCACCGGCGGATCGACCGGGGAACCGCTTCGATTCGGTTATACGCGAGAGAGTTATGAGCGCCGCACCGCAGTGATGTGGCGAGGCTATTCCTGGGCCGGTGCGCGCATGGGCCGACGCATGCTGTACCTGTGGGGCATGTTGATCGGCGACCCGAGCCTGACCCATCGGATCAAGGAAAGCATCTACCACTACGCGTTCAACCGATACATGCTCAACGCGTTCCTCATGAGTGAGGAGCGCATGCCCGAGTACGTCGAGCGATTCAACCGCTATCGACCCGAAGTCGTGGTCGGCTATGCCGGGCCGCTGCTGCGCATGGCCGAATGGATACGCGACCGGAAGCCGCCGATTCATCAGCCACAGGCGATCCTGAGTGCCGCCGAGGCCCTGCACAACGCCCAGCGCGAAGTGATCGAGAAAGCATTCGGTTGCCCGGTGTTCAACACCTATGGATGTCGTGAGGTGATGCTGATTGCCTCGCAGTGCGAGCAGCGCGACGGCTTGCATCTCAGCGCGGATCATCTGCGCGTCGAACTGGAATCGCTGCAGACGAGTCCGTCCGGAGAACACATTGGCGAAGTCGTTCTGACCGATCTGCACAACTACGGCATGCCGCTGCTGCGCTACGCGAACGGGGATCTGGCGACGGCCGCGGACGGTCCGTGCGGTTGCGGGCGCGGTCTGCCGAGGGTGCGGCGTATCGATGGCCGCAAGCTGGACACCCTGCGCACGCCGGCTGGCCATCTCTTGCCCGGCGAATACATCGTCTACGCATTCCTTGGGATCGCCTCGATCAAGCACTACCAGGTCGTGCAGCGGGAGCTGTCCGCGCTCGACGTCAATCTGGTTCCGGATTCGGGATTCGGTGAACATACCCGGCAGCAGATTCGCGCCGAGTTGGCCAAGGTCGTCGGCGACAGCGTTTCGATCCGTTTTCACGAGGTGGACCAGATCGTCGCCAGCCCCAGCGGAAAGTTTCGGGTCGCGATCTGCGAGCTGGGTCAGGACGCAACGACATCGTGAAAATCACCCACGTCGTCGAAAACCTGAATCGTGGCGGCCTCGAGCGGGCGGTCATCGACCTGATCTGCGCCCAGCGCGCGCGCGGTCACGACTGCCAGCTGATCTGCCTGTTCGAACGCGGCACCCTGGCCGAGGAGCTGGAGGGGCACGGCGTGCCCGTGCATGCCTGCGAGAAGCGGCGCGGTTTCGACACGGCCGCGATCGGCAGGCTGCGTCGGCATCTGCGCGATCACGCGAGTGAAATACTGCATACCCACAATGCCGTGGCCCACTATCACGCCGTGCTGGCCGCGCTGGGATTGCCAATACGCCGCACGATCAACACGCGACACGGAATGGGCGGCCTTGCCACCGGCAGTCGGCGCGAATGGATTTACAGGCGTTCGCTGATGCGCACCGATGCGGTGGTCACGGTGTGCGAATCGGCGCGCAGGGACATGCTCGAACGTGATGCTGCGCCAGAGTCGAAACTGGTGGCAATACCCAATGGTATTCGCGTCGAGCGGTTTGACCCGTCCGACGAGCCATCACGCGCAAACCTTGCCGCCAGCCTTGGCTTGCCTGCAGGGACACGCCTGATCGGCACGGTCGGCAGGCTCAACTGGGCCAAGGATCAATCCAGCCTGATCGCCGCTTTCGCCAGGGTGCACGAGAGGATCGGAGATACCGCCCTGGTCGTTGTTGGCGATGGAGAATTGCGCGCCGGTTTGCGAGAGATCGCCGACAAGAGCGCAGCAGCCGGGCGGATCCTTTTTCTTGGCGATCGCAATGACGTCGATGAACTGCTGCGCGGATTCAGCCTGTTTGCGATGTCCTCGCTGACCGAGGGTTATTCGATCGCCTTGCTCGAGGCTTGCGCCGCGGGCTTGCCCATTGTCGCGACCGATGTCGGTGGCAATGCCGAAATCGTGCGTGAAGACATCAATGGCCTGCTCGTCCCGGCCCGCTCCGAAGACGCCCTGGCCGAGGCGATGATCGACTTGCTGAGTGATCCGCAGCGCATGGCAGCAATGGGCAAGGCCGGCCGCGATTGGGTTCTCGAAGAAGGCTCGTTCACGACCATGGCAGCGCGTTACGACGCCGTCTATGCAGGGCATCAGATCGGAGACTGATGCGAAACACCTGTTGTGTTTCCAGGCCAGGGTTGCCCGCGCTGACCTTGAGTGTTCTCGCGTAGCAATGGCTCGAATGGATGGACCGAACGGCGAGTATCGGCCAGAAGCGGACGCTCAAAGGTGCGTATTGGCTACGGTTGAGATCTTGGACAAGGCGAACTGGCCTCGATTGGAATCAATTGCTCTCTTTGGAGCCAACTGGCCCCGAACCTTGGGACCAAGTCGCTCTGCTCGCATTCAAATTGGGAGGGGCCAATGGCACCGAATGCCAGTTGCAGCCACCTCGAATCTTCTGCAAGTGACGCGCCCCTCTGGCTTACTCATCAACTAGCCTCAATTTCCTCTATTCGAAACGCGCCATCGACGTGCCCAGGAGCGCTTCTAAACTGCTCACGAAACTGCGCGAAGCGTTCTGAATCCACTGGCACCACCGGCTGAACTCTCCAGATGTTTCCAATAGAGATCCGCTTTCCAGCTGTGTCTCCTATCATCACAAGAACCCTAAACAATATCGCTTCAACGTCAGCTGCAACCACGTCGGTCATCGCCGTCCGAATAAACCTACTGTTCTCTCTGAAAAGTCTCTCAACATTTAAGTGGATTAGGCGCACAGCCTCATCCTCGTCTGCGGCAACCATTATGTCGGAGCCCGGATTTACTGCCCTGGACAAATCAACTGCAATAGCGAAGGGGTGATCATGACCCTTTGCTCTGTGCTTGATGATTTGATTTGCAGCACACGTCAGGTTTGAGCCTATGGCCCGGCCCTTTTTTACTCTCTTGCATTCCACTCCAAGCTGATACCCCGGAAAAGTGGCGACTACATCTGCAGGCCTACCTAGTGAAATTTCACCCCCTGCCTGAGCCAGCCAACGCGCGGTTCCGATTTCAAAAGCGATGTCACGACCCTGATCATCAGTGCCAGCATTGACGTATGAAAACGCGCCCAATGGTAGCCGATCAAGAGTCTTTCTAACCGGCTTTAGCACATCAACCGAGAACGTATGAAGATAGCTGATATCGAGGGACTCGATCATTGCTGTCCAGACCTCATCCCGAGTTACTTTCAACCCACCGTCGGAATCTAGTGAAACAGAATTTAGGATGTTCAAAGCATGACCAATTCTGTTGCGGTTCAAATCCGTGCGGAACGTTGAGCACGCCTCGATTGACCTCTTTAGCCCATGAATTATTTCCTCGACCGTGTACATGGCGCCTCCTTGCCCTCAAGTTGGAGAATACGTTGAGCGATCAGTTCGCTTGGATAGCGCCCCTGACAAATCATCGCAAGCTTTGAAATTCGCGAAACAGCACGTTCTGCACAACCACTTTAGATCGACTTCAGTCGGCCAATAAGAGACGTTGGAGAACAGCTCAAAGTACCCCACGAACCGGCGCGGCTCAAAAGCGGCCTGCCTAGGGTGATCCAGCGGATTGGTCAGGTGGCTTTGTGCTGTACTCTCATGCGAAAAGGGGCTTTGGATTTCCTATCCTTCTTGGGGGTGCGGGTATGGGCGCGATCGCGATCGATGAGCCGGCAGCAGGGGTTCGTCGGCCGAGGATAATGTCCTTGGACGTGCTCCGTGGCACCGCGGTGCTCGGCATACTGCTCATCAACATCATGGGTATGGGCCGGGAGCTCGATATCAGCCCTTATTACGGGCATGAGCCTGGGCCGGCAGGCGGATGGGACCCAGCCGACCAGGTACTCTGGTGGATTTCACAGATCTTCGTCGAGGGGACCATGCGAGGTCTCTTCACGCTCCTATTCGGAGCTGGCTTTATCATCTTCTGCGGCAGGATCCTGACGAGCTCGGGCAGGGCGGACATTCGCGTTCTTTATCTCCGTCGCATCTTCTGGCTCTTCGTGTTCGGGCTGATCCACATGTACGTACTCCTTTGGCCGGGCGAGACGCTCGCCATCTATGGCATCGCCGGTCTCGCGTTGATCCCCTTTCTCCGGTGGAAGTCGCGTTCACTCTTCGTCGCAGGCGCAGCTGTGCTCCTGGCAACGGCAATTTGGTCTGCAGTGGATGCAAGAAACGCAGCCGCCGATCACGCGGGAGAGCCAACACGATTGATCCAAGATCAGCCACTTGCCGATCTTGGTGTGAGGCTCCCAGACGGCTACGAACTGGACGTTGCAGCTTATCGCGATGAGATCCTGGCGCGACGTAGCGGTATTTCCGAGAACCTTCGCCACAACTTCAACGTCGTAAATAGCTGGAATTTCGATTGGTCGACATTCTGGTGGGTGCTCGACGCTATAGGCCTGATGCTGATTGGTGCAGCGTTGATGAAGAGCGGCATCATCAGTGCGGAACGGCCGGAGCGGTTCTACGCGATGTTGGCTTTAGGCGGCTACTTGGTCGGCGTACCAATCAACCTCTGGGAAACCGCTACAGTCGTGGCAAGCGGGTTTCAGCCGACTTTCTGGCCTGATGTCACGTACCATTTGGGCCGGATAGCGGTGACGGCCGGGCACCTAGGCCTGATCCTATTCATTGTGAAGCGGCATTGGGCGCCGAAAGTGCAGCAAGCACTGGCGGCCGTGGGTCGCATTGCGCTCACCAACTACGTCGCTCAGACCGTCATCGCCGTTTTCATCTTTTCTGGGTTTGGTCTGGGGCTCTACGCCTATCTAGAGCGTGCCGAATTGTGGGCACTGGTAGTGGTCATCTGGGCTGTGCAGATCGCCTTCAGCAGTTGGTGGCTAGCTCATCATGCCATGGGTCCGCTTGAAGCATTGTGGCGGCGCCTCACATACGGACGGCCGGGGGTGCCAGTTGTGCCAGCGTGAATGTCCGCAATGGGTCGATTCCGGCCTCGTCGCTGGAGAGAGTTGGTTGTGCGAAGCTGGGTCCAACAGAGATCCTTTGAATGATTGCGCAAACATGGGCTGCTGCCTGGCGGCACCTGCCCAAACGCGCAGACTTGGCTCGAATGCTTGTCTGGTCGACAGGGCGCCCACCGCGTAAGATTCGGGTTTCGTCCTGACGTTCCGCGCACCCTGCGCTTGGGCCTTGCCATCGGCTGTCAGTGCGCAATCAAAACCTTTTCGGAAATCGAATTGAATCCAAGGCCAAACAAGCTGAAGTTGCTCAGATGGTTGCCCGATTCATGGATGGTGACGACGGGGGGCGCCGCCGAGCGTTGCCTGCACCTGACCTTCGACGACGGTCCAAACGAGCAACACACGCCGCGTCTGCTCGATCTGCTCGCAAGTCATGCGGCAAAGGCCACGTTTTTCCTGCTTGGCGAGCAAGTCGAGAAACACCCGGAGATCGTCGAGCGCCTGGTTGCAGAAGGCCATCAGCTCGGCAACCACTCCTACGACCATCCGCGCTTTACACGCATCCCGATGGCGGAGCAACTGGAGCAGATTGAACGCACCGAACGCCTGCTCACCCGATTCGACGGCAAGGCCCTGCATCGGTTTCGGCCGCCTTCCGGTCGTTTTCCGCTTTCGCTGCTGGCCTACTATGCGTCCAACCCGGGCAGCATGGCCTACTGGTCCTACGACAGTCTCGACTATCAGCAGAAGTCGGTATCCGAGCTGATTGACGTCATGCGCAATCACCCGCCACGCCCCGGCGACATCGTGCTCATGCACGACGACAGCGATGCCACCATTGATGCGCTGGCGGTATTGCTGCCCGAGTGGCGTGCTTCGGGCTTCGAGTTTTCGACTTTGCCGGAGTTGCCGGAAGCATGAGCAAGCTGCGCATGGCGCATATCCGCCACGTCCCGGGTTCCGGCCCGATGCAGGCGGGAACGAAGGAAGCCCGGACATCGTGAATCCCTATTTGCTCGGTACGATCGTGATCATCGTGGCTGCATGCCTCGCGGCCTTCGCGTTCTGGATGATCCTGCGCTCACGCAACATGCAGATCTGGTTGCGTAGCTATCTGACCCGGCCGGCGCGTCCGAAAACATCCGGGCCGGTCCATGTCATGTTCTGCTTTGTCGATCATTTCGAGCCGATGTGGGGCAAGGCCGATCTGGACACGCAGCGTCAACGCGTCGATCGCTGGTGTCGCGACTATCGCGCGATGGCGGGCCGTCATCGCGATGCGGATGGGCGCCATCCGCAGCACGGGTTTTTCTACCCGGAGGAAGAATACGTTGAAGAGCATCTGGACAAGATCGCGGCGCTCTGTGCAGACGGGTTCGGCGAGATCGAGATCCATCTCCATCACGACAACGACACGGCCGAGAACTTCAACGCATCGATGCAGCGATTCTGCAATACCTTGCACGAAAAGCACGGCGCGCTGGTGCGGGATCCGCGCACCGGCAAGCTCGCCTTCGCCTTCATCCACGGCAACTGGTCGCTGGACAATTCACGCGCAGACGGGCGCTGGTGCGGCATCAACAACGAGTTGATTCTTCTGCGCGAGCTCGGCTGCTACGCCGATTTCACCTTGCCTTCCGCGCCGAGCGACACGCAGACCAGTACAGTCAATTCGATCTACTACGCGACCGATGATCCGGACAAGCCGAAATCGCATGATCGCGGCGAACCCGTTCGAGTCGGCGGGACGCCCGTGGGCGATCTCATGATCGTGCAGGGGCCGCTGGCACTGAACTGGCGCAGCCGACGCTTCGGGTTGATTCCGCGCATCGAGAATTCGGATATCCGTCGCAACTGTCCGCCAACGCCCGAGCGCGTCGATGCCTGGATCGAGACCGGCATCCATGTCGAAGGGCGCCCGGAGTGGGTGTTCGTCAAGATCCACACCCACGGCACCCAGGAAGGGGACATGGATACCCTGCTGGGTGCGGAGATGGATGCCATGCATGCATATCTGGAAAAACGCTACAACGATGGCGTGAACCATGTGCTCCACTATGTGACCGCACGCGAGGTCTACAACATCGTCAAGGCAGCCGAAGCAGGCGAGCGGGGCAATCCGGCGCAGTACCGCGACTACATCCTGCCGGCGCCGGGAAGCCTGGCTGCTTCAGCGCCGTGAACGAAGCGCAGGTGGAGCACCGTGACGGTCTGGTCAGCGTCGTCATGCCGGCCTGGAATGCGGCGGCCTTCATGTCGCGCTCGGTCGATTCGGTACTCGCCCAATCCCGCGCGGATCTCGAACTGATCATCGTCGATGACTGTTCGACCGATGACACCGCTGCCCTGATCGGGCGATATGCCCAGGCCGATGCGCGCGTCCGGCCAATGCACCTGGCAAGCAATTCAGGTGTGGCGGCGGCACGCAATACCGGAATTGCCGCCGCCCGCGGCGAGTTCGTCGCGTTTCTGGACAGCGATGACTGGTGGCATCCGCGCAAGCTCGAGCTGCAGATTGGACAGATGCGCCGAACCGGTGCCAGGGTCAGCTATTGCGCCTATCAACGCATTGCCGAAGATGGTCGTGTGTTGTCGACAGTCCGGCCACCCGCGCGCCTGACGCATGCCGACCTGCTGCGCAGCAATTACATCGGCAATCTCACCGGTGTCTACGAACGCCGCCTGGGCCCGGCGGAATTTCTCAAGGTCGGTCACGAGGACTACGTGTTCTGGTTGCAGATGCTCAAGCGTGCCGGTAGCGCCGAGTGTATCGAGCACGACGAACCGCTGGCCTTCTACCTGGTCCGCGAAGGATCGGTGTCGGCAAACAAGCTGAAGGCCGCCTTCTGGCAATGGCGCATCTATCGCGATATTGAATCGCTTCCGCTCGGCAAGGCCATCTGGAACATGCTGCATTACCTCCGAAACGCGCTCGCCAAGCGGCGCTAGCATCCTCGCGGAGCGGCCATTTCAGCGCTCCCGGCCTCGCGAAAATCACTAAAAGAATCGGGGACTTGCGTGCCAGTTCACACTATTTGACGGTGTTCTCGCCATTTGTGAACGCGGTGCTCAATTTTCACGCCCCGCGCTCGCTATTGTCCGCTTCCCTGAAGAGCAGCCGGGCGGGCCGAGATCGGTTTCGCCAGCTGTAGCGTAGCCAGCTCGCGAGACCATGCCATGTTCCGTTTTCCCTCGGCCGCCCGATTGACCCTGTTGTCCGCCCTGGCGCTTTGCGTTGCCGGCGAAGCCATGGCAACCGTCAACAGCGATCTTTCCTACGTGAACATGCAGTCGGCGCAATATGCGCGATTCAGGAACTGGGTGGATCAGGCCGTTGCCGGCAGTCCGGGCTACGAGTTTTCGGCCAATGATGCGGTCGTCATGTACCGGCTGACCAACCAGTCCCAGTACTGCACGCTGGCACGGAACATGGTGGAGAGCCAGGTGGCCGCTGCCGAAGCGGCCATGGCTGCCAATCAGAATCCCGAAGTGGCGCATGATTCCTACCTGTATGCCGGTGCGATGATTGGTGACCTGGCATTGACCTACGACTGGTGCTCGGCCTTTGTCAGCAGCGCCCAGCGCACGCGCTGGTCAGCCTACGCGGAACGAACCATCGCCAATATCTGGAACCCGTCGCAGGCGCAGTGGGCCGGGCGTTCGGCTCCGTGGTCGGGCTGGGGCACCAACGACCCGGCCAACAACTACTACTACAGCTTTCTGCGCGCGACCATGTACTGGGCGCTGGCCAGCAACAATGGAACCTGGATCTCCTTCCTGCAGACGCAGAAACTTCCACCGCTGGAAAACTACTTCGCGATGCTGACCGGCGGCGGCAGCGAAGAAGGCACCGGCTATGGCACCTCGCATCACAAGCTGTTTGAACTCTACCGGGTCTGGCGGGATTCCACGGGGACCGACCTGGCCAATGCCAATGCGCACCTGACCGACACCATTTCCTACTGGCTGCACGCGACGGTGCCGACGCGCAACCGTTTTGCGCCCTACGGCGACCAGTCGCGCAATTCCAATCCCGAGTTTTTCGACTACCACCGTCACCTGCTGCTCGAAGCGCGCTACATGACCAACAACGCGGCTGCACGCGACCTGGCTTCGTGGTGGATCAACAACAATTCGGTGCAGCAGATGTCCAGCGGATTCAACTACCGCGACGACCTGCTCCCGACCGGAAGCTCGTCAAGCGTGCCGAATGCGCCGCTGACCTATGTCGCCAGCGGCATCGGCCACCTGTTCACGCGCACCAGCTGGGAGCCGAGCGCGACCTGGCTGAGTTTCTCCGCAGGTTCCTACGCGCAAAGCCATGCGCATCAGGATCAGGGTTCGTTCACCCTGTTCTCGGGCGACTGGCTCAGCGTCACCGAAAACATCTGGAGCCACAGCGGTATCCAGCAAGGCACCGAGGTGCACAACGTGGTCCGCTTCGTGCGCAATGGCGTGAACGTGCGCCAGCGCGAAGGCACGCGGTCGACAATGAACGTGACGCAGGTCGGGCCTGCCCCGGGCGAAGTGCATGTCACCGGTGATCTCAGCGCTGCCTATCAGGCCGGTGCAGGCGTGACCTCATGGCAACGCAGCCTGGATTTCAACGGCAGCACCCTGCTGGTAACCGACCAGTTCTCCGTACTCTCGGGCACCCAGGCGATCTTCCAGGTCAACACACCGGCACGCCCGATCATCAGCGGCCAGACGGCGACTGCGGGCAGCCTGAAGATCCGCGTGATCGAGCCGCTCAACGCCACCTTGAGCGTGGTCGACTGGCGTACCGTCGACGGCGATTTCAACTCCGGCTGGAAGCTTGAGGTTCGTGGCGCCTCGACAAACACCGGCTTCGTTGTCGAGCTGAGTACGGGCGACACGATCATGAAGAACGGATTCGACAACTAGGCAAGCAGGGAACACTGATCGAAGGCCGCCGCGATCTCACTTTGGTCGGGCAGGAATTCCCGGTTCTGGCGCTGAGTCGAAGTTTTTCAGCATCCATTGCACGGTGCCGGCACCGCGGTTGTTCCAGTTGAAGCGGCGCGCCGTCGAGCTGGTTCTCGCGCATTCAACGGCATAGGAATGCGCGATCAGTTCAAGGCGCTTGTCGAACTTCGATTTCCAGGCAGGGTCGGTTTCGAAATAGCGCGCGGCCGCGACCGGCAAGGCCAACTGGACCGTGTGCGAATCGCTGTATTCGCCGCCTTCGTCCTGCATGCGAATCAGGGTCGCCATGGACGCCTGCGACGAGGACCAGTACCAGGCGATTTGTCCGTCCTCCCCGCTGCAGTCGTCGCGCCAGCTGTGCCCGGCCAACTTGAAGGTCTCCTTGGTGATCCAGCCATGCTCTTCGAGATAGCGGCCAAACGACACCATCATGCCGGGAATGCGCGGATCGGCGGTGACCAGCCATGCGTGCCATAGACCATCGATGATGTTTTCGCTCATCCACGGGGAAGCCCCCCGGACATCAGTGGCCACGTCGTAGCTGGCGCCTTCATGGCGCTGCCAGCTGTGGCGCCACGAGCCGTCCTTGCCGAGCAGATCCGGATTGTTCTCCTGGTGCTCGTGGAGCCAGCCGATGCGCTCGGCGATGCGCTTGCGGTACTCCGGCTTTCCGGTCAGCTCGAAGGCTGCAACGGTTTCTATCAGGCCAAGCCCGATGTGGCGCTCGGTGAAATTCTGGTCGGGGCTGCGGTAGGGACCTCCGATTCCGCTCCACCCACCGGTATCCCAAAGAGCCATCATCCGGTCGATCAGCTCCGGCGTGTAGAGGCTGTCGTCGCCGGTCAGGCCAAGGGCAAGCAGGGAAGGCTCGACGTAGACGTACTTGGCATCGCAAGGCTTGGCCCGACCGAATTCCCAGCCGCCTGCACACTCCCCGCTGCGCTTGATATGACCCATGTAGAAGCGATAGCTCTCGACCGCGCTGCGCAGGTGCTCGATCTTTCCGCTGCGGACATAGAGCTTGAACAAGGTCGTCGGGCGATCGAACAGCCATGCCGTGGAATCGGCAGCAGGCAGCTTTCCGGCCCAGCCGTACTGGGTCTCGACATAGGTGTCATAGGCATTGTCGGTACTGAACGGAACCTGCGGGCCCGCCATCAGCGATCGGCTCAGCCACTTCGGTTCCAGCGTTGCCAGCACTGCGGGCATGCGCAAATGGTTTGCGGCATCGACCAGACCTTCGGCATAGGGCCAGCCGTCCAATTCTCGGCTGCGCACGCCCTCGGTCGAGAATTCGAGCTCGCGCCTGCCGTTCTTCAGGGTGGTGCGCAACTGCACGCGCACCGCGCGAATACCATGATCCCCGGAGTGCCAACGCAGGGTCTCTTCCACGTGCGCGGGTACTTCGTTGCCGTCCTGATCGAGAATGCGCAGCTTGCCCGCATCGGCCAGTTGTCCCGGTGCAAACGGAATGCCGAACGTCACCGGCAACTCGCCATCGGCTTTGTCCGTTGAATGCAGGGTAATACGGCCCCGTTCGCCTTTGGCGGCGACAGCATCGGCGGCCAGGCAGGCTGGTGCCGGCAGGAACGTCAGCATCAGGCTGATGGCCCAGGCCGGAATCGGGCGGAAGAATCGGAATGTCATGGAGGACTCCTCATCGTTTCACGGTGACGTGTCTGTGCTCCAGCGGAAGAGGTCGGGCTCGAATGGGCGATGCGGATCTGGAATGCCGCCAGGCATTCGGTTCACGGCGGGCTGTCTGACAACTCCACGACGAACGCATTGCCCGATCCGCGCACGTCAATGCGCCAGCCGGAGCGAAATTCCTGCGCGTCCAGACTTGACCATTCAAGCACATCGAGCACGCCATCCTCGGGTGTCACCACGCGGATGTGCAGATCACCGGCCTGGGCCTGGCGCCCGTTCACTTCGGGCTTCTTCGGCACGTTTATCTGGAACACGGCCTCCACATCGGCGGATGTCGAAAAGCTGTCGCTGACAATCAGCTTGCGTCCGCCAAAGCGGATGTTGCGCTGCCAGGAACGCACGCCCGAATCGGCTCCATAGGCCGGGCTCAGATCGGCGCTGATGGCAACGCTGCCATTGGCCTGGTCGATTCCGGTGACCTCCATGCTGGAGCGCGTACCCTCACGCTGGCGCAAGATCGTGCCGTTGCGTTCGAAACGGACCACGTTCTGTACTTCGGTGCCCTGCTGGATGCCGCTATGGCTCCAGATGTTCTCGCTGACCGCCAGCCAGTCACCCGCGAACAGCGTGAAGGCGCCCTGATCCTGATGGGCGTGGCTTTCGAGATAGGGTCCCGCATTGAATCCCAGCCACATCGCGTTGCTGTCCCAGCCGGTGCGCGCGAACACGTGACCGGTTCCTTCGGCGACAAAGACCGTTTCATTCGGCGGGCTGCCTGCATCACCAGCAGGCAGCAGGTCGTGGCGCGCGTTGAAACCGTGCGACATTTCCCGGGCCGAAATATTGTTCAGCCACCACGAGGCCATCTCGCGCGTTTCTTCATCCTCGTCGAGCATGCGCGCCTCGAGCACGAGGCGGCGGTGATAGTCGTACAGTTCAGGTACCGACACGCGCGACTGGTCGCCAATGGGCGCAAAGCGGTCCAGCGTCGGCATCGTTGCATGCACCCAGAAGCGGATGCTGTCCCGGGCATGCGAATTGGCATTGGCGAGATCCACACCGGTCGAATCCTTCCAGGTGCGATAGATCGCGAACAGACGCATGTGGGCGGCACCATAGCCGGTGCCTTCGAGACTGCCACCGCCCGGCAACTTGCTGAAATAGGTCTGCAACGCCGGCAGCTTGTCTTCGCGCAGCAGTTTCAGCCAGCGCTCATTGTTGCTGACCAGGGCCCAGGCCATGGTCGCTTCAACGAAGCTGTAGTAGTAGTTGTTGCCCGGATTGTCGATCGACCAACCGGACCACGAAAAAGGCTTGCCGCCCCACTGCGCGGCGCCCGGATTCCAGATATTGGATATCGTCTGTTCCGCATAGCCGGACCACTGTGTGCGCTGGGCGTCGCTGATGTCGGCCGCGCAGGTTTGCAGGGTCTGGGCGAGCGCGCCGATCATCGGGCCGGCTTCAAGGTAGGAGTCTCCTGCGACCTGGGGACGCTGGCCAGCCTCGATCTTCGCATTGGCTTCATCGACCTGGGCCTGAACCATGCCGACCGCGAGTTCGCAGTACTTTTCCTTGCCGGTCAGGCTGAACATCAGGGCTGCGTCGGTGGCCGAGAATTCGTAGCCGGGCCGCCCCGCGGCGGCAGCATCGACCCAGGACCTGAAGCGCTTGTACGAGGCCGACTTCTGGTCGACAAAGCCGAGATCCGTCTTCAGTTCCGCCTGCGCGCAGGTGGTCACTGCCGTGAGAAGGAGTAGTGCGGCGAATGGAATTGCTCGTGTCCGGCGTTGCAGAGTCATGGCGTTCCCTGGTCTGTTCGGAGCAATGGCGAATCTGGCTTGGCCTGGTCCGATTGAATGATTGATCGCGCGGTCGTCGCGTACGCGCATCCTCAGCGCGCGAGAAGTTTTCTTTCCCATTCGAGCGCTGTGCAGACGATGAAGTCGAGGTCGTCGTGACGCGGCTGCCAGCCCAGAACGGATTTGAGTCTTTCGCTGCGTGCGACCAGGGCGGGCGGATCGCCGGCGCGACGCGGTTCGTAGATCACGTTCAGCGTTTTCCCGCTGACCCGCTCAACTGCATCGATGACTTCTCGCACGCTGTAGCCGTGGCCATAACCGCAATTCAGTGTCGCCGACGCGCCACCCCCGCACAGGTAGTCCAGAGCCTGCACGTGGGCAGTGGCCAGATCATCCACGTGGATGTAGTCGCGAATGCAGGTTCCATCCGCGGTGTCATAGTCGGTGCCGAACACACATAGCCGATCGCGTTTGCCGACGGCGTGTTCGCAGGCCACCTTGATCAACAGGGTGGCGTTTCGGGTTGACTGGCCAATGCGTCCGCCGGGATCGCATCCGGCAACATTGAAGTAACGCAGGATCACGTGGCGCATCGGCGTTGCCGCCGACAGATCTCGCAGCATGCTCTCGCTCATCAGCTTGGACATGCCGTAGGGATTGATCGGTGCGGTTGCGGTAGCCTCGCTGGCTTCGCCAGACTCCGGCATGCCGTACACGGCAGCGGTCGAGGAGAAGACGAACTGACGCACGCCAGTGCTCGAACAGGATTCGAGCAGCGAACGCGTCGCGCAGGTGTTGTTGCCGTAGTACTTGAGCGGATCGCGAACCGATTCCGGAACGATCGTATGGGCGGCAAAATGCATGACCGTCTCGATCGCATGCTCGCCCAGCAATGTCCGGACCAGGCCTGCATCGCCCACGTTGCCCTCGACGAGATCGACGCCAAGCAAGGCCTCACGAAAGCCGGTGCTGAGGTCATCCAGCACGATGACACGTTCTCCGCGTTCAACAAGCTGGCGCACGACGTGACTGCCGATGTAGCCAGCACCGCCAGTCACGAGAACGGGTTTGCGCGCGCCGTCGTCCTGCATGCCTGTCAGGCTCCGCGTACTCAACGGGTGTAAACGAAGCGGAGGTAGGCCGAGTTCTCGTCAAACGACTCGATGTCACCGTCTGCGCGGCGTTCGTAGCGGGTCAGGTCGACGCGCCAGCTCCAGTGCGGGCCCATTTGCTGAGCCAGATAGGTGCCGAAGCGGTAATCGCGTTCGTTGGTATCGGTCACGGTGAAGTCCCGGTAGTTCGCCTCTGCGACCACGCCGAGGGTCAGGCGTGGACGCAGCAGGTAGCCCATGTTGAAGCCGACCCCGGTTTCATCGCGGTTGCTCGGCAGGCCGGTCAGCTCCTCATAGCGATAGGTGGCATAGCGCACCAGCGCGTCGACATTCAGTCGTGTCGAGACGAAGTGATAGCCACCCTCGATACGCTTTTCCTGATAGACGTCCGGCGTGATCGCCTCCGTGCCGATGATGCCGACGCCGCCGAGGTCGGAATCGAAATCGACGCCACCGCCGTCTGCCAGGCTGCTGGCTGCGTCCGTGTATTCCCAGGCGGCATCAAAACTGAAGGTGCTGCGATCGGTCGCACGCCAGTCCACGCCGAAGCGCACGAGCGGTCCGGACGCATTGTCGCCGCGATCGAAATTGAGATGCGTATAACCAAGCGCGATGTCGAGATCGATCTGCGACAGATTTTCCACGTATCCGGCAAACACCGAGTAGCCCTTGAAGTCGTTGGCGAGCAGGTCTTCCTTGAAATCGACATCCTGCGCGACCAGGTTGGCGCTGATCCTGCGTGTCGGACCGAGCTCGTAGCTGGCGCGCAAGGCGCCGACGAGACGCTGTGAGTCAAACGCTTCGGTCTCCTCAGCCCGGCTGTCGACATAGCGCAGCTCGGCCTGGCCCTGAACGGTGGGACTGATGCGAAAGCGCAGCTTCGGACCGGTCGAGAACACGTTGGTCTGCTGGAGATTTTCGGGCACGTCTGGGGCACGCAGACTGACCGGATACAGGCCGAGATTGTCGGCGAAGTCCCAGTCCAGGCGCTCCGGAACCAGGACCCAGTTGACGATTCCGTCCAGGGTGCCGCGGAACTCGTTGCCGAATTCGTTTCCGAGATAGTCGCGATACTCGAGCGTGCCGCTGACCTGCGCCTGCACGGTCGAGCCTTCCTCGCTGATCTCGAAGTTGAGACGCGGAATGAGCACGCTCTCGCTGACCGGATCGGTCGCGCTCAGGGTGATGTTGTCGCTGTAGAGCAGGCCGAGCTCGGCCGAGTAATCGATGCGTACCGCATGGGCGCTGCATGGCAGGGCCAGCAGCAATGTCGCGGCGAGGACTTTCGGCTGCATGTCGTACTCCTCCTTCAATGGTGCTCAAGGCAGTTCGTTGAGGACGATTCCTGCAAGCTTGGTAGAGTCGAAATTGGCCACGACTTTCTGGATGGATGCCGGTGTATCGCGACCGCTGCCAGCGACGAGGACGACGAAATCGACCAGGTCCGCGAGGATGCGCGCATCCGGTGAACCCTTGACCGCCGGGCCATCCAGAAAGATGTAGCGGTCCGCGTATCGGCTACGCAGCGAATCCAGCATGGCGCGCATGCGAAACGAGGAAAAATATTCACCACCCATCTCGCGCTGGCGGCCGCACGGGATCAGGCGCAGGCGCGGAATGCCGGTGTGGTAGAGAATTTTCTCGACCCCGAGCGATGGGTGATCGAGATAGTCGATCAGGCCGCCGTTGACCGGATCGACGCGCAACTCGGTGTGTTGCGACGGATGGCGCAGATTGCAGTCGACCAGAAGGGCCGTCTTGGCTTCATCGAAGGCGAACGCCGCGGCGAGGTTGCGCGCAACGAAGCTGCCGCCCGAGCGGGGACTGATCGGCGCCACCATGGTGACGAAGTTGTGTTCGCCACCCAGGGCCAGAAGTCGCGTGCGGATTTCCCGAAAGGCATCGGCTTGACGGCGCACCGATTCTTCGCGATGGATCAGTCGACGTTCTTCAAGCGCGACCGGAGCCAGTGCATTGGGTTCAACGATGCGTGCGATCGAACGCGTCGCTCCGGCGCGCCGGGCCATGTCCCCGGCGGCGGCACCGAGCGCCTTGCCGACATGGTCGGGCATCGTGTTGTCGCTGGAATCGGGATTGCTCATGAGCCGGAGTGCTGCCGTATCCAGTAGGTAAAGATGAAGGCGGCGAGGACACCGGCCACCATGAGGAAGGCAAACAGACCGCGCGCGCGGTGGCGCATGCGCTCGCGACTGGTCGAATAGACCGGGACCGTGGCGAGCACGACCAGTCCGGTCGCGCGCTCCAGTTGTCTTGCCGAACGCACGCGAGGATCGAAGCGGATCAGTGCAAACAGCAAGCCGAACGGAATCAGGACCGCCAGCCCCAGCCCGGCGGCGGCAAAATGGGCCAGGCGCAAACCGGAAGGCCTCAGCGGCAGAATGGCCGGATCCTGGATGCGGAAGGTAAGGCCGCGCTGTTCCTGATCCATGACCATCGAGACACGCGCGTTTTCGCGCCGGCGCAGCAGATCCTGGTAGATGTCGCGATTGACTTCATAGTCCCGGGTCAGCTCGGCCAGTGCGCCTTCCGACTCGGCGATGCGGCGGCTGCGATCGAGCTCGGCATTGAGCATGGCTTCGCTCGTGCTCATTCTCGACCGGTTGGCGGCAATCTCGCGACGCAACTCGGCCAGACGTTGCTTGAGTTCCTGGTAGAGGGGATTGAACTGGGCGTTGTCGAATGGACTCTGGCCCGAGCTGGTGCCCGAGTTGCGGCGGCGTTCTTCCTCTTCAAGCTGGCGCTGGATGTCCTTCATCTGCATGCGCGCGCGGACCACGTCCGGATACTGTTCCGTGTAGGTGAGCAGCAGCTGGTCAAGTTCCGATTGCAGTTCGATGAGCTGGGCCCGGTAGAGGCCGGAACGCGTCTGCACGGCAGTGACTTCCGATTCTCCTGACAACTGCGCCACCAGGGCTGCTTCGCGCGACTGCTGTTCCATCAGGTTCATGCGTGCCTGTTCGACCTGGGTACGCAATGCGCTGATGCGCGCGTTGGCGTCGGTCGCGCTGCCGGGCTGGGCGTCGGCATGTTCGGAACGATACTTGAGCAGGCCATCCTCGGCGCTGGTCAGTTTCGCGTGGTAGTCCTTGACCTGGCTGTCGATGAACTCGAATGCCTCGCGACTTTCACGTTCCTTGGTCGCCTTGCTCTCCTCGATGAACCGGGTCGCGAACAGCTGGGTCAGCTCGAAGGTCCTTTGCGGATCGGAATCCCGATAGGTGATCTGGATCAGGTCCGGACGCGGACTGGTGATGGTGGTTCGGTCCTTGATCTGCTCCATCAGTCGATCGCGCACGACCGGGGAGGGATTGTCTGCAGTCCAGCCACCGTGTTCCAGCGCAGTCTCGAGTATCTTGCGGCTGAAGATGACCTGGCGAGCCATGCCCGCGCGGTCGGCCACTTCGGTTGCCACCGCACGACCCTCGAGCAAGGGCTGGATGATGTCGCTGCTCGAGGCAAGGATCGTCGTCGAAGCGACGTAGCTTCGTGGCCAGAAGATGCCGGCGGCGAGTCCGATCATGGCAATGACCGCAAACAGGATCGCCAGGGTCACGCCATAGCGTCGCGTCTCGCGCGCGAACACCGGCAGCATCTCGGCAATGGGCGCCATTTCCGTATTCACGATCGCGAACTTCCCCACCTGATTCCGTAGGCCATTCAGAACGTACGCTCGGGAACCGTGATCACGTCACCAGGCTGCACCGGGTAGTTCGTCTCCAGATCCCCCTTCTGCAGGATTCGATCAAGCCGCACCGGATAGGCGCGGGTCGATGTGCCCTCCTTTCTGTACAACTCGGTGCGATCGGCTGCGGCAAACTCATTCGTGCCACCGGCAGCGAGGACGGCATCCAGCACGGTCATGCCCTGCCGATAGGGCACGGAGATGGGCGTGCGAACGGCGCCGGTCACGCGCACCCTGGCCAGATATTCGTGGCTGCGCAGCTGGTCGACAATCACGGTGACCTGAGGATTGCGCACGAATGTCTCGAGCTTGGTCTTGATTTCGGCTGAAACCTCCTCTGGAGTCCGGCCGCCAGCAGTGACGTCGCCGACCAGGGGCACCGAGATCATTCCGTCCGGTCGAACCGGAACAGTCACATCAAGGTCCGGGTTCTGCCAGACCGATACGCGAATGACGTCGTCCACGCCGATTCGGTACGCTTTCACTGCCTGCTCGGCCGGGTTGATCTCCGGAGCGGATCCGGGCCGCGGACCGCTGGCGCAGGCAGTCAGAATTGCAAATACCGCGATTGATGCCAACAGGCGAACGTAGCTCATCGAAGTTCCCTTGTACACTCGATCTGGAGTGTGAAACGTATCACACTTTGATGTCTTTCTGACCGGCTCAGACCCCGTAATAGTCGCGATACCAGTCGACGAAGCGGGCGACGCCCTCTTCAACGGTTGTCGCCGGCGCGTAGCCCGTGTCGCGGGTCAATTCAGAGACATCGGCGTAGGTATCGGGGACATCGCCCGGCTGCAACGGAAGCAGGTTTTTCCGGGCCTTGCGTCCGATGCAATTCTCGATGACTTCGATATAGCGGGACAACTCGACCGGCTGGTTGTTTCCGATGTTGTAGATGCGATAGGGCGCGCTGGACGAGGCCGGTGTTGGCAGTAGCGGATCAAACTCCGGGTCTGCAACGGGCACCTTGTCCAGGGTACGCATGACGCCTTCGACAATATCGTCGACATAGGTGAAATCGCGCGTGTGCCGGCCATGGTTGAACACGTCGATGGGCTCGTCGGCCAGAATCTTGCGGGTAAACAGAAACAGGGCCATGTCGGGCCGGCCCCAGGGACCGTAAACCGTGAAGAATCGCAGCCCCGTGGTCGGCAGGCCGAACAGGTGGCTGTAGGTATGTGCCATCAACTCGTTGGCCTTCTTCGAGGCAGCGTACAGGCTGACAGGATGGTCGACCGGGTCGCGTACGGAGAAGGGCAGCTTGCGGTTGGCGCCATAGACCGAACTGGATGATGCATAGACCAGATGTTCGACCTTGCCGTGGCGGCAGGCTTCAAGGATATGCGTGAAGCCGACGATGTTGCTGTCGACATAGGCGCGAGGATTCTCCAGCGAATAACGTACGCCGGCCTGGGCGGCCAGATTGACGACACGCTGCGGTCGAAAGTCCGCGAAAGCGGATTCGACGGCAGCTCGATCCTCCAGCGAGGCGTGCACGAACTGGAAACCCTGCTGCGAAGTCAGGCGTGCCAGCCGATCCTGCTTGAGCCTGGGGTCGTAGTAGTCGTTGAGATTGTCGAAACCCAGAACTTCATCGCCACGCGCAAGCAAGCGCTGGCTCAATGCTGAACCGATGAATCCGGCGGCGCCGGTGACGAGTACGCGCATCGAATGCTCCATTGAACTACAGGCGATCGTCTACCGCTTCACGCGGCAGGACCTGCTTGACGTCAAACAGCACGCAGCCCGGTTTGCCAAGTGCGCGAATGTGCTCGGCACCCATCTCGACAAACTGATGATGGGCGACGGCCAGTACGATGGCGTCATAGCGCCCATTCTCGAGTGTGCCGACAAGTTCGAGATCGTACTCGTGCAGGGCTTCTGCCGGGCTGACCCAGGGGTCGTAGACCTCGACGCTGGCGTGGAACTTGCGGAATTCGTCGACGACATCGACGACCCGGGTGTTGCGCAAGTCCGGGCAGTTTTCCTTGAATGCCAGGCCCAGCACAAGGATGTTGGCATTGGCCACGTGCAGGCGACGCTGGATCATGTGCTTGATGACACGCCGGGCGATATGGCTGCCCATGCCGTCGTTGATGCGCCTGCCCGAGAGAATCACCTCGGGGTGGTAACCGATCTGTTGAGCCTTGTGGGTCAGATAGTACGGATCGACGCCGATACAATGTCCGCCAACCAGGCCGGGCCGGAACGGCAGGAAATTCCATTTCGTACCGGCCGCGGCAAGCACCTCGCTGGTGTCGATGCCGAGCCGGTCGAAGATCAGGGCCAGCTCGTTGATCAGCGCGATGTTGAGATCCCGCTGGGTGTTCTCGATGACCTTGGCCGCTTCGGCCACGCGCATGCTCGATGCCTTGTGCGTGCCTGCGGTGATGATTCGCCGGTACAGTGAGTCGACGAAATCCGCCACTTCGGGCGTCGAGCCGGAAGTGACTTTCATGATCGACTCGAGACGGTGTTCCTTGTCGCCCGGATTGATCCGCTCCGGACTGTAACCGGCGTAGAAATCCTGGTTGAAGCGCAGTCCGGACTCGCGTTCGATGATCGGTACACACACCTCTTCGGTAGCCCCGGGGTAGACCGTGGATTCGAAGATCACGACAGATCCTGGCCGAATGGCCTTGCCGACCATGCGGCTGGCACTTTCCAGCGGCCCCAGATCGGGGCGCTTGGCATCGTCTATCGGCGTCGGCACGGTGACGATGAATACGTTGCACGAGCGCAGGTCGGCCTGGTCAGCCGAGAAGCTCAGATTCGGCGTTGCCCTGAGTTCCTCTGCCGTGACTTCCAGGGTGTGGTCACGATGCGACTGCAACTCGGAGATCCGGTGCGTATTGATGTCGAATCCAAGGGTGGCCAGCTTTCTGCCAAAGCCGACTGCCAGGGGCAGGCCCACATAGCCCAGGCCGATGATGGCCAGCCGAATTTCCTGTTCACGGGGCAGCGCAGCGGAGGTCATTGAGCGCATCCATCAGAGTCAGCCCCCAAGTCTATCAAGTTGATCTTCGTACGGGCGAAGGCCCGGCCTATACCCGACCCGTGCATGGCATTGGCCAGAGCGGTGGAGCAAGAGGCCGGGTCGCCTGGCGGCGTTGTCAGGACTCGCGGCGCGGCTGGCGGGCCTTCTGAAGGCCACCTGTTTCAGTAGAGAATCAATCGGTTAGGCGACGCCTGTCAGCACGCAGCTCCTTGTTGCGCTGCCCTGAAGCGACTGCATGGATGCAGGAGGTAGAGCAACGCAGGAGCAGTTGCCGAGACGGCCGGTCCATCTGCGTCCGTGCGCCGCGATCTGAACGCTCACAGACGTCGTGACGGTTGCGCCACTTGTTCAGCGTTGCCTTAAGCTGGCGGACCTGTTCCACAGCTTTGTGTCTGGCTCCTGAATGGACACGCAAGTATGTGATCGGATTCAATAAAATCAGCGGCTTGCGGGCACATGATGCGCACCCCTGATGGTCGGAGTAGGACTGTGTTTTTTGCTCGCCTTGTCGCGGGATTGATTGCACTCGGCGCCGGTTGCGCGTTTGCAGTCGAGCCCTTTGTCGCCCCTGCCGTTCCGAACGGCAGTCTGTCCGTGCAACTGGTACCTACCGAGGTCGTGACCCCCGGCAGCAATCGACTGGTCACCTTTGGCGTGCCGTTTCCGCGCGGCTCGATCACCACGGCAGGCCTGGCCACGCTGCGGGTACTCAAGGGCGGACAGGAAATACCGGCCCATGTCAGTCAGATGACGCCCTGGCGACATCGCGGCAATGCCGCGCTTGACGGAACCTCGGTGCGTGTTGCGCGCGTACAGATCCAGTATGCGTTCGCTGCGTCTGCTCCCGAATCGATCACCCTGAGCTGGGGCGGACCCCCGCGTCAGCAGGATGTCCCGGCACTGATATCGGCGCGCAACGGCTGGCACACGGTCAGCAGCGGCAGTTTCGTGGCTTCCGACAGCGTGCAGGAGCCAGACGTTTATGCGGTCCTGCCCAAGTCATGGCTGAGCCTGGGCATGTTGAAAGGCGTGCGCAGCATTGCCTTCGACAACAGCAATACCGAGCCCCGGGACAACCCGACCACCAATGCCGCCATTGCGCATTGGCCGGACTATCAGGAGGCGGATCGCGCAATCAAGAACAACTTCTACAGCTCGATCAACGAAGATGATCCGGCTGTCACGGTTGCCAACCAGTGCCACTACAAGACCGACTACGAACCCTGGTTGTACGACCGCGCCACCTCGATGTTCGTCCTGTATGAACGCAGCGGTTTCTACAAGGCCCTGCGTGAGGCGGTACGCGCGTCGGATTTCTACACCGACCACATCAACTCGGGCGGCTTCTTTTCGCTGAAGAACGGCGATACGAAATATGTCTATGCGGAGAACCTGGCCTATCGATACTGGCTGACCGGGGATGACACGGCACTGGATCGTCTTTCCGCCATCGTCAGCGCCCAGAGCGGATTCAATGATGCCTGGAGCCCAGGCATGGGCTTCTGGACCGAGCGCCACGCCGCCTTCAAGCTGCTTGCCTACCAGGTCGACTACGAAATCAATGGCGGCAGCCAGGCAGCCAATGTGGCGACCCTGGTCGGTCGCATGGTGAGCCACCAGAACGGTGCGAACGGGCAGATTCCGCAACCCTCCGGCTATGTCGACGGGGGTCTCTATCATCTCGGCTCCCAGCACGATGGCGACTGGGCCGACGGTTCGTTTGGCGCCTCCGGCTGGATGAGCATGCTGGTCGTTGATGCCATGCTGCGCGCCTATTCCACCTCGGAAGACCCTGCCATCGCGAACTTCATCCGGCGCATGGGCAATTTCCTGCGCGTGGCGACGATCAACACCACGGACCACATGTACAACTTTGGTGGAGCGCTCGCCCTGCCACGCTATGCCATGCTTTCCAATGGCGCCGACGGCCAGACCGGCAGCTCGGATGTCGAGCACGCACTTGATGTTGCCGCAGGACTGGCCTGGGCGAACTACTTCGCCGAGCTGACCCAGCAGTCGGATCCGCGCCTCGCCGATACCGCCGAAGACCTCTATTTCACCTATGACGAAGGCGTCAATTACTGGATTCGACCCGGCGGGCCCGGCGCAGGTTTACCTGCCTACCGCACCTCGCCGTGGCGCAAGTTCGGCTGGGAGCATCGCGTCTCCGGGGGACTGGGCTGGGCCATGCATGCGGCAACGGCAACGACCGACGCCGTGTTTGCGAACGGCTTCGATTGAGCGTTTGCTGGCGAGGTCATCGTCCGGCCAGCGGTATCGATCAGGACTTCTTTGGCCGGTTCCAGCCGGGCACCGTGTTCTGTCGGCTGCGTGCCACGGTCAACTGTTCCTCGGGTGCTGATCGGGTAATGACCGAGCCGGCGCCGATGGTCGCATTGCGACCGATCGAAACCGGCGCCACCAGTGCGGTATTGGAGCCGATGAAGGCGCCATCGCCGATGCTGGTGCGGTGCTTGTTCACGCCGTCGTAGTTGCAGGTGATGGTGCCGGCTCCGATATTGGCATGACTGCCGACATCGGCATCGCCGACATAGCTCAAGTGGTTGATCTTCGAGCCCGAACCCAGGCGCGTGTTCTTTGTCTCGACAAAATTGCCGACGCGGGAACCGGCGCCCAGTTCGGTTCCCGGGCGCAGACGCGCAAACGGGCCGATTACGCAGGGACCGTGGGTAACGATCCCCTCGATATCGCAGTGCGCGTTGACCACGGTGCCGGTAGCCAGGCGCGAGTTCGAGATCCGCGTGAACGGCCCGATCGAGACTTCGTCGCCGAGTTCGACTTCACCTTCGAGAATGACATCGACATCGATTTCGACGTCGCGTCCGACATTGACCTTGCCACGCAGGTCGAAGCGCACCGGGTCCGAAAAGCGAACGCCGGCTGCGGCCAGTTCGGTGGCGCGCATGCGCTGGTACAGGCGTTCCAGAGCGGCCAGCTGCCAGGGATCATTGGCGCCGAACACTTCCTGCGGATTCATGCACTGGCTGGCTTCGGCCGGTTCGCCTTCCTCATCGGCCTGGGCGTAGATATCGGTCAGGTAGTACTCGTTCTGGGCGTTGTCATCGGAAAGATTATTGATCCAGACGCGCAGGCGGCGCGCCTCGGCGACAAGGATTCCGCTATTGACCCAGTTGATGGCGCGCTGTTCGACCGTGCAGTCTTTCTCCTCCACGATCGCGCGCACGCGACCAATGCCGTCACGGACGACGCGGCCATAGCCATAGGGAACTTCAAGCTGGGTCACCAGGGCGGTCAGCGGACCGGCCGTCATCAGCAGGCCCTCCAGGGTATCGCGACCGATCAGGGGAACATCTCCGTACAGGATCAATACGCGCGCATCGTCCGGTACGGCGGTCATGGCGAGCTTGACCGCGTGCCCGGTGCCGCGCTGCTCGGCTTGCTTTACCCAGGAAAGATCCGGATCGGCGAAGGCCGCGCGGACCTGGTCGCCGCCATGGCCATACACGATATGAATGGCAGCGGGCTCAAGTGCGCGGGCGACATCGAGCACATGGCCCAGCATGGAACGACCGGCCAGTGGCATCAGCACCTTCGGTCGTGACGACTTCATGCGCTTGCCTTCACCGGCGGCAAGAATGACAACGTGCAGAGAAGCGGCGGGCATCTGCATTTCTCCCCAGGGCAGGTTCGGAACCATAGCCGAAACGGGGGATGCGGGAAATGGACGGGACCCATGGCACGCGCCCGGCGGTCAGGCTCCGGGGATAAGCGGTAAGCGGGAGGCGGGAAAAGGAAAGGTTTTCGCAGGAAGCGGCTTCAGCCGCGATGCGTTTGCCGCAACGTGCCGAAAGGCATCGAGCCTGAAGGCCTTTCCTGCGAAAGGCCTCCGCTCACCGCAACTTAGTGCTTGAGGTTGCGACGCAAGTGCTCGAGTGCCTGCAACTGGGCCATGGCCTGGGCCAGCTGGGCTTGCGCTTCTGCAATCTCCATGGCGTCGCTGCGGTCGGCGATTGCACGCTCCGCTTCTTCCTTGGCCTTGCGCGCTGCCGCTTCGTCGAGATCGGCCGCGCGCTCGGCGGTGTCGGCCAGCACGGTAACGACCTGGGGCTGTACTTCGAGAATGCCGCCGGATACATAGAAGAATTGCTCGTCGCCATTCTCCAGCTTCAGGCGAACCTGGCCGGGCTTGAGACGCGTGATCAGCGGTGCATGACGCGGCGCGATGCCCAGTTCGCCCATCTCGCCGGTCGCGATAACCATGCTGACGTTGCCATGGAAGATTTCCTTCTCGGCACTGACGATGTCGCAGCGAATTGTGCTCATCTTGTCTCTCTCACTTCGTTCGTTCGACGGGAATCGGGAATGGGGAGTGGGGAATGGTCAAATGCAGGAGCAAGCTCGAAGCGCATTTCGCTTTGCCTATTCCCGATTCCCTATTCTCGATTCCCGGAAAGCGGCCTAGGCCGCTTTCTTCGACATCTCTTCAGCCTTGGCAAACGCTTCATCAATGCCGCCGACCATGTAGAAGGCCTGTTCCGGCAGGTGATCGCACTCGCCGTCACAGATCATCTTGAAGCCGCGGATGGTTTCCTTGAGGGTCACGTACTTGCCAGGCGCGCCGGTGAAGACCTGGGCAACCGTGAACGGCTGCGAGAAGAACTTCTCGATCTTGCGTGCGCGGTAGACCGTGTTGCGGTCGTCTTCGCTGAGCTCGTCCATGCCGAGGATGGCGATGATGTCCTTCAGTTCCTTGTAGCGCTGCAGGGTGCCCTGGACGCGACGTGCGGTGTCGTAGTGCTCGTTTCCGATAACCAGCGGGTCGAGCTGGCGGCTGGTCGAGGCCAGCGGGTCGACGGCCGGGTAGATGCCGAGGCTGGCGATGTCGCGCGACAGCGCCACGGTCGAGTCCAGATGGGCGAACGTGGTTGCCGGGGACGGGTCGGTGTAGTCATCGGCCGGAACGTAGACGGCCTGGATCGAGGTGATCGAGCCGGTCTTGGTCGAGGTAATGCGCTCCTGCAGACGGCCCATTTCGTCGGCCAGGGTCGGCTGGTAGCCCACCGCGGACGGCATGCGCCCGAGCAGCGCCGAGACCTCGGTACCGGCCAGGGTGTAGCGGTAGATGTTGTCGACGAAGAACAGGATGTCGCGACCCTTGCCGGTTTCCGGATCGATGTCGTCGCGGAAGTATTCGGCCATGGTCAGGCCGGTCAGGGCGACGCGCAGGCGATTGCCCGGCGGCTCGTTCATCTGGCCGTAGACCATGGCCACCTTCGAGTCCTGAATGTTGTCGAGCTTGACGACGCCAGCCTCGATCATCTCGTGATAGAAGTCGTTGCCTTCGCGGGTACGCTCGCCGACGCCGGCGAACACCGAGAGACCGGCGTGCTGGGTGGCGATGTTGTTGATCAGCTCGAGCATGTTGACGGTCTTGCCGACGCCGGCGCCGCCGAACAGGCCGACCTTGCCGCCCTTGGCGAACGGGCAGACCAGGTCAATGACCTTGATGCCGGTCTCAAGCAGGTCGTTGCTCGAGGACTGATCGTCATAGGCGGGTGCTTCACGGTGGATGACCCACTTTTCCTTCTCGCCGATCGGACCGGCTTCGTCGATCGGGTTGCCGAGCACGTCCATGATGCGGCCAAGGGTCTCCTTGCCGACCGGAACCTTGATGCCGTCGCCGGTATTGTTGGCGACGAGGCCGCGCTTGAGGCCATCGGTCGAACCGAGTGCGATGGTGCGAACGACACCGTCACCGAGCTGCTGCTGCACCTCGAGTGTGATCGCCATGCCATCGATGGTCAGCGCGTCGTAGATCTTGGGCACGGAATCGCGCGGGAATTCGACGTCGACGACGGCGCCGATGATTTGTACGACTTTGCCTTGGTTCATGTTGTGGGACTCCACGTTGATGCTTGGTTTTTCGGTAACGGGATTCGAGATTGGGGATTTGGGATTCGCAGGAGCGCCGGTTTCCCGCGCTGAGACAAATCCCTAATCCCGAATGCCTAATCCCGGCAATTCATACTGCCGCTGCCCCGCCGACGATCTCCGAGATTTCCTGAGTGATCGCGGCCTGGCGGGCCTTGTTGTAAACGAGCGTGAGTTCGCCGATGGCCTTGGTCGCGTTGTCGGACGCGCTCTTCATGGCCACCATGCGGGCGGCATGTTCGCTGGCGAGGTTTTCAAGGGTGGACTGGTAGACCAGGGATTCGATATAGCGGGTCAGTACGTGGTCGAGCACGGATGCAGCGTCGGGTTCGTAGAGGTAGTCCCATGCATGCGTTGTCGGCATTTCCTCCGCCGGCGGCAGCGGCAGCAACTGGTCGATGGTCGCCTTCTGCGTCATCGTGTTGACGAAGTCGTTGTAGACCAGCGAAAGGCGATCGATCCTGCCCTCGGTGTAGGCATCGAGCATCACCTTGATCACGCCGATCAGCTTGTCCAGCTGCGGCCTTTCGCCAAGATGGGTGACGCTGCCGACCATGTTGACCTTGAGACGACGGAAGTACGAAGTCGCCTTCTGGCCGATGCAGACCATGTCGACCTCGACCCCCTTGTCCTGCCAGCTGCGAATCTGCGTCAGCAGACTGCGAAACAGGTTGGTGTTGAGTCCGCCGCAGAGGCCGCGATCGGTCGAGACAATGACGAAGCCAACGCGCTTGATCTCGGTGCGTTCCAGCATGAATGGATGCTGGTATTCGCTGTTCGCGTGCGCGATGTGGCCGATCGCCTGACGCATCAGTCGCGCATACGGACGCGAGGCCTTCATCAGGTCCTGCGCCTTGCGGATCTTGGATGCCGAGACCATTTCCAGCGCGCGCGTCACCTTGCGGGTGTTCTGCACGCTCTTGATCTTGGTTTTGATTTCTCTTCCGCCGGCCACGTCTACCTCACACTTTCGTCGTTGCAGCCATCATTCGGCTGCGGGACTTGCTTGGGAATCGGGAATGGGGAATGGGGAATGGGTTGGATCAAGAGCGCGGTATCGCACCTGTCGCTTCGAGTCTGCCGATTCTCACTTCCGCTACTAACCGATTCTCTATCCTCTATTCCCCATTCCCGGCTCTGTTACCAGGACCCAGTCGTCTTGAACTCGTCCAGCCCTTGCTTGAACTTGCCTTCGATATCGCTGTTCCAGTCGCCGGTGTCGACGATGTTCTTCATCAGGTCGGCATAGTTGCTGTGGAAATGCTGATGCAGAGCGGCTTCGAACGGCAGGATCTTGGCAATCGGAAGATCGTCGAGGTAACCCTTCTCGGCGGCGTACACCGACAGCGCCAGCTCGGCGATCGACAGCGGTGAGTACTGCTTCTGCTTCATCAGCTCGGTAACGCGCTGGCCGCGCTCCAGCTGGGCGCGCGTTGCCGCGTCGAGATCCGATGCGAACT
Source organism: Dokdonella sp. (assembly GCF_041395345.1). Taxonomy (GTDB): domain Bacteria; phylum Pseudomonadota; class Gammaproteobacteria; order Xanthomonadales; family Rhodanobacteraceae; genus Dokdonella. The sequence goes on along the minus strand of NZ_JAWLAR010000004.1, from coordinate 142,760 downwards.
GCGCGAATGCGGCCAGCTCACGGAACTGGGCGAGTGCGAGCTTGACGCCACCGGACAGCTTCTTGACGATCTTGGTCTGCGCGGCACCACCGACGCGCGACACCGAAACGCCGGCGTTGACGGCCGGGCGGATACCCGCATTGAACAGGTCCGTCTCAAGGAAGATCTGCCCGTCGGTGATCGAGATCACGTTGGTCGGAACGAATGCCGAGACGTCGCCGGCCTGGGTCTCGATGATCGGCAGGGCGGTCAGCGAGCCGGTCTTGCCGGTTACCGCGCCGTTGGTCTGCTTCTCGACGTATTCCTCGTTCACGCGCGCGGCGCGCTCGAGCAGGCGCGAATGCAGGTAGAAGACGTCGCCCGGGTAGGCTTCGCGACCCGGCGGGCGCTTGAGCAACAGCGAAATCTGGCGGTAGGCCCAGGCCTGCTTGGTCAGGTCGTCATAGATGATCAGGGCGTCTTCGCCGATATCGCGGAAGAACTCGCCCATCGAGCAACCCGAGTACGGAGCGATGTACTGCATCGCAGCCGATTCGGACGCCGAGGCGGCAACGATGATCGTGTGAGCCAGCGCATCGTTTTCTTCCAGCTTGCGCACCACGTTCGCGATCGAGCTCTGCTTCTGGCCGATGGCGACGTAGATGCATTTGATGCCGGAATTCTTCTGGTTGATGATCGCGTCGACGGCCAGGGCGGTCTTGCCGGTCTGACGGTCGCCGATGATCAGCTCGCGCTGGCCGCGGCCGATCGGAATCATCGAGTCGACCGACTTGTAGCCGGTCTGCACCGGCTGGTCGACGGACTTGCGCCAGATCACGCCCGGCGCGACCTTTTCTATCGGCGAGCTGTGCTTGGCATTGATCGGACCCTTGCCGTCGATCGGATTGCCCAGTGCATCAACGACGCGTCCAAGCAGCTCGCGGCCGACCGGCACCTCGAGAATCTTGCCCGTGGTCTTGACCGTGTCGCCTTCGCGCAGGTGCTCGTAGCTGCCGAGAACCACGCAACCTACCGAGTCGCGCTCGAGGTTGAGGGCCAGGGCGATGGTGTCGCCGGGCATCTCGACCATTTCGCCGGACATCACATCGTTGAGGCCGTGGACGCGAACGATGCCGTCGGACACGCTGGTGATCGTGCCTTCGTTGCGCGCATCGGCGGTGAGCTTGAACTCCTCAATACGGTGCTTGATGAGTTCGCTGATTTCAGACGGATTGATCGTGGTGGCCATTTTGGTTTCCCGGTTCGTGCACGCCATGTGGCGTACGCGTTTTTCAGTATTTGGTTTGAGCAGTCAGCGCTGAGCAGCAAGCGGAGAAGGAAAAAGCAACGGCTGCGCGGGCTGCAACTGTACTTCCCGCTTGCCGGTGTCTGTTCTTCCGCTCACTGAACAAGGGCCTGTTCGAGTCGCGCGAGACGGCCGCGCACCGAACCATCGATAACGGTTTCGCCGGCATCGATGATCGTGCCGCCGATCATCTTCGGGTCGATCGACTGGGTCAGCTCGATGTTGCGATCAAAGCGGCGCTTGAGAGCCGCACTGATTTTCTCGAGTCCAGCGGCATCGATGCGCTCGGCTGTGCGCAGGCGCACTTTCAGCGTGCGCTCCGATTCGAGCTTGAGCTGCTCGAACAGGGCAGCGATCTCGGGCAACACCGGCAAGCGGCCATTGTCCGCCAGCAAGGTAATGAAACGACCGAAATCGGTGTCCGGCTTCTCGCCGTGCGGAAGGAACAGCGAAGCGAGTTCACTGGTGCCCAGACGCGGATTGCCAAACAGCTTCGCCACGCGGGAGTCCGCTGCCACCTCGGCAGAGAACGCCAGCTTTTCGGCCCAGCTGGCTAATGCCGCGTGCGAGTGCGCCGTTTCAAACGCGGCGCGCGCATACGGTCTGGCCAGGGTCAGTGCGCTGGACATGGGCCTAGATCTCGCTCACGAGCTGGTCGAGCAGGTCCTTGTGCGCATTGGCATCGATCTCGCGCTTGAGGATCTTCTCGGCGCCAGCGATCGCCAAGGTAGCCACCTTGCCGCGCAGTTCCTCGCGTGCACGGTGAGCCATGCTGTCGATTTCAGCCGCTGCAATGGCTTTCTGCTTGGTGCCCTCGACGATTGCGTCGGTGCGTGCCTTTTCGATGATCTGGTTGGCCTGCTGGGTGGCCTTGTCGATGATCGCCACGGCGTCGACGCGAGCCTTGCGGATCTCGTCGGCCACGCGGGCGTCGGCATCGGCCAATTCCTGGCGGGCACGATCGGCGGCTGCCAGACCTTCGGCGATCTTGGCCTGACGTTCTTCGATGGCCGCGATGATGTGCGGCCATCCGAATTTCATCACCAGCCAGACCACGGCGAAGAACGCCAGGGCCTGGATCACCAGTGTAATGTTCGGAATCATGGATATTGCTCCTGCGGGACGGCGGCCGGTTGGCCGCCGCGCGGATGCCGGGTTTCAGACAGTTACTGCACGCCCAGCGTGGCGAGCAGCGGGTTCGCGAACAGCAGCAGCAGGGCGATGGCGACGCCGATGATCGGCACCGCGTCGAGCAAGCCGGCAACGATGAACATCTTGGTCTGCAGCATCGGGGTCAATTCCGGCTGGCGCGACGCGCCTTCGAGGAACTTGCCGCCGAGCAGGGCGAAGCCGATCGCCGTTCCGAGTGCGCCGAGTCCGATCAGGAGGGCAGCGGCGATGACCGTCATGCTGAGCAGGTCGCCGACTTGGGCAATATTGGCAATGGTTTCCATGGTTCTCTCCGGGTTTCTCAGTGTTTGAATGAATGAAAAAATCTGGCTCTTGGTTGAATCAATGGTGCTCCGCCGCCATGCTCAGGTAAACGATGGTCAGCGTCATGAAGATGAATGCCTGCAAGGTGATGATCAGCACGTGGAAAGCGGTCCATACGAAGCCGGCGATAAACTGGCCTGCGCCGAGCAGGTAGGTCGAGAAGTGATCCAGTGTGGCGCCCAGCGTCATCACCGCGATCAGGATGAAGATCAGTTCGCCCGCGTACATGTTGCCAAACAGTCGCAATGAAAGTGACAGCGGGCGCACGGCTTCCTCGATCACGCGCAGGAGCAGGTTGAACGGCGCGAACCACGGGCCGAACGGCGCCGTGAACCATTCCTTGAAGAAACCGAACAGGCCCTTGTGCTTGATGCCGATGTACTGGATCAGCAGAAAGACGGTAATCGCCATGCCTGCCGTGGTGTTGATGTCGGCAGTCGGCACGACACGCAGGTAGTTGATGCCTGCAGCAGCGCCCGCGGCGGGCAAGGCGTCAACCGGAATCATGTCCATGAAGTTCATCAGGAACACGAGACAGAAAATGGTGATCGACATCGGCGCGATGATCTTGCTGCTGCCGTGAAAAGTCTCGCGGACCATGCCGTCGACGAATGACACGATCATTTCAACGGCGCACTGCAGTTTGCCGGGTACGCCTGCGGTCGCTCGCCGCGAAACGCGCAGGAACACCCAGACGAACAAGACGCAGGCCAGCAGTTTGAACAGTACGCTGTCGACGTTGATCAACCAGAACTGACCTTCCGTGCCAGGCACCTGCACTTGCAGGTGATGCAAGTGGTGCTTGATGTAGTCGGTCATGTTCGCTGGAGCGTGTTCGCTGGCCATCGGGTTACCTGATTGCGATTAGGGCGATCCAGAATGAAAACTGCGCTGCCAGGACGCCGGTGATCAGTCCGGCGAACGGCAGTTTCAGGACTGCGATGGCGAGATACAGCGCCAGACACAGCCAGAACCATTTCAATACCTCTGCCGCGTAGGCAGAGCGCAGTGCGTTGCGTGCCGGAGCGACTCCCCGCCCGAACAGGCGCACTGCAAAAACCATATTTCCGACTGCGATGATGGCGCCGCCCGCGAGGGTGGCCAGGCCGATCCGCAATTCGAACATTGTTGCGATCAAGGCAACCAGCACGGTCACGCCGATCTGCAATAGCGTGGTGCGAACTGCCACCTGCCAACCGTAGGCGATGGAATTGCGCACCTGTGCCTTTCCCGAATGTCGTGTTGGAACTCCGGATCGACGCAAAACGTCGCCCGCTGAGCCGGCGAATGATATCAGTTGGCTTTCGAAGGTCGCAACCAACCCTGGCGAGAAACAAGCGAGGTTGCGGCAATCAGTCGCCAGCGTGAACGATTTCACTAGCGGGAAACCGTCGAAGCTGCGTCAATCCGTCGCCTGTGGGGACAAGCCGCCTCAAGCAAGAAAGCTGTAGGGTGGCAATCAGTCGCCAGCGTGAACGATTTCACTAGCGGGAAACCGTCGAAGCTGCGTCAATCCGTCGCCTGCGGGGACAAGCCGCCTCAAGCAAGAAAGCTGCAGGGTGGCAATCAGTCGCCAGCGTGAACGATTTCCCTGGCGAGAAACAAGCGAGGATGCGGCAATCAGTCGCTCGCGGGAACAACCCGCCCCAGCCCAAGGAATTGCGGAAAGTCAGTCAGCCGCCAGCGTGAACAACGTATCCCGGGGCGCCTGCCAACAAGGGCCCATCTTCGCTCGGATGCTGAACTCCGCGGCCAACCGACAGACCCGGAACCGCCATCAGGCGTCCCGTAGGCGATTTCGACTCCGGAGAATGAGGCGAAGCACGCTCAACCTGCGGCTCTCATGGGTGCAAACGTCCCCGATCTGCGGGGATGCAGGTTGCCGCTGGCGTCGCGCGCTCGGCATAATCGTGAGTCCGGGCTGGTTCCCGCCGCGTCAGAGTCTGTCTGCCATGAGCAAATCTGCCGAATTCTCCTTCGATGTACCGGCCGGCCAGGCGGTGTTTTCCGAGGGCGATCCCGGGCAGACCCTTTATGTCATCGAATCCGGGGTGGTCGAGATTTTTCTGGCAGCGCGTGGCACTGACCCGGTGGCGCGCCTGGGCCCGGGCGAGTTTTTCGGTGAATTGTCGATGCTTTCCGGTCAGCCACGCTCTGCCAGCGCGATTGCGAGAGAGCCGACCCGGTTGCTCCGGATCGAACGCGAAGCCTTTCCTGGCCTTCTGGCCGACAACGTTGAAATCGCCATCTCACTCATGCAGACGCTGGCGCAGCGCCATCTCGATTGCGAGAACGCGTTGACCAAGGCACTTTCGGCAGGGGCTGCCCAGGCGGGCAAGCCGTCTGCTTCCGCAGCGGTTGCCGAGGCAGCACCGGTCAAGGCGCCAGCGAAGTCTCCGGCCAGGAGCAAACCGGCAGCAGAACCATTGTCAGCCCCGCCAGCCCCGCCAGCGGCCCCGGCGGCTCCGAAGCCGGCTTGCTTGCTCAAGCACGCGCAAGGCGAGACGTTCCTGCTGGATCCCGACGTCAAGGAATTCCTGGTCGGCCGCCCCGACCCGAAAGCCGGCATCAATCCGGAAGTCAATCTGAGCAGTGTCGATCCGACCCGCAGCCTCAGTCGCAAGCATGCCAAACTGGTTCGCCAGGGGCAGTTGTACTTCGTGCGCGAGGAATCCGGTACCGTGAATGGAACCTTCGTCAACAATGTTCGTGTCGCCACCGGGGTTGATGTGCCGATCAAGCCGGGTGACAAACTGCGGTTTGGAGCTGTGGAAGTCGAATTTGCCACCGCCTGAGGTGGTTGGGAGAGCGAAAATGGTGAATATCCGCGAATTGCCCGAATCCCTTTCCGAGGTGGATCTCGGCGTGATCGATGCCCTCAAGGCTCTCAAGGAGGAGGCCGACATTCTGCGCGAACGTCTGACCGGCCTCGAGGCTGTCAAGGCCGACTTCGATCCTGCCGTCTTCAGCCGCGTGAATGCCGACTACGCGAAGCAACTTGCCGCGATCGAGGCCAAAGCCGAACCGATGCGCCAGCAGGCCAGGGAATCCTATGCGCGACTGCGCGGCGCGCTGAGCGACATTGCCGATGCGCATGAGGCGGTCAAGCTGGACCGCCAGGAAATCGAGTTGCGCCGCAAGCTCGGTGAATTCGATGACGAGGGCTACAAGGAGCGGCTCAAGCAAATCGAGGCGGCGCTGGCCGAACGCGCAGTAGCGCACAAGCAGGGCGAGGCTCTGCGTGCACGCTTCCTCGAAGTATTTGCCAGCGAGGAAGAACTTCTGCAGGGAGTGGAAGATCCGGGTCCCGCCAGCACGCAGGAAATGCCAGCTGCAGACGAACCTCCGCCGTTGCCGCAGGCGCCACCGCCCGCACCGCCACCGGCTCCGTCAGCCTCGAGCCATGAGCCCGCGGCGGCACAGACCCAGATCCTTCAGGTATTGAAGATGCCGGAGCCGCCCAAGGTGCCGGGCGCGCCGCCGGTGCCGGGAGCTGAAGGGAAGCGGCCCGCATTCGGACCGAACGCAACCATGTCGCTACGCACGGCGCGCCTCGTTCCGCAGAATCCCGAAGCGGGGCGTTCGGCTATACCACTGCCGCCCAAGCCCATTTCGCTTGGCGCCGATCCGGCCAACGAAGTGCGAATCGGAGGCCCCGGCGTCGAGCCCAAGCATGCGCAAATCACGGTGGACTCCAAGGGCTATACCCTGAGCGATCTCGGCAGCAAGTCGGGCACCCGGGTCAATGCCGAGTCGATCAAGGAACGTCTGCTGCGACATGAGGATGTCGTCCAGATCGGCATGGCCCGCTTCGTCTTCCGCGAAGGTTAGCCCGGACTATCCATGAATTGCGCACGCTCTCACTTGTTCATTGAATCCACACGGTATTTCGCTCATTCGGCGATAGTGCCCGCTATCACCTCAATCGCGAAAAGCCGTGTGAATCCAATGTACCGCGCGATCATCGCGCGCATTCAAGAATAGGCCGGGCTCGACCAATGGCACTCGAGATTCGCGACGAACGGGTGGGGGACGTCCTTGTAATTGATCTGAGCGGGCGTCTTGATACCGATACCTCGGCGGATCTCGAGCTGGCCGTGCAGGATCTCCTTGAGACCGGCGTTCGCGACTTCATCATCAATCTGGCGGGCGTCGGTTACGTAAGCAGCGCCGGATTGCGTGTCCTGCTGATGCTGGGCAAAGGCGTGGACGGCAACGGCAGCCTGCGTCTGGCCGGGCTCAATCCGACCGTGCGCCAGGTGTTCGATGTTGCCGGCTTCACCCAACTGTTCACGATACTTCCCGACCGCGAATCGGCACTGGCGCAAAAGATCAAGACCTCCGCCAGCAAGCCCGCTGCGGCCAAGCCTGCGGTCGAGGAGAAGCCGGCGGCAGCAAAGCCTGCTGCGAGCAAGCCCGAGCCGCCAATACCTGCACCAGCCAAACCCGCCCCAGCCAAGGCTGCCGAGAGCAAGCAGAAGGAACCGTCGGGCAATCCGCTGGCCGCTCGCGTCTTGAAGGCGCTCGGAATCAAGGCCGGCGCAAAACCCGCATCCATCATGCCGGCAGATCAGGTGGCCCGGGTGGCTCTGGTAGTGGCGCGGGGCGCCAGGGTCTGAATTGGACTAGGCCGTTGCGTCGCGACTGAGCAGCAACAGGGTCAAGTCATCGGTGGCATTCGCATTGCCCACGAAGTCCGTCAATGCCGTGTTGATCGACGCCAGAACGGCGGGCGCGTCTGCACATGACGCGGCAGCCATGGCGTCGAATGCGCGCTCGATTCCGAACGACTGCGCGTCCTCGTTTTCGGCTTCGTCCAGGCCGTCGCTGTAAAGCAGCAGGCACTCTCCCGCTTCCAGTTGCAGGCGTTCCGTCGAGAACCGGGTTTGCGCATTGGCGCCGAGTGGCGCGCCGGGTTCGAGGGCGACTTCGGAAACGTCTCCGCTTCTTGAGCGCAACAAGGGTCGTGGATGTCCTGCATTGGCAATCTCCAGATCGCCACACTGCTCGCCGATGGCCACGATCTGTGCCGTGACGAACATGCCTGCTTCGAGCTCATCGAGCATGAGCACGTTCAAGGTGACCAGAAGATCCACCGGGTTGCTGGCCTGGCTGGCGAGGAGGCGTACCCCCATGCCGAAGCGCGCCATGACCAGTGCGGCCGATACCGCCTTCCCTGAAACATCGGCAATTACCAGACCGGCGCGGCCATCCGCAAAGTGGAAATAATCGTAGTGGTCGCCGCCGACCACTCGTGCCGGAACATAGGCTTCGGCCAGTTGCAGTCCGGGCAGCCGCAATTGCGATTGCGGCAGAAAATGCTGCTGGACGCGTCGCGCCAGGGCCAGATCACGTTCGGCAACGCGACGGTCCGGATGGCTGCCTCTCTCAGCTTCGAGAAGTCCTGCAACCACGCTGCCGATGGCCTTCGCGATCGAGCGATCCATCGGATTCCAGGTATCTTCCCGCTCCGATTCCGCGACGATTGCACCGAGGGTTTCGCCGCTGAAAATGACGGGCGCGGCAAGGATGCCTCTCGGGGCATCGGCAACACCCAGAGGCTCAAGCGCGGACTGGCCTCCGGCCACGCCATCCACGTGTCGCAGGCAGGCCTTGGCCAGCAAGGCGCTGGAGCTCCAGTCCTCTTCCTCGTTGTCGCTGCGGCAGGCGTAGGCAATCAGGTTGCTGCTGCCGGGCCGGCTGACGAACAGGCCGACACGCACGCAGCCGTCAAAACGGACCATGACCGTATCGAGGATTTCGTCGATCAATTGCGCCGGATCCTCGCGTCGTGCCGGCAAGGCAGTAATCCACGCCAGCAGCTCCAGTCGGTCGACCAGTTGAGGAAACGCGCTACGCCCGGGTTCGGGCTGTTCCGCCTCGTCTTCCGTACTCAACTGTACCGCCACTTCGCCGATCACGATTTCGACGGTGTTTTCGATCAGCAATTCGCCTCGAATCAGGCTGCCTCCGTGCAGGATGCCATTGGCGCTGCCAAGATCCTTGATTCGCCAGATGCCGTCATCGCCGCAACTGACCTCCGCATGCTGCCGCGAGACGGTGGGGTCATCGATTCGAATGTCAGAGTAGGCGCCGCGGCCGATGACCACGGATTCCTTGAAGCTGAATTGTTGGCCGGCGAGTGCACCGCCGGTAATGGTCAGGCGCGGCATGATGATGCAGTGTCGCACGCCGGTGCGCCTGCGGTGAATCCCTCGCCGTGGGCTGCGCGGGCAGCGATTGAATGCCGGCAAATGCGCCATCGTGCATTTGCGGGTGTGGCGCGGAGTCCGTTTGCGCGGGCTGGAACAGTGGTCAGCGGGCGATTGCTCATCGCGACAAGCCGTGGTCCGCGTCGATGCTTGCCGGAACCGCGGTCATTGGGCCATAAAAAAACCGGATGGCAAGCCATCCGGTTTCTTGAATCGCTTTCGGTGCTGGCTGCGGTGTGCTGCGACCAACTCCGAAGTGGGTTGCTTACTTGCCCGAAGCAGCCTTCTTCACCGAATTGACCTGCTTGGTCACGGCTTCATTGGTCGCTTCGAACGAACCCTTGATCAGGTTGCCGAGCTGCTCGTTGGTCTTCAGGGTCAGACCGAGCACTTCCTGGTTGGTGTTGTACATCTTCTCGGCGGATTCCTTGGCCAGCTGCACGCCCTTCGGCAGGATCGCCTTGGCGGCTTCGAAGTCACGGACTTCGGAAGCTTCGGCCCAGAATGCGTTGGAAGCGCTGACGTGGCTTTCGACGGCCTTCAGCTGCAGGTCGGCGATCTTCTCGAAACCGGCCAGGGCGACGCCCTGAGCCTTGACGGCGGCGTCGGCAAAGTTCTTGCCAAGGGAAAGGAACTGCGAATTCATCTGCTCGTACATGTGATAACTCCCTCTCTAGGATTAGTGGATGGACGTACTCTAGCAGGGAATTTGTTGCGACGCAACATATCGGCAGCTGCTGGCGTTGCCGTTTATTCAGGTTTGGCACTCAAGGTCATGATTATAGACGATTTCCGCGAATTCCGAGCTCTGCTGCGTCGCGGAAGATCAGCGGGCGAAAAGGGCTAGGCCGCGGGTCCGCCGTAACTGCAGCCCGAGGTACAGGTTTCGTGCACGATCACCCTGGCCAGCAGGGGCAGGCGCGGCCTGACTGCATTCCAGATCCAGACAGCCAGGTTCTCGCTGGTCGGGTTCTCCAGGCCACGGATGTCATTCAGATAGCGGTGATCAAGCTGTTCGAAGACCGGCGCAAACGCGGCGCTCACCTCGGAAAAGTCACAGACCCAGCCCAGGGTCGGGTCCACGGGACCATCCAGATGCAGTTCGATCTCGAAGGAATGACCGTGCAGGCGCGCGCACTTGTGTCCCTCGGGCACATTCGGCAACCGATGGGCGGCTTCGATTCGGAATTTCTTGTAGATGACCATCAAGGGCGCTCAGTTGGGTATTCCGGACGGGACTCCTGCAGTGCGCGGCCGCAAGCCGGATATTGGTGGGCCCACCAGGACTTGAACCTGGAACCAACGGATTATGAGTCCGCTGCTCTAACCAATTGAGCTATAGGCCCCGCTTCAAAACAGTAACGAGGTCGCGCTTTGCGCGACGAACACTCGCCCCCTCCCTTCGGGGGAGGGCTGGAGTGAGGGTACGCAAGCGCAAGTAGCGCGAATCCGCAATTATGCCAACCGACGCTTGAACTGTCGCGCAAGGCGCGACGATCTCCATGCTCTGAAACGCCGCTTCGGAAAAGAAATCTTCGCCAACCAACGGCGCCATCGGCTGCGATCTTGATTGAAACCAGGGGCCCTCGGTCAGGTGAAATCGGGAAGCGGGGGTGGGTGCGAATCCGTACCCTCACCCCAGCCCTCTCCCGGGGGGAGAGGGAGCGAAGCCACAGCCTGCTTGTCCTGGTGAGAGGGAGCGAGGCTGCACTCGTCTCTGCCAATTGCTGCTCGGACCTACTCCAGATCGAGGAACGAGCGCAGCTGTTCCGAACGACTCGGATGACGCAGCTTGCGCAGGGCCTTGGCTTCGATCTGACGAATACGCTCGCGAGTGACGTCGAACTGCTTGCCGACTTCCTCCAGGGTGTGATCGGTATTCATGTCGATGCCGAAACGCATGCGCAGCACCTTGGCTTCGCGGGGCGTCAGGCCACCGAGCACATCGTGCACGGTTTCCATCAGGCCGATGTTGGTCGAGGATTCGATCGGAGAGACGATCGAGATGTCCTCGATGAAGTCGCCCAGGTGCGAATCCTCGTCGTCGCCGATCGGCGTTTCCATCGAGATCGGTTCCTTGGCGATCTTGAGCACCTTGCGGATCTTGTCCTCGGGCATCTCCATCTTGATGGCCAGCTCTTCCGGGGTCGGCTCGCGGCCCATTTCCTGCAGCATCTGGCGGCTGATGCGATTGAGCTTGTTGATTGTCTCGATCATGTGCACGGGGATGCGGATGGTGCGCGCCTGATCGGCAATCGAGCGCGTGATGGCCTGGCGGATCCACCACGTCGCATAGGTCGAGAACTTGTAACCGCGACGATACTCGAACTTGTCGACGGCCTTCATCAGGCCGATGTTGCCTTCCTGGATCAGATCGAGGAATTGCAGGCCGCGGTTCGTGTACTTCTTTGCGATCGAGATGACCAGGCGCAGGTTGGCCTCCACCATTTCCTTCTTCGCACGGCGCGCCTTGGCCTCGCCAATAGACATCGCACGATTGATTTCCTTGATGTCGGCGACCGTCAGGAACAGCGTGTTCTCAATCGAGACCAGCTTGTGCTGCTCGCCAACCAGTGCATCCTTGTGCGTCTTCACCGCAGCCGACCACTTCTGACGCTTGCGCATCAGTTCGTCGGCCCACTCCAAATTGGTCTCGTTGGACGGGAATACCTTGAGGAATTCCTTGCGCGGCATGCGCGCCTGCTTGATGCAGATATCCATGATCAGACGTTCGTGGTGTCGGATGTTGCTGACCACTTCGCGCAGCTTGCGCACAAGACTGTCGATCAGGATTGCAGGCAGTTTCAGATTGAGGAACTCTTCGGCGATCAGCTCGCGCAGTTTCTGCGCCTTCTTGTCGCCCAGACCGTTCTTCTCGGACAACTTCTGGTACTTGGCGTAGCCGGCGCGCAGCAGTTCCATGCGTCGAGCGACCTCAACCGGGTCGGGGCCGGTGTCGACCGGCGTCGAGTCCTCGCTATCGTCATCGGTATCATCGTCGTCGCCGTCACCATCCTCGGCGCCATCTGCCTTCTCGGCGGCTTCCTTGGCCGCTGCGGCAGCGACCTCCTCCGGTGTTGGCACTTCGATGTCGAGAAAGCCGGTGACGACCTCCGACATGCGTTTCTTGCCTTCGGTGAACTGATCGTATTCCTCGACCAGCAGCTGGATCGACCAGGGGAAGCTGGCCAGAGCCGCCTGGACCTGGTTGAGACCTTCCTCGATGCGCTTGGCGATGGCGATCTCGCCTTCGCGGGTCAGCAGCTCGACCGTACCCATTTCGCGCATGTACATGCGCACCGGATCGGTGGTGCGACCCACTTCGGCATCAACGGCAGACAGCACGGCGACCGCTTCCTCGGTCGCGGTATCGTCGTCGGTGGAGCCGGCTGACTGCGCGCGCAAGGTTTCCGTATCCGGCGCAACTTCGTGCACCTCGATACCCATGTCATTGATCATGCCGATGATGTCTTCGATCTGTTCCGGATCGACGATGTCATCGGGCAGATGGTCATTTACCTCGGCATAGGTCAGGTATCCCTGTTCCTTGCCCTTGGTGATGAGCATCTTGATATCGGTGGTTTTCTGCTCCTGGATATGCTCGGTCGCCATGAATGTTGTGATAACCCTTAAACAAAGACTCGGAAGTATAGGAGGCCCGTCAAGGGCAGCCTAAGATATTGATTTATATGGCTACATCGTAATCTGCCAGCCGGGCCCGGATCAGTCCGGGGCCACGCGCAGCTGAAAGGTCACTGGCCCGTCATTGACCAGGTGAACCTTCATGTGGGTACGAAAGCGCCCGGTTTCCACCTCCGCGTGCGCGATCCGTGCCAAATCCACCAGATGGCCGAACCAGCGCTCGCCCTGTTCCGGGCTGGCCGCGCCGGAGAACCCCGCCCGCATTCCACTGGAAGTATCGGCGGCCAGGGTGAATTGCGAGACCAGCAAGAGACCCCCGCCGGTGTCGCGCAGGGAGCGATTCATGCGGCCCTCGTCATCGCCGAAGACACGATAGCCCAGGATCCGTTCGAGCATGCGCCTGACCTGCGCTTCGCCGTCGCCGCGTTCCACCGCAACCAGCGCAAGCAGGCCTGCGCCGATCCGGCCCACCACTTCCTGCTCGACTTCTACGTGCGCCTGGCTGACACGCTGGATCAGGGCAATCATGGCGGGCTCCACTGGACAGGGGCAATATGCTCGCCGCAGAGGGCGAATCCGGTCAAACCGCCGGCAGCCGTTTAGAATCGTGACTTTCCACCTGATTGCACGCAATGACCTGGCCGATTCGCCTTTTCTATGCCGTCCTCTGGCTGGCTGGCCTGTTGCCCCTGCGCATCCTGCATGTGCTCGGCAGCGCGCTTGGTGATGTTGCGTGGTGGCTGCATCGCGGCGAACGGCGCATCACCGAGATCAATCTGGGCCTGATATCGACGACGCCAGAGGGCAGGGCACTGGGACTGCTGGATGCGCGCCAGGTTCTGCGCGAGTCGGGCAAGTCTGCGGTCGAGGTGGCCCGCATCTGGTCGGGTCGGCCCGAGGCCGCGTTGCGGCTGGTGCGCGAAGTCCACGGGTCCGAACTGTTCGAGCAGGCACTCGCCAGTGGCAAGGGTGTCATCATCGCAGCGCCTCATCTGGGCTGCTGGGAACTGCTCAGCTATTGGCTGGCCGAACGCACGCCGCTGGCCATCGTCTATCGGCCGCCGCGAAACCCGGATATGGAATCGCTGCTGATCAAGGCGCGCGGCGCATCCAAGGTCGAACAGGTTCGTGCCGAGGGCGCCGGTGTACGCAGCCTTTACCGGCGTCTTGCTGCGGGCGGCGTCGTGGGCATCCTGCCTGATCAGCAACCCAAACAGGGCGAGGGCGAGTTTGCACCGTTCTTCGGGATCGATGCCCTGACCATGGTGCTGGTTCCGCGGCTGGCCGAACGCACTGGAGCAGCCGTATTGTTCGCCTTTGCCGAACGCCTGCCGCGCGGCAAGGGATTTCGTGTTCGACTGCAGTCTGCATCCCGGGAGATCGCCGATACCGACTTGCGGATTGCATGCAGGGCAATGAATCGAAGTGTCGAAGAGTGCGTGCGCATCGCTCCGCTGCAGTATCAGTGGCACTACAAGCGCTACTCGATCCGTCCAACAAGTGCCTCAAGAAACCCGTACAAGAAAACACCAGCAAAGTCATGAAACCGCATTGGATGTTTATTCCATCCGCTGAAACAGGATCCTGAAGAGGGTCGTACCATCCCGTTGAATCGTCGCCCCTGTCGGGCCTCCTGCATTGCATGTGCGCGCGACAGATTACCCCTCGGGTACGAATCATGAATGGTGCACGTTGGACTTGCGATTGCCTGCTTCCGAACAGAAGCATCGGCGAGTTGGCGGAGGAGCCCTCTTCGATCCCCTCCCGAAAAAGCAAAAACCGCCTCGCGGCGGTTTCTGCCTGAACCGATGTCACGCAGCCATCAGCCGCGCTTCATCGAGTTGAAGAACTCGTCGTTCGACTTGGTGTTCTTCATCTTGTCGAGCATGAATTCCATCGCGGCAAGCTCGTCCATCGGGTGCAGCAGTTTCCTGAGGATCCAGATCTTCTGCAGCATGTCGGGCTCGATCAGCAATTCCTCGCGACGCGTGCCCGAGCGATTGATGTCGATGGCCGGATAGACGCGCTTTTCCGCAATGCGCCGGCTCAGGTGCACTTCCATGTTGCCGGTGCCCTTGAATTCCTCGTAGATCACTTCGTCCATCTTCGAGCCGGTTTCCACCAGCGCCGTGGCGATGATGGTCAGCGAACCGCCTTCCTCGACGTTGCGCGCGGCGCCGAAAAACCGCTTCGGTCGTTGCAGCGCGTTGGCGTCTACACCGCCGGTCAACACCTTGCCCGATGAGGGGATCACGGTGTTGTAGGCGCGTGCGAGGCGGGTAATCGAGTCGAGCAGGATGACCACATCCTTCTTGTGCTCGACCAGACGCTTGGCTCGCTCGATCACCATCTCGGCGACCTGCACGTGACGCGTGGCCGGCTCATCGAAGGTCGAGCTGATCACCTCGGCGCGCACACCACGCTGCATTTCGGTGACTTCTTCGGGACGCTCGTCAATCAGCAGGATGATCAGGTGCACTTCGGGATGGTTGTGCACGATCGCCTGCGCGACGTTCTGCAGCATCATCGTCTTGCCGGCCTTGGGCTGCGAGACGATCAGGCCGCGCTGGCCGCGACCAATCGGTGCAACCAGGTCGAGGATGCGTCCGGTGATGTCCTCGGTCGAACCGTTGCCACGCTCGAGCCGGAACGACTTGCGCGGGAACAGCGCGGTCAGATTCTCGAACAGGGCCTTGTGCTTCGACGCCTCGGGCGGCTCACCGTTGATATGGTCGACCTTGAGCAAGGCGAAGTAGCGTTCGCCTTCCTTGGGAGGACGAATGCGACCGGCGATGTAGTCGCCCGTGCGCAAATTGAATCGTCGGGTTTGCGACGGCGAAACGTAAATGTCATCAGGGCCCGCCAGGTAGGACTGATCCGGGCCGCGCAGGAAGCCGAAGCCGTCTTGCAGGATTTCGAGCACGCCTTCGCCGTAGATGCCGCCGCCGGACTTGGCGTGTGCCTTGAGGATGTTGAAGATCACATCCTGCTTGCGTGCGCGGGCCACACCTTCCTGGATGCCGAGCGTTTCGGCCAGGGCAATCAGGTCGAGGGCATTCTTGCGCTTGAGTTCGTTGAGATCGATCAGCGGACCATTGTCCTTGCTCGGATCGTATTCTTCGTCATCACGCGGCAGACCGCGATGCGCGGGATTCTGCTGCCGATTGCTGCCGCGGTTGCGATCGCGACGGTTGCGTGGACCGCGCTGCTGGTTCTGCTGCGGGCCCCGCTGCTGGTTGCCGTGGCGATGGTTGGCGTTGCCGCCATCCTGGCCTTCCGACGAACCGGAGCCGCCCTCGCTGTCGCGCGAATTGTCGGACTTCGAGTTCGGATTGGGTGCCGAATCGCCTGAGGTCGATTCGGGCTGGCGATTGCCGTCTTCGTTGCCGGAGGCGCTACGTTCCTGGCGAGGGGGGGGTGCTTCCGCGGACTCGTTTGAGGAATCCGACTCGGAGGCCTTGCCCTCGCCCTTGGCTGCACGCGGTGCGCGTGGCTGACGCTGGCGAGGCTCTGGACGAGACTTGGGTGCGGCGCTTTCGCCGTTTTCGGGATTATCGGTATCGGACACGGACGGACCTCGTTGGGTTCCGTAGGAAAAAAGGGATGTCGGGGGGTGTTGCGGAAGGCGGAGCGGATGCGCTCCATGTCACTCCGACCTAACTTAGCACTGCGCTGGGCGTGCGTCTAGCTTTGGGAGCCGGGAGTGGGGAATGGGGAATCGGGAACAGGCTCGAAGCGGGGTCCAATCTGGAACGACCGTTGGTTCAATTCTGCGCGTAGAAGTACGTGGGACATTCAGGGGGAGCCACATTGCTGCTCTTCCGATTCCCCATTCCCTGTTCCCAGTTCCCGGCTTTCAACCCACTCCCGAATCCCGGCTTTTCAGGCAATCGCGCTGTCGATCAACTGGGTCAGCTGGGTCTTGCTGACGGCGCCGATCTGGGTGGCTTCGACCTTGCCGTCCTTGAAGATCATCAAGGTCGGGATGCCGCGGACGTTGTAGTTGCGGGGCGTCTGCTGATTGTGATCGATATTGATCTTGGCGACCTTGAGGCGACCGCCATAGGTCTGGGCCAGCTCGTCAAGAATAGGAGCGATCATCTTGCATGGGCCGCACCATTCGGCCCAGAAGTCGACCAGTACCGGCTCGGACGATTGCAAAACCTCAGCGTCGAACTGTTCGTCGCTGACGTGGGCGATTTGATGGCTCACGCGGAACCTCCAATGGGGGCAAGGGTTGAGGATTGTGCCGCAATGCAAGCGGGCTGCAGCCTCTTCAGCTACACTTGTCCGGCTTTACGGCGTGGACTTGACGATGAGCCTGCGCCCACCATGAAGTCCATTTCAGCCCAATCGGCTGTCCTGCGCAAGTTGGGGGCGGATCATATCCGCACAAGGAGCCTTGGCGGCAGAAATTTCAGGTTGCGGTATTCGGGTTTTCCATGGAGCAGGCGTCAAAGGCATGCGCGCACTCGTTTTTCGGGCGTTCAGCCTTCAGGCCCCTCTCCAATACCGGCTCGACGAACCCCACGAAAATTTCTGCCGCCAGGGCTCCGGCACCGCAGTTCACGGACGCCGACTCCATGAGACCCCCATTGAATGTCACATACTCAACCACTTACCGATACCGTTTTCGAGAGTTTCGACCTGCATCCCAGCCTGCTGGCTGGCCTGAATGACACCGGATTCATCCGCTGCACACCGATCCAGGCACTGACCCTGCCAATCGCCCTCGAAGGGCGGGACATCGCCGGCCAGGCCCAGACCGGTACCGGCAAGACCGCCGCATTCCTGGTGGCGGTACTGAACCGCCTGCTCACCAAGCCGGCCCTGGTCGAGCGCAAGACCGGCGATCCGCGCGCCGTGATTCTGGCTCCGACGCGCGAACTGGCCATTCAGATCGAAAAGGACTTCCGCAGCATCGGCCGGCACACCGGCCTGACCTCGGCCCTGATCTACGGCGGCGTCGACTACGACAAGCAGCGCGAGATGCTCAAGAATGGCGTCGACATCGTTATTGCCACGCCGGGCCGCATCATCGATTACCTCAAGCAGCATGTGGTTTCGTTCCGCGCCGTCGATGTCTGCGTGCTCGATGAGGCCGACCGCATGTTCGATCTGGGCTTCATCAAGGACGTGCGCTTCCTGATGCGGCGCATGCCGCCGCGCGAACAGCGCCAGGGCATGCTGTTTTCGGCCACCTTGAGCTATCGCGTGCTCGAGCTGGCCTACGATCACATGAACAGTCCGGAAAAGGTGACTGCCGAAACCGAAAACGTGACGGCCGATCGTGTGCGCCAGGTGGTCTATTTCCCGGCGACCGAGGAAAAGATGCCGCTGCTGCTCAATCTGATGAGCAAGATCGATGATCAACGCAGCATCGTCTTCATCAACACCAAGGCGATGGCCGAACGTGTAACCCGCGCGCTGGAAAGGAATGGCTACCGGGTGGCGACCCTGTCGGGCGACGTACCGCAGGCCAAGCGCGAGCGACTGCTTGCGCGCTTCCAGAAGGGTGATATCGAAATACTGGTGGCCACCGATGTCGCCGCACGCGGACTGCATATCCCGGCCGTGTCCCACGTATTCAATTTCGATCTGCCGCAGGATGCCGAAGACTACGTGCACCGTATCGGTCGTACCGCACGACTCGGTGCAGAAGGCGATGCGATCAGCTTTGCCTGCGACCTCTATGCGATGGGTCTGCCGGATATCGAGGCCTACATCGAACAGAAGATTCCCACTGCACGGGTGGAGCCGGAGTTGCTGGTGGTCCCGCCGCCACGCGTGCGTGCACGGGTGGCCATATCCGATGAGGACGCCGAAGCGAATGCGGCTGACGACCTTCGCAACACGGCCGGCGCACCCCCGAAAGAACAGAAATCACGCAGCGCCGGGCCGCGTTCCGCGGCGCCGCGCAGCGGCGGTCGCACGCGGCCACCCCGTCGCGAGTCTTCCGCGCCAAAGGTCGCGAGCGAGAGCGCCGAGAGCAAGCCGGTCGTAGCCGCCGATGCTTCGGCCACCCCGCAAGCAGGAGCGGATCCATCGAAGAAACGCCGGCGTCGCGGCGGACGCGGTCGCAATCGTTCCAGGGGTGCGGACCAGAACCCGGCCGCGAACGAAGCCGGTTCGGGCAACGGTCAGGGTGAAGCTGGCAAAGGCGAACGCAAGCCGCGTCGCGAGCGGGCGCCGCATGTCGACACCGGGCGGGCGGCACCAGCCAGCGAGTCGACGACCGCGACTGCACACAAGAAGCAGGGTTTCTTCAATCGCATCGCCAGTTTTTTCGGTCGTCATTGAGGTATCCCGGAAGCGACTGGATGCGGGCGTGACCCGCAGCTCCGGTCGACCCCGCAAAGGCTGGCGGTTGCAACCGCCTGCCAGGCGCGGTCGTGCAGGCTGATTTGATAGAGTTGCCACCGGTTGCCGAAGGAACTGAACACGCATGCCGAGTCTCCTGAATCTGACTGGATGGACTGCCGGCAGGCGCGACCGCCTGTCCGAGCGCGCTGCGTGGCTGAGCTGCGTCGCGCTGGCCCTGATTCTGGTCTGGATGCTGGCCAGAACATTCTGGCTGCTGGTCCCCGGCGACGACGGCCTCGCGGGCGGCGCGCCGCGTGAATTGAGCGTGGCCAGCAGCGCACCGACGATTTCGATCGGCAAATGGCACCTGTTCGGCAATGCTCCCCAACAGCTGAATGCGCGAAAGAACGCCCCGGAAACCACGCTCAGCCTCAGTCTGCGCGGAACACTTGCGGATGCGGACCCGCGGACCGGCATCGCCGTGATCACCGACGAGCAGGGGGCGGAGCGCGCCTGGCGCGTCGGTGAGGAAATCACTCCCGGGGTCACGCTTGAGGAAGTCTATCCGGATCGGGTGGTCATACTGCACGCCGGAACACAGGAAGTTCTGGCGCTTCAGCGCAACGAAGTCTCCGCTCGCGTGGAGCCGATTCCCGCGGTCATGCGCGGCGGTGCAGCTCCGCGCAACACGGCGCCGTCGAACAATTCTCTCGGAGTCACGAGTTTCGAGCCGCCCAATCTTGCGCACGGTGCGCTGGACTGGCAGAAAACCATGCAGAGTGTCGGTGGCGGCGATGCCTCAGAGATGGCCAGGAATGTGCGCATCGATCCGGTCCTGAACGACGGCAACATTACCGGCGTGCGCGTTTCGGCAGCCAACGGTGATCCCGGTCTGGTAGCGAAGCTGGGCCTGCGCCCCAGCGATATCGTGACTGCCGTCAACGGCGTGCCGGTCGATTCGGTCGCCCGTGGCCAGCAGATCCTCGAAAGCCTGCGCAATGCCAGCAGCGTGCGGGTTACCGTGACCCGCGACGGCAAGCCGGCTGAAATCATGGTCCAGCTGAAGTAGAGCCGGAGTGGGAGTGGCGAGCCAGGAACAGGGAGAAGCCACAGAGGCGCCGGTCACGTGGCCGAGCCGGATTCTCGCTTCCGTTCGCCCGGTTCCGGGATTCAAACACCACACTCGCCTTCATGCTTTGCTACGCTTGCGCGTGATGCCGTCGCGGTGGTGCGGTGGTAGCAGCAAGCAGATGGCAAGGCTTGCCCCGCGATCGATCATGCGCCCGCTGCAAACCGAGTGAGAATCTGACCCGATGAAGTGTGCCTTCCTGTTCCGAATGGTCCTCATGGCGGTGTGCCTGCTGGCGCTCAACGCCCATGCGCAGACGCCACGACCTGCCGCTTCCGGTGCAGACGGCCGGCACACGCTGAATCTCAAGGACGCCGATATCCAGGCGCTGATCGCAACCGTATCGGAAATCACCGGGAAGAATTTCATCCTGGGTCCCAACGTGCAGGGCAAGGTCACGGTGATTTCGGCCAAGCCGATGCTTCCGGACGAAATCTACGACGTCTTTCTCTCCGTGCTGCGTGTGCACGGCTACGCAGCGATCAGCCAGGGCAGCATGATCAAGATCGTGCCCGAGGCTATGGCTCAACAGGATGGTTCCGCTTCGCTGAACGGCGCCAAGGAACATGCAACGGATGAGTTGATCACCCAGATCGTGCCGGTCAAGCATGTCTCTGCAAACGAGTTGATCCAGATCCTGCGTCCACTGATGCCGCAGGGCGGCCAATTGATTGCGCATGCCCCGTCAAATTCGCTGGTCATTTCCGATCGTGCCGGCAACGTGGCCCGACTGGTGAATATCATCCGGCGCATCGATACCGTGTCCGATGCCGAGGTCGAGGTCATCCCGCTGGCGAATGCGAATGCGGCAGAAATGGCCCGAACCTTGACATCCCTGGCCCAGGACAACGTCGCGCAGGCCAATGGCGAGGCGCCTCGAGTGTTTGCCGATACGCGCACGAATTCGGTCCTGCTGGCCGGGGCCAAGAATGCGCGACTCAAGATGCGCGCCCTGATTGCCCACCTCGATACACCGCTGCAAAACGGCGGTGATACCCAGGTGATCTACCTGCGAAACGCCAGTGCCGCGGATCTGGTACCGATTCTGCAGGGCGTGGCCGCGACCCTGACCGGCATGGAACCTCCGACGGCCGCAGCCAACGCGGAGACAGGCAGCTCCGGGGGCTCCAGCATCGCGACCATTCAGGCCCATGAGCAGACCAACTCGCTGATCATCAGCGCGCCGCCCGCCGTATTCCGTTCACTGGCTTCGGTCGTGCGCCAACTCGACGTGCGTCGCGCCCAGGTCCTTATCGAGGCGATCATCGCCGAGGTCTCTGATTCGACCGCTACCGAACTCGGCGTGCAATGGTTTACCGCGCCGCAGACTGGCGATGGCACGATTGGCCAGGGTCTGATCGGCGGCACCAACTACGCCGGTCCGAATGGCAACTCGAGCCTGACCGCGCTGGCCACGAATCCGCTCGCATTCTCGGGCCTGGGTGGACTGTCGCTGGGTTATGTCGATGGCACCATCAAGATTCCCGGCACCGACAGGGAAATCCTCAATCTCGGCGCGCTGGTGCGTGCGCTGAGTGGCGATGGCAAGACCAACATCCTGTCGACGCCATCCATCCTGACCCTGGACAACCACGAGGCCGAGTTCAAGGTGGCCAAGCAGGTGCCGTTCCTGACCGGCTCCTACACGAACACCGCCAGCACCGGTGACAACGGTCAGGTGACCAATCCGTTCCAGACCATCGAGCGCAAGGATGTCGGCCTGATCCTGAAGGTGACGCCACACGTCAACGAAGGTGATTCGGTACGCCTGGACATTCACCAGGAACTCTCCTCGCTGGCCCCGCCGGTCACCGGCGCAGTCGATCTGGTTACCAACGTGCGCGAAATAAATACCAGCGTGCTGGTCGCAGACAAGGCGATGCTGGTCCTCGGTGGACTGGTCGATACGCTGACTTCGGACAACAACAGCAAGGTGCCGGGTCTCGGCAGCATTCCGCTGATCGGCAACCTGTTCCGCTACCGCTCCAACCAGAACGACAAGCGCGACCTGATGGTCTTCCTGCGACCGCAGATCCTGCGCGACGAGATAGCCGAAGCGGCGGTATCCAGCGAGAAGTACAACTACATGCGCACCGAGCAACTGCGCCTGCGCGAGGACTCTGCCCTGCTGACACCGCGCTCCGATCGTCCGTTGCTGCCCGATGTACAGGATTTCCTGAGCACGCCGATCGAGCAGATCGATCCGCTCACGCCGGCGAAGGGCAAGGGCGGGCAATGAATGATGCCGTCCGTGCCGAAGCAAGACCGGCGCGTCCGGGATTCGGATTCGCGCGCAGGCACGGCGTAACGCTTACCGGCTGGCATGCCGACGCGGCAGACATCGCCTGCCGCAAGGGCGTGCGTCCCGAGGTGCTGGCCGAGCTGCGCCGTCACCTCGGCGTCGATTTGCACCTGACCGCCTACGCGCCGGCCGATTTTGAACGCCTGCTCAGAGACCTATACGAGCAGGGCGACGACGCCCGCGCCATGGTTTCGGATTTCGACGAGCGCCATGATCTGAAGGCACTGGCCGATGAGCTGCCGGAGCCCGAGGACCTGCTCGAAAGCGAGGACGACGCGCCGATCATTCGCCTGATCAACGCGCTGCTGACCGAAGCTGTCAAGGAAGGTGCATCGGACATCCATGTCGAGCCGTTCGAGAACCGCCTGGTCGTGCGGTTCCGCATTGATGGCGTCCTGCGCGAAGTGCTTGCGCCGCAGAAGGGCATCGCCAATGCCGTGGTCAGTCGCATCAAGGTGATGGCGAAACTCGACATCGCCGAGAAGCGACTTCCGCAGGATGGCCGTATCGGCTTGCGCATCGCAGGCCGGCCGGTTGACGTGCGCGTGTCGACGATCCCCGCGGGCCATGGCGAGCGTGTCGTGTTGCGACTGCTGGACAAGCAGGCCGGCAGACTCGATCTGGCCCAGCTCGGCATGGACACCGATTCACGCACGCGCCTGGAATCGATGATCGCGCGTCCACACGGCATTCTGCTGGTGACGGGTCCGACCGGTTCGGGCAAGACGACCACGCTGTACGGCGCCCTGCTCAAGCTCAACGATTCCTCGCGCAACATCATGACGGTCGAGGATCCGATCGAGTACTACATCGACGGTATCGGACAGACCCAGGTCAACACGCGCGTCGACATGACATTCGCGCGCGGATTGCGCGCGATCCTGCGCCAGGATCCCGATGTCGTGATGGTGGGCGAAATTCGCGACCTGGATACCGCAGAGACCGCCGTGCAAGCTTCACTGACCGGTCACTTCGTGTTGTCGACGCTGCACACGAATTCGGCCGTCGGTGCGGTGGCGCGACTGCGCGACATGGGCGTCGAACCCTTCCTGTTGTCCTCCAGCCTGGTCGGCGTACTTGCCCAGCGCCTCGTGCGTGCGCTGGATCCGGCAACGCGCGAGTCGTATGAGGCGACACCTGCGGAGCTCGCTGCGTTCGGTCGACCGGCCGCTGAGCAGGCGACCCTGTATCGGCCCCGCACGGATCTCGAAAACCGCCATGCCGGCTTCAAGGGCCGTACCGGAATCTATGAACTGGTGCCGGTGGACGACGCCATGCGCCGCCTGATCCATGAAGGGGCCTCGGAGGCCGAGCTGGAGCGTCACGCACGCACCCGCGCACCGAGCATTCTTGAAGACGGCTGGCGCAAATGCCTGGCCGGTGTGACCACGACCGAAGAAGTGTTGCGCGTTACGCGGGAGGATTGACTTGCGGTGAGCGGTTGTCGGGCGGGGCGCGCGCGTTGTTTTCGGCGCACAGGTAAGCGAAAAATCTTGGTAGGAGTCCCGTCAGGGGCGATGCTTCTGCTCCTGATTTCGAACGAAGTGCGTCGCGGCTGACGCCTCTCCTACGACCGCTTCCCGCATTTCGTGTTTACTTCCGGCCCAACGCCCCCATCAGGCCTGCCCCGGCCTGCAGCATCTCGCTCATGCTGATCTCGCCGTCGCCGTCCGTATCGAGGACGCCGTTGAGCAGTCCGCCGACACCGCTTTGCTGCAGTCGGTTGTCTTCCTGACCGAGCACGCCGGCGAGTGCATTGGAATCCATGTTCTGCTTGCGCGTCATGTTGCCCAGCGCAGCCATGACCAGCGGCGCCAGCATGGCCATCAGCTGCGCCGCACCGGCGCTGCCGAGACCACTGGTCTGGCCAAGCCCCCGCGAAGCCCGTTCACGGCGCCCGCCAAAGATGTGGCCGAGAATGGCCTCGCCCATGCCGGCAGCCGGCGCCGTTCGGCGCGAGCTCGAATCGCCACCGAGCACGCTTCCGAGAATGTCGCCAATACCGCCGCCGCTCGCGGAACCGCCGCCCAGTACGCTGCCCAGAAGTCCTCCGAGATCGACCGATGCATGGTCGCGTTCCAGGGCCGAATGCAGCGCATCGGCTCCCTGCGGCGTCCTCGTGTTTCGGGCAAGTCCGCCCACCAGCAATGGCAGAGCCTGCTGAATGGCGTTGCTGGCCTGTGAAGGATCGATGCCGAGCTGCGCGGCGATGGATTCGATGCTGGAAGAATCCAGTTGCGCAAAAACACTAGAGGTCAGGTCATTCATGGGCAGCTCCGGTGCGAATTGAATCCCAAAGTTAGCATGTGGCCGCGCTATTGCATGGAATCTCTCATGCAATGGCGTTAAACATCGTTACACCGCAGGCGCGGGCTGCGCGAAGCGCTAGGCTTGCCGGATCGTCCGCCGATTTGCTGAAAGAGGGTGCCGGGATGATGAATGCCGATACGAGGTTGCAAGCACTTCACGCGCGCTATCAGACGTCGCTGCCGAACAAGCGCTCGAGTGTCGAGCTGGCCTGGCGTGCATTCTGCGCCGACAGCACGGATCCGGCCCGCCTCCAGTCGCTGACGCGGCTGGTCCATCGACTGGCCGGTTCGGCGGGATCCTATGGCTACGAGGAAATTGGCGAAATCGCCGGGAGCGCCGATGCGTTGCTTGAGAAATTCGGTCGCCATGAGGACCCTGCGTCAGGCCCGGTCGACTGCTGCGAGATGCTGGATCGATTGACGCCGTTGATCGCCAATCTGCTGCGAGCCATGGAGCTCGCTTCCGCAGTGTCCGAGCGCCAGAGCGTCAGGCACTGAACTCCGGAACCTGAACCGCAATCCTCTGTGCGAAAGCCGGTTCAATTGGCCATGCTCAAGCGAGAGCGTTATCCTTCGCGCCCTCATCCAGGATGACCAAGACCATGCCACGCTACCTGCCAGTTTCCCTGATAGGCGCCCCAACCGACATCGGTGCCGGACATCGCGGAGCCTCCATGGGGCCCGAGGCCTTGCGCGTCGCGGGCATCGCCGAGGCACTGACCCAGCATGGCATCGAAGTGGTCGACCGCGGCAATCTGACCGGCCCGATGAACCCGTGGAAGGGGCCGACTGACGGATACCGCCATCTGCCACAGGTTCACGAATGGAACCGGCTTGTCATGCACGCCGTGGCTGCCGAACTGAGTCAGGATCGCCTGCCCGTGTTGCTGGGTGGCGACCATTGCCTTGCTATCGGCTCGATCACCGCCGTGGCCCAGCACTGCCGGGAGCGCAACAAGCGCCTCCTCGTCCTGTGGCTGGACGCGCATGCCGACTACAACACGAGCACGGTCACCCCGTCTGGAAACATCCACGGCATGCCGGTGGCCTGCCTGTGTGGACTGGGGCCGCGTGAGCTGACCGAACTCGGTGGAAGCGCGCCGGCCATGACGCCCGACAGCATCCGCCAGATCGGCATCCGTTCTGTTGATGCTGGCGAAAAGAAGCTCGTGCGCGACGCCGGGCTCGACATTTATGACATGCGCTACATCGACGAAATCGGCATGAAGCGGGTGATGGAGGAAGCGCTCGCCGACATCGACGAAAACACCCATGTGCACGTCAGCTTCGACGTCGATTTTCTCGATCCGAGCATTGCGCCCGGTGTGGGAACGACCATTCCCGGCGGACCCAATTATCGCGAGGCACAGTTGTGCATGGAGATGATTGCCGATCGCGGCAGTATTGGCTCACTCGACATCATGGAGATGAATCCGGCCTTCGATGATCACAACAGGACTGCCATCCTTTCCGTGGATCTGGTCGAGAGCCTGTTCGGCAAGAGCACCCTGATGCGCGATTAGGGAGCCAACTGATCAGCGTCTCCCTGAAGCTGGCATAGTTTGAGCGATTGTGACAATCCGTGATGGCTTGTGCGTTCGCCTGCCCGAAACCGAGGCGGCACGCACCACGCACGTGCCACTGCTTGCGGTTTTTCCGATCAGGACGACTTGCTCGCTTATTGTTCCAACCCCCTGTCCCTGATGAAGTTTCGCGTGCCTGGCGAGGCTCGAAAACGGGGATGCGAGCGGCCAGTCTGAGTACCCGGCCTGATCAGTGTCGCTGGATGGTCTTGTGGCACACAGCTTGCTTGCTGCTATTGCAGCACGCGCAACGCTCATTCACCTGATACCGGAATCTGATTCGTGGCTGCTGACCCGACCCGGGCAGGAAAAGCCTCGGTTGTCGCTACAGCGGGAATTCCGGTCAGGCAGTGGGCGTGAAACCGAATGCGGACAACCTCTGTCCGAGCGTGTGATGCAGGTAACAGGCTTCGCACATGTTTGCTCGCAAGCACCATGAACAGGCTCGCCTGGGAGCCCTGATGACCCGGCCAACGCGCTCCGGCGTGTTGCGCCGACCGATGTTGTGTTCGGTTGTCGCCCTGACCCTGATTCTTGCGCTCGCCGCCAGCACCGACTTGCTTGCGCCACCCCTTCTCGCCTTGCTCCTGACCGCCTCGGTCATAGCGGTGATGATCTCGTTGCGACGGCGCGCCAACATCGCGCACCCGGCCATTGTTCAAGGTGGTGATGCCGGCGGCATCGTGAATGTCAATGCAGATATCGGCATTGCCGGCGAGACGCTGTTTGCCGCGTCGCCGGTTCCCATGTTCCTCGTGGATGGCGAGTTTCTCGAGATAACTGCGACCAATGCTGCCGCCGCGGCCTTGTACGGAAGCAACCTGGCAGAGATGCGTGGTTGGCAATTTTCCCAGCTTCAGCACAGCAAGGCGGGCGCAGACGACGCAATGGGCTCGCCGCCCGTGGCCGGTCTGGCGCGTCATCGCCGCGTTGACGGCAGCGCCATCTGGGTCGAACTCCATGTGCAGTGCGTCCAGCACGCTGATCGACTGGCCTGGCTGGTTGTCGTATCTGACGTGACCGCACGACTGCAGCTGGCCAGTGATCTGGAAGCCAGCGAACGCAACGCACGCGAGTTGATAGAACTGAGCCTGGGCATCGTGTTCACGCATGATCTGGCCGGCAACCTGCAGATGGTCAATCCTGCGTTTGCACATGCCCTGGGCTATCCCGCCGACGAGCTCGTGGGCCACAAGCTGTCCGAATTCGTGGTACCGCGTCAGCATGACGCGTTTGTCGAATATCTGCTCAACGTCGCGCGCAATGGACAAGGTTCCGGCGCCGTGCACATGCTTGCTCGTGATGGCAGCGAGCAGGTCTGGGAGTTCCGCAATCGTCTGCGTACCGCAGCCGACGAAAGCCAGCAGGTCATTTGCTGTGCCATCGATATCAGCGACCGCAGTCGCAACGAGCGCAGGCTGCTTGAGAATTCGCGCAAGGATCCGCTGACCGGCTGCTACAACCGCAGTCACCTCGCCGCCTTTCAGGCGGATGCCGTGCCCAATGCGCATTGGGCCTGCGTCGTCATCGATATCGACCAGCTCAAACGCTGCAACGACGCCCACGGACACCGCTCTGGCGATCAGGCCATCGTCCGCACCGCCCGCTTTCTTGAGCGCATGGTGCGCAAGGATGACTCCATCGTCCGACTGGGCGGCGACGAATTCGTGATCCTGCTACGGGATTGCGACAGGGCAACTCTGGAATCCTTTGCCTCGCGCCTGCAGGCGGCGCAGTCGACCCAGGAAACGATTCCGTTCTCCTTCGGGCTTGCCATGCGCAAGGACGGCGAGGATCTGGAGCAGACCATTCACCGTGCCGATCGCCAGATGACCGAGCGTCGCACGATCGAGCGCAGCAGCATTCGGGTTGACGCGCCCCGCGAACCCAGGCGTCCGAACATGCGCCGATCGGTGATCAAGATTCTCGAGCGGCCAGGCATGCCTGCAGCCGCGCCGGAGTTCACCCATGCGCAGAAGGTCCGCTCGGCGATCGGGGATGCGGAAAACTAGTCGCGGGTAGCGGGAATCGGGGACTTGCGTGCTGGAGAAGCGCTGTTGCGCTT
The DNA here is from genome assembly GCF_041395345.1 of Dokdonella sp. Classification (GTDB taxonomy): domain Bacteria; phylum Pseudomonadota; class Gammaproteobacteria; order Xanthomonadales; family Rhodanobacteraceae; genus Dokdonella. The sequence continues at coordinate 114,436 of NZ_JAWLAR010000004.1, read as the reverse complement.
CCAGGTCATGGCGAAATCAGGGCGTGCTCGCGGAACCGGGTCAGCGGCCGAATTGCCGGTCATGGGAGCGGCGCTGGTCTCAATCCGTCCCGCAACGTGCGTATGAAATGCTGCTCCCGACTCCCGAGTCGCCAGATGAGCGGCTATCAGTCAAAACCGTTCTCGAACAGCACGTCGGTCAGGGTCAGGCAACTCGGCGTATTCGCGGCAATGCGGTTGCGAACCTGCGTGATGTGCGTGGGGTGGAATTCCTGCACATTCGAGCCGCAACTGCTGGGGCTCAGATGGCAGTAGCTCATGACCGTTCCCTTGGGCGCACCCGGTCCCGATACAGGGCAGCTGGTCGGTCCCGAGTAGCAACCGGTGCCCAAGGTATTGCACTGGTCGATCGTATTCGTCGAAGTCGGGTAGTTCCCGGTCGTGGCATTGCTGCAATGCGTATGTGCCGCGCCGAAGTTGTGTCCCAGCTCATGACCGACGATGAAGGCCGTGCTGGCAACGCCGATACCGGGATTGGTGAAAATCTGGTTGATGCTGTAGCTGCCGCCACTGCCCGATGTCTGGCAGTAGGAGTTGACCCAGGCGATACCCGATGCGGAGTTGCCGCTTGAGGAATTGCCCGACAAGAGCATGGCAAATGCCCGGCTGACCGCCGAACCGCCCGAGCTGTAGTTCGCTTGCCAATAGTTTCCGAACTCTGCGAGCGTAGCGGAGGAGGCCGGGGAATCCGTATTCGAATAGGGGTCCGAGGCGGTGCGCAGGAAGGTTGTGCCCTGCAGCAGTCTTACATCCAGATCGCGCTCGTACATGATGTTCATCTGTGCAAACAGGCTGGCGATCCAGGCGGTCGCATTCGCCGTATTGCCACTGAAGCGCTCGCTCATGAACGAGACGTCGGTATCGACGGCCACCACGGCAAAACGCAGAGTGCCGAGAGGGGAATTGTCCTGGCTCAGGTGATCGAGCGCCTGCGGAGCGGCATTCGGATTGGGCAGGGAATCGTCGTTGGTGGGGTAGTCGAGGGTGATGCCTTCCGGCAGGGCCGACTCCGCGCTGGTCGCGCTGAACTGCCAGCCATTCTCGATGCGCCGGCTCTGAATCTCGAAGGCGCCTGACGGACTCGAGCCAGCGCCGTAAGGCGCGTTGGCCAGATCGGGATCAAACGACAGACCCACGCGCGTGGTGCCGTCCTTGCTATATCCGATCAGATGAATGCGATTGCTGCGCGGAATTTCGTGCTCGCCCTGGTCATCGATAACCACGATGCGGGCGCCCGGCGCGTAGACCTCGATACGCTTGAAGTCGATGGCCGTGAGCACGCCCGGCCCGGCCGGAAACTCGGCCACTTCGACAGACTGGCCTGGTGCGAGATTCTGCAGGCGACTCAGCGACCCGGCATCGAAGCGCACGGCACCGGTTTCGCTGGCCATGGCGCCTGTTGCAAGAATCAGCAGCAATGACAATCCAATTCGACGCATGACCCAAGATTCCTGTTTACGAATTTCGGCACCAGCATGCCTGAGAAAATCACGCCAGCGCTGTGATCCAGCACGCAAGCTGACTTGCCGTTGCGATAAGGCACGGGGTTTGCGGCCAAGCAAACTCCCTCGTGTGGGACTTTGCAAGTCCGATCGAGCCGGCCGGAGCCAAATTGGCGACAACCGGAGCCTGCCCAGAAAGCCGGGTTTAGCAACCGGCCTGTGCGGACAAGAGTCATGACGGGCTCGTTTGCGGACCCGGGCTTCGCATTAACCCCCGTCAAGAAAAAGGGCGCCTTTCGGCGCCCTTCAAGGTGAGGCTGGGGGATCGGCGTCCCTTTAGGTGGCTATGGTGTGCAAACCGGCGCCGTATCGGTATTGCTGATGACCAGTTCGTCGACATCCATGGTATTGCCGGCGGTGCTTGACGACGCGCCGCTCTGCTTGGCAATCACGTTGCCGATATAGGGCGAGGACACGGCGTTGGCGCCGTTGTATATCGATGTTCCATCAATGCAGACCTGGACCGTTCCGGCCGCTCGGTTGAACGCCATGCTGATGTCAAAGTAGGTGTTCAACGGCCAGGCGGCTCCTGTCGGCTGGTATACACCGAGTGTGAAGTCCGGGATCAGGATGTCCCGCGCAGCGCCCTTGTCGAATCGCACCAGCGTACTGACCACCGCCGCCACAGGATCTTGCGGATTGAGGTCAAATGTCGCGCCATTGGTTGTGCGCGTGATACGCAACTTTGCCGTCAGCACGGAGTATGCGCCGCTCGCGACTGCCTGGGTCGGGGACAGCGCGCCAACCGGTGTCGTTGCCGTGGATGCCAGCGAAGTGATGCGCAGATGCTGGGTTCCCAGCGCCGGTTGCGCCGCGGATACGGTAGCGTTCGCTGCCGTTCCAAGCGTTGCCCAGCCCTGCTGCCCGTTGATGCCGCCGAGCGTGAACGGTGCTTCGAAACCAGTGCTGTAGCTGGTCGGACCCGTGGCCAATCCGCGGTAATTGGCAATTGCTGCGACGACGCTGTTGCCAATACTTGTCTGCAGTGCGCCAACGGCAATGCTGTTCGCGAAGAGACCCGGCGCAGCGGCCTGAACATTCACGACGACATTGCAACCACCCAGCGGAATCTGCGCCCCCGTTTCAAGGGTGACCGATCCGCCTCCCGCGACCGCAGTGACGACGCCGGCTGGACACGTAGTGGACGCATTTGGCACCGCAGCAATTGCGAGGCCTGCTGGCAGCGTATCGACTAGCGGGGCGGTCGTTGTCGCCGCACCCGAGCCATTGAACTGGCCAAGGCTGATAGTCAGCGTGCTTGGGAGCGCCACATCGCCTGTCGCCGGCATGAACGCCTTGGCGATAGTCGGGAGCGAACCACCTGGCACGAGGGCCACCGTGTAGTCCTCAGCCTGACCGTAGGACGTTCCAGCTGCGTCGTCGCCGCCGCATGCAGAACCGGCGGTTGAGTACTTCTTGACGATGCGCATGCGTGTCGTTCCCGCCGCCGCATTGACTGGGACGGTAACGATTGCGCTGGTCTGCTTTGCATCCAGTCCGGTCGAGCTGTTGATCGAGCCGAGTTCATAGCGCTCTGCGGCGGTCTCGCTGAATACGCCATCCTGGTTCCAGTCGAAGTACGCTCGATACAGGTTTGTGAACGCACCGTCGGTATTGCCCTTCACAGTGACCGTGTAGGACGCGCCCGGGACCAGCGTGCCGCTGATGGACAGGAAGTCTTCCAGTGCCGGGGTGCCATTGACTGTCGCACTGGTCGCATTGCTGATTCCGCTGACGCTGACCAGGGTGATCGGCTCAACGGCGTTAGTGAACGCGCGCGAGCAGTACGGTGCTGGGAAGGCAGCCGCGGTGACATCCAGTGCTGCCATGCCCGCTGCCGTGCTGTTGCCAAGATCGGTCTGCAGTGCCCCTGCCGGAATGGTGTTGTTGAAGGTTCCGGGGCTGACTGCACGAACATCCACCGTCACCGTGCAACTACCGGCCGCCGGAATCTGCGCACCACTTGCCAGGCTGACGACCGTACTGCCGGCCACCGCGGTCACCACGCCACTGGCACAACTGGTGGCGGCGTTTGGTGTCGGAGCAACCAGGACGCCTGCTGGCAGATTGTCATCCAGCTGGGCGCTCAGGTTCGCAACGACGCCATTGGTATTGCCCAACGTAATCGTCAGCGTGCTTGGCGTACCTGCAGCAACGCTGGCAGGGCCGAATGCAATGCCCGTTGTCGGTGCGTCGAACACCGGTGCGGTAACCGTCAGGCTTGCGTTCGCCGCACCCGTGTTGCTTCCGGTATCGGTCTGCAGGGCTCCTGCCGGGATGGTGTTGAGGTACACACCGGGTGTTGCCGACTGCACATCTACTGTGATCGTGCAGCTTCCATTGGCGGGAATCTCAGCGGCCAGGTCAAACCCGATTGAGCTGCTGCCAGGGTTTGCGGTTACGTCGGAGTTGGCGCAGGTGCTGGAGTCATTGGGCGTGGCTGCCACTACCAGGCCTGCCGGCAGATTGTCGAACAGGCCTGCCGTGAGGGTCGAGACGGTCGGACCCGGATTGTTCAGGGTGATCGTCAGGGTGCTCGGCACGCCGGTTTCGACACTGGTTGGGTTGAATGCCTTGCTCAGCGTCGGCGGAGTTGCGCCTCCGTTCGGCACGGTGAAAGACAACGATACCGGCTGCACGGCGATGTTCGTCGCGTTGCTGCTTATGCAGAGCGTCGCGGTGTAGGTGCCCGCGCTAAGCCCGGTGGCATCGAAGTCGACCGGGATGACATCGGAAGCGCCGAGGCCCAGCGAACCGGACGTTGTGGTCAGGCCGACCCAGGACGGCAGTGCGCATGCGATGCTGCCTTGCACGAAGGCCGACATGTTCAGCGTCGCCGGGTCGGTCTGGAAGTTGAGCGGATCGTCGAACGGGGCGTAGAGAACCGGCGGATTGCCGATCTGCGCGTCCGGACTGGTGCGCCAGGCCCAGAGCGGATTGCCCGCCGTGCCGACACCGGTGCCGTTCATGCTCGGAAAGACCGTCATCCAGTAGCGGCCTGTCGGCAGGTTCAACGGCGGCACCCCTGGCGCACTGAACACGAGTTGCACGGTACCGTTTGTACCGGTGATACCGGTCGTTGAAGCGGTGCCGATCGTGTTCGAGTAGGTCCACAGCGGTGCTGCGCCAAAGCCCTCTGGCGCACCGGAGGGTTCGCCGGCATTGTCAGCGTAGATGCTGAAGGTAACGCTGGGGGTATTGCCGGCAGTCAGGCTGCCGCTCGGAAGCAGGAAGCCGTTGGCGCGCAGCGTGGTGACGTTGGTTGCACCGACGATGTCGAAATTCTGCGACCAGTAGTAGCCTTCCGCTGCGCCGATATAGTAGCCGCCAAGTTGCCCGCTACCCGAGGTAGTCGTGTTGAGCGGCGTGACCTGCGGCGTGCCGGTGTTGAGCACGGTCCAGTTCAGAGTCGGATTGCCGACATTGGCAATGGTCAGGTCATTGCTGACCGTCGTATCGGAAGTGCCCGACAGGGTCTTCGGGGTAACGTCGATGACCGGGCCGGCGGGATTGAGCGCGATCGGCAGATGCAGAACCGGTTCCACGCTGCTGGCTGGGGTCAGGATCAGCTCGCCAAGGTTCCATGTCGCCGATGTCAGCAAGCCACCGTGTGCGGTAACCGTGACTTCCTCGGAACCGCTCGAATTCACCGTGAATGAAGCGGGTGAGAACTCGACTGCACCGGCCGGGAATCCGGCCACCGACAAGGTGTAGGTCTGCGAGCCTGCACGTGCGCGACGGAAGGTGCGGGTGAAGACCGTGTCACCGATGAAGCCAGTCTTGGCCATGCTGGCCAGGTTGAGGCTCGAGATCTGGCCGCCGGTAGCCGGATTGGCCGCAAGGAAATTGGCCGAAGTCTCGTCCATGATCAGGCCGACCTGAGATGCCGCAGTCAGGTTGACGCGGCCGGAGCCGTAGTCCCACAACGTAGCCGGACTTCCGCCGACGTTCGTCACGCCGAAGTTGTTCGAGCTGAGGTTCAGGGCAGACTTGATCTGGGTCGGCGACCAGGTCGGATTGAGTGCACGCATGAGCGCGGCTGCGCCGGCCATGTGCGGACTCGACATCGAGGTGCCGTTATTGAGGTAGACGCCATCGGTACCGACAATATTGGCAGCGCCGACCGCAAGGATGTCCACGCCGGGACCGGTAATGTCGGGCTTGACCATGCCCTGGCCATTGACCGTGCGCGGACCGCGGAAACTGAAGTCAGCCATGACATCGCCCTGACTCGGGTATGCGCTGGCTGCGATATCGATGGTCACGGTTGCCGTTGCTGGCGTGGAGCCGGCTTCAAGATTGAGCCAGTTGCTCATCAGCATCGACCACGAGGTATCCGCGGCACCGAGATTCAGGTAGACGACATCAACGAAGATGACGCCGACAGCACCGGCTGCCAACGCAGCAGCGCGACGCGTGCCGCTGCCGCAGGAGCTGGCGGTTCCGTCCAGGTGCAGGACAGCTACTGCGCCCTGGGTAACATCGGGTGGCGAAGTGCCGTCGAAACCGTCATAGAAGATGCGGTCGGTCGGTGCACCAGTGCGGACAAACGTGTTGGCTGGATAGGCTGAGCAACCGTCGGTCGAGCCATTCGCGAAGTTCGGGCTCTTGATCAGAGGAACATTGACCAGGTTCGAAGTCGGCAGCGGCAGGCCGCCGGTGCGCATCGGGATGTCCTGGGTATTCGGCGGCGGAGACGCTTCACTGGTCAGGTCCAGGCTGACTGCAATGATGCGATCCTGTGTCGAGGCTGCAACGGTCTCGACCCAGGGCTCCATGTGGTTGACCTGACCGATCGGATTCGGCACCGAGGTGCTCGTGTTGCCAGCGGATGCGGCTACGAACATGCCGGCGGCGACGCCATTGCGGAAGGCGGTCGAGGTAGCGTCCGTCCACGGCGAGGTACCGCCGCTGATGGAGTAGTTGATGACATCCACGCCGTCGGCAACAGCCTGATTGGCAGCCTGCGAGGTGGCCGTGCTTGGGCAACTTGAGGGACAGGCCAGGTAGGTGACGACATTGGCGTGGGGCGCGACACCGGAAATGGTGAACGGGCCGGAGGCGTAGACGGCATTCCAGGTATTGCCTGCCACCGTGCTTGCGGTATGCGAGCCATGGCCCTGGGTATCGGCGCCGCTGGTTCCCGGCGAAGCGAAGTTGTAGATGCCGATCAGTTTGTCGTTGCACTTGCCCGCATCGACGGCACCGACCTGACACTGGCCGAGATAGTTGCCGCTGCCGAGCGGATTGACATGCACATAGCCGTCGACCGGGCCCACGCCGGCAAAGGCCGGGCTCTGCCAGTTGACGCCGGTATCGATGACGCCGACCAGAATGCCTTCACCCCTGGTTGCGACGCCACTGGCGGTCGTGCCACCCCAGATCGATGGCGCGCCGATGAAACTCGGGCCGCGATCGGTATCGAGCTGAAGCTCATGCTCTCTTTCAATGAAATCGACATCGTTGCGCGCCATCACTTCCGAGGCTTCGGCACTGCTCAGGCGGACAATGACCGCGTTGAGACCGTGCTGCATGCGCGCCATGACGTCCAGTGGCCGGCCGAGCGAATTGCCGAGCTGGCTGATGAATACTTCCTGCTTGCCTTGCAGATAGCTGACATAGGCCAGTGCTTCAGGCGACTTTACGTCGAGTTTCCCGGACGGTTGACCGTTTCTGAGCAACATGGACGGCGCGGGCAAACCTGGAACGTTGCCGGCATAGGTTGCCAGCGGTGCTTCCTTGAAAACGATGGTGTAGTAGGCGGGACCTTCTGCGGGCGAAGCCAGCAAGGTGTTGAACAATGCGGTTGCAGGCATTGCCTGCGCGATATTCACGACCGGATTGTATGTGGCGGAAGCGGATGCGGATATGCCTGTAAACAACGTCAAAGCCAACGCGCTGGCCAGTGGCTTAGCGCGGCCAAACCTGTCGCGCAATGCGACGGAAGACGATTTCATGATTTTCCCCATGTATATGTTGTTGGGAAACAGTACTAATGGAGTCGGTGCAAATGCCACGACCAGTTGTTCTATCCCTTGAAGACCCCCTGCTCGATCCGGGCCATTTGGGCACGAACCGGCGCAGATACTCTTCCTAAGTTGATCGTTAAGCAACAGTTATTTTCGGGCGGTGTCAGGGCCGGCAAGACGCAGTCGCGCACGGCCCTCGGGGTGGGCGAAAGCGCTTGTCCAAAGCTGGGCACCGACACTCCCCCCAGGACGTGCTGGCATGCGCGGCGGTATGGAAAAAGGGGGTGAGGATCGACCCGGGTTCCCGGCAACATGAACGGCTCGGGCCAGGGGATATATCTATAGGGCTATAGAGATCCAGGCTGCGGCAAGGCACCGGAATGGACCGGCGCTCGAAACTGCCACAGCGGCCAAAGTGGCATGGCGCGGTTTCGTTTTGGCGCCTTCACCAGATCCAAGGCCGGGGTCGACCGTGCGTGATCGATTGCTTCACGGACAAGACCTGGCAGACGGCGAGTCTGCCAGGTTGCCGGCAGGCGCATGGACGGCCTGCGCAAGTTGGCCGGTCAGAATCGCCGGCCATTGACACCGGAATCAGTAGCGATAGGGTGGATCGGCGACAAACCTGTTCGGGAACGGATCGGGGTCGCGGCTGGCCAGGGGGCGGGTCGGAATGATGCCGCGCGCGACGAGGTTGGCACGGCTGTCGTACCAGATGGCCAGGGTCTCCGCCGGGCGATTGCTTGCGCGCACAAACCGGGTTGTGCCCACTCGCGACCATTCGCGATCGCCATGACCGGTGCCCAGACGTTCCGCAGGTGCCGGCTGACGAGCCATCGGCGCAGCCGCCCCTGCGGAGTCAGACTTGGCAGCCTCTGCAACGGACTCCGAAGGCGCGGATTCCTGCCTGGCTTCCGAATCCTTCATCCAGGGTCGGCTGCTCGGTGGCGGCACGCTGTTCTCGCGATCTTCGGCAATCCAGCGCTGCTCGCGTTCGGTGAATACTGCCACTCCGATCACGCCGACATTCATCGGACGGCCGGTCCGTGCCGCGTAACTGTTTGGCAATGCAGTGAAGTTGAACTGGGCGACCTCGTCCAGACTCTTGCGCCAGCCATTGATCTCGGTGGACTCCCAGGCATCGAGCACATAGCCACTCTGATTGGCGCTGGCGGTTTCTCCGCTGACGGCATTAACGCCATCGACGGAAAGCACGGCAAGTACGCGCCCTCCCGTGCGGTTGCGCAGGCGAATCGCATAGCGATGCCCCGGCTTGCCGGCGATGTAGAGCTTGCCGTCCATGCTGTAAGTGCGCAGAGTCGAGCCGGTGTCGCGATCGACCACGCTGAGGTCAAGCAGGTTGCCGGCGACAGCCGGTGCAGACAGCAACAGGGCCAGCAGGGTGGAGCAGATCAGGGCACGCATTGGGCACCTCCAGGTGCGGTTGGGTAATGGATTCAACGCGTGCCCGCGCAGTCCGGGGTTCGACAGCAGGGGGCGATTCAGCGGCGATTTACCCAGACTCCTTCGAGTCCTTCCCTTTCCAGAGCCTCGCTGGCGCCCGGATTCGCTAGACTTGTCGATCCCTAGGCCCAGCCCGGCACAGCATTCATGAAAGAGAAGGTCCGCACACTGACCGGCATCACCACGACCGGTACACCGCATCTCGGCAACTACGTCGGTGCGATACGTCCCGCGATCGAGGCCAGCCAACGGGCCGATGTCGAGTCGTTCTACTTCCTTGCCGACTACCACGCCCTGATCAAGTGCGAGGATCCTGCGCGTATCGCGCAGTCGCGGCTGGAAATCGCGGCAACCTGGCTGGCCCTGGGCCTGGATACCGAGAGGGCCTTCTTCTATCGGCAGTCCGACATCACCGAGATTCCCGAGCTGACCTGGTTGCTGACCTGTGTCACCTCGAAGGGGTTGCTCAATCGGGCCCACGCCTACAAGGCGGCCGTCGACCGCAATGTGGCCGAAAACGAGGATGGTGATGCCGGCATCAGCGCCGGCTTGTTCATGTACCCGGTACTGATGGCCGCCGATATCCTCATCTTCAACGCGCATCGTGTGCCGGTTGGCCGCGACCAGATCCAGCACATCGAAATGGCGCGCGATATCGGCCAGCGCTTCAATCATCTCTATGGCGAGGTCTACAAGGCCGTCACCGGGAACGACGCGGAACCCTTCGTCTTGCCCGAGGCGGTGACCGACGACAGTGTCGCGACCCTGCCGGGTCTGGATGGTCGCAAGATGTCGAAGAGCTACAACAACACCATTCCACTGTGGCTGTCGGCGAAGGATCTTCGAAAGGCCATACTCGGCATCGTCACCGACTCGCGCGCTCCCGGTGAGCCCAAGGACACGGAAGGCTCGAATATCTTTTCCATCTACCAGGCGTTTGCGAGTGCGGAGGAAACCAGCCTTATGCGTCAGGCGTTCGCCGATGGCATTGGCTGGGGCGACGCCAAGCAGAAACTGTTCGAGCGCATCGACGCCGAGCTGGCCGAGCCGCGCGAACGCTACAACGCATTGATGGCCAAACCGGATGTGATCGAGCAGCGCCTCCTTGAGGGCGCACGCAAGGCGCGCGAACGCAGTGCGCCGTTTATTGCCGCCCTGCGTGATTCCATGGGAATCGGGTCTTCAGCCGCCATAGCGAAGATGCAGACGGCGCAGCGGAATGAAAGGAATGAGAGCGCGGCACCGCCACAATGGAAGCGGTACAAGGAGAAGGACGGGTTGTTCTATGTTCGCCTGGTCGATTCTGACGGCGCCGCATTGATCCAAAGTGCCGGTCTCACCCAGCCTGGCGAAGTTCAGCGAGTCATTGACGCGATAGGAAGTTATGCAAGTCGTCCGCAGTTCGAAGCTGCGGAAGTAAATCCGCAAATACAAGTTCTAGTTGAGCGCGAAAGAATCGCCGATGCCATCCGGCGTCTGCACGACGCAGAGGCTGAAAAGCGCGCCAGGAAAGCAGAAAAATCCTGAGCAAGCCGGGCGAAAAAGTGATGTGGCGCAAGAGACGTGTTTTTCCGTGGTTTGTGATGTTTGCACTCGGTGCAAACACCACAACTGCACCCGCAGCCACAACCGCCACCCTGCCGCCGTGGGTCTGTGCCCATCCCGATGCCATCTTCGTCAACGGATTCCAGACCGCCGCTGCAGTCACCCGACTGCCTTCCAACGGCAGCGGCGGTGCAACCGGCAGTGTTTCCCGATCCGTATCCGTACCCGGTTATGGCACGCACACGATCCACCTGAGGGTGCCGGCCAGCTATACGCCCACCCAGCCCATGCCCATGGTGCTTGCCCTGCACGGTCAGGCCGGTCCTGGTGCAGCCAACAATGCGGCGCTTTCGGTGCGCAATACCTGGAGCTCGATCGCCGACGCCAACGGATTCATCGTGGTGGTACCGGTGGGGACAGGCGCGTCAGGAGGCTGGATCGCACCGCCACCGAATCCGAGCGACTACAGCGTCATGGCTGCGGCCATCTCCGACGTCGAGGCTGCCTACAATATCGACCAGTCGCGCCGCATCGGTTGGGGCTTTTCAGCGGGCGGGCATGTCATGCACGACATCATGCTGAACGATTTTGGTGCGCCCATTTCGATCGACACCTTTGCCGCCTACTCGGTCAGCGCCGGAGTTCTCGAAGGTTTTGCCTGCAGCAATCCGACCACATGCAATGCCCTCGTGGCGACTGCCGCGCGCAGGATTCCGCTCGATATTCATGTTGGCAATGGTGACCCGCTGGCCACATACGCCATCTCTGACCGCAACATTTTTCAGGCCAATGGCTGGGTCGTGAACACCGATCTCTGGTTTACCCTGTTTGTCGGCGGGCACAACTTCGCTGCATCGCAGCTTGGAGAGATCTGGACCCATCTGTGTCCCTTTCAGGTCCTTCCCTGAGCCACCGCGACGTCAGGCCGCCAGCGACTGCAGTCCGGCGAGCCGATCAAAATAGTCGCGGGTCAGGCGCAGCTGGGTGCTCGCACAATCGGTGCCATTGACGACACTGCGGAATGCCGCATTCTGCGGTCGATCCTTCGCGTACCAGCCCAGGTGCTTGCGTGCGATACGGACGCCGGGCAACTCGCCGTAGAAGGCGTACAGATGCTCAAGGTGGCCGAGCAGTATGTCGCGCACCTCGAGCGGCGAAGGCTCGGCCAGGCTCTCGCCAGTGGCGAGGAAGTGGGCAATCTCGCGCAGGATCCATGGGCGCCCCTGGGCCGCCCGACCGATCATGACCGCATCGGCGCCGGTTTCCTTGAGGACGCGCGCAGCCTTCTGCGCAGAATCGATATCGCCATTGGCCATGAGCGGAATGCGGATTGCATCGCGAATGGCCGCGATGGTCTCGTACTCTGCCTCGCCCTGGTACAGGTCGGCACGCGTGCGGCCATGCACCGCCAGCGCGGCGATGCCGGCATCTTCGGCAATGCGCGCGATGCGCACGCCGTTGCGATTCTCGCGATTCCAGCCGGTGCGGATCTTCAGCGTCACCGGCACGTCGACAGCACTGACTACGGCGGTGACGATTCGCCGGACCAGATCCTCGTCCTGCAGCAGCGCCGATCCCGAGTAGACATTGCAGACTTTCTTGGCCGGGCAACCCATGTTGATATCGACGATCTGTGCGCCAAGATCCACGTTGTAGCGTGCTGCGTCGGCGAGCATCTGCGGATCGTATCCGGCGATCTGGACGCTGATCGGATCGGGCTCGCCAGCGTGGTCGACGCGGCGTTGCGATTTTGCCGTGTGCCAGAGACGCGGATCGGCCGTAGTCATCTCGGACACGGCCAGGCCCGCCCCAAGGCGCTTGCACAACTGGCGAAAAGGCTTGTCGGTCACGCCGGCCATGGGCGCGAGCACGACAGCGGGCTCGATAGGGTGTTTGCCGATACGCATGGGCGCGCATTCTAGCCCGAGAACGCCGTTATCCGATTCCATGCGGCGACTCGCGGCACGATCGAATGCCCAGGCCAGGCCATCTGGGCGCGCCTCGCCTGCTAAACTTCGCCTGTTCCCGCTACCCATTCAGACAGCTTGAACCCGAATCCCTGCCTTGATGGATGCTGCCGTCGACGCCCGAGCCTGGCGCGCGGCTGATGGCATTGCTCGAGACCCTGATCAGCTTTTTCACGGCCAATGGCTACGCGGCCGTTTTCGTGGTGCTGATGATTTGCGGTTTCGGCCTGCCCATTCCGGAAGACATCACGCTGGTCGCCGGCGGCGTCATTGCCGGGCTTGGCTATGCCAATGTGCATGTCATGTGTGTTGTCGGAATCGTCGGTGTACTCGCTGGCGACTCGATCATGTTCATGATTGGCCGTGTTTTTGGCGAGCGCGCCTTGCGCCTGCGCTGGGTCGCCTATTTGCTGACGCCTCGGCGCTATGCCCGCGTCCAGGCCAAATTCACGCGTTACGGCAATCGACTGATGTTTGTCGCCCGTTTTCTGCCGGGATTGCGCTCACCGATTTTCCTGACCGCCGGCATGACCGGACGCGTATCGTTCCTGCGTTTTTTCCTGCTGGATGGGTTCGCGGCGCTGATCAGCGTTCCGGTCTGGGTCTATCTTGGCTACTACGGGGCACAGAACCACGAGTGGCTGCTGACCTGGGTTCATCGCAGCAAGACCGTGTTGATGATCGCGCTCGGCGTGATCTTCCTGCTGGTGCTGCGTTATTTCTGGCGGCGCACCTCGCGTCGTCGGGCCTTGCTCCGGTTGCGCCAGTCCCGCCGTCGTCGGCGTCAGTGAATCTGCGTGTCCTCGGCAGTGAATTTCTGGCCGGCTTCCGATCGGATCTGTGTTCGGCGACGGCGCCCCGGATTCCGGGCGTTTGCAGGCGCCGCCGATGGTCAGCCTGTCGTTCCGCCAAATCGCTCGATGACCTCGGCCCTGAAGGGGATGGCCTGCGCGGCGCCGGGCTTCTCGGTGCTGAGTGCCGCGACGCGGTTGGCCTCGACGACCGCTTCCCGGAATGACCCCTTCGTCGCCCTGCCCAGCGCGGCTGCCAGGGCTCCATTGAACGCGTCTCCCGCACCGGTCGTATCGACTGCATGGACGACTTCGGCCGGCAGCCGGTAGAAAGGTTCGCTGTCACCACGCAGGTTATCCGGCGCATGCGAAACAAAGCAGCCGGAGGCTCCCAGCGTTATCAGGCAGGTTGCGACGCCGAGGCGGCGACAGCATTCGTTCAACTCCCGGTCCGCTTTTGCGGCCACCTCTGCTGGCGGCAAGGGCTTGCCGGCGATGTGCTGCAGCAGTTGCGCGAACTCGGTCTCGTTGGGCGTGATCACGTCACATTCGGCCAGCAGGGATGCGTCGACACCGGCGTGCATCGGTGCCGGATTGAGCATGCGCAACAGCCCATGCCGACCTCCAAGCTCGAGTGCGCCGCGTACGGCGTCGAGATTGTTTTCCAGTTGCACGAGCAGCACGCGGGCATCAGCGAATTGGCTTGCGTTGGACTGCAGGAAATCGATGGTCAGCTTTTCGTTGGCAGCCAGATTGACCATGATCTGGTTGGCGCCCTCTGCATTGACGACGATACCGGCTGTGGCCGTCGGCACCTCGTCGATCACGAGCCACTTGCAGGCCAGACCTTCCCGGCTTGCGTATTCGCGGGCGCCATGGCCGAGCGCATCGCTGCCGACCGCACCCATGAAAAGCACGTCACCCGCCTGGCGGACACAGGCAATGGCCTGGTTGAAGCCCTTGCCGCCGGGCCCGGTGCTGAATCCGAGTGCCCGCCGCGTTTCTCCGGGCTTGGGGAAGCTGTCTGTCAGCCAGACATGGTCCTGCACGTAACTGCCCACGACGATGACGGAGGACGGTTTTTCGCTCACGGGAGAATTTTCCTGCCGATGACATGTCTTCAAGTGCTCTGCATGGTAGTTCAGCATGGCAGCCATGCGCAGCTCTGCCGCATTTCATGACCAGCTGCGTCTTCATTCGACGCCCGGGCTGGGCTAGAGTTGCGTCATCCCGGGCACCGCCAATCGACGCGCGCCGCAAGTCGCGAGCGTGTGGAGAAGGTTGCCTGCCTGTCTTTTCCGGGCAATGGACATGCAGCAGGCTTGTGGCGAGGCGCGAGATCCGCGCCTTGGCTCGCAACAAGCGTGCACGCCCGAAGTGTTCCCAATTCTTCCACACGGAGTGCTGACCATGTTTTCAATCGCTCGACCCGCTGCCCATGCAATCGGAGTCCTCCTGGCCTTTGCAGCCTCGACCACACAAGCCGGCGAATTTTCCGTGCAACTGCGCGCTGCCAGTGATGACACGATGATGGGCTTGCCGAGTTGCCGTGTCGACTACACCGCCAGCAATGGCATGGACGCAGCGGTTCGCCGTGGAAGTTTCAGGGTGCTGCCCCTGGCGGTCGAGGGCAGCACCACGGCAAGCGTATCTGCCGCCAGCGGCGAATCGCTCGCGAATATCGGACCCGTAGCCAGCGGTGCGAGCACGGAAAACTCATTCAAGGTGCGCGGCGCACCCTGCAAGAATCTGAATGGCCTGAAGTTGGTCGCGTTCCATTGTGTGCGCGAGCCGGACAAGGGGAATTGCAACGCGAACATGGCCGTATCCAGCGCCATTGCGGCGCTTCCATTGATCATCCCCTGAGCGCGTGGGTGAACGTGCAATTGCAGCGCGAATGTTGCTCGCCCGGCAGCCACCACGAGGGCTTGCTCCGATGTTGAGTGCGGCCGGCCTGGGAATCCGTTGATGTCGGTTGTCGCGATATTCGCCTTCATCGTCGTGTTGCTGGCTGTCGGGAGATTTCTCGATTGGCGCCGCATGGTTCCTGAGAACGCGGCACATACGCTGAATCTCGTCGTGCTGAATGTATGCCTGCCCGCCGCGATTCTGCTGCATGCACCCGGACTCGAATTCAGGAAGGACCTGATCGGTCTGGTCGCGGTGCCGTGGATCATCTTGCTGGTGACCAACATCGGGATCTGGCCTGTCGCGCGACGTCTTCGGCTCGACAGAGGCGCTACCGCCAACCTGCTGCTGCAGGTGCCGCTCGGCAATACCTCGTTCATCGGCTATGCGCTGATTCCCGTCCTGGTCGGTGCCAGCGCGATGCCCTATGCCGTCGTCTACGACCAGCTCGGTTCCTTTCTGATCCTGACTACCTGGGGGTTGCTCGTTGTTGCGTGGTTCGGAGGCGGTGACCGACCCACGCCCCTCGGTATCCTGCGCCGGGTCATCGGGTTTCCTCCGTTCATTGCGCTGGTGCTTGCGCTGACGATCATGCCAGCGCAACCGGGGCAGGCGGTCAGTCAGGGTCTGCAGCTGCTTGCCGATGCCTTGCTGCCGATCGTCGTTCTGGCACTTGGCATGCAATTGCGCTTGCGCCTTCCTGGCCAGCATCGCCTGCCGCTGGTTCTGGGTCTGGTCGCGAAACTGTTGTTGATGCCGCTGATCGCGTTCGGCCTGTGCCGCTGGTTCGAGCTGCCAGCCGAAATCAGCGTGGTCGCTGTCTACCTCACGGCCATGCCACCGATGATGACGTCGGGCGCGCTGCTTTCATCGGCGGGACTGGCGCCGGAACTTGCCTCTGCCCTGGTCGGCTACGGGATAGTCGCGTCGATGCTCACATTGCCGCTATGGCACTGGATCCTGGGTGCTTGAGCGTGTTCCGGCGCATGAAGGATCCCGGTCCACACGCCATCAGGAGCCGCAGCAGCAGAACGCCGGATTCGTCGTGCAGGACAGCGGCTCGCTTCAACGCAGATCGGAATTCAGGCGATCGAGGTAGCCTTCGACGCCGTGAGCGTTTTCGCCGTTAACCCGCGGTTGCCCGTGCTCGTGTAGGGTGCGGCAGCATTTCACCGATTCGGGGACTCAAAGCATGCGCGGATGGAAAAGCCTGATCGTATTCCTGGTGCTGGTCACGGTCGCCGCGCTGGTCGGCGCAACGGCTGCCCCGGATGCCTGGTTCGCCGCGCTGCAAAAACCTGCATTCAACCCGCCGAACTGGGTATTCGGACCTGCATGGACCCTGCTCTATGGCTTGATGGCCATTGCCGCCTGGCGGGTCTACCGTGTGGCCGGGTCGGGTCTGGCGATCGGCTTGTGGCTGGTCCAGCTGGTCGTCAATGCGATCTGGTCGCCGCTGTTCTTTGGCCTGCACCGCATCGACCTTGCCCTGGTCGACATCGTCGTCCTTGATCTGCTGGTGCTGGTGACCATCGTGCGGTTTTTTCGGCACGATCGTCTGGCCGGCTGGCTGATGCTGCCGTATCTCGCCTGGATTGCGTTCGCGACGCTGCTCAACGCAGCGATCTGGCAGCTCAACAGCTGATTTCGATCAGGTTGCCGGGCCGGCGACCGGGTGCTCCGCACAGATCATCCAGTTCTCGAACGGCAGGCGCGCACGCAACGGGGTGAACCGGGGCTGCATGTTGTGTCTGGCGAAGCGTGCCTCGAGGTCATCCCTGCGCGGATAGCGGTTCGGCCCGACATTCATCCAGCGCGTCAGACGTGCCAGTCGATCGATGCCTCGCGTGAAACGCAGTCGCGGGCCCGAGCGCTGCAGGCCGGTGCGAATGACCAGAATGCCTCCGGGGCTGACGCTGGCAATGGCGCGCTCGAGCAGGACATCCTGCGCCTGGGGTGGCAGGAACTGGATGATGTCGAGCAAGGCCACGTTTCCCTGATGACGGGGGAAATCGAGGGCCAGATCAACCGTATCGAAATCCAGGCCGGTCAGCCCGGCGCGTACGCCCGCCGCCCGCGCGGATTCGATCTTGCCTGCGTCGATGTCGACGCCCGCATAGCTGCCCTTGTAGCCCTGTGCACGCAACGTGTGAGCGAGCAGGCCAATGCCGCAGCCCACATCGAGCAGGGGTTCGTTGCGACCCGCCAGAACTTCGCCGACCCCGACGTACAGCGGGTCCGTCGCCAGCTTGATGCGAGCGTAGTAGTAGTGCACATGCCGAGGCAGATAGTGCCTCGGGATATCGCGAAATGCGGAATCCATGATTGGCGGCAAACCTGCGGTCGACGGGCGAGAGGCGGGGCTTGCCCCGACCATTCCGGTTGACCGGCGGTCAGACCGTTTCGGGGTTTGGTTTCTCCGGATCGAGTTTCCACTGCTTGATCGCTCGCGCGACGTCCTCGGGATTCATCTTGCCTTCTGCGGCCAGTGCGGAAATGGCCGCATGCGCGATCCAGTAGCGGTCGACTTCGAAGAACCCGCGCAGGGCTTCGCGGGAATCGCTGCGCCCGTAGCCGTCCGTACCGAGTGAGATGAACGGCCGACCATTGGGGATGAACGCGCGGATCTGATCCGAGTAGGCGCGCACGTAGTCGGTTGCAGCCACGACCGGTCCGGGATGGTCTTCCAGGCACTCCGCCACCCAGCTCTTGCGCGGCTTCTTGCTCATCGGATGCAACCGGTTCCAGCGCTCGACATCGAAACCGTCTCGACGCAGCTCGTTGAAACCCGGACACGACCAGATCGTACTGGCCACGCCAAATTCCTCCTCGAGCAGATCCGCAGCGGCCATCACTTCGCGCAGGATCGTGCCACTACCCATCAACTGCACCTGCGGCACGTTCTTCGCCTTGCTCTTTGCTTTCCCCTTCTCCCCATTCCCCATTCCCGATTCCCGGAGGAGATACATGCCCTTGATGATGCCTGCTTCGGCACCTTCGGGCATGTCGGGATGCGTGTAGTTTTCGTTCATCAGGGTGATGTAGTAGTAGGTGTCCTCCTGCTCGGTCAGCATGCGGCGTACGCCGTCCTGCAGGATCACCGCCACCTCGAACGAGAAGGTCGGATCGTAGCTGCGGCAGTTCGGAATCGCGCCGGCCAGAAGGTGCGAATGTCCGTCTTCGTGCTGCAGGCCTTCACCGTTGAGCGTGGTACGGCCAGCCGTTCCGCCGAGCAGGAAGCCGCGTGCGCGCATGTCGCCTGCGGCCCAGGCCAGGTCGCCAATGCGCTGGAAGCCGAACATCGAATAGTAGATGTAGAACGGCAGCATCGGCACGTTGCTGACCGAGTAGCTGGTCGCGGCGGCCATCCACGAGGAGAACGCGCCCGGCTCGCTGATGCCTTGTTGCAGCACCTGGCCCGATTGATCCTCGCGATAGAACATGAGCTGGTCCGCATCCATCGGCTTGTACTTCTGCCCGAACGGCGCATAGATGCCGATCTGGCGGAACATGCCTTCCATGCCGAAGGTGCGCGCCTCGTCGGCGACGATCGGCACGATGCGCGGACCGATGGTCTTGTCGCGCAGTAGCAGGTTCATGCCGCGCACGAAAGCCATGGTGGTCGAGATCTCGCGCTCGCCGGAACCCTTGGTCAGCGCTTCCAGCGCGCCGAGCTCCGGAGTCGCCAGCGACTCGGATTTCATGCGCCGCTGCGGCAGGAAGCCGCCGAGTGCCTTGCGCCGTTCGAGCATGTATTGCACTTCGGGCGAATCCTTGCCCGGGTGGTAGTAGGGCACCGAGGGCAGATCTTCGTCGGAAATCGGAATATTGAAACGGTCGCGGAACGCCCGCACGGCCGCGTCGTCCATCTTCTTCTGCTGATGGGTAATGTTCTGCGATTCGCCGGCACTGCCCATGCCGTAGCCCTTGACCGTCTTGGCCAGGATGACGGTCGGCATGCCCTTGGTGTTGACGGCCTCGTGATAGGCGGCATAGACCTTGTGCGGATCGTGGCCGCCACGATTCAGGCGCCAGATGTCGTCGTCGGAAAGATTGGCGACGAGCTGGGCGGTTTCCGGATACTTGCCGAAGAAATGTTCGCGCGTGTAGGCGCCACCGAAGGCCTTGCAGTTCTGGTACTCGCCATCGACGGTTTCCATCATCAGCTTGCGCAGCATGCCCTTGGTGTCGCGCGCGAGTAGCGGATCCCAGTAGCTGCCCCAGCAGAGCTTGATCGCATTCCAGCCGGCGCCCCGGAACACGCCTTCGAGTTCCTGGATGATCTTGCCGTTGCCACGCACCGGGCCATCCAGGCGCTGCAGGTTGCAATTGACCACGAAAATCAGATTGTCGAGACCCTCGCGTCCGGCCAGCGAAATCGCACCGAGTGATTCCGGCTCGTCGGATTCGCCGTCACCGATGAAGCACCAGATCTTGCGGTCGCTGGGTTCGATCAGGCCGCGATGCTCGAGGTATTTCATGAACTGCGCCTGGTAGATCGCCTGCAGCGGCCCCAGGCCCATGGAAACGGTGGGAACCTGCCAGTAGTCCGGCATCAGCCACGGATGCGGGTACGAGGAGAGCCCGTTGCCCTTGCCCTGGACTTCCATGCGGAAGTGGTCGAGTTGCTCGGTCGTGATGCGGCCTTCGAGGAACGAGCGCGCATAGACGCCGGGACTCGAATGACCCTGATGAAAGATCAGGTCGCCCGGGTGCTCGTCACTCGGCGCCCGCCAGAAATGATTGAAGCCGACGTCGTACAGGGTCGCGCTGGAAGCGAAACTCGCGATGTGTCCGCCGAGGTCGCCGGGCTTGCGGTTGGCGCGGATGACCATGGCCATTGCATTCCAGCGCACCAGCGAGCGGATCCGCCATTCCATGGCCGCGTCACCGGGGCACTTGGCTTCCATGTGCGGAGGAATGGTGTTGATGTATTCCGTGGTCGGCTGGAACGGCAGGTGCCCGCCGGCGCGTCGGGTTTCCTCGACCATGCGCTCGAGCAGGTAGTGCGCCCGCTCCGGACCGTCGGTCTGGATGATCGACTGCAGCGATTCGGTCCACTCGCGCGTTTCAACCGGATCGAGGTCCTGGTCGAGAATGTCCTGAAGCTGATTCATGCGGGTTCCTCGCGGGCGAGCGGTTTGGATGGGATGGCAGCCAACCGCCGGAAGGTGGCCACCAGACCCCGGAGTTTAGCCGGGCAGCGGGTTTCGTGCATGTTGACGGGTCGCTGGCGACTGGATTGTCCGGCCAGCAGGGCTGGCCGATCTTGTGGCCAGGCTCGGCTCACGCACGCACGCAGAAAGCCTGAGCGAGGATAGCGCTCAATGGCGTGCCAGTCTCCTGCACGGTCCGTGATTTCGCGGGCGCAGTGAAGCGTCGTGTCATCCTGCCGCGCCCGGCGGCGTCCTCCAATGACCGTTGTCCCCGATCGCCATGTAGAAGTTCAGCTGCTTGCGGAGGGTCAACCACACGGTTCAGTGCGCGAGGTTTTCGGCAAGAATCCTCTCAGGGCGTGAATTCGATCGAGAACAGTTGTCCCGTCGCGCAGCAGGCCGAGCCAGCAGCCGTCGAACCACTGACAAAGTAGACGCGATTGCCCACTGTCGCTGCCGCAGTGCCATGAACCGGCACGGGCAAATTCGAGGCAAGGGTCCAGCTCGTGGAGCCCGCCGCATAGATCTCGACGCTGGGCTCGAGTCGACGCGTGCCGGTGACCACTTCACCACCGCCGATCACAAGCTGGTTTCCAACGACGGTTGCGCCGAAACCGCCTCGAAAACGGTTGGTCAGCGGACCGGCTCGCCAACTTTCGGCGACGGGATCATAGATGGCGACCCGATTGGTTTCCGGAAAGCGCCCGCCAATCACCCAGATTTCGCCGAGGAACGCCTGGACCTGGGCATGATCGCGTTGGGCCGAGTTGGGCGGTGGCGGAATGAACCGGCTTGTCCGTTGGCGTGGATCGTATTCCCAGAGCCCGCCATCCTCGCTACCGATGAAAACGCGTCCATTCAGCACGGCGGCCCGGCTGCCATAGTTGAAGGGCAGGTCCGGACGTGCCTCCCAGAGGCCGCTCTGGATGTCGTACCGGTAGCCGCTGACGCCGGTTTCTCCGCCGCCATTGAATGCCCCGCCGGTATAGAAAACACCGCCATCGATCGCGAACGCGGAAAGGTGGTCACGTCCCGCTGGCAATTGGCCCAGCGAAGTCCACTGATCGGTCGCTGCATCGTAGCGCTTGAAGCCTCTCGGATCGCCAAAGCCCCCCAATGCGTAGATATGTCCGTTGGCAGTCGCGACATCGAGTTCCGACTGGGCAGGCGCAGGCATGCTGGCGTGTTGCGTCCAGCTTCCACCGGTCATCGCTTGCGGCGTGCCGTCGATGCAGACGGAGCTGGCGAGTCCGGTCAGCCGCACCGGCTGATAGCTGCCACTGCCATAGCCGGGCACGCTGGATTGGTACTCGAAGGTTGCATTCCGGCAGTCGGTGAAAGTGATGGTCATCTCCCCCCACGCCGATCGCAGGACATCGGCAGGATCGAAAGCCTCGCCAAATCGGGCGCCTTGCGCCAGGTACATGTCGGGAAATTCGTAGCTGCTTCCGTTGCGATAGCCGAGGCCAAGTACGTAGGCCCGGTTGCCCGCGGGATCGTAGGTAAACCAGTTGACCAGGAGACGATCATCCGAGAGTTGTTGCAGATACCAGCCCTCACCGGAGCGTGATGGCAGGTACCATGCGCCGCTCAGACTTCGCAGACCTTCGAGCGCCCGTCCGCCGGAGGGAGCAAGTTCCCGCCCGCCCGCACAATCTATCTGGTCAATGGCTGCCAGCTTGATCATGGAATACTCGCCGCTGCCGTGGGTTGCCGGACCGTCATAGCGGAATGTGGCGGTATTGCAGTCGTGGAATTCGAACTCCAGGGTTCCCCATTCCACGCGATCGATCGCTGTGGGGTCGAATGCTTCGCCCCAGACACCTCCGAACGCGCGGTACATGTGATCGAAGCGGACCCGGTTGCCGACTACGTATCCGCCTTCGCCGACGATCCAGTCCTGGGTGCCCGATTCGCCGGGCGCCGGAAAAGTGAACCAGTTGACCAGCAAACTGCCGTTCGGCATGTAGCCAAGCACAAAACCCTCGCCGCTGCGCTGCGGGTTGTACCACGGCCCACTGATGCCTGGCCCGGGCCAATAGCCGACTTCGCCGTCGGATCCTGGCGGGGGCGGCTCTGGATCATGGGCTCCTGCGGTGCCGAAAGTCGTTGCCAGAAAAACGATGCAGAGCAGGATGGATGAGCGCATGAGGACTCCCCGGGGAAGCGTGCCAAGAGCATCATACGATCAGTTTCGTATGTCAACTGCTGTGCTCTTGGCCAGCTTGCCTCCGGGTTGTCATCTGAACGAAGCGCGTAGGCTCAGCCTCCCGGCAAGGGTTGCCCTGGCGACCAGGGTGCGCCTGCCGCCTGCAGCGCCTGCTCGATTGCCGGCAGGGTCTGTTCCTCCAGTTGCTTGACCTGGGCACTCAGCGAGGCCAGTTCCGCTTCGGCGAGCTCCAGGCTGCGTTCGTGACTGGGCGTCGGGCCGTAGCTGGAGAACGTGACGCCGAGCATGGCATGCCAGTAGCGTTGCGCCAGCAAGGGAGCCTCGGGTTCGCCGACTTCAGCCTTCGATACATTGTTGGAAAAGGCCTCCTCGATCTGGAACAGGGTTTGCCTGGCAGCGTCGAACTGCTTGTCCACCGACGGGCCTGCCTGCGAACGGGCCAGCGCCTGGCCGAGCTGGTCGACCCGGGCTGCCAGTGCCGGCAACTGCAGATTGGCTGCTGACACACCCGCGTTGACCCTCGCCAGCCGCTTCAGGAATGCGCCGGTTTCGGCCAGCGACCTGGCCGGCAGTGAACCGGTGCGCATCTGTTCCACCTTGACCTCGACGGGCCCGGCTATCGGAGTGACCACGCCGTCGATACGCTGTTCCAGCGTTGCGCTGTATTGGCCGGGCATGGCAAGGAAGCCCACCGGTTCGGGGCTGAAATAGTCGGGTGGCGTACCTATGGCGTCCATGGACGGATAGCGCAGATCCCAGCTCACTCGCTGGACGCCCTTGTGGGTCGGAGCGGGAACGCGACGCACGATGTCGCCATCGGTATCGCGAATCACCAGCATCAATGCGGGCTCCTGTTCGCGGCGCTCGGCTTCCAGTGCGGCCCAACTGGGCACCGGGGTGTCCTTGCCGGCTTCGATCAGCGGTTTCTCATCGGCCTTGCGCTTGTCGGCGCGACTCTGCACGTCATCTTTCAGGTAGTAGGTGAATATCGCGCCGAAATCGGGGTTCGGCGCAACGTAATAGCCGTCGCCCTGATAGGCCTTGCCGTCTCCTGCCATCGGGCGTTTCTCGATGTACCACCAGGCACGTCGCGGCGTGAACAGCGTCGCTTCGCTCTCCAGCGCCGTGGCATCGATCTGGCGCAAGGCCGAATAGTCGTCGAGAACGAAGAAGCCGCGGCCAAAGGATGCGCCGACCAGATCGTTCTCGCGGCGCTGGATGGTCACATCACGAAACGAGATCGTGGGTACGTCGCCTTTCAGCTGCACCCAATGGCGTCCGGCATCGGGTGTGAAGAACAGGCCGAACTCCGTTGCGGCGAAGAAGAGCTCGGGCTTGACGTGGTCCTGGACCAGGCGCCAGACCAGATGACGCTCGGGCAGATCGCCGACCATCGAACTCCAGCTGCGGCCACGATCGGTCGAGCGATAGAGGTAGGGGCGGAAGTCGCCGTTCTTGTGATTGTCGAGCGCGACATAGACCGTGTCTGCGTCGAACAGATCGGCGCGAATGTCATTGACGAATGCCTCCCTGGGTACACCGGACAAGCTTCCGACCGACACGGCGCGCCAGCTTTCGCCGCCGTTCTCGCTGATCTGGATGAGGCCGTCATCGGTACCGGCATAGAGCAAGCCTTCTGCCTTCGGTGATTCGGCCAGTGAGGTGATGCTGCCGAAGTTCGACATGGCGAACATGTCCCATGCGGAATCCCAGCTTTGCTGGCGACCCATCAGCGGCATCTGCATGCGATCGCGACCCTGGCTGAGGTCGGTGGAAATCGGGCGCCAGGTGTCGCCGCGGTTGTCGGAACGCCAGACGCGTTGTGATGCGAAATAGAGTCGCTTCGGGTCGTGCGGGCTGACCAGGATCGGCGCATCCCAGTTGAATCGTTCCGATCCCTCGCCCGGCTCCGGCTGCGGCTGGATATAGACGATTTCGCCGGTAGCGCGATCGTAGCGAACCAGATTGCCCTGCTGGAATTCGGCGTAGACGATGTCCGGATTGCCGGGTTCCGTGGCCGATTGATGACCGTCGGCAAATAGCGTGACAAACCAGTCGGAATTGCGAATCCCGTTGCGGTTGTCGGTCCGCGAGGGTCCGCCTTGCGAGGAGTTGTCCTGGGTGCCGCCGTAGATGTTGTAGAACGGGGCATCGTCGTCGACGGCGACCTTGTAGAACTGGGTGACGGGAAGATTGTCGATGTAGCGCCAGGTCCTGGCCAGATCCTGGCTCTCATAGAGACCGCCGTCGCTGCCGACCAGCAGGTAGTCCGGATCGTCGGCACGGAAGGCCAGCGCATGATTGTCCGAATGCTTGTGCGTTTCTTCCATGGGTCGGAACGTCTTGCCGCCATCGTCGCTGATCTGGATGCGCACATCGGCGAGATAGATGCGGTCGAAGGCGTGCGGGCTCGCGTACAACTCCTGGTAGTAATGCGGGCCGGTGCCGCCCGATACCGTATCCGAGCGCTTCTCCCAACTGCTGCCACGATTGCTCGAGCGATAGACCGCACCCTTGCGCCGTTCAAGTTCGATTGCCGCATACAGCACATCCGGCTTCTGCGGCGAGATGGCCAGTCCGATCTTGCCCATCGGGCCTTCCGGCAGGCCGGTCTTCAGGCGCTCCCAGGTGGTGCCGCCGTCGGTGGAGCGGTGCAATCCCGATTCCGGTCCGCCCCCCACAAAGGCGGCGACCGATCGCTGGCGTTGCCAGGTTGCGGCGTAGAGAAGATCCGGGTCGCGCGGGTCGATCACGAGGTCGGTGACCCCGGCCCATTCTCCCGCATCAAGTACCCGCTTCCAGGTTTCGCCACCGTCGACCGTCTTGTACAGGCCGCGCTCGCCACCCTTCGACCAGAGTGGACCCTGCGCGGCGACCCAGACGATCTGGCTGTCATCCGGATGAACAACAATCTTGGCGATGCGCTCGCTGGCTTTGAGTCCCATGTGCTTCCAGGTAGTCCCGCCATCCTGGCTGCGATACACGCCGTCGCCAAAGCCCACGTGACGGCCGCCAACGTTTTCGCCGGTGCCAACCCAGACGGTGTGGCGATTGCTCGGGTCCAGAGTCACGCTGCCGATGGAGTAGGAGCCCTGGCCGTCGAAGACGGACGTCCAGGTCGTGCCCGCGTTTTCGGTTTTCCAGACGCCACCCGAGCCCACCGCCACGTACCAGGTGCTGGGGTCGACCGGATCGATCGCGATGTCGGCTATCCGCCCGGACATGAAGGCCGGCCCGATGCCGCGCAGCTTCAGGCCGGCAAACGTATCGGCGTTCATCGTGCTCTTCGACTTCTCCGCGCTGAGCGTTGAAATGCCGAAGGCCAGGAGCAGCGCCATCACCGCAAGCAGCAAGTACTTCATCTGGAATTCCCCGTGATTGAACGTGTCGAGTCTAGCCCGAACCTTGCGTGTGGTTGCAACAGGATCTGCCAAGCACATCTGTTGGACATCCGCGCCGCGCTTCGGAACCCGGACGCCCGCGCTGGAGCGCATGCTTCACGCTTCACCCTGTTCAAGAAGATCCGGATCGATGCAGCACCGCATCGTCAGTGCTGCTCCATTGGCGTCCCCCAATGCAGGCGTGCAAAATGACCGCTCGCAACCGGGGAGGCCGACTCAATGAAGACTCAATGGCTGGCGATCCTTGTTTTCCTGTTGCCCCTGAACGCGCTGGCCGCCGACGCATGCGCCTGGCTTCCCGCAGCGCAGGTGGCCAAGGCACTGCCCGCCTATAGTCCATGGCAGACAATGAGCGGCGGGCAGGTAGGTTCCTGCCAGTTTCTGGGTCGCTCGGAAGGCGGTCCCGCTGTGCTGTCGTTCAACCAGATGGTCAAGGATTCCGCCGGGCAGGCGCAGGACTTTGTCGTCAGCATGCGCACCAATCTGGGTTCAAGTCACGTGATCGAGGAGATGGAGGGCCTGGGCAGCAAGGGCTTCGCTTATCGACCGAAGGAGGATTCCGCAGGCGGCGCGCGGAATTCGCTGTTTCTGGTCGGGCACGAAGGACGCGTTGTGGTGATGGGGTCGCTCACGGTTCCCGGCGAGGTCTCCACGGCTGCTCGCGATGCGTATCTTGCGCTCGCCCGCAATGCATTTGAATTGTCAGCCGATGAGGGCGCCATGCAGGCGGCGACGCGCTGCGAGTATTTCAACCAGTCGGTCCTGAAGCGACTGTTCGAGGGGGCCACGTTTTCGCAGCAGGTCTATGGTTCGAACAGCTGCATTGCCAACGCCGGCAAGCGCGTGCTGATGCTGGCCATCGTCGAAGACGTCAGTCCCGGGCTTGCGCAGACGATGGCAAGCAGCGGTGGCTGCAGGTCCGAACCGCTGCCTGCGCTCGGTGCACACGGCAGCATCAGCCATGCCTGTAGCGAAGGAAATCCGCGAGCCACGGTGCGTTACCTGCAAGGCAGTCGGCATTTCGAATTCAGCTGGATACCCGGCAAGGAACCCGGCGAGGCGGAGCGCGACCTGTTGATCAAGCTCGCCCTGGCGGCGCGCGAGGGCGTGCAGTAGGAAGCCGACTACCGGATGTCTTCAGCCGCCAGCCAGCGGATCAGCGTCCCACGCTGGCATCGAATTTCCAGATTGGCAGCGCCCTCGCGGGTCGTTCACGCCAATCAGTGTCGACCGTATTTCTCGTCGAGCCGGCGACCCAGGGCCTTGGTCAGGACGCGGGCTTCGCTCTTTCGCCGCAGTTGCGCTTCAAGACTGTCCGTGGCAGCGGCGAGTTCGTCGCGCAGTTTGAGGTAGTTGTGCCAGCGCGCGTTGTCGAGCCGGCCGTCTTCCAGCGCAGCACGCACGGCGCAGCCGGGTTCGCTCAGATGGCTGCAATCGCCGAAGCGGCAATCCTGGGCCAGATCCTCGATGTCGCCAAACTGGTTGCCATCGAGCGATTCCTCGCCGGTCAGCTTGATCTCACGCATGCCGGGCGTATCGATCAGGCAGCCGCCGCTGGGCAGCTGGATCAGTGCGCGGTAGGTCGTCGTGTGGCGGCCACGACTGTCGGTTTCGCGAACGGTATTGGTCGCCTGGCGCGACTCGCCAAGCAGGGTATTGGTCAGCGTCGACTTGCCGACTCCCGAGGAGCCAACCAGTACCGTCGATGTGCCCGGTCCGAAATACTTCAGCAACCGGGCAACGCTGTCGGCCGATTTGGCATTGACCGCGATGATCTCGTTGCCTTTCGGTACGCGCTTGCGCATTTCTTCCACGGCCGCTTCGGTGTCTTCGGTCGTGTCGGCCTTGGTCAGTACCACGACGGCCTCGGCACCGCTGCCTTCGACCAGCATGAGGTAGCGATCAATGCGCGACGGATTGAAATCACCGTCCAGGCCACTGACGACCATCACCGTATCGATGTTGGTAGCGATCAGCTGACGCAAGTGGCGTTCACCGGCAGCGGCGCGGGCCAGGGTACTGCGACGGGGAAGAATCTGTTCGATGTTCGGTGGCTTGTGGTTGCCGACCAGGACAAAGTCTCCGACGGCAGGGCGCTCGGTCGGATCGATGCCTGGCTTCAGGAAACGTGGTGCGGGCTGCGCATTGAAGGCATGCACGCCATCATGCAATTCGTAACCGGCGCGGTGCTGGGCGATGACGCGTGCAATGCGGTATTCGGGATGATCGGCTGGCGCGGCAGGTATCGTGCCGCGCCAGCCGATTCGGGAAAGCAGGGTTTCTGGGGAATCGGCCATCGCCGGATTCTAGCCCGAACCTCTCACGAGGTTGCAGGAAAGCGAATGCGATGAATCTCGCAATGCGATCGGCGACGCCAGCAATGCAGTTCGCCGATCAGGACTCACTGCTGCCGGCGAGCGCGACCGCACGAGCATGCACGATCGTCGCGCTTGGATCCGAGCCCAGGACCTCGACCAGGGCGCCGTCGCTCAGTGCCGCGTGGCCCGTGACGACGACTTCCGCTCCTGCGTCGATTCCTTCGAGCACCTGGATGCTGGATCCGTTTTCGTGACCGAGCCGGATTGGCGTGCGCACGGCCTTTCCATCTTCGATGACATAGGCGATGGTGGCATCGCGGCTGCCCAGCACGGCGGCCTTCGGCATCAGTACGGCGTTGGCGACGTGCAGGAATGAAATGTCCATTCGCGTGAACAGGCCAGGACGCAGAGTCCTGTCGCGATTGTCGACTTGCACAGTGACCTTGACCGTGCCGCTGTCGCTGTCGACCACGGGCGCCACGCGTTCGACCTTTGCTTCGAACTCGCGATTGGCCAGGGCGTCGACGGTGAAGTTGACCGGCTGGCCAGCAGCCAGAGCGACCGCATCGCGTTCGGGGACGCGCAGTTCGGCGCGCAAATCATTGAAGTTGGCCATGTCGAAGACTGCATCGTTGGCTTCCAGCAGTTGTCCCTGCTTGATCCAGCGGCGCGTAATGACGCCATCGAACGGAGCGCGGATTTCCGCCTTGTTGACGACAACCCTGGCGAGGTCGACATCGGCCTTGCGCACGGCATAGTCGGATTCAGCCTGG
The DNA here is from genome assembly GCF_041395345.1 of Dokdonella sp. Lineage (GTDB taxonomy): Bacteria > Pseudomonadota > Gammaproteobacteria > Xanthomonadales > Rhodanobacteraceae > Dokdonella. Next base: position 85,433 of record NZ_JAWLAR010000004.1, on the reverse strand, counting down.
TCCTGAAGGGTAGCGGCAATCAACTGGCGGCCGAGCAGTTTCTCGCCGCGGTCGACATCGTTCTTGCGGCGTTGCAGGTCGGCTTCGGCCTCGCGCAACTGCAGGCGGCTGTGCGCGGCATCCACGCGGGCGAGCAACTGGCCCTTCCTGACGTTGTCGCCCTCCTCGACCAGCAGCTCAAGTACGGTGCCCGGCACTTCGCTGATCAGCTTGGCTTCGTGTTCGGCCTGCAAGGTAGCGGTCGCGGAATAACGTGCGATCAGCTCGCCCTGCTCGACACGGGCCGTTTCGACCGGCTGCGCAGCCTCGACCTTGGCCTCGGTCTTGGTGTCCGCGACCGAGTCGGTTGCCGCGCTGCCAGAGCAGCCTGCGAGGGCGGCGCTCAGCGCGATGGCAATGAGAATCGTGGGGATTTGGCGGTTCATGGTCTGTGCTGTTTGGGTAGTGTTGTAGGTAACTATAACACCAAAACTCGAACTGTCAATGTCTTGGTGATCGATTGTGCGGATGCGGCAGAGAAGTTGCGCCTGCCGAAGGTACTGATCGACGAGATCGGTGCATGCGGAGGTATTGGATGCGCAAACTGTGGGATTGGTTGCACAAATCCTTGTGTGCGATGCAGCAAGAGTTGTTGCTAAGATGCCGAATCGACTAGAAAGTGCCCGAGCATGCCGCACCGAGCCGTAAAAACCAGTTCCCGCCTTGCCGAAGTTCGCTACGAAATTCGCGGCACCCTCAGCCACCGGGCGCGCGACCTGGAGGCCGAAGGTCGCGACATCGTCCGCCTCAACATCGGCAATCCCGGGGCATTCGGTTTCCAAGCGCCGGAACACATTCGCGAAGCGGTCACGCGATCGCTGCCGCACAGCGAAGCCTATTGCCAGCAGCAGGGGTTGCCGCTCGCCCGCGAAGCAATCGCAGCCCAGCAACGTGCGCGAGGATCGTCGACGGCCAGCGCCGAGCGCGTGTTCATCGGCAATGGCGTCAGCGAGCTGATCGACCTGAGCTTGCGCGCGTTGCTCGAACAGGGTGACGAAGTGCTGATTCCGGCGCCCGACTATCCGCTCTGGACAGCGGCCACCATCCTCAATGGTGGCAAGGCCGTGCATTACTCCTGCCCCGCTGCGCGCGGACATCTGCCTGATGTTGATGAACTGGCCGCACTGATCACGCCGCGGACGCGCGCGCTCGTGCTGATCAATCCGAACAATCCGACCGGCGCGAACTATCCGCGCGAATTGCTTTCTGCCATCGTCGATCTGGCCGAGCGGCATCGCCTTGTCCTGCTGGCCGACGAAATCTACGACGGCATTCTCTACGAAGGGGCCCGATTCGAACCGCTGGCGCCGCTCGCCGGCGATCTGCCGTGCCTGAGTTTCGGTGGGCTCAGCAAGGTACACCGCGCCTGCGGCTACCGGGTGGGCTGGTTCACGGTTTCAGGCAACGAGGCCCGCGTAGCCGACATGCTGCATGCCTTCGATCTGCTCGCCGCTTTGCGCCTGTGTGGCAACGTGCCGGGGCAGTGGGCGATCGAGCCGGCCATGCAGGGCCCCGACACGATCAGGGCACTGACCGGTGCGGGCGGGCGCTTGCATGCCTCGCGTCAGGCCGTGCTCGATGCGGTTGCGCGCAGCGATTTCATGCGAGTGGTCGCGCCCGAGGCGGCCCTCTATGCGTTTCCCGGTATCGATTCCGACGTGCTGCCGCAATTCGACGACGAAGACTTTGCGCTGCATCTGCTTGAAACCGAAGACGTGCTGATCGTGCCGGGCTCCAGTTTCAACGTCGACTATCGCAACCATTTCCGCATCACGCTGCTGCCGGAGGCGGGCGTGATCGAGGAGGTATTCGAGCGCATCGAGCGCGCCCTGCAGCGCGTTGCCGAAGACGCCGGACGCGCGCGCCACGTGGCCTGAATGGCAGGGCATGGAACGAGCGTGATCCGGAATCCTGGCGGCTTGACCCTGCTGTCGCTCGGCGATTCATACACGATCGGCGAGGGTGTGGATGCAGATCGGCGCTGGCCGGCGCAGCTGATCTCGACGTTGCAGGCCGAGAATCGGAGCATCGATCACGCCGACCTGTTGGCGACCACCGGTTGGACCACCGATGAATTGCTGGAGGCAGCGGCGCACTTCGCGTTCCGCCCCCCGTACGACCTGGTCAGCCTGCTGATCGGTGTCAACAACCAGTACCGCGGACGCAGCCTGGACAACTACGCTGCCGAATTCTCGAGTCTGCTCGATCTTGCCGTCGGCCAGGCTGGCGGCCAGCCCGAACGCGTCATCACCGTCTCGATTCCCGATTGGGGCGTGACGCGTTTCGCTGCGGAAAAAGGCGTCGATAGCGCTGCGGTCGGTGCCGCAATCGACCGGTTCAATGGCTGCGCCCGCGACCTGACCGTGGAGCGTGGCGCGCATTGGATCGATATCACCGGGATTTCACGTGGTGTCGCACGCAGCATGCTTGCCGAAGACGGCCTGCATCCGTCGGCGGAGCAATATGCGTTATGGGTGGAACTGATACTGCCCGTTGCGAGGCGCTTGCTGGCCAGTCGCGACCGCTGAAACAGCCGCGACTGATTCGCGCCACGTCACTCGTGGGCAATCTCGTAGACATCGACCACGACCGTGGCTGTTGCGGTGCCGCCGCGGCCGTCTGAAATCGTGTAGGTGAAGGTATCGATTCCGGAGAAGCCGTGGATGGACTGGTAGTGAATCGTGTTGTCCGGGTTGATCGTGATGTCGGCGATGCCCGGGCCGGTATGGTCCACCGAGACCACCGTCAGCGGATCACCATCCGGATCGCTGTCGTTTGCCAGTACATCGATATCGGTTGAGTAACCCTTGAGAGCTCCGCCATCGTCGTCGACCGCAACGGGAGGCTGGTTGGAATCCGCTGCGGTATTGACGGTGATACTGACCGTGGCTGTAGCGGTTCCGCCGTTGCCGTCGCTGATCGTGTAAGTGAAGCTGTCAGGTCCGGAATAGCCCGGCATCGGTGTATAGCTGACCTGCCCGCCAACGATCTGCGCACTGCCATGCATGGGCGTAGAGACGCTGCTGATGATCAGTGCGTCACCTTCCGGATCGCTGTCATTGGCGAGCACATTGATCAGGTTGTCGACCGAATCGAAATCGACAGTGGCTGCGTCATCGGCAGCCACCGGCATGCCGTTGAGGTATTCGCGCGGTCCGAGAGTGGTCGTGCTGGACTCTTCCTCGAACTTGTAGACGTCAACGGTGCGCTTGTGTTCGGCAGGGTTGCGCAATGCGCGTTCGATCCAGGCCGGATTGGCCTTGACCGGCTCGCGGACCCATTCGACCTTGTCCGGGGCAGGCTCCGGAGCCGCTGCCGGCACAATGGTTTCCTCGATGGTCAGGAAGTCGACGTCGACGCGACGGTTCTTCTGTCGGTTTTCCGCCGTGTCATTGGGGAAACCGGGATTGAGTTCGCCGGCTCCGCGCGTGTCGATCTGGTCGGCGGGAATGCCGCGGCTGACCAGATAGGCCTTGGCACTGGCTGCGCGGCGCTCGGACAGTCGCTGGTTGTAGTCTTCAGTGCCTACCGAATCGGTATGTCCGATGACACTGACACGGCTGACGCGCGACAACGAAGCCAGCTTGGCAACCAGTTCGTCCAGCGCGGCGATGGCGTCGGGGCGCAGGTCGGACTGGTCGAAGCCGAAGAATGCATCGCCATCAAGGCGCACTTCGTTGCGAATCACCTGTGGCTCGGAGGGGGGTGCGGCAGCCGGCGCCGGCGTGCGCACTTCGACCATGCGGAACGGGTCGCGAACGCGATAGTTCTGGCCAAAGTCGTATCGAACCAGCAGCCAGCCGCGGCTGTCGGACTCGTCAATCTCGAAATCGCCGGACTTGCGCAGGTACTCGCCCTGTACGGAGAGGCTGAACGGGCTGTTCCGGAACAGCTTGTCCATGCCCAGCGAGAAGGTCGACTGGTCGGAACTGAAATCGCCCTTTTCGTAGTCGAAGCCGGCGCGCACGCGCAGCAGCGGCTCGTCAAAATAGGCGCCCAGGCGGAAACCGATGCCGTTCTCGTAGGGGTGCTCGAAGAAGTCGGTCAGGGTCTCGATTGTCTGCAATTGCGTATAGGCACCGTTGGCATCGGTCCCGGTCAGGGTGGTCGTATCGGTGACCAGGGAGGAGTTGACCAGGCGCGAGCCTGAGGTTGCATGGCTGTAGTAGCCGCTGAAGAACAGGTCGTCGCGCTCCCAGCCCACGCCGATTGTCGCCTTGTTGTCCCGGTACATGTTCTGGTCGCCGGCGACGAAAAATTTCCAGACGCTGGCCTTGTCGCTGTCGGGGGAACCGAACAGCCGGTTGTAGCTGACCTGGATGCCGCCGGAACTGCTCTGGCCGAGCCAGAGTTCCGCCAGCCATGCGGATTCGTCGGTCTTGCCGAGGATCGCAAGAATTTCGCCCAGCACATCGCCGTCGTTGTCGACGCCGAGCGAGACGCGCGCGTTGGATCCGACGTAGGTGACCGGTATGGTGACATCGCCCGAGGATGGATCGGTGGGTGCCTGCGCATGCGCCGACGTAGCGAGTGCAATGGCGACGCAGAGTGGCAGTTGGCGGATCATGTCGTTTCCCCTGACGGTAGTCGTTCCCCTGAACCGCGAATTATCCAGTATTTTTCACGGTCGGCCAAACCGGGGAGGCTACGCCGCCATGCAGGCTCCGCGGCGATCATGCTCGGACCCTTGCACATCGGGTCTTGCGCACCCATGTGCAGCCCATGGGCCGGGTCTGCACGACCGACCGAAGCCACCCATTCGAATTCCTGCCTTGAGGTACACCCCATGTCCGACATGCCACCCGTCCGCCAGCGCATCGAGTCGTTGCTGGCCAGCAACCGCGTCGTCCTGTTCATGAAGGGCACGCGCGATGCGCCCAGTTGCGGGTTCTCGGCGGCGACGGTCGCTGCTCTCAGCGGGCTCGTGGACGACTACACGACGGTCGACGTGCTCGCCGACGAGGGCATCCGCCAGGGCATCAAGGAATATGGAAACTGGCCGACGATCCCTCAGCTCTATGTGGACGGGGAGCTGATCGGCGGCGCCGACATCGTGCAGGGCATGGCCGTCACGGGAGAGCTGCACAAGCTACTTGGCCTCCCCGAGCCCGATCGCACGCCACCACAAATAACGATCAGCGACGAGGCCGCCGCGCAGATCCGCCAGGCACTCAGCGATGCCGAGGGCATGGGCCTGTTTCTCGCCATCGACGGTCGCTTTCAGCCACAGTTCCAGCTTCGCGAGGTCCAGGGCAGCGAGATTCGCGTGAGTGCCAACGGCATCGACGTGCTGTTCGACCCGGCCAGCGCGCAGCGCGCCAGGGGCGCTCATATTGGCTGGACCGAAACCGCGCAGGGCGAAGGGCTGTCGATCGATCTGCCGGCAGCGCCGCCGAAAGTCCACGCACTCGACGTACAAAGCCTGAAGCGTCTGCTGGATGACAACAAGATTACCGTTATCGACGTGCGTCCCGCCGCTGAGCGCGAACTGGCCCCGTTTGCGGATGCCGAAGTACTCGATGCCAGCAGCCATGAGCGTCTGATGCAGTTGCCCAGGGACACGCCCCTGGCGTTTCTCTGTCACCACGGAAATTCCAGTCGGCGAGCGGCCGAGCATTTTCGCGAGCAGGGATTCCGGGTCGTGCACAACATCGAGGGCGGCATCGAAGCCTGGGCGACCGACGTCGACCCGACGACGCCGCGCTACTAGCGAACTTTCGGACAAGCCGGGGCAGTCTCGAAGTACGAGCTACTTCGTTGCGCCGCAGCATGGGTTATTCGCGCGCTATGCCTATACTCCAATGCATCGGGATGCCGTGATGCGCATCACGATGTGCGACCTTGTGTATACAAAGTCCGGAGCATGCCGATGCGTTCTATCCTGCTTGCAAGTCTGACCTTTTCCTTGTGTGCCTGTGGCGGTTCAGGCGGAAACCAGGCAGCCGTCGATGCTTGCATGGCCGAGGCGAACAGCCGACTGGCGGGCAAGTCGTTCGTTATCGATTCCGAGAAGTTCGCTGCCAGCGCCGAAGCCGCGGATGGCGCAGCGGGCATGTTGCAGCTGTCCGCGCCGATCGTGTTCGATCAGGGGCTCGAGTCGGAGTTCACCCAGGTGTTCAAGTGCAAGGTTCGCCAGGATGCTTCGGGCGCCAGCGTGATTTCTCTGGAATTCATCTGGAGCATGGACGACCTCGACCTGGGCAAATAGCCCCGCGCCGATCCCGCTCGGCGTGTCGGCGTGCTGCTTGCGTTCGTCCCCTGTACTCTGGCCAGAATGCATCCGGAGCTCCCGGACAATCGACCAGACTTCATGCCTGACCCCTATCTCAAACGCATCCTGACTTCGCGCGTCTACGACGTCGCCCGCGAAACGGCACTCGAGGTCGCGACCGGCCTGTCCACGCGTACCGCGTGTACGGTGTTGCTCAAGCGCGAAGACAGTCAGCCCGTGTTTTCGTTCAAGCTGCGCGGGGCCTACAACAAGATGGCCGGACTCAGCCGCGCCGAGCTCAAGCGCGGCGTGATCGCGGCTTCGGCGGGCAACCATGCGCAGGGCGTGGCCCTGGCTGCTGCAAAGCTCGATTGCAAGGCGATCATCGTGATGCCGGTCACCACGCCCGCGGTCAAGATCGAAGCTGTCCGCAGCTTCGGTGGCGAACATGTCGAGATCGTGCTGTCGGGCGAATCGTATTCCGATGCCAAGGCCCATGCCGACGCCCTGGCTGAACGTAGGCGCCTGATTTTCGTGCATCCATTCGACGATCCGGACGTGATTGCCGGGCAGGGCACGATCGGCATGGAAATCCTGCGCCAGCATCCCGGTCCGATCGAGGCCATCTTTGCCGCGATCGGAGGTGGCGGCCTGATTTCGGGCATCGCCGCGTACGCAAAGGCGGTACGTCCCGAGATTCGCATCATCGGTGTGCAGGCGGCCGATTCCGATGCCATGGCACAGTCGATCGAGGCCGGTCGTCGGGTGCGACTCAAGGATGTCGGCCTGTTCTGCGATGGCACGGCGGTCAAGCAGGTCGGCAAGGAAACATTCCGCCTGTGCCGCGAGCTGGTCGACGAGATCGTGCGCGTTGACAGCGACGCCGTGTGTGCGGCCATCAAGGATGTGTTCGAGGACACGCGCAGCATACTCGAGCCCGCCGGCGCGCTTGCGGTCGCCGGCATGAAGGCGTGGACGGCGGCCCATCAGGTCCGCGGGAAAACCCTGGTGGCGGTGGCCTGCGGTGCCAACATGAACTTCGACCGCTTGCGCTTCGTTGCCGAGCGCGCCGAAGTGGGTGAGGCGCGAGAGGCGGTTTTCGCGGTCAGCATTCCCGAGAAGCGCGGTTCATTCCGCAGGTTCTGCGACGCCCTCGAAGGCCACAACATCACCGAATTCAACTACCGGATGGCGGATGCGGAGCAGGCCCACCTTTTTGTCGGCGTCCAGATCAGCGGGCATCGGGATCGCTCGGGCATTGCACGCAACCTGCGCGCCCAGGGCTTTTCGACGCTGGACCTGAGTCAAGACGAGCTGGCCAAGCAGCATCTCAGACACATGATCGGAGGCAGCTCCATGGCCGCCGGCAATGAATTGTTGTACCGGTTCGAATTCCCCGAACGCCCTGGCGCCCTGCTGCGTTTTCTTTCGGCGATGAATCCCGGCTGGAACATCTCCCTGTTCCACTATCGCAACGAGGGTGCGGATTTCGGCAGGATCCTGGTCGGCATCCAGGTGCCGGACGGCGACATGAGGCAGTTCCGGACATTCCTGGCCAAACTCGGCTATCCGCATTGCGACGAAAGCGCGAACCCGGCATATCGACTGTTCCTTCGCAACGGCAACCAGCGGACCTGAGCGCTGCGTGCGCGTAACAGGCGCCGCCGATGGCAGGTGGCGCATAATCAGTGCGACTTCGAACGGAGGTGATCGAATGGGAATTGCAATCGCATTGGCCGTTTTGGCCTTTCTTGCGCTGGCATTTCGCGGCTGGGGATTTCTGGGCGGAGTCGCCGCCGGCGCCGTCATCCTCGTCGGCTGGCGCGTGACCGGCGTCGCCTCGCCCGCCCTGTTCGTCGCGGTGACGACCCTGTTGATCGTCATCGCAGCCGTGTTCGGACTGCCCGCCCTTCGCCGGACGCTGGTTTCACGATTTGTCATGCCGGTGTTCGCGAAAGTACTCCCGCGCCTCGGCGATACCGAACGCATCGCGCTGGAAGCCGGCACCGTCTGGTGGGATGCGGATCTCTTCTCCGGCATGCCGGACTGGCAGAAGCTGATCGATTTCGAGGCGCGTGGCCTCAGCGACGAGGAGCAGGCGTTCCTGGATGGCCCGGTCAACGAATTCTGTCGTGCAATCAACGACTGGGAGGTCTATCAGCAACGTGACCTGCCGCCTGAGGTCTGGGCACTGATCCGCAAACACCGCCTTTTCGGGCTGATCATTCCCAGGGAGTATGGTGGCCACGGCTTCTCCGCATTGGCCCAATCTCGCATTGTCACGCGCATCTCGAGTCGCTCGGTGACCGCAGCCGTCACCGTCATGGTGCCGAACTCGCTGGGTCCCGGCGAACTGCTCCTGCACTACGGTACCCAGGCCCAGAAGGACCGCTATCTCAGGCGATTGGCCGAGGGCGTGGAGATTCCATGCTTTGCGCTGACCGGGCCCGAGGCAGGATCGGACGCGGCGGCGACGCAGTCCGAAGGTATTGTCGAAAAGCGCATGATCGACGGCGAGGAAGTGCTGGGGCTGCGCCTGAACTGGCTCAAGCGCTATATCACCCTCGCTCCGGTGGCGACCCTGATCGGACTCGCGTTCCGCCTCAAGGATCCGGATCGTCTGCTTGGGGGCGAGGTCGATCGCGGCATCACCTGTGCATTGATACCGCGCGACACGCCCGGTGTGGAAATCGGCCTTCGCCACGATCCGATGGGGGTGCCCTTCCACAACGGACCCACGGTGGGTCGTGATGTTTGGGTGCCACTGGATGCGATCATCGGCGAACGCGATGGCGTCGGGATCGGTTGGCGCATGTTGATGGAATCGCTGGCCGCGGGTCGCTCGATCTCGCTGCCGGCGCTGAGCATCGGTGCGGCGCAGATGGCGACGCGCATCTGCGGTGCCTACGCCACCGTGCGCGAGCAGTTCGACACGCCGATTGGTCGCTTCGAAGGCATCGAGGAACCACTGGCTCGAATCGCCGGCATGACCTATCTGATGAGCGCGACTCGCGATCTGACCTGCGGCGCGCTGGATGCCGGTGAAAAACCGGCGGTGATCGGATCGATCGCAAAGGCCTACCTGACCGACGCCATGCGCGGGGTCATTTCCGATGCCATGGATATCCGTGCCGGCAGTGCGATCCAGCGCGGACCGCGCAACATGCTGTCGCGCGCCTGGGATGCGGTGCCGATCGGAATCACGGTGGAAGGAGCCAATATCCTGACCCGATCGATGATCATCTACGGGCAAGGTGCGATCCGCTGCCACCCCTTCGTGCAGAAGGAGATCGAATCGGTGGCGAACAAGGATCTCAAGGCATTCGATCTGGCCATCTTTGGCCACGTCAACCTGCTGGTGACACGCTCGGTTCGGGCGCTCCTGCTCGCATTGAGCGGGTCACGTCTGGCCGGCGTGCCGAAAACCGAGGACACCGCGCGCTACTACCAGCACCTTTCCCGTTTCTCGGCCGCGTTCACGATTCTTTCCGACACCGCCATGGGAACCCTGGGTGGATCGCTGAAGCGGCGCGAAAAGATATCCGGCCGCCTCGCCGATGCACTCGCCTTCCTCTACCTCGCATCGGCCGCACTGAAGCGCTATCACGATGAAGGCAAGACCACGGCCAACTTCGGTCTGGTTCGCTGGTCGGTCGAGCACAGTCTCTACCGTGTCCAGGAAGCCCTGCTTGGCGTGCTCGAGAACCTGCCCATGCGTGCAGCGGCCTGGTGGCTGGGATGGTTGATCTTTCCGCTGGGTGCGCGATTCCGGCCGCCATCCGATCGCATCGGCAGGCGTGTCGCTCGCGATATCCTCGAGGATCGGGAGGCACGGCAAACCCTTACCGGGGACATCTTCATTCCGGATCCTGACGAGCCCGGCCTCGGCATGCTTGAGGCCGCTCTGGACAAGGCCGTGGCGAGTTTGCCGATCGAGACCAAACTGCGCGATGCGGTTCGCGCCGGTGAACTGGATCGCGCGCCTGGCCACATGCTGGATGATCTGGGTCTTGCTGCCGGTGTCATCACCCAGCTTGAATTCGATCGACTCAACGATGCGCGTGATGCCCGCAATGAAGTGATCCAGGTCGATGCCTTCGACCCGGAGCTCTACAAGACCCTGCATTGAGGCAACGCATGAGCGCGGTCTGGTACTTCGACTTCATTTCGCCGTTTGCCTATCTGCAACTGCCGCGCATCCGTGCGCTGGCCGCGCAATACGGCATAGAGCCACGCCCGATCCTGCTGGCTGCGATCCTCCAACACCACGGCCAGCTGGGTCCGGCCGAGATTCCGGGCAAACGCCAGTTCACCTATCGCATGGTTCAGTGGAGCGCCGAGCGCGCAGGCATTCCATTGCGATTTCCACCCGCGCATCCATTCAACCCGATCAGCGTGCTGCGCCTCGCCATCGCCGCCGGATCCGGCTGGGAAGTGGTCGCCGAACTGTTCGATCATGTCTGGCGACAGGGATGTGCCGCCGATTCAACGACAGCGCTTCGCACGGTAGCGGAGCGAATCGGCATCGCCGACGCGGACGCCGCCATTGGCGCTGTCGAGGTCAAGGATCGCTTGCGTGCAAACACCGACGAAGCGCTGGCCAGTGGCGTGTTTGGCGTGCCGACCTTGCGCGTCGGCGATCAACTGTTCTGGGGCAACGATGCGACGCCGATGGCCGAAGCTGCGCTGGCCGATCCGCAGCGATTCGAACAGGGCGAGTATGCGCGTATCGCCGGCTTGCCCAGCGCCGCGACGCGCCAGCGCTGACCCGGAATGCAGTAGCCAGTACAAATCCGGCTTGCGAACTCCTTGCTTTTTTTGCGCAACGTGTCCGCGCGCTGAACGGATTCGCGGCGCATTAGCATGCATTCACGATCGAACCCATCTAATGCGTGCCGCGGCACCCGCCCCGCAGCGACAGGGCAGGGCCAGGCCGTTAACAAGAACAGGAGAGATCGCATGTTGAAACCCCTGAAGGTCGTATCGACATTGACAATGCTGATCATGCTGGCTGCGTGCAGTCAGCAGGATTCCGCCGTTGAAGCGCAGCGCAAGATCGAGGAGGCCAGACAGCAGGCATCCGAGGAGTTGGCCGAGGCACGCAAGGATGCCAGCGAGATGAGCGCGAAGGCGCAGAATGAATTGGACGCAGCGCGCCAGGAAGCGCGCGCGGAAGTTGCCGAAGCGGATGCCAGGGCCAACGAGAAGATCAACGCTGCCACGGATCAGGCCATGGATGTCGCCCAGTCTGCAAAAGCCGATGTGGCTCAGATCCAGGCCGAAACGGTGAGCACGCAGGCCAAGGCCGATTATGATGTGGCGATAGCCAAGGCCGATGCCGAGCTGAAGGTCGCGCTTGAGCGATGCGACACGCTGGCGTCGGAGATGGCCCGTTCCTGCAAGGACGAGGCAAATGCAGCCCATGAAATCGCCAAGGCCAATGCCAAGCGTGCCCTTGATGATGCCAATGCCGTGGCCAAGGACATCAAGCGCTGATTGGCGAGAATCGTCATCGGTCACTTCTGACCGATCGATTCATGCGGGGGCGGCCATGATGGCCGCCCTTTGCACCGTTCGGCTGCAGGGCAGATGAACGGCAGCCGGACATGGGTGATTGGCATTCTGGTGTCGGTGATCGCAACGCTTGCCGTGTCATCCCCGGCGCGCTCTGTCTCCATCCATGAATGCATCGGAGCCGACGGCGTGGTCCGCTTTCAGGACAAGCCCTGTCTACCCGGCGAACCTTCGCGCAAGCGCGATCTGCCGGATGATCCTGTCGCGGTTGGCCTGGCAGAACCAGCCGAGTCCGTGCGTCCCGCACCGCAGGCAGCCGTCAATCCCGTCAGTGCGATGCCGCCAGCGTCTCTGCAGCCACCATCTTCGGCATTTCTCTGCCAGCGCGAGGATGGCACCCGTTACCTCAGTGCAAACGGTGTCGGCAATCGTCGCGCGGTGCCCCTGGGCACGCTCGGCTATCCTCCGATGACCCTGGGTGAAGCCTATGCCGGATCAAATGGCATCGGCATCTCGGCGCCGGGGCTGCGTGATGTTCCGGTCGTTCCGCCCCGTCAGGGCAGGGGGGCCGGTCTGTATACCTGGGTGGAAGATCCCTGCAGCCGTGTCAGTGGCGCAGCGCTGTGTGCGTTCTATGCAGATCAGCTCGAGGACGCGCAGCGCCGCCTGCGTTTTGCGTTCAGCGACACCACCGAGCAAGTCCGCGCGGAAGTCAGCGACTGGCAATCGCGCCTCGCCGGCTGTCGCCGCTGATTCGCTCAGATCAGGCGATCCGCCGTCGCTGCACGTCCCGATTCGAGCGCGAGCAGAAAACGCTTTGCCCCAAGACCGCCGCCGTAACCGGTCATGGAGCCGTTCGCGCCAATTACTCGGTGGCAGGGCACGATAATGGCAAGCGGGTTGGCACCATTGGCGAGGCCGACCGCACGGCTGGCCTTGGGATTGTCGATGCGCCTGGCGAGTTCCGCATAGCTGATGGTCGTGCCGTACGGAATCCCGATCAAGGCATTCCAGACCTTTTTCTGGAAAGCGGTGCCAGCCGCATTCAGAGGCAGATCAAAATCAGTCAGCTCACCGCGGAAATAGGCTGCGAACTGCCGCGTCGGTTCGGCCAGTCGCGAGGGTTCATGCTGCCATCCGGCAGGAATCGTGAAGGGCCGCCGCGCCTCAGGCAAACCGACATGCTGCAACGCATGGCCATCACCTGCCAGCAGGATGGGTCCAATCGGCGATTCAATCGTGTCGTAGTACATGGGTGTTCCTTTCAGGTGGCGCTGCGCCATAGCAGCATGACGGCGTATGCGCGCCAGGGGCGCCAGGCTTCCGCAATCTTTTCCAGGGCCCGCTCCGGAACGGCCACGCCTTCACCGACAAGCTTGCGCAGAACCAGATCGCCAGCGGGAAAGGCATCGGGCCTGGACTGCCCTCGCATGGCGATGTACTGGGCGGTCCAGGCACCGATGCCCGGCAATTCACAAAGCGTCCTGATGAAGTCGTCCAGCGACTGAAAGCTGGAGAGGTCGAGCCTGCCCTCGGCGCAGGCGCGCGAAAGGCCACGGATCGTTGCTGCACGCGCGCCGGTCAGGCCGATTGATTCCAGTGCCGCGTCGGCCAGAACCTCGGGTTTCGGGAACAGGGCGCCGAGTCCGAAAGGCGCACTCGCTTCGTGCGGTTCGCCAAACCGTTCGACGATTCGCGAGGCCAGCGTGTGCGCCGCAGCCACGGAAATCTGCTGGCCGAGCACGGCGCGGACTGCAAGTTCATGCGCATCCCACGCGCCGGGCAATCGTTGGCCCGGCCAGCGCCGGACCAGTGCACGCAATCGTTTGTCGCGACGCAGGGTTTTCATGATGGCGGCGGGATCGGCGTCGACGTCGAACATGCGGCGCACGCGCGTCACCAGCATGCCGAGACGCGCAGGGCGGACATCGTGGACGCGAAGTCGCAGTGCCGGCTCATTCCTGATGGCCGAAACTTCAATCCAGCCCGGCTCGCCGTCGATGACAACGCTGCGTCGGTAGCTGTTCGCCTCGATGAATTCGACACCACGAATGGCCCGGCGCGCATAGAAAGCCAGCAACGCGTCGAAGTCGTACGGCGGTCGCCAGGGCAGGCGCAATTCGATGGCGTCATCCGATGCCGCCACGCAACGGCCTCGCCGAATCTCTCGCGGCGGCTTGGCGTAGGCATCCAGGAAGGCGGCATTGAATCGGCGCAGGCTGGAATAGCCTGCGGCCCCGGCGATGTCCGTGATCGGCAGGCTGGATTCGATCAGCAGCTGCTTGGCGAACAGCAGTCGTCGGGTCGATGCCACGTCGCCGGGGCTGGCACCGACTTCCTGATCGAACAGCCGTCGCAGATGACGTTCGCCAACGCCGATGCGCGAGGCCAGATCGGCGACCCGGTGCTCGTCCAGAATGCCCTCTTCGATCAGGCCAAGCGCTGCAGCGACCAGTGCACTGCCCGAATGATGCAGCGGTGATCCCGGCGCAGCCTCCGGGCGACAGCGCAGGCAGGGACGAAAGCCGGCCGCCGCCGCCGCGGCAGCGCTCGGGTAGTAGACGATATTGCGCGGCTTGGGAGTGGGTGCAGGGCAGACCGGCCGGCAATAGATTCCGGTCGTCTTCACGGCGGTGTAGAAGAGTCCGTCGAAGCGGGAATCGCGAGTCAGGCGCGCCTGTTCGCAGATGGCCGGATCGAGCAGCGGGCTGGAGGACTGGGCTTGCATGGGGCCTAATCTAACAGCGATTTCGAGCCTCGACTCGCCGTTTTCGGCTGCGAATGCCAGGCATCCGCCTTGCACTGCGCGGGTCGAATCAGAACCCGTAGCGCAGGAATCCTCCATCGACCGCAATGCATTCCCCACTGATGTACGAGGCCGCTGGCAAACACAGGAACGCGATGGCCGCGCCCACTTCCTCGGGCTCGCCAATGCGTCGCATCGGAGTGCGCTCCAGCACTTCCTCCAGATAGTCTTCATCGGCGAGGACGGGCTCGGAGCGTTGCGTGCGGATATACCAGGGCGCGACCGCATTGACGCGAATGCCATCGGTGGCCCATTCGCAACTGAGGTTGCGGGTGAGCTGATGCAGGGCGGCCTTGGTCATTCCGTAAGGCGAGCCCGTACGTACCGAGATGCTTCCCGAGACCGAGCCGACGTTGACGATTGCGGCATTCGCATGCTGGACGAGGTGCGCATGGGCCAGACGACACATCTCGAATGCGGAGACGAGATTGGTATCGATCAGACTTCGGTACTCGGCCTCGCTGTAGTCGAGCGTGGCCTTGCGTACGTTGTTGCCGACGTTGTTGACCAGCAGGGAAAGACTCAGGCCCAGATCATTGATGTAGTCGAAAACCTCGAGACGCTGTTCCTGTTCGGTGACGTCGGCGGCAAACGTATGCAGGGCGCTTTGCGGAAATTCCTCGGCGAGCTCGTCGCGGACCTGTTCGAGCAACGGTTCATCGCGAGCTACCAGCAGCACGTCCGCACCCAGCGATGCCAGCTCACGCGCGGTCGCCAGGCCGATGCCACGGCTTGCACCGGTGACCAGGGCCAATTGTCCGTCGAGTCGCCAGCGGGAGGGATTCATGGGTTGTTTGACTCATGTCAGGAGCGCAGACTCGGGTCAGTCTCGCGGATGACCCGAGGTCGCCATGTTACGACAAAGCCTGCAAATCGCCTGCGCCGCCGCCTGCCTGTGTGCGTTGCCGGCGTGCACTTCCTCCACGCCGGAGGAGAATGCGCCGGTAGCGGAGGAATCGACGGATTCATCCGTCGCCCGCAAACAGCCGACCGTCCTGGACGATCAGCTCAAGGCCCTCGACAAGGCCAGAGCCGTGGAGGCGACGCTCGAGGAAGCCAAGGCGGCACGCGACAAGGCCATCGATGAAGCCGGCGGCGGTTGAGAATGCCGCCAGCTCAATTCAGCGTGCAGAAGCAATGCGCCACGACGCCGTAGCGGTTGCCGCCGAGGTTTCGCAGCAAGGCCAGGCTGCGCTCCAGTTCGGCATTGCCGAGAATCTGCCGGGGCAGTGAAGACAGTCCGGACCAGCGTCCGAGGCTGACAGCGGCCTCGCTATCGCTGAGGGAAAGCGCGAACCGCTCCCAGGCACTGAGTTCGGGTTCGACGTAGCGCGTGCCGAAGTCCCTGCCGATATTCGCGCGCGCAGCCGCGGCGGAAATCGCCTCCTGCAGACCGCCCAACTTGTCGACCAATCCGCGCTCCTTCGCTTGCGAGCCGCTCCAGACACGGCCCCGTGCAACGGCGTTGATCTGCTCTTCGGATTTTCCGCGCGCCTCGGCTACCTTGCCGATGAACTCGCGATAGCCTTTCTCGATGACGCTGGTGATGATGGTCTCGACCTGCGGGTTGAGTGGCAGACGGATATCGAACGCGCCGGCAATCGGCGTGGTCGCGATGCCATCGGTGTTGATTCCGATTTTTGCCAGTGCCTCGGGAATCGTGACGAACAGACCGTAGATGCCGATCGACCCGGTGATCGTGGTCGGTTGCGCCCAGATCTCGTCGGCATCCATCGATATCCAGTAGCCCCCACTGGCGGCGACGTCGCCCATCGAGACCACGACCGGTTTGCCGGCATCCTTGATCAGTTCGACTTCGCGGCGAATGATTTCCGAAGCGTAGGCGTCGCCGCCCGGCGAATCGACGCGCAACACGACGGCCTTGATCTCGTCATCTTCGCGCGCTTGCCGAAGCAGCCTTGCAGCCGTTTTTGCACCGACCATGCCCTGGGCCTGCTCGCCCTGCACGATGTCGCCCTGGGCCACGACCACGCCGACCTGAGGGCGCACGTCGGGCAGGGCTTCGCCAATCTGCATGGCCAGGTACTGGGTCCAGTGCACCTGCCGGAACGACTCGCCTTCCTCGTCCGGTTCGCCGAGCGCGATGAGCAGCTCGCGCGCCTGGCTGCGTGTTGCCAGCTTGTCGACCAGGCCGCGCTCGAGCGCCATCCTGGCCAGATCACCGCGGTACTGCGGCACCAGCGTATCGAGGTGGGCAATGTCATTGCTGATGGCTTCTGCATCGAGCTCGCGCATCGCGGCAATTTCGCCGATCACCTCGTTCCAGATGCCACCCATCCAGAACAGATTGGCTTCTTTCGAGGCCTCCGAGGCGTGATTGAGAACGTAGGGTTCGGCTGCAGACTTGTATTCGCCGACCTTGATCAGGTGTACATCCACACCCAGTTTGTCCAGCGCGTCGCGGTAATAGCTGCGATAGCTGGAGAACCCTTCCAGCAGGACCGCGCCATCCGGGTCGAGCAGGATTTCATCGGCATGTGCGGACAGGTAGTACTGGCCCTGACCCATGCCTTCGGAAACCACCACGATATCCTTGCCGGTTTCGCGAAAACGGTCGAAGGCCTGGCCAATTTCGCGCATCGTGGAAATGCCGGCCAGCATCTGATCGGGCACGAAGACAATGCGTTCAATGCGCGCGTCGCGCGCTGCGGCGTCGATGACACCGAGCAGGTCGCGCAGCTGGATTTCCTTGATCGGGTCTCCGCTCAGATTCGCGATGGCGCGTTCGCTGGCATCGGTGCTGAATTGTTCGACGACCAGGCCCTGTGGATCGAGGACCACAGCCGTGCGCGTGTCGAGAAAAGGAGCCGCACGAAAGAACGCGGAGACCAGCAGGATCAGCACGATCACGAAGATCGCATTGAAAATGAGGCGGCGGGTGAAATTGAGGGTATTCCAGATTCCGCGCACAAAACGCACGAAAAGACCCGGTGGGTGTTGCGACATCGTGAAGACTCCGGTTCGGGTGCATGTCCCGACATTGATGGTTCTCAGAGTAGCGGAATGCCTTGCCCAAGGCATGCCCCGAACGGCCTACGACAATGAAGTGGGTCCATCGACCCGGCCGATCAATCCTGCAAACGGTTGGCCAGGCGCCAGAAGCGGCGGGTCAGCAGCACGGCCGCCACGCTGAGGCCTGCGATCAGGCCCATCCACATGCCGCGCACGCCAAGATCGGCTCTGAATGCAAGCCAGAGCCCGGTCGGCATGCCGACGGCCCAGTACGCAAATCCGGTGATGAGCATCGGTACACGGGTGTCCTTGAGGCCGCGCAGTGCGCCATTCGAGGCCGCCTGGACGCCATCGGACAGCTGAAAGATGGCCGCCAGGGTGAGCAACTGGGCCGCCAGCGCGATGACGGCCGCATCGGTCGTGTAGAGCCCGGCAATCCGGGCCGGGATGCTGAACAGAACCGTTGCCGACAGGATCTGTACGCACAGGGTCAGCAGCAGGCCCACGGCTCCGGCCAGGCGCACGCCGCGTGCGTCCTGCCTTCCGCGCGCATGTCCGACGCGGACCGTGGTCGCCATGGCGATGCCGAGCGGAATCATGAAGGCGACCGACGCAATGTTGATGGCGATCTGGTGACTGGCGATGATGTCGGTACCGAACTTGCCGATGGTCAG
The DNA here is from genome assembly GCF_041395345.1 of Dokdonella sp. Taxonomy (GTDB): domain Bacteria; phylum Pseudomonadota; class Gammaproteobacteria; order Xanthomonadales; family Rhodanobacteraceae; genus Dokdonella. The sequence goes on along the minus strand of NZ_JAWLAR010000004.1, from coordinate 67,216 downwards.
GGCGACCGCCACAAACAGGCCCGCCTCCATCAGCAGGGTGATCGCGATCGGTCCGCCGATATGCAGCAGTTCGCCCAGCGAGCGCAGGTCGGGGCGATCGAAGCGCGCCAGCAGATCAAGATTCCGATAGGTCGAACGGCGAGCGAGATACACGGCGAACGCGATGCATTGCAGCCAGAGCACGATGGCCGTGGCGAGGCCGCAACCGAAGGCGCCGAGGCGCGGCACGCCGAGGGCGCCATACATGAGGACATAGCCGATCGGACCGAGCAGGACCAGGCCGAGCACGCTGAAATACATGGTCGGACGGGTTCGCCCCATGCCTTCACTCAGTCCGCGCAGGACGAAGAAGACCGACAGCGCGGGTGCGCCCCAGGCCACCGCGCCGAGAAATGCGCTGGCATCGGCAACCAGGCTCGCTTCGACGCCGATCAGACCGAACAGCATGGGCGCAGCGAATGCCGTTGCCAGGCCAAGAGCGACACCGAGTGGAATGGCCAGCCACAGTGCCTGGCGAAACAGCGGACCGATGTCCGCGTCGCGATCGGCGCCGTGCAACTGCGAGATTGAGGGCTGCAATGCCATCATCGTGCCGATGATGACGATGATGGCCAGCACCCAGACATTGCTGCCGAGTGCCACCGCGCCCAGAGTGTGCGCGTCAAGATGCCCGGCCAGCACCGTGTCGATCAGATTCATGCCGATCGCGGAGAGCTGACCGAGCACCAGCGGCAAGGCCAGTCGCACCGTCGCGGCGACTTCGCTGGCCACCCGGGGGCGGTCGGTGGATAGAATGGAGGTCATCGGGGAAGCATCCTGCGGCCGCGGATTATAGCCGGGGCGCCATTTCACGTGCCCGGGGCATCGCGCAGCAGGCCGGCCCGGATCCAGGCCCAATCAGGAGAGTCGTCCATGCGTGTCATGCTGACCGGAGCTACCGGGTTCCTCGGCCGTCATCTGCTTTCCCGTTTGCAGGAAACCGGTATCGAGGTCGCCGCCATCGTGCGATCAGCTGACGCTGCCGCTGAAATGAGCGGACTGGGAGTCGTTGTCACAAAGGGTTCCATCGGGGAGCCGGATGCCCTGCGCGAGGCCTTGTCGGTGCCCACGGATTGCGTATTCCACGTGGCCGCCGACACGCGCCAGTGGCGCCGTCACGAGGACCAGCAAAGTCGCACCAATATCGATGGCACGCGCAATGTCATCGAGGCGGCGCAGGCTGCCGGCGTGCGCCGGCTCGTGCACACCTCTTCGGTCTCGGCCTATGGCCAGCAGGAGGAAACGCTGACTGAATCCTCGCCGCGCCTGGGCCAGCAATCCTGGATCAATTACGAGCGAACGAAGGCCATAGCGGAGGAGCTCGTACTCGAGGCCGATGCGCGCGGACGCATCGAAGCGGTGGTGCTCAATCCCGCGCATATCCTGGGACCCGGCGACACCCACAACTGGGCCAGCATGTTTCTCCTGATCGACCAGGACAAGCTGCCGGGCGTCCCGCCAGGCTCCGGTGCATTTGCCGACGTGCGCGAGATCGCCAAGGCGCAGCTGGCGGCCTGGCGACTTGACGCCCACGGCCAGTCCTATCTGCTGGGTGGTGCCCAGGCCAGCTTTCTCGAGCTGGTCCAGACCATCGCCCGGGAGCTGGGTCGGAAGGTGCCCGAGAAAACCCTGCCGGCCGGCTTCCTGCGTGGTTATGCGCGTGTGCTCGATGCGATCAGCCGGGTTACCGGGCGCGAGCCCAGCATTACCCCGCAGGCGGTATCCTTTACCTGTCACCATCTGCGCGTGGATTCGAGCAAGGCGATGCGCGAACTCGGTTATCAGCTGACTCCGCTGGATGTGCTGGTGCACGACACCTGCGAATGGCTGCGCGAACAGGGCATGCTGCGCGCGCAATGAGCATCGAACTGGAATTGCCGCCCCCGCCCCCGCCGCCACCGGCGGATGACCGGCGCCTGACCGTTCCCGACGCGGAGTTCAACGTGCCCGCGACCGATTCCACGGAGCGCGTCTGCCCGAATTGCGGAGCGCCGGTGCACGGCCCGTTCTGCTATGCCTGCGGTCAATCCGAAAAGGGCATGATCCGGCACCTGACCGAGGTGCTGTCCGATCTTGCCGACATCGTGCTCAATGTCGATTCGCGGATCTTTCGCTCGCTGTGGGATCTGTATATCCGTCCGGGATTCCTGACCACCGAATATCTGGCCGGGCGGCGCGCGCGCTACGTGACCCCGTTCCGCCTGTTCTTCTTCCTCACCATCATCGCGTTCATTGCGATGCAGGCGTCAATCGATCCCGAGGATATCAACCTTGGCGGCGATTTTGATGATGCAGCCACTGCGGAAGAAGTCAGCAAGATGGCCGAAAAGTCCATTGCCGCGTTAACTGTGGCGAAAAATTTGCCCGGTGCTGACGCCGAGGCAAGATCCGAAATGGACGCGGAAATCGCGGAGCTCGTCGACGAGCGCAACGCGCGCGTGTTCGAGCTCGCCCTCGAAAGCGCCAGCACCGAGGATGATGTGCAGAGAGCGGTCAATGAAGCGGTTGCGAAGTTGACCGATACCGTGCATGCCGCCGAGAGCGGGTCGAAATCGAATGCCCGACTCGAGAAGAAGCTGGCCGGGGTGCGCAAGCGTGGCGAGATTCGCCGGGCAGAAGTCGTTGAGGATGCGGCCGCACTGGCGGCAGGCAAATCACCGCCAGAAAGAAAGAAGAGCAGCGGGATTGTCATGGATCTGAATGGCAAGCCCTGGCATCCGAAGACCAACCCGATGCATGTTGACTGGTGGCCCGAGGCGCTGAACCAGAAACTGAACAGCACGCTCGCGCACATGGAGGAAAACATCAAGGGTGCGCAGGAAAATAAGGAACGGCTTGCCAGTGGCTTGTTTTCCGTGCTGCCACAGACCTTGTTCGTGGTCATGCCGCTGTTCGCGATCCTGCTCAAGATCTTCTATGTATTCAAACGCCGCCTGTACATGGAACATCTGCTGGTAGCCCTGCACAGCCACGCATTCATTTTCATGTCCGTGCTGGTCATCCTGTTCCTGAGCTTGCTAGCCGGATGGGCCGAGAACTCGCCCGTCCTGCTCGAACTGATCGAGTGGCTGCGCGTGGCGGCCTGGGTCTGGCTGTTCGTCTATCTATTGATCATGCAGAAGCGCGTCTATCGCCAGGGCTGGGTGATGACGGTGATGAAGTATTGCGTGATCGGCCTTTGCTACACGGTCTTTCTGTCCTTCGCTCTCGTTGCTGCGCTGGCGATTACCCTGGCGATTACCTGATTTTGGATTTCTGGCGTCGAGAATTGTCCGTACAGGTTCCGTCGCCGACGATGCAGGGCGTTTCCACTGCGCGCGCCTGGCCGTTTTCCGAGAAATCCGCGTTAAATTGTCGTGCTTGCTGCCCTGGCTGCAGGATTTCCAGTCACACCCGTTTTCAGGCCCTGTCAAGCCTGTTTTGCACAGTTGCCCGGGGCGCCGCGATTTCCGTCGACGCGCCTGCAATGATCCGGAAAGGCACACTTTGTCGTCAGTTCAAGTCATTGAATTGAATGGATTAAATTCGACTGGTCAAAGTTTCACCAAGATGACAACGAGCGCACCTGTATAGGCTGGAGCGACCGCTCAGAGGCCCTCGTCCACAAGCTTATCCACAGGTCCTGTGGATAAGGGAAAATCTTCTGGGAGAGCAAATACTTGCCCCGATAATCTAGGGAACCCCTCAAGATTGTGGTGCAAACGCCTTGCCGGCAGCGGGAGGGGCTCGATCCATCGACCCGTTTCGTGCGAACGCTCCCCCCTGGAGGCGCGCTGGATAACGGCAATCCCGGCGCCATCGCCCTGCAGAACGTCCTGATTCTGGACGCGCAACCTCCGGAGTCCGACCCATTGAGCCAATCCTTCGCGGTCCGCTGCTGCACGGGTCGGCCTTGCCTTAAACTGCTGGCCTGGCCTGACCCGATTCATGATTTATGCCGCGCATCGTCCGTGTGGCGGTCCCGGTGCCGCTGCATCGCCTGTTCGATTATCGACTCGCATCCGACATGGCCGAGCCCGGGCCAGGCAGTCGCGTGCGCGTTCCGTTCGGCCGTCGCCAACTGACCGGGATCGTTGTCGAGATCGCCGACAACAGCGCCGTTGCGGATGCAAAGCTGCAGGAGGTCTCGGCTTTGCTCGATCAGCGCCCGCTGCTGACCGAGGAGCTGATGCAGACCCTGAGCTGGGCGGCCAGGTACTACCAGCACGCGCTCGGGGAAGTTTGCGAAGCAGGCTTGCCGACTGGCCTGCGCAGCGGCCGCGAGCTTCCCGAAAGCGGCGTTCCGGCGCTTGAATTGACGGCCAGTGGGCGACACGGTCGGGAACAGCCGGGGCATCGCCGTGGAACCCGGATCGATGCCCTGCTGAGCCTGCTCGCCGAGAGTGCCCAGTCAACCGCGATGCTTGATCTCGAGATACCAGGCTGGCGCGCGGCAGCGCGTACCCTTCGCGAGCGCGGCTGGGTCTCGGAGCTGCGCCTGACCAGGCAACCAGCAGGACGTGCAGCGGTGGCGGCACCTCTGCTCAACCCGGAGCAGAAGCAGGCGGTGGACGCGATTCTTGGCAGCCAGGGGCGTTTTTCGCCTTTTCTGCTTGATGGCGTGACTGGCAGTGGCAAGACCGAGGTGTATCTGGCTGCGATCCGCGAGGCGATCCGGCACGGGCGACAGGCGCTGGTGCTGGTCCCTGAAATTGCGCTGACACCGCAGACGATGCGGCGATTCCGCGAACGCCTGGGCATGGACATCGCCATCCTGCATTCCGGATTGTCCGAACGCGAGCGCAGCCAGGCCTGGCTCGACGCGGCGCGCGGCGAAGCGCGGGTCGTCCTGGGTACGCGTTCGGCCGTGTTCGTGCCCCTGCCCGCGCCGGGGCTGATCGTGGTCGATGAAGAGCACGACACCTCGTACAAGCAGCAGGACGGCTTCCGCTATCACGCACGCGATCTGGCCGTTGTGCGCGCAAGGGCGCTCGGCATCCCGATCGTGCTGGGCTCGGCCACGCCGTCCCTGGAAAGCCTTGCCAACGTTGATGCCGGGCGCTATCGCCCGTTGCGCCTGAGCCAGCGTGCCGGTGTTGCGCGCCCCCCTTCGCTGCAGATCATGGATCTGCGCAACAAGCGGCTCGAAGAGGGTCTGGCCATCAACACGCTCGATGCGATCGCGCGGTGCATCGCCCGAAACGAGCAGGTCCTGGTGTTTCGCAATCGACGCGGCTATGCACCGGTGCTTTTTTGCCGATCCTGCGGCTGGAGCGCACAGTGCGCACGATGTGACCGCCCGCTGACCGTGCACCGGGGTGCGGCGCGCCTGCGCTGCCATCACTGTGGCGCCGAGTCGAGGATCCCGTCGGCCTGCCCGGAATGTGCAGGCATCGCCCTGGCGCCGCAGGGACAAGGTACGGAACGCATCGAGGAAGCGCTCAAGCAGCGCTTTCCGGACGTGCCCGTTCTCCGCGTCGATCGGGACAGCACGCGCAGCCGAGCAGGGCGCGACGCAGTGTTCGAGCAACTGGATGTCGAGGGGCCGCGCATTCTTGTGGGTACGCAGATGCTGGCCAAGGGACACGATCTTCCCAACCTGACCCTGGTCGTCGTGACGGGCGTGGACGAAGGCTTGCGCAGCGTCGATTTTCGCGCCAGTGAGCGGCTCGGCCAGTTGATCGTGCAGGTGTCCGGTCGCGCCGGTCGCGCCGAACGCCCCGGCAGTGTCATCTTGCAGACACATCATCCGGATCACCCGCTCCTGCTGGCGCTGATACGGGGTGGCTATCCGGCCCTGGTCAGCAATCTGAAGGACGAACGCCGCGCCGCCGGCTTGCCGCCTTTCGCGCAGATGGCGCTATTGCGAGCCGAGTCGAAATCCCTGGTCGATGCAACCGCATTCCTGACCGAGGCGGTGGCGCTGGCAAAGTCCACGGGCAAGGGCATCATGGCCCATGGGCCGCTGCCGGCACCGATGCCGAGACGCGCCGGGTTCCAGCGCTCCCAGGTATTGATCGAGGCATCCACGCGCAGCGCGATGCAGGCATTTCTTCCGGACTGGCTGGAGGCGATCCGGACATGGCCCGGTGCACGACGCGTGCGCTGGTCGATCGATGTCGACCCGGTCGAGATGGGATAGTCGGAAGCAAGCGGGATTCGAGATTCGGGATTCGCGATTCGGAAAAGCACCACGTTCTGCGGCGCTCCTATTCAGGACCGCTTGCTCGATAACGCCCAAGAACAGGCCAGCGATTCAAGCGTCGGCAATCGGCGAGCCTGCGAATCCCGAATCCCGAATCCCGGCTTTTAAGCCACAAACAACGCGCGCATTTTCTTCATGGCATTGGCTTCGACCTGGCGAATGCGTTCGGCTGACACGCCGTATTCGTCGGCCAGTTCCTGCAGCGTCGCCTTTTCGCCCTCAACTAGCCAGCGACGCTGGATGATGTCGCGCGAACGCTTGTCGAGGGCGTTGAGACCCTCGTGCAGGGTGTCGTGCGAGGCTTCCTCTTCGGAATCGTTTTCAACCGTCATGTAGGGGTCGGCGTTCTGATGGTCCTCGAGGAACATCACAGGCGAAGGACGCTTGTCCTCGTCGTCGTCGGTCGGCGCGTCGAACGCGATGTCACGACCGCTCAGCCGAGACTCCATCTCCAGCACCGTTGCTGCCGGTACGCCGAGCTCGCGCGCAACCGTGTTCACTTCATCATTGTTCATCCAGCCCAGACGCTTCTTCGACTTGCGCAGGTTGAAGAACAGCTTGCGTTGCGCCTTGGTCGTGGCGACCTTGACGATGCGCCAGTTGCGCAGGATGAATTCATGCATCTCGGCGCGAATCCAGTGCACGGCGAACGACACCAGGCGTACGCCCTGGTCCGGGTCGAAGCGCTTGACCGCCTTCATCAGACCGATGTTGCCTTCTTGGATCAGGTCGGCAATCTGCAGGCCGTAGCCGGCATAGCCGCGGGCAACGTGCACGACAAAGCGCAGATGCGACATGACCATCTTGCGAGCCGATTCGATGTTTTCCCGCTCGATATAGTCGCGTGCCAGTGCCTGCTCGTCTTCCGGGCTCAGCATGGGGACGCGGTGAACGGCGGAAATGTAGGCATCCAGGCTGCCCAGCGGGCTGGGAACCGGGAAATTGGCGGCGATGACGGCATTGCTCATGCAGGTATCCTCATTCATGCGCTGATTTTAGCACTCGCATACATGGAGTGCTAAAGACCGCGCGGAGTTCCCGTTTGTGGGGCGGGATGCGGAAATAACTGAACTGGACAGTATAGTAGCGCGGTTTCGGTTAACGCGCAGTGAGCAGACCAGCAATCAGGCGTGAACAATCATGGACCGGACCCCTCACAAACCGGCAAGCCGGTGTCAGCCTGGCCCCAGCGCCCAGTCGATGCCGCGTTGCCCGTGTTGTTCCAGATAGCGATTGGCGAGGGAAAAATGCCCGCAGCCCAGAAAGCCCCGATGTGCGGACAGGGGCGAGGGGTGCGGAGCTTTCAGAACCAGATGCCGGCGGTTGTCGATCAGTCTCCCCTTGGCCTGCGCATAGCTGCCCCAGAGCAGGAAGACCAGACCTTCCCGTTCTCCCGCAAGGGCAGCAATGCAGGCATCGGTGAATTCTTCCCAGCCCTTGCCCTGGTGCGACCCGGCCATGCCGTGCTCGACGGTCAGCACGGCATTGAGCAGCAGCACGCCTTGTTCGGCCCAGGCGGTCAGGCAGCCATGCCGGGGACGGGGCACGCCGAGATCACGTGTGATTTCCTTGAATATGTTCTGCAGCGAGGGCGGAATTGCGACACCGTTCGGCACCGAAAAGCTGAGCCCATGGGCCTGGCCAGGTCCGTGATAGGGGTCCTGGCCCAGGATGACCACCTTGACCGCATCGAAGGGTGTCGAATCGAGGGCTGCGAAAATCTGCGAACCACGCGGGTAGATGATCTTTCCGGCGGCCTTTTCGGCACGCAGGAAGGTGCCCAGGGCCTGCATTCGAGGATCGTCCAGAGCTGCGCTCAGGCGCTGCTTCCAGGACGGATCGAGAATGACACGATCATTGCTCATGTTCTGGCATGGCTGACTCGCTCGCGCAGGCGCCGACCCACGCGCATCTGAAACAGCAATTTGGTCACCAGCAGACGTTCCTCGATGGGTTTTTCGACCAGATCATTCGCGCCCGCGCGCAGCAGGGCGGCCTGGTTTTCGGGATTGTCGTCGCCAGTCATGACGATGACCGGCAGGTGGCCCTTGCCGTAGCCGAGCTGATGGCGGATCCGTTCGAGCAGATCGCCCCCGGTCAGCTCGCCCTTCAGGTTGACGTCGGTCAGCACGATGTCTGCGCCAATCCGGTCCATCGATTGCGCCGTCTCGAGCATGGCCAGTGCGTCCTCGACCGCGATAACATGGAGAACCGTCAGGCCATGCTTCTCGAGCATGCGCCGCGTCGCCAGCGCGACCACCCGGCTGTCCTCGACGTAGAGCACTTCACCCGCGGTCGACTCCGTCGGGCGCACATAACCGCGAATGAACTCGGCCAGAGCCTGGAAACCCAGGGCCTTGTCGAAGTAGTCGGTGACATCGTCGCTCAGGGTGCGTTCGACCAGGCGCTCCTGCACGTCACCGGAAACCACGACGATGGGCATGTACGCCTGCGGCGAGTTCTCGCGGATTTGCCGGGCCAGAGCAAGGCCGTCCATGTCCGGCAGGCGCAGTGCCGTGGTCACGAAATCGACGACGCCGTCACTCAGCTGGGCGAGCGCCTCGGCGCCGGTCTCGCAGGCCAGCACGGTAACGCCGGGCAAGTTCGACTTGAGCATCTGTTCGATCAGGCGGCGCACGACCCGCGAGCCATCGACAACCAGCACGCGTGGTTCATCGGAGGACAGGTGGCGGGTGAGGTTGGTTTTCATGTTCACGATTTCGGACGCCCGGCAAACAGGTAACGGGTGCTGACAATCCATGCGCCGGTCCAGCCCAGCAGCGCGCTGGCGCCAACGACGATCAGAGCCTGCTCCCAGCCGAAGCCATGCAGGTCGAAACGGTTTCCGTAGCTGGCCAGCAGATCCAGCAGCGGAACGCGTACCGCAAGTTCGACCATACCAACGGCGATCACCGCAAGTACACCGCCAAGTATCCCGTACCACAAGCCGGCGTAGAGAAACGGTCGCCGGACATAGCCATCGCTCGCCCCCATCAGCTGGATGACCGCGATTTCCTCGGCGCGCGACTGAATGTCCATGCGAACCGTGTTGCCGACCACGAGCAGGGTAGCGAGGCCGAGCAAGATCACCAGCGACAGCATTACGCGCTCGCCGAACTCGAGAATGGCCGTAAGCCGCTGCCGCCAGGCGGCGTCGTACTGGACCATGTCGACACGCGGATCGGCCTTCAATTCCGCCAGCAGCGGCGGTTCGGCCTCATCGGACTCGAGCCTTGGCGTGATCACCAGCACGCTCGGCAGTGGATTTCCCTGCAGCACTTCGAGTGCTTCGGCAAAGCCGGACAACTGTCGGAATTCGGCCAGGCCCTGGTCGGGCGTGCGGCTGACCACAGCGAGCACGTCATCGCGCTGGCCGTATTCGTCCGCCATCTTGCGGGCCGCTTCGAGCGTTTCGGCGGGATCGAGGAAAACGGTGAATTCACGCGCCTCGCGCAAGCCGCCCGAGAGGTCGCGTGCGTTGTCGAGCAGAACATGCAACAACAGCGGCAGGGAAAGTGCGACACCCATGACCAGTCCGGTCAGCATCGTCGCCCAGGGGCGGGCGCGCAGGCGATCCAGGCTCGAACGGAAGCCCTGGCGGTGTTGCTCGGTCCAGGTTCTCCAGCGTGCGCCGAAGGAGCGGCGTTCACGAGGCAGGGCCTGATTGGCAGCGGGCGCAACGCGAAGGCGATTCTCATGGGAGCGGGATTTCGCCATCAGACGCTCGCCGGACGAAAATCGTCAATCAGTTGGCCATGATCGAGCACGAGCACGCGCTTGCCCATGTGACGGATCAGATGCAGGTCATGACTGGCGATCAGCACGGTGGTTCCGACCTGCTGGAATTCGGCAAACAGGTTCATGATCTCGACTGAAAGTTGCGGATCGAGATTGCCGGTAGGTTCGTCGGCAATGATCAACGGCGGTTTGCCGACCAGGGCGCGCGCAATGCCGACCCGCTGTTGTTCGCCTGTGGACAGCGTGGCCGGTGCCGAGCGTTCCTTGTCGAGCAGGCCGACCTTGTCGAGTGCCGCACGCACGCGCCTTGCGGTCTCATCGCGTCCCGCGCCGGCAATGCTCAGAGGCACGGCCACGTTGTCGAACACGCAACGGTCCATAAGCAGCCGGTGATTCTGGAAAACCATGCCGATGCCACGTCTGACCTGCGGAATCGAGCGCTGGCGAACCCGGGCCAGAGGTGCCCCGTTGACAACGATCTCGCCGCGCGACGGTCTCTCGATCAGGCCGAGCAACTTGAGCAGGGTGGTCTTGCCGGCACCGGAGTGGCCGGTCACGAACACCATTTCGCCGTCAGCCACCTCGAAACTGAGCCCACTCAGTGCCTCGTGTCCCCCGGCATAGCGCTTGCTGACGTTGTCGAAGTGGATCATTGGCGAGGCGGGAATGGGAAATGGGGAACGGGGAATTGTAGAAGCCAGGAGTCCGTGCGTCGTCGATTGCTTTTGCCATACCCCATTCTTTATGCCCTGTTCCCGGCTACTTGACCATCTGATTGAGGTCGAAAATCGGCATCAGGATGGCCAGTACGATGAAAAGCACCATTGCACCCACGAGCAGGATCACGGCGGGTCCGAGTGTCGCAGAAAGCACGCCGAGCCAGCGATCGAGATCGCGCTGCTGCTGGGCGGCCGCTTCGCCAAGCATGCGCGGCAGTTCTCCGGAACGTTCGCCGCTGGCGATCAGTCGCAGTGCGACCGGAGGGAACTGGCGGCTTTCGGCGAGTGCGCGGGCAAATCCGCTGCCTTCGCGTACCTTGAACGCAGCCTGGCGCAGCGATTCACGCATCGGCAGATTGGGCACGACCTGTGCGGCGATGGTCAGCGCTTCCAGCAGGGGCACCGCGGCGCCGGCCAGCAAGGCCAGTGTGCGCGCCGCGCGCGCGGTGTTGGCCGCGCGCGTCAGGCGCCCGAACAAGGGCATCCTGAGCAACAGCAGATGCCAGCGATAGCGGATTCTTTCCTGACGCAGGGCGAGCCTGACGCCGACCACGCCCGCCGTCAGCAAGGCGATCAGCAACCATGCCCAGTTGCGCAGGAAATCCGACATGCCCATGAGCAGTCGGGTGGCCAGGGGCAGGGTTTGCTGCATGTTCTGGAATACACCGATGATCTGCGGCACGACCCAGGTCAGCAGGCCAGCGACCACCGCCACGGCCACCACCGAGAGCAGCAGGGGATAGGTCAGGGCAGCAAGCAGTGTCTGCCGAAGTGCGTCGCGCGACTCGGCGTAGTCGGCCAGTTTTTCGAGCACCGTGTCGAGATGGCCCGACTGTTCGCCTGCGGCCACGGTGGCACGAAAGATTTCCGGGAAGCTTTCCGGAAAGTCGGCCATGGCCTGGGCCAGGCTGGCGCCTTCCATGACCCGTGAGCGCAGCGCGACGGTCAGCGCGCGCTGACGTTCGTTGTCGTCCTGTTCGGACAGGGCGGCGAGCGCTTCATCAATCGGCAAGTCAGCGCCGACCAGGGTGGAAAGCTGGCGCGTCAGTGTGGCCAGCTGGCTGCCGGACAAGGCGCGTCGCGCGAACAGCGAACCGTTTCGCGAACCCTCGGCGACTTCCTCGACTGCCATCGGATTCAGGCCGCGCTCGCGCAAGAGCGAGCGCACGGCGCGTGGCGTGTCGCCCTGGACTACGCCGCGAAGCGTCTTGCCGCTGCTATCGAGCGCTTGGTAGGCAAATGCCGGCACGCAGGCTCCGTGGAATTCGGGTTCAGCGACATTGTCGCCGGATTGGGCCGCCGATGGCAGTCAGTGGTAGAGAATCAGTGCGAGCGTCGTCAGCCAACCCACAGTGGAAACCAGCAGCACGGGGTCACGGACCGCCAAGCGGCTGGGATCGCCCCCCGATCCGCGCTTGAAGACAAGAAACAGGTAACGAAACACGCCAAGCAGCACCCAGGGGGTCGAGAAGAACAGCGCGTGATGCCCGTGTCTTGCCAGAACGTCGGGCGAAAACGTGTAGAAGATGTAGGCCAGTACCACCGCTCCACCGAGTACGGCCAGCGTCCGCTCGATGCTTTTCAGGTTGTAGGCGGACGTTGCGCGGCTGGCCGAGTCGCTGACGTGGGTCAGGTCACCATGACGCTTGCCGAGCGCAAGCATGAGTGCGAGCAGAAATCCCATGGCAAGAATCCATGGGGTCAGCGGGACGCCTGCCGCCAGGCCGCCGGCGAGAATGCGCAAGGCGAATCCACTGGCAACGATGCCGACATCCAGCCAGGCGATTCGCTTCAGACCGAGCGAGTAGGCCAGCTGCATGACAAAGTAGGCGCCGATCACCGCGGCTACATCGATGTTGACGAGCGCCGCGAGCACGAGCCCGGCGCCGGCAAGCGCAACCGTCAAGACGTAGGCTGTATCGGCCGAGACAGCGCCGCGTGCGACCGGTCGCTGGCATTTGTCCGGATGTCGTCGATCACGCTCGGCATCGCGGGCATCGTTGAAGGCATAGACCGCAGAAGCCACAAGGCAGAATGCAGCGGTTGCCAGTACGGCACCCTGCATTGCGCTGGTGTCGAACATGGCGTGCGCGAAGAACAACGGCAGCAGGACAAATCCATTCTTGATCCACTGCGTTGGACGCGCCAGTTCGATCAGTGCCGATAGTCGCGGCATCGGATCAGTCTTCGCTCGCAGATTCAGCTTCGGCTTCGTAGTCCGGTTCTTCGTCATAGCCACTGAACATGATCGTATCGGCAGCTCGCGGCTTTTCGGGATTCAACCACGCACTCAGCTGAAATCCGTTGCGTCGGTGATAGCGTGCGAAATCCAGCCTGAACCCTGTCAGCTCGTCCAGGTCGCCATTCTTGTCGCTGGCATAGACGCCGACAGCGCGGGCAATCTTGCCGCCTTCGAACCTGGGCACCGGCAAGCTGAATACGTTCGACTCCACCTGATAGTCCATGGTGGCCAGGATCTTGTTTTCGGCATCAATCCAGTCGACGCCGACCCGGCCGTAGAAGTCCTTGTCCGGCAAGGCGACCGTCACCGAAGGATCCCAGCGGCCTCCTGCCAGTTGCACGCGCGCTCTGGAGCGCGGTCGCTCGAGAACGACGGCCGGATCGCCGAGCAGATTGTACATTTCCACCAGAGTCCGGTCGTCGATACTCTTCTTGGCGCGCACGATTGCTTCGCCGATAGTGGCATCAGGCACCAGCAGTTCCTTGACCAGGTTCTTGCTGAATGTCGTGGAGGGTGCATTTCGCCAGGAGGCCGCGAATACGGCCACAGCGCCCTTGCCGGGTTCACGCAGGAAGCGTTCGCCAATCGAGTCTTCGGTCGGGTTGTCGAAAGGTGCCGAATAGCAGGTCATGGACAGGATCATCGGCAAGCGATCACCATTCTCAAGCTGGCTGACATCGTCGAGCGTGAACAGATCGTGATTCTTGCGCAGGTCGGGCGGTCCCGTTCGCCAGATATAACGGCCACCATGGCCAATGAAATGCACGAGCAACTGCCCGGAGTTGAGGCCATCCTTGATGGCACTCTGATGGGCGATATTGTCCTTTTCATCGGAACTGGCGTAGATCTTGTCGGAAAGGAACCCCTTTTGACCGACGCTTGAAGCAATCTCGTCCGAAGCCTTCTTGAAGTAGTTCGATTCATCCGTGATGAACATCACGTCGCGGCGCCAACTGCCGGGCTGCGGCGTAGTCAGGTAGTCGAGCGTCTTGTCGACAATGGCGCTGACTTCGGCAGGTTCGACCACTGGAAACCTGCCAACGGCCACGACCGGGTGATAGTCGTCTCCATCGACCGCGCCAAACCAGTTGTCACTGGCGGATTGGCCTTCGGCCGATGGGTATTGCCAGGTTGGAATGAGGTTTCGACTGGCTAGCAGCTTGTCGGTGGATTCGTAGCGTGTGGCAGGAATACCGGAGAACTGGCCGGGCAGCATTTCCTGGGCACTGTGGGCGAACTTGGCGTATGCCAGGTCGTTGTATTCGTCGTGGCGAATATCGAAGCTCGCGTCTCCGACCAGCAGCAGGAAGCGGGGGCGAGGCTCGGGCCACTCGTGCCAGGCATGGTCAACAAGATTGCGAATAGCCTGCGGGTGGACGATGCCGTGGTTGAACTCGTCGTAGACACTGGCAACGTCCAGAACGGCCACCTTGAGGCCTTGCTTTTCGTGGTATTCGGCAAGCGGCCTAATGGAGTCGATCAGGCTGGCATGACTGACGATCAGATAGTCGTAGCCCGTGCCGGGCGTGCGCAACACGCTTTCGCCAATGCTCCGAAGTGCAACCGGCGAAGCGAAGCTTGCTTCGGGATAGAGGCTGACTTCCGGCGGCGCCGACGCATAACGGTAGCGTCCATTGCCGAGCTTGAGCGGCAGTCTGCGGCTGCCATCGTCGCCCACCAGTGCCGGTGCCGGCCCATCGCCTTTCCAGTGCAGCTCGATGGCCAGGTCAGATGGCTGTGCGGTCTGCATCGGTGGCGCCCCGGCCTCGATATCCCCTTTCAGGGGATAGCTGGCTTCCATCCAGTTGAACATGACGACATCGACAATGTTCTGCTCTTCCTTCCAGGGCAGCCCGCGTTTCGGAATTGAAAGGGTCAGCTTGTTGGCCGCCGGGCGCAGATTCTCCGCCGCAACAGAGATCTCGTGCGTGAACTCGTCGCGTCCATTCCACCTGAGTTGTTCGAGCAGCGCTCCGTTCACGCGTACGTCGAGGACATGGTCGTCTACCGGCGTACCCCTCAATTTGTACGGAACAGCGACCTTTGATATTCCGCGGAAGTTCAAGCGAAGACGCACGTCTGCTGTCCGCGTGCTGGCGAGGTCCGGCAGATCAAACCGGGTGCTGAATGGCTCCGGATCTGCATGGGTCAACTTGACCCATTGCCATACATCCGGTTCTTCGCCCGGTTTGTGTTGGCTCGGATCGAGCCGGATCAGCAGGTTTTCCTGCTCCATGTGCAAGGTGCGCTCCAGTGGCGCAGCTCCAGCGCCAGCGGCCTCCAGATCGTGCATGCGCATGTGACTGCCGTCGGCAGCGGAAAGCACGTAGACATTGTTGATGCTGTAATTGTTGAACCAGCTTGCCGGGCCATGCAGTTGCTGGCCAAGCCACTCGACGCGATCGCCCGGGCCGAACTTGCCGTCCTCGTCCACGACACGCAACGCGACCTCCTTGCCTTTTGTCTTCATCACCAGTCGATCGCTGGTGCAATCGGCCAAGCCGGGCTGCGCAGCAACGATTGCCGCGTGATCCAGCGCATAGAGCTCCGTGTTCTCAAGTTCGATGTGCACGCTTCCAGTGCAGGCGAGGGCCGGCAACGGGCTGAGCAGTACAGCAACGAAAAGCTTGTGCAGGGTGTGACGAGCGTGGATCAGGGAGGAAAACGACGCGGGTGAATCCAACATTGGCGACCAACCGGAACAACAATCCGCTAGGCTAGTGGGCTGGACCAAACTCTGCAACAAGGCTGCTGCGCTGCCCATGCCCGGCGGAAGCGGGCTGAGCGGCCTGCAGGAGGCGATTCAGGAACCGCCGTCTCGGCCTGAGCCAGACAGGAAGACAGACGCGCGCAGTCTGTCTGTTATTCCGCGAGTGCGGGTGACTTGATCGCGAATCCCGGCGACAACAGCGTGCGGGGTTCTCGCCGCGCAGCTATTTGATGGCGCCGGGCACCAGCGATTGCCAGCGCGTGCTGCGTGATTTGACCGGGACTGACATCGATTTTCCGGTTGCGCTGCTACCGGCAGATTCAGATTCGGAGGCCTCGTCGGCTTCATCGGAAACCTTGAGGCGAGCGCTTCCCGATGCCGTGCCGGAATAACGGACATCCGTATTGTTGTCCGCAGCATCACGATCCTCGGAATGCAAGGATCGCGCTGAAGCACAATCTCCCCTGGCGCCAGAGCCATAGGCGCCGCTATCCATCGAGATCTCGCCGGCCTGCGCGGTGAACGCCAAGGGCAGTGAGGCCAGAATGAAAGTGATGAAGCGCGTTCTCATGACAAGTCTCCGGATTGCTGCACGGGACTGCTGCTACGCTGGGACTTGGAATACTCCCATGATCCCGGCATCGACGCCAGCAGCCGTGCTTGCCGGCAGGCTGCCGGAAGATTCATGCACAATAGTGCACTGAATCCTCAGCAGTAATCATGCCAGAGGTCAAACCATTTTTGTTTCAATGACTTGCGGAAATTCAGGGCTCCAGCAGCATGTCCAGTGGACAGCAGCGGACAGTCGCGGACAGTGTCCCGTCCGGTCGCGGTCAGCCCGCCCAGGGCCGGAAGTTCGGTGACGCCAGGACGGCATCCCCAAGGTTGGCAGGCTCGTGGTGGTTCCATGAACGAAAAGGGGATTTCTCGGCCCGGCCGGACAAAGCCCGGATTGGAAACCCGCACAGCCCGGCTCGCGATGTGTCCATGCGCTGCAGCGCAGCGCGACCTGTTGCCGCCAGCCTCGTTAGACTGCTGCGTCCAGTCATCGTCAGCGCTCTGCACAGAATGTCGAAAATCCATGGGGACACCGATGGGCCTGCGGTCAAACGTGCCCTGATCGCGGGCATGGGCCGGGTCATCTCGGAGCGTGACCTGCTCAATCGGATCAATGTCTTTCCGGTTCCCGATGGCGATACCGGCAGCAATCTCGGATTCACTCTGAGCAGCGTGCGCGACGCCCTGCGCGACATGCCCCGAGCCAGCGCGGGGGCGGTCTTCGAGCGCATGGCCAGTGAAGCGATCGACGCGGCGAGAGGCAATTCCGGCGCGATACTTGCGCAATTCCTGCAGGGACTCGGCGAATCGCTGGCCGGGCACAGGCGCCTTGCGCTGAGCCAGCTGGCGAGCGCCGCGGCATTCAGTTCCGAGCAGGCGCGCCAGGCGATCGCCGAGCCGCGCGAAGGCACCATGCTGTCGGTGATCTCCGCCTTTTCGACGTCTCTGCGCGAAGCCTGCGATCACGGCGTCGAGGACCTTCGCCAGGCGTTTGCGCAGGCGCTCTTCGCCAGTCGGGAGGCGCTTGCGAATACGCCAAACCAGCTCGCGGTCTTGCGCAAGGCCGGTGTCGTGGACGCCGGAGCTCAGGGATTCCTGCATCTGCTCGAGGGCATCAACGAGTTCATCGTCCATGGCAAGTCTGTGGCAAGCGAGGTCGATCGGCCAGGTTCCGGGGAGGCCGGTGTCGTGGTTGCTGCCGACGCGCATGCCGAATCGGCCGAGCGCTGGTGTACCGAGTGCGTGCTGTCTGCCAGCGATATCGATCGCGCCGCGGTCCGATCAGCGCTGGACACACTCGGCGGCTCAAGCCTGGTCATGGCGGGCACCCGCGAAAAACTGCGTGTGCACATGCATGTCAACGAACCGACGCTGCTGTTTGAAGTGCTCTCGGAATTCGGCGAGGTGCGTGCACGCAAGGCCGATGACATGCACGCACAGCAACGTACGGCTCACACGCTTGGCAAGTCGGTCGTGGTCATCGACTCGGCTGCGGACTTGCCGGCGGAAGCACTTGAATCCTTGCCAATTCAGGTGGTGCCGGTGCGCATCACTGTCGGGGCCGAGGACTATCTGGACAAGGTGTCGCTGTCTCCCGACGCGTTCTACGATCTGCTGCGCACGAGCGAGCACGTGGTCCGGACCTCGCAGCCACCCGCTGGAGATTTCCGCCGTCTGTTCGGATTCCTGCTCAGCCATCATGAGGAGGTTCTTTACCTTGGCGTTTCGCGCGCCGTTTCGGGCACCTTGCAGGCGGGCGAATCGGCTGCCGCCGGCTATGGCCCGCGCGTGCACGTCGTCGACTCCGCCAATGTTTCCGGCGGGCACGGCCTGCTCGCCCTGTATGCGGCCGAACGCGCGCTTGCCGGCGTGGCCGCCCGGGTCATTGCGCTCGAACTCGAGACGTTGCGCGAGCAAACCGCGACGTTTGCATTCCTGACCGACTTGAGTTCGGCCGTCCGCGGCGGCCGTGTGCCGGCATGGGCCCTGCCGATTACACGCTGGCTCGGGCTGGTGCCGATCGTGCGCATCGGCGGCGGCGACGGAAAGTTGCATGTCACGGGCGTCACGTTGCACGGCAAACGCCTGGCCGAGCGATTCGTGCGCCGGGTCTTGAGCAAGACGGATCGCAACCGTCGTTGGCGCGCCCAGGTCATGCATTGCGACAACCCCGAGCAGGGCCGACGCGTGCGCGATGCCCTGCTCGAACAATTGCCCGGAGTGGAGTGTGCGCCTCTGCTGGATGCAGGGAGCGCGATCGGAGCGCATGCCGGCCCCGGCGCCATAGCGCTTTCCCTGATGCCCAAGGATGCGGGTTGATGAGAGCATGCAGGCACATCCGGCGGCAGTGATGGCCGGAATCGTTTCCTGGAGTCCGGATATGCTGCTACTTGCAGTCAAGATTGCGATTGCCTACCTGCTTGGCTCCTTGTCCGGAAGTCTTCTGGTGGGTCGCTTGCGTGGCCTGGATATACGCCAGCATGGCAGCGGCAATGCCGGCGGAACCAACGCATTGCGCGTTGCCGGCTGGAGGTTTGCCCTGGCAGTGGTTGTCATTGATGTCGGCAAGGGTGCGCTGGCGGCCTTGCTCGGTTACTGGCAGCCGGGACACGCGGAGTTGCCGACTACCGGCCTGCATGGCGCAGTCGCCCTGTGCGGATTTGCTGCGGTGCTCGGTCATTGCTGGCCGGTGTTCTTCGGTTTTCGCGGAGGCAAGGGTGCCGGCACGGCGGTCGGCGTGATCCTGGTCGTGGCACCCCTGATCGCGGCGATGCTGTTCGTGGTCTGGCTTGGCGTCATTGGCGTGACGCGCTACGTCGGCCTTGCCACAGTCAGCGCGGCGCTGGCTTTTCCCTGCCTTGTTGTTGGCGGGGATCTGCTCGAGTATTCCCGATCGTCTGCGCTGCTGCCGTTTGCGGTGGGCATTGCCGTACTGCTCGTTTACACGCATCGCAGCAATCTGGGGCGCCTGCTGCGCCACGAAGAACCAAAGCTGGGTCAGCGCAAGGACCGCTCGTGAGCATCGAGGCGAAACAGCTTCTGGCCCTGTTGCAAGTGGACAAGACAATCTCGGGCAGTGTCCTGGCGGCTCGGTTCGGAGTGACTCGTGCGGCCATCTGGAAGCAGATCGAGAGCCTGCGCTCGCACGGCGCTCCAATCGGAGTCCAGACAGGCAAGGGCTATGCGTTGCAATCCCGTGTTGAGCAGCTCGATGCGCGGCTGATCGCAGCCGGTCTTCCGGCCGAGCTTGCGCTCGACGCAGCTGACATCGATGTCTGCTGGCAGATCGACTCGACCAGCAGCGAGTTGGCCCGGCGCGTCTCAGCGGAATGCGCGTCGCCGAGAGTGTGTTTCGCCGAGATTCAGACCGGTGGGCGCGGCCGACGCGGCCGCAGCTGGTATTCGCCGCTCGGGGGAGGGTTGGCGTTTTCCATTCTATGGAAGTTTGAAAGAAGCATGTCGACGCTGGCCGGGCTGAGCCTGGTGGTCGGGATAGGCGTAGTGCGGGCGCTGCGCGACTTCGGCTACGTCGATGCAGGTCTGAAGTGGCCGAATGATGTGCAGATTCGTCGCCGAAAACTGGCAGGTATCCTGGTCGAACTGGGCGGCGATGCATTGGGGCCCTGCCATGCGATTGCCGGTATCGGTATCAATGTGCGCCTTGGCGAACCGGCTCAAGAATTCATCGATCAAGCCTGGATCGATCTGGCCTCGGCGCGACGTGAGTCCGTTCCGGAACGGAACGCGCTGGCCGGACGACTGCTCGCTCGCGTTCTGGAAGCCGTTGAACAGTTCAGGAATACGACATTTTCCTCGTTCAAGAAGGAGTTTGCGCAGTACGATGTGCTGCGCGGACACTCTGTCCGCGTGTCGACTGCTCGGGGATTTCGAGAAGGCGTGGCTGTCGGGGTCGATGATTCCGGAGCCTTGCGCGTCAGCACGACAAACGGGGAGCTCGTTGTGGACAGCGGTGAGGTGAGCATTCGAATCCGGTCGGAAGTCCAGCCATGAATCTGCTGGTGGATTTCGGCAACACGCGCCTGAAATGGGCCATCTGGACCGGTGGAAAACGTTCAATGGGCGGTGTATTCGCACATGCCGATACCTCGCTGGAGACGGCGCTCAGCGCGAACTGGAGCGCCCTGCAGCGTCCGCAGGAAATCCTCGTGGCCAGCGTGGTCAAGCCCGAGCGGGAGCAGGAATTGGCCACACTGGTCGAAAGTCTGTTCAACCAGGAGGCCAGTTTCGTGCGTAGTCCGCGGGCAGCGCTCGGCGTCACCAATGCTTATCGTTCGGACCCCGCTCGACTGGGCGTAGACCGGTTCCTTGCCCTCGCCGCCTTGCATGCGGACAAGCCGCGCGCACAAATCCTGATCAGCTGCGGAACGGCGTTGACCCTCGACGCGTTAGCCGCGGACGGAAACCATCTCGGAGGACTGATTGCGCCGTCGCCCATGCTGATGCGCCAGTCGCTCGGTCGTGCCACTGCCCAGGTTGGCGAGAGTCAGGGAACCCTTGTCGACATCGCAAGCAACACGATAGATGCAGCCTGGTCCGGTTGCCTGCTGGCGGCAGTGGCGCTTGTAGAGCGCTTTCGCGAGACGGTTTCCAGGCGCCTCGACACCGATGTGGCGATGGTCGGCGACGGCGGCGGCCTCGATGAATGGCTGCCCCTTATGCCGGATGTGGAGCGTGGACGGGATCTGGTATTGCGGGGTCTGGCGCTCTGGGCAGCGGAAGAATCCAGCTAGCCGGCTGCGGAAGCGCTGCTGCAGCGACACGATGCGGTGTCAGAATGGACCTCCAGAGGATCAATGGCGCCCTGTAGACTGCGCTGCTTCGGCCCGTTGCGTCTTGCCGCGAACTTGCATGAACGAGCACAACTGCCTGCCAGGCAGACGATTCAACGTAGGTGTTGGGGCTAGAATCGTGCTCCAGACCTTCCATTCCGCCAATTTCATCGAGATCGGATGTTCCCCAGAGTTCTTTTCCTGCTCCTGCTTGCGCTGAACATTGGCGGTGCTTGCTGGATCGCGTTTGCTCCGCAACCCGCAGCCAGTCCGTTTGCACCAAGCGACCCGGGCGTCCCCGCACTGGTGCTGCTTTCCGAGCGCGATGCAGCCGGGGGTCAGCCCGCGGCAACAGCAGTAGCAACCGGTCCGACAACGGCCAGCGGCACCGACGTGTGCGTGTCCATCGGCCCCTTCCAGACGCAGTCGGACATGCGCGCCACGCTCGGTGCCATGACGCCTGTGGTCAAGCGCATCCAGTACCGGGATGAGCGCGCGACGCAATCCCGGGGCTACTGGGTCTTTCTCGAAGCGATGAAATCGCGAGAGGAAGCCCTTGGAGTCGCACGGACCCTGTCTGCCAAGGGCGTGCGCGACTATTACGTAGTGACCGCGGGTGAGCAGCTCAATACGATTTCTCTGGGCCTGTTTCGCGAGCAGGCCAATGCGGAGCGGCGCAAGGCTGATATCGAGGCCATGGGATTCGCCCCACAACTCATCCAGCGTACGGAGGAACTGCCGGTCTACTGGATCGATTTCGCCCGATCCGCCGACAAGCCCGTCAACTGGCGTGTCCTGGCGGTCAATGCCACCGGTCTTGAAGAGCGCGCGATCGACTGTTTTTGATCAGCATCGAAAAGTCGGCCTAAACCATCCGGTCCTGCGCATTGGTATTTGCCGGGTTGTCCTCTAGAATGCGCACCCCCAACGCCGGCATAGCTCAGTTGGTAGAGCAACCGCCTTGTAAGCGGTAGGTCCCCAGTTCGAATCCGGGTGCCGGCACCATACAGGGGTTTCGAGAGATCCCTCACAATCCCGAAGACCCGCCGAAACCCGCTGAGAATGCGGGTTTTTTGTTGCGTGCTGTCCCGAGTAGTCCCGTTGCATCCAGTCTGATGTGGGGCCATCATCGGGGGAATGTGGGCGATATGGCCCCACGTCAGAGCGAGATGGCCCCATGCCGCTGACCGTGACAGCGATACGCAACGCAAAGCCGCGCGCGAAGCCCTACAAGCTCACCGACGGTGCCGGTCTGTATCTGGAGATCATGCCGAACGGATCGCGCTATTGGCGCTGGCGTTACCGCTACGCTGGCAAGGACACACGGCTGGCCTTCGGCGTCTTTCCCGAAGTCACCCTTGCCGAAGCACGCGAACGCAAGGATGACGCGCGCCGCGCCCTTCGCGACGGAATAGACCCGGCCACGCAACGCAGAGCAGCCCGGCACAAGCGATTGCTGTCGGCAGAAACGACGTTCGAAGGGGTCGCGCGCCAATGGCTGGCGAGCCAGAAGCGGAAGATGGCACCGATCACGCACAAGAAGGCAGAGCGGACCTTGGAACTGTTTGCCTTCCCTTGGCTGGGTCCACGTCCCATGACTGAAATAGACCCGCCCGAGTTGCTGGCGGTCCTGAAGCGCATTGAATCGCGCGGAGCAAACGAAACCGCGCATCGCTTGAAAGCCAGAGTGGGGCAGATATTCCGGTATGCCATCGCGCACGGCATGGCCACGCGCGACCCCTCTGCAGACCTTCGCGGAGCACTGGCCCCGATTGTGTCGAAGTCTCACGCAGCAATTACTGATCCCGCAAAAGTCGGAGACTTGCTGCGTGCGTTGGACGCCTACGCCGGACACTTCCCGACATGCTGCGCCCTGCGACTGGCTCCACTGGTATTCGCGCGACCGGGCGAATTGCGTCGCGCCGAATGGTCGGAATTCGACCTGGACGCTGGCGAGTGGCGAATACCTGCGGACAAGATGAAGATGCGCGAAGCTCATGTCGTCCCGCTGTCAACGCAGGCAATGGCGATACTCCGCGACCTGCACCCACTGACGGGACGAGGGCGCTACCTGTTTCCCGGCATCCGCACGGCAGGCGAGCCCATGAGCAACAATACGATCAACGCCGCGCTGCGACGCATGGGATTCGACCGCGATACGATGACGGGGCACGGATTTCGCGCCATGGCATCGACACGTCTGAACGAATTGGGATGGAATCCCGACGTGATCGAACGCCAGCTAGCCCACGCCGAACGCAACAAGGTGCGAGCAGCCTACAACCGAGCCCAGTACATGGCAGAGCGTCGAAGCATGATGCAGGCATGGGCAGATTACTTGGACTCATTGCGTGTGGGCGGCAACGTAGCGGCTATTCGGCGCAAGCGAGTGTAATAGTCGTTCGGCATTCGTTGCCCTTCCATTCAAGGCAATCACGGTCAAAGTGAGGATTGGAAGTGCAAGCGAAATCAAAGCAGTTGAAGACCCGTGGCGTAGCAATCGAGGACTTGCTTATCGAGGGAGCAAAAATGCGCAATGTTCGCAGTGCGGAGTGGCTGATGAGTCGCGTGATTGCGGCGCTTAGATCTGGCGCGGAGATTTCTCAGCCGGTCCGAGAATTTCTCGCGGGCGCGCTCGAACTCGCAATAGCCAGCCCAAATTGTGCGGGTGCGGCTCTGGGACTCGTTCCACCAAAGGCGCGTCCCGGATCCAACATGGGCGGACGAGCCGTCAAGATAGGCCTCTTTCTGGAGGCGAGAAGGAAAGAGGGGCTGCCGCTGAAATCTAGCCGATCGGATGGTGCGTTCGCGTTGGCTGCATCGAAATTCAATATGTCTGAATCAGGGATTGAACGCGCGTGGGCGAGATACCGTGAAATGAAGAAGCCGATTGATGAAGCAATTGAAGCGATGGAAAAGCAGGGTTACTTCAAATAGTCGCGCCACTTTTTGAGGTCGAAAAGCCCGATCCGCCCGATCAGAATGGACCCACTGAGCCCAAATCATCGCAGGGCATCTTGTGAGGTCGCATGAAAAACCGCAGGGAATCCGAATCAGGTTTGCCGCTGGTACTCCTGAAGCTGCCAGAAGTTCGCTTTCGTACAAGTCTTTCCGGCTCGGAAATCTATCGGCGCATAGCTGCCGACCCGCCATCTTTTCCGGTGCCAGTCAAGCTTGGGCAGCGAGCTAGCGCATGGCTGGAGCATGAGGTAACGGAATGGTGCGAAGCCAGGATTGCGGCGCGCGACGCCCATAAGGGCGGATTGCGTGGAAATTCGTCCATTCTCGCGACTCCTGACTGGGAGAGCAGCAGAATGCGCGCCACCACCCGAAAGACCGAGGAGAGAAACGCGGGGGACGGCGAATAGTCGCGCACGCGAAAGCACGTCAATGACCAGAAAAAAGGACAAGGGCCAATGGAAGGAGCTCGATGGAGGCGCCTCGTTTGCGATCCCCCTGACGCTCATTCGTCACCTGAACTTCCGACGTCTGAGCCCGCATTCAAACAAGCTCGTTCTGGACCTGGGAACACAATACACGGGCTTCAACAATGGCTATCTGTGCTGTTCGTGGTCTCTGATGAAGGACATGGGCTGGAATTCCTCGAACACGCTCAGAGCCGCAATGCTGGAGCTAGAGCACTATCGAATCATTGTCCGTACACAACAGGGCGGACTGAACAAGCCGAACCTGTTCGCCTTCACCTTTCGCAAGATCGACGAGAAGCGAGGGCATGACCTGGAAATCCGGCCCACCCTCACTCCGTCGAACGCTTGGAAACGCGACGGAATCCCTGATTTTCAGCTGCCGGAACCGAAACGCAGAAGACGAAGCCAAACAAGGCTTGAAGCCATGGCAGCATAAAAAAATGCCAGTGCACTCACTGCACAATGCCGATGCAGTCACTGACCTAGCAACGGTCGCGCTAGTGCAGTCACTGCATAAGCAACCCACGACTGCATCATTCAGTGCACAAGTCAGAGGGGTTTTCTGCGGGTCCCTTGTGCAGTCACTGCATACCTTAAAAGAGTTACCACCGCATGGGCGCATTTCGGGTTCTGCTTCGGGCCAATGTTTCGAGCCGATGCCACAAAGATGGGCGGCGCAATTCCACCTGAAAAGCACGAGTTAGCCTAATGATTTCGTTTTCCGTGGAATCTCGATCATGAGCCGTGGCGGTTTTCGATGGGGTGCCGGACGACCCGCCTCCCACGCAAAGACATCGCACTATTTGCGCTTGGACGTTCGCGACTTGCACCGCCGTGGACTCCTAAATGCAGGCGCCTCGTTTTCCTGGACGTGGAGCCGGGACGGCGAGCACGCGGGCACCATTGGCATACGGGTCCCAGACAGCTACTCCGTCCATCTCGACTACAACCGCAACGGAGATCCCAGACACGTTGTACTGGACCTTTGGAAGTCCCTCTGCCACTTCGGCGGAACGCGTGAATGGTTTACTTGCCCACGCTGCCGGCGTCGCGTCGCAATCGTCTATCTCGCAAACGTTCCCGGCTGCCGCAAGTGTCTGCGCCTGAAGTATCAGTCCCAGTCCAACGACTTTCTGGACAGGAGCTGGGGTCGGACGCATAAGATCCTACGCAAGCTGGGGCAAGATATTGACGAGTTTCCGAAACGAAGCAAGGGAATGCGGAGCGCCACATATGAGCGCCTATTCGACGCCTGGTGCCGAGAGGAGCAATTCCGCGACGAGGCCCTGTCAGCGTTCATGGCGAGGTACCACAATCTGTTCCTCTGACCCAACTGTGGCGAGTACAAGGCCAGAAGCCGACCCTCTGTTTAATCGAGCCGGATGAATCTAAGCCCGCATGGCAGCGCGGGACCCGGCTGGCTGAAAGTTTCAGGTTACATCTGGTCTAATGTAGCGCCATACCGGCGGCGCCGCGGTCAAGAGGAGTGTGGAGTGTCGAAGTACGACGATCTGAGCAAGGAGCAATTGATCCGCCTGCTGACCCGCCGCGATACCGAGCGTCAACTTGGCCTGGTGTGGGAAAGGGATGACATCGACCCAGACGCCGCGATCAACGACGACTACGTTGCGTTAGAACTCGACCCGTCACTCAGCCACGGCGATGCACCTTGGCACAACCTGATCATCGAAGGCGACAACTACGATGCCCTGCGTGCCCTGCGCATGAGCCACGCGGGCGCCATCCGCTGCATCTATATCGACCCGCCGTACAACACCGGCAATCGCGATTTCGTCTACAACGATCGCTTCATCGACAAGAGCCACCGATTCCGCCATTCGCTGTGGCTGGAGTTCATGTACAAGCGGCTGCGCTTGGCCAAGGATCTGCTCGCCGACGACGGCGTGATTTTCGTCAGCATTGATGACAACGAATTGTTTCGACTCGGCTTGTTGATGGATGAGGTGTTTGGCGAAGGGAACTTTATTGCCAATGTGATCTGGCAGAAGGTGTATTCACCCAAGAACTCTGCGCAACATTTTTCCGACGACCACGAATACATCGTCGTTTATGCACGCAATCGAGAGGGGTGGCACCCAAATTCGCTGCCACGGAATGCGGCGCAAGACAGCGCGTATAAGAATCCGGACAACGATCCGCGTGGCCATTGGAAAGCAAGCGATATGTCAGCTCGCAACTACTATGGTGATGGCACGTACCCGATTGTGACGCCTTCTGGACGACAGATTGCAGGACCACCATCCGGACGATATTGGGTGGTTTCGGAAAGAAAATTCAAAGAACTCGATGCAGATAATCGTATTTGGTGGGGGAAAAGCGACAACAATATTCCTGCTGTCAAACGCTTCCTGTCCGAAGTAAAGCAAGGCGTCGTTCCACAAACTTTGTGGACCTACGGCGAAGTGGGCCACACCCAAGATGCGAAAAAGCAGCTGCTCGATGTGCTGCGTTTCGAATCCTCTAGCGACGTGTTTTCAACACCCAAGCCAGTGCAACTGATGGAGCGTATCTTGCGCATCGCCAGCAATCCAGGCGATACGATTCTCGATTTCTTCGCCGGCTCGGGTACGCTGGCCCAAGCCGTGGCTAACCTCAACAAAGAAGACGGCGCCGAGCGCCGCTTCATCTTGGTCAGCAGCACCGAGGCCAGTGAGGATCAACCCGACAAGAATCTGTGCCGCGATGTCTGCGCTGAGCGCGTGCGTCGCGTGATGGGCGGTTACACGAATACGAAAGGCGAGGCCGTGGCCGGACTCGGCGGCGATTTTGCCTACTTGCGCGCGCGGCGCATTCCGCCGCATCGCTTGAGCTTGAAACTTGAACACGCCGAGATCTGGACTGCGTTGCAGTTGATCCATGATCGGCCGCTGTCGCCGTGGTCGGGTAAGGGATTTGCTGCCGATGGCGCACTCGCCTATCTGGCTGATTTCCGCGAGGCCCATGTGAACCGCCTGCGCGACTGGCTGGCCGAGATCGATCAGCCCGCAACGATTTATTGCTGGTCGCCAGAACGCGTGCGCGACCTCGCGCCGCAGGCCGACTGGCAACCCATCCCGCAAGCGCTACGCGCACGTTTTGGACGCTGACATGCCGATCAATCTCAAGACATTCCAGGAAGAAGTCTGCACCGGCATCGTCGCCCGCTTCGACAATGTGCGCGCGCTCTACGAAGGCATGCGCCAAATGCCCGAGCGGGTGCTTGATGAGGCGCGCCAGCGCGATGGCGCGATCGTTTTGCAAGCGCCGACAGGTGCCGGCAAAACGATCATTGCGGTGGAGGCGCTGGCTCGCTTCAGCAAAGGTCAGCGCGTGCTGTGGTTCTGGTTTGCGCCGTTTGCTGGACTGGTGGAGCAATCCCGCGCCGTGATTGCCGCACACGCGCCCTCGCTGCGTATGCTCGATCTGGATAGCGACCGCCGCCTTGGCGCGGTGGATGGCGGTGGCGTGTTTGTCACCACTTGGGGCTCGGTTGCCGCACGTAACGCCGACAGCCGGCGTGCGCGTAGCAAGGGCGACGATGGTCAATCACTGGATGCGCTGATCGAGCAGGCGCGCGCCGAAGGTGTTCGCATCGGCTGCGTGGTTGACGAGGCTCATCACGGTTTCCACAAGGCGGCGCAGGCGCGCGCTTTTTTCAGCGAAGTGTTGAAACCGGATTACGCTTTGATGATGACGGCGACCCCGCGCGACCAGGACGCGTTGGCATTCGAGCGCGATACGGGCTACCGCATCGGCGAGCCAGCTGATTGGGCATCCGTGAGCCGTTTCGACGCGGTGGAAGCGCGACTTCTCAAACGCGGCGTCCGCACAGTTCGTTTTGTCGCTCGCGATGACAATGCCAGCCAGTTGATTGATTTCGAACATCTAGCATTGCGTGAATGCACAACGATGCACAGGCGCATCCAGAGCGAACTGAGAACAGCTGGCGTGCACTTGACTCCGCTGATGCTGGTTCAAGTGCCTGATGGCAAACAAGCGCAAAACGACGCACGCGAGTATCTGATCGACGTGCTCAAGTTTTCTGAAAGCGCGGTGCGCGTTCATACCGCCGCCGAGCCGGACCCGGACCTGATCGCCCTAGCGAACGACCCCTCGGTCGAAGTGCTGATATTCAAGATGGCGGTGGCGCTAGGTTTTGATGCACCGCGCGCTTTTACCCTTGCTGCCTTGCGCGGCACGCGAGATGCAGCGTTCGGCGTGCAAGTGATCGGTCGCATTGTGCGCCGTCACGCTTTGCTGCAAGAGCGCGATGACTTGCCGGAGATGCTAAATCAGGGCTACGTATTTCTTGCCAATTCGGAGTCGCAGGAAGGTCTGCTAGACGCGGGTGCACAGATCAACGCGTTGACAACGCGCGCACCGGAAGTCGGCACGCAGACCGTAATTACTGTTATCGGCGATACCGCACAGGTTCAAATTGCACGTAGCGGCGAGCCCCTGTCTTTGCTGGTGACACCTCACGATGTGCAGACTCAGGGCACTGCTTTCTCTGGGCCAGACGATGCGCTCAAAGATGGCAATGGTGGCCTCGCTGGCAGCGAGCGCGAGTTGTGGATTCCGGCGGCGCGCGACCTCTTGCACATGGCTGGAGGGGAGATCGGCAGTCAACCAATAGTTCCGTCCGCGTTCTCACCTGCACTGCTGACCCTGACTCGCGAAACTCTGCATCGCTATCCGCGCCGAGCCGAGAGCCCCGCAGTGTTGCGCGGCGAACGCTTGCCCGCCGCAGCATCGGATTTCGAGGCGCGCCTTGTCGACTTCGTCGACTTTACCGGCGAAGTTTTGAACAGCCGCACGCGTTCGCGCGCATTGGTCAGCCGAGACGAGCGCGATCTGTTCGAGGGCGGTCATGTCGGCGAAGACGGTGCGGATTTGTTTGCCGATCTCGCCCCGGAAGCGGTGGCTGACAGAGCGGAACAGATTCGCCTGAAGCTGAGGGAATCCAACGACCGCGAATTGGCCCATCGGCTGCTTGAGCGCTTTCGCAAGGCGATCGAACAGGCTGGTTCGCAGGCGCCTTCTGACGAAGAGGCACTGATGCAGCAGCTCGATTTGGTACTGGTGCGGCACCCCGACCTGTTGAAGATTGCTTATCGACGAATGCGGCACGATCAGGTCGTCGATGTGGACGCGCCACTGCTATCGGAATTGCAGAGCGATCTGCGGTTGGAGCCCGCACGCCGCGCGCTGTATGGCGTGGTTCCTCAAGGATTGAACGAAGATGAACAAGCTGTAGCTAAGTTGCTCGACGCCAGCCCACTGGTGCGCTGGTGGCACCGCAACCCATCCGACCATCGAAAGCCAGAAGCGATAGGCCTGTATAGGTGGGACGAGGGAGAGGGCTTTTTCCCTGACTTCGTGGTGAGCTTGGCCGAACGAGAAACACCCGGTGGCATTGCCTTGCTTGAAGTGAAAGGCCAGCAATTCTGGGGTAAATCCGAGGAAGTCGAGAAGGCCACGGCCCGCCATACTGACTACGGCCCTGTGTTCATGGTCGGGCGTGAGCGTGGACAATCTACGTTCCACCATCTACGCAAGCTGGGAGACAAGATCAGCTCCGATGGTGCGTTTGCTGTTGAACGACTGCGATATGTGTGATTGATGCGACAGTTAAGACACTTCCGACTGGAGCTATCGGGCGAAAGACGAGTCGACTCGGTTTGTGATACCGCGATAGCCAAGGTTAGGTAGATCGTATCGATAAGCTCGATTTGTCAGCCGGGTCTGCTGTGAGTAGTCCGAACGATCCGCCCGTTACTCGTCATGCTGAAAAATATGAGTATGAACAATGGCTTAGGGAGGTGCCGGAAAGGTGGACTCCTGCGGTAGATAAGGGCAGACTACTCTGTACAACGTGCGAGTGAAGCGATTCGCATCTTGTCGCCGCGCAATGCGGTCAAACATACGAAGCCAACGGAGTGTGCAATCATGGCTGACAACGCGTTAGTCGAAAAATTGCTTACGACTGAACAACTCAGCAAGGCAACCTACGGGAGCTTGAGCCGATCGGGTGTTCGCTCGATTCTGGTGGCTTTTTTTCGAATCGAAAGGCGGTCGGGATCTGGTCCAGAAGCTGGGAAGTAACGCTGGCGGTGTAGACCAACGTGCAGCGGTGAGAAATCGAGGGCCGGAGAAGAAGGCTCGCAAGTAACCGTTCGACGAAGAAGGGGCGAAGGGAAATGCCCTTCAATCAGTTGATATTGCCGCTATTGGGCGGCTACATATTTCTCGTCTACGCGAACTGCGCGATTTATTGGTCTTCCCGCCAATCCAAGGAACAGCTGCTGTTCGCTTCGGCTTTCTTGGGTGTATTACTAGCGACAGTCTCGCGCGTAATTGTCGTGCTTCTGTCGAAATTTTCGTTGGGCGCCTATCTCTTTGGGTTCATCCACTCACTATTGGACTACCCAGGTATTGGAACGGCATTCCTGGCGCTCGGCATAAGCGTGATTCTTACTTGGCTTACCAATAAAGCATGGCCCGAACGAGAGGCAGGGTTCTGGCTATATGGTAAGGGCATGCTCAATCAATTTGAGTCGCTACTTTACCTCAGCTTTAGCGGCGTCATGCCTATAGAAAACCGAAAATTCCGTTCCTTGCATGGAGAGATTTTTACACGTTTGATCTGGCTAATTCCTTATGTCGGCGATCTACTAGTGTTGATTTCCACGCAAAACTGACCCGGGGTTTTCATCGAAAACTGGACTCACCCTCGGTCGGTAGTAGCTACTCGGTTGTGGATAAGTCGTTCTGGTTTGTCTTCTTCTCTCCTGTTTTGGATGGACTGCTTCGCCTTCGCGGTGTGGTAGCTGCGGAACTGTTCTTGAATCGCCAGGATTCGTTTCCGGTCTCCACGATATGGCAGTGATGGGTCAGTCGGTCGAGCAAGGTAGTGGTCATCTTGGCATCGCCGAACACGCTGGCCCATTCGGTGAAGCTCAGGTTGGTGGTGATGATGACGCTGGTGCGTTCGTACAGGGTTGAGAGTAAGTGGAATAAAGCAGGCACCGCCTGCCTGACTAACGGCAGTAGCCGAGTTCATCGAGGATGACCAGATCGGCATAGCTCACCGCTGGGCGATCTTGCCCTGGCGACCCGCGGCCTTCTTGTTCCAGGTGTGTTGACCAGCTCAACGGTCGACAGGAAGCGCACGCGACGATGATGGTGCTGGATGGCTTCGATACCGATAGCGGTGGCCAGATGAGTCTTGCCTGATCCCGGGCCACCGATCAGCACCACGTTCTGCGCGCTGTCCAGGAACGCACATTCATGCAGGCGACGCACCAGCGCTTCGTCGACGTGGGCCTCGGTGAAGTCGAAGCCGACCAGATCCTGGTGTGCCGGGAAGTGCGCGTCATCTGATTGGCTTGCCTTCACTTCCCGTTCGGCACTCTCGGCGGCAAGAACTCCCGCGAGCCAGCGCCCGGATCCAGTTCGCGCTGGCGGCTTTGGCTACCAGTTCCGGCCAGGCCGAGGCCATGCCGTGCAACTTCATCTGACGCAGGCGCGCGATCAGTTCAATGGCCATGACGCACTCTGGGCTTGCGCAGATCGCAGGGCGTCGTGGTAGCGATTCACGTTGGCCTGAGGCTCTTGGGCCAGGTGAGTGTTGTAGCGATACTTTCCCGCGGCAGGACCGGTTCGCCCAGTCGCAGCAAGCCAGCAGCACGCGATGACGTAGTTCGCCATTCGGTGCGCCGGATGCCAACACAGTTCCACCGCCATCAACACGGCCTCCAGTCCGTGTACCGGCACGGCGGCAAGCACTTGGGCCATGACTCGGTCACCGCCAGGTCGGCGCAACAGATGATGTTGCAGGGAGCGTAATGGTGCTGGCATCTCGGCAAACGGTGCGCCATCGCGCAGTGCGCCCCGGCTTGCGCCGCACGAGCGGAATGTAGTGCTGCCAGGTAGTGAGTCTGGATAGCGCTCGAAGCAGCGGGCATGTCGCGCCAGCACCTTGCCCTCGGCCACCAGCACCAGTTCGGTGGGATAGACATGCAGGTTGATGACCTTGCGGACCGCTTCGGTGGGCACGCTGTAGCGATTGCGCCGGAAGTGGATCACGCCGTGGCCGAGACCCGGACCGGCTGCTCGATGTAGCCATCAAATGGCGCCGGGTTGGGCATGAACTGGGTTGCTCGTTCTGCCAGACCTCGGCGATCGTGAGGTCCGGGCAGTCCGGATGGGTCATGACATCCCAATGGCACTCGCTCGTCAGCCAGGCGTTCAGATCGGCCAACGTCGGCCAGTGCCGCTGGCCGGCTTCGTCCATAACTGACGGCGGCGATCCTGCACGTTCTTCTCGACGACACCCTTCTCCCAACCCGCGGCACGATTTCAGAGTCCCCGGTTCGAAGAGAGGTAGTGCCTGCACATGGCCAGGAAGCGCGCATTGACCGTGCGTTCCTTGCCGCGGCCGACCCGATCAACCGCCGTCTTCATGCTGTCGTAGATGCCACGACGCGGCACGCCACCAAACGCAGCAAAGGCGCGCCGGCGCATCGAACAGCATCTCGTGGCTTTGCATCGGATAGGCGACCAGCAGGAAGGCCCGGCTCGCGGCCAACTTCGCGTGAGCGACCTCCAGGCGCCTGCGCACGCCACCGATGACGGCGTACTCGCAACTCCAGTCGAACTGGAATGCATCGCCCGGCTCAAAGCGCAACGGCACAAACGCCGAACGATGCCGCGTGGCGCCGCCCTCGGCGTGCCAACGGCGGGTCCGTGGTCGCGACCCGGCCATACCTACCTGGATAGCCTTGTGCCTGCAAGTGTTGAAACATCACCCGTGCGGTGCGTCGATCCCGCTTGGGCCGGTGCCGGTCGGCGCTCAGCCACGCCTCAAGCGCTCGCGGGCGGATCAAGGATGCTCGGTCAGCCCGCGCCGGATACACCGGTTCAGCGTCTTCCTGGCGCAACCAGCGCCTCAGGGTATTGCGAGAGATACCGTTGTGCTTGGCAATCTCGCGCAACGACAGCTTGTCGCGGAAGTACATCCGCCGAATCTTGGCCAACATGCCCACTGTGATCACTTCCGAAGTCCCCTGAGCACAAAATGATCAGGTAGTGAAATCAGGTGGGTCAATTTTGATGAAATTACCCCGCCAAGTGGGTCAGTTCTGGATGGACATCAGCAATCTACTAGCTTCGAGAGATGGAAAGAAGACGTATTGGAAGGTCGTCAGTGAAATCGAGGACGGGAAGTTGCGGCCCATACCTCTTCTCTTGAGCATGAAGGACAGAAAGATTTATGTGGGTTTCCTCTACAGGATGCCTTCGTTGGCGTTGGGGAGTATGGCCTATATCAACATCGCAGTAATCAAAAGCGGCTATAGAGACAAAGATAATTTGCGGGTAACCTTCACAGATGACTATTCCAAGGCATTCGATGCCGATTCCGTAAAAGGAAAAGAGCTACCGGCTTCGAAAGTCGTTCCAATATGTGACATCGTAAGTGCGAGCCTCTACGACAGCGATGTTTTTGACGCGTTCGACAGGCAGAACGCCGGATCTTAGGTTGATTCAACCTGATCCGCATCGTTCAGCCAAACTTGCCTGCCTTTGTATCTTGCCGCCACCCAAGGGAGCCGCGGTCTTTGGGGGAATATTTGGGGGCATGTTCGCGTTTCCGTCTCCGATATTACGTTTAAAATCATGCGGTTAGGATTATTATTCGAATCCGGGTGCCGCACCAGAATCGGTTTGAGGCGCAGTGCCCAATCCGGACAAGTCACTCAACCCGCAGCCATTGCGGGTTTTTTGCGTGAATTTCCGACTCCGGCAGATCGGGCAGGTTGTGGCCATCTACCAACCTCCACGCGCTGATGGCGTACTGGACTATTGCTGCGCAACAGGGCTGCTGCCTGGCATCGCCTCTCTGCGTGCGTTGGTTTTTCGAGAAGCGCCGCAACGTGCGCTGGCGCAAACCTGCTGGGCACGTGACATGTATCGGGCGGCGGGTCCGGGCGCCAGGCCGGCTCGCATGAACGGAGTGTCCACGGAATGGCATGATGGGCATGGGGCGCCGCAGCGTCGAGGAAGTCGTATGTTCTCGAGCCGCTGCAAGCTCAACAAGATCGACGTTTCCCTTGCATGGATTTCCGCATGACCTTGTCTGCATTTCGAAGTGGTCTGCTCCACCTGCTCACCTTGCCCGCCGTTGTGCTGCTGATCTCGGCATTTCAGGCATCTGCCTTTGCCGGCGATTCTTCGGTATCGACAGACAACGCCGAAATCCTGAGTCTGAAAAACCTGGGGCTCGCCTATCTCGAGGAAGACAGGAACGCGGAAGCCAGGCAAACCTTCGCCAGGCTGGCAGTACTCGTGAGCGACGATCCGTTGCCGAGTGCCAACGAAGCGGTCGCGGCACTCAGAAGCGGCGACACGGCTGCGGCCGATTCACTGCTGGCCAAGGCTTCCGCACTGTCACCGGATCGATCGGACATCCTGATGATTCGCGCTGCCATCGAGACGGCAAAGGCGAACGAAGTGGCTGCGCGCGAGGCGCTGGCGAATGCAGCCAGGGCCTCTTCAGGCCATCTGGAAGCAAGGTGGCGCTGGATTCGCTCTGCCGACAATGACGCGCAGGCCGATCCCGATGCCAGGATCCGCCGGCAATATCTGGGTGAAATTCTCGGCGTGTCTCCCGCCAATCTCCCGGCCCTGTTCAGGCTGGCGATGCTGCAGCTCGAACGTGCGGAAAAGGATGAAGCGTCGGCCACGCTGGCCACGATTGAATCCGTACTGGCGCCGGTCGATGCCAAGCTTGGCGGTTATCTCGCCCAGAGCACCAGGGCGTTGCAGGCGGGTGACATGAAGGAGGCGATTGCCAGGCTGCGCGTCGTCGAGAACCTGCTGCGTGTCAGCGATCGCTACCTGGCCTCGCTGGCCGAGGTGTACACCGAGGTCATCGGTATGCCATTGACCTCGTTCGGTTCCGGATTCGAAGCCTCGTTGCGCCCCGGTGCCGGCAAGCCGATTGCGGTCACGTTCGAGCCGCGCCCGACGATTGAAGGAAACCCGACTGCACAGGGCTTGCTGCGTCGAACCGACTTCAGAAACCGCGGCGAAGCCGACACCTACGCCGTGCCCAAGCCCTTTGGCGGAATCGCGTTCATCGACTTCGACAACGACGGCGACCTCGATGTCTATCTGTACGGGGCGGAAATCCCGGACAAGCTGTTGCGCAACAATCTGGACGGCAGCTGGACCGACGTGACTGCCGCAACCGGTGAGGCGGGATTCACGAGTGCTCGGGTTTTCGTCGACGACCTTGACCGCGATGGGGATCTCGATCTCGTCTCGGCGACCGCGAAGGGGTCACTGGTGATTCGCAGCAATCTGCGACAGGGGCGCTTCGAGTCGATTGATCTGGGCGTGGCCAGGGTGCGGGATGTCGCGGCGGCCGATCTCGACACCGATGGCTGGCCTGACCTTGTCGTGGCGGCCAGCGAGGGCGCGGTGCTGTTGATCAACAAGGGCGACGGCAGTTTCGAGCGCACAGCAGGTGGCGATCTGGCCAGCCTGACGGCGAAGTCCGGACTGAGCCGGGTTGCGATTGCGGATTTCGACAACGACGGTTTCCTCGATATCGCCTTCGGCGGCAAGGCGGGATTGCTGTTGTTCCGCAACGCGGGGTTGCGCACGTTCACGACCTGGAACATCGCACCGAAGGGCGTCGGTCGCATCGATGAGCTGGTTGCCATCGATTTCGATACCGATGGCGATCTCGACCTGCTTGTCGATGCGAAAGGGCAATCGCGCGGGTACGCCAACGTCGGAGGCAATGCCAATGGCTGGCTCGACGTCGAGCTGCAGGGTCTTCCCGTTGCAAGCCAGAAGGTCAATCGGCGCGGGGTCGGCTCGCTGGTCGAGATCAAGGCCGGCGATCTCTATGCGGTACGGACCGTGTCGGTGCTTCCGACGCACTTCGGGCTCGGTCGGCACACCCGGGTCGATGTCCTGCGCAGCCTTTGGACCAATGGGGTGCCGCAGAACCTGTTTGACCAGGCGGGCAAGGCAACGGTTGTCGAAGTGCAGCGCCTGAAAGGTTCCTGCCCGTTCGTTTACGCCATGAACGGAGCCAGTGGCGAGTGGAGCTTCGTTTCCGACGCGCTCGGCCGTGCGCCGATCGGTCTGCTCTACGATGGCGTCAATCTGGCCGGTGCCGATCCGCGCGAATGGCTGCTGCTGGGCCCCGATCAGCTCGCGCCGGATGCCAACGGACGCCTGCACCTGGATTACACCGAGGAGCTCTGGGAGGCCGTCTACCTGGACATGGTCCACCTCGCGGCGGTCGACCATCCGGCGGGTACAGGCGTGGTGCCGAACGAGCGCATGATTCCGGTGCCGACCGAGAAAAAGCTGTTTACCGTCGCAAATCCGCGGCCGCTGCGCGCCGCCTTTGCCGATGGCGTCGACGCGACCTCGCTGCTCATGCACGCAGATGGGGATTATGTGGAGCCGGGCAAGCCGACCGCCTACCAGGGCGTGCGCACACCACACGAGCTGGTCCTCGATCTCGGCCCGGTCAGCGAAGGGCAATCGGTCATGCTCTATTTCGTTGGCTGGATCTTCTACTCGGACACTTCGATCAATGTGTCGTTGTCGCAGCGCTCGGACATCCGTGCCGAGGCGCCCGTTCTCGAGGTGCCGGATGGCGCGGGCGGCTGGCGAACGGTCATGCCGTCGATGGGTTTTCCGGCCGGCAAGACCAAGATCATGCCGCTGGATCTGACCGGGCTGTTGAACACCGAGGATCCGCGCGTTCGCATCCGCACGAGCCTCGAAATCTGGTGGGATCAGGTCTACGCAACCGTGGATGATCCGCCTGTGCCGACGCACTGGACCGAACTGGCACCGGCCAGGGCGACGCTGGCATGGCGCGGATTTTCGCGTGGCTATCGTGAAACACCCAACGGTCCCGAGCTGTTCGACCATGACAGTGTCGACACCGCGCCGCACTGGATGGATATCCCGGGCAGGGCGACGCGCTACGGCGACGTTACCTCGCTGCTTCGCGATACGGACGACGAACTGGTCGTGTTCGTCGGCGGCGACGCCATTCGCCTGGAGTTCGATGCAGGACAGCTGCCGCCCTTGCCCGATGGCTGGGTCCGCGACTGGGTGCTCGTGTCCGACGGCTGGGACAAGGACTTCGACAAGAACACCGTGACCGGTACCACGATCGCTCCGTATCCATTCCATGCCATGAGCAGTTATCCCTATCCCGCCAGCGAGTCGCTACCAGACAACGCCGCACGCGCGCATGAACTGTGGACCATGCGAGAAGTCACGCCCGCCGAATTCATGTCCCGCGTTCGCGACCATGGCGGGCCGCCCTTGCGCTGATCGAGCCGGATCCGGCGTTGCGCCCTTCGCCTCAGGGGCCGTCACGCAGCGGTGCTTGCCGGATCACCCAGCGGTAGCGTCCGGGAGCGAGATTCGAAGCCTGCTGCTTCGAGCCGTCGGGCCAGGTGACTTCAATGCGTTCGATTGCCTCGGAATCACCGAGACCGAAGCTCACGGCGGGCTCGGACGCCGAGACATACGAGCGCGCGGAACGAACCTGTTCAGTGCGCGCCTTGCCGTTTATGGTCGCCATCACCCTCGTACCAAACGCACTTCGGTTGACGCTCACGCCATCGCCCGCGAATTCGATGCGCACGACCTTGTCGGCGGGATTTTCGAGTTCGTTGAGGTACAGATGAGCCGGACCGTCGTTCTCGACCAGCACGATATCGAGGTCCCCGTCTCCGTCGAGATCGGCATAGGCCGAGCCGCGACAGACCAGGGGCGCGGCAAAGTCGGTACCGACCTGTGCGCTCGCGTTCGACATGAGTCCGTCGCCGTTGTTCCAGTACAGAGCAGGGGCCTGGCGGAAGCTCACCTGCTTCTGCACTTCCTGCACGCTGTTTTCGACATGGCCGTTGCAGAACAGCAGGTCGGGGTGTCCATCGAAGTCGTAGTCGAAAAAGAACACACCGAAGGTGAGATCGAGGAATGAGCTGCGGGCGACACCGGCCGACATCGACCGGTCGAGAAACACGTCGCCGACTTCGGTCCAGTAGAAACTCTTGGCCTCGTTCGAGAAATTGCCGATCGCAAGCGTCGACCCGCCGGCGAACGCGTCGGCCCAGTCGATGCCCATCGCGCCACGCGATCGTCCCGCCTCGTCAACGGCGATGCCACTCTCGAGGGCGACATCGGTGAACGTGCCATCGCCTTCATTGCGGAACAGGTTGTTCGGTGTCGTGTCGTTGGAAACGGCAAGATCGACGCGACCGTCGCCGTTGTAGTCCCAGGGTGCCACGCCGAGCGCCTTGGCCCTCGCACTGGCTATGTTCGAGGCCTCCGACACGTCCTCGAAGCGGCCATCGCCCAGGTTATGGAAAAGCCGAGAACTCGTTTCGCTGTAGCGTTCCGGCGTGCAGTAGCTCTTGTTGCTGCCATCCAGTGCACAAAAGAGGTCGGCATCCGGCGACCATTCGACGTAGCGCGCCACGAAAAGATCAAGCTTGCCATCGGCATCGTAGTCGAAGAATGCCGCCGACGTGCCCCAGCCTGGTACGTCGATGCCAGCGTCGGCGGTGACGTCAAGGAAGCGCCCGTGGTCGTTGCGCAGCAAGCGGTTGCCTCCGTAGGCACTGAGACCAGTGACGTAGAGATCCGTCCAGCCGTCATTGTCGAAGTCGCCACTGGTACCCCCCATGGCATAGAGCGCCCGCTCCAGCCCTGCCTGCCTGCTCACGTTGCTGAACCGTGGCACGCCGTCTTCGCCATTGCCGTCATTGCGGAACAGCGCCAGCGAGCTCGGCGACTCCGCGATCGAAGCAGATGCGGGGCCTGGCCAGGTTGTCGAGGAGACCAGCAGGATGTCGTTGCGACCATCGTTGTCGAAGTCGAGGATGACGACACCGCCGCCCATGGTTTCCGGCATCCATTTGTCGCCGACAGCGCCATTGGCGTGGCGGAAGTCCAAGCCGGCAGTCGCACTGACATCACGAAAATCCACCGCGGCCGCCTTTGCCTCCTGCACCGGGACAATGGGAGCTGGCGGCGTGTCTTCGACCGAGTCGCTGCAGGCAGCGAGGCCGAGCACGGACAGAGTTGCCAGTGCGATGGCACAGGTGCGCGGGGTGGATGGCGTCACGTCTTCTCCCGGGTCATGGATGGCAGCCTGCAGTAACAAGTCCGCCACTCCGTCAGTTGTTCTTGCGCATCACGGACCGTGTCGGCGGGCGGTCATCCTTCAACGTGGTTTCGCCGTAGGGAACCGTGCCCTTGTACTCGTAGCCATTGGGTCCGATCTCGTCGATCCAGTCGGGTACGGGCGCCGCCACCGGCTCGGCATTGTCATGGAAGTGCACCGGCAGGGATTCGCGATTGGCGAACGGATGATCGCGTCGATATTCGGCCATGACCGCGGCAGCGGTTTCGTCATCCTTGTGGTACTTGTACCAGCGCTCCTCGACAGCCGCTTCGTCCTTTCTGCCGAGCGCCTTGAGCGACAGCATGGCCGTATAGTGGGCGGTCAGGTCTTCCGGATCGACTGCGAACACGCGGTCTATCGATTCCAGCGCATCGTCGTAGCGACCCAGCAGGAATTGCACGCGGGCCACCTGGTTCCAGACTGCACGATCGCGCGGGAATTGCCTGGCCACGACAAGCAGTTCCTCCAGCGAGGTCTCAAGCTGACCCCGATCCTTGGCCAGCATCGCCCGGAAGAAGCGCGTCTTCGCCCAGCTCGGACGACGCTGCTCGGCCTCGTCGAGCGCGCGCTCCGCCTCGGCGAAATCGCCCTCCCTGAGCAGGGCGCGGGCGCGATTGAGCGGGCCGTCCGGTTTGTCAGGGGCGAGTTTCGCGGTCGACTCCCATGCGGCTCCGGCACCCTTTAGGTCGCCTTGCAGAAACAATCCGATGCCGTAATCGTTCCAGCGTAGCCAGAGCGGATCGGAATTCGCGCGTGGACCAGCGCCATCGGCGGAAGCCGACGCCACGGAATCGGACACCGGAAGGCTCACGCTGTCCAGTGAAAGGTCGGTAACCGGCAAGGCCGGTGCATTTGGTCCAAGTGCAAAGATCGTGTAGTCGCGCGAGAATTTGCGATAGTGCACGCCGGCCTTCAGGGCGATGTTGCCGCTGGCGTCGTCGGGAACCTTCATCCGGTAGTGCACGACGCGCGCTGCGCCAGGTGGAATGAAGTTGTTGTAGAGCGTGGCATGGATGTCGGCCGGTTGACGCCGATCCATCAGCTTCGAATCGCGATCGAGGATCAACTGGCTCAGACGATCGGCGGACTGGTCCAGCCGCCCGTCTGTCGCCAGGCTGCCACTTTCCATCAACGTGCGGTCCGCGTTCTTCGCATTGAAGGAGACCCAGGTCTCGTTCGAATCGGCGGTGCCGTTGGTGTAGGGATGACCCAGTCGTCGCGTACGCACGACGACCTCGACGATCACGGTTTCGCCGGGATGCAACACCGGCAACTCCGGACCGATCGGCAAGACCTGGTCGCCGCGACGGATCGCGAACAGATCGACCGTGACCGATCCGATCAGGAAATCCTTGATGAACTGCTCGCCTTCGGCATCGCCTTCGATCGCCCGGAGCGCCGTATTTGCTGCCGGGAACACGTGGTCATGCAGCTTGCCATCGCGAGCGCCGAATTCTTCGGCGGCGAACTCCGGGAGGTGGCAGTCGCGACAACTCTTGGGCGCCGGCGGGTCGTAGAAGGAGCCGACCGCTTCGCCGGAAACGCCCGAAGCCTGCCAGCTGTCATAGTGGTTCTGACCACGCAACCACTTGTATTCGTTGAACGGTGGAAGCAGGG
Source organism: Dokdonella sp. (assembly GCF_041395345.1). Classification (GTDB taxonomy): domain Bacteria; phylum Pseudomonadota; class Gammaproteobacteria; order Xanthomonadales; family Rhodanobacteraceae; genus Dokdonella. Next base: position 25,956 of record NZ_JAWLAR010000004.1, on the reverse strand, counting down.
CCACCTTGTGGCAAGTGGAGCAGAATTCGGGCGTGCGCATGAACGGTTTCATGAACGTCTTTCGATGCAGTGAAGGCTCCATGCGAATCAGCAGCTTGTTCACCTCGCGCAGGTACTTGTTGTCGCTGAAGGCGAACGGATACTGGGCCGACTCCTCGATCACGTAGGAGCCGTTTCCGGACAGATCCTTGATCTGGGTGATCGAATGACACGACATGCAGGTCAGGCCCTGCTGCGCCTCGAAATCGTCATAGCTGAATTCGTGCAAGGTGGCCTTGCCCATCTTCCCGGAAAACAGGACCACCGGATCGTGGCAGCCTGCACACCACTTGGTCTTTTCGCGGCCGACCTGATCCGCCATGAGCTCGACCGAGCGACGATAGAAGGGATTGTTGAACGAACTGAACCGGTGCGCGCTCTTTTCCCAGCGCTCGTAGGTGCGCGGATGGCATTCCTGGCAGTACTCGTTGCTTGACAGCCGAACCGGATCGATCAGGCCCTGATCGAAGGTTTCGGCGGAGGACGGGAAGTATTGGGTGTCCCCATCCTGGTTGACGATCCGCTGCGGAGGCTTTTCCAGGTACTGGTAGATCGCCATGGCGCCAAGAAACATGGCCACTGCCAGGGCGGAAATCAGGACGCTGCGAAAAGCCATGCGATGGAAATGCGCACGGCGGTGCAGAATGAAGGCAATGATCGCAGCAGGGAAGGCCAGTACGTGGGTCAGATACACCGCCCGGTTTTCGATCGTCGCCCCATCGAAAGTCATGATCAGTCCGGATCCGGTAATCAGGATTGCCAGGGTCGCGACCGACAGACCAGCCCACTTCGCACGCCGGTTGCGGGTGCGGAACATGCGTCTGGCATGGCTGACGACAAACGTGAACAGAGGCACCGTCAGCAGCAGGCCCAGTGCGAGATGCAGCAGCAACATGCTCATGAAGAACGCCGAGTAGCGCGTGAACGCGAGCAGGTAGATCGAGTTGGCGGCCATGATTCCCAGCGGCAGCAACATCCAGCGATACAGGTTTCGCTGCCACGGTCGAAGCGCGTCGGATCGTGCATTTCGCGACGAACGGGAAACTGGCGTTTCGGAAGATCTGGGAGTCATCGTTTCTGCCTGGCTGGGTTCGGGCACGCAGACTCTCCGTCGGCGCACTACGGGCTCCTGCAGGAGAGGTGCCAGTTTCGCAGCCAGTCCGCGCCTGCGCGGATCCGACACGGCGGCGTGGCGGTGCGGCACTATAGTGCGACAACAGGGGCGGAACAAAACGGACGCGATCCGGCTTTGTGAATGTTCGAGCTTCGCGATCGTCAGCCGGCCGGAACGAAGTCCCAAGAGGAGGCGATTGGGGGATATCGGAAAGGCCGTGCGAAAGCAGGACGAGGAGCGACTTCAGTCCCTTGTTCGTTGGCGCCAGTGGCAACAACTGGAAGTCCGAATTGTTGCGGATCCGGAACAGGCGGCCGCAGGAAAGTCCCGAGGCAGCACCGATCGAGTTTCATTTGAGTGGTCTGCAGGGCGCGTCTGGAACGAGTCCCTATCGCGCCCGGAACTGCGGATGCTCCGCGCGATCGCGCCGGTGGGTGTCGTCGGCATGGCCTGCAACTCAGCGTTGCTCGCCGGTCAACTCGCGATAGACCGAAACGGTTTCATCGACGCACCGGGACCATGGATACCGGGCAGCCAGTTCGAGGCCGAGCCGGATTGTGGTTGCGCGCCATTCCTCATCGCCGAGCAGACGTTCGATCCCGCTGCACATTTCGAGCTCATCCAGCGGGTTTATGCAGAGTGCGATGTCCGCGCACACTTCCGGCAACGAGGAAACGTTCGAAGTAAGTACAGGGATGCCGCTTGCCATTGCTTCGAGTACGGGCAGGCCGAAACCCTCGTAGATCGATGGAAACGCGAACGCCCTCGCCCCTGCGTAGACCAGCGGCAGATCGTCCTCGCTGACGTAACCCAGTCGGCGCGCGGCACCGCTGGCTTCGAGTGGTGCCAGGGCGCGTTCCAGATCGGCGCTGAGCCAGCCGCGTGCGCCAACGATGATGAGGGGGTGGCGCGCGCGCGTGGCATTTGGCAGCCGCGCATAGGCGCGAGCCAGGCGGACGAGATTCTTGCGCGGTTCCTGAGTGGCAACCACCAGCAGATAAGCACCGGCAACCAGTTGATGGCGGTCCATGGCCTCGGCCAGTTCGCTGGCCTCGTGCGGCCGGTAGCGGCCGTCGACGCCGAGTGCGACCACGCGCAGTTTCTCGCGTGGCACGCCCAGTTTTTCATGGACTTCATCGGCAATGAATTGCGAATCGGTCAGAACGCGGTCAGCGCGAGCGAGTGTGCGTGGCAAATGGCGTTCAAGAAAGCGTACGCGCTCGGGCGGATGCGTCTCCGGGTAGTTGAATGCCGAAAGGTCGTGCACGGTAGTGACGGCCGGGCCCTCGAATGGCATCAGGATGTAGTTGGGTGTGTGCAGCAGATAGCCCTGGAGCTTGCGCGTATGCGCGCGGAACAGCAGGTTGCGCATCTGCGAATAGACTTCCAGGGCGCGCGTCTTGAACGGCAGGTTCTGGCGCAGGCTGGCGAAAATCCTGTTGGAGGAAAGCGCTTCTGCAGGGTCGTCGACCCAGCGCACGGCCGAGTAAAGGCGCAACTCCTCGACCGCATCATGGCGGGCCAGCCCATTGGCGAGCTCGAGCGCGTAGCGACCGATACCTGTCAGCGGGGCGCTGATGGCGTCGACATTGAATATGACGCGCACTAGTTGCTTGTTCCTTTGCGTTCGCGCTCGATATCGGCTTCGACCATGCGTCGGGTCAGCTCATCCAGTTCGACCCTGGGCTTGAAGCCAAGTCGCTTGCGCGCCTTTGCCGAGTTGCCAACCAGCAGGGCTGCATCGACGGGGCGGAACAGACTCGAATCGACGACGACCCTTTGTTTCCCCGTACTCGCGTCAATCGCCGACTCGTGCTTGCCGTCCCCCGACCACTGCAGGGTGATTCCGGCCGATGCGAAGGCCGAGTTGGCGAATTCGCGCACGCTGGCCGCATGCCCGGTTGCGAGGACGTAGTCGTCACCCGATTCGCGATCGGCCATGTTTGCCAGCGCAGACATGTATTCCGGGGCATAGCCAAAGTCACGTCGCGCGTCCAGGTTGCCGAGCGCGAGTTCCTGCTCGAGTCCGAGAGAGATGCGTGCCACCGCGCGCGTGATCTTGCGCGTGACGAATGCGGAGTCGCGCAGCTCGGATTCATGGTTGAACAGAATGGCACTGCTGGCGGCCAGACCGAAACTGGCCCGCCAACTGTTCATCGAAGAATGCGCCAGCAGCTTGGACAGGCCATAGGGCGAGGTGGCGACAGTCGGTGTCTTTTCGTTCTGCGGCGCGGTACCGGGGTTGCCGAAAATCTCCGCGCTGGAGGCCAGCACGAAATGCGCGTCGGGCGCGTCCCGGCGCATGGCTTCAAGCAGGTTCAATGCGCCGACGCCATTGGCCTGCACGCTTCCCAGTGGATCGCGAAAGGAATCGGCAACCCGGGATTGTCCGGCGAGATGGAAAATCGCCTGTGGTGCGACCTCCGCGACAATGGTTCGGCAGGCCGATGCATCGCGAAGATCAAGCGGGCGCAGGTCCAGACCGGAATGTGCAGAAATTCCGAGCTCGTCCAGTCGCCAGTTGCCTGCCGGGCTGGAAGGGCGGTGCGTACCGGTAACGAATATTCCTTCCCGCAGCAACTGCGCAGCCAGCCAGGCGCCATCCTGGCCGCCCACGCCGGTTATGAGTGCGCGCGAGTAACGTCGTTTCATCGGGTCATTCTCTTGAAGCGGTTCATTGAGTGGCGCGCCGCCTCGCGCTGCGCGAATGTCGCTGTTTCGCCGATCGCCAGTGACAGCATTGGAATGCCGAGGCGATCGGCCTGCACTTGCAGTGTTTCGCTCAAGCGGGGATCCATGCCCTGCTCAAGTTCGACAAGCTCGATGGCATGGTCCACCAGCAAGCACGAAACCGTCTGATCCATGTTTTCCGGCTGGCCAGCCGCCGCCCGGCATCGAACCTTTTCGCCATCGAGGCAGAGCAGCTTGCCATTCATTTCCAGCATGCGGGTATCGTAATCGGGCGAAACTGCCGAGTCTGCCAGCGAACAGTATCGCAGCAGTCGCGGCTTCGGCACATGGCTTGCGGCCAGCGCGTGGATTCGGCGCACGCGCCAATCGAGCACGCGACGTTCGTAGGAAAACAATTGCCTGCCGACATCCGATTCGTAGTCGGGCCAGCGTTCGCGCAACACCTGCATGCCGGCCTTGCCCAACGCTTCGCGCCGTTCCGCACCGAAACTCTGGCTGCGTGCATGGCGCACAAGAACGGTGCCGGCAATCACATGCCGATAGCCGGCCGCACAGGCCCGCTGGCAGAAATCGTTCTCCTCGCCATAGCCTTGCGGAAAAGCATCGACGTCGAACAGTCCGATCTCATCAAGGATGCTGCGCCGGATGTACATGCAGAATCCATTGCCGGTGGGCAATTCCGGGTACACGTGGCCGGCGGCCTGCCAGTGCGCGCGTGCGGTTTGCGCGAATGTCCATTGCGGCGGAAATGGATTTTCGTGTTCAAGCTCGGGTACCGAAAACGCGCCGGCGTTGTCGGACACCGCTGTTGCAGTGGCGATATCCGGGGCCGAATGCACGGCATGGCGCAATCCGGTCAGCCATGGGCCGGCCACTTCAGTGTCGGCATTGAGCAGGACGACATCAGCCTCGCCAGCCAGGGACATGCCTCGATTGACCGTGGCCGTGAACCCGAGGTTGGCCGGATTGGCCAGGATATCCACGCCGTCGATTCCGCGATAGCCCGCCAGCAGTGGCGTGATTTCCGGGTCGGTACTGGCGTCATCGATCACGATCAGCCGGCACCGGCCGCTGCTGCTTGCCAGTACGGAATCGAGGCATCGCCTGACCTCCGCGGCTGCGTTGTAGACTGGCACGATGATCGCCACCTCGGGCTCCAACGGCCGTTCGGCAACGGGCAATGGGTTGCCTGCCGGCGCCAGCGTCGCGGAATATCGGTCCGTGGCCGGCAGCAGGCCAGCCTTGTCGAACTCGATCCGGAACGCCTGCATGGGTTCGTCGTCCGTCGTCCCGGGCAGGTCCATCTGGACGGAAATGATGTCATTGCCCGAGGGTGAAAACGGCATGGCCAGACTGGCGCGGCCGTTCGCATCGGCCTGCAGCTCGACAAAGCGCGATCCATCGAGGCGAATGTCGAGACGACACGCGGCGGACGCCTGCAAGGCAAGCAGATGTCCGTCCCAGGTTGCTTCTGCGGCGTGGCGGTCAGCGGAGGAATGCATTCGGAAACGTGAATTCAGGATGGGCGTGGACGCGCGATTACGCACGCCTCGGCGTCTGGTTGCAAGGTCGCCGATCCGTGCGGATGCGTGAATCGATGCGAGACCCACTCGGCATGATCAGCATTCGGCCGCTGCGCTTTCGAGGATGCTGCGGTCCCTGATGCTCGCCAGCAGCTCGGACTGCGAGTCGTCCAGGGTGATGCCTTCGACAGGCTGACGTGTGCGCTCGGGTTCGATCCAGTTGCGAATCGTCTCGGCCGCAGGCATGCGCAAGCCCTCGATGCCGGCCGCCTCAAGATCGTCGAGCAGCGCCCGCGTGGATTCCAGCGGATCCTCGAGCAACGCGTTGTAATCGATGATCAGGCGGTGCCATCCGAAGCTTGCGGCAAACGCCGCGCGCGTATAGCGCTCCCACAAGGCAAGCGCGTCGATTGCCGGCATGTTGTCGCGCCGCCGCAGCGAGTCGGCCACTTCGCGCGGATCGCGAACCACGTGGACAAACACCGGTCGGGTCAGCAAGGGAAGCAGTTCGCGAACGAGCAGGCAGAGCCTCGGTTCCTTGATGAACCACGGTCGTCTTGGCTCCAGGGTTTCGAGAACGGCCGCCGACTCCGCCCGGAACGCATCCACGGCGGCGACGGGCGGATCGTTCACGGGCGGCTGCTTCCAGTCGCCACCGGCAGCCTGCAGGCGGCGCAGGCAGGCCATGTGCAGTTCGCCGTGCTCGTAGTGACCGCGCGGATTGTCCTCGCCGCGCAACAGCAGTTCGTCGGGCCCGGGCCAGGCGCCAAGCAAATTGAGGATGCCGCCGACGCTCGAGGTCCCCGAGCGGTGCATGCCGAGCACGACAATCTGGCCTGATCCTGTCAGATCAAGCGTGCGCGGTTGGTGTGGCGCAACCAGGGCTGCCGCGGGTTTCAGGGTCGAACCGCTCTCGAGTTTCCGGACCAGCAGATCCGCGCTCAGATCGAGGTTGTGGGCCGAAGCAAACCGTGATGCATTGGACAGGGCCAGGCTGCCCAGTTCTTCCTGGCGCCCATACACTTCCCGCATGTTCCAGGCCAGTGATTCACGGTCGGATTCGCTCCACAGGCAACCCGGCTGCGCAGGATCCTCGGAGTAGCCTTCCTGCTCCACTGCATGCCCCCATTCGCGCACCAGTTCACGCTGGCTGCCGTAGGCCGGGGCGACCAGGATGCGCCCGCAGGCGATCGCTTCGCGTGCAAAGGGATCCCAGCCCGCTCCGCGCCGTGCGCTGACGTAGGCATCGGCGGACATCATCAATTGCGCACGTTCGTAGGCTGGAAATCCCCAGCCTGCCAACAGCCGGACACGCGCCTTGCCCGGTGCCTTCACCAACGGCTCCAGCGCATCGCGAATAACGCTTTCATCGTGGCCTGGGCATACGTAGACGACCAGTTCGACCGGATCCTTCGCATTGAAGCTGTTGCGAAACGCTGCGATGACCTGGCCCGGAGCGTCACGCTGCAACTCTTCCGCCACGCACAGGAAAACGAATCGCTCGCGCGGTCCGCGTTGTCGAGGCACGTCCGGATGGCAGTACTCACGGTCGATACCGAGCGGCACGATTTCAATCGGAGTCCTGACCCCGGCATCGCGATATGCGCCGGCCTGGAATGCGTCGGGTACCAGCAGCAGGTCGAACCCTTTGCTGTGCTCGACCCAGGAAGCAGGCGGCTGCTGCCATTCGCAATAGCCGAGTGCAACACGGAACTGTCCGCGTGCCGCCGCCAGCATCTGCCCCGGGGCGCATACCAGGGCCACTTCGGGCAAGGGTGGCAGGCTTCGCTCGGCCGCCAGCTCAAGGCGAAAATCGCCGCCGTCGAGCAGCTCGGGAGCGGTTTCGGCAAAAGCCATGCGCATGCAGCGTGCATCGAGTCGCCAGAGCAGGCCATGGGTCAGTTGTGCGTAGGCGTGCGGGAATCGGGTCAGGCCTTGCCAGAGCACGGTGCCGCGATAGCGGTCAGTGAGTCGATCCCGCCAGCGTGCGGCGAAGCTCTCGCGGCTCTGTTTCCACAGGCGTTCGCGGAACCCGCCATCGTCCCGGGTCGATCCATGCTGGTCGTGGCGCAAGGTGACGGCACCTGCAACGACACTGGCGATGCCCTGTTCCGCTGCGCGCAGGCAGTAATCGGTGTCCTCGTAATAACTGTGAAAAATCTCGTCCAGGGTTCCAATGCGTTGCAGGCAATCACGACGGATGTAGGCCAGTGCGAAGGCGACGCATTGGGCGCGACGCGTGCGCGGGAACTGGCCGACATCCGTTTCCTGCTGGCCGGATTCGGTCTGCTGTCCCCAAAGCCGATCCGGCTCGATGAAGCCGCCCAGGTGGAACAGCAGGTTTTCCGGTTCGGCACCGAGCATCCGGCAGCCGACGATGCCGTTCTCCGCGGACGCATACGCGGCATCGCGCAGCCGATTCAGCCAGTCATGCTGGGTAATGACGAGGTCATTGTTGAGGAGGACGACGTCATCTTCGCTGCGCGCCGCATCGATTCCTGCATTCATGCCGCGTACGAATCCGAGGTTTTCGGGCAGACGCACGATCCGGACTTCATCCGAATACGAGTCCAGGGCGAGCACGGTCTCATCCTCGGATCCGTTGTCGACGACGATGATTTCGGCCTGCTGAAGGTCGCTCTCGAGCAGGGTATCGAGGCAGCGTCGGGTCAGTTCCCACTTGTTCCACGCCAGCACAATCAGGGCCGCGCCGCGCATCAGTCCGTCTGCCCGGAACCCTGCCAAAGCGCGAACAGAGCCGTGCCGAGTGCATCGCGGGCATAGCTGTCGATCGGCGTCAGCATCAGCCTCTCGCAAGCGTCGATGCTGGCATTGCCCTGGACGCCGGCACTGCGTAGCCGGCGCAGGCTTTCCGGCAAATCCAGTTCGGGCTGCTCGGTCATTCTCGCGGCCGCGATCAGAACCCGCCTGGGCGTTGTGCCGAGACGATGGGAAAGTGCGAGCAGGTTGCGCGTTTCCTGTTGGTTCATTTGGGATCCGTTGCCAGATCGAGACCCTGGTGGTAGGCGGCGAATACCTCGTCGCGGTTGCCTTCGAGCACGCTGCGTCCATGTTCCACCCATAACAGCCGATCGCACAAGGCGGCCACTTGTGTCTCGTCGTGGCTGACCAGCACCACGGTATGCCCCTGGCGCATGCGTTCGCGCAGGGCTTGACCGGATTTTTCCTGGAATTCGGCATCGCCCACGGCGAGAACTTCGTCGATCAGCAGCACATCCGGCTCTGCCTGCATGGCTACCGAAAAACCCAGGCGCATGACCATGCCCGACGAGTAGCTGGCGATCGGTTGTTCGAAAAAATCGCCGAGCTCCGAAAATTCCTTGATGGCTGGCAACCGGGCGACGATGTCACGCTGGCGCAGGCCGATCATCAGCCCGGAAAGAATCGCGTTGTCGCGACCCGAAAGATAGGGTGTGAATCCCAGGGCCAGGGAGAGCAACTGGCAGGAGACGACGCCCCGCCGCATGTGGCCGCGATCCGGCTTGAGGATACCTGCGAGTACGCGCAGCAAGGTGCTCTTGCCGGCTCCATTGCGCCCGATGACGCCGAGCCGCTCGCCATGATTCAGGCGCAGGCTGACATCCTCCAGAGCCCAGAATCGACCGCTGCCGACACGGCGCTGCGCGCTGAATGCCACGCCGACGTTTTCGAGCTCGATCAGCAGCTCGCCCATTACACGGCCAGCTTTGGATAGCGCGGCGCAAGCCGCAGCACGATGGCCATGCCCGCCAGGCAGGTAGCCGTGGAGATGACGGCGACCTTGCCCAGAGCCAGCCAGTCGGGCCAGAGTCCGTGCATCAGAATTCCGCGTGCCGCATCAAGCAGAGTCGCCACCGGATTCAGGGCGATGATCTCGCGCAACGGCGAGGGTACGGCGTCGAGCGCAAAAACCACGCCGGACAGGAACATGACCACGGTCAGAATCTGCTCGATGACGAAGCGCAAGTCGGGAATCAGCGGCACGACGGCGGCGACCATGAAACCGACGCCCGCCGAAAATAGCAGGGTAATGGCAAAGACCACGGGCAGGGCCAGATACTGGATACCCGGCGGGTATCCCATCAACCAGAGGATTGCCAGCAGCAGGGCGAAGATATAGAAGAACTTGATCGTGTCGGCAAGCATCTGCACGAATGGAAAAACCAGAACCGGCAGACGCACCTGGCGAATCAGGCCCAGATTGGTCCAGATCGCGTAGCCGCCATGCGTGATGCAGGATTTCATCCATTGCCAGATGGTCAGCCCCACCAGCAGAAAGGGCAGGTATTCGGGGCCACCGGTCTTCAGGATGACGTCGAAGACCAGCCAGAACGCAGCCATCATCATCGCCGGCTCGGCCACCCACCAGATCAGGCCCAGATAGCTGCGCGAGCGCTCGGCGCGCAATTCGGCATAGGTGCTGAACCGGATCAGTTCTATCAGGTGCTGGGGCATGACGGCCGGTGCTGTAAAGAATGTTCAGAATAGCCGATTGGCGCCCGTTCGGGGTTGGACGGTCTGGGCATCAGCTGCAGTTGCCATCCAGCACGGGCCCCAGCCAGGCCAGTCCGAGCAAGGTCAGCGCAAGGGCGGCTCCGATCGAGATGCGCCAGCGACTGACCGCCAGGGCCGACTGCACCGTGTCGCGCTGAACGAGCAGGGCCAGGAAACTTCCGGCAAAACCGCAGAGCAGCGGCATCATCTGGAACAGATAGCGCTGCATGACATGCAGACCGAAATAGAGCGCAAGCTGATAGACGAGATAGACCGCGACAAATGCGATCAGCGGCTGCCTCCAGCGTCGCCACAAGGCCACGCCAAAGGCGCAAAGCAGCAACGTGATCGTGTGGGCCGCCTGCGACAAACCGACCAGGGCCGGGCCCAGGGGATTCTCCGCGTAGGCGCCAAGTCGACCGGCACAGGCCGGTCCGGGCATCTGCGAAACGAGCAGGGTCTTGGCATTGAACAGGCGAAAATACTGCGTGCCCAACTGTTCGCCGATGATGTCCGGCAAGCCGCGCTCGGCGACCATCTTGCGTATTCTGTCGAAGGCGATCGCATTGCGATCCTGCGGACGTGCAGCGCTATCGAGATAAGCAGTCAATGCCGGCAGCCCGGCTTCGTCGATATAGTCGCTGCGGCTGCGGTCGCGTATGCCGATCTCGAGGTTGTACATCGAGCTGTCGGCGATCATCGGCCTGCCGGTCTCGAGTTGTCCCTTCCATAGCGCCGGCAGCGCAGCCAGCAGCAGACCCGCGGCGAAAACGCCGGCCGAGGCCACAGAAAATGTCAGCCGACCCTCCCGCCGCTTCAGAAAGAACAGGAAGAAGACCGGCCAGAGTCCCGCCATGAGGCTCTTGAACAGCAAAGCCAGGCCAATCAGCAGTCCGGCCAGGAATGCGCACAGGCGAGGCCGCTGCGACACCGTCAGCAACAGGGCCAGTGCACCGAGCAGGCAAGCCAGATGCGTGACCTCGGGCCAAAGCCAGTGTGCGTAGGCAAGATTCCCCGGGTTGAGCAGAAAAATCGATGCGGCAAGGAAGGCTGCAAGCGGGTTGTCGACGGTCCGCCAAAGCCGGATCAGCAGGCCAGCGCACACTACCAGCAAGCCGGTTTGCACCAGTTGCGCGGCCAGCACAGTCGAGCCGGATATCCATCCAATCGCCGCCAGAAACCAGGTCTGGCCGGGCGGCCAGATGAATTGCTCGATCACCGGCTGTCCTGCCAGCAGGGCCAGCGCGCGGGCGTGATAGTCGAATTCGTCACCGACCAGCGGTTTCCGGGCCGGGCTGTAGTAGAGCCAGAGCAATACGATGTTGAGCAGCAGCCACGTGCCGATGGCCAGCCTGAGCCATGGCTTTCCCGATTTTTGCAATGCTGAAGCCTGCGACGAATTCATCGCGTCATTCGGCGGCGAACAGGATCATGTTCTGGCCGCGAGGATGGCCGAACTCGCCGATCCGGTGCGCATGCAGGCCCGCACGCCGTCCCAGCGTGGCAAGTTCATCGAAGGACTGATGATAGGGATCGCTGAGGTAGGAGGTCGTGATTTCACCTCCCGCGTGGCTCAGGTTCTGGAAATGTGCCGGGGCTGGTGCTTCGAAAAAAGTCATGTAGAAGCGGCCGCCAGGTTCAAGGTGTTCGGCAACCCTGGCCAGGCACAACTGGATGTGATTGAAGTAAAGATGCGTCACCAGTGACACGGCAATCGCGTAGTCGAAACGCGCATCGAATCTGGCGACATCGAAATTCGCATCGGCAATCAGCTGAGCATCACGGTCGGCAAGCCCAGCCAGATCGAGTTCGCGTCGACCCGCCTCGATCAGGGATGCATTGGCATCGAGTCCAAAATAGTTGCCGCGGTCGAGATAACGCGCAAAGTGCACGCCTCCCCGCATTGCGCCGCAGCCGACGTCGAGCAGCCGATGCCGTGGTTCGAGTCCCTCGCTTCGGAGGAACTCGAACTGGAGCTGGCCCACTTCCTCCCACATCGCACCGACCATCGAGCGATGGTCGCCGCGATCCATATCCGCGGGTTCGAGTGCACGCCAGTACTGATTGACACCGTGCAGGGACGCCGCACTGGGATCTTCCTTGTCCCCCACCGGACTCATTGTGCGGACGGATCCGATCTCGGCGATCGCTTGGCTGCCGCCTTGAAGGTGGGTGTCATCTTTTCACGAACGCCAGCCGTGCTGATCGACTCGACGTAGTACCAGTACTCGCGGCACGGATCGATCGTGTCGTCGCGGAACTGGTACTTCTGCGTTTCGTCGGTCGTACCGGCACCGAGTATCGGATTTTCATTCAACTTGATGAACTCGCCATCCTCGGTGTCGCCGCGAAAAACGTCGAAGCCAAAGTTGTCCTGTTCGCTGGCGAGAGACCATTTGGGCGTATTCGCGAGGCGCTCCTCCGCAGGAATGCCGGATTGGTCACCGCAATCGCCCTCGGGGGGCTTGGCTACGACAGCTTCGGCCGGCGCGGTGGTGGCGGGCGCTGTGGCTGCAGTCTCCTGAGCGGCTGGAGGTGTTGTGGGTTCGGGTGCAGGCTGGTCGCAAGCGGCAAGCGTGCAGACAACAAGGGCGGACAGGACAAATAGACGCATGGTGATTCCGTGCTGAAGAAAGGGGGGCGCGCTCATGCAAGCCGAATTCCGACTGGACAGGAGCAGGTCGGGGCAACGATAGTCGCGGCATGGTCTCACTGGCAACACGAAATTCTCCGGATCGGGCGAACTCGCCGGCCATAGGCCGAGGAACACCGGCCATGGCAGCCCTTTTCTGTCTGGCCGCGGCGTGGGTATCCGCGGCAGCGGGCATGTCGGTGGATATCGAAACGACGCCGGCGGGAGAGGTCTTTCCGGCGCTCGAACTGTCGCAATCGGCTGACTCGTCGCGGGCTCCCGCGGTTGCCGGCAGCGGATTGCTGCGCATCCGGTTCCACGATGCGCGCCCGGCGACGCAGGTTCGCCTGACGATTTCCACGCCCGGATTGCGCGCGCCCAGCGTGATCGACGCGCGGGTCGAGGCGGGTACGGTTTTGCGGCCACGCCTGGACTGGGATCCGCGAGCCCTGCGCAGCATGCGCGGCACACGCAGCCAGGTCCTGCGGGTTTCGGTGACGGGCAAGGGCATGCGCACGATCGAGCAATCGCTGGATATTCGCGTGCACCCGCTCGACGAAGCGCTCTATTTCGTGCGTGACGGCGACGCACGGATCGATCTCGGCTGGGCATTCGCGGCCTGGGTCGATCCCTTCGATCCGGTTGTCGACGAGATGATCGCCCTGGCGGGGCTGGACATGACCGCGCCGAACTGGACGCCAGACAACAATGCAGACAGGGTGCGTGTGGCCCGCGCACTCTGGCTGGCGCTCGAGAGACATGGCCTGCGCTACGCGGACGAGGGTGCGGGAATCAGCCAGGGGCCGGAAATCTACAGCCAGCGCGTACGCCTGCTTTCGAGCACCTGGGACGACCGGGTCGCCAATTGTCTCGATGGCAGCGTGCTGATTGCCTCGGCCCTGGAACGGCTCGGTATCGGCAGCTTTCTCGTGCTGGTCCCGGGGCATGCCTTCGTCGGCTTCTACTCGGATTCCGACAAGCGCGAAGCGGAGTTCCTCGAAACCACGTTCCTGGGCCAGCAGGCGCCGGCAGGGTTTTCCTCGGTTGCGGAATCCGCCGAACAGGTCCGGCGCAGGGCCACGCGCGGATTCGAAGCGGCACGAAAGGCGGGCAGGGCTAGATATCGCAGTGCCGTGCCTCGCCTGGACGGGCGGCACCGGCCCGACTATGCGCTGATCGATATTTCGATGGCGCGCGCCTATGGCATCATGCCGCTCGCTGTCGGCCGCAAGGATGGCAGTGCAACCGCTGCCCCGCTGCCATCGGTCGGGTCCTTGCAGACAACACCTGCCATTCTTTCCCCGTGAACCAAGCACCCGCAGAAATTACCCCAGGCCGCGTCAAGGAAGAAATTCGTGCAGATGCCGAATTGGCGCGTCTGCGTGCGGGTGACCTGAAGGTGGGCATTGAGGGCCGTACGAGCGTACAGCGGCGTGATTCGGTCGAGATGCGCGATACCTGCTCGCTCGCCGAGCTGTGTCAGTCCAACTACATCTCCTTCCTGGATCAGGCCTACAGGATCCTGCTCAGACGCAGTTCCGATCCAGCGGGATATGACGCGCAATTGCGCCTTTTGAGTCAGGGGCGCAGCAAGATCGAGATTCTCGGCAATATTCGCTGGTCGCCGGAAGGTCGCGACATCGGTGTGCGTGTGCCGTGGTTGTTGCCACGCTATGTGCTTGCCAAGATTCTGCTGATTCCTGTGCTCGGGTATCTGCTTGAATGGCTGATCGGCTTTTTCAGCCTGCCTCGAATCATTCGCCACCAGCGCGCGACCGATGCATTCCACAGTGCACGCGAACATGAGCTGGCCGAACAGTGCAGGAGCATTGCCCAGCAGATCGAGGTCATCTTCATCGAACTGGGCAAGCTCGGCAGCGAGAATCCGGAAATGTCGGCCAAGCTGAAGCAACTGTTCGACAGGGTAGGACCGCTGAGTGAAGATTTTGAGCGCATCAGCTCGGAGTCGACGGAGCTGCGCCACATGGTGTTGAGCATGAATCACTGGCTCTCGTCCCTGCGCAGGAACCTTTCCGCACTGGAGCTCGCCGAGTCGGAAAAAACGCGAAAATCGGATTCGTTTCATGCCGAGATCTCGGCGCGCGTCCTGCAATCGGATCCGCACCGATCTGCACGCCTCGATCAGTGGTCCGGGCGCCTGGCCTCCAATCTGCAGGAATCCGCGCAGGTTCTGGACTTGTGCAGTGGCGATGACTGGCTCAGGCACCTGCGCGACAAGGGTCTGAAGCCGACTGGAGTGGATACCAACAACGAAATCGCACAACGAGCGAGAGAACAGGGGCAGGCCATCATCGTTGCCGAACCGGCGTCCGTGCTTGCGCGCAGCGCCGATCATTCGCTGCATGCCCTGACTGCGCTGGATGTGGGCTGTCTCCTGCGCAGGATGCCAGCCAGACAGCTGCTCGACGAGACGCGCCGCGTGCTGCGCAAGCGGGCCTGGGTCCTGTTCGGATTCCACGGTGAGCCCGCAACGATTGCGGATCGACTGGACGGACGACCCGAGGCCATCGTTGATGGTGCCCTGATCGCCCAGGCGTTGCTGGCAGCGGGTTTTGAGCATGTCGAGCAGGTGCAGTCGGCCGATGGGGCCATCTGCGTTCTGGCTTGCGTGGGAAACCAGGCATGAATCAATTGACTGGTTCGTGCGAATCCCTCTTCAAGCGTTGCATTCTGCCGCGTGCCGAGGGTACATGCGCATGAAGGCAGCGATACTCATACCCGTACTGACGAGCAAGGATGCGGTCGGCGCAGACGCCATCGCGATGGCACAGGCCCTTGAAGACCTTGGCATCGAAACACGCGTGTTTTGCCTGTCCTCGATGGATGTGGAACGCAAGACCTGGCCCGCCGAGCGCCTGCCTGCATTTGCCGGAGGTCCTGGGGATCTGGTCATCTATCATTTTTCGACCGGCTGGCCGACTGCGGTCGAGATTCTCGGGCGTTGCCGCGGCTTTCGCGTGGTCAAGTATCACAACATCACGCCGGCGACGTTCTTCAAGGACTACTCCGCCGACTACCAGGCAGCCTGCGAAGCCGGCCGCCGAGAACTTGCGACGATGGCCCAGCTTGGTTGCGAGCTTTATCTGGGCGATTCAGCCTACAACCTCGAGGAGTTGCTCGAGGCCGGCGCGCCGAGGGACCGGGGCGGCGTCCTGCCTCCGTTTCATCGCGTCGAGGAAATCGTCCAGGTCGAAGCGGACACCAACCTGGTCGATACCCTGACTGACGGTTCGCGGAATTTCCTCATGGTCGGCCGCGTTGCGCCGAACAAGGGACACCTCGAGCTGGTCGAAGCATTCGCTGCCTATGTCCGCGGTTATTCCGATTCGGCGCGTCTCATACTGCTGGGCAAGATCGATCCGCGCCTGGAGAACTACACCAGCGCGATCAGGCAACGCATCGACGAATTTGGCGTGGGTCAGCAGGTTGTCTGGATCAACGGTGCCAGTGAGGCGCAGCTCAAGGCCGCCTATCTGGCCAGCCATGTATTCATGTTGCTCAGCCAGCACGAAGGATTCTGCGTGCCGCTGATCGAATCCATGGCGGTGGGAACGCCGATTGTCGCGCACGCCTCGAGTGCCGTGCCGGAAACGCTGGGTGATGCCGGAATCTGCTGGGAGGAGAATGATCCGTGGCTGTATGCCGCCAGCGCCGCACGCCTGTTCAGCGACGATGACTTGCGCAATGAGCTGTTGATGACGGCACGCAAGCGCTATCAGGACACCTTCGCGGTCGATGTGTTGCGCCAGCGCTTTCTCCAGCATCTGGCCCCCGTGCTTTGAAGCCGCGCGTCGCCATTGTCGTTCAGCGTTGCCACGAACGCCTGGTCGGTGGCGCGGAGGCACTCGCCTGGCAGTATGCGCAGTTGCTTTCGGCCCGCTACGAGGTGGATGTACTCAGCTCGACCGCCTTCGACTACCAGGCCTGGGACAACGATCTTGAGCCGGGCGTCGAGAAACGGGAAGGCATCTCGATCCACAGATTTACGGTTGAGCGTGGGCGCGGTTCGTACTTTCATGCCCTGCACAGGAACATGCTTTCGGCGTTCGAGCGATCGCCATCCTCCGAACCGCTTCAGCGCTATGGCTGGCCGGAGGCCCTGGAAGAGGAGTTCATCCGCGCGCAAGGCCCGAACTGTCCCGGACTCCAGCAGCACCTGGTCGCGCACGGAGACGACTATGCCGCGGTCTTCTTTCTGCCCTATCTGTATCCGCCGACCCTGGATGGCACTCGCGCCCTCAGGCATCGGCGCTGGGCTCTGATACCGGCCTTGCACGATGAGCCACCGGCCTACCTGAAAACCTTTGCGCGCATGGCACGACGAGCGCCCCGACTGCTCTGGAACACCGAGGCCGAGCGCAGACTCGGCAAGCGCATCTGGAACGTGGACCACGGCAACGTCGTCGCGATGACGGTCGAGACGGATCCGGTCAGCGCTGCCAGTGAAGAGCGCAGCTATCTCCTCTATTGCGGCCGCATCGACGTCAGCAAGGGCTGTGCCTTGTTGCTGGACGCATTCAGCGCTTACAAGTCGGCGCATCCGGAATCGGACGTCGAGCTGGTGCTGACGGGCAACGATGTCCTCGGCGTTGGAAATCGCAAGGATGTCCGCTACCTCGGTTTCGTCGACGAGACCCGCAAGTTCGAGCTGATGGCCGGCGCCCTGGCCTTCGTCCAGCCTTCACCTTATGAAAGCCTCAGTATCGTACTGCTCGAAGCCATGGCCCAGGGCACGCCGATCATTGTCAACGGCCAGTGCGAGGTGCTTGTCGATCACGTCCATGCCAGCGGCAGTGGGCAGGTTTTCAGGGGCCAGGACGAGCTCGTTGCAGCCTTCGCCAACGTGGTCGCGATGGGGGCAGGCGAGCGCCGCCAGCTGGGACGCAAGGCCAGGGACTACGTGCTGGCGAACTACAGTCGTGAGCAGGTTGCCGGGCGCCTGAGCGCCGAAGTGGAGTTGCTGGCTGCGGGCTGACGCGGACCTGCGCCCGGAGCGGCTTTGCCGAGCCAGACAGGTTTGCTCAGTCGCCCATGAGCCGCAATTCGAAGCGTGCGCCGCCGAGAGCTGACGAACGCGTGACTTTCAGGCTGCCGCTGTAGGCCTTGATGATGTCCTGGACAATGGACAATCCGATTCCGTGCCCCTGGACTCGCTCATCCCCACGTACGCCGCGCTGGAGCAGATGGTCGACCCGATCCTCGGGAATGCCCGGACCGTCATCCTCGACGATCAGCTCCAGGCCGCTTCGATGGTTTCCCTGCGCAGCGATCGGTCGGGTCGTCAGCAGGACCGAGCGCTTCGCCCATTTGAAGGCGTTCTCGAGCACATTCCCGAGCAGCTCCATCAGATCTCCCTGGTCGCCGCGAAACCGGCTGTCCGGATCGATCTCGAACTCGCACAGAACCTGCCTGTCGGCATAGACCTTTTCCAGGCTGCGCACGATTTCCTCGGCATAGGGTTCGAGCGGTAACGGAGCAGCGAATGTCTGTCGTCCCGAGGTTGCCGCGCGGGATAGCTGGTAGGCGACGATTTCATCCATGCGACCGACCTGCTCGAGCACCGTCCAGCGCAATTGCTTGCCCTCGACTTCCGACTCCAGTTGCGTACGAATTACGGCCAGCGGGGTCTTCAGGCTGTGGGCGAGATCGGCCAGCGTATGCCGATAGCGCTTGAGTCGATCACGTTCGGAGTCGATGAACTTGTTGAGGTTGGTGGCCAGTCCCGACAGTTCGGCAGGGTAGCGATCCCCAAGGTGCTCCTCGGCGCCGCGCTCGACTCTGGCCAGGTCTCCCGCGACCTTGCGCAGCGGAGCCATGCTCCAGCGCAACACGCCAAGCAACAACAGCAACAGACCGACACCCAAGCCACCCAGCCAGGTCAGCAGGGTGCGTCGAAAGGCGAGGACCTGGTTCTGCAGCGCCGTACTGTCTTCGGCAACGTGCAAGGTCAGCTTCAGTTCGGGCCGATCGCCGACGCTCCAGGAAATGCCCTGGGACAACACAAACAGCTCGCCATCAGCGTACTTCAGCGGGCCCTCAAAGCGGGTCTCGCCCGGTGCCAGTTCGCTGTCCAGGGGCTGATCGATTCCGAGCGCCGAAGGCGACCGCCACTGGCGCTCCCTGGCGTTGCGCACGTGATCGCCGACGATGCTTGCGTAGAGTCCCGAATCAGGACGATCGAAGCGCGGGTCCGGGCCGACCTCGGGAGGGATCAGGTTGCCGGCGCGATTGGTGTCGGCGCCGGCCAGATAGGCATGCAGATACCCCTGAAGCCGCTCGCGTTGCGAACTGAGCGCCGCGTCGAAAAAGGCCCGGTCCAGAGCGAAGAACGTCAGCCCGAGGAACGCGGCCAGTGCAATGCCCGCCGCCGCAAGCGAGCGGGCCTGCAATGACAGCGGGCGTGCCATTGCCTGACCGGGCTCAGGCGGCGGGAGCGGATTCGGGCTCGTCCGCACCCGAATCGGTGCGTTCGAGTGCGAAACGATAGCCACGTCCGCGCACGGTCTCGATCGGCTTGATCGTGTTTTCGGGATCCAGCTTGCGACGCAGGCGGCCGATGAAGACTTCGAGGACGTTCGAGTCACGATCGAAATCCTGCTGATAGATATGCTCGGTCAGGTCGGCCTTGGAGACCAGTTCGCCCGCGTGCATCATCAGGTACTCGAGCACCTTGTACTCGTAGCTGGTCAGATCGACCTGGTTTCCATTCGAGCTGACGGTCTGCGCCGTGGTGTCGAGTGCGATCGGTCCGCATTCCAGCAGAGGGCGTGACCAGCCGCTCGCGCGACGCACCAGCGCATTCAGGCGCGCCAGCAGCTCCTCCACGTGAAAAGGCTTGACCAGGTAGTCGTCTGCGCCGTATTTCAGGCCCTGGACCTTGTCCTGCCACGAGGAGCGTGCGGTCAGAATCAGGATCGGATAACGCTGGCCGTCTTCGCGCAACTGCTTGACCAGTTCCATGCCCGACATTTTCGGCAGGCCCAGGTCGATGATGGCGACGTCGAAAGGGACCTCGCGACCCAGAAACAGTCCTTCCTCGCCGTCTCCTGCGGCATCGACAGCGAACCCATCACGCTTGAGGCGTGCGGCGAGCGTTTCGCGAAGCGGGGCTTCGTCTTCAACCAGTAGAACTCGCATTGCTTTCTCCTTTATTGATCCGCTTGTACTTCTATGACGCGTACCTGGCCGCTTGGGGTCAGCACCTTGATCCTGAAGATCTTGCGCTTGCCCATGCGCAGGGTCTGGACGCTGAGAACCTTGCCCCCGGTCTCCTGCTGCACGCGATCCACGGCTTCCTGCGCGCTTATTTCAGCGGCGTACGCCTGCGGAGTGCCCACAGCGAAGGCCGCGATCGCAACCACGACGAGCAGTTGTCTACGAAATTGGGCTGCGAGCATTTCAACCTTGATGGACGTGAAGACGGTCGCTGGAACGGCGTCGATGCTGCAGTCTCGACGGCGCGCATTGAATTCAACCTGAACTTGGCGACGGCGCCAGCCGGTTCCTGAACCGTGGATTCAGGCTGGCCCTGTCGCTTGACCCTAGAAAATCTCCGCCACGCAACAACGCAGGCTGCCACCCGCCTTTTCCAGCTCGCCGATTCCCACCGCGCCGATCGAAAAACCCCAGGCTTTCAGCGCCTGGCGCTCGGAAGCGCTCAGGGCGGATTCCGCCACGGCGCTCATCCAGACCCGCTCCGGCCGAAGACAAATCGCATTTGCCGCAAAAGCCTGCTTTTGCCCGGGCTGCAACCAGAGCACCTGGCCGGCGTAGATCGTGGCGATGGCCCGCGCGGCAGCAGGATCGGCGAATCCCGATTCGGCAATCAGGGCGGCGCGGCCCGCGAGAATCGCAAGAACCACGTTGGTGTGATATTCGCCAGCGGCCAGTTCGAAACAGAACGTCAGGCGCAGGTCGAACGCGTCGTGCATGGCGCGCGCGCCGGCCAGGTCACAGCGCTCGGACAGTCCGCAATAGCCAATCCCGCGTGCGCGGTCGATCACCAGCGAACCGGTCAGTTCGGCGGTCAGGTCTGCGCCGGACAGGTCGACGATCTCGCGACCCAGCAGATCGCCAAACCAGGCCCGGATATCTGCCCGCTCGGTTTCGCGCCGACGGACGGGGTGACGCATGCTGCCGACAATCAGGCGTCCCGGGCAGGTCGCGAATGCGTTGTTGGGGAAGACCCCGTCGGGGGCTGCCGGATCGCCCGGAAAACTGATCACCGGCACATCCTCGGCCAGCTTGCGTGCGAGTTCGCCGTGTTCGGCAAGCGCGCGCAACGGATCGGGAGCATCTTGCAGATTCATGTAGAGGTTGTCGCTGGCGGATTCGGTCGCCAGCGAAAACTCGGCCGGGCTGACCAGGAACGCTGCGCGCGCCGTGGCAGCGCGGTCTGGAGCGAACGAGTGCATTGCCATCGCCTCGATGAACGCGCGGGGATCGGTGACGATCACGCGCGCGCCTTGCCGGAACCGGCCGCATTTCTCGGGTGCCTGAAACAATCGACCAGATGATCGTTGACCATGCCGGTGGCCTGCATGAAGGCATAGCAGATGGTCGAACCGATAAAGCGAAACCCGCGCTTGTGCAGGGTCTTGCTCATCTGATCCGAGATCGCGGTGGTCGCCGGAACCTCGCCCTGCGATTTCCACTGATTGACGATGGGCTTGCCGTCGACGAAATCCCAGAGCCACGCATCCAGGCTGCCGTGTTCGGCAATCAGCTCGAGGGCATGCAGCGCGTTGTTGCGAGCGGAGAAGATCTTCAACCGGTTGCGAATCAGCCCAGGGTCGGTCAGCAGGCGCTCGAGTTCCCTATCCTTCATCGCGGCAACGCGCGCAATCTTGAATTGGTGGAACGCCTTGCGGTAGTTGTCCCGCTTGTCGAGCACGGTGCGCCAGCTCAGACCGGCCTGTGCCCCCTCGAGTACGATGAACTCGAACAGGCGATTGTCGTCATGTACGGGTACGCCCCATTCGCCGTCGTGATAGTCGCGATAGGCCCGTTTGACCGACGTTCCGCAGGCCCAGTTGCAGCGGCTCTGGCCATCGTCCGGCGGGGTGTCTGCGTCCTTCATGCATCCACCCCGAAGTGGGGTACCCAGGGCAGGTCATCCAGGTCCACATTGCCGCCACTCAGGATCAGGCCAATGCGCATGCCGGCAAATCGTTCACGGTGCCGAAGCACGGCGGCGAGCACGATTGCTGCCGACGGCTCGACGATGATCTTCATGCGTTGCCATATCAGGCGCATGGCCGAGACCGTTTCCTCATCGTCGACGGTCAGCACCTCGACCCGGTGATCGCGGATGATCTCGAAATTGACGGCACCGACCAGCGCGCGCAAGCCATCGCAGATCGTTTCCGGAGCAAAATCGGCAATGCGTTCACCGGAGAGCAATGAGGCCTTCGTATCCGCGGCGCCGGCGGGTTCCGCTGCGAATACGCT
This sequence comes from Dokdonella sp., assembly GCF_041395345.1. Lineage (GTDB taxonomy): Bacteria > Pseudomonadota > Gammaproteobacteria > Xanthomonadales > Rhodanobacteraceae > Dokdonella. The sequence goes on along the minus strand of NZ_JAWLAR010000004.1, from coordinate 3,992 downwards.
CAGGCCAGGCGCCAGCGCTGAAGCAGCGATGGCCGTGCCGCTGACCAGGCCGCCACCCCCCACCGGAACAATCAGGGCGTCGAGCGCACCGACTTCGGCGATGAATTCGCGTGTCGCCGTACCTTGCCCGGCAATGATTCTTGCGTCGGCATAGGGGTGCACGAGGCTGGCGCCGGTTTGCTGCCTGACCGTCTCGGCGGCCTGCTCGCGTGCCGATATCGTGGCCTCGCAGCGATGCACGCTGGCGCCGTAGTTCGTGATGGCTTCGACCTTGGAACGCACGGCGCCCTTCGGCACGACGACATGGCACTCGATGCCCCGGGTACGCGCCGCCATAGCCAAGGCAGCACCGTGGTTGCCGGAGGAATGGGTGACCACGCCGCGCGCCGCCTCGGCGTCGGACAATGACCACACCGCATTGCAGGCTCCGCGAAATTTGAACGCGCCCGCGCGCTGCAGGTTTTCGCACTTGAACAGCAGGCTAGCGCCAGCCAGCGTGTCGATCGAATCCGATCGCATGACCGGTGTGACATGAGCGTGCGCGGCAATTCGATCGGCAGCCTTTTCGATTGCCGCGAAATCAGGCCTGTTGATGTCGACTTCCGGAGTCATGGCAGAAACCTGTTCGCGAGGACAGCGCGCACCTTACATGGGCTACGCCCGTACGTGCCAGACGCGTGGGCTTCAGAACGCTTCAGGCTGCGATTGTGCTCTCATCCCCCTCCATCGCCAATCGTCTGGCTGGCCTGACGGCAGCGGTTGCAGCCTCCGATTGACGCTGCCCATCGCGATATCCCAATCTCGCGGTCCAGATGGACTCTAACCCACATGTCACTTGCAGCACGCGCCGACCGCGTTGGCCACGCAGTGCCCTTGCCGGAATCCCCGAAGCCGAATGAAACCCGTCATCCATCTGCGCGACTATCGCCCGCCGCCATGGCGCATGGAGTCCATCGAACTGGTTTTCGATCTCGATGCGGAGATCACCGGTGTGCAGACGCGAATGGTCGTGGCCCAGGATCCGGACCAGGCGGATATCGACCTTCGTCTCGACGGCGTCGGTATCGAACTGCTTTCCGTTTCCGTCGATGGCCGGCAACTGGGTAAGGGTGAATACCGGCTTGAACCGGACGGCCTCGTCATTCCCGGGCTGCGTGGACGTGCCGCAATCGAAACGCAGTCCAGGATTCATCCCTCGCGCAACAAGGCCATGCTCGGCCTCTACATGAGCGGCGGAATCGAGCAGGGTTTTCTTCTGACCCAGTGCGAGGCCGAGGGCTTCCGTCATGTTTCCTGGTCGATTGATCGGCCCGATGTGCTGGCGCGCTACACAGTGACCCTTCGGGCTCTGCGCTCACGCTTTCCGGTGCTGCTCGCCGGTGGCGATGTGGACGGTGCCGGCGAACTCGACGACGGCCGACACTGGGCCCGCTTCGTCGATCCCCAGCCGCGCTCAAGCTATCTGTTCGCACTGGTGGCCGGGCATCTCGAATGCATCGAGGATGCGCATGTCACCAGCGAAGACCGGCAGGTGCGCCTGCTGATCTGGGCTCCCGCGCATTCCATCGGACTTTGCCGGCATGCGATGGATTGCCTCAAGGCAGCCATGCGCTGGGACGAGCAGCGGTTTGGTCGCTGCTACCAGAGCGGCATATTCCATGTCGTGGCGACCGATGATTTCACCATGGGAGCGATGGAAAACACCGGGCTCAACATCTTCAACTCGAAATATCTTCTGGCAGACCCGGATCACGCCACGGACGACGATTTCCGACGCGTGCTGGCCATCATCGGCCACGAGTATTTCCACAACTGGAGTGGAAACCGGGTGACTTGCCGGGACTGGTTCCAGCTCAGCCTGAAAGAAGGTTTGACCGTGTTTCGCGAGCAGGAGTTCGAATCCGATCTGGGCTCGCGGACGCTGCGCAGGATCGAGGATGTGCGCGCGCTCTGGAGAAGCCAGTTCAGCGAGGACTCCGGTCCGCTGGCGCATCCGGTTCGCCCGGACCACTACCGCGAAATCAACAACTTCTACACCACGACGGTATACGACAAGGGTGCCGAAATCGTGCGCATGCTGTCGACCCTGCTCGGCAGCGAGGCGTTTCGGCGCGGACTGGACCTCTATTTTTCACGTCATGACGGCGCTGCGGTGACCGTCGAGGATTTCCTGGCTGCGCTCGGCGATGCCAATGGACGGGACTTGCGCCCCTGGCTTGCGTGGTATTCGCAAGCCGGAACGCCGCAAGTGACGGCGGTCGGCAAATACTGCCAGCGCGATCGCAGCTTCGAATTGACCCTGAGCCAGTTCACGCCGGCGACGCCCGGTCAGCCGCAACCGAAGGCGCTTCCAATTCCGGTTTCACTCGCCCTGTTTGACCACTCCGGAGCTGCTTTGCCGCTGAAGCTGGATGGGGAGGGCATGCCCTCGGGCGGCGAGCGTGTCGTCGTGCTCGATGCCGCGCAGGTTTCGCTGAAGTTCCTCGATATCGAGTGTGAGCCGATTCCTTCCCTGCTGCGCGGCTATTCGGCGCCCGTGCGATTGCTGCATGACCCGCCCTCGCGCGACCTTGCGGTGCTGGCCGCCAGTGAAACTGATGGTTTCAATCGCTGGGTGGCAACCGATGCGCTGATCCGCCGGGCATTCGCCTGCCAACTCGATGCGGATGCCGCGTCAACAGAAGCTTTCGAGGCCCTGGCTGACAGTCTGCGAGCCGCCCTTGCGGACACCGGGCTTGACCCCTCGACGCTGGCAGAAATGCTCACCATTGCCGACGAATCGTCGCTGGGCGAAATGCGCGAGAGCCTGGATCCCGAAGCGGTGTTCCTGGCGCGCGCCAGCCTGGAGCGACGGCTGGCCAATGCCTTGCAGCAGCCATTGCGCGAGTGCGAGGCACGTCTTGCGAGCACCCGCGAAGGCATGTCCGCATCGGCACAGGCGTGTCGACGCCTGAGCAACCGTTGCCTCAGCCTGCTTTGCGTGGCCGATTCCTCCCACCGTGCGCTCGCGCGATCCCGCTTTCGCAATGCCAACTGCCTGAGCGACCGATTGTCGGCCTTGACCTGTCTTGTGCACGCGATCGACTCCGATGCGCGGACGGAACTTGAAGAATTCGAAAGCCGCTATCGCGAAGTTGCGACCGTGATGGACAAGTGGTTTGCAGTGCAGGCAACGCGCCCAGCACCAGATACCGTTGAATGGGTTTCAAATCTCGGCAGGCATGCGGATTTCAGCTGGGACAATCCGAACAAGATCCATGCGCTGTTGTCGAATTTCGCGCTGCGCAACCCGCGTGCTTTCCATCGTGTTGATGGTGCCGGCTACCGGTTGGTCGCCGACGCGGTCATCCGCATCGACCTGAGCATTCCGCAAGTCGCAGCGCGCCTGGCCGGGGCGTTCGCACTCTGGCGGCGTCTTGAGCCGGTGCGAAGGGAACTGATGCACGTCGAACTCCTGCGCATTCAATCGACCGTACCGATTTCGGCGGATCTCGCCGATATCGTTTCGCGCGCGCTGGGCGAGGCCTAGCCGGAACTGGCGACGGCAGCAGCATGGCATCGGAGAATCCGGTCTGCGCGAGTCTGCGGGCCGCGATTGCGTGTCCCGGCCTGCGCTGAACTCACCCGGAAACTTGAAACCGGAGTCGACAAGCGTCATGTTGTCCATAGTGCCCCGGCTTCCGGGGCCCGTGGTTGGAGGTGTCCCATGATTCGCTTGCTGCTGTTCGCCGTTGCGCTGCCTTTTCTGTCCGGATGTGTCAGCAATCCCGGCAACTACTATTCCTACGAAGGCGCCGGCGACTACTACTACGAAGACGCGGGCGCTGACGTGATCCTGGATTCCTATCCCTACGGAACGGGTTGGGGTTATGCGGGCGGATTGGGTTACGCATCCGGCTGGGGCTTCGGAGGTTATGGCTACGGTGGCTACGGTTACGGCGGCTATGGTTACGGCCTCGGAGGCTACTACGGGGGGTACTACGGTTATCCGT
>NZ_JAWLAR010000003.1:0-275556 GCF_041395345.1 Dokdonella sp. | reverse complement strand
TGTGGAGTCGGCTCCAGGCGGCCGCCTGTTGTGGTGTCGCCGGATCCATCCAGACCCGCCATTGCGCTAGGCGCAGCGCGACTCAGTGCATTGATCCGGCGTCCGCCCTCTCCTCCGCCCGCGGCAGCTCGTCAATGCCACTGGCTCAGGGGTACTTCAATCCAGACGGCCCTGGCCCGGGCAATCACCTCACCGCTCGCGTTGCAGATGGCCGAGCCGGCGAAGTGCTTTCTGCCTTCAACTCCGAGCTTCCAGCCAACAGCGACCAGTTGATCTCCATGCGAGACACTGCCGGGTACTGACGCGGTCAGTTCCCCAAGCACGATAGCAACTTCTTGGGCCAGCGGAAGGATCGCGAATGCACCAGTGCAATCGAGCGCGGACCAGAGGAACTCGGGCTGGATGAGACCCTCGGCATTGGCCAGCGAGTGATCGGGAATCCATGGGGCCGCCACAAGGCCGGACTTGCCGGTTGCCCCGGGGAAGATGCGCAAACCGTCGGACAGCTCGCGCTCGGGGCCGCAGACGAAACAACCCGGAAACGGATGCTGATGAAAGCCGACAAACGAATGACTGCTGGCTTCGGCCTGCTCGAAAGTCGGAACCGCTGGAACCTCCAGATCAAGTTGCGCGCTGCCCGCTTCGCCGATCAGGGTCTCATCCAGGAACAGTCGCGCACCCTGGTCCGAAGTCTCCAGTCGCAACTCGACTTCCAGTGGCGGGGGTGCCTTGAGTCGCACCCGAGCCGTGCCATGCAGATGGGCGGCAATGCGTCCGCACACATAGCCGCCATTGCCTGATTTCGGTGGACCGCGAAATCGTTCGGAAATGCTGAAGCGTTCGACATGCATGATTGTCACCGTGAATGAGACGCAAGCTTTGGAAGGCATGCGGGGGACGCAGCATGCGCGGGATCGGGCATCCTGCTGCATCCATTGCAGCGAATGCAAACTCACCGGACTGATGCCAAGTGGGGCAGGGCGTCCGCGCTGCTCACCGCTGCCTGCCCGGCTCGACTATTCGCGCGTCACCACGACGTACTTCCCGATCAGGCCAGGGTGCCGGGCCGGCCAGCTGTCGAGCTGTGGAAAGCCGCTGCCTGCTTGCTCGAGAAAAGTCAGGGACAGCGCCCTGGTGTCTGCCTTCACCTTCTCGGCGACCTGTTTCGAATCGAAGTAGCGCCGATCGGTGAACACGTTGTGGCTGCCTTCGTTGTAGATCGCCAGCACCTTGTGCCCACTGCCGGTTGCATCGAAGATCTTCTCGCGATCGGACACGCCCGAGTTGAATCCGGGAATGCGAATCACGTCGTCTTCAGTGGTGATGTGCAAGGTCGGGATCGTAATCGATGCGAGAATTGGCCGAAAATCGGGCTCGCCGTAGAACGGCGGCGCGGATATCAGGATGGCAGCCGAAATTCTCGGGTCGCGGAAGTTCAGGACTTCGCCATTGCGGGTGACCGTTGCGCCCGCTTCGAGCAGGGTGGTGTTGGCGCCATAGGAGTGGCCTGCCGCGGCGATCTGATCGAGTGCGATGTGCGGCCCGAGGCGGCTGGCAAGCAGGCGATCCAGCGCGAATCGTGCATCCTTGACTCGCGCGATCGCTTCGGCGTCGCTGGCGGCGCTCTGGAATCTGGAGATCAGGGAGAATGGATTGCCCAGCCACAGCGATCGGTCGCTGCCGACATGCTGCAGATGCAGGCTGGCGATGCCGTGTTCGGCCCAGTAGCGCCCGAGGTAGGTGTAGCCGTCGCGCGAGCTGCCGATCCCCGGCGAGAAGATGACCAGGGGAACCGATTCCGACTGCGCCGCTACCGGCCAGAACAGACGGGCCGGTACCCTGCGCGAGCGTGCCGCATCCATCCACGCCAGGTTGACGACCTTGTAGCCAGCACTGGGGTCGGGAAGAATCGTGTGCGTCGTTTGCGAGTGCGCCCCTTGTGTGCCGTGTGCGTGAATCCACAACGGCATGCCGAGCACGAGCAAGGGCAGCCAGACGATCGGCGTCAGCAGTGCAGCGCGCAGTCGACGCCGAATGGCAAGGAAAACTGAGCGGCTCATGACGGGCAAGCGGATGTCCTGAAAAAAGCGTCCCGGCGCGTGCCAGTGCGGCCGCGCGCGGGAATTCAAAGCAAAAAAGGCCGGCTAGTGGCGCTTCTTGGGTCGACCGGTCTTGATCGGCGTCAGCGCGGTCAGTGCAGCGTGCAGGCCCGGGTTGTCCATTCGCTCCAGCGCCTGCAAACCGGCGCGCAGCAGTTCGCTCTTCTTTGCCGGTCGCTTGAACTCGATTGCCCTGGCCTTCAGCCTCGCAATCCGTTCGAAGTCCTCGCGCGGCATCGTGAAACTGTCGCGGACAAGCTTTACGCGCACCTTCGGCGCTTCGGCAGGCGCAGTCTTGGACTTTGGCTTCCTCTCGACCTTGCGGGGTTTCTTCTCGGCCTGTTTCGACTTTGCGGACGTTGAGGCCGCTTTTCTTGCAACTTTCTTGCTGCCGGCTGCGGCAGCTGGCTTGGCTGACTTGTTCATGCGGGGTTCGCCAGAAAACGGTGTAAACAGTTTATATCGTTTCGTGCGAAGTGCAATGCGCCGGGTGCGCCGAACTTGCCGCCGTTGGGCCTGGGACGACTTCGAAAGGGACCTGACCAACCCGGTTCCAAAGGCATGGAGCCCGCCCTGGTGGCTCTGCCAGGCCGGCAGGCGAGCTGGTATTTCCGCTCCGGTCGCCTCGAAGCCGTCGGCAAAGATGGCATCGACATTGAGCTCAATCGCCCCCGCCTCGCAGTGTGGAATCTCGCAACTTTGTCAGTGCCGCTCGGGATGAGTGCCGGTCCGGCGGCAACGGGTTGCCTGCCTGATCGAACAGTCATGCATGTCTCCGGGCAACGCGCATGCGAGCACGGCCGATTGATGCTGCCGGTGTGGGCCCGAACGTCATGTGTGCAAGGTCCGGATTCGGCCAGTAGCGAAGCGCGTGCCGTGATGCAATGGCACATGCCGACACCGGCAAGGCAACTTCAGAGGACAGCAACCCGATGAGAATGAGAGTCGAAGGAATAGCACATGAAGAAGCAGTCCGAATCCGCAACGGGGGCGCCGATGCAAACGGCCAACCCGCGTTGCTGAAAACAGCAGATGCAGGCGCCAATCCCTGCCGCCACTGTCTTGGTCTGATCGCCGAGGGCAGTCCGATGCTCGTACTGTCCTGGCGGCCGTTCGAGACGGTCCAGCCCTATGCCGAATCCGGTCCGATCTTTCTGCATGCGGAAGAATGCGATCGCTACCAAAGCGATCATCTGCCGACCTGGTTCACGCATTTCGACCCTGCCATCGTTCGTGGCTACGATGGCAATGACTGGATCCGTTACGAGACGGCGCGCATCGTCAAGGGCGACGAGATTGCAGCGACATGCGAATCACTGCTCGAGAATCCCGAGGTGGCCTATGTCCACATCCGCTCGAAGTTCAATTGCTTCCAGTGTCGCGTGGATCGGGCATGAATCGGCGACAGACCGATGTCCGGATCACATGTTCTGGTAGTTCGGCCCGCTGCCGCCTTCGGGTGTGACCCAGGTGATGATCTGGTAGGGGTCCTTGATGTCGCAGGTCTTGCAGTGCACGCAGTTGGCCGCGTTGATCTGCAGGCGCTTGCCGGAATCGTCCTCGACGATCTCGTAGACGCCAGCCGGGCAGAAACGCGTGCAGGGGTTGTCGTACTCTTCGGCGCACCGGGTGATGCATACATTCGTGTCGGCGACCTTGAGATGGACCGGCTGGTCTTCATCGTGTTCGGTGGCGGCGAAATAGACGCTGGCGAGACGATCGCGTGGAGGCAGGCTGCGATCGGTCCAGTCGCGATTCGGTGATTCGTAGTTGGCGATCTTGTTCAGCGCCGAATGATCGGCATGGTTCTTCAGCGTCCACGGCGACAGACCCGCGGTGACCGTTTCCCAGCCGGCATTGGCCAGGCCGAACCACATGCCCTTGTTGAAACCGGGGCGAATGTTGCGCACCTTGCGCAGTTCCTTCATGACGACGGAGCCGCGCAGCTTCGCATCCCAGCCGTCGCTCTTGCCGGTTTCGGCAATGTGTTCGGCGGCGAGCATGCCGGAGCGCATGGCCTGGTGGGTGCCCTTGATCTTGGGCACGTTGACCAGGCCTGCGGAGTCGCCGATCAGCATGGCGCCCGGCATCTCGACCTTCGGCAGCGACTGGTAGCCGCCTTCGATGATCGCGCGCGCGCCGGCCGAGAGAATCTCGCCACCCTCGAGCAAGGGCTTGATCATCGGATGGTTCTTGAGTTGCTGGAAGGCTTCGAACGGTTTGAATTCCGGATCGACGTAGTCGAGTCCGGCGACGAAGCCGATCGCGACGCGATCCTTGTCGAGGTGGTACAGGAAGCTGCCGCCGTAGGTGGCCGGGTCGAGCGGCCAGCCAAAGGTGTGCACGATCTTGCCTGGCTCGCCGCGCCCTTCGGGCAGCTGCCAGAGTTCCTTCAGGCCGATGCCATAGGTCTGCGGATCGCTGTCCGCATCGAGCTTGTAGCGTGCGATCAGCTGCTTGCTGATGCTGCCTCGGCAACCTTCGCCCAGCACGGTGATCGGCGCGATGATATCGATGCCTTCGGTGTAGCCGGGTTTGTGCGCGCCGTCGCGGGCCACGCCCATGTCGCCGATGCGGACACCCTTGACCGCTCCGGCTTCATCGAAAATGGCTTCAGACGCGGCAAAACCCGGGAAGACATCGACGCCCAGCGCTTCGGCCTGTGGTGCCAGCCATGCGCAGAGTGCGCCCAGCGAGACGATGAAGTTGCCGTGATTGTTCATCTGCGGCGGTGCGATCGGGAATTTGGTCGCGCGCTCGTGATCGCGCAACCACCAGAATTCGTCCTTCGCCGCCGGCACGCAGATCGGTGGCGGATTCGCCCCCCATTCGGGCAGTAACTCGTTCAGCGGCTCGGGCTCGATGACCGCGCCGGACAGGATCTGGGCGCCAATCGCCGAGGCTTTTTCAATCACGCAGACGTTCAGATCGGGCTTCAGCTGCTTCAGGCGGATCGCGAAAGCGAGCCCGGCCGGGCCTGCGCCGACCGTGATGACGTCGTATTCCATCGTTTCGCGTTCGCTCATTTCGAGGTCCTGTCTGCTTCGGGCCAGCGCTCATTGTCCGGGTTCGGGATGCCGGCAGCAATTCGCAGTTGCGGCATAATCGGGGATCGAACAGGATTAACGCATGACTGACATCCAAGAAGCGGAACTTTCCAGCCAGCGATTGCGCGGTGCGAGCACTTTCCAGTTGCTGCACTGGATGGCTTCGGGGCGCCTCGCGCCGAGTCGACTTTGCGCGGTATATGAAGAAGCCATCGCCGACCTGAACGAAGCCTTGAACGCTTTTGTCGCGCTCGACAAGACGGCCGCCAGGGATGCCGCTGCCAGCGATCAGCGCCGAAATGGAAAGACGATCATTGGCCGCCTCGATGGTGTAGCGGTCGCGATCAAGGACAATATCGACGTGGCAGGTCTGCCGACCGCATTGGGATTGGCCGGTCGTGCGGCGCGCATTGCCGAGTCCGATGCCACGGTGGTTGCCCGGCTGCGTTCCGCCGGTGCGATCATTCTCGGCAAGACGGCGGTCGATGAAGGTGCGCTCGGTACGACCGGAACCACGGCCAACACCGGCGCGACCCGGAATCCGCATCACCCCGAATTCATTGCCGGAGGTTCATCAGCCGGTTCCGCCGCAGCGGTTGCCGCGGGCCTGTGCAGTTTTGCCATCGGTACCGATACGCTGGGTTCCGTGCGCATCCCCGCCAGTCATTGCGGTGTATTCGGATTGCGTCCGACCGTCGGCGAGATCTCGACTGCCGGAATGATTCCCGCAGCGCGACGCCTCGATAGCGTCGGTATCCTGGCGCGCTCGGTGCAGGATCTGGCCGTCGTGCTTCAGGTGCTCGATGCCTATGACGTCGAGGATGTGCGCTCGCGCCGGAGACGCGTGGCCTTGTCGCCTCCCGATTGGGAGCCGGGACGTCTGCGCAGCGGTTTCCTGCCGAATCTGGCGTCGCTCGGCGTGAGTCCGGAGGTCTGCAGCCTGTTCGCCCGTGCCACCGACGCGCTCGGACTGGAACTGGGCGAACGCATGGATGCGGATTTCTCGGATTACGATTTCGCCCGCGTCCGTCGCGCCGCGCTATTGATCATGGAAAGCGAACTGGCCTGCGAGCTGGAATCCGATCTGGATGACGGTGCGCATCCGGTATCGGCGCGCCTGCGCGACATGCTGGGTTTCGCCCGGCACAAGTCTGCGGTGCACTACGCGGCTGCCGATCGCATGCTCGACGGTGCGGTGCTCAAGGCACGCCAGTTGTTCGGGCAGATCGATGTGCTGGTGCTGCCGACTGTTTCGCAGGGGCCTTACCGGATTGGCGAGACCGAGCGGGCCAACGATGCGGATCTCTGCAGCTTCGCCAGCGTCGCCGGCTGCCCGGCCATCAGTCTGCCGATGGGCAAGCTCGAAAGCGGTTTGCCGGTCGGCCTGCAACTGGTGGGCGCGCCCGGTTCGGACCTGCGCCTGATCGAGTTGGCCGAAGTTTGCGCTTCGACGCTGGACGCGACGCCAGACTATCCGGTCCTCCCGCCCCGCTGATCGCGGCGATTTCGTCGACCCTGCATTGCACGATGTCGGGGTTTGCTTCGCTCGCCATCAAATGCGCGAGTCCGGGCAGGCGAAAACTCCACTCCCCGCTCAGGGCTTTTTCCCGTTCTCATGCAGGTTGCCCTGCTCGATGGTCCATTCGACCAGCTTGGGCAGCATTTCATCGAGCGCCTGCTCGAAGGCCCTGACCGTGTCGCCGACATCGCTGCTGGCGGCAGGCGCAAGCGCGTCGAAAGGCCTCGTCGCCACGATCCGGTTGCTGGCGTGGTCGAACAGCTTGGCCGTGAGCCGGATCGCCGCTTCGGCATTGTCGCCGCTCATCTCGACCTGGAATCCGCGCAATTCCAGGGATAGCGCATAGTCACCGCTGAGCCCTGCGTCGGCGGCGCTGACGCCACTGATGCGGCCGTCACTGTCGAAGGCCTGCACGATCAGGCTGCGCAGCATGATCGGTGCAGGATCTCGCCAGCGCGCAGCTGGATACACCTCAAGCACGCCAGGCGATGGCATTACGGCGATATGGGTCGAGTCGAGCGTTGCGCTGGTGCGTGGCGTATCGATCAGGAGCTGCCACTCGATCGAGGCAGCACCGGCTGCGCTGGCCGGCAGGTTCACCTGGGGTGCGTAGATGGCGAATGGCGTGTGCTTGCCGCCCAGGGCGGAGCAGGCGCTGAGAAAGACCAGCACGCCGGGCAGCAGGAATCGAAGATTGCGCATCATTTCGGATTGAACTCCCGAGGTTGGTCGCGATTGAGCAGCAGGGTATTGGAGCTGCCGAGCTGGTCACTGAGCTGGCGGAAGGAGCGTAGCGTTTCGCGAAGTTCGTACAGCGTCGGACCCACCTGGCGCAGGCCCTGGTTGCTGAAGTTGGAAAGCGCGGCCTGGTTTTCGGTCACCAGCAGATCGGCCGACTCGGCGACGCGTTCGATCGATGCGATGGCCTTGTCGGTGGATTCCAGAACGCGTCGAACATCCGTATTGATCAATTCGTTGGTTGTGGTGGCCATGTTGTGCAGGGTTGCGAGCGTCGATTTGAGCTCGCTGCTGGCATCGGCCAACTGGGTCAGGGCGATGGTCATGTCCTGACGCTGGTCGGCGACCGTGGTCGTGATCAGATTGATGTTCTCCAGCGTCGCGGTGACGTGATCGATGTTCTCCCTGGACAGCAACTGACCGACCCGCAGCAGCGATTCATTGACGCTGGTGACGATATCCTCGCCCGAGGCCATGATCTTGGCCAGGGCCGACTCTTCGGCCACGATCACCGGCACCGGGTGCTCCGGAGTCGGCAGCAAGGGCTTGCTGCCCGGGCTGCCGCCCGACAATTGAATGAAGGCCGTGCCGGTCAGGCCAAGCAGGCCGAGTTTGGCCTTGGTATCCACCTTGACCGGTGTGTCGCCATCAAGCCGGATGAGGGCCACGACCTTTCTCGGGTCCTTGGCGTCCAGCTTGAGCTGGGTGACTTCGCCGACCTTGATGCCGTTGTACTGCACGAGGCCGCCCTTGGACAGGCCGGTCACGGCTTCGGTGAAAACGACCTCGTAGTTGCTGAACTTGCTGTCGGCACCCGAGTTGGAAAGCCAGAGCACGAAGCCGAGCCCGACCAGGAAGGCGGTGATGGCGAATGCTCCTATGAGAACGTGGTGTGCACGGGTTTCCATCGTCAATGGCCTGCGGGTTGGTGTGCGTGATTGGCGGATGCGCGTTGCGCCGCGCGCCCGCGGGGACCCTGGAAGTATTCCTGGATCCATTCATTGCTGTTGTTTTCCACGACATCCAGCGAGTCGGCGACGAGGATGCGTTTTTCGGCCAGCACGGCGACCCGGTCGCAGATCGTGTACAGCGTATCGAGATCGTGGGTGATCAGGAATACGGTCAGGCCAAGACTGTCGCGCAAGGTCAGGATCAGCTGATCGAATGCTGCGGCACCGATCGGATCCAGACCGGCGGTGGGCTCGTCCAGAAACAGGATGTCCGGATCCAGGGCCAGCGAGCGCGCCAGTGCGGCGCGCTTGACCATGCCGCCCGACAATTGCGCCGGATACTTGTCGGCCGAACTCAGCGGCAGCCCGGCCAGGGAAATCTTGAGCTTGGACAGATGGGCCACCCATTGCGGGTCGATATCGTGGTGTTCGGTCAGCGCGACCGCCACGTTCTCGGCCACGGTCAGTGAGGAAAACAGGGCGCCGTTCTGAAACAGTACTCCGCAGCGACGTTCAATCATGGCGCGACGCGCATCGGTCAGGGTCGACACCTCTTCGCCGAACAGCTTGATGCTGCCTGCAGCCGGGTGACCCAGGCCGATGATCGAACGCAGCAAGACCGATTTGCCCGATCCGGAGCCGCCGACCACACCAATGATGTTGCCACGATAGACATCGAGATCCAGATTCTCGTGCACGACCTGGCTGCCGAACTGGTTGCGCAGGCCGCGAATGCGGATGACCGGCTCTTCCTGGCTCATAGATCGATTTCCATGAAGAAGATTGCGGCCAGTGCATCGATCAGGATGACCACGAAAATCGATTGCACGACGCTTGAGGTGGTGTGCGAGCCCACCGACTCCGCACTTCCGGAAACCTTGAATCCTTCCAGGCACCCGATCGCGGCAATCAGGAAGGCGAAGATGGGCGCCTTGCTCATGCCGACCCAGAAGTGGCGCACGGTTGTCGTTTCGTGCAAGCGCACGATGAACATGGTCGGGGATACATCAAGCGCAAACACGCAGACCGCTGCGCCCCCGATCAGTCCGGCCAGCATGCCGACCAGGGTCAGGATCGGCATCGACACGAGCAGGGCCAGGACCCGCGGCATGACCAGCACATCGACAGGCTCGAGGCCCAGGGTGCGGATGGCGTCGACTTCCTCACGTGCCTTCATCGAGCCGATCTGTGCGGTGAACGCGCTGCCCGAGCGGCCCGCGACCATGATTGCTGTCAGCAGCACGCCGAATTCGCGCAGGAAGGAATAGCCGACCAGTTCCACCGTGTAGATGCTGGCCCCGAACTCCTTGAGCACGGTTGCGCCCAGGAAGGCGACAACGGCACCGACCAGAAAGCACAGCAATCCGACGATGGGCAGCGCGTTCAGGCCGGTCTGCTCGATGTGCGCGATCGTCGAAGTGAGTCGCCAGGTGCCTGGCCGGAATACCGTGCGCCCGAACGCCGACAGGATCAGACCGACGAATCCGATCAGCTCGACGGCATTGTTCCAGAATTCCTCCAGAGAAGCGCCCACATTGGCCACGCTGGAAAGAAAGCCCGTATCCCGCTTTGGAGGGGCGGCAGGCGGCGCATTTTCTGCCTTTGCGACCGCGGCAATCAGCTTTCGCACAGCCTCGGAATCGACCTTGACGCGGGCTGGATCGTCGTCGACCAGCTCGAGCAGGATGCTGGCCCCGGCCGTGTCCATGCGCCCGACGGCGCTGGCGTCCACACTGACCTGGGTGCCGATGCCACGGCGCAACGTCTTGCATAGCGCGGACAGCGCGTTCAGGTGATCGAGCGTCCAGTCGCCGCTGGCAACGATCGTGTTGCTTTCTTCAGCGAAGCTGGCAGTTCCGATGCTATCCATTCAGCCAGGGAATCCGTTGTCAGACGATGCCAATTGCATGGCGTTAAGCGAGTAGCCGGCGGGGCGGTGTGCAAAATGCGGATTGTTCCGGGATGTCGCCCCGTCAACGCCCGATTTCATCGGAATGAATGGCGAAACTCGTTCGCCACGATTGCCTACCATCCTGCCTACGGCTCCTCGACATTCGCACGCGTGCAAAGGTTAGCAGCTATCCTGCACACTTCGTCGCGTGGATCGTCATTCCGGATGGCCGCAGCAAGCGAGGCCCCGCCGGATTGCGTGCCAGGCGCGATGGCATGGTCGTCCGGATTTCGGCGGCCCGTCGGGGGGGTGATCCATTGAATGCCGCAGGCCCAGCCCCAGATGGCTGGCGCGGCTTGCAGCTCGATGTGTCGATGCACCGGGAGCGGCGATCGTCGCGCCGCAAACCGCGCGCCTGTGGCTGTCGCCCGATCCCGCAAGAACCTGATGGACAAGCTGAATGACCAGTGTGCCCCTGACCACGCGTGTGGAATTCATCGTCGAGCTGGCCAGGCGCCTGCACGAGTACGGCACGGCGGCTCCGCGACTGGAAGCCGCAATCAGCCTGGTGGCCCAGCGCCTTTCTCTGAGCTGCGACATCCTGTCGACGCCAACCTCGATCATCATGTCGTTCTCGCACCTGGGCAACAGCGAAAGCGGGATCGCGGAACTGACCCAGGTGCTGCGTCTGCCGCCAGGTGAGGTGAACCTGAAGCACCTGTGCCTGGTCGACGAGATTGCCGATCAGGTCATCAACGGCAGCATGGATCTGGCGGAGGGCAGGCGTCGGCTGCGCGATATCGCCACGCTGAAACCCTCGCTGGCGATAAAATTGCTGACCCTTCTGGCCTATGCCGTGGCACCTGCCTGCGTCGCCGCGATCCTGCTCACAGGCTGGGCAGGTGTCGGCACCGCGGCAGCGATCGGATTGGTGACCGGCGTGACCGCGCTCAGTGCGCGCAAGCGACCGAATATCGCGGCAGCGTTCGAGGCCATATCGGCGCTGTTGGCGACCATCATCGCCACCGTGGTCGCGGTCTATCTGGTTCCGATTCAGGTGCGCTCGGTAGTGGTTGCCAGCCTGATCATCCTCTTGCCCGGCATGAGCCTGACTGCAGCCGTGCGCGAACTGTCCAGCCAGGATCTCGTATCCGGCACGGCTCGCATGGCGGGCGCAATGGCGGTACTGCTGAAACTCGCATTCGGTACGGTTGCAGCGACGCAGATCTGTGCCCTGTTTGGCCTGGTGCCGCCGCCGGTGCCGCTGCTGGCGATTCCGGCCTGGACCGAATGGGTCGCGGTGCCGCTGTCGGCGATCACGTTTGCGATCACCTTCCGCAGTCCCCTGCGCTACTTTCCGATCGTCATCGGCGCGGTCATCGCCGGCTACATTTGCACGCGCGTCGGCGGCGTCTATGTCTCGGCCGCTTTCGGCGTGTTCGCTGGCGGCCTGCTCCTTGGCGCCGCCAGCAACGTGTTCGCGCGAGTATTCAATCGACCCGGAGCGCTGATCCGCGAGCCCGGCATCATCCTGCTGGTACCGGGAAGCGTTGGCTTCCGCACGCTCAGTTTCGTCTTCGAGCGGGATGTCATGCTCGGGCTGGATACCGGCATTACCCTGATGACCCTGCTTGTGGCCCTGGTCGCTGGCCTGCTGTTCGGCGACTTGCTCGTTCCACCGCGGCGCAAGCTCTGATGATCATCGCAAGACTTCCACGCTGGGTGCTGGCAGGCGGTGCCTTGCTGGCGTTTGTCGCGGGTATCGTCAACGCCACCGGGTTCCTCGGCGTGCAGCATCAGGGCATCACCCACCTGACCGGCACAACGACGCTGCTCGGCATTGCGCTTGGCAATCAGGATTTCCGCGTGGCGGCGCATTTTGCCGCGCTGATCCTCGCCTTCATGACGGGCTGTACGCTCAGCGGCATGATCATCCAGGATTCCACGCTGCGACTAGGACGACGCTACGGTGTGGTCCTTGCTCTCGAAGCCTTGCTGCTGGTGCTCGCCGTGCCCTTGCTGGGAGTGGACAATTTCCTCGGCGACTGCCTGGCTTCGGCGGCTTGCGGCCTGCAAAACGCGATGGTCAGCACCTACAGCGGTGCCGTCCTGCGAACCACGCATTTTTCCGGCACCCTGACCGATCTCGGTATTTTCTTCGGCCATCGATTGCGAGGCGTGCCGGTCGATTCGCGTCGCGTGCGCCTGTTGCTGGCCCTGGTCACTTCATTTCTGATCGGCGCGGTAGTCGGAAGCTGGCTGTTTGCCGCCTATCTCTACAACGCCCTGTATGTGCCCGCCATCCTGACCGGGGCAACGGGCATTGCCTACGCAGGCTACAGGCACTATCAATTGCGTCGGGAAGGAGTGGGAAGCGCGAAATAGGGAGTGGAAAGCCTTTCAGTCCAGCGCTCATGAAGTCCCGCAAGATCGGGGCGTGCAACGGCACAGACCGGCCTCCGTCAAGCGCGGCATCGACAACCGGTTGGGCGCCAGCCGCTATCATGTCGCCTTTCTGCGCACGGCCTTTGCCCGGTTTCGTGCACTGCCTGCAGCACAGCCTCCCGACGACCCATGTCCGAACTGAAAAAACTCGAAACAGCGCTGTCGGGCATCATGTCGCGCGATCGCGGACGCCTGCTCGGCCGCTGGCGGCGATTGCAGACGGCTCCCGCCAGCGCGACGCCCGAACAAGTCGCCAGGCTGACTTCGGAGATCGAGGCATCGACTGCCCGCGTTGCGGCGCGAGCGGCCCGTGTGCCGGCCATTCGTGTCGACGAGTCATTGCCGATAGCGGATCGCAGCGACGAAATCATCAAGTTGATCCGCGCGCACCAGGTCATCGTGCTGGCCGGCGAGACCGGCTCCGGCAAGACCACCCAGTTGCCCAAGCTCTGCCTTGCTGCCGGGCGTGGCGTTGCCGGCATGATCGGCTGCACGCAGCCGCGCCGAATTGCTGCACGCACGGTCGCCCGACGCGTAGCCAGTGAACTCGGCACGACGGTCGGCGACCTGGTCGGTTTCCAGGTGCGCTTTACCGAGCAGGTCGGTGATGCCGCCCTGATCAAGTTCATGACCGACGGCATCCTGCTCGCCGAAACACAGGGTGACGCCTGGCTCAGCGCCTACGACACCATCATTCTCGACGAAGCTCACGAGCGCAGCCTCAATATCGATTTCCTGCTTGGCTATCTCAAGCGGCTGCTGGCCAGGCGGCGCGACCTCAAGTTGATCGTGACTTCGGCCACCATCGATACCGCGCGATTCGCGGAACACTTCGACAACGCCCCCGTGATCGAGGTTGAGGGACGTGCCTACCCGGTCGAAGTACGCTGGCGGCCACCGCCGGAGCGTGGCGAGACGAGTCTGGTCGAGCAGATTGTCGATGCCATGGATGAGATCACGACCGAGGATCCGCGTGGTGACGTGCTCGTGTTCCTGCCCGGCGAGCGCGAGATTCGCGACGCCCACCTCGCCCTTGACCGACGCAAGTATCGCGAGACCGAGGTGCTTGCGCTGTATGCGCGACTTTCCGCCAACGAACAGGACCGCGTTTTCAAACCGGGCCCGAAGCGGCGCATCGTGCTGGCGACCAATGTCGCCGAGACCTCACTGACCGTTCCGCGAATTCGTTTTGTCGTCGATACCGGCACGGCGAGAGTCAAGCGCTACAGCCAGCGCGGGCAACTCGAGCGCCTCCACATCGAGCCGATTTCGCGGGCCGCCGCCGACCAGCGCAAGGGCCGCTGTGGGCGTGTCGGAGCCGGCATTTGCTATCGCCTGTACGCGGAAGACGATTTCGCCGAACGACCGGCCTATACCGATCCCGAAATACTGCGTACTTCGTTGGCGGGCGTAATCCTTCGCATGCTGAGCCTGAAGCTTGGCGACGTCGCCGACTTCCCGTTCGTGGAGGCGCCGCCCGAGCGCGCAATCGGCGATGGATATCGGCGTCTGATCGAGATCGGGGCGATCGACGAGCAACATCGAATGACCCGAATCGGCGCCACGATCGCAAGCGTGCCGGTCGATGTCGCACTGGCACGCATGCTGATCGAGGCTCAGCGACTTGGCGTCTCGCGCGAGCTGATGATCCTGGTCTCGTTCCTGAGCATTCAGGATCCGCGCGAACGTCCTGCTGACTCACGCCCGCAAGCCGATGCCGCGCACGCCCTTTTCACCGACCCGAAATCCGACTTCCTCGGCGTATTGAATCTCTGGGCTGCCTACGCAACGGCCCACGAGGAATTCACCCAGTCAAAGTTGCGCGACTGGTGTCGCGCCCATTTCCTGTCGTTCATGCGCATGCGCGAATGGCGCGAGCTGCATCGGCAGTTGGTGGTTCAGGAGCCGGGAGTGGGGAATCGGGAATGGGGAATGGGAAGGGCGGGAAACGGGAACCAGGAATCCGGAGTCGAGAGGGGCAAGAACGGGCGCAAAGGCAGCGCAAGAAGCAAGACAGGAGCGGCATCAAGCAAGTCGGATGCACCTCAAACCGCTTCAACCATTCCCCATTCCCGATTCCCCATTCCCGACAACAGTGAATCCATTCACCGTTGTCTGCTCAGCGGCTGGCCGACTCAGGTCGCGCGAAAGGATGAGAAAAATCAGTACCGCGGAACGCGCGAGCGGAAGTTCGCGATCTTTCCAGGCTCGGCGTTGGCGAAGTCGCCACCGCAGTGGTTGCTGGCCGGGCAGATCATCGACATCGGCAAGGTCTACGCCATGCAGTGCGCGCGCGTCGAACCCGTCTGGATCGAGCAGCAGGCGGCGCATCTGGTCCGGCGCAGCTGGCACGATGCGCACTGGTCGCGCAAACGCGGTGCGGTGATCGCATTTGAGCAGGTCATCCTGTTTGGCCTGATCCTGGTTGAGCGACGAGCGGTCCAGTACGGCAGGCAGGAGCCGGAGTTGGCACACGAGATATTCGTGCGCGAGGCGCTGGCTACCGGCGAGATCAACGCGCGCGCGGACTTCATCCAGGCCAATCAGCGCACGCTTTCGAAGGCCGCGGAAATCGAGGCCAGGCAGCGCCGCTCCGGCCTGCTCAAGTCGCCCGAAGAACTGGCGGGTTTCTTTGCCGGGAAAGTGCCCGCCGACATCCATACCAGTGCAGCGCTCGATTCCTGGTACCGCAAGGCCACGCCGGCCGAACAGGCCGGATTGCGCTGGTCCCTGGCAGACGTGCTGTCATCCACGCCCGGGTTCGCCGCCGAAGCTTTTCCGACCACGTTGGCAGTCGGTGCTCACGAGGTTCGTCTGGAGTATCGATTCGTTCCCGGGGATCCGGCGGACGGAGTAACCGCCCATGTGCCTCTTGCGCTGCTGAATGCCATGTCGGCGCATGCCTGCGAGTGGCTGGTGCCGGGACTGCTCAATGAAAAGGTTGCCGAACTGATCCGGGGATTGCCCAAATCCCTGCGTCGAAACTTCGTGCCGGCGCCTGATTTTGCGCGCGCTTTTGTCGAATCCCTGGGCAAGCAACGCGCACCTCGCCAGCAACCATTGACCGAGTCGCTGGCGGAGTATCTCGAGAAAGTGACCGGTGTCGACATTTCTGCCAACGATTTTTCGGCGACAGGATTGCCGGCGCATCTGCTGATGCGCTTTCGCGTCGAGGATGAAAAAGGCCGGCAGCTTGCGGAGGGCAGGGATCTGGCCGCGATCCAGAAATCCTGGGCTTCAGCCGCACGCGAGGCATTTTCACAGCGCGCCGATGCCGAGCTGACGCGGGAGGATCTGAGCGGCTTCGATCTCGAGGACATCCCCGAGTCAATTCGTTCCCCCGAAGGTCTGGTCGCATGGCCCGCACTTGTCGATCTTGGCGATAGCGTGGCCTTGCGCGTCTTCGAGAACGCAGACGACGCCCGCGAACAGCACCGGCATGGCCTCGAACGACTTCTGCGTCGCGCGCTGGCAGACAAGGTCAAGCAGGCGCGACGACAACTGCCCCTGGCCAACCTGACCGCTTTGAAGTGGGCGGCATTGGGCAGCGCCGAAACCCTGCGTGCCGACCTGGTCGAAGCGGCACTTGCCGAGCGCCTTCAGGCCCATGTGCTCGACGCCCGGACACGGGCTGCCTTCGAAAGTCTCAGGTCACAACTCGGCAGTGAGTTGTTTGCCGCCGCCGTCGAGCGCTTGAAGCTTGCCGAGGCCATCATCGAGGCCCATGCCGAGCTGATGCCGTGGCTGGAACCGCCATTGCTGGGTTTTGCAACGGCCAACTACGAGGACCTGCTCGAACAGCGCGACGAATTGCTTTCGCCGGGATTTCTTCGCGACACCGACCCTCGGCGACTTGCGCATTACCCGCGTTACCTGCGCGGCATGCGCCTGCGCGCAGAGCGGCTGCGCCAGGATCCGTCCCGGGATCAGGCGCGCATGTTCAACGTGCACACGTACTGGCGCGAATACCTCAAACATCGGGCGAGCGGAAATGCCGATCCGGACGCGCTCGAGGAACTGCGCTGGCTGATCGAGGAATTGCGCGTTTCGGTGTTCGCTCAGGAACTGCGCACGGCGGAGCCGGTTTCGCCAAAACGCCTGGCCAGCGTGCTGGCCAGACTTTGATCGGGTTCGACGCGGGGCACTCTACTTGATGCGCTTGACGCGTACGTC
The DNA here is from genome assembly GCF_041395345.1 of Dokdonella sp. Classification (GTDB taxonomy): domain Bacteria; phylum Pseudomonadota; class Gammaproteobacteria; order Xanthomonadales; family Rhodanobacteraceae; genus Dokdonella. The sequence goes on along the minus strand of NZ_JAWLAR010000003.1, from coordinate 258,694 downwards.
ACATGCGCAGCCGTCAACGTACATGAGCCAGCTGCCAAAGCTCATCGGCTTGATGCGCACGCTGGGCGAGATGAGACGATATCCGCCCTTCGAACCGGATTCGGCCTGCTCCCAGACCTGGCCGTTTTCGAGGGTGACGCGGGTCTTCGTTCCCCAGCCATTGAATTCGCCCACGATATTCGATTCGATCAGCTGACGCTCGCTGCCGTCGGCATAGAAGACAGTCGAACCATCGGCCTTGATCATGGGCGCGCCCATCTGGCTGACCCCCTTGGTCTGGATCCATTCGTTCAGGAATTTCAATTCTTCCGGAGTCAACTTCTCGAGGCCCGCTGCCTTGAATTCCGATTGCGACATGCGCTCCTCGAACGTGGGAGTCTGGGACTGCGCCAGGACGCCAGCGGACAACGGAAGGACGAGAAACAGGGCGATAAACAGGGCTCGGGAATGCATGACTTGGGCTCTTGGCATTGGTCAAAACGTGACCAGTTGGTCGAAAACTCGTTGTCTAACGGGAGGTTAACAGGTGCGTTGCGGAAATTCAGAGGGTAGAATGTCAGCCCGTGCAGTCTAGCATCGGGCAACGGAAAACCGTGTGCCCTGTTTTTGCGTGAGCGTTGGACGAAATGCCGATGCCACAGGCGATCCCTTCCCCGATTCACCATGTAAACCGGATTTGATGAAATTGATGAACAAGAATCTTGCTCCCAGCTTGCGGGCCGCGCTCTCCCTCGCACTGATCGCCGGTTCCGGCGCGGTCCTTGCAGATGGCACTTCCGCCCTGATCGGCGGTGATCTGGTCTCTGGAGACCAGGCCACGGTTGAACTCGATGCCAATGTGTCATCGGCCTTCAGTTTCCAGAAGCCGACAGTGGGGCCTTCGACGGCGACTGCCTATTTCACATCCCATGTCTTCTGCGCGGAATCGCCACTTGAGCCGAGCCAGACGACCCTGCGTCCCCGCTTCCAGCAGTCGGTTGCACAGGGCAGCAATGTCTGGCGTTTCCCCGACATTTATCTGCAGTCCCTTGTCTACGAAGGCAGCGGCTTCCACAAGAACGGAGCGCCCACGCTCTATCTCGGTCAGGCCTCGAATCTCGCAACCAGCCAGTTCCGCTGCCTGAATTCGGTGCCGGGATCCAGCACGGAATATCCGAACGTCAGCCAGGGCCTGTTCGATAGCGGCTTCGGTGGGAATTCCGCGCCCACGCCGCCCAGCGGCCCGCACCAGAACATCGTTGTCACGGGCGAGGCGTTTCCTGGCTTCACCGGCAAGGCTGTCACCGTTGTCAGCGTCGAGATGCAGTTCGATCCGTCCTCGCCGGCAGCGGCCGGCTGGACCCTGGTCGATGGGTTCAACACCCAGGCACTGTCCGCGAGCTTCGATGCAAACTGGTGCCTGCTGCGATCGGACTGGGTGCCGGGTTCGGTTCCGCCGGCCGGGCTGTGCGACGACACCAGCATCCTGTTTCCGGGCTTCTTCAAGGAGACCGGCCCGTATGTCTACCAGCCGCTGGTGTTTCCGATTAGTAGCACCGGCCCGTTCCAGGTGCTGGTCTATCGTGACGTAGTGGGCAGCCCCGCTGCAGGAACGCCTGCGCAGGGATTTGCTGCCATTCGCACCAGCGGTGGCATGGCCGGCGTACCCGAAGAAGTGCAGGACTGGTACAGCGACGACAGCGTCTGGTACGTCTACTGACGCCCGTCACCTGATTTTCCGCGGCGGTTGGAGGCTCCGACTGCCGCGGGTGCTCCCTGTTGAGCCCGCGCCGCAGCACTCCTGCGTTCAACCAGCGTGAATGGCCATTGCCGGGGCGTCCGCGTACCTGATTCGAGGATGGTGTCGTGAACCAGCCCAGCGAAGGGCCGAATAGTCCGGTTTCCACGGTCGCCACGCTGGCCCGTATCGAAGAGCGGTTGGCTGGACAGCCGGAAGTTCGCGCTCGCTGGGATGCGGATGCCGCCCAGAGACAGGCAATCCTCGCTGAGCTCGAGCGCCTGGAAACCGGGAGCGCCGCCCAGGTTGCGTTGTTGCTGCATGAGGCCATGCGGGCAGGCTGCGAATTTGGTGCCGCCGACCTGAAGGCGTTCGGTGAGGAAGTGGCAGACCTGGTCGAAGGCCAGCGTGCTGCCGAAAAGGTCTGGCCTCTCTACTCGGTACGCGCAGGATCTGGCGCAGCAGAGGGCTTGCGCCGCCTGCTGCTGGCGATCATCCGCGACTTGCGCGTTGTTTTCATCCTGCTGGCCGGACAGCTCGTGCGCATGCGCAGCGCGATGAGCCTGGATGTCGCCGAGCGCCAGGCACTGGCCCAGCTGACTGCCGACATCCATGCTCCGCTGGCCAATCGCCTGGGCATATGGCAGCTGAAATGGGAGCTGGAGGATCTCGCCTTCCGCTACCTGCAGCCCGAGACGTATCGACGCATCGTCGAACTGCTCGACGAACGCCGGGGCGATCGTGAGGCCTGGATCGCGCAGGCACGCTCGATCCTGCAGGCAGCGCTGGATGAAGCCGGAGTCGAGGCCGAGATCGCCGGTCGGCCCAAGCACATCAGCTCGATCTGGAAGAAAATGCAGAAAAAGGGGCTGGATTTCTCCGGCCTCTACGATATTCGTGCGCTGCGCGTTCTCGTCAAGGATGTGCCCGCCTGCTATGCGGCGCTCGGCGTCGTGCACTCGCTGTGGCCATTCATCGCCGGAGAGTTCGACGACTATATCGCCAGCCCAAAGGGCAACAACTACCAGTCCCTGCACACCGCGGTGGTCGGCCCCGCGGGGCGCACGCTCGAGGTGCAGATCCGCTCGCACGACATGCACGCCAACGCCGAACTCGGCTTTGCCGCCCATTGGCGCTACAAGGAAGGCAGCGGCGGCGACGCGAGCTTCGAACGCAAGATCGCCTGGATGCGCCAGTTGCTTGAATCGCGCGACGATCAGGATGATGAGTCGGCCTTGTTGGCCAGTTTCCGCACCGAAGTCATCGAGGACCGCGTCTACCTGCTGACTCCTAAAGGGCAGGTCGTCGATCTGCCCAAGGGTGCGACCGTTCTGGATTTCGCCTACGTGATCCACACCGATGTCGGACACCGCTGCCGCGGTGCCAAGGTCAACGGGCGCATTGTTCCGCTGACGTTCCAACCAGCCAGCGGCGACCGCATCGAGATCCTGACCGGCAAGACCGCCGAGCCGCGCCGCGACTGGCTGTCCAGCCACCATGGATTCCTGCATACGGCTCGCGGCCGCAACAAGGTCCGCAGCTGGTTCAAGCAGGCAGACCGGGAAATCAACATCGCCGCCGGTCGCAGCGTTCTCGAACGCGAGTTCAAGCGTCTGGCCCTGCACAACGTCGAGCTCGACAGCCTGCCGGCGCGCTTCGGCCTGCGCAGCGTGGATGATCTTTTCGAAGCTCTGGCCCTGGGCGACGTGACCCCCACCCAGATCGCACGCACCTTGCACGAGGGTGAGCGCAACGAGGAACTGGTGCCTTCCCGCACTTCCATGCCGAAGCTGCCGACGCGCGCGCGGGACGCCCTGGTCATCGAGGGGGTCGGCAACCTGTTGTCCGTGCTGGCGCGCTGCTGCCAGCCTGTTCCGGGCGATCCGGTCTGCGGGTTCATCACGCGCGGCCGCGGTGTCAGCGTGCATCGCGCGGACTGCCGCCAACTGCAGCGGTTGCGCACGCTGGATCCTGATCGCATCATCGAGGTCGAATGGGGAGGCGGGCGACAGCAGGCCTACGAGGTCAGCGTGGTGCTTGAGGCATATGACCGAAAGGGCCTGCACAAGGATGTCAGCAACGTGATTGCCGCAGCCAATGTCCAGATTCTTGCCATCGAGGCGCGGGTCGATCCGGGCAGCAATCAGGTGCGCATGGATCTGGCCTTGCGCGTGGCCGACTTCGGCCAGCTTTCGACCCTGCTCGGGCAACTGCATGCGCTACCCAACGTGATCGAGGCGCAGCGTCAGGTTTAAGCCAATCCGGATCAAGTGGCACAACCGTCATGGCGTTCAGAAAGTCTGCCTGCCGTACTGCGAGGCAGAGTGAAGGCTGCTGACCCTGGCAAGGCTCGCGTTGCGGCTGACGGGCGAAACGGGCAGGCGGGCTGATATGCTACAGGCCCCGCTGCAGCGCGGCAGTTTGCATGGATAGAAACCGGAAGTGATCGAAATCCCTGGATACCGATTGCTGCGCCAGCTTGGGCGTGGCGGCATGGCTACCGTGTATCTGGCGGTCCAGGAGTCCGTGGACCGCGAAGTCGCGCTCAAGATCATGTCGCCGGCCCTGCTCGTGGATCCGAACTTCGGAGAACGCTTCCTGCGCGAGGCCAAGATCGCCGCGCGCCTGCATCATCGCCACGTCGTCGGCATTCATGATGTCAGCCGGGTAGGCGACTATCACTACATCGCCATGGAATATCTGGCTGGCGGCCCGGTCCTGAGCAAGGATGGACCGGCCCGACCGGTGTCGTTCGCGTTGCGCGTGACCCGCGAAATAGCCGGCGCCATCAATTACGCCCAGCAGAAGGGCTTCATCCACCGGGATATCAAGCCCGACAATATTCTGCTGCGCGACGACGAATCCTCGGTATTGACCGATTTCGGAATTGCCCGCGCCAACGATTCGGCGACGCGCATGACGCGCACGGGTGCTGTTGTCGGCACGCCGCACTACATGAGTCCCGAACAGGCGCGCGGCAAGCAGCTCGATGGGCGTGCCGATCTGTATAGCCTGGGTGTGGTGCTCTACGAAATGCTGGTCGGGCGCGTGCCCTACCATGCCGAGGATTCGCTCGCGGTCGGCATCATGCATATCACCCAGCCGGTTCCGAAGCTGCCCGATTCCCTCTCCGTGCTGCAGCCTCTGGTCGATGGATTGCTGGCCAAGGAACCGCACGACCGGTTCCAGACCGGCAACGATGCCGCGCTTGCAATCGCGCGTTACGAACAGGCGATCGCCAGCGGCGAACTGGAGGGGCTCGAGTCGCTCACTTCGGGCGAGCGATCCGAATCGCATTCTGCCGAAACGCGAGTTTCTCCCTTGCCCCTGACCCAGCATTCGCCGCGACCGGATTCGGCCGATGCTGGCGGGCGCAACAGGGCCGATCCAAGCATGGGCAGGCTCGAGGAAATCATGGCGGCGACCGACGACCACATCATGCGTGCGCGTCGCAGCTCAGCACGGCGAGCAACCCCGAAAAAGCGACGCACCGGATTGTGGGTGACCTTGCTGGTGCTGCTTCTGGCGATGGGTTCGGGCGCCGCCCTGGTCTGGAAAAACCAGGACTGGCTGCGCGCCCTGCTGCCGAACACCGAACTCAACGACATCCTCGCGCGCGCCCAGCGCGCCCAGGATGCCGGAGAGCTCGATGGCAACCAGGGAAGCAGCGCACGCGAGCTGTTCGAGCGCGCGCGTGCACTGGATCTCGACAACGAAATCGCCCGGCGCGGACTGCGCAGCGTGGGCGAAAAACTGCTGGCGCGCGCCCGCGATGCGCTGGCACGCAACGATCCCGACACGGCGCGCAAGTCGGTGGCTGCGGCGCGCGAGCTGCTCGGTGGTGGCATCTCGGTGGACGAGGTTGACCAGGCCATTGCAGCGCTGGACGCACGCAGCACGGAAACCGAGGCATTGCTCGACTCGGCCCAACAGGCGCTTGATGCGGGTCGTATCCTGGGCGAAGACGGTGCAGTTGCCCTGTATCAGCGCATGCTGGTTGCCGATCCGGGCAATTCGCTGGCCACCGCAGGCATCAGCCGCAGTGCGAAAATCCTATCCGATCAGGCTGCTGCCGCATTTGAAGCGCGCGAACTGGAAACGGCGTCGGCCCGAATCGAGGATATCGCGCGCATCCTGCCAGCCTTCCCGGGCTTGCCGGAATTGCGTGCACAACTGGCCAGTCAGCTCGAATCGGCAGCGCAGGATATCGACAAGGATCTGACCAGGGGCGAGTCGCAATTGCGTGCCGGGCGCTATGCCGGCAATGCCGATTCGGCCCAGGCCCTGTTTGAATCCGTGCTGCAGCGCGATCCGGACAATGCACGAGCGCGCGCTGGCCTGCGCCGAGTGGCACAAGCCCTTGTGGCGCAGGCTCGTGCCGCCATCGAAGACAGCAATCCCGGGAACGCGGACAAGTTGCTCAAGCAAGCCGCGGCAATCGCCCCGGAGACGGCGGATTTGCGCAGTGCCCGGATCGAACTGCGCGAGTTGCGCGAACGCCTGGCGATCGCGGCAGAACGGCCGCCGCCCTCTGCGGCCGAAATCCAGCGCGTGCAGACCCTGATCGCCGATGCCGCATCGGCGGTGCGGGCCGGGCGGCTGATCAACCCGCCCGGCAACAGCGCCTACGACAAGTACCGCGCCGCGCTGGCGATAGATGGCAACAATCAGGATGCCCTGATCGGACTCAACCAGTTGCCGGTACGCGCCAGGCAATTGTTCGACGAGTATCTTGGCGAAGGTTCACTGGCGCGCGCGCTCGGAATGCTTGAGGTGGTTCGTCAGGTGTCTCCCGCGGACTCGACCCTGGCTTCGATGTCGGCACTGCTGGCTTCGGCCTATCTGGACCAGGCCGAAAAGCAGATGGCCAGGAGTGAGCTCGAAGATGCCAGGCGCTCGTTGAAGACTGCGCGCGATCTTAGCCCCAATCATCCCCGTCTCGGCACCATCGAACAGCAACTGCGTGGCCAGTCGACACCGGCAAACTGAAATGCGCAGCCGATTTGCAGACCCGGGTCCGAATCTGGCTGTACTTGCCTGGGCTCCTCCATGTGCATCCTGCTGATAGCGATCGATGCCGTGCTTGACTGGCCCGTGCTGCTGCTCGGGAACCGCGACGAGTTTCACTCGCGTGCGACGCTTGCCGCGCAGCCCTGGCAGGGCGCCGCGGATTGCCTCGGCGGACTCGATCGGGTCGGCGGCGGCAGCTGGCTGGCGCAACGCAACGACGGCCGCTTTGCCGCCGTCACCAATTTGCGCAGCGGCATTCCAGCGCAGGCGCCCAAATCACGTGGCATGCTGGTCCGCGACTTCGTCATCGGCAATCGACCCGCCGCAGAATTCGCCCGGCACGTTCTTGCCGAAATCCAACAATACGGCGGATTCAATCTGGTATTCGGCGATCGTTCGGCAGTCTGGTTGATTGATGGCCACAGCGCCACGGTTCAACGCCTGGGCGCGGGTGTGCATGTCGTCGGCAACGGGCCCTTCGACAGCGCCTGGCCCAAGCATGAGCGCTTGCGCAGCAACTTTGTCCGCACCGCGAATGCAGGCTGGCGAGATGATGCGAGTCTGCTCGCGCTGCTTGCCGATACCCGACAAGCCGACGATGCGGAGTTGCCGGATACCGGCGTCGGCATCGAACGCGAACGACTTCTGTCGCCCATCTTCATTCGCGGCGAGCACTACGGAACCCGGGCCAGCAGCCTGGTCATGCAGCACTCGGACGGCACGCTGCATTTCTGCGAACGCAGTTTTGCAGCGCAGGGAATTCCATCCGGCGATGTCAGTTGGGATTGCCTCTCGATCAGTGGCGAGTGGCGCCTGGGCGATGGAGTCGAAGACTGAGGCAGCACCGACCGTCGTAGCGGCGAGTCTCACACTCGCCCGCGTCTGCCAGGAATTGCGATCCATGCAGGCTGGGCCCAGTGCAGGATCCACGATGGATCTTGAAATTCGTCAGAAGAGCGGGCGGGTCCGAGACGACTGGCACCGACTTGACGCACGTCATTCCGGCGCAGGCTGGAGTCGGCCCAGGCTGTGTGAAAACGCGAATACGTATGATCGCGTGACAGAAAGCGCGCAAAACCGGGCCTCGTACGACGTGTCAAAGCGAATTTTGCTCAGATCAACTGCTCTAACGAGACGTACGTGTGCATGCTCGAAAGATCGGCTGGAGTTTTCACGCAGCCTGGGCCAGAAGCGGACGTCGAAAGTGTATTCCCGGTCCGGGATTCAGTGCCCTATCAGACCGGCAGGTCCGGAAAAATCGACGGCGCCATCTGGGCCGCAAACTCCTTGAACAGTCTAAGCGCCCGCGGAACATGGCGGTTGCTGAGATGGATCATCGAAAGCGATTCTGGCGCAAGATGCCACTCAGGCATGACCTCCACCAGTCGTCCTTCCCTGATCAAATCGGGCCGTACGATGGGCGGCATGTCACTGATCCCACTGCCGGACAGAAGCGCTTCGGCGAGTCCCGCGTAATCGTTCATGGCAAGAAAAGGAAGGTACTTGATCGTTTCCTTGCTTTTGCCGCAACTGAACGACCAGCTTCGCTCATCGCTGGTGTAGGAGAATGCCAACAACCGATGCCGGCCAAGCTCCCTTGGATGTTTCGGAGGAGGGTTTCTTGAGAGGTACTCGGGGCTGGCCACCAACTGCCGTCGGTAAGTGAGTACCGTTCTTGCGACCAGCGAAGAATCCTTTAGGTTACCAACACGAAACGCCAGATCGACCCCTTCCGAAATAGGGTCGACGAAACGATCCGTGACCAGAACGTGAACTCTCACGCCGGGATAGGAGGACTGAAATGCCGTAATGATCGGTGCCAACAAGCTGTCGCCGATGCTGGGCGGGGCTGAAAGGCGCAGCAGGCCACGCACCTCGGACAACTGATTGGAAACAATGCTCTCCACGGCCTCCTCAAGCTCAACGCCTCGTTGCGCTTCGGCCAGAATTTCTTCACCTATGTCGGTCAGCCGGAGGCTTCGCGTCGAACGTTCGAGCAGACGGACGCCGAGCGCGTCTTCGAGATCTGCCACTTTCCGCGAAACGGTAGAGATCGGCATGTTCAGGCGGCGGGCCGCTTCGGAGAAGCTGTTAGCCCCGGCCACCCGCGCGAAGACAAGCAGCGCGTTAAGGTCCATCATTGATTTTCCCATAAATGGAACAATCTTTCCCTAAGTCTCCTACTAATCCTCTGGATAGAAAAGTCCTACCTTTCCTTCAGCGGCGATTCCGCCGCAACCGAAGGAGATGTCCGATGAAAAGTTTCTTGACCTCGGCACTGCTCGTCGCTGGCGCGGCGACCGCCTTGCCGGGCCTCGCCGCCGAAGTACACCCGACCGATCGGGCTGCGATCGAGTCCGTGCTCTCCACTTACGAAACCGCATTGAACAATTCGGACACAGAGACGGTGCTCACGCTCTATGCCGACGATGGCGTGTTCATGCCGCAGCACAGCCTACCCAGCGTGGGCAAGGATGCCGTGCGCATTGCATACGGGATTGTGTTCAAGGCGATATCCCTCGAGATCAACTTCGTCGTCGACGAGATCGTGCAGGTGGCGCCGACGTGGGCATTTGCACGCACGCGCTCTGAAGGGTTCGTCACGTTGCACGCCAGCGGCGAACGCATGCCGGAGGCCAACCAGGAGTTGTTCATGTTCCACAAGTCCCGGGAGGGTGCATGGAAGATCGCTCGATACATCTTTTCCACCACCAACCCACCTCGCCAGTAGTCCTAGCAAGGAAGAATGATCATGCTCGACAAGATCACAAGACTGGCCGATCTGCCTGCGCGAGCAGCCATGTCTGCGATATTCATCCTCTCCGCGCTCGGCAAGGTCAGCGCATTTGACATGACCCAAGGCTACATGGAGGCATTCGGCGTCCCCGGTGTGCTTCTGGTACCGACGATTGCATTCGAATTCGGTGCCGGAATGGCGTTGCTGGTCGGATTTCGAACTCGCTACTGCGCCTTGCTGCTTGCCGGTTTCAGCTTGCTCGCGGCCGCCGTGTTTCATCGGGACTTCAGCGATCAGATTCAGCAGATCATGTTCCTGAAGAACGTAGCGATGGCAGGCGGCTTGCTCCTGCTGGCGAAAACCGGGGCGCCTGGGCAAAGCATCGAGAACCTGATCTCAAGAAGAAGGAGGAGCGCGTGATGAACCGAACCATGAAAGCCGCGGTCATCCGCGAGGCAGGCGGGCCGGACGTGCTCAAGCTGGAGCGCCTCCCGGTTCCGACACCCAAGCGGGGTGAGGTACTGATTCGGGTCAAGGCGTTCGGCCTTAACCGATCGGAGCTCTTCACGCGGCAAGGCCACTCACCCAACGTGCAGTTCCCGCGCGTGCTCGGCATCGAAGCGACTGGACTGGTCGAGGCGGCGCCGGGTGGAGAATTCGAGCCTGGAGACGTCGTGGCCACGGCGATGGGTGGGCTGGGTCGCGCCTTCGATGGCAGCTATGCGGAATACACTCTCGTACCGGTCTCACAGGTAAAGAAGCTGGACACCAGGCTTGCCTGGGAGGTGCTGGGCGCAATCCCGGAGATGTTGCCGACGGCCTGGGGCTCCTTGTTCAAGTCGCTTCGACTCCAGGAAGGCGACACGATCCTGATACGCGGCGGCACCACCTCCGTAGGGCTCGCCGCCGCCGCGCTGGCGAAGCGCCACGGCGCCGTGGTGGCGGCGACCACGCGCGACCCTGCGCGGGAGGAAACGTTGCGAAGAAATGGTGCGGACCAGGTATTCATCGACAATGGGGCGCTCGCCCCGCAGATTCGGGAGGTCTTCCCCTGCGGCGTGAACAAGGTCCTCGAGTTGATCGGGACCAACACCCTGCTTGATTCACTGCAGTCGGCCAGAGCAGGTGGTGTGGTCTGCATGACCGGCATGGTCGGCAACAGCTGGTCGCTTGCAGACTTCAGTCCGATGAGCGCGATACCCACTGCGGTAAATCTGACAACCTATGCAGGCGGGTCAGAGGACTTCATGCGGACACCGTTGCAAGACTTTGTCGAACTGATTGAAGCGGGAGAGTATTCGCCACACATAGGCAAGACATTCTCCCTGGATGAAATCGTCGAGGCGCACCGCTGCATGGAGCGGAACCAGGCGGGTGGCAAAATCGTTGTGCTGGCGTGACCAGCAGTCCGATTGGGTCGGGGCGATGGAGTTGCAGACTGAGGCAGCACCGACCGTCGTAGCGGCGAGTCTCAGACTCGCCCGCGTCTTGCCAGGAATTGCGATCCATGCAGGCTGGGCCCAGTGCAGGCTCCACGATGGATCTTGAAATTCGTCAGAAGAGCGGGCGGGTCCGAGACCCGCCTTTTCGGCCAATCGTTCATGTTGTTGAATCAGAATCCGATGATGCGTCGAATGGCCTTTTCCGCGGCTTCGAACGAAAAGTGTTCGCGCACATTGGCCAGGCCGTTCGCCGAAAGCCTGTTCCAGAGCGCCTCGTTGCCATGCAACTCGACGATTGCCTGGGCGAAAGCGTCCGCCTCCGTGGCGACCAGCACCTCTTCGCCGGGCCGCACATGCATGCCTTCGACGGCCATGGGCGTGGCCACCACGGGCAGGCCGTAGCTCATCGCCATGTTGACCTTGCCCTTGACTCCTGCTCCGTAGCGTAGCGGTGCAATCGAGATTCTCGCCGAATCCATGGCCGGCGCGATATCGTCCACGAAGCCGTGCACGATGAGGTTCTCGCTGGCGAGTGCCTGTATCGCCGGGGTGACCTTGCTGCCGATCACGTTCAGGCGCAGATCCGGAATGCGTTCAAGCACGCGAGGAAAAATCTCCCGGGCGAACCAGAGCACCGCATCGCTGTTGGGGGGATGCTGGAATCCGCCGACGAACAACAAGTCGCGTCGTTCCTGGTAAGGGCGACGACAGCCATAGACTTCATGTACGTTGGAGAGCACATCGACCGCTACGCCTGGCGCGTCGTTGGCGAGGATTTCCTTTTCGACCGGACTGACCACGAGCGTCACGTCGCATGCGCGCATGATGCTGATTTCCTGCGCGCGCGTCCGCTCCGATTCGCGAGCAAGATCGGCGCGGCCCTCAAGCTCGGCGGCACGCTGTTCACGCAGATAGTGCAGATCCACCGTGTCGAATACGAGCCGGGCCTTAGGCGCGTACATGCGCGCAAGGCCGACAAACTCGGCGGCCACGTAATGGCGCGAGAGCAGTATCGCGTCGAACTCGGCACCGCGTTCGCGAAACAGCGCCGCGGGATCATTGTTGAACGGGTGGTAGAGCACTTCCACGCCAAGTGCCTGCAGATCCTGCGTATAGCCCTCGGTCCAGGCACGATTGCTGGCCATGAATACGACATGGCAGCCATTCCGACGCAGCACGCGCATCAGGTTGACCATGCGCAGGGAGCCGGAATCCTGATCGGGCATGGGTGTTACCGCATCGATGATGAGGATGCGACGCGATGCGCGATGGCTGGCAGCGACATGGATGGGCGTACCCGGTTTCGGCTGCATGCGCAGCGCATCGCTCCACTTGTCGAGGAACTTGGCCTGGTTGACGACCTGGTAACGCTTCATGCCACTGCCGGTATCGGTACCGGCGGTGATGCCCTCGAAATGGACCACGCGCGAGCGCGGCTGGTAGTAGACCTTCAACCCCGCCGCGCGCACGGCGAAAGCGAGGTCGGTGTCTTCGTAGTAGGCCGGTGCGTAGCGCGAATCGAATCGGCCGAGGCGTTCAAACAGGACGCGAGGCAACAGGATGGCCGCACCCGAGCAGTAGTCGACCTCACGCAGGAATTCGTACGCGGAATCTTCCGGGTCCTCGAAGCGTCCGTAGTTCCAGCCGGATCCGTCGCTGAAGATGATGCCGCCTGCTTCCTGCAATCGTCCGTCCGGGTAGATCAGTCGCGCACCGACCAGTCCCGCGTCGGGGGCTTCCTCGAAGCAGCGCAGCAGGGCTTCCAGCCAACCCGGCGTGACCAGGGTGTCGTTGTTGAGGAACAGCACGTACTCCCCGCGAGCGATGCCTGCGCCGGCATTGCAGGAGCCGACAAAGCCGAGGTTTTCCGCGTTGCGGAGCACGCGGATGCCGTCGATCTGGCCGAGGCGCTGCTCGGTCGAATCGGTGGAAAGATCATCGACGACTATGACCTCGAAAGGCGTCGGGCCCGCGTGCGCCGCCAGTGAGCGCAGACAAGCCGCCGTGTAGGCGAACTTGTTGTGCACCGGAATGATGATCGAGACTTGTGGCTCGGCATTGCCCGGAACGGAAAATGGCGAAAACTGTTCGCTCGGATCAGGCCAGGTTTCGCGTACCACGTGCCGCGAGGTGCCGCGGACCTCGCGCAGCAGGCGATTCCAGGTACCGCGGATCCCGTGTCTGGCCAGGCTGCCGCGCAGGCGACGAACCTGATTCAGCGCATGATGCGTGCGATAGCCCCAGGCAGCGCGCTGGTCACGCAGGAACTGCAGAGACCGGCGCAGCGGCCAGGTGTAGCGCCAGAAGCGACTCAGGGCGATCGGGCGCAATTGCTCGACCTCCTCGTTCAGGGCCAGAGCCCAGTTCGAGCGCTCCTCGAATTCGACCCGCAACTGGGCGAGCTCGCGGTCCAGGCCGTGTCCCCATGCGCCGCGCCTGGCGGCTTCGGCCAGTGCAGCCTCCAGTTTCGCATCGAGTTGCGCCGCTTGCTTTCGCGCCGCGTCGCGCTCGGTCGAGCGATGCATGAGTTGCAAATCGGTGCTGTCGAGGCTGGCTAGCGGATAGCGCAGCGCCTGGACCGCCGGCAAACTGAACGCCTGGGCATAGGCCTGGGCCATGGCCGAGAGGTTCATCTCGCTTCGCTCGCGCAGGATCTCGCGTACCGATGCAAGCTGCGAGCGCTGGCCGGCGAGGGCGACAATGCGTGAAACGATGGCATCGGCACTGGCATCGACCAGAAAGCCGCTGACGCCGTCCTCAATGCGCTCGACATAGGCACCCATGCGCGTGGCGATCACGGGCAAGCCCAGATCGCGCAGTTCCGAAAGCATGTAGCCGAAGGTCTCGGCCACGGTCGGCATCAGCACGGCTGCATCCGCGTTCAGCCTGGACAGCAGCTCGGGCAATTCATCGCGCTGGTAATCGAGAACGACGTGCACGCCACTCTGTCCGAAGAATGCGTGCGCATCGGAACCCGCACCGAGCAGAAATACATCGGCATGCGCACGCAGGCGCGGCAGCACCTGCTCGAGCAATTGCGCACCCTTGCCGCGACGCACGCGTCCCGGCATGACCAGGCGCAGACGATCGCGCACCGGCGGATCGCCGCAGCGTGGACTGCCATCCGGCCAGGCGGACAGACCGTGGGGAATCACGGCACTGGTCAGCGTGGACAATTCGGGCGCCAGACGCAATTCGTTCGTCAATGCCGACTGGCTTGGTGCGACTAGGGTCGCGTTCGCGGCCAGCATGCGACGCACGAAGGCGTCGCGAATGGACTTCCAGTGTGCCGGATGGGTGTTCCTGAATTCGCGATCGGATCCCAGCGCAGCCAGGTCGGCGGCGCGCTGCTCGTCGTCGAAACGCAGAGTTCTGTCGCTGAAATCGCGATGCAGCACCGGCCACAGGGGATAGTGATCGTGCACGATCCTGAGGGTTGGCAAGCCTGTGCCGAGCGCATCAAGGCTGTGGCCGATCAGCGAGGACACGACAACCGCGTCAATCGAGTAGTCGGCAATCCATTCCTGCAGGAGGCGCCGGTAGGCCGGATCCGAAATCGCCGTGTCGGCAATCGGGCAGGGCAGGGCAACACGTCGCAGCGGCGGTCCAGCCATTGACCCGTCATGCAGTTCCAGCCATTCGCCATGGCAGCGCCGCGCGTGACTGCCACGCGCGACCAGAACCAGATGCTGTGCGGTGTCGAACGCGCTGCAGAAATCGCGCACCCAGCGCTCTGCGCCCCCTCCCCAGCCATGCAGGACGTGCAGGATGACCGGCCGCGCCACCAGCCCCGGGGATCCCGGATGCAGGCCTGCAGACAGAGCCGCGGCGACCCGGCTGCGCAGTTCGGCCAGCGGCGAAGGCGGCAGCGGGTCGCGCGGATCGGCAGCTTCGGCAGGGCCGGACAAGGGCTGGCCGGATGCGCCCACATAGAGATGATCCAGGGTCACTCGACGCCATGCGCTTTTCGCCTCGGCGTTCGCCGCGCCGTCACTGGCAGACAGCCATTCGGCCAGGCGCTCGCCGTGCCAGGCCGAAGCCAGTGCCGATGCGCCACGGCTCTCGATCAGCTGGCGGCGGGAACAGGCGTAGCAGACAGCATCGATGCGCTCGGTTGTCGCTTCGCTGCCGGTGCCTGTCGGCAAGGGCGAGCGCTCTTCGCACAGGTTGTCGAGGGCGCCGGCGGCAAGTACGTCGGCTTGCTCCAGCGCGCGTTGCAGGCGTGCGAGCGCCAGCGCCGGCAGCTCGGCATCACTTCTAACCAGGAGCAGGCCGGATCCCGGGAATCGGCTGCCGAACCGCGTGGCCAGCGCTTCCGCGTCTTCTTCAGTCCACTCGGGAAAGCGCTGCGCATCAGGATACCCCGACACCGACGCACAGCTGCCGCAGAGGACCAGCCCGGTCGATTCCGCCTGCGCCAGCACGGCAGCCAGCCATGCGTCACCGCAGGTTTTGCTTCCGTGCACACACAGGAATATGTCCGGCGACTGATTCTGCACGACGTTCCAGAACGGGAGTGGAGGCGGATTATCGGTGATGCCCAAGCGCGCCGCCACTGACCGGTCGCGGCTTTCGAATCACCAGTGGCGTGGCAACGGTCTCATCGTACGGGACTATTCCAGCTAAACTCGGGCCCATTCCGTGCGGACGTGCATCTGCCCTTGTTTCGAAAACTGTTGAACTTCATGGCCCTCCTGTGGCGAATTTTCCGGGCGCCGATCCTGCTCGGTATCGGCGCGATTGCGGGGTTTCTGGTTCCCTACGCGATTGTGCTTGACCAGCAGGTTCGCGATCGATTCGATGATCTGAGCTGGCAGATTCCGAGCCGGGTGCTGGCGCGGCCGCTGGATCTGGCCCCGGGCCGGCCGATGAATACCGAAACCCTGTTGCTGGAACTGGAAGCTTCGCGCTACCAGGCCGATGCCGGTGCGCGCGCACCGGGTACGTATGCGCGCAATGGCGATGGATTTGTCATCGCCCGGCGAGCCTTCGCCGGCCTCGATGGACGCCACCCCGCACAGCGCATCAGCCTTGAACTGGGGGGCGGCCGCGTCCTGCGCCTGCGCGACAGCGATTCCGGACAGACCCTGCAGCACGCGGAGCTTGACCCGGCACGCATTGCCACCCTGTATGGCCTGCAGCAGGAAGAGCGACGCATCGTCCAGCTCGAGCAATTGCCGCCGTTGCTGGTGATGGGTTTGCAGGCAGTTGAGGATCGCGACTTCAAGCATCACCACGGCATCGATCTAGTCGCCATCCTGCGAGCGACCTGGGCCAACATCACGGCCGGTCGTGTCGTGCAGGGCGGATCAACCCTGACCCAGCAGCTGGTCAAGAACCTGTTTCTCGATCGCGGCCAGAGATTCGCGCGCAAGATCAATGAGGCGCTGATTGCGCTGCTTATCGAGTACCGCTACGACAAGCGCCGCATTCTTGAGGCCTACGTCAACGAGATCTTTCTCGGTCAGCAAGGCGGTCAGGCCGTGCACGGATTCGCGGCCGCATCGGAATTCTATTTCGGGCGCGACGTCGGATCGCTCGGAAGCGCGGATATCGCCCTGCTCGTGGGCATGGTTCAGGGTCCGAGCTTGTATGATCCGCGTCGTTCGCCACAGCGGGCGCTGGAGCGGCGCAATCTTGTCCTGCAGCAATTTCATGAAACGGGCCTGATCGATGCCAAGACACTTTCCGGCGCCCAGGCGAGCAAGCTCGGAGTCAGCGCCCGCGGTGCCCTGCCGCGCAATCGATATCCCGCGTTTCTGGAGCTCGTGCGGCAGCAGCTTCGTCGTGATTTCGAGGACAGGGAGCTCGATGCCGCCGGTCTGAGCATCCACACCACGCTGGCTCCGTCCGCGCAATTGCAGGCCGAACAGGCGCTTTCAACGGCGCTGGCCGAACTTGGAAAGCGCGACGCCGGGGTCGAATCCGCAGTCGTCCTCACTGGCGTGCCGAGCGGTGAAGTCCAGGCCCTGATCGGCGGCCGCAAGGCCGATGCACAGGGATTCAATCGTGCCCTCGATGCGCGCAGGCCGATCGGTTCGCTGATCAAGCCGTTCGTCTATCTGGTCGCGCTGGCCCAGCCACAACGCTACTCGCTGGCTTCGCATATTGATGATGCACCAGTCGATTTGCCGCAGCGCGATGGCACGCGCTGGGTGCCGAAAAACGACGATGGCGACGTGCACGGCGAAGTTCTGCTGATCGATGCACTGAAGAACAGCTGGAATCTGGCCACGGTGCAACTTGGCCTGCGTCTGGGTGTGGACAAGGTACGCGGTCTGCTCGAATCATTCGGGCTGGGCCGTGACATCAATCCCAATCCTTCCCTGTTGCTTGGCGCCGTGGAGTTGAGTCCGTTCGATGTTGCCCAGCTCTACCAGTACTTTGCGGCCGACGGACATGCCGTCCCATTGCGCGCCGTTCGCGGCGTGATCGACGGCAAGGGCCGCACGCTGTCACGATACGGAGTGGAGCCGGGAACGGGAGACTACGTGGCGGCTTCGCGACTGGTTACCTGGGCCATGCAACAGGTCGTCGAATCAGGCACGGCCCGTTCGATCGTTGCAGCCGGACTCGGCAATCTGCATGCGGCCGGCAAGACCGGCACCAGCGACACCCAGCGCGATTCCTGGTTTGCCGGATTCACCGGCAACCAGCTTGGCGTGGTCTGGGTCGGGCGCGACGACAACAAGCCAACTGCGCTGTATGGATCCACCGGTGCGCTCAAGGTCTGGATAGACCTGTTCAAGCGACTGCCGGCGGAACCGTTGCTGCCATCGGAAGACGGCATCGAATTCGTATGGATCGACCAGGAAAGCGGAGAACGCAGCGATGCCGTCTGCTCGGGAGCCCGCGAGCTGCCCTTTGCAAGCGGCTATGCGCCCACCGAGCGTCATGGCTGCGCACTTGACCGCATTCGTGAATGGCTCGGTCGCGGCGACGACTGATCCGGTCTTTTTCACGGGGTCGCGGACCCTCGTTCCGCGTCTAGCACTTGTCATCATCAGCGTCGGGATCGCCCTCGACCCCTCATGATTCGTCCGGATTGACGCTATGCTTGGCGGATTCCCGGATACCAGCACGCGTAGATCCATGACATTCGCTTCCCGCAACATCCGCGCCATCGCGATTTCCTGCTTCGTTCTTGCTTCGGTCGCTTGCTCCTCTCCGAGCGAGCCGGAAACGGCGGTTCTGGTCCGGCCAGAGGCCGAACCCGCCAGCGTCAGCGCAGTCAAGGCGATTCGGGCAGTCGGCGCCGATGAAGAATCCGTCCTGCAGATCAATCCCCTGCGCGATCCTGCCGTGGAAGGTTTTCTTGCCGAGGCTGCCAGGGCCGAGGAGACCGGGCAATTCGACGTCGCGTTCGTTGCAATCAGCAAGGCCAGGAATCTTGCTCCGGATGCGCCTGACCTGCTGCAGTACGAAGCCGAAATCGAATTCCTGCGTGGCAATACGATCGAGGCTGAAAAGCGGGCCTACGAAAGTTTCAAGAATGGCCCGCAAATCGGTCGCCTGTGTCAGCAGAACTGGCAGACCATCCTCGAGGCGCGCAAGGTGTTCAATGACAACGACTATCTGCCCTATGCCGAAAGCAAACGGGATGCCTGCAGGGCAAAGCGCCCGGTGCGTCTTTGAAGGGCCCAATGTCGCAGGGGTGCGCCACTTGATTTCGCCCGATCCGACCGCCGGCAACCGGTGCTTGCCGGGCGGACAAGGCACGTGATGCCGGCTTGGAAATACGCCGCGCATGTCTGATGCGGTGGCCGAACTGCTTGGCGAGGAAGGACCGTTCGCGCGCGAAGTCCCGGGTTTCGTGCCGCGCGAAGTCCAGCAGACCATGGCCGAAGCCGTTGCAGAGGCCATCGACCAGCGTCACGCACTGATCGCCGAAGCCGGCACCGGCACCGGCAAGACCTTTGCCTACCTTGTGCCGGCCTTGCTGTCAGGCAAGCGCATTATCATCTCGACCGGCACCAAGGCCCTGCAGGATCAGCTGTTCCATCGCGACTTGCCGCGCGTGCGCAGCGTGCTCGGCGCGCGCCTGTCGACCGCCTTGCTCAAGGGCCGGGCCAACTACCTTTGCCTGCATCGGCTGGATCAGGCGCGCAGCGATGGCCGCTTCGCCACGCGCGAACAGGTGGCCCAGCTGCACACGATCCATGCCTGGTCTTCCACAACCCAGAGCGGCGATCGCGCCGAGCTGGCCGAGCTGCCGGAAGACTCGCCACTGTGGCCCCGCGTCACCTCAACCACCGAGAACTGCCTCGGCAGCGAGTGCCCGATGTTCTCCGACTGCTTCGTGGTCAAGGCGCGCCGCGCCGCGCAGGAAGCGGATCTGGTGGTCGTCAACCATCACCTGTTGTTCGCCGACCTGGCCATCAAGCAGGAAGGGTTTGGCGAGATTCTGCCGGGCGCGCAGGCCTTCATTCTCGACGAAGCCCACCAGATTCCCGAGCTGGCCGGGCAATTTTTTTCGATCACCCTGACAGCCCGGCAACTGACCGAACTGGCCAGCGACACGCTGGCGGAAGCTGCGGCCGTGAGCGGAGCTCTGGGCACCCTGCAAGCGGCTGTTGAAGCCATTGCTCCGGGCGTGCGTCGCCTGCGCCTTGCGCTCGACCGCTTTCCGACCAAGGCGGCATTTGTCGTCGTTGAAACGGATCCGGAAGTCGAGCGCGAACTCGAGGCCATGCGCGTCGCCCTGGACGAACTGGCCACGGCGCTGGCCGCGCATGCGGAACGCAGTCGCGGACTCGATGCCGTGCACGAGCGCGCCGTCCAGATGTGCGCGCGCCTGGTCCATCTGTGCGACAGCGGCAGTCGCGACTCCGTGCACTGGTATGAATTGACCGCACAGGGGTTTGCCCTGCATGCCACGCCGCTGGACCTTTCCCAGCCGCTGCGCGAGTTGCGCGAACAGAGTCATGCCGCGTGGATCTTCACTTCGGCAACACTGTCCATTGCAGGACGTTTTGATCACTTCGCGCGCCAATTGGGCCTCGAAGATCCAGCCAGCTTGTGCCTGGACAGTCCGTTCGACTATGCGACCCAGGCGCTTGCCTACTTGCCGCCCGGTCTTCCCGAACCGAGCGCACGTGACTACACCGAGCGCGTCGTCGAGGCCGTGATGCCGGTGCTCGAGGCCTCGGATGGCCGCGCATTCCTGTTGTTCACCTCACATCGCGCCCTGCGTCGCGCTGCCGAGTTGCTTGATGGGCGGGTACCCTGGCCGCTGTTCGTTCAGGGGACCGTGCCCCGGCATCAATTGCTCAGCGGGTTTCGCGAATCGGGCAATGGGATCCTGCTCGGTGCCGCCAGTTTCTGGGAAGGTGTCGACGTGGCCGGTGAGGCGCTCAGTGTGGTGGTCATCGACAAGCTGCCATTTGCCGCGCCGGATGACCCGGTCCTGGTCGCACGCCTCGAGGTTCTGCGCGAATCGGGTCTCAACCCGTTCATGGAGTGGCAGATCCCGAATGCCGTGATTGCCCTCAAGCAGGGAGCCGGGCGGCTGATCCGCGACATCAGCGATCGCGGTGTGCTGGTCCTGTGCGATCCCCGCCTTTCCACGAAGGCCTATGGGAGGACTTTTCTTGCCAGTCTTCCGACCTTTCCACGCACGAGTGACCTGCCGACTGTCAAAGCGTTCTTCGCAAAAGAGCCATCAGACTGATACAGCGCGGCGTGGAGATTGACCGGTTGTCGCATTGATTCATCTCGATGTTCAGATCTGTGCCCCTTCTGACGCGATGGAGTGCCTGTTCGGTCCAGGGAAGGATCGAAGCTTCATCCTGCAGTATTGACGCACCGACGGAGTCTGAATACGCCTTGATCCGGAGCATCTGGCTGTCCTTTTCATTCAGCTTTCCTGCACGGGTTGCGTTCATCAAATCGCACCCACGGAGCTCGCCAGGAATGCTGCGATGCAGCAGCCAAGAATCGCGTTGATCAACACACTTGGCGATGCTATACATCAGGTGTTCAGGTGCGCATCCATCCCCATTGAATTCCCATCTGAGTTGGCTGGCCCGTCGATTGCCGGGTTTTCATTTTGTTTGAAAGTTCAGGAGTCAAAATGCGTAATACAGTTCGTGTGAAAACCCTAGCTGTGTTGATCACGGCCAGTCTGGGTGGCGTTTGCGCACCTGTCGCGTGGAGCCAGGCAACCGTAGCCGACGAACAGGGTTCGGTGACCACGCTCAACGAGACGGCAACGTACATGATCCGTTTCGCCGACCCCGGCGCGCTCGCCTACCGTGGCGGCATCGGCAGCCTGCAGGGCACGGCAGCCCCTGAAGGCGAGCGCTTCAACGCCAAGAGTCCCGAGGCTCTTGCCTATCGCCAGTTCCTCGAACAGGAACAGGCTGCGTTCATCGCCAGCATGAAGGCTGCGCTGGGCCGTGATGTCAGCGTCCCGCATACCTATCAGATCACGCACAGCGGACTCGCTGCGAAATTGACGCCGGCGGAAGCTGCGAGAGTCGCAAGCATGCCTGGCGTAGTCTCGATCAAGCGCGACAAGATGTATCAACTGGATACATTCCGCGGCCCATCATTCATCGGCGCTACCGATGTCTGGAACGGTGCCGTTCCGACTCCCGGAACAGCTGCATCGTTCGGCAAGGGTGTCGTCATCGGTGTCGTCGACTCCGGCGTCAATGCAACCCATCCTTCCTTCGCCAATGATCCGCGCTGCGGATTCGGCGCGGGTGATGTGAAGTTGCGCAGCTTCGTCGACTGTTCCTCCAGTACCGCCGGCGTCTGCAACGGCGCGAATCCGCTGGATACCAACGGTCACGGGTCGCATACGGCCAGCACTTCCGGCGGCAACATGCTCGACAACACCGTGAGCCCTCCGCCAGCCATTCCTCCCGGCTACACGAACATCAGCGGCGTTGCCCCTTGCGCCACCATTCGCACCTACAAGGTCTGCCCCGGCAGCACCTGTCCTGGGGCCGATATCACGGCAGGCCTGTCCAACGTTCTCATCGATGGTGACATCGATGTTGTCAACTATTCCATTTCGGGCGGCGAAGTACCCTGGGATCCGAGCGAGAGTGATCGAGCCTTCCTTGATTTCGTCGACAACGATATTTTCGTAGCGGCGTCGGCCGGCAATACGCGCGCTGAAACGCCCGATCCGGTTGGCGAAGTCAACCATCTCGGCCCCTGGGTCATGACCGTGGCGTCCTCGACACACGACCAGAATCCGGTTGGCGGCACCTTGTCAGCGGCGGGTCCCGGAACACCGCCAGCAAACACACAGAATCTGGTCCTCAGCGTCGCTGGCATCAATGTGGGTACCGGGGGTGTGATTCCCATCCGCGTCAACGCGGCGAACGATATCGGCTGCACGGCATCAGGTGGTTTCCCGCCCGGCTTCTTTGACAATGCGGCGGCGCTGATCATGCGCGGCACCTGCTCGTTCGAGGAGAAGCTCAATAACGCCCAGGCAGCTGGCGCACTGGTCGGTTTCGTCTACAACAACGCTGCCGGTACGCTGAACATGGCGATTGGCGGAGCGACCCTGCCGGCCTATGGCATGTTGCAGGTTGATGGCCAGGCGCTGCGCGCCTTCATCGACAGCAATGGCGCGACACCGACAACGGTCGACTTCACGCCGGCTACCAAGATTGGGGATCTGCTTTCGGACTTCAGCTTGCGTGGCCCGACATCGGGTGACGTGGTCGACCTGACCAAGCCCGATATCACCGCACCGGGCGACAATATTTATGCTGCCTACATCGCGCCGAACAACTATGCGTTCCTGGGTGGTACCTCAATGTCCAGTCCGCATACGGCCGGTTCTGGTGCACTGATTCGTGCCATGAATCCAACCTGGTCGCCCATGGCCATCAAGTCTGCCCTGCAGATGACGGCCAAACGTACCGGTGTCCAGGAAGACGGCACGACGCCGTGGAATGCGGACCAGATAGGCAACGGCCGCGTGCAAGTGGGTAAAGCGGTCATGGCGGGTCTGGTCCTGGAAGAGTCGGTGGCCAACTTCCTTGCCGCCAATCCGAACGGAGGCAGCATCGACATCAAGACGCTCAACATTCCGTCGATGCGAAACACGAACTGCACCCCGAACTGCACGTTCACGCGCACGGTAACCAGCAAGCTGGCCACTTCATCCACGTGGAATGCAAGCTTCGAGTCCGCAGATGGGGTCAGTGCAACGGTGTCGCCATCCAGCTTCACCATCGCTGCAGGCGCCACTCAGGCCTTGACCATCACGGTGACGCCGGACGAGTATGGCCCGAACAACCAGCTGCCGAACCATCCGAGTTTCGGTGATGTCGTGCTGGTCGAAACCGGTGCCCTGTCTCCCGACGAGCACATGACGGTTGCAATCCGTGCAGTGCGTGACGGTATCTTCAAGGATGGATACGACGGTGATGTCCCGCCGCCGAATCCGAACCTGGTGACGTTTGTTCTCAATGCGCCGGTATTCAACAACATCAACGGTACCTGTCTGAAGTTCCTGACCGGCGTCATACGGGACAATCTGGCGAGCTGCACCGGCGATGATTTCAATGCCTACACTGCTTCGGGAACTCCTGATCGCCTGCTTTCGTTCTTTTGGTCCTATACAGGTGCGACGGCCAATCGTGGTGGCATGAGCACGGGCACGGCGTACACCGTGGCAGCTCCAGGTGCCGTTATCGGTCCGGCGGCGACATTCATTGATAGTGCTGGTGGAACTCCGACCTCGGCGTGGCGAGTTGCGGGAGGGGTGGACGGCTATCTTGGATTCCGCTTCCTGAATACCGATACTGCGACTATCAACTACGGCTACTTGCGCATAAACAACGTGGGCGCGGTAGGGGTGTCGGGTATGCCCGCGACTCTCGTCAGCTACACGTTTGACAATTCCGGCGCGGCGATCACAATTCCGACGCCGTAAGCCTGCTGGAGTCTGTCGGCTGAAAGGCCGGAACCAGAAACTATCGAGGCGGGGGAAACCCCGCCTCTTTTTTTGCATCGGACAAGCAAGTGCTCAAAGGGATGGCAGGGATTGCGTTGATCGCTCCATCACGCAACGGCGTCCGCATGATGCGCTGAGATATTGCAGGAACCGGCTTTTGCCGTGATGCTCTTGTTCGAAATGCTTCTGAAGACATCGCAGCTGAAGCTGGCTTCTACATAGGAGCAAGGGCACCGCAGCTGCAGCTGGCTCCTAAGAATACGGCGAAGCTTTCGCGGCTGAAGCCGGCTCTTGCGGGATACTCGATGCAGGTTGCGGAGGCCTCAACACTCAATGACATTTACCGCCAGGCCGCCACGCGAGGTTTCCTTGTACTTGTCGCGCATGTCGCGACCGGTATCGCGCATGGTCTTGATGACCTTGTCGAGTGAGACACGGTGCTTGCCATCGCCGCGCATGGCCATGCGCTGGGCGTTGATGGCCTTGACCGAACCCATGGCATTGCGCTCGATGCACGGAATCTGCACGAGGCCACCGATCGGATCGCAGGTCAGGCCGAGGTTGTGTTCCATGCCGATCTCGGCGGCATTCTCGACCTGGTAGATGCTGCCGCCGAGTGCGGCGGTCAGGCCACCGGCTGCCATCGAACAGGCCACGCCGACTTCACCCTGGCAGCCGACTTCGGCACCGGAGATCGAGGCGTTTTCCTTGTACAGAATGCCGATCGCGCCGGCCGTGAGCAGGAAATCGATGATTCCCTGTTCGTCCGCTTTCGGGCAGAAGTGCATGTAGTAGTGCATCACGGCCGGCATGATGCCGGCAGCGCCATTGGTCGGTGCGGTAACGACGCGACCGCCGGCGGCATTTTCCTCATTCACGGCCAATGCATACAGATTGACCCAATCGAGGATGGTCAGCGGATCGCGCAAGGCCTGTTCCGGGCGCTCGCGAAGTTCGGCCACCATGGCTGGTGCACGTCGCGCGACCTTGAGCCCGCCCGGCAGCACGCCGGTCTGGCGCATGCCGCGCGCCACGCAATCCTGCATGGCCTGCCACAGGTTCAGCAGGCCCTCGCGAATCTCGGATTCCGGCCGCCAGACCTGCTCGTTGCCGAGAATCACCTGAGCGATGCTCAATCCGGATTTCTCGCATTGCGCCAGCAACTCGTCACCACTGTTGAACGGATAGGGCACAGCAGTCGTGTCGGCAACAATGCGATCGTCCGCCGCTTCGTCGTGGTTGACCACGAAGCCGCCGCCGACCGAATAGTAGTCGCGTGAAGCGAGTTCATTGCCCTCGGCATCAAGTGCGGCAAAACGCATGCCGTTGCTGTGATAGGGCAATTTCTGGCGCTTGTTGAACACCAGGTCGGTCTTTTCGTCGAAATCGATCTCGTGCTTGCCGAGCAGGAGGATTCGCTTCGTGCTGCGGATGCGCGACAACTTCTCCTCGATGATGTCGGGATCGATCCTGTCGGGCCATTCCCCTTCCAGCCCGCACAGCACGGCCTTGTCGGTACCGTGGCCGCGACCGGTCAGCGCCAGCGAACCGAACAGCTCGACCCGGATGCGAGTCGTCTTTTCAAGGACGTCGCGCTCGTCGAGCCAGCGCGTAACGAAGCGCGCAGCGGCGCGCATCGGCCCCACCGTATGTGATGACGATGGGCCGATGCCGATCTTGAAGAGGTCGAATACGCTGACAGCCATGGCGTGTGTTCTGGACGCGTGGGCCCATGATTCTACGCTGGACCGAGACCCAGTGCTTTCCGGGCTGACCCCGAATTGAGGAATATCCCGGGTGACAAATTCGCTGGCAAGAATCTGCCAGCGAAAAGTCACCTATGGAGTTACCGTCTTCGAAAGTACCGGCGACAAACGTTGCTGTGTGCCGTTCCGCGCAATCGTGTCGATATAGTAGTAGTAGGTTTTCCCGGGTTCGACGTTCTCATCGACGAATACCTGGCCACCTTCCGGCGTTGCCATTGTCGCCATGTGCTGCTTGGGAAGCGGTTTTGCGGTGATGCGCCTATAGGGACCGGCCCGGTCGTTGGCACGGTAGACCATGTATCCATAGATGGATTCGTCGTTGGCAGCCTTCCAGTGCAATCGTACCGGTCCGCTGCCCTTGGCGCGCGACACTTTACGGGCGTCTGCCCCTTGCTTGGGTTCTGGCTCGACCTTGCTGGCTTCGCGCTGTTCCTGGATGGCTTTGGTGATGTCGATCTTGGCCGGCACGGCGGCTCTCTGATCCTCGTCGATCAGGATTTCACGGATTGATTGGTCCGGATTCAAGCCCATGATGCCGAACGGGATCTCGAGATCCGGCTCGTCCGGCATGCTGAAACGCAAGACATCAGCGTTTTTTCCCGATTCTTCAATGGTTCTCTTCAGCGTGATGCGCACGCATTTCGACTCGCTGCCGACTGCGTCGGAGCACCCTTTGCGCTCGACCTCCCATTTGCCGGGAAAGTCGAGCTCGAGATTGCCCAGCTCTCGCTTGCCCGAGTAGAGCAATTCCATTTGTGCCTGAACGGTTTCTCCGACTTCAGCAGGCTTGAAGCCGAGCACGTAAGTGGAAGGTTTCAGGTTTCCTTCGATGATGGCCTTGGCCGTGATCTCGACGAACGGCTGTTGCGCGAGATTGGTGGCCACCCGAATCGTCCCGGCCTTGATGCCTCGACTCGTATTCGGGCGAACGCCCACAGAAACCGTCGTATCGTTCAGGCTTGCATCAAGCCAGTCCGGTGCGTCGACGATCCGCACGAGCTCCAGCGGTATTTCCTCTCGCGCGTCGAGGGTCAGTTCGTGCCGCACTTTCGAACCTGCCTCAATCTTGCCCAGATCGATGACAGCATTTTCGGGTGAGATAACCGAAAAAACGAAGCCGGACAAGGTAAACCGATAGCGCTCGACATCAGCTTCATCGGTGAACAGCGCGTAGCGGAACGTCGATTCTCCCAGCTTGCCGGGCAATGGCAGATCGACTTGAAACTCGGCAGATTCGCCAGGGGCCAGGCTGGGCGGCAAGTTGACGACCTCTCCGAAATCGCTGATCGCCTTCCAGCTCTTGATGTGAACCGTTTCGGAGCCCTGGTTTCTTATCGTGTACGCCTGCTGCACCTGGGTTGACGCGATGTTCGTGTCGAACCGTGCATGTTTGGGTTCGATGATCAGGCTTTCGCCGGAAGCAAGAGGGGAAAGACTCAACATTACAAGCAGCGCGAACAGTCTCGCCATGGGAAAATTCCTGGAACCAAAAATGCCGAAACCCACCAGTCGGTGGGTTTCGGGGTAAGCGCTGTGCAAGCTGTCAGTCGATGCTGTAGGACTCAAGCGATACCGGCAGGGTACCGCCGACATTCAGCGTGTAGGTGCCGCACGCACCCGCGCTTCCCACTGTGTAGTAGGAGTCCACGTAGATGAAGTAGGTATTGCCCGCTGTCAGGCCGGTCAACGCGAGGCCGTCATTCATGTCCTCGGGGCCGACTCCAGCGCCGATAGCATCCTGCGAATTGAACAGGCAGCTGTTGCCGTCTGCGCAGGTGCTCAGGAAGAACAGGGCGAGATCGCCTGTGCTTCCCGTCAGGTCGGCGCTTACGGTGATCGCATTGCCAGTTCCGACCGTGATGGCCCAGACGTCTTCCGGACCAGGGTACGGAAACGGCAAGTCGGTGCCACAAGGCCCACCGTAGTTCGTGATGTTGTTGGCACCGCCGCAGGTGTCGCCAGCCTGGCTGAATGGAAGCGCGCCGATCGTCACGGGGGTGGCACAGCTGCCGCCACCGTTTACGCCGGCGCCAGGCGGATTCACTGCGACAAACCCGGGATCGGAGCGATTGGCCGCACTGGCAGAGAGCGCGCCCATGAACAGGGCCGCAGCGGCGGAAGCGATAAGCAGTTTCTTCATCAGAATGGTCCCCAAAGTGGAATTGGTCGATCGTGCGATACCATCTCAAGGGCCAGAACGGCGGCACAACAAGTGAATCGTACGAACCCAGTAGGCGAAATTATCGATGAAGCGGCTCCAAGTCAACAATGGCGCTGTTTTTGTGCGATCGGGCCTGGCCAGAACAACCCGGAACCCCCTCTGGCGATAGACTGTACTGCCGCCCCGATGCCCCTTGCCCATGCGTGCAGTGCCTGCCCGAGTTCTTCATATCGCCTTTTTCCTGTTGCCTTGCGGGTGGATGCTGAACGGCTGCGCACCCCGCCAGCCCCAGGCAAACGTGTTGCTGATCACCATCGATACCCTCAGGCCGGATGCGCTGGGCATCATCGATGCGAGCCGGGATACGCCGGCCATCGATGCCCTGGCTGAGTCGGGTCGCCTGTTTTCGTCCGCAGTCTCGCCGGTTCCCCTGACCCTGCCATCGCATACCTCGATGCTGACCGGACTGCTGCCGGTCCATCATGGCGTCCGCGATAACGGACAGACCGTTCCGGCCGATGCCGAGTTGCTGCCGGTGATCCTGAAGAATAGCGGCTTCAGCACGGGCGCCTTTGTCAGCGGGTTTCCGTTGCAGGCCATGTTCGGCCTCGATCGTGGCTTTGATCGCTACGACGACGTGATGAACGAAGGCGACCAGGGCTGGGTCGAGCGTCGCGCAGAAGATACTGTGAAAGCGGCATCGGAATGGTTGCAAGGGCAAGCCGGAAGCCAGCAGCCCTGGTTTGCCTGGACCCACTTCTACGACCCGCATGATCCCTACGAGCCTCCGCGCGAATTCTGGCAGCCCGGTCCGCGTGGAAGCTATGACGGCGAAGTGACCTACACGGACTACTGGGTTGGCAAGTTGCTGGAGACGGCGCGTGCGGCCAGTGGCGATCGCCCGTTGTTGATCGTATTGACCGCTGATCACGGCGAGGCACTGGGTGAGCACGAAGAGCTCACCCACGGCTTCTTCGTGTACGACTCGACCATGCGCGTGCCCCTGATCATCTCGTGGCCCGGCCGTATCAGCCCTTCCAGAGGTACCGAACCGGTGCAGCTGATTGATCTGGCGGCCACCATTCTCGATCTGCTCGATCTGCCACCCCTGGCCCGGACCGATGGGCGCAGTCTCGCTCAAGGCCTCACGGGTGGCGAACTCGCGTTGCATCCGGCCTTGATGGAAACCTGGCTGCCGTGGACCTACTACGGTTGGGCACCCTTGAGCGCGTGGCTTGATGGAGCATGGAAGCTGATCGATGCGCCGGCCATGGAACTCTATGACGTGATCAAGGACCCCAACGAAAAGAGCAACCTGGCTGAAGCCTCGCCGGCAGTCGCCGATCGTCTGGGTCTTGACCTGGGCAGGATGCAAGCCAGCGCCGGTCGTGTCGCCGAGACCTCATCGGACGATGAAGCCATGCAGCGTTTGCGCAGTCTGGGCTATGTCGGCGTGGGGGCTCCGGTTGAGGTGCCACCGGATGATCTGGCCGATCCCAAGTCGCGCATCGCCATGCGCAATACCCTGCAACAGGGCGAGGCCCTGTTGCGAGCCCAGCGATACGCTCAGGCGGCCGAGATTTTCGCCGATGTGCTGGCCACCGATCCCGACAACCGTTTCGCCAACCTGCGCCAGGGCATCGCTTTCCTGCGTCTGAATAGAATTGAAGAGGCGACGCGCGTGCTCAAGCATGCGGTTGAGGTGGAGCCGCACCGGGCCGAAGCACGCTACGCCCTGGGCGATGCCCTGATGCGATCCGAGGCGTTTCCCGAGGCGGCAGACCAGTGGGCGGTGCTGGCCGAATTGCAGCCACGACGCAAGGAGGCCTGGTTCAATCTGGCGACTGCCCTGGAGAAGTCGGGGCAGGCGGAGCAAGCCGACATCGCCATGCAGGAATACCGCCGCCTCGAGACTGAGGAAGCCACATCGGGCAGTGCCGGTCCATGAGTTCGCAGACGACGGTGTTGCGTCTGTATGTCTCAGAAGAATGCGAACTCTGCGACCGCGCCATCGCCGTGCTGGCGCAGGCGCGGGCTCCCGACTTCGAATGTGTGGGTATCGAAGGCAATGCCGCACTGGAGCAGCGCTACGGTGTGCGAGTGCCCGTGCTATATGACTCGCAAAGAAATCGGGAACTCGGCTGGCCATTTGATGCAGACAGTGTTGTCCGATTTCTTGATGTGCTCGGCAACGAGAGCTAGATCAACGCTGACGCGCCTCCTGCAGAAGCAAGCCGCAGCTCGCGATGCAGTCGGGCTGCACGACCTGCGCCCAGCCGTTTCAATGCCGTCGCGTGTGGCCATGCCTCAAAGGACCTTCGTAGGAGGCGAGTCAGCGGCGATGCTCCGACCAGCCATTCTGCTGTTGAAAGCCCCGCAGGCGGAGCCTTCAGGCTCGATGCGCCTCGGCACACGATTGGCAGGGCGGTGGATCGCGACTACGAACGGCGGTACCGAAGTTCTTGGGTCTGAGATCCGCCCCTACGGAACGCTCGATCCATCGCGTGGAATTCGATCTGGCGCCTTGCGCACCGCCTTCAGTTCAATTTCCAGCGCCAGCGCAACCATAGCGACGACACCAGCGCGGAAAGGAAAAACGCTGCTTCCCAGCCGCGCAACCAGCCCGGACCCCAGGGAATCAGGTCGACCGACGGAAGATCGAGGGTGATGTTCGTTGTCCTGGCGGCGTCCGGTAGATAACCGGCCGGATTGCCGACCAGCCAGTTCAGCCAGTGGTGCTTGTGCACGATCGAAGCAGGCACCGAGGGTGGCAGTTTGAGCAGGACAAGTTCCCCTTCCATCAATTGCCGAGCCTGCTCGCGCTCCGGCCAGGCAATGCTCCAGCACCCGCTCGCATCAGCGTTCTGGTTCATCGTGCTCCAGTGCAGTTCGCCTGCAGTCGCTTCCGGCGCAGCGCAGATCTGGACGGCTTCGCCTGCGGCTGGAAACACCCGGTCGTACTGGTTCGACAGCCACGGCAGCATAAAGAGTATCGGCAGAGCAGCCAGCAATGCGGCGCCCGCAGTCAGCCGCATCTGGCGCATGGCCAGCGCAAACTGCTTCCGGATCAGCGGCAGCAGGCCGGAAAATTCGCCATCGTAGGAAGCCAGCGTGCGCTGCACGCCGGCCAGTTCGACGCGGAGTTCGCTGATGCGTTGCTGCGGCGACCAGCGACGATAGATCCACATGCCGGCATAGCCCGCGACTGCGCCCCAGAACACCACGCGCAACAAGCCGGGGACGTGCAGCATCGTCAGTAATCCGTCGAGCGGACCGAGCAGGTGCCCGGGCAAGTCGAGGAAACCGGCATTCATGGCGCCGTTCCAGTCGCAGCAGGTGTCCCGGATTCGCGGATCAGCCGGGCGAGGTCGGCGATTCCGGTTACCGGCTTTGCGGGTGCAAAAGAGGTAAACAACACTCCGGGTACCGCGCTCGGGTCAATGCAGTGATCGCCGCTCCATTTCTGCAGGTTGTCTTCGACCAGCAGGGGAGGGGTCGATCCGAGCGAAGTTTGCCAGGAAGCGCGATAGCCGGGTTCATAACCGACCACGAGGTCCGGTGCATCGCCGGTATTCTCGCCGTGGTAGAGCGTTGAGGCATCGTAGATGGTGCGCACGATGCGAGCCTGATCGGCGGGATCCCGCAGTTCTGCCAGCGCGGTACTCAGCGCCTGCTTGAGCGCAGCGACCGCGGCATCTTCGACGATGCCCTCGGGTTCGCGACCCTTGCGATTCAGGTAGATGCCGTTGAGGCCCAATGCATAGGCGCGCGTCTTCGACCAGTCCACCGCGGCAAACAGCGGCAGGGCCGCATCGACATCCGGCTTGAGCACCATGTAGCCGTGATCGACCAGCCAGCGGTTGAGGTGCACGCTGCGCCGATAGGATGAAAAGCCATGGTCGGAGAGCACGATCAGGCGATCAGTCGAGTCCATGCGCTGTCGCACTTCGCCGAGCACGCGGTCGGCTTCGGCATAGATCCAGGGAACGGCATTGCGTGCCGTTTCGCTGGATTGTGCAAAGCCAGGGTGGCCGGGGTCGAGGCCACGCCAGAACATGTGGCTGACCCTGTCCGTCTGCACGAAGACTTCGATGACCAGTTCGCTGTCATGGCGGTCAAGTGCGTCGTACAGCATGGCCTCACCCTCGGCCAATGTCGTGCGCACGACATCAAGCCAGGCCGACTCATCGAGATGTCCCTGGTCGAGTGCCCAGGTTTCTTCGGGCATGCCCAGGGTGTGATACAGGCCGATTCGGGCGGCGAGTTGAGCCGAGTATTCGGCTGGTGCTGAAATCGGCAGGGCGCTATCGGTCGGGTCCGCCTGCAATGGCGAAATGTAGAGCAGCGGCCGAGGAAAGCCTTCCATCAGGTGGGCTCGGAACATGCCCGGAATGCTGCCCAGAATTCCAAGGTTGAATCGCACGCGTATCCAGGGTGACCACTCGCCGAGTTTCAGTGCGTGGCTTGAGCCATCCAGGGTCAGGGTCGCGCCACCGTCGCCGGCTTCGAGCAGGAGCGGTACGCTGAGCGCTGGCGCATCGGGCTTCAGCGGGTGCGCCGGGCCTTCGAGCCGGGTCCTGACGACGCCATCCTCGCCCACCGGGGCGAGCACGATGCGGCCGCCGTTCTCGGCACCCTCGATGCGGCGCGTCGCGAGCAGGGTGTAGGTTCCCTGCGTACCGAGCAGATCGGGTACGCCCATGCCCGAGATCATGTGCGAGATCGGATCAGCCGGATAGGTGACGGGCACGCGCAGAACGGTTGCTCGCTGGCCTGCCTGCTCCGCCTCCATCCAGAATGGCGTGCCTTTGCGGCGATTGCGCAACTCACCCTCGTCCAGCGGAATGCGCCAGCCAAAGAATGGCAGCACATGTGACGGCGGCGACTGCTCGGCGATGCTGAAGTCGATCGAATAGCTGCCCGGCGCCCGGCGCAGGAAATCGAAGATGCCGTGCTCGCCAGGCTCTTCGCCGGTGGCAAAACTGGCCCATGCGACCGGGGATTGCGGCGGATTGCTGGTGGCCAGAGGCTGGTAGTGGCCCTCGGCGCGCAGCGCGGAAAAATTCGGCAGGCGGCCTTCGTCCATCCAGCGCTCGGCCAGCACTGGAT
Organism: Dokdonella sp.; assembly: GCF_041395345.1. Lineage (GTDB taxonomy): Bacteria > Pseudomonadota > Gammaproteobacteria > Xanthomonadales > Rhodanobacteraceae > Dokdonella. Next base: position 225,827 of record NZ_JAWLAR010000003.1, on the reverse strand, counting down.
CAAACCCGTCGAAGCCGACCACGATCGTGCGAGCCTTTGCGGGGCTTTCGGGAGCGGTCGAGGTATTGCAGGCACCGATCGCCAGCAATGCCAGGCAAGCAAGTGCCCGGCCGGGAATGCGCACGTATCTCACTCGGCTGGCGGCGTGGTCGCGCCTTTCGCCTTGTTGGCGCTATTGCGCATTCTGCGGATCACGTAACGGATCGGCCAGATCAGCACGGCTGCGACTGCAAGCACGATTCCGATCAGGACGGCCCAGATCGAACCCAGGAAGCTGACCCCGGCACCCGGACCGATATAGGCGAACGCTGAGCCGCTGAAGGCGATCAGGATGAGTGCGAACAGTAGACGCATGCAATTTTCTCCGGTTAGCCTGCAAGTGTAGTCCACTGCCACCTCTGATTCGAGCCGATCGACGTCCCGGCGCCCCACACCCGCTTCCAGCCATAGCAGCCATGCCCACCCACAAGCACCATGTGCCATTCAGCCAAGCACGGCTCGCCGCCTTGTTTGCACGCTTCCCGGGGCTGGGTCCGCGCCTGGCGCGCTGGGAATCGTCGACCGTACGTGGGGAGCTGGAGGCAGTGCAACCGGGGCCACCGGTCTGGATCTGCGGCATGGCGCGCTCGGGCAGCACCGTGCTGCTGGAAATGCTGAACGGATTGCCGGGATTCACTTCGCACCGCTACAGCGACTACCCGTGGTTGTGGACACCCTATTGGTGGAATCACTTGAGCGCGCGTCTGCCTTTACCCAAGGTGCCGCCACAAGAGCGGGCGCATCGCGACCGAATCGAGGTCAATCGCGACAGCCCGGAAGCCTTCGAGGAAGTCTTCTGGATGCATCACTTCCCCGACCGGCACAACCCGGCGGTTGATCAGGCGCTCGACGCGGATGTCGACGCAACCGCATTCGCGAGATTTCTTGACGAGCACCAGCGCAAGCTGCTCGCCGTGCGTAACGCTGCCCGCTACCTGGCCAAGGCCAACTATCATTTGCCGCGTCTCGGCCTGCTGCACCGCCAGTACCCGAAGGCGCGCTTTGTTATCCCGGTACGCAATCCGCTCGATCAGGTCGCTTCCCTATGCAAGCAGGATGCCTTGTTCTGCCAGCTTGATCGCGAAGATCCCCAGGTCAGCGCACATCTTGCTCGCATCGGACACTTCGAGTTCGGTCCGCACAAGCGCGCATTGAACCTCGGTGATGCAAAAGAAACTGAAGCCATCGCAGACTGCTTCAAGCGCGGCGACATGGCCGAAGGCTACGCCCGGCAGTGGGTCGTTCAGTACGGGCATGCACTGCAACGCATGCGCAGCGATCCGGCACTGGCAAAGGCTTGCCTCTGGGTCAGCCACGACCGGCTATGCGATGACCCGGCAGGTGAAATCGATCGACTCGCGATGCATCTCGAACTGGATGCGAGCGATCGACAATCGCTGACCCGTGAGTGGCAGCACCGACTCGACAAACCCGCGTACTACAAGCCATCGTTTTCCGATGCGGATGGGGTGTTGATTGAACGGATTGCCGGGGGATTGTGGGGAGCGTTGCAGACTTTGGTGGTTTGAGCGGCTTGTTCAGCCTGTCCCTGCGTTCTGCGCGGCGCGAATCTGGGCCTCGACCGCTGCGATCGCGGTCATGTTGACGACGCGACGCACGGTCGCGGCCGGAGTCAGGATGTGGGCCGGTTTCGAGACGCCCATCAGGATCGGGCCGAGGGCGACGCCTTCGGTCATCACGCGGGTGATGTTGTAGCCGATATTGGCTGCATCGAGGTTCGGGCAGACGAACAGATTGGCACGACCCTTGAGGCGCGAGTTCGGGAAAAGGCGGTTGCGGATGTCCTCGTTGAAGGCGGTGTCGGCATGCATCTCGCCTTCGATCTCGAGCGAGGGGGCGCGTTCGCGAACAATCTCGAGCGCCTGGCGCATCTTTGCAGCGGAAGGATCCTCGTGGCTGCCGAAATTCGAATGCGAGAGCAGGGCGATCTTGGGTTCGACGCCGAACAGGCGCAGGCGAAAAGCGCCTTCGATCGTCGCCTCGGCAATCTGTTCGGCGGTCGGATCGAGTTTGACGTGGGTATCGAGAAAGAAGAACACGCCATTGTCGTTGATGACGCCGGTCATCGCCGAGGGTGCATGCACGGTGGGATCGAGTGGAATGATGTCCTGGATGTAGCGCAGTTTCTTGTGGTAGCGGCCAACGATGCCGGTCAGCATCGCGTCGGCTTCGCCTCGATGCAGCATCAGCGCCGCGATCACGGTCGGCCGCGAACGCACGACCGCCTTGGCGCTGTCTGGCGAGACGCCGCGGCGTTCGAGCAGGCTGTGGTAGAGGGTCCAGTATTCCTTGAAGCGCGGATCGCTTTCGATGTTGCAGACTTCGAAATGTTCGCCAGCCCTGATGCGCAGACGCATGCGTTCGATGCGAGCGTCGATGACTGCCGGACGACCTATCAGGATCGGCCAGGCCAGCCCTTCATCGGCAATATGCTGGATCGCACGCAGCACGGTTTCTTCCTCGCCCTCGGAATAGACCACGCGCTTGAGGTCGGCGCGGGCGCGATCGAACACGGGTTTCATGACCAGGCCGGTTCGGAAAACGAAGGTGTTCAGTCGTTCCCGGTAGGCGGCAATGTCGTTGATCGGTCGCGTGGCGACACCGGATTCCATCGCTGCGACGGCAACAGCCGACGACAGTTCAATCAGCAGGCGCGGATCGAATGGCTGCGGAATCAGGTAGTCGGGGCCGAAACTTCGGGTCTGCCCGCCATAGGCGCGCACCGCGATGTCGGACATTTCCTTGCGCGCCAGCTCGGCAATCGCCTTGACGCAGGCGATTTTCATTTCCTCGTTGATGACGGTGGCGCCAACGTCGAGCGCCCCGCGGAACAGATAGGGGAAGCAAAGCGCGTTGTTGACCTGGTTCGGATAGTCCGAACGGCCGGTCGCAATGATCGCGTCGGGGCGCACTTCCAGAATCAGTTCGGGCAGGATTTCCGGGGTCGGATTGGCCAGCACGAACAGGATCGGACGCTCGACCATGCGCGCGACCATGGCCTGGGTCAGTACCCCGGGGCCAGACAGGCCGACAAAAATGTCGGCGCCTTCGATGACGTCGTCGAGGGTGCGCGCATCGGTGTCGCGTGCGTAGCGCTGCTTGTTCTCGTCGAGATCGTCGCGCCCGGTGTGGACGACACCGGTGCGGTCGGCGACCCAGATATTCTCCTTGGGCACGCCGAGGTGGACCAGCATGTCCATGCACGAGATACCGGCCGCGCCTGCACCGGTGTGAACGATCTTGACCTCGTCGGCCTTCTTGCCGATCACCGCCAGCGCATTGATGAAGGCGGCGCCGAGAATGATGGCCGTGCCATGCTGGTCGTCATGGAATACGGGAATGTTCATGCGTTCGCGCAAGGTGCGCTCGACGATGAAGCATTCCGGGGCCTTGATGTCCTCGAGATTGATCCCGCCAAAACTAGGTTCGAGGCTGGCGATGATTTCGATGAGCTTTTCCGGATCGGATTCGTCGATCTCGATGTCGAACACATCGATGCCGGCAAACTTCTGGAACAGCATGCCCTTGCCTTCCATGACCGGCTTGGACGCCAGCGGTCCGATGTTGCCAAGGCCGAGCACGGCCGTGCCATTGGTGATGACCGCGACGAGGTTGCCGCGCGAGGTCATTTCGGCCGCCATGTTCGGATCGCGGACGATTTCCTCGCAGGCGTAGGCGACGCCCGGCGAGTAGGCCAGGGAGAGCTCGCGCTGGGTGACCACGGACTTGGTCGGCACGACCTTGATCTTGCCGGCCGGCGCACGCCGGTGATATTCGAGCGCTGCTTGCTTGAGGAGGTCGGAATCGCTGGACATGGCGCGGGCTGATGCCTCTGAAGTGTCGGTATCGCTGGGTTTTTGACTATATCACGCAGGTTTCGCGGACCAGTCGGTGAGCAGGATCCGGCTGGCCGTCGCAAAGCCGGGCCGTACGCCGGGCCGATCCGACGCCGGGAAGATTCATCGCAGCTGCCCGGTTTCGAAACGCCTACAAGGCCAGCACCAGATCTTCCGCCTCGACCCTATCGAGGCGGATCTTGTTGGCAAACAGCGAGAAGGCCAGCGTCGCCGCGGGTCCGTTCGCGTGCCTTACCCAGCGCGGCAGCCAGTTCGGCGCTGCGATGTAGCCGCTGTCGAATTCGCCCTCCAGGGCGACGACGTCATGCAGGCTCATCTTGCCGGCGAACAGGTTGCGGCACAGCTTGAGCTTGCGGTTCTTCAACGCCCAGCGGAAGAAGGTGTGTACCGACAACAGCCCATGCAGGTAGACCGTATCCTTGGTGAAGGCCGAGCCACCGGTAAGCGGCGAGCCTCGAAACACGCGTTGCGCGGATGAAAAACTGTCGGTTTCAGTTTGACCGGCTTCCAGGAAAAAGCGGAAGACCTCGATGAAATCGGCGCCATGCAGGGCCTTGTCGATCGCCAGGATGCGCAGGCTGATGCGCTTGAGTCGCTCGATATCGAGCGAGCCCGTCATCAGCTCGGCGAATACGGCAAGTCCCTCCTGGGTTGCCGTGATACGCGGGGAACTGAGGCCCAATGAGGCGAGGTTGGGCTGGCGTCGTCCATTCAATGCGGTCAGGGTGTGCACGAACGCCTCGTGCTCGAGCAACTGGTTGCGGTCGTACTCGCTGAAGCAGGTTGCCGAGCGCAGGCGAATGCGTGTCGCACCGGCGGCCGCCTTCGAGATCAGCTTGTCGTCGACTTCGACGCGGACGGTGCCGGCGCCGAAGAATGCATCGAGCTGAGTCTGCAGGTCATCGCGCAGGACGGCCGCCGGAATGCAGTAGTCCGTTTCGCTGGTCAGTATCTCCTTGTCGAGCTCGTCGGTCAGGCTGATGAAGTGGCGCGCCGCGTCGAGATTGCTGAGCTGGCTGCCGGGGATCTTCGAGCCGGGTCGACCGAAGAGTGTGACCGAATGGGTCGTGAATTCCGTACTGCCGGCTGTTTCCAGGAGTTCGGTCGCCACGCGCCAGGATTCGGCATTGCGCCGGATGTAGTCGCCGACCGGATGCTGCGCATCGGCGGCATCGCGGATGGCTCCGATTTCCTCGCGCGCGCTGGCATAGCCGGGGCGCGAATACTCGATGACAGGAAGTATCGGATTGCCCTTTCGCCACCTGTCCAGGAATGCCATCTGTGCCGAGGCCGGCCAACTCACCGAGCCGAGAATGCGGATGCTCTTGACCGCCGCAACGAGCCGGCGGTCGAGTTCGGCATGGCGTTCGAGGTTGGCGGCTGAAGGGCTCATGGGTGCGTCTGAATATACTCCAGCTGCCATGCCGGAAATCTTCAGTTTTTCAGTCAGGCCCCGGCCTTGTCCGGTACGCGCAGCCGCTTCAGGATTTCCTCGCGCGCCTCGCGCAGGATCGAGTCGCGATCGAGCTTGGCAACGATGTCGGCGACCACCCGCTTGGCACCCTGGTCACCCCAGGACTTTCCGGCAGCCAGATAACGATCCGCGGCGCGGCCGACGATTTCGGTGGCGTACCAGGCCAGCGCGCCTTGCGCTGTGGCGGTCAGCACGGTCGACATGCCGGCGCTGATGCCCTTGAGTGCGGAAGCAGCGAGATGGATGCCCCAGATCGCGCCCATCAGAGCCGCGAGCTGTGCACAGATCGTCTTGATCAGGCCGCCTGCTTCGCGCCGGGTCAGGGGCAGATCGTAGACCCGAGCCAGATGCGTCACCAGGGCGGCGTCGAGGGCGCCAGCGGCCAGCAGGTCGGCGACCGGGATCGGATTCAATGCGACGGCAATGCTCTTGGCCAGGCAATACTGGCGAATGACCCTGGCCGCGAGTTCGCGCCGTGCCGCGACGATGCGGCTGGCCACCGCATCGGTCAGCCGTCCGGCGAACAGACTCGCGTTGAGCGCCGAAAGGGTGCGTCCCTCGCGCGTCAACACGTCGGTCAGCCGGTTGCGCAAGGCGTCGATGTCGGCAGGCTGACGGATCATCTCGACCTGGTCGCGGCCTTCGCTGTCGAGGGAAACGCGTCGCAAGGGCGGCGGCTGGGCGCTGACGGCGACGACATCCTCCTCGCGCACGAGTCCGCGGGCATGTTCGCGCAGGCGTGCCAGCAGACGCTCGATTTCGGCTTCGTCGTAGCGATCAGCCTTGTTGAGTGCGAGCAGCAGCGGTCGTTCGGTGCTGGCCAGCAGAACGAGTGCATCGCGTTCGCGCGTGGTCATGTCGCCATCCACGACAAACACGACGAGATCACTGATGCCGGCCACTTCCACGGCCAGTTGTTCCCGCGCCTCGCCATCCAGTTCATCAATGCCGGGCGTGTCGATCAGGTGCACGCCGCTGCCGGCGACCTCGCGCCACGGACGTGGTGAGGCCTCGCGTGTGGTGCCGTGCAGGACGCCAACCTCGAAGGCCGGCTCGCCAAGCAGGGCGTTGGCCAATGCCGACTTGCCCACGCTGACGCGGCCAAACACGGCGAGATGCAATTCGTCGCGCTCGAGCTTGCCGAGCATGGATTCCAGGCGCGCAAAATCCTCAGCCAGCGATTGGCGGATCGGGTCGGGAATGCCGGGGTCTTCAAGCAGCGCGCGCAGGCTGGCTTCGGCTTGCGCGTGATGCTCGCCGCCACCGCTGGTGGAAGCTGGAGTCTCCTCAACGGGCTTGCGGAAGCGGCCGACAAGGCGCTGCCAGAAAGAGTCTGTCGTCTTCACTCCGCGATAGTAGGCTCTGCGCGATGCGGGCGCCATCGCATGCGTATGGCGCTACCTGGCTTCCAGCAGCAGATGCGCGCGCACCCTGACTTCATCGCCGATCGTCGACGTGTCCGCATAGTCTCCCGTGCCGACCTCGAACTCGAGCCGATTCAGAATGGCCTCGACGTCGAGTATTCCGCCGGAGGCATTGGCACTGAAGTCGACGTCGAGTTCGACCGGGTTGCTGATCCCCTTCAGGCTCAACGTGCCTTCGGCAACGACCTTGTCACCGGACTGGCGGAACGTGCTGGTAACGAATCGGGCCCTGGGATGCTGGGCGACATCGAAGAACTCCTGGTCGGGCAGCAGCACGTCGCGTTCTGAATCGCCGGTATCGGCACTGGACAGATCCACGCTGACATCAAACTTCGAGTTTTCGAGATTTGCAGGGTCGTAGCGGATGCTTGCGTCGAAACGATCGAATCGACCCTGGAATTCCTCACCCTGGAAGGTGCCGACGAAGCCGAGTCGACTGCCCTCCTTGACTGTGTATTCGGTAGCATGGGCAAGGCCGCAGCAGGTCAATGCGAGAAGAAGGAATGCCTTGGTTTTCATGACTCGTCTCCATCGGTGCGTGGGCGCAATCGGGCCAGTGGCAGCATGCGCAGCAGGGTGTTGTCGCGTTCGCGGAAATGGTGCAACAAGGCGCCGCCGACGTGCGCGGCGAGCACGCCCAGCAGCACCCAGAACAGGGATTCGTGCACGAGATGCGCGATTGATACAAGGTCTTCGTTTTTCTCGGTCAGCGCCGGCAGGTTGAACCACTTGAACCATTGCAGCGGATAACCCCGCACCGAGTTGTAGAACCAGCCGCTGAGCGGAATCACCAGCATCAACACGTACAGGACACCATGCGTCGCATGTGCAGCGAGGCGTTGCCAGCGCGGCATGGGCTCATCGGGCGGGCGTCGATCAAACAGCTTCCAGCTGATGCGCAGCAGCAGCAGGGCGAGCACGGTCAGGCCGATCGACTTGTGCACGGCGTAGGTGTTGAGCTTGTCCATGCCGAGTGGCATCTCGTGCATGATCCAGCCGAGTATGCCGTTGCCGATGATGGCAATCGCCATCAGCCAGTGCAGGCTCTGGGCCACGCTGCCAAAGCGCTGGTCATTTCCCTTCAGTGGCATCGTCGCTGACTCCCTTCTTTGATCGGCTGCGCACGCCTTCGACCTCGATGCGCAATTCGACTGGCCCGGCGACCACGTCGCGATAGCGGTCCATGCCGAAGGCAAACCGATCCAGCGTCGTGCGCGCGCTGAAACCGGCCTTGGTCTTGAATGCGTAGGGATCGCCGCCAATGCGGTTGAATGTCACTTCGAGATCCACTGGCTGCTTGACGCCACGCAGCCACAGGTCACCATGCAGCACGCCGGCATCCTTGCCGGTTTGTTCCAGCGAGGTGCTGATGAAGCGGGCGGTTGGCCACTGTTCGGCATCAAGAAAGGCAGGTGAGAGTACCTTCCGGGTCCATGCCGGCTCGCCCATGTCCAGACTGCCGATGTCGATGACGACATCCGCCTGTGCGTTGCTCCAGTCGTCCGGATCGAACTGGAACCAGCCTTGCTGCAGTTTCAGCCGGCCGATGGCCTTGGAGAAACCGAGATGATCGGCAAAGAAGATGACCTGGGTGTGGACCGGATCGAATGTCCAGGTCTCCGGCTGCCCGCCTTGGACCGCCTGACTGAAGGCCAGCAGGCCAGACAGGGCGAGCGTAAAGCCTGAACGGATTGAAGTGGTCATGCCTGCAGCTTGGCAAATTGCCATGGCATGCGCTACCCGTCGCGCGTTGAAGGTTTATGTACCTGACCTGATCAATCGTCCCCCGGCCTTGCTGCATTTGGCTGTCGCATCGAGTCGATCACGATGCGGGCGACGCGTTCAACCCGGTCACGGGCGGGTTCGGTCAGCAATTCGCGGATGTTTTGTTCGGCTTCATCCTGGTCCAGGCGTGCGTGTTCGGCCAGGGTGTTCGCGACGGCGCGCCCCAGCGAATCAAAGGCGAGGCCATAGGCCACCGCATGCAGGACGCCGCCGCCGAGCGTGCCGAGGCCCGGAAAGGCCTTCAGCGCATTGCCGGCAATGGCGAGCACGATGGCGGTGGTATTGCGAACGGTCAATCCGAGTCGGGCGAGCAGATTCTCGACGTCGAGCTCGCGCGCCGGGACATCGTGGATGCGGGCCAACTCGCGCACCATGGCCGTGCCCAGGGCACCCTGGATGATGATGTCGGTGCCAGGCGCCACCGCAGCCATGGCACCGACCACGGCACGCCGGGTATAGCGCGTGATCGTGGCGTCGGACTCGCGCATCGCGACTTCGCGCGCCAGCGCACTGGCGCGCTGATCGACGCTGAGGAGCACGGCCGCTTCCCGGGCTGGTTCAAGTGCGGCCTGCCCTTGAGCCGCTATGTCGATCAGCGCCTCAAGCAGCGCGCCGATGTCGGCGCTGCGTTCCCGCTCGACGCGTTCCACACGGCCATCGCCGAGCGTTCGCTCGAAGCGTTCGCTGCCACCCGCGCTGATGCTGACAATGGCCCGACAGATTTCGGCATAGCGGCTCCTGAAGGCAGTCAACAGCGCGTCGAGTTCCTTCGCTTCGAACTGGTCGGCCTTGTTGAGGACAAGAACAATCGGTTTGCCGAAGCCGGCCAGCCAGCGCAATTCCGCATCCTGGGCGCGGGTCAGATCCGAGTCGGCAAGATATATCACCGCATGCGCGCGCAGCGCCTCATCGCGTGCCAGTTGCTCGCGTTGCTGGCCGGAGACCTCGCCAGTCCCCGGCATGTCGGCCAGCACAAGTTCGCGCTGATCCGGAAGCCTGCCGCGAAAATGCTGGACCCAGCGCGTGGTGCCGCCGATCACGTCGACTTCGGCCACGGGCTCGTTCGTGAGTTGGCGCACCAGGCTGGTCTTTCCGGTGCTGATTTCGCCGAACAGGGCAACGTGGATTTCGCCACTCTGGCGCCGCTTGTCCAGTTCCATGAGCTCGTGCTCAAGACTGGCCGCAGCTTCGTCGCGTGCACGCAAATCGGCCAAGCGCATCTCGACGCTTTCGCGTGCCGGTACTTGTCCGGCCCTGGTTCGGGCTGAGCGTTTCGGGCCCGGTCGCAACAGCTTCCAAGCCAGCGCGCCGAGTCCGAGTGCGATGCCGGCCACGAGGATGGTCAGGGGCACGCGCACCAGCAACGGCAGGTGGATCAGGCGATCGTACAACTCGAGCAGGCTGTTGAGCGTGCTGATGGCAAGGCCGATCAAGACCACGGCCGCGACAGCAAGCAGGCCGAACAGGATCAGTCGCAACGGGAGGCGGGAACGGGACATGGCCCGATTCTATCCGGTTGCGAGGCTGGTACCCGGTGGTCTCGAGCCCGTTCCACATGGCAACATCGGTTCCACTGGAAGCTGAATTCGCAAGGGAGGGCGTCATGCGACGTTTCGGAACGGGAATTCTCTGCTGGCTGATGCCGGCGCTGTTGCTCGCCGCTCCGCCCGCTGCGGATCCCTGGTTCGAAACCCTGCGTGTGGCGGATGGCCTGCCCTCCAGCGATGTTTACGTGATTCGTCAGGCAGCCGACGGCTTCATCTGGATCGGCACCCGTGACGGTATGGCGCGCTATGACGGTGTGGACTATCGCGTCTGGCGGCATGATCCGGACGACCCGGATTCACTGGCCAGCAACGATGTTTCGGCCTTGCTGGTCGACCGTGACGGGGGGATCTGGGCGGGTGGCGAGGCCGGCGGTCTCAACCAGATGCTGGATGACCATCGTTTCCGGCGCTACCGGCACGACAGCAAAGATCCGGTCAGTATCAGTACCGACAACGTATTCACGATTGCCCAGGATGCGGACGGCACGATTTGGGTTGGCACCTATCTGGGCGGCCTGAACCGGCTGCGCGACGACGGAAGCTTCGAGCGCATCGAGCATGACGCGGACGACCCGGGCAGTCTGCGTTCGACCACCGTCATCTCGCTGGCTGGAGACAAGGCCGGTCGACTCTGGATCGGCACGGACAACGGGCTTGACGTGCGCGAACGCGACGGCCGCATTGTCCACGTCAGTCTTCCTCCGCTGGAGCGCCGCGCTGCGAGCGTGCCGATCCAGAGTTTGAAGGTGCAGGACGACGGCAGTGTTCTGGTCGGCAGCGATCACGGCGTGGCCCGGGTGGGCAACGATCTGGCATTCGCCGAAATGCTGGTCGAGACCGAGGCACTGATGGCCACTCTGGCGGTCGTCAGCGAACCCGACGGCAGCCGCTGGATCGGCACGACAGCGGGTCTGGTGCGCGACGAGAATGGCATGCAGACACGCTATGGCGATGGTGATGCCCTGCCCGGCGATCTGTCCTCGTCGCGGGTGATGGATATCCTGCGCGACCGTGAAGGCGGACTCTGGTTTGCCTTGTATGAAGGTGGCGTCGCGCGTCTACCGGCGCGTTGGCGCAATTTCTCCGTCTGGCGGCACCGACCAGGCCAGGAAACCAGCCTGAGGCATTCTGTTTCGGAGTCGGTCAGTGTCGATGGAGACGGCGGACTGTGGGTAGGCGGCGGTCGCGACGGCGTCGATCATGTTGACGCAGGCAGCGGCAAGGTCGTTCGCCACGGCGGGCGCTTGCAGGTCAAGGGCAGCCCGATACGATCGGTCCTGCAGGTGGGCGATTTCCTCTGGGTTGGCCATCAGCGCGGCATTCGCCGCTATGCCCTGGACGGCAGCGGCATGATCGAACTGCCGGTAGCCACCGATTCGCCCGATGCATTGCCTCGAGGCTATGCCAATCAGTTGCTGCTTGACGCTGAAGGCACGCTCTGGGCCAGCTTGCGCGGCGGAGGCGTGGCCCGGATCGATCCGGTTTCGGCTTCCATCCGCAGCTATTCGGTCGGTGCCGGAGCACTTGGAGACGCTGACATCAGCAATCTCGTACTCGATTCGCAGGGTGCACCGTGGATTGCAACCAGCGTCGGTGTCGAGCGCTACAACGCCGCACTGGACCGCTTCGAAAAGGTGCCCGGCTCGCCAGACGAAGCGATTCACGCGATCGCTTTTGGCGCCGAGGATTTGGTCTGGCTGCATCGGCTTGGGGTATTGGAGCGCTACCACTTGGACGACGGCGTTCTCGCGCGGGACCTGAGCTTTGCCAGCAGCGAAGAGTGGCCGGCCATGCAGGTTTCCGATCTGCACGAAGCGACCGATGGCAGCCTCTGGGTGGCCAGCCAGCGCGGACTCTGGCGCATCGACGCCGATCGCGGGAGCATTCGCCAGTTCAGTGAGCGGGATGGTTTGCCCAGCGCCGAATTGATGGGCCATTTTGCGCGGGCACCGGATGGCAGCGTCTATATCAACTCGCGCGCCGGTCTGATCGGCTTCGATCCGCTGGCCATTTCGCTCGATTCGCCCGCGCCACTGCTCAAGCTGACCGGGCTATCGGTGCGGCGGGAAGGCGAAGTTCAGACCCTGGCCCCGCAGGAACCGGTTGAACTTGCACACTCGGATCGCGAGCTGAATGTCGTCGCAAGGGCGTTGTCGTTTCTGAATCCGGCCGGCAACCGATATCAGTTTCGCCTGGATGGTTTTGACGAAGACTGGGTAGATACCGGCGCACGTGGTGAGCGGACGTTTTCACAGCTGCCGGCCGGCGACTACGAACTCCAGCTTCGTGCGGCCAATGCCGATGGCGTCTGGAGCGATACCACGCTGAAACTTCCGATCCATGTTGCCGCCGCGCCCTGGCTGCGCCCGGGCGCCTGGTTCGCCTACCTCGCGCTGTTCGGCCTTGTCGTCTTTGCCGGCATGCGCGCCTGGCGGCATCGCCTTGATCAGCTTCACGTCATGGCGCTGGCCGAAGAGCAAAGGCGCAATGCCGAACAACTGGCAAATGCGAAATCGGCCTTTCTGGCGACGATGAGCCATGAGATCCGTACGCCGATGACCGGCGTGCTGGGCATGGCCGAACTGCTGCGCGGCACCGACCTGGATGACCGCCAGCGTGGCTATGCCGAAGCGATCAGCCGTTCCGGTGATCTGCTGTTGCGCCTGGTCAACGACAGTCTTGATCTGGCCCGTATCGAGGCGGGCAAGCTGGAGCTGGTAAACCAGCCACTCGATCCGGTGGAATTGCTGCGCGAAGTCCGCGCGCTCGAACAGCCGCTGGCGCAAAAGAAGAATCTGCTGCTCGAACTGAGGCAGGTCGAACCGCTGCCGCAAGCGGTCACGGGCGACGCCCTGCGCATCAAGCAGGTGCTGCTCAACCTCGTCAACAACGCGATCAAGTTCACCGAACGCGGCCGGATCGAACTCGGCATCAGGAGTGCCGCGGGAGGCTGGATCGTATTCAGCGTTTCCGATACCGGCCCCGGCATGAACGCCGACATGCGCCGTCGCCTGTTCGGGCGTTTCGAGCAATCCGGCGAACAGGCGTCGAATCCCGGAAGCAGCGGACTCGGCCTGTCGATCTGCCGCGAGCTGGTCGATCTGATGGGCGGGAGCATCGCCGTCGACAGCGCACCCGGTGAAGGCAGTCGATTCACGATCCGCCTGCCACTGCCAACGACCGAGCCGACCCGGCAGCGGCCGCACGCATCGAGCCGGTCAGGCCGAACAGGCGGGCGTTCTGACAACAATGGCCAGGGCGTAGCCGCACCGGTTCATGTACTGGTTGTCGAAGACGACGCCACCGTCGCTGCGGTCGTCATTGGCATGCTGGAGAAGATCGGGCATCGGGTCAGTCACGCGCCTCACGGACTGGCCGCTCTGGCGATTCTGGAAACTACGAATATCGACCTGGCCCTGGTCGACCTCGACTTGCCCGGCATCGACGGCCTCCAGTTGAGCCGACTGTTGCGGCAGCGCGAAAGCGAGCAGGCAACGGGCAATCACTTGCCATTGATCGCAATCACGGCCCGCGCGACTGGCGATGAGGAGGCTCAGGCACGAGAAGCGGGAATGGACGCATTCCTGCGCAAGCCCGTTGGTGCGGACATGCTGGAGCAGATGATGGCGCGGTGTCTCGGTCGGAGGGGAACGCCAGGCGCCGCAGACATGTGAAAGCACATTGGAAAACGCCGACCCCGCGGACGAATTGCTACGCAAGCAGAATTGCCCACGGATCCTGCCAGACAATCTCTCGACCGCTGGCCCGGGCACGACTCTTCAGTCTCCATCCTCGGAGCCGAACCTCCTTCATCCACGCGACCACCAATCCGGCTATCTCCCGGGGGAGTGATGGCAAGTCTTGTTGGAGTTCTGGTTCCCGGTGATCGCGACGAGCCGCGGGTTTGTAGACACGTTGTCAGGGACGAACGGCCGTCACTTCGATTTCAACGAGGAATCCGGGATTGGCCAGGGCGGCGACCTGCATCGTCGATCGGGCCGGAAGGTTGGGCTGGACATCCGTGCCGAAGTACTTGCTGTAGCCCTTCATGAATCCGGCAAAGTCCATTTTTCCGTCCTTACCGGGATCGCCGACGAGGAAGGCCTGCATGCGTACGACATCGCCCATGCCGAGATTCATCCCTTTCAGTTGCTCTTCGATGCCCTTGAGTACGGACAGCGTCTGCGTTTCGGTGTCGCCGTAGGCGGCCACACTGTTCTTCTCAGCCTTTTCATCCGCAACCGAGGGTACCTTGCCGCTCAGGTAGACCATGGTCTTGCCGGCAGGAACCTCGACCGCTGCGGCAATAGGGAATGTGCTGTTGTTGGGCAGCTTGTGGCGAACCACGGATTGCGCACTGAGCAGGGCAGGGGCAAACAGCAGCGAGAGCAGGGGGATGGCGATGCGAGCCATGCTTTTCTCCTTTCAGGGTTCTGAGTGAAGGGCAGCGACGTCGGCTGCGCTGATCGGGTCGTCAAACTGGTTGCCGAAATGGGTGCGGATGTAGTTGACGACATTGGCGACCTGCTCGTCGTTCAGCGAGGTCGGGCCAAAAAAGAACTCGAAATTCTCGACCGGCTTGAAGGCCGGCATGTTGCGACGTCCGTTGAGCACGGTCACGACGACGTAGTTTGCCGATGCCAGGGCCGGATTGCCGGCGAAGGCCGGATAGCGGCCGGCCCCTTGGGCGCCGCGTCCTTCGGGCATGTGGCAGCCTTGGCAGATCTGCGTATAGATCTGCTCGCCGCTGACCAGGTCGGAAGTATTGCCGGTGATCAATCCGGCCCTGTCAGCTTCCTCCTCTTCCGCGACAGCCGAGAGGCAAGCCAGGCACATCGAGCCGGCCATCACGCTGCGCAGGAGGATCGACTTGAATGAGGCACTCATGCGGCGTCTCCCTTTTCGAGGGCTCGTCGGTGCAGTCGGTCGATCGCATCGAGCGCCGAGGTAACCGCGCCTTCCTGCCACGCCGGCAGGTAGGAAGCATGTTCGCCGGCCAGCACGATGCGGCCGTCAAACGCGCAGAGGTTTTCGTAGTGTTGCTCGCGCATGGCCTGCGTCCACAAACCGAAACATCCCATCGTGAACGGAACGCGATGCCAGGCCACGGCCATGCCGTTCTGGAATTCGGCCCGATACTGCGGGTGGATTTGCGCGCCCTGGGCGACGGCTGCGCTGATGCGTTGCTGCGGGCTCATCGACGAGAACTTCATCGCGTCGGTGCCCCAGGTGTAGCCACCCAGCAGAACAGCGGGTCCCTTGCCGTGATAGCCGAAACTTGGATAGCTGATCACGCCGATTGGCAGGTCCGTGTAGCTGATGCCGCCATAGATGCCGTCGTCTTCCTCCCAGAAGCGGCGCTTGAACTGCAGGCCGATCTTGGCCGAGGCCGCATACGGAACGGCGCTGATTGCCGCACTCATCGGTTGGCCTACATTGATCGGGATCTGGTCGAGGATCGAGAGCGGAATCGTGCAGATGCACCAGTCGGCACGAGCGCTTTGCGGGCTGCCCGGTTTGGTCGTGTCCTCAAAGCTGACTTCAACGCCACGTTCATCCTGATGGATGTTCACAACCTTGGCGGAGTAGCGGATCAAGCCCTCGAGCCGGCTCGCGAACGCCTCGCCTATCCGGCCCATGCCGCCGACCGGCTGCAACAGGGTCGATTGCAGGTCGTAGATCTCGGCAATCGGCAGGCTTTGCCAGAGTTGCGAGCCAAGCAACTCGCTCAAGCCTACGGGTGAGGAATATTCCGGTTTGCCGGAAAGGCCGCCGCCGGGTTCCTTGTCGTAGCCCCGGCGTTCGCTGCTGGTGCTGTTCTTCCTGTAGGCGTAATTGTCATCGAGGGCGCCCCACCATTGCAGGGAGGCCAGCAGCTTCTGCTGATCTTCGTTGCTGACCGGCGCATCGAGCGCACCCTCAAGAGTGCATTTCGCCAGCAATTCGGCGACATGGCCGCGATAGTCGGAGTCCACTGCGCGGTAGCGTTGTGGTTTGCCATCAAAGGCCCGGCTGCTGTGCAGCCATGCATTGTTGTTGACCTGGACGAATCCCTCGAGCGGGATGCCGAACTGCTTGCAGTAGCCGAGGACGCCACGATGCTGATGCGGGATGCGCCAGGGGCCCGGATTGAAGTACAGGTCGCTGGAGAATTCGCAATGCTGGGTTTCGCCACCGAGTTCGGTGTAGCGATCACCGCCACGCAGGGTCCAGTTTCGACCACCGGCGCGCGTGTTGTACTCGAGGACCTGCACGGCGTAGCCGGCCTTGCGCAATTCGAATGCGGCGACCATGCCGGCGAGGCCGGCGCCGAGCACGAGGACTGAGGCGCCTTTCGGCGCAGGACCGAGCGCGGGAATGCCGGAGAAGGGTGTTTCAGCGGCCAGGCCGAGACTGCTCA
Organism: Dokdonella sp.; assembly: GCF_041395345.1. Taxonomy (GTDB): domain Bacteria; phylum Pseudomonadota; class Gammaproteobacteria; order Xanthomonadales; family Rhodanobacteraceae; genus Dokdonella. The sequence goes on along the minus strand of NZ_JAWLAR010000003.1, from coordinate 209,280 downwards.
TGGCCTGGTACATCGCCGCGCCGCCTGCGCTCAGGCCAATCATGCGCAGCAATTGCCTGCGCGTCATCGGCGACGCACCTCGCTGGTTCTGCATTCGCAATCCCCCGATCGAGGCCCCAGTGTAGCGGTCTTTCAGGCTCGATCGGTCATCCCCGCAAAATTTTTCAGGCTTGCTGCGGCTTGTCGCGTTCCGGACCGTTCATTCGGGCGCTTCGATGGTGTAGCCGCGTTCGCGAAGCTGGCTGAGCAGGCCATCGTCGCTCAACAGAAGCCGCATGGGCAGGAGTGCGAAGCTGGAAGTATTGCGTTGCAGCGCCTCTTCCGCCGCGCCCATCCACACGGAGAATATGCGAGCTCGCAAGTCGTCGAGACCGCGTTCCTCGACCACGCTGGCACCGAGGATGGCATCGCTGCAGGCCTGCAGCTGATCCGTGTAGGGCAGGCTCTGGATGGCCTCGATATCGCCCATGGCCCAGGCATTGCCGCGCAGCTTCATGGCCTCGATGTCGGTCTCTAGGCGACTCATGGTCCTGGCAAAACAGTCGATGTCCTCCAGCGAGGACTTTCTGAATTCGCGCAACGCCGATCCGGGAGATTCGATGCGCAGATCGAGCTCCGGCTCGACCATTTCGACCTTGTTGCGACGGGCAGCCTTCTTGACCACCGGGGTGACGATATCTTTCAGGGAAAGATCCGAGCGCTTGATCGCACTCTCGTAGAGCTCATACGCGGCAAAGATGGGCCGACGCTTTTCAACACTCCTGTCGTTGCCCATATAGCGCGCCTTGAGCACCTCCCAACGGGCATACAAGTCGGCGGGCACGACATCGACCAGCTTCTCCTTGTCGGGATTGTTGCGTGCCTTCATCAGCGACGGCAGCAGGAAAATGCCGCGCACAAAACCGCCCTTGACGCTGAGCGATACGTTCGGCATCAGGATGACTTCCTGAGACTCGGCGATGATGGCCTCGACATCACGCGAGACCCAACTCATCTTTTTCGGCAATGGATTCAGCGTGCCGAGTATCCACAGCACGTGATCGCCCTTGCTGACCTTCCACAGCCCCGGTCCGGGTTGCTCGCCACTGACCACGATCGTGTCGAGGGTTGAAATGTCCGCGCTGCCAGTGGGCGCCGGATCTTCCTGTGCAAGGCTGGCGGGGACGCCGAAGTTGCCAGTCAACAGCAAGCCGGCGATCAGGAGCCACGGTGCAGCACGAGGCAGAAATGCCACGCGGAAAGTACGCAAGGATTCAGGCAGGAGAATCAACGCCGGCCGAATTCATGCACGGCGTCGACCAGAACAGCGACGTGCTCGGGGTCGATATCCGGGGTGATGCCGTGGCCAAGGTTGAACACGTGGCCGGGGCCTTCGCCAAAACTGTCCAGGGTGATGCGCACCTGTTCGCGGATCGCCTGAGGATGGGCGGCGAGCGTAGCCGGGTCGAGATTTCCCTGCAGGGCAACACGGTCGCCCACGCGTCGGCGTGCTTCGGCGAGGCTGATGGTCCAGTCAACGGCCAATGCCTCGCAGCCACTGTCGGCCAGGCCTTCAAGGTGCACGTTGGCGCCCTTGGAGAACAGGATCAGCGGAATCTCACGCGTGGCCGCGTTCGACTTGAGTTCGCTGGCGATGCTGGCCAGATAGCGTTGCGAGAACTCCGGGAACGACTGCGCCGAAAGCATGCCGCCCCAGCTGTCGAACACCATCAGGGCTTGTGCGCCCGCAGCGGCCTGCGCGGTCAGGTAGGCCGCGACTGCGCGTGCATTGATGTCGAGCAGGTGGTGCATGGTGGCCGGATCGTCCAGCATCAGTGCCTTGGCGCGCGAGAAACTGGACGATCCAGCGCCCTCGATCATGTAGCAGGCCAGCGTCCACGGACTCCCGGAAAATCCGATCAACGGCACGCGGTCGGCCAGTTCGCGACGAATCAGGCGGACCGCATCGGTGACATAACCCAGATCGACCTCCGGATCGGGCACGCCGAGCTTCCTGATAGCGGCCGCCGAGCGTAGCGGATGTTGGAATTTCGGCCCTTCACCTTCGATGAAATGCAGGCCGAGTCCCATCGCATCGGGAATGGTCAGGATGTCGGAGAACAGGATGGCCGCGTCCAGCGCGAACCGGTCCAGTGGTTGAAGGGTGACTTCACAAGCGAGTTCGGGTGTCTTGGCCAGGGCCAGGAAGCTGCCTGCACGCTCCCGCGTAGCCCGGTATTCGGGCAGGTAGCGGCCCGCCTGGCGCATGATCCAGACGGGCGTCGTGTCGACGGGCTCGCGCCTCAGCGCGCGCAGGAAGCGGTGATCGGTCACGGACAACTCCAGAGAATGATTATTGTATTTCGCTTTGCAGCAGGCTGATCCGGCGCGGCCAGCCGGAAGCAATCGGTGCGTCGGCCGGCAGGTCGGCGCGCGCGCCGCGTGCCGCATCAAGGCTGTCGAAGTTGGACCAGCACAGGCTGTACCAGCGGCCGTCGGGCATGTTCAACCCGACCAGGTAGAGATTGCCGGGAAGGTCTTCCAGCGTGGCAACCAGTGCGTTGAATTCGGTCGGGCTTCGCGCGCTGTCAAGCACGAGGGTGTAGTGGCTGCCCGGGAGCTTCATGAAATCGGCAGCATTCAACAGCGGACGTTGACTTTGCGGCGCTGCCGACGAGACCCCCGAGCGCGAACTTGCCGTCGCCACAGGCGGTCGCGCCGGATTCGGTCTGGCCGCGACGGGTTTCGCCGTGGCCGTCGGACGCGATGAAGTCGCGGCGGCCGGCTCGGACTGCGTTCTTGCAGGCGTCGGCGCTGGCTCGGTCGGCGCAGGGCTGGTCGCGGGCCGGGAGGCAGTCGATGTCGTCGCGCTCGGCTGCGCCGCTTCGGCAGGAGCCGGCGTGTCCGCCACGCTTGCCTTTGCCGGGACTTGCGCCGGCTCTGGCTGCGCGCTGTCCGAACGCGTTGCGGCGGGCGCTGATGTGGACGCCGTGGACGAGGCTGCAGGCGCCGCGGCGGGCGCAGGCATGGGTGGCGCGCTCTGCACTGGCTTCGACCTGGCGGGTGGAGCGGCCGGAGCAGCAGCGGCCCGACGTGGCGCGGCGCCCGGGTTATGCAGCAGATAGCTTGGCAGCTTGCTGGTCGAGCTGGGAATGGCGTCCGAGGGAGGCAGCGCTTCGGGCTCGGGCGCGGCCTCGGGCTCGGCTGCTGCAGCGGGCGCTGGTTGAGTCACCTCTGCGGACGTCTGCTCTGCCGTCTCGTCGACCTTGCCCGACGCATCACGGCAGACAAAGCGCTCGCCGTCGGCCGAGGGTTCGCAGGTTCGCTCGCTGCCCGGCTCAAAGGCGACGAGGGGCGAACTCGCGAGCAGGCACGCGGCAAGGAAGACTCTGCGAACGTTCGTCAACTCAGTGAGCATGCGTATTGTCCAGGCCCTGGCTGAAAACAACCCGAAAACCGCGCTTGATCTGGGAATCCCGGGCTCTCTCGAATGCTGTCAGCGCACTGTCGCGATCAAGATAGACCTCGCGCTTCAGGCTCGACCGCGCACCCTGCTGCCCCCATTCGCGATACAGGGTCCAGCCGCCGAGCAAGTCCTGCTGCAGCGAAAGCTGATAGAAGCGGGGCGTTTCCGTCGCTTCCGTCAGGGTTTGCATGTAGATGCGCATTCCGTGATTTTAGCTGCAATGGACAGGATTGGCTGCATTGGTTGCACAGCCACGCCGATATTTGCAGCTGCATCGTTCAGCTGGCTGCTGCAACGGCCTCCTGCAACAGCGCCAGAATGGCTGAATCCTCGACACCACTGGCGAGTTCCGCCTGACCGGCTCCGCGCCAGAGGATCAGGCGCAGCTTTCCGCTCAGCGATTTCTTGTCCAGCGTCATTCGCTCGAACAGACGTCGTGCATCCAGGCCCGCTGGCAGCCGCGTCGGCAGGCCGAACTGGTTGAGCAAGGCCGCCAGCTGTTCGGCATCGGTCGCGGGGGCCAGTCCCAGGTTCGCGGAAAGGCGGGCAGCCAGCAGCATGCCTGTTGCAACGGCTTCGCCATGCAGCACCTGTCCGTAGCCGGCTTCGGTCTCGATGGCATGGCCGAAGGTATGGCCGAAGTTGAGCAAGGCGCGCTCGCCCTGTTCGCGTTCGTCACGGGCGACCACGCCGGCCTTGTAGCGACAGCTGAATGCGATGGCCTCATCCAGCGCCACTTCGTCGCGGGCCAGCAGGGCATCTGCGTGCTGCTGCAGCCAGTCGAGAAAATTCGCATCGCCGATGGCGCCGTATTTGATCACTTCGGCGAGGCCGGCCAGGTATTCCCTGTTCGGCAGGCTAGCCAGCGTGGTCGTATCGATAATCACGGCACGTGGCTGGTGGAAGGCACCGACCAGATTTTTCCCGGTCGGCAGATTGACTCCGGTCTTGCCGCCCACCGACGAATCGACCATAGCCAGCAGAGTGGTCGGCATTTGCACGAAGTCGATGCCGCGCATCCAGCAGGCGGCAGCAAATCCGCCAAGATCGCCGATGACACCACCGCCCAGAGCGATCAGGGTCGCATCGCGACTGGCGCCCAGGTCGGCCAGCACGCCGAGCACGCGCGATACATTGTCGAATGTCTTGTGCTGCTCGCCATCCTCCAGGATCAGACTGGCATGGGTCAGCCCCCGCAAGCCAGTCAGGACCCGTTCCAGATAGAGCGGGGCGACCACGGTATTGCTGAGCACCAGAACGTGGCGACCGCGAATGGCCGGGCGCCAGATCGACGCATCCTGCAGTGTCCCTGCCCCGACATGGATGGGATAGCTGCGCTCGCCGAGCGCGACATCAACCTGCTTCATGCGTCTGCTCCGTTCTCGCTGTAGTGCCAATGGCGGGCAATCTGGGTGCCGACGGTGCGCGCCATCGCAGCGCTGCTGGCCGACCCGGAAGCGGTGATGCGCAGATCGGCAATCTCGGCGTACAGCGGGTTGCGTTGTCGGGCAAGCATGCGCAGGCGTTCATCGCGGTCGCTGGCAGCCAGCAATGGTCGCTTGCGATCCGCGTGCAGGCGCTCCAGCTGGGTCTCGACATCCGCATCCAGCCAGACCACAAAACCATTGTCGCGCAGCAACTTGCGATTGTTCTCGTCGAGCACGGCACCTCCGCCTGTGGACAGTACGATGCCGCGATGGCGAACCAGTTCGGCCAGCAAGGCGCTTTCACGCTTGCGGAATCCGGCCTCCCCCTCGATCTCGAAGGTCAACGCGATGCTGACCCCGGCGCGTTCTTCAAAGGCGAGGTCAAGATCAATGAATGGCAGCTCCAGTCTGGCCGCAAGGCGCCGGCCTATCGAGGTCTTGCCGGCTCCCATCGGGCCGATCAGGAAAAGGTTGGGCGCGGGGTTCATGCGAGGAATGCTAGCAGTCTGCCAGGTCAGACGAGTATTCGGTTGCGCGAGGGCAGAGTCTCGACGGCTCGCTGGCCAGGGCGGGTTGCACGGGCCTGGGAGCGGCTTGAAACCGGATCGCGTACGCCGATTCGCAGTGCAGCCGGGCAAAGCGCCAGGGGCAGCCTGTTGCTGAGGTCCCACTCACGGCCATCGAGGCCTGTGCAGCCGATTCGACGTTGAGCCGCGAGGTCTGCCGAGCCGCATAACCGCGACGCAGTATCGATCGCGGCAGCGCAGTGGGCGCGGGTGGTCTAAACTGCGGCCTTTCCACCGATCCTTCGAGCCTCATGCTGCGTTTCATCCTGCTTTTTCTTGTGTTGCTGCTGGTGCTCTTTGCAGCCGGCCTGACCACACCCGTCGACGATCACCTCATCGTGCCATTCACCTCGGTGCTCGCCAAGGCCAGCGCCATGATCATTCACCTGTTCGACGGCACGACAATCTCGCACGGGAAGCTGATCCAGAACGCGACCGGCACGTTTATCGTATCGATCGAACGCGGCTGCAACGGCATCGAGGCCGTGATCATCCTGATTTCCGCGATACTGGCCTTTCCGGCGCCGTGGAAGCACAAGCTGATCGGCCTGGTATTCGGCTTTCTGGCCATCCAGGTGCTCAATCTCGTGCGCATCGTCAGCCTGTTCTTCCTCGGCCTCTGGAACCAGGTCTGGTTCGAATGGTTTCACTTGTATCTTTGGCAGGCCCTGATCGTGCTGGACGCACTGATCGTATTTCTGGTCTGGCTGCGTTACATGCCGCAGGAACCGCGTGCCGGGGAACGCGCTGCGCAAACCTGAGCCCGATCCGGTCTGCTTTCCAGAAGGCTTGCGGTTGCATGAAATGATCGGGTCAAGTTTGGCTTTGGTATAGTCACGATCCATTTCGTAAATGGGAGAATGAAGATGTCCGTTGCCAAGGTAATCGAGTTCAGCAGTTCATCGCACAAGGGTGTCGAAGACGCCGTCCAGGCCGGGCTCAAGAAGGTCGCCGAGACGGTCAAGAATATCCAGGGTGCCTGGGTCAGCGAGACCAAGGTCATTACCGACAAGGATGGAAACATCAAGGAATGGCGCGTCAATCTGCGCATCACCTTCGTCGTCGAGTAGGCGCGAATCACCGTCACTGGAACCGGCGCCTCCGGTGCTTGAGGGTTGGACCCCATGAGTGAGCGAGATCTCGTGATTGGATTCCTGGAGGACGATCCGGATCAGTCCGAACTGATCCTGCACTGGTTGGAGCAGGCGGGTTACAAGACCCGTCTGTTCGTTTCCGCCGCGGAGTTCCGTCGGCGGCAGGGCGCCGAAGCGATCGATCTTCTCCTGCTCGACTGGATGCTGCCCGATGCGAGCGGCCCCGAAGTCGTCGAGTGGATCCGCGCCTCGGCCAACGCGAAACTGCCGGTCATTTTTCTCACTGCAAAGGGCACCGAGGCCGATCTGGTCCGCGGCCTCAATGCCGGCGGAGACGACTACGTCGTGAAACCGGCAAAGCGGCAGGAACTGCTTGCACGGGTCGCAGCCGTGCTGCGCAGGCTCGGTCTCGAAGGCAGCGATGCGGCCCCGTTCGAATTGCCGCCGTACCGTATAGACGCCGCGCGGCGCCGAATTTCCTATTCAGGCAAGGAAGTCGAACTGACCCCGCGCGAATTCGATCTGGCGACGTTCCTGTTTCGCCGCCACGGACGCATCGTCAGCCGCGATGCCCTGCTCGAAAACGTCTGGAACATCAACGCCTCAGTGTCGACACGAACGGTCGACACGCATGTCAGCCGCCTTCGCAAGAAACTGGATCTGAGTGGCGAGTTTGGCTGGAGGCTGGCCGCTGTCTACCAGCACGGGTATCGTCTGGAACAGACTTGAATCGCCAGGGCACGGTCAGCATGGTCTGGCATTGCATAGGGGAGATTGCGCATGGCAGCTACAGGCAAGTCAGGGCGGAAAAAAGCCGGATCACGCTCCGCTTCGCATAAACTGGTCGCCAAACCCAAGCAAAAACCGGCGAAAGCGAGGAGCAGGACCATGCCCGAGTCCAAGAAGCCCGCGAATGAAGCGGATTCAGAGCGCAATGTCGACCAGATCCGCGACATTCTGTTCGGTGGACAGATGCGCGACTACGAGCGTCGCTTCCAGGAAATGGGTCAGCGCCTTGAAGCCGAAATGGGACGTTTGCGCGAGAGCCAGGACAAGCGCATGGCGCAGATCGACAAGCGTGTCGACGAGCAGTTCGAAAAACTGTCGCGACAGCTGCGCCAGGAAATCGCCGATCGAAACGAGGCCGTAGATGATCTCGAGTCGCGCTTGCAGCAGTCCGCACGCACGGCACGTACCGAGATCAACAAGGCCATGGATGGTCTCAGCGGTGAACTCGGTGCCGTCGACGAACGCTTGCGCGAGGCACTCGCCGAGCTCGGAGCCGCAGTCGACGAGCGAGCCAGTGAAGCGGCCGCATCGCTTTCCAGGACAAGTACGGAATTGCGCGCGGAGAAACTCGGTCGGGAAGACCTGTCGGCCCTGTTGACCGAACTCGCGCTGCGCCTGAAAGGCGATTTCGACTTGCCCTCGAACTGAGCCGAAGCCGGGCCGCCGCCATGAGCGACCTCAACCGGCTCAAGGAACTTCTGCTTGCCGAAGAGCGCGAGAGTCTGCTCAGCGCGGAACAGCGGCTGACCGATCTCGAGCGCAGGAATCGCCAGCTTGCCGAAGCGCTGCCGGGTCTGGTCCGCGCCGCGCCGCAGAAGCCGATGACAAAGGCGCTGGCGAATCCCGTTGCCGCCGCCCTTGGCAGTGCCGTACATGAGAACCGCAGCACGATAGTCGATGCGCTGTTTCCGGTCATCGGCCCGATTATCCGCAAGGCCATCGCCGAGGCCCTGCGTGGCTTGATGAGCGACCTCAACAAGGTGCTGGAGTACGGGTTCAGCCCGCGCGGCATTCGCTGGCGGCTGGAGGCCTGGCGCAGTGGGGTGCCTTTCGCTCAAATCGTACTCAAGCACAGTCTGCGCTACCACGTTGATCACGTCTTCCTGATCGAGCGTGATTCCGGTCTGGTGCTGCATCGGGCGTCCTCTCCGGGCCTGCCCGATCTCGATGCCGACGCCATCGCCGGCATGCTCACCGCGATTGGCCAGTTTGTGCGCGACTCGGTTTCATCGGGAGGTGGTGATTCTCTCGAAGCTGCCCGGGTGGGTGAACATCTGTTGTGGATTCTGGACGGCCCGCGCGCGTCGCTGGCCTGTTTCATTTCGGGCGTGCCGCCGGATTCACTGCGTGAGGTGCTCGCTGATCGACTGGAGCAGATTCATGCCAGCTTCGACCGGAACGAAGCGTCTTCCTCGGCCGAAACCGGGCTGCAGGAATCGGTCTGGAAAACGCAGCTTGATCCGCAGGAACTGGTAGCCGCCAGCGCCGCTCTGGCGGATCGTGAAGATACGGTCGGCCAAAAGCCTTCGCGCTGGCCGCTGCTGGTCATGCTCCTGTTGCTTCTGCTTGGACTGGCCTGGCATTTTGCGCGCAGCGAACGCTGGGAGGCGCGAGTCGGGCAGGTCCGCGCCGACTTGCTGTCGCACCCGGGTTTCCTGCTCACTGGCATGGAGTCCGAGCCCTGGAACTCACTGGTCGTGCACGGGTTGCTGGATGCCGATGCCGAGCCCGTGGCGGAATTGATCGCAAACGTCGATCTGGGCGACGTGAAGCCGAAACTGGTTGTCGATGGCTACCTGTCCACGGCTGATCCGATCCTGCAAAAGCGCGTTGCGCGCCTGATCGGTCCGCCGGCGGGCGTGCGGGTCACGGTCCGGGACGGCGTGGTCGACCTGAGTGGCAAGGCCGGCGAAGACTGGATCAGCGCCAACCGCGTGCGAGCGCCGTGGATAGCCGGCGTTCGCTCGGTCAACTGGCAGGTTGCGCCGATCACCGATGCCGCCCAGGCCGCACGCGAAGCGCTGTCCGAATTGTCTTCGAAGCTGGCGACGCTGGAAGTCAGCTTCGTGCGTGAAGTCGAACCCGGCGCCGACGGCATGGCCCAGCTCGAGGCAATGGTTGCCTTGCTTCTGAAGGCCGAGGAATTGGCCGAAGTCGCAGGCGTTGCACCGAAATTGCAGATCACCGGCTACAACGACGCTCCTGGCAGCGATGCGATCAATGCAAGGCTGCGAGATCAGCGCGCACAATGGTTGCGCGATAGACTCCGGGACCAGGGTGTGTCAGAAGCGTGGCTGCTCGATTCGGTGAATGCCCGCTCCAGCGAGAACCTCGCGGAATTTCGTGGGGCCCGTGCGCGACTGGATATCGAGACCGAAAAACCATGAGTGCACAAGCCCGCAAGATCTGCATGCTCGGCGATTTCGGAGTCGGCAAGACCAGCCTGGTCTCGCGTTTCGTGCGCCAGACGTTCTCGGAGAACTACCTGACCACGGTGGGCGTGAAGGTCGACAGCAAGGAAGTCGACTACGGCGCCGCCAAACCGATGAAGCTGGTGATCTGGGACATTGCTGGAAAGAGCGGACTCGACGCACTCAACATGAGCTATCTGCGTGGCGCCAGCGGTCTGTTGCTGGTTGCCGACGGCACGCGTGAATCGACACTGCGCGCGGCGATCGATTTGCTCATGCAGTCACGCAGCCTGTTGCCAGAGGCGCAGGCCATCCTCATGGTCAACAAGCTGGACCTGGTCGAGCGCTGGGAAGTTGCTCCGGCAACCCTCGCCGAATTGCGCCAGACCTTGCCCGTGCTCGAGACAAGTGCGCGCCTGGGCGATGGGGTCGAACAGGCATTCATCGAGATGGCACGGAGGCTGGGCCCATGAGCATTACGCCGGATTTCGCGGACTTCAAGCCCGAAGTCGCTGCGGAGATTGCACGGTTTCTGTTCGAGCGCGCCCAACCCCTGTTGATCGAGTTCGACCAGGACTGGCACTGGATCAACGTGCATGGTGATCCGGCCCGTTTTGGCTTCGATCTGGAGGATGCTGGAAAGGGTGCGGACGAATTGCAGGAACTGTTCACCGGCATGGCGCTGGATGAATCCATTGATCTGCCGTTCGTGCAGATGCCGAACGGGCGCAGCGCCCATGTGCATCTGCTCGTCAACGACGCCGGCTTTCAGGTGTTGCTGCTGGACGCACAGGCCGAGCATGATCGCCAGCAAGCCCAGCAGCAGACCGGCAACGAGGCCGCGCTGATCGGTTATCAGAAGGGCAAGGCGATCGCCCAGTTGCGTCAGATTCGTACCGAACTCGAATCGCAGCGCACGCGTCTGCAGGAAGCGAATGCACTGAAGAACGCCCTGATCGCCACGCTGAGCCATGATTTCCGCACGCCGCTGACCTCGATCTTCGGCTATCTCCACCTTCTGGAGTCTCAGGCTGCCACGCCGGAAATGGCGCTTTCGCTGCGTGCCTTGCGTCGCAACGCGAACTACCTGTTCACCCTGGCCGAAAATCTGCTCGAGTACGCACGGGCCGACAATCGTTCAAGCCTGCTCGCGCCGCAGGCCATTGACCTGAAGGCCCTGGTTGACGATCTCGACACCATGTTCAGACCGCTTGCCGTCGAGCGTGGCCTCGATTTCGCGATCGATGTGGATGTGGCTGCCGAAGTGAGCCCGATTCTCGACGAACTGCGTCTGCGCCAGATTCTTGTCAATCTGCTGTCAAACGCCGTGCGCTATACCGAAAAAGGCAGCGTCAAGGTCCGCTTCGACTGGAAGGACGGCGCACTTGCCATTGATGTGCGCGATACCGGGATCGGCATCGCCGAAGAATTTCACGGCAAGGTATTCATCGCGTTCAACCGGACCGGCCAGGCACCGGGCAGCGGTGCCGGGCTGGGGCTCAGCATCGTCAGACGCCTGGTCGCCCAGATGCACGGTGTCCTCGATTTCCAGTCAAGCCCCGGACAAGGCACGCGATTTCGAATCGTCCTGCCCAATCTCGAGCTTGCCTCGGAACAGGCCGGCGAAGCTGCGAACCCGGTTGCGGCTGCTGCAACCGACATGGGCCGGCGCAGTGTGCTGGTTGTCGATGATGATCCTGACATAGCCCATCTGCTTGAGGTGCTGCTGGGCGAGCTCGGCTTTCGGGTCAGCATCGTCGGCGATGCGACCGCTGCAGTCGAGCGCGCGCTCGCTGATCGACCGGACATTCTGCTCGTCGATGTCGAGTTGCCGGGGCTGTCAGGCAACACGGCCGTATTCCGTCTGCGTTCGCAGGGCTACGACGGGCACATCGTTACCCTGTCGGCAACACCTACCGAAGAGGCGCGCAAGGTGGCGCTGAATGCCGGTGCCAATCAGTACCTGACCAAGCCGATCAATATCGAGGAGTTCTCGAGGGTCATGCAGCGGGCTGCTCAAGCCCGCTGATCGATCGGATTTCGCGTTGCCTGCCCAGAGCGACGAGCACGTCCGCCTTTCGCGGCAGGCTGACCAGGGCGTGCCGACTGAGGCGTTCGGTATGGGCAAGAAAGCGGACGATTTCGGAAGCTGACATGGCGCGGCTCGCGACTCGTGTGCGCAAGGTCCGCTCCTGCTCGTCGCGCCAGTTCTGGATCACGTCCAATCCCGGTGCCTGCAGGACAAGCAGTCGATCAAGTCGTTTCCACAGCCGCGCGTAGTCGTCGAGTAGTTGCTGGTTGACCCAGCGCCGCCAGCGGCCGTCGGCGTCTTCGTCGCGCTCCAGGTCGTTCACGGGGTGGATCAGGGCTTGCGCGCTTTCGGCTTCCAGGCCAACGCACCAGCCCTCGAGAATGACAAGTCGAGGCGCTTGCCTGACCCGGCGCCAGCGCGAACGTGGAAGTCGGGTATCCCGGCCCTTGTCGAATCGTGGCAGGTGCGGCGGCGACCCGTTGTCAGGCTGGCACAGCGCATCAAGCGTCGCTTCGAGCAGTGGGATATCGTGCGTGCCCGGAACCCCACGCGTCTTCAACAAGGGATGAATCGTGCGTGCGAGCCTGAAGCGATCACGGCGCCCGAGATAGAAATCGTCGAGTGCCAGCATGCTCGCGGTGACGCCGCATTCGCTGGATGCGCGCACCAGTTGTTCGGCAAGGGTGCTCTTGCCACTTCCCTGCAGCGCGGACAGCCCGACCAATATGCTCCTGTCCCTTGCGGGAGGAATGGCATGCATCCAATCCAGCAACTGACGGACAAGGCGCGGGGAATAGCCTGTGCGCGTGCTAGCATTTCCGACCATGAACACCCCTCCAGACAGGCTTGCCGGAACGCCGGTACTGTATCAGCAGGCCATTTCGATCTTGCGCAAGCTTCTCGAGGAAGCCAAGGCTGCCGGCGACACTGAACCGACCGCCATGACCCTGTCCACCGTCGGCAGCGATGGCCGCGTTTCCTCGCGGGTTGTGCTGCTCAAGAAACTGGATACGGACGGATTGTGCTTCTTCACGAACTACGAAAGCGCCAAGGCCGGACAGCTGGCCGTGCACGATCAGGCCGCGCTCAATTTCCACTGGAAAACACTGCGCGATCAGGTCCAGGTTCGTGTCGAAGGAGTGGTCGAGAAACTTGATCCTGCCGACTCCGACGCCTATTTCGCCACGCGCCCGCGCATGAGCCAGATCGGTGCCTGGGCTTCGCTGCAATCGAAGGAATTGCCGGATCGCGAGGTGTTCGATGCACGCGTCGCCGAAATCGAAGAAAGGTACGAAGGAGTCGATGTTCCGCGGCCGCCTCACTGGGGCGGCTATCGCCTGCGCCCGGATCTCATCGAGTTCTGGTACGGCGCCGGCTTCCGTCTGCATGACCGCCAGCGCTATGAAATGAAGGACGGCGTGTGGCGGAAGTTCCTGCTGTATCCATGATGGCGCCGCGTGACCTCTATCCGCAACGCATCGTCTGCCTGACTGAAGAGCCCACCGAAGTGCTCTATGCACTCGGTGAGGAGCATCGGATCGTCGGCATTTCGGGGTTCACCGTACGCCCTGCGCGAGCGCGCAAGGAAAAGCCCAGGGTTTCCGCATTCACGAGCGCGAAGATCGGCGCGATCCTCGATCTCGAACCCGATCTGGTGATCGGCTTTTCCGACATCCAGGCCGACATCGCGCGCGACCTCATCGCAGCGGGTGTCGAAGTCTGGATCAGCAACCATCGATCGGTCGACGGCATTCTCGGCTACATCCGCCGGCTAGGCGGCATGGTGGGCGCAGCGCAAAAGGCTGAGCGCTATGCGGTTGAAGCCGAAGCACATATTGCCTCGATACGTTCAGCCGCCGCGAACCTGCCGTTCCGGCCCAGGGTCTATTTCGAGGAATGGGACGTACCGCCGATCAGCGGTATCCGCTGGGTCGCCGAGCTCGTGCGCATTGCCGGAGGCGATGACATTTTCCCCGAGCTGGCGGAGAAGTCACTGGCACGCGATCGCATCATTGCCGATGGCGAGGAAATCGTGCGCCGAAAGCCCGACCTGATACTCGGCTCGTGGTGCGGCAAGAAATTCCGACCCGATTCGGTCGCGGCGCGACCGGGCTGGTCGGCCATTCCCGCCGTGCGCAACGGCCAGCTTCACGAGATCAAGTCACCGATCATCCTGCAGCCGGGTCCGGCTGCGCTGTTTGACGGTCTGGACGCCATTCATCAGCGCGTCGCTGCAGTCACGCTCGACAGACCGCGCCACTGAATCAAGGCGCTTTTCAGGCGCAGGGCCGGCGGCGAAGTTGTGCCTTGGCTATCGGGCGGTGAAATTCTTGTTGAAACGCAGGGTCAGCGGCACCGTGGCGCCTTCCGGAGTCACCGAGAAGGTAAACGTATAGGTGTCCGGCGCGTTGATGTCGAACAGGCCGACATAGGAAACATAGCTGCCCGGAATCTCGCGGATCTCGATGGGAACATCCTGTCCGGCCAGATTGGTCGCTTCGCCCGTGATGCTCGCGGCCACGGCTTGCGTGGCACCGTCGCCGAGGTCTTTCTGCACGGAGATATTGAGCATGCCGCGATTCGGCGAGCGCTCGATTGCATACTGCTTGGCGATCTCCTCACTGAGAAAATCGGTGGGCAGGGCACTGAAGTGGACGACATGATCGCCGAATTTCAGGCTGCTTTCCTGGTTGTCAGCCAGGGCCAGCGAAGACAGCGCGATCAGGATCAGGCCAATGACGGCACGAAACAGTTTGGGCATGGGGAATTCTCGTCTTGAGGTTCGGGTCATGATACGGCCGGGAGTTTGAACGGATACCTATGCGGGTCTGTCAGCCAATTCCCAAGCCGAAATCCAGCAGGGGCGCCACCAGAAGGGCTTGAGCCAGCGAGATGGCGAGCAGGGCGATCAGTGGCGAAAAATCCAGCCCGCCCAAAGCCGGCAGGCGCCTGCGGATCGGCTTGAGCACGGGCTCGGTCAGCTGGAACACCAGCGGTATGACCGGATGGTAGCTGTCTCCGCCAACGAAACTCAGGATCACGCGCACGATGATGAGAATCAGCATCATCATCAGCACGAAGCCGATCAGGTCGGCGATTGCGATTATCGCAAGCGACGCGAACGAAGGCACGCCGATGACCATCGCGAACAAGAGCACACGCTTGAGCAGCAACAACAGCCAGGCCAGCACGACGCCGGCGAGATCAAGCCGGCGCCAGGCCGGGATGATGCGGCGCAAGGGCATCAGGATCGGATTGCTGGCCTTGTACAGGAACTGGCAGATCGGGTTATGGAAGTTGGCCCGGACGAGTTGCAGCAGGACACGCAGCACGATCAGGCCGACAAGAATCCCGAAAACGAAATCGATCAGGATCTGACCCGCGTTGGCGAGATAGTTCATGGCTCGTGCTCAGTCCAGTTCGCGTGACATGTCGCGCCCACGCTGGGTCGCTGCGGCAACGGCCGATGCGACGAGCTCGCGCAGCCCGCCATTGTTGAGCGCATCGAGGGCCGCCTGGGTTGTTCCATTTGGTGATGTCACCCGTTCGCGCAGGCGTGCCGGCGGTTCGGGATCCTCGCTGGCCATGCGTGCAGCACCGAGGCAGGTCTGGATGGCGAGTGTGCGAGCTGTCTCGCGCGGCATGCCCTGGGCCACGCCGGCGTCCTCGAGTGCCTCGATCATGAGGAAGAAGTAGGCAGGACCCGAACCGGATATGCCGGTCACGGTGTCTATCAGATCCTCATCGTCGACCCATACCATCTTGCCTGCCGCGGCGAGAATCGAGGCAGCCTGGGCGCGACCCGTCTCGGAGACGGCCGGATTGGCATTCATGCCGGTCGCTCCCGCGCCGATCAGGGCCGGAGTATTCGGCATGCATCGCACGATCGGAAAGCCGCCGCCCAGCCAGCGATCAATCTGCTCGCTGCGCAATCCTGCCGCGATCGACACGATCAACGGTCTGCGTCCCGCGATTACGGGGGCCAGGCTCTCGCAAACCTTGCGCATGACCTGCGGCTTGACCGACAGCATGATCAACTCCGCGTTGCCAACGGCCTCGACGCCATCGGCAAATACGGAGACTCCGAAGTCCGCCGCCAGTTGTTCGCGAACCGCCTGATTGGGCTCTGCCACGGCGATCGTCGAGGCCGGCGTTCCGCCCTTGATCATCGCGCCAATCAGGCTGCGCGCCATGTTGCCGCCGCCGATGAAGGTGATTGAGCCGGGATTCGGGATTCGGGATTCGGGATTCGCGGGCATTTCTCTTGTCATCAGGTTCCTCGGTCAGCCAGCATATCAAGTGAGTCAGGCCAGAGAGCAGCAAAGGCGTGGTGCCCGCTCGTGCTCTTACCCATTCCCTGTTCCCCTTTCTCTATTCCCGGCCTCTCGGCCCAAACAACAGACTGCCCACCCGCACCATGGTTGCACCCTCGGCGATGGCCAGCTCGAAATCGTCCGACATGCCCATCGAAAGGGTGTCGATGCCGGCATGCTGCCGTGCCAGGGTCTCGAAGCAGGCGCGCATCCTCGAAAAAGCCTTCCGCCGCAGCGCCATGTCCGTCGCCGGTGCCGGAATGGCCATCAGACCTCTCAGGCGAAGGCGTGGCTCTTTGCCGACTGCATGGGCCAGGGTCGCGATCTCTTCGGGATTGCACCCCGCCTTGCTCGATTCATCGTCGATATTGACCTGAATCAGCACATTCAGAGGTGGCATCGACTCGGGTCGGTAGCGCGCCAGCAGGGCGACCAGCTTGCTCCGGTCCAGGGTCTGCAGCCAGTCGAAGTGACCGGCGACATCGGCGCACTTGTTCGATTGCAACGGACCGACAAGGTGCCATTCGATGCTGCAATCCGAGAGCCCGGTCTGCTTTCCGCGGGCTTCCTGTACGTAGTTTTCGCCGAATGCGCGCTGGCCAGCCTCCGCCAGCGTGCGGATCTGCTGCGCCGGTCGGGTCTTGCTCACGGCCAGCACCTCGATCGACCTGCCGGCCGCGGCCGCCTGCGCGCGTTCGATCACCGAACGCCACGCAGCAATCATCGATTCCGGGTCCTGTGCTTGCATATGCCTGATTTTGCCACGCTATACTCCAGCGTACCGCAGCCATGCGCCGCAGGCGCCATTTGGGGAAAACACATGGATATTGCCGAGCTGCTCGCGTTTTCGGTCAAGAACAAGGCATCCGACCTGCATCTGTCGGCCGGTTTGCCGCCGATGATCCGGGTCGACGGGGATGTGCGCCGGATCAATATTCCCTCACTGGATCACAAGCAGATCCACTCGCTGATCTACGACATCATGTCGGACAAGCAGCGTCGCGATTACGAGGAATTCCTCGAAGTCGATTTCTCCTTCGAGATCCCCGGCCTGGCCCGTTTCCGCGTCAACGCCTTCAACCAGAACCGCGGCGCCGGCGCGGTGTTTCGGACGATTCCCTCGGAAGTGCTGTCGCTGGAAGATCTCGGTTGCCCGAAGATCTTCCGAGAGCTGATCGAACAGCCGCAGGGACTGATCCTGGTGACCGGCCCGACCGGCTCCGGCAAGTCGACGACGCTGGCGGCGATGATCGATCATGTCAACAAGCATGAATACGCGCACATCCTCAGCGTCGAGGATCCGATCGAGTTCGTGCATACCTCGCAGAAATGCCTGATCAATCAGCGCGAAGTACACCGCGATACGCATGGCTTCACCGAAGCCCTGCGTTCGGCGCTGCGCGAAGATCCCGACTACATCCTGGTCGGCGAGTTGCGCGATCTGGAAACGATCCGGCTGGCCCTGACCGCTGCCGAAACAGGCCATCTGGTTTTCGCAACCCTGCATACGAGTTCCGCTGCAAAGACCATCGACCGCATCATCGACGTCTTCCCGGCCGGCGAGAAGCCGATGGTTCGCTCGATGCTGTCGGAATCGCTGCGCGCGGTGATCTCGCAGTCGCTGATGAAGAAGGTCGGAGGTGGCCGCATCGCCGCGCACGAAATCATGGTTGGGATTCCGGCCATTCGAAACCTGATTCGCGAGGACAAGGTCGCGCAGATGTATTCCTCGATCCAGACCGGCGCCCAGCACGGCATGCAGACGCTCGATCAGTGCCTGCAGGATCTGGTCAAGCGCGGTCTGGTTACCCGCCAGGCAGCGATCAACTACGCGAAGAACAAGGAAATCTTCAAGTAGCACGGGGATTTCCTGGCAGTCTCCCGCGCAGGAGATTCAATGCCGGCCCGCTCCGGCCAGAAAGCCCCTGCCTGAGGCAATGAAACCCGGACAGGATCGAATCTGCTGCAGGGGGTCGCGTCAGAGCGGCTCGAGCTGACCCTGTTGTCGGCAGCATTCTTGGCGAGACGGGAGATTTTCATGTCCGAGGGATTGCTCTTCCGACTCGCCGCATTCCCGGATGGGGATCAGGGCGGCAATCCGGCCGGCGTCTGGATTGGCCCGGAACTGCCCGACGCGGCCACCATGCAGCGCATCGCCACCGAGGTCGGCTACTCGGAGACGGCCTTTGTGGCCCCGGAATCCGGACATCAGCGCATCGTCCGCTACTACAGCCCCCAGGCGGAAGTGAGTTTCTGCGGCCACGCAACGATCGCTGCCGCGGTGGTGATCGGGCGCAGGGAGGGTGAAGGTCGGTATCGGTTTTCCACCATGGTGGGCGAGGTCGACGCAGAGGCAGCCCAGGAGTCGGGACGATTCGAGGCAGCCCTGGTGTCAGTCGAGCCGCGCCACGAAGTGGCTCCAGCTGCGCTCCTCGAAGAGGCCCTGAGTTTGCTTGGCTGGCGGCAGGAGGAACTGGATACGCGCATTCCTGCAGTCAAGGCCTATGCAGGCGCCTGGCATCTGGTCATCGCGGCTGGCAGCGACCAGCGGCTGGCCAGTCTGGACTATGACTTCGCGGCCATGAAGGCAATGATGTTGCGTGAGAACCTGACCACCCTGCAGCTGGTCTGGCGCGAACGCGCCGACCTGTTCCACTCGCGCAATCCGTTTCCGGTCGGTGGGGTTGTCGAGGATCCGGCCACGGGTGCCGCTGCCGCTGCCCTTGGAGGCTACCTGCGCGACGCTGGACTGCTCCAGGGTTCGCGTCGAATCGAGATCCGGCAAGGCGAAGCCATGGGGCGGCCGTCGCGACTGATTGTCGACATACCGGCAAGTGGAGGCATCAGGGTCACCGGATCGGCGATCGACATTTCCTGAGGGATCTGTGGCTTGCGTCAGCCTGGATTCGAGGCGCGGATCCGCATTGGCCATGCATGGCTTCCGTGCATCTGCCGACTCGTTCGACCGGCCGAAGCCAGACGGCCAGTTGCCGAAACCCCGTCGGGTTCCAGCTGTGCAGCTACCTGAGGTAGGGTCCCTGATCGGCCGAGCCGCTTCCGAGTGGTCGGAACCAGCAGTTGAAGGCCACGGTGATGCGCTCGCCCTCGCCCTGGTACGGAAACACCTCATGGAACATCCATGAGGGGAACAGCACCAGCTCACCTGCCTTCAAGTGGATGTTGCGTCCCGAAGTGGTAAAGGCGTCTTTCAGTTGCCGATTGGCCGGATCGCGGAACATGGCGGATTGCTGGTGCGGATTCTGGAAGTGCAGCGCGCCGGAATCGGGCACGTCGGCATCGTGCTGTCCCGGGTCCACGCAATAGACCCCGGACCAGGACGCCATCGGATGATTGTGCGCCGTGAAGCGTCCGTTGCGACGCGTGACATGGAACCAGGCATGTGTCTGCGATTCGAGTTTGTACAGTTCCTCGTTGGTGTATCCATTGAGCTCGCCGATCAGGGCAAACAACTTGCGCATGCAGAATTCATGCAGCTTCTGCACGCAGGGCTCAGGCCATGAGAACAAGTCGAAGTTGCTCTCGAACAGGCCCTTGTTGATGTTCATGCTCGGGTCCGGGTTGCGCCAGCGTGCGCCCTCGCGCTCGCGCTGCAGGAAAAGTGCGCGCAGTTCCGTATTCATTGCGCTCGCGTTGGGCAGCTCGGTGCGCACGAATGGAGTGGAAAACAGGGCGAAAACGCTCATGAGAGGAGGTCCGTGTTGTCTGCGCGATTATGCCGGCCCGGATTGTGGAATTGCCAGCAGACACCGGGTCGAACCGACTGAAACTGCGCATCCGTCGAGCGACGCGGATCAGGTTGGGCGCCGAGACTCAACGCTGTCAGGGCCGATATGCTAGTTTCCCCGGCCTGGTACACAGGGGAATCTTCAGCATGCGAGTCACATCGAAATTTCCTGCGGCTTTCATGCTGATGCTGTTTGCGAGCTCGGCGACTGCAGCGCCCCGCCACGCGACTCCCTGCGTCGACGGTCTTGCCGAGGGCTACCCCTGCAACAAGGTCGACCTGATCGGACATCTGGATCTGGTTGCGCTGGGCACTACGGCAGGCGGCAACGGCAACGACATGTGGGGCTGGACCGACCCGGATACCGGAAAGGAATACGCTCTGGTCGGCCTCGACAACGGAACCGCCTTTGTCGACATGACCGATCCTGATCATCTGGTCAGGATTGGTAATCTGCCCACGCAGACAAGCAATTCAACCTGGCGTGACCTGAAGACCTACGGCTACTACGTGTTCATTGTTTCCGAGGCTGTCGATCACGGCATGCAGGTGTTCGACCTGCGCCGCCTGCGCGACGTCGTGTCGCCACCGGTCCAGTTCACCAACGACGCCTGGTACGGGAATTTCGGGCGGGCCCACGACATCGTCATCAACGAGGCATCGGGCTTCGCCTATGCGGTGGGATCCCGTCAGGGTAGCCAGACCTGCTCCGCCGGCCTGCACATGATCAACATCCAGAACCCGCTGGTGCCGACATTCGCTGGATGCTTCGGTGCGGACGGCTATACCCACGATGCACAATGCATCACCTACGACGGGCCAGATGCAGACCATGTCGGTCGCGAGATCTGCTTTGCCGCCAACGAAGACACGGTGACCATCGTCGACGTGGAGAACAAGTCCAGTCCGGTCATGCTTTCACGCACGGGCTACGCGGGTTCGAGCTATACCCACCAGGGCTGGCTGACCGACGACCGTCGCTACCTGCTGGTCAACGATGAACTCGACGAGCAGGATTTCGGCCACAACACGCGTACCTATGTCTGGGATGTGCAGGATCTTGACGCGCCGGTGCTTGCCTTTGCCTATACGGGCCCGGTCGCTGCCATCGACCACAACCTCTACATTCACGAGGGTTACGCCTACGAGTCGAATTATCGCAGCGGCCTGCGCATTCTCGATTTGTCCGAGATCGACAACGATGTGCTCACCGAGGCTGCCTTTTTCGATACCTATCCCGCTTCGGACGATGCCAACTATGGTGGGACCTGGAGCAACTACCCGTACTACGCAAGCGGCCTGGTCGGCATCAGCGACATGAACCGCGGCTTGTTCATCGTTGAGCCCAACCTGTGCGTGGCGCCGGATGCGGCCGGTGCAGTGACAGCCCAGGGCAATGGCGACAATCGCATTGACCTGGACTGGAGCGCCAGTGCGACTGTCGGCGCAAGCTATGCGGTCGATCGTATCCTCGGCGGGTGTGGCGGCGGTGCCAGCGAAACCATCGCCACCGGACTGCTGGTTCCGGGATTCAGCGACATCACCGCTTCGGGCAATGTGACCTACGGATATCGCGTACGCGCCGTGGCCGAGTCCGGCGAATGCGCTGCCGCACCGACAAGCTGCGTTGAAGCATCGACGACGGGCATCTGTACCGCACCGCCGGCATTCGCGGGAATCGCCAGTGCCGTGTCTGCTGGCTCGGCGAGTTGCGTGATCGACCTGGCCTGGCAGTCGGCGCAGTCGTACTGCGGATCGGGCATCGAGTACGAAGTCTTCCGCTCGGAGGATTCGACCTTTGTACCTTCGCCTGCCGAGCGGGTTGCGTCGTCCATCGCGGGACTGACCTGGTCCGATTCGATGGTTGCCGAGGCTACGCCCTATACCTATGTCGTTCGCGCCGCCGATGTCGGCAACGGCAGTGTCGACAGCAACAGCGTGCGACTGACAGCGCGTGCCGCCGGCCCGCTCAGCGACGGCGATTTCTTCAGCGGCGCCGAACTGGGTTCGCCGATCCTGTCGGCCATTGGCGATCTGGCTGTCACGCAGGGCATCTCCGCCCCGACCCATGTAGCCTGGGAAGTCGTCGATGACGAAGCGCACAGCGGGTCACGAAGCTACTACTCCGGCTACAACAATTCGGAATGTCTGAACATCGGCACCGATGTGCTTGAGCTGACTGGCGGTGCCGTTTCGATGCTTGAATTCTGGACCCGGTACGGCGTCGAAGCCGACTACGACGGTGGCCTGGTCCAGATCTCGACGAATGATGGCCAGAGCTGGCAGAACCTCACTCCGCAAGGTGGCTATCCTTCAACGATTTCGCAAACCGGAAACGCCTGCGGTTTTCCGCTCGGGACGGGCGTTTTTTCCGGCACGGATCTGAACTGGACAGAAGCCCAGTTTGATCTGTCCAGCTATGCAGGCCAGGCGGTCAAGTTGCGCTGGAGCTTCTCCACCGATGGCGGCGTCACCGGGCCGGGCTGGTGGCTGGACGATATCCGTGTCACCCATACCCAGGTGCCGGGCATGTGCATGTCGGGCATCGACAGCCTTTTCGTCGATGGATTCGACCCGCCGAACTGATGGGGCTCACACGGCTGCGAATGCCAGGGTTGCCGCAGGCGCGTGAAGCTCCCGGCAACCGCATTCCTCCGATCGAGACAATCGATCGGGATGCCCGCGCAATCAACCCGGGATTGATGCCGCCCAGGTGCAGTCAGGATTCGCAGGCAAGAAAAAACCCCGGGTGTTTCCACCCGGGGTTTCTTGTTTCGCAATGGCGCGAAGATCAGGCAACCTGAACTTCGTCGGCCTGCATGCCCTTCTGGCCCTGCACGGCGACGAACGTCACGCGCTGGCCTTCCTGCAGGGACTTGAAGCCGCTGCCCTGGATCGAACGGAAATGCACGAACAGGTCGGGGCCGCTTTCCGGGGTGATGAAGCCAAAGCCTTTGGCATCATTGAACCACTTGACGGTACCGTTCTGACGATTGGACATATCTAACTCCTAACAACTCAAAAGAAAATGGAATTCACGACCTGGGACTCCCCGTGGGTCGAGACTGAGGTTGCTAAGGAGCGCGCAATCGGAACGATGGAATCGTGATTTTCGACCACATCGGGCCACGATTTACAGTGACCCTGGCAAACACAGTTCGCACACTGTACAGAGGAATGTTAAACAAAGCGACAGGAAAGATGAGAATTTTGGGGTGATCCGCTTGCAATGGGCTGTCATCTGTGCGAAACACGGCGAAACAGGCCGGAAATATTCTTGTATTTCAATTAGATGGCAGTTGCCCGGGCGGTCGAGCGGACATCGCGCCTGTGGGTCGGGCAGCACCCCGCGCACATCCATCGGCCGCATCCAGCCCGTCAGAACGCGCCGATTCGAGGCCTTTCGACGCTCATTCCGCCCGGATCCGGCGCTTCAGGACCGTCCCAAGCGAGGTGTATTCCGCTGCCATCGGCTCGGCGTGGCTTGGCCGCGAGAGCAGCTTCGCCAATGCCTCCGGGGGTGCGATCGGGTGACCGATCAAGGCTTCGACAATCTGCTCGAACTTGGCTGGATGGGCCGTGGCGACAATCGCCCAGTCCTGTTCTGGCCGCTCGGCGCGCAGTCTCTCGAGCGCATGCGCGGCACACGCCGTGTGCGGGCAGAACACTTCGCCATGGGTGGACGGGCCGGCCCCAATCGTCGCGCGAATCGCTTCGTCGTCAACGCTCACTGCCGTGAATGCAGAACGCAACGTCGCGTTGTCGGGGTATAGCCAGGCAAGTCGCTCGAAATTGCTCGGTGCGCCGACATCCATGGCATTGGCCAGGGTGGCGATGCTGGCCCGTCCTGAATAGACGGCACCCGCAAAGAAATCGGGCAGTACGCGGTTGGCATTGGTGGCCAGGGCGATCTCGCCAATCGGCAGTCCGCAGGCGCGCGCCATGATCGCGGCCAGGCCGTTGCCGAGGTTTCCCGTCGGCACGACGAAATTCAGCGGCTCGCCGGTCCTGCGCCAGTGTCTGATCGCGGCGTGCGCGTAGTAGGCCATCTGCGGCAGCAATCGACCGAGGCTGATGCTGTTGGCCGAGCTGAGCGGGACGACCTGCTGGAGTTCGCGGTCCGACAGGGCCTGTTTCACCAGACGCTGACAATCGTCGAAGCTGCCGGCCACGCGCAGGGCGGTGACATTGCCCGGGAAGCATCCAAGCTGATGTGCCTGGCGCGGGGATACCCTGCCGTCGGGATAGAGCACGACCACGCGCAGATTGGCCAGCCCATGGAAGGCCGCTGCAACCGCGGCGCCGGTGTCGCCGGACGTCGCGACGAGGATCGTCAGCGGCAAGCGGTCGGGTTTGCGCAGGCGCTTCATGCAGGCCGCCAGGAAGCGCGCGCCGAAATCCTTGAAGGCTGCCGTCGGACCATGGAAGAGTTCCAGCACATGCGTGTGTTCCGGCTTCAATGATCTGAGTGGCGCCGGAAAATCGAAGGCCTCAGCGCAGATCGCATCCAACTCGTTGGCCAGCGGATCATCCGCGAAAAAGGGACGCAGCAGGCGCGCGCCGGTTTCCGCGACCGTTTCGAGTCCGTCGAAGTCCGCCACCGACAATTCCGGCAAGGTTCTCGGAACGTAGAGGCCGCCATCTGGCGCCAGGCCGGCGATCAATGCACTGCTCAGGTCAATGGAGACATCGCTGTCCCGGGTACTCGTGAATTTCATGCGATCACCGATGCGGCCGGACCATTCACTGGCGTGATATGGGATTGGCTGGCAAGACCGGCACGTTCGAATGCCGCGCGCATGGCCGGCGCTGCAGCTTCGGCGCCAAGGCGATCCTCGAACCAGGCGAACACGCTCGGGCCTGCGCCGGAAATCGAGGCACCCATGGCATCGTGGTCGAGCGCCGCCTGCTTGACTGCATGAAAGCCCTTGATGAGTGGGGCGCGTCGAGGTTCGACAAGGACGTCGGCGAGGCCCGCGCGAACCAGCCCGGCTTCGCCGCGATGGCAGCCGCTCAGGACCAGCGCAAGGCACGCACTTTGTTCGACAAACTCGGCAAGAGGGTAGGGCGCCTGCAGCACTTCGCGGGCACGTCGGGTTTCGAGTACGGCATCCGGGTGGACCACGACGCAATGCCATGCCCCCGGTACCTGGATGCGCAGCAGGCGACCACGCGCTGCAAGCACGAGTCCGCCGAGCAGCATCGGTCCGACGTTGTCCCCATGTCGGCTGCCACTCGATACGGCTTCACCTTCGAGTGCGAACGGGTAGAGCGCCTCGACCGCGAGCGGCCGATCGAGCAGGGTGTTGGCTGCAATCAGTGCGGCAACGCAGGAGGCAGCGGATCCGCCCATGCCCGACCCGAGGGCAATGCCCTTGTCGAGTTCGATGCTGAATCCAGAGCGCAGCTGAAGCGCTTCGCGCAGTGCCATCAGGGCGCGACCGGCGGTATTCAGTGAGGCCTCCGTGGGCAGATCGCGCACGCATCCGCGAATCGCGTCGATGCGTACCAGGGGCTCGTCGATGCGCCGTACCGTGGCGCGGTCGCCGATCCCCTCGATGCTTTGGCCGAGGATGTCGAACCCCACGGCGACATTGCCGATGCTGGCCGGCGCAAACGCACTTGCGCTGCTCACAGGCGCGCTCCGAGTGCGGATCCGAGTCTGAGCAGATCGGCGAAGACACCGGCTGCGGTCACTTCGCGACCGGCACCGGGTCCTTGCACGATCAGGGGATTGTCCGCGTAGCGCCGCGTCGTGAATTGCACGCTGTTGTCGGTCAGGCGCAGATTGGCGAATGCGTGCGTGGCAGGGAGTTCGACAAGCCCGACGCTGGCCCGACCGCCATGGTCGAGGCGCGCGACGTAACGCAACACGCAGCCATTGGAGCGCGCGGTTTGGAGTTGCCCGGCCATTTCCGCATCAAGCGACTCGAGCGCGCTGATCGCTTCATCCCTGTCGAGTTCGAGCAAGGCCGGCGGAACCAGTCCGCGTACATCGACATCATCCAGCTCGAGCGACTGGCCGGCTTCACGCGCGAGGATGACCAGTTTGCGAGCGACATCGAGACCCGAGAGGTCATCGCGCGGATCCGGCTCGGTGTAGCCGAGCGCGAGCGCTTCACGGACGAGGGCAGAAAACGGCTGGCTGCCGTCATAACGATTGAACAGCCAGGCCAGGGTGCCGGACAGAATGCCTTCTATCGCGATCAACTCGTCACCGGTGTCGATCAGGTCGCGCAGCGTGGAGATCACCGGCAGGCCCGCACCCACGGTTGCCTCGTA
Source organism: Dokdonella sp. (assembly GCF_041395345.1). Lineage (GTDB taxonomy): Bacteria > Pseudomonadota > Gammaproteobacteria > Xanthomonadales > Rhodanobacteraceae > Dokdonella. The sequence continues at coordinate 183,176 of NZ_JAWLAR010000003.1, read as the reverse complement.
GCGCCAGCGTCCACCGCCGCTCCTGCGCGATTCGCCGATTGTCTGCCACCGGCCAAGGTCACCCGACCCGGCCTGCTTGTTCGGCGTGATGACATGGATGCCGGCTGCCAGCCAGCCAGGATAATGATCGGCCACTTCGTTGCTGGCGCTGCAATCGATGATCACGGCATGCGGAAGATGGGCGGCGTGCACGTGGCGGGTGAATGCCGCCATGTCGGCTTCAAGACGGCTGGACGCGAGTTGCGCGGACCAGTCGGCGGCGAGGTCGCCCCGTTCGCTGATCAGCAGCTTGCGGCTGGATGCGATGGACCGCACGCGCAGGTCGAGATTCGCCTCGCGGCGCAGGCGCGGAATCGCTTCGCGCAATTGATCAAGCAGGGCACGGCCGACATTGCCCGGACCGATCACGCCCACGGACAGCGTTTGCGGCGACAACCAGAAGCCGGCATGGGCTGCACGCAAGGCGCGCGACGCATCGGCACTGGCCAGGGCCACCGAGATATTGCGTTCCGAGGCGCCCTGGGCGATGGCGCGGATATTGACCTGGGCGCGGCCCAGCGTTGCAAACAGGCGCGCGGCGACACCCGGGGTTCCGGCCATGCCGTCGCCGACCGCGGCGAGCACGCTGATATCGCGAGTCACCGTGATGGCCTGGATCTGACCCGAGGCCAGTTCGCGCCCGAACACCGCATCAAGGGCGACCTCGGCCCGGGCGGAGTCGGCGCCGCGCACGACCAGGCAGATCGAATGTTCGGATGAGCCCTGCGAGATCATCACGACCGAGACCTTCGCATCGCGCAACGCCGCGAAGACGCGTTCCGCGGTGCCGGGAACGCCGATCATTCCGGCGCCTTCGACATTGACGATCGCCAGCTCGTCGGCCAGGGATAGCCCGCGCACCGGGCCTTCGGCCGAATCGCCCGATGTCGCTATGCAGGTGCCGGGGTGTGAGGGCTTGAAGGTATTGCGAATATGGATCGGCAAACCCAGCGCCATGGCCGGCAACATGGTTTGCGGGTGAATGACCTTGGCGCCGAAGTAGGCCAGCTCGCAAGCTTCCTCGTAGGACAGCGCGTTGAGAGAGACTGCCTCGGGCACCAGGCGCGGATCGGCCGAGAGCACGCCATCCACATCCGTCCAGATGTGCAGCTCGCGCGCCTCGAACAGTGCGGCAAATATCGCTCCGGAATAGTCGCTGCCATTGCGCCCGAGCGTGGTCGGACGACCTTCGGCATCGCGGGCCACGAACCCGGTGATGATCACGCGACGTTGCGGATGGCGCGTGCGCCACTCCGCCAGTCGCGATGCGCTGGCTGGCCAGTCGACGGCGACGCCCAGCTCGCCCTGACTCACGACCAGGATCTCGCGCGCATCAAGCAGGGCGCATTCCTGCCCGAGTGATTCGACATGGGCGCGCAGCATGTGCGCCGACCAGATTTCGCCAAGGCCCTGGATCGCGTCTAGCGCCTCGCGGGCCGGAATGCCGAGTACGGCCAGCGCCTTCGAGGTATCGGAAAGGTCGGCGAATCGTGCCTCCAGCCAGACCCGCAACGCACCCGACTGATCGCCGAGCAGATCACGCGCGGTCTCGACATGTCGCTCGCGCAATGCGCTCCATTGCGATTGCCAGGCCGGATCCCTGCTTGCAGCGGCCTGGGCCAGTGCAATCAGCGCATTGGTGACACCCTGCATGGCCGAAACCACGCTGACCTGCACCGGGTCATCGCGCTCGAGAAGGATGGTGGCGACTCGGCGAAAACAGGCCGCATCAGCCAGCGAAGAACCACCAAACTTGTGCGCGGTCGCGAGATCGTCGTCGCCACGCGGTCTGACGGAAATGTTGTGACGCGTGGCAGCGAGGGTCGCCGACAATGTGGCAAACGGACTCATCGAGCCTCCGGTTGGTGGCCCCGCGGTTCGTCGCGCTGGGGAGTGTGCATCCCGCAGCTTCGTCGAGCTGCGGGGTCGTTGCGTTGGAAACTAACTGCGCACGACTGACCGCACCCGGGAGGGCGTCGTCATCGTCGTAGTCGTAATAATTGTGCACATGCAGCAAGTTGATCCGAAACGATGCGTCGTTGTCAAGTCGACGCGCGGCTTATTTCCTGCGGTGCGCGGGCTTGTTCGCCATAAGGTTGCGCAATTCGTCGCGTTCCGCGTCGGAAAGGCGGCCTTCGAGCTGGCGTGCGATCAGATCGTCCAGTCGCTGTTGGGACGTCTGGACGTCCAATTGGGCAATCGCACCAAGGAAGTCGGCGCGTCCCTGGTCGGCATCGACGATAAGATCCATCGATGCGAGCTTGTTCAATGGACCGGCTTCCTCGCGTCCTGCGTAGTGTTCGAGCAGAGCGCCGGTGGTCAGTGCGGGGCGATCGCGGCAGAGCCGGATCAGCTCCAGCAGTAGCGGTATGCCGGGCTGACGCAATTCTGAAAAGGTCCATGGCGGTTCGATCTCGCCGGCCAGTGCGGGATACTGGACGAGCAGGGCAACGGCAGTGCGGACCAGCGATCGTTGCGCAGGTCGGGCGCCGCCGCCGCGACCGCCGGTCCGCGATCCCGCTTGGGCATGCCCGCCTGGTGCCACGGTCCTCGCGCCGCTGAGCCGTTCCAGTTCCGCATACATCAGGTCACGAAAGGCGCCATCGGGAATCTGTCCGATCAGCGGCCGCGCGCGTTCGGCCAGGCGTGCCTTGCCATCGATGCTGGACAGGTTGACGTCCTTGCCGGTTTCCGCAAAAAAGAACTCGCTCAGGGGCGTGGCCTGCTTGAGGCGCGCCTCAAAACCGTCGAGGCCCTCCTTGCGGATCAGGGAATCCGGATCTTCGCCATCGGGCACGAACAGGAACCAGGCCTGGCGCCCGTCGCGCATGCGTGGCAATACCGATTCCACGGCTCGCCACGCCGCCTGACGTCCGGCGCGATCGCCATCGAAGCAGAAAAAAACGTCCGCCGCATTGCGGAACAGGATTTCCGCGTGGTCGCTGGTGGTTGCCGTTCCGAGCGTGGCCACCGCCTGGGTGACACCGTACTGGTGCAGGGCGATCACGTCCATGTAGCCCTCGACCACCAGCAGGCGCGCGATCTTCTGGTTGGCATCGCGCACCTGCCACAGGCCAAACAGTTCCCGGCCCTTGTGGAACAGGGGTGTCTCGGGGGAATTGAGGTATTTCGGGCCATCGTCCTTGCCCATCACCCTTCCGCCGAAGGCGATCGTGCGCCCGCGCCGGTCGAGGATCGGGAACATGACCCGATCACGGAAGCGGTCGTACTTGCCGCCGCGTTCGCCGCTCGACAGCATGCCGGCCTTGTCGAGCAGGGCGAGCCGTTTCGGCGAGGTGCCGAGTGCGTTCTTCAGCGCGTCCCACTGGTTCGGCGCGAAGCCGAGATTGAATCGATCCAGTGTGGCCTGGTCGAGCCCGCGGTTCCTGAAGTATTCACGCGCCGCCGCGTTGCCGGCGAGCTGCTCACGGTAGAAGGTGGCGGCTGCATCGAGCAAGACATACAGATCGGAAACGTCCTCGCGCGGCTTGTCCGGCCGGCCGCCTTCGTATTCGACCTTGAGGCCGGCGCGCGCGGCCAGTTCCTCGATTGCGTCCGGGAATTCGAGGCGGTCGTAGTCCATCAGGAAGCGGATCGCGCTGCCGTGCGCGCCGCAACCGAAGCAGTGATAGAACTGCTTGGCCGGACTGACCGTGAAGGAAGGAGAGCGCTCGTCGTGGAACGGGCAACGCGCCGACCAGTCCCGCCCGGCTTTCTTCAAGGTGATCCGCTCCTGGATCACATCGACGATATCGATGCGGGTCAGGAGATCGTCAATGAAGCGTTCGGGAATGCGGCCGGCCATTGGGCCAAGTCTAAAGGGCGGGGAATGGGGAATGGGGAATAGGGAATAGAAAAAGCGCGAAGCCGAAAGCCGCTAGGCCTTGCCCTGGCGCTGCCCCTGACCCATTCCCGATTCCCGAATCCCGTGGCCCGGCTCGCTACGCGAGCCTGGCCTTGATCATCTCCGACACCTGGCCCATGTCGGCGCGGCCGCTGACTTGTGGCTTGACCAGGCCGATGACCTTGCCCATCTCGCGCGCGCTGGTGGCGCCGGAGTCGGTGATGGCCGTGGTCACGATCGCTTCGAGTTCTTCGGCCGACAACTGGGCCGGCATGTAGGTCTGGATGACTTCGACTTCAGCGCGTTCGACCGCGGCGAGATCCTCACGGTTGGCGGCGGTGTACTGGTCGATCGAATCACGGCGCTGCTTGAGCATCTTCTCGAGGATGGCGAGGACCTGGGCATCATCCAGTTCGATGCGCTCGTCGACTTCGCGTTGCTTGAGCGCGGCCAGGATCAGGCGGATCACGCCGAGGCGATCTTTCTCGCCGGCGCGCATGGCGGTTTTCATGTCATCGGTGATGCGGGCCTTCATTGACATCGTGCACCTCGTAGGTCTGGCAGAGTCTCTCTGTGGCAGTCATGTTGCCGGGGCTCGGAATGCGGAGTGTCCGGTTTCGGGCCCGTCAGGCGTGGTCTGTCGGGGTCGGCTTCGGACGCCGGAAACACAAACGGCCGGCGCTGCGTGGGCAGAGCCGGCCGAAAGTATCAGCCCGGATGTTGCTGGCCCGGCACGGAACCGGAACAGCGATCAATCGGTTTCGCGATTCGCCAGAGCGAATGCGCAACCCATCGATCAATACATGCGTTGACGCTTGGTGACGTCGCGCGAAACGCGGCGCAGGTGACGCTTGACCGCAGCCGCGCGCTTGCGCTTGCGTTCCTGGGTCGGCTTCTCGTAAAACTCGCGCTTGCGCACTTCAGCCAGCACGCCGGCCTTTTCACAGGTGCGCTTGAAGCGGCGCAGGGCAAATTCAAATGGTTCGTTCTCGCGAACTTTGACGCTTGGCATAGTCTCTCCGCTGTTAAACTCGACACCCGGGCTCTCGGGCGAGCCGCGCATTCTATTTCATGGCAACGAGCAATGCAAAACCTGGTCCGGTGCTTGGCATCGAGACCTCCTGCGACGAAACCGGGGTGGCCGTCTACGACCGCTCACGCGGCCTGCTGGCCCACGCCTTGTACAGCCAGATTGACCTGCACGCCGAATATGGCGGGGTGGTGCCGGAGCTGGCATCCCGCGACCATGTCCGCAAGCTGATGCCTCTGATCCGGCAGACCCTGGCCGAATCCGGCATGGTCGTCGGCGATCTGGGCGGCGTTGCCTATACGGCCGGGCCGGGCCTGGTCGGGGCCCTGCTGGTCGGGGCGGCGGCAGGCCGCTCATTGGCCTGGGCGCTGGATATTCCCGCAATTGGCGTGCACCACATGGAGGGGCATCTGCTCGCACCGATGCTTGAAGTCGACTCGCCCGAGCCGCCCTTCGTGGCCTTGCTGGTATCGGGCGGACACTCGATGCTGATCGAGGTCGAGGCGATTGGTCGCTACCGCCTGCTCGGCGACACCCTGGATGACGCTGCCGGCGAAGCCTTCGACAAGACCGCCAAACTGATGGGATTGCCCTATCCGGGGGGACCGACCCTGGCGAAACTGGCGGAAACGGCCCAACCGGGTCAGTTCCGTTTCACTCGACCGATGACCGACCGGCCCGGCCTCGATTTCAGCTTCTCCGGCCTCAAGACCCAGGTTCTGCTGGCCTGGCAGCGCAGCGACCAGGCGGATACGACCCGCGCTGCCATCGCGCGCGATTTCGAGGAAGCCATCGTCGAGACCCTGGTCATCAAGTGCCGTCGCGCGATGACCGCGACCGGCGCGAAGCGTCTGGTCATTGCTGGCGGCGTGGGCGCCAACAAGCGCCTGCGCAACCAACTGGCCCGGGTCGCCGGCGAAGACGGCTTCAAATCCTATTTCCCGCGTCTCGAATTCTGCACCGACAATGGCGCCATGATCGCCCTGGCTGGCGCCATCCGCCTGCATGCCGGCCAGCACAATGATCCGCAGATCAAGGTCTTTCCGCGCTGGGACCTGGAATCCCTTTCGGCGCTGGGCTGATCGACGATCCGCTCGTATCCTTGACCATTCCCACTCGAACAGAGCCCATGGACATCGTTTTCATCGAAGACCTGCGCATCGATACCGTGATCGGCATCTATGACTGGGAGCGGCGCATTCGCCAGACCGTCGCGCTCGATATCGAGATGCGTTTCGACAACCGGCGCCCGGCGGCGACGGACAACATCGAAGACACACTTAACTACAAGTCGGTGTCAAAGCGCCTGATCGCCTTCGTCGAAGCGTCCGAATTCCAGCTCGTCGAGACTTTGGCCGAACGCTGCGCGGAAATCATTCTCGAGGAATTCGATGTCGAACATGTGCGACTGCGGCTGGCCAAGCCGGGCGCCGTGCGCGGCTCGAAGTCGGTGGGCGTGCAGATCGAGCGTGAACGGAGCTAGGTAGCGCCGCGCTTGATGTCATGGCACGCGCGCTACGGAACTGGAGAAATCAGGTATCAGCGTTCGGGGTTTCCCAGGGGAATGGCGGCAGGCTGTGAACCGCATCGGTCAACTTTTGCGCCCAGCTGGTTCGAATCTGGGCAAAGAAGGGCGTGCGCTCGTCGATGCGGATCTTCTGGTCGATGCGCAGCTCGCCATCCTTGATGATGGCCAGATCGATCGGCAGACCCACCGAAACGTTTGAGCGAATCGTCGAATCGAGCGACACGAGTGCGCAGCGCGCCGCGTCCTCCAGCGAAGTGCCACGATCGATGATGCGATCGAGGATCGGCTTGCCGTACTTGGATTCGCCGATCTGCAGGTACGGTGTTTCGGGCGAGGCATTGATCCAGTTGCCGAGCGGATAGATCAGGCGCAAGGCCGCCTCGCCACCGGCAATCTGGCCACCGAGAATCAGGGTAGCCTCCACACTGACCCCATTTTGCTGCGCGTTTTCTCCGATCTGGGCCTGATTGGCTACCAGCACGCGTCCGATGTAGTCGGCGACTTCATAAAGACGCTTGGCCTTGAACAGGCTGAATTCGGAGTCCGGATTCTCGATGTCACGCCGCAGCGCCGACATTACCGCCTGGGTCGTGGCCAGGTTGCCCGCCGACATCAACACGAATACGCATTCGCCCGGTTTCTCGAAGACATGCATCTTGCCGTGCGTGCGAACATCGTCGAACGAAGCGCTGGTGCGCGTGTCGGCCGCGAGCACGAGGCCGCGGTCGACGTGGATACCCACACAATAAGTCATGGTTGAAATGGCGGCCGAACAGGTTCGCCATTGTAGGGCAAGGCTGATCGTGTGGCGCAATCGCGATAGGGTAGACCTGCTTCGCCTTATCAAATTTCGTGACGTACATGACGAGAGGCCGGGATGGAAAAACTGACTGAATGGCTGGCAAACCCGCTTGCGCATACGCTGGGCGGGCTGTTGGCGCTGGTTCTGCTGGCCTGGCTGGTGGCGACCGTGGCACGAAGAGCGCTGGTGCGAGCCTTTCGGGCCTTTGCCGCACGCACTGCCTGGACCTGGGACGACGTCCTGGTCGAGCATGGAGTCCTGCGCCAGATCACCCGTATTGCACCGACCCTGATCGCCCAGTTCGGTATTGGCTTCGTGCCGGGCGTGCCGGACAAGGTCGACCTACTGGTGCGCAATGTCGCCATGTCCTGCACGATCCTGTTTCTGATGCTGGCAATGGGCGCGGTCCTGAATGCGCTGGAAGACATCTACAGCCGCAGGTCCGAAGGCAGGCGATCGATCAAGTCCTACGTCCAGTTCATCAAGATCGCCATCTACATCGTCGGTGCGGTCGTGATCGTGGCCACCCTGATTGATCGCTCGCCGCTGATCCTGCTGTCGGGACTCGGTGCGCTGTCGGCCATCCTGCTGCTGGTCTTCAAGGACACCATCCTCGGTTTTGTTGCCGGAGTTCAGCTGACCACCAACGACATGTTGCACGTGGGTGACTGGATCGAAGTGCCGGCCGCAGGTGCGGACGGCGACGTCATCGACATCGCCCTGCACACGGTCAAGGTGCAGAATTTCGACAAGACGATCACCACGATTCCGACCTGGAAGCTGATCACCGATCCATTCAGGAACTGGCGCGGCATGTCCGAAGCGGGCGGACGCCGCATCAAGCGCTCCTTGCTGATCGACGCTGGCAGCGTGCACTTCATCAATGACGAGGACATCACCCGGATGACCGAATCGCTGGTGCTGCGCGATTACCTGAAAGGCAAGGCCAGTGAAGTCTCCTCGTTCAACGTCAAGCTCGGCGAAGCCGGTCGCTATCCGTTGAACCTGCAACGCCTGACCAATCTCGGCACGTTTCGCGCCTATGCCGTGGCCTATCTGAAGGCACATCCCGGCATCCGCCAGGACATGACCCTGATCGTGCGCCAGCTCGACGCCAGGGGAGAAGGCATCCCGCTGGAGTTGTACTGCTTTACCCGAACCACGGCCTGGAGCGAGTACGAAGGCATTCTTTCGGACATCTTCGATCACCTGATTGCGATACTGCCCGAGTTCGGATTGCGCCTGTTCCAGAAGCCCGCCGGTGGCGACCTGCGTGACGCCCTTGGCGAGCGGGCACGCAAGCTGGAGGCGGAACCGGAGAGTGCCGGGTGACGCGTGTCTATCTCAGTCTGGGATCGAATATCGAGCCGGAAACGCATCTGCGTGCCGCGCTCGCCGAGTTGCGCGCACGTTTCGGCACGATCGATGTTTCAGGGGCCTGCAGAACCGAAGCGGTCGGCTTCGACGGACCTGCCTTTCTCAATCTGGCCGTTGGGCTCGATACCAACGAGAGTCCCGAAGCACTGGATAGCTGGCTGCACGCGCTCGAGGATCGCCACGGGCGCCGTCGGGATGTGCCGCGTTATTCGAGCCGGACCCTGGATGCGGATATTGTCCTGTTCGGAGATCAGGTGGTCGATGGTCCGGGGCACCTGCAGGTTCCACGCGACGAACTGAAGCACGCGTTCGTGCTGGCGCCGTTGGCCGAGATCGCCGGCGATGCGGTGCATCCGGTGACCGGAATCACGATGGCTGAACTCTGGCGAGCGCATCCCGAGTATGGGGCTCCGATGGAGTGCGTGCTGCTCGAACAAGGGAACACCGGATGACCGGGTCCGTTCGCCCATGGACAAGATTTCCGCGCCTTGGCAATTCGCTCCGTCAGTTCCCGGAGGAGTGCTTGCCGCGATGAGCGGCTAGTCTCGGGATCGCGAGAACACGGGTGCCTGGTGGTGCTCCTGAGAGCGGCGTCGTTTAACCCGCCCATCAACCGCCGCTATACTCAAGCCCATCGCAACAGCCATTGCCCATCGCAAACAGGGAGTCGAAATGTTCGAGAAGTTTTCGCATAGCTGGGAACTCGTGAAGTCCAGTGCATCCGTGTTGCGATCCGACAAGGAATTGCTGATCTTTCCGCTGTTGTCGGCGATCTGCTGCATCATCGTTGCGGCCAGCTTCTTCGTCCCGGCCGCGCTGGGCGGCCTGTTCGCCGGCATGGATGAAGAGGGCGCGAATCCCTTGCTCTACGTGCTGATGTTCGTGTTCTACGTGGTCCAGTATTTCGTCATCATCTTCTTCAACTCGGCCCTGATCGGCGCGGCGATGATCCGCCTCGATGGCGGTGACCCGACCGTTGCGGACGGATTCCGCATCGCGCGCTCGAAGCTGCCGGCCATCCTCGGCTATGCGGTGATCGCGGCCACCGTGGGTGTGTTGCTGCGGGCCTTGCAGGAGCGTGTCGGCTTCATCGGACAGATGGTGGTCGGCATGATCGGTCTGGCCTGGACCGTGGCTTCGTTCCTTGTCGTGCCGGTGCTGGTCAGCCAGGACATCGGCCCGATCGATGCGGTCAAGCGCAGTGCCGAGCTGCTCAAGAAGACCTGGGGCCAGAACCTGATCGGTACGGGCGGTATCGGCATTGTGTTCGGACTTGCGATTTTCGGCTTCGCTCTGATCGGCGGCGGCCTGATCGTCTTGGCCATTTCCAGCGGCATCCTCGCCATCACGATCACTACTATCGTTGCGGTCGTGATTGTCTTCCTGCTGCTGATTCTGATCCAGGCCGCACTGCAGGGGGTCTACGCGGCTGCCTTGTACCGCTATGCCACCGAAGGCGACGCAGGCGAAGGCTTCAACAGGGAACTCGTTGCCGACGCGTTCAAGGTCAAGGCCTGAGGCGGATTAGGGAATGGGGAGCGGGGAATAGGAAAAGCGCATAGCGGAAGGGCCAAATCTGGCGCGGTTTTCGTGCGCTGCCTGGCAATTCCGCTTTGCTTCTGCTTCGCAGGCCCTTCAGGGGGCGATGCTCTCTGCGCTCAGATCGCGAGCGAGCGCCCGCCATCGACATGGATGATTTCCCCGGTCACGAATTGCGCGTCGCGCAGCAGCCACAGCACGGCTGTGGCGACGTCTTCGGCGCTGCCCGCGCGCTTGAGCGGCGTGCGCGCGATGATCTCGTCCTTGCTGGCGTAGGTCTTGCCCTGTTCGGGCCACATGACCGCACCCGGTGCAATGCCGTTGACGCGAACCTCGGGCCCGAGTTCATGTGCAAGCGCGCGCGTCATCGTGGCCTGGGCAGCCTTGGCCATGCAGTACACCGAATATCCGGGTAGCGGTCGCTCGGCGTAGATGTCGAGCAGGTTGACGATCGCACCGGCGCGCTCTCGCAGATGGCTGGCTGCGGCCTGGGCGAGAAAGAACGGGGCTCGCGCGTTCGAGGCGAACAACTCGTCCCATTGCGCCTGGCTGACGCTGCCCAGCGCCGTCGCATAGAACGCCGAGGCGTTGTTGACGAGACCGTCGAGTCGACCGAATCGGGCCATGGTGTCATTGACCAGATCGGGAAGGCCCTCGAAATCGGCGAGGTCCGCTTGCAGGGCCAGGGTGCTGGAGTCGCGTGCCTGCTCGAGTTCCGCGATCAGCAAGTCGAGTTCCTTGCGCGAGCTTCGGCAGTGCAGGGCCAGGTCGTACCCGGCCGCATGCAAGCGACGTGCAATCGTCGCGCCGACGCGCCGTGCCGCGCCGGTGATCAGCACGACCGGTCGATTCCGGGCGGATTCCGTCATTGGTGTTCTCCGTTCACGTCGGTATCCTGCGCAGAGTGCCGCAACTCGGCGAATCGGGCCAGCCGTGAATTCCCTGCCGACACCCTCAGAGCCAGAACGGGTCCACTCCATGCAGCTGGCCGAGTTGATTCGTGCCGAGATCGCAGCGCGGGGCCCGATGCCTTTCTCGCGCTACATGGAACGATGCCTGTATGCGCCCGGTCTCGGCTATTACAGCGCCGGTCGCACGAAATTCGGTGCGGCCGGCGACTTTGTCACCGCACCCGAGCTCGGCTCACTGTTCGCGCAAACCGTCGCCGACGCCCTGATGCCGAGCCTGAAGGCGGTGGGCTCCCGCGCGGATTTCGTCGAACTGGGTGGTGGCAGCGGAGCCTTCGCGGAAGCGGCCATGCGTGCTTTCTGCGAAGCCGGAACAGTGCCGCGCCGCTACCGCATTCTCGAACCCAGTGCCGACCTGCGCGAGCGACAGCGCGAACGCCTGCAAGCCGCTTTTCCGCAGGCCCTGTTCAGTCGCTTCGAGTGGCTGGACCGCCCGCCCGAGGAGCCCTGGAACGGTGTCCTGTTCGCCAACGAGGTCATCGACGCGTTGCCGACCACGCGATTCTGTCTGCGCGAAGGCGAGGTCTACGAGGAGCATGTGGTTGCCGATGAAGCGGGGGTTCTCGAGTATCGGGATCGACCCGCCGATGCGCTGACCAGCGCAGCCGTGCGCCATGTCGAACGGGATCTCGGGCGTGCCTTCGTCGATGGCTATCGTTCGGAGATCCTGCCGCAGCTGCCCTACTGGATGCAGGCCGTGCTCGGCAGTCAGGAATCGGGTCTCGTGCTGATGATCGACTACGGCTATCCGCGCAAGACCTTCTATCTGCCCGAGCGCTCCGACGGCACGCTCGTCTGTCACTACCGGCACCGCGCGCATGCCAATGCGCTGATCCTGCCGGGCTTGCAGGACATCACCGCCTTTGTCGACTTCACCGCCCTGGCCGAAGCGGGCAACCAGGCCGGCTTTGCCGTCGCCGGCTTTGCCTCGCTGGCGCAATTCCTGTTCGCTTCGGGGCTGGCCAGCCGATTCGAACAGGCCGTCGCCGGGGCCGATGAGGTGGCCTGCTATCGACTGGCTCAGGAGGTCAAACGCCTGACATTGCCCGGTGAGATGGGTGAGAAGTTCAACATCATGCTGCTGGCCCGCGAGCTGCCCGAAACGGCGTTGCCGCCAGGCATCGCCGACATCGATCAGGGTTTCCGCCTGTGAGCATGAAATCGTGATGCATACCTTCCTTTCGCCGTTCCGCAGCGGCGTGCTGCTTGCGCTGCTGCTGATGCTGAGCTGGCGCTGGTTGCCAAGATGGCTGCGTTGGCCCGCCCTGGTCCCGATATTCGCTTGCGTCCTGCTGAGCCTGCCGGTGGTTGCCAATCCTCTGGTTCGCTGGCAGGAATCGCGGGTCCACATAGACCAGGATTGCGCACTCAAGCCACCGTCGACCATCGTCGTCCTGAGTGGGGGCACGACGCGCAATCCGGCCAGCGAAGAGGATATTTCCGCGCTCGGCGAGTCGAGCATCCGTCGCATGTTCGCCGCCACCATTCGGCTTCAGTTGCAAACGGACACCCTTTTTGTCATCGCCGGTGGGGCAGCACAATACAAGATCGCCGAAAGCCGTCTGATGGCCGAACTGGCCCGGCAACTCGGTGTGCCTTCGGACGCCATCCGGCTTGAAATGCTTTCGCGATCGACCTGGCAAAATGCCGAATTCGTCGCGGCCTTGCGACCCGCCGTCGACAAGCGCATCTGGCTGGTGACCTCGGCCCTGCATCTGCCGAGGGCGACCTACGCATTCGAGCAGAACGGATTCGAGGTCTGCGCCTGGCCCGCTGATCCGCTGGCCGCGGAAGCGAACAGTCCGGGCTACTTCCTCCCGTCAACCACGGGTTTGCGCAAGTCCGAGGCGCTCATCCATGAATGGGTCGGCGAAGCGGCCTACCGGATGGGCTGGCTGCGCGGCGCGGATCGAGATCCGTGGTCCGGTTCGGACGAACGTTGAGGCGAGTCTGGGTGGAGAAGCCCGCTGCAATTCGATTGGTGAAGCTTTGCCATACCCTGATCTGGATTGTTCTTTCCGGCTGCGTGATCTCGATTCCGGTGCTGGCCTATCAGCAGCGTCTTGGCATGGCCTCTTTCATGATCGCCGTCATCCTGGTCGAAACGCTGGTGCTGGCGACCAACGGATGGCGTTGCCCATTGACCAATGTCGCCGAACGCTACACGGACAACCGCGAACCGAATTTCGACATCTACCTGCCACGCTGGCTGGCCAGGTACAACAAGCAGATCTTCGGAACCTGGTTCGTCCTCGGTTCGCTGTACACGCTTGCGCAGTGGCTGGGAAGCTAGGGCAACGCTGATCAAGTGGCACACCACCCTTTCCATTGAAAACCAACCAGTTGGGCGACACCTGTCTGCGCGCAGCTCCTTGTTGCGCTGCCTTGAAGGACGTCCAGTCCATCTGCGTCAGCGCGCCGCGATCTGCACGCAGACAGGTGTCGTGACGATTGCGCCACTTGATCAGCGTTGCCCTAGCCGGGCTCCCTCCGCCCATGCCCGATCTTGCGGTCCTAGTCTTCGTGACTGCCGAATTCCCTGTCCATCCACTCGATCAGGAGCCGGTCTTCATGGATGTAGGGATTGCTGCTGTCGGCAAGACCCGGCGACATGGAGTTCGGACTGCCGAGATCGCGATCACCGTTGAGGAGGATCTGACCATCCGCCCCGGTCAGGGTAAAACTCAGCTTGATGCGGGGCGGTGTGTTCCTGTCGACGACGCGCACGCCGCTGGTCCTCGAGCCGGACCGCAGCGTGCCTGCGAGGGTGACGTCGGTGATGGTGACCGATAGCGACTGGCCGGTTTCCAGCACACGTCGGGCGTGGCGACGGATCGTCGATGAGAACTCGCCAAGCCATACTTTGGGACTGGTCTGGTTGAAGCCGCTCCGATTCTGCATTTCGCTGAATTGCGAAGGGTCGGTCCAGTCGACGCGGACCGTCGGCTTCTGCGCTGCGATGACGGATGGCGCGCACAGGCCGAAACCGATCAGCAAGGTCAGACTGCACAACACTGCGTTCAGTCGCGCTTGAATTGTCATGGCTCCTCCGCTGCGAGGCTCAGCTTCGCATTGACTCGATCGCCAGACGCATCGCACCGCCCTTTCGTCGCCAGAACGCCGGACCGCACGCATCAAGTCATGGCCCGCAGTGCGGCGACCCTCCGAGCGTGGCTCAGTGCCCGTCGAGCAGGGCAAACGCGTCGCGTGTGAGGTTTTCGGGGTCGCCATCGGTACAAGCCACATCGTCCTCGATGCGGATCCCGCCGTACTTGTGGAACGCGTCGATCTTGTCCCAGGCGATGTCCTTGCCCTCGGGTTTTTCCTTCAATCTGGCCAGCAGCATGTCGATGAAATAGAGGCCGGGCTCGATCGTGACCACTGCGCCGGGCTCGATGCTGCGAGTCATGCGCAGATAGGGATGGCCTTCCGGCCGGTCGATGGTCTGGCCCTTGTCGTCTGCGGCAAAGCCGGCCACGTCATGCACCTGCAGGCCGATCGGGTGGCCGAGGCCATGCGGGAAGAATGTTGCGGAGACCCCGGACTCGACCGCGCTCTCGGCACTCATGCGAATGAAGCCGTGGTCGTGCAGGACGCCGGCCAGCTGGTGATGGGCATCGACATGCAGCGCGCCATAGTCCTGACCAGCGCGGACCCTGGCGCACAGGTTCTTCTGCACTTCGTCGACCGCATCGATCAGGACCTGGAATTCCTCGCAATCTTTTCCTGCATGGGTGCGGGTGATATCGCTTGCGTAGCCGTGGAAACTCGCGCCGGCATCGATCAGGAAGGAGTACAGATGCGAAGGCGGGGCGTGTTTGAGATCGTGGTAGTGCAGGATCGCACCATGTTCATTGAGCGCGATGATATTGCTGTAGGGCAGTTCGTTTTCGGTCTGTCGCGCGGCATCAAGATAGGCCATGTGGATTCCGAACTCGGATTCGCCGGCATGGAACGCCGCTGCCGCTGCCCGGTGCGCGCGCGTGCCGATCTTGCTGGCTACGCGCATCATCGCCAGTTCGTAGGCGGTCTTGATCACGCGATGGTAATGCAGATAGTCGATCACGCCTTGTGGATTGTTCGGAACCATGCTGTCGAGCGCAGCGTTTGCCTCGCCGATCACGGCGCAGCGCGTGACGTCGCCGGGAAGGTGCGCGCGCGCCTCGGCGGCGTCGCGGATCGTGATGATGTCGAAGTGCTCGACCCAGTAGCCCGCAGGCGCCTCCGGAACCACATGCCAGTAATCCGCAGGCTGCAGGAAAATCAGCTTGGGCCGACGTCCGGGCGTATACACCAGCCAGGATCCCGGCGCCCGGGTCACCGGCAACCAGTGCTTGAAGTGCGGGTTGACGTGGAACGGATAGTCACGGTCGTCGAGGAACTGGTAGCGGACCGTGCCCGAAGGAACGACAAGATGATCGAAGCCACCGCGCTGAAGGGCCACATCGGTGCGCGACTTCAGTACTTCGAGGTGTTCGCTGAACAAGGGGTGCAGATCGGGATGCTGGTTGTCCATGCTGGCTCCTTTCGACAGGCAGCCATTGTGCCGCGTTGTGCTGCAAGACGCGATTGCCGGCCGCCAGTCCGGTTCATGCAAGCGCTGCTCCGGGGTCTGCTGCAACTCGATGCGCGACAGGCTGGCCTGCTCCGGGGGAACATGCTTCAATGAGGCAATGAAGCGGGGGTGCTGGCGCTTGTCGGCTGAGAGAGTCCCTTCGAACCTGATCCGGCGCCCATTCCAGGCATTCCCGGCGTAGGGAGCTTCGATGCCGGCAAGCCCCGGTATTCGTCGCCGTCGCTTCCCCTGATCAGCCGAGGATGCCTGCCGATGAATGCCGTACCAAACCCCTTGTTTGCCGAAGCCGCCGAACTCTCCGAGTCGGTCGTCCGCCCGATCCCCGGTTCGCGCAAGATCCATGTCGAAGGCAGCCGCCCCGATATCCGTGTGCCGATGCGCGAAGTCGTGCTCGAGGACACACCGAGCACGTTCGGCATCGAGAAGAACGCGCCGTTCGCGATCTACGATACCTCGGGCCCGTACACCGATCCGGATTACCGGGTAGACCTCGTGGCCGGACTGCCCGCGCTTCGTGCGGCCTGGATCGAGGCGCGCGGCGACAGCGAGCCGCTGACCGAATTTTCCTCGCCGTTCACGCGCCGACATGCCAGTGCCCACCAGCTCGATCACGTGCGCTTCCCGAACGTGCCGAAGCCGCGTCGCGCAAAGTCCGGTCACAACATCACCCAGATGCACTACGCGCGCAAGGGCATCATCACGCCTGAAATGGAGTACATCGCGATCCGCGAGAACCAGAACCTCGAGCGTATCCGCGAGCAGCACCTGCTCCAGCAGCATCCCGGCGAGTCGTTCGGCGCCGCGTTGCCCAAACTGATCACGCCGGAGTTCGTGCGCGACGAAGTCGCCCGTGGCCGCGCCATCATCCCGAACAACGTCAACCATCCCGAATCCGAGCCGATGATCATCGGTCGCAACTTCCTCGTGAAGATCAACGCAAACATCGGCAACTCCGCGCTGTCGAGTTCGATTGCCGAGGAAGTCGAGAAGATGGTCTGGTCGATCCGCTGGGGCGGCGATACGGTCATGGATCTCTCGACCGGCAAGCACATCCACGAAACACGCGAGTGGATCATCCGCAACTCGCCGGTACCGATCGGTACGGTGCCGATCTACCAGGCGCTGGAAAAGGTCGGCGGCGTCGCCGAGGACCTGACCTGGGAGCTCTACCGCGACACCCTGATCGAGCAGGCCGAGCAGGGCGTGGACTACTTCACGATCCACGCCGGCGTTCGCCTGCCGTTCATCCACCTCACCGCGAAGCGCGTCACCGGCATCGTCTCGCGCGGCGGTTCGATCATGGCCAAGTGGTGCCTGTCCCACCACAAGGAAAGCTTCCTCTACGAGCGGTTCGAGGAAATCTGCGAAATCATGAAGGCCTACGACGTCAGCTTCTCGCTCGGCGACGGCCTGCGCCCCGGTTCGATCGCCGACGCCAATGACGCCGCACAGTTCGCCGAACTCGATACACTGGGCGAACTCACGCAGATTGCCTGGAAGCACGACGTGCAGACCATGATCGAAGGCCCCGGCCATGTGCCGATGCACCTGATCAAGGAAAACATGGAACGCCAGCTCGAGAAGTGCGGCGAGGCGCCGTTCTACACGCTCGGGCCGCTGACTACCGACATCGCGCCGGGCTACGACCACATCACCAGTGCGATCGGTGCGGCCATGATCGGCTGGTACGGCACGGCCATGCTCTGCTACGTGACGCCGAAGGAGCATCTCGGCTTGCCGAACAAGCAGGACGTGCGCGACGGTATCGTCACCTACAAGATCGCCGCGCATGCGGCCGACCTGGCCAAGGGCCATCCGGCCGCGCAGGCGCGCGACAATGCATTGTCCAAGGCGCGCTTCGAGTTCCGCTGGGCCGACCAGTTCAATCTGGGTCTTGATCCGGAGAAGGCCAGGGAGTTCCACGACGAGACCCTGCCCAAGGACGCGCACAAGACCGCCCATTTCTGCTCCATGTGCGGGCCCAAGTTCTGCTCGATGAAAATCACCCAGGACGTGCGCGACTATGCGAAGGAGCACGGACTCGAAGCGGATGCCGCACTCAACGAGGGCATGGCCGAAAAGGCCGCCGAGTTCCGCGCGACGGGTGGCGACGTCTACCGGTAGACCACGCGAGGATGGACCTGATTTCTGGCGGCTGGCTGTTGCCGTTTCGGGCACTCCATCCGGCGACCGCTGAAATGCGATAATGCACCGATGAAACTACAGGTTCCTTTCGTCCAGTTCCCGCTGCGCTTCGACGCCGAAAAGTTGCTCGCCGAGATTGCGCAGCTTGGCGAAGATGTCTGGCGACCGCATCCGCAGGGCTACGCAGGCAATTCGGCGCTGCCGCTCATTGCCGTCGATGGTGATCCGACCAGCGATTCGATTTCCGGACCGATGCGGCCAACGCCGCATCTGCAGGCCTGTCCCTACCTCAAGCAGGCCATGGCCAGCCTTGGCGCGGTCTGGGGACGCAGTCGACTGATGCGCCTGAGCGGACATGCCGAAGTGCCCGCCCATGCCGATCTGGCCTACTACTGGCGCGAACGCGTTCGGGTGCACGTACCCATCCTGACCCAGCCCTCGGTTCGTTTCATCTGCGGCGAAGGCGAGGTCAACATGGCCGCTGGCGAGTGCTGGATTTTCGACACCTGGCGCTCGCATCGCGTCATCAATGCCGCCAACAGTGAACGAATTCACCTCGTGGCCGACACGGTCGGCAGCGATCGCTTCTGGGAAATCGCCAGTGGCGGCCGCGTCCCCGATCGTCCACCGATACCGGGTTGGCAGGCCAGGCTGATCGCGCCGGATCCGTCCGTACAAGCCGAACTGATCTACGAATCGGTCAACCTGCCCACGGTGATGTCGCCGTGGGAATTGCGCGAGCACCTGAATTTCCTGATCGCCGAATCGAACCCGCATCCACAACTGGCTGCGATACAGCAGTGTTGCGCGAAACTGGGCGCTAAATGGCTGGGCATCTGGGCCGAGCATGGCGACGCGGAGCGAGGCTGGCCGTTTTATCGCGCTGCGCTCGATCCATTCGCGCAGGAAATGAAACAGCTGGGCCAGTCGATCACGCTACGCAACGGTTCGGGTTTCCTGATGGCGCTGGCGCCGATGGTGCTTCGCGCGGCTCTGGACGACCGGCCAAAAGCAGTAGGCTCCGCTCAGGGCGCAACGGACCCGGATGCCGGTGCGCAGGCGGCTGCTCCGTCTGCCGTGGCGCTGAGGGCGGTTGCGCCGAGCGTGAGCGCAGCTCCGCGCAGCGCGAAGCCCGACTCCGCAGAGCCGCGTTTTGATCGACCGATTTTCATCGTTTCGCCGCCACGTTCCGGGTCCACCTTGCTGTTCGAGACACTGGCTCGAGCACCGGCTCTGTACACCGTTGGCGGCGAGAGCCACGGTCGGGTCGAGGGCATGCCCGAGTTGCATCCGGCAGCCGCCGGCTGGGATTCGAACCGGATCGGAGTCGAGGCGGCGACACCTGAAGTCATCGCTGCGCTGCGCGCCCGCTTCGACGAGGCCTTGCGCGACCGTGAGGGCGCAGCGGCGCCGGCGGGTCGCGTGCGCATGCTCGAAAAGACGCCAAAGAACGCGCTGCGCATCCCGTTTCTGCGCAAGGTATTTCCCGAAGCGCAATTCATCTACCTCTATCGGGATCCGCGTGAAGTCCTGTCGAGCATGATCGAGGCCTGGAATTCCGGGCGCTTCCGTACCTATCCGAACATGCCGGACTGGAGCGGTCAGCCCTGGTCGCTGGTACTGGTGCCGGGTTGGCGCGAACTGCGCGGCAAGCCGCTGCCGGAAATCGTCGCCCGCCAGTGGGAAACGGCCACGCGCATCCTGCTTGACGATCTGGCAGATGTGCCGAACCAGCAGCTCAGCGCAATTCGCCATGACACATTCCTGGCGGATCCGGCCAGCGAAATGAATCGGCTTTGCAGGGAGCGTGATCTGGACTGGGATGTCGAGCTGGAATCGAGACTGCCGCATTCCAGACACACCGTATCCGCACCATCAGCCGACAAGTGGCGGCGCCACGAGCGCGAGATCGAAGCGGTATGGGGGCTGATTGAAGCAACCCGGGAGCGGGCTGAATCGTTCACTGGTGGCTAGCTGGCCACTTCGTTCAGCTCAGGCTGTGATTGTCTTGGCACCATGGGACCGGTTACGCGTTCAGCGTGCCCGCGGCTCTTCGCGATGCGTAGCGCATGCGGGCGGGAATATTTGTCAGTCGACCCGAGGAGCAACCCCATGGCTGCAAGCAAGCCTTTTGTTTCCGATATCAAGAACATCCGCAAGCGCGCCCGCGAGCACATCGAACGCGGTGCGGTCACCGATGGCTACAAGGCCGATCGCGAAACCGTGATCAAGATCCTCAACGAGGCCCTGGCCACCGAAATCGTCTGCGTGTTGCGGTACAAGTACCACTACTACATGGCCTCGGGCATCAACGCGCAAAGCGTTGCGGCCGAATTCCTCGCGCATGCCAACGAGGAACAGGGCCACGCCGATCGAATCGCCGAACGCATCACCCAGCTCGGCGGCGCTCCCAACCTGTCGCCGGAAGGCCTTTTGACGCGCAGTCATTCCGAATACGTCGAAGGCGACGATCTTGCCGACATGATCAAGGAGAATCTGGTTGCCGAACGGATTGCCATCGACAGCTATCGGGAAATCGTTGCCTATCTCGGCAATGCCGACACGACCACGCGTCGCATCATGGAAGAAATTCTCGCGGTCGAAGAGGAACATGCCGAAGACATGAGCACCCTGCTCGAAGAACTCGGCAAGAAGGGTGAGCCGGCCAAGCCGGCCAAGTCATCGAAGAAGCGTCGCTGAGTTTTCAGGTTCGTTCGAAATCGCCGGCAGATCAGCGCCACTTGACCGGAGCCTCGCTAGTCGTCGAAGCGATAGCCATAGATCCGGAGCAACTCGTGGTCCCTGGAGGCCACGAGTTCGGCCAGGTCATCGCTGTAGTACTCGCGCCAGGATCGGTGCGTCGAGGTATTGCGCGGACTCGCTTCGTCGATGAATCCGGTCAGCGCGGGCGGCAACGGAATGTCGAGCCCGAGCAGGAACGCCTTGAACTCTGCACGGAGGTTTTCCACCCGACCGATGGTCGCGGGTGAATCGCCGCCGGCATACATGTAGTCATGCAGGTAGCTGTAGAAGCCCTTGCCGCTGTTGCGTATGGGTTCGAGCGCGAAGGCTGGCAGATTCAAACCCTGGTTGCCGTACTCCCTGGGCAGTGCGGCCAGCAACGAGTCCAGCTTCCCGTTGCCCTGGCCAAGCTCGAGCAGGTTGCGAATCGTTGCCTCGAAATCGAGCTTTCGATCCTCGCTGGCACAGCGGAACAGCGCATTCGGCTGCGCCATGCGCGACTGGAACGAAAACCATGAAACGTAGTAGCTCCATGGGCTACGCACGAATCCGAGAACAGGTAGCGAGCGCTTGTCCTGCGGTATGCATGAACGTGGCAGGTGGTAGCCGATCCGCCTGGCGCCGGGAAAGAAGCGCATCAGGCACTCGTTGACGAAGGTGCCGCCTGACTTGTGCAGATGGACGAAGACGAAGCGGTCGGTCGCGATCATGCCATTCCGGCTTTTCCGCGCGCGGCGTAAAGGCGCGATTCGATTATCAGATTGCGCTCGCCGAGATTGCGCTCTCCGGCAATCAGCAGGGCTTCCAGTTCGGCGCTGGCGAGGAAATCGCAGATCAGGTGGATGCGCTCGCATTCCGCGTCGTCATTGACGACGCCATGCGTCGCACTGTTGTTGAGAGCCCAGAGTTCGCCCGGGCGCATGCGATAGCTTTGTCCATTGCAGTACATCCAGACCGCATCGCTGGTGACAATCGGCGCGTGCAGGCGGATGGTCTTGCTGAAGTAGTCGGCCTGGTCGATATGCGGCGCAATGACGGCACCCGGTGGCAGCAGGGCTACCAGGCAGCGCATGGCCTGTGCAGGAACGATCTGTTCGATCAGCTCGCGGATGCCGGGCAGATGCTGCAGCGCTTCGCGCTCTTCGATCGGCAGGTTTCCCTGCGCCGGGGCATGTCCACGCAGAAAGATCGCCTGGGCCGGATTGTGCACACCGACGCGACCGCCGCTCTGGCCCCAGAACGATTGCGGCAGCTCGGCGATTTCCTTCTGCAAGCGTGCCACATCGACCTGAACAGCAAGGCGCGAGCAGCCACCGATCAGGTGAACCTTGTCGAGTACGGGCTGGTCGGGCAGGGCGAGCATGTCGGGAACGGAATCGTGGTCGGGCGTGAGTTCGCATTCTAGCCCGGAACCCTTCAGTCCGCCTGGTCGAGAGACCTCGTCATCGCAGCGAAGCGAATCGTGCGCAGGCCAGCGGGAGTTGGTCGATGCGTGCCGAGTCACGTGCCTCCAGCACCTTGCGCGGCACCATCCAGGAGCCGCCAGGGGTGCTGACGATGACTGCCAACAGTTGCACTGCCCGATCGCCCCTTGCTGCGAAGGTCGTCTGCAGACGGGCCTTTTCACCGGTCACCGCGTTCGCCGTTTGGATGGACCTGGGTTCGATGGAAAGCCATCCAGGCCGGATGAGCGAGCCTGGCGTGCCGCAGCACCGAGGCGGGTCGAAATTGGACGAGGAAGGCATCATGCAGTTGGAAGCAATCGGTTCGTGTACGTGCAAGGGCTGGCTGCTCTGGCGCATGGCGACGCGAGGCAAGCCCGAGCATGGGTCACACTGTCGGCGCGAGCGAAATGTGCGGGCTGAAGGGAAAACGCAACTCCATGCTGCCCGGACCAGTCGCGTGCCTCGCCGATCGCCTTGGTCATGCACGCCAGTTCATTCGTGGCTGGACGAATGCGCATGATTGTCGGCAGCTTGCGGACGGTTCGGCTTGCGCGCCGACCATGTCTCGATCAACGTATGCTGCATGCCTGGGTAGCGCACGCCGGATCTTCGAGTTGTCGCCATGAGCCATTCGAACGAAAAACTGGGTTTCAACGCCACCTGGTCCATGGCCGTTGGCGGCATGGTCGGGGGCGGCATTTTCTCGACGCTGGGTGTCGTTATCGGCATCGCCGGGCCGCTGGCCTGGTTCAGCTTCGTGGCGGCCGGCATGATCGCGCTGGCAGCCGGCTACAGCTATGTCGAATTGACCCGGCATTACCATAAAGGTGGTGGCGCATTCACCTTCCTGCGCCAGATCGGTGCGATGCAATCGGCGGGAACCCTGGCCTGGGTGCTGATCATGGGCTATGTGCTGACCAACGCGGTCTATGCCTTCACCTTTGGTCAGTATCTCGGGCATGTGGTCGGGCTGGGGCCATGGTTTGCGCGGGCCGCGGCGATTGCGATCATGGCCGTGTTCATCGGGCTCAATCTGCGCAGCCTGGGCCAATCGAGCACGGTCGAGGTCATCCTGGTCTGGGCCAAGCTGGCGGTACTCGTGCTGCTGGCCGGATTCGGGCTCTACCAATGGGAGCCGCAAATGCTCTCGCGCGGTGCGCCCGATGCCGAATGGACTACGGCCCTGTTCGGTGCCGCAGCGGTGTTCATGGCCTACGAAGGTTTCCAGCTGCTCGCTTACGACTACGAAGATATTGATGCGGCCGACAAAACCCTGCCTCGTGCTGTTCTCTCCGCAATCGTCGTCGTCATCGTCGTCTACGTGCTGGTCGCTCTTGGGACGCCGATGCTGATTGGTGCCGATGGCGTCATCGAGCACAAGGAAGTCGCACTGGCTCTGGCTGGCGAGCAGGCCTTCGGCATGGCCGGACTCGTGGTCGTCACGATCGCCGCCGCGTTTTCAACAGGTTCGGCAATCAACTCGACCCTGTTCGCGACAGCGCGACTTGCGCGAGAGGTGACCCGACAGGGGGAGCTGCCGGCCGCGGTCGATCATGAGAACCGCTTCGGCATTCCCGATCGCGCCGTGCTCGGCCTTGGCATCCTGGCCGCCGCGTTCGCTGCGCTCGGAACGCTATCCGGCCTCGTCGAGGCAGCGAGCCTGGCGTTCCTCTGCACGTTCACGATTGTCGGGGCTCTCGCCTTCCACGCAGGGGCCGGTTCGCGCTGGATCACCGGTTTCGGCGCGGTCTCGGCTGCTGCTGCCGCAATCGCCCTGATGGATAGTCTATGGCACAGCGAGCCGATCGCCTTGATCATGTTCGTGCTGCTGTGTCTGGTCGCGCTGTTTGTTCGGCCAAGGCTGCTCAAGCGGACTCGCACGCGCGAACCGACCGACGACTGATTCGAACGAGTTCCGGTGGGGATTCAGCGATTGCTCCTGTCCTTCCAGGCCGGCCACTAAAAGCTGAACAACAGCCCATCTCTTTGCGTCACACCATGGGCCATTGCTCTGCCACGGCCATCAAGCCACGCTCGGGGAACAGGAGTCCTTGCCGCGGTTGCCCCCGGACACGCAAGTCTCCGACGATCGCGGTGTCAATGCCTTCCTCCGACCGGAGTCATCCATTCAGGAAACAGAAATAAAGTGTGCCTGCAGGTGTCAGGGGTGGCGAAACTTGCGCGCCGCTGTCTTGCCTGACGGGCAATTTCTGATCCCGAACTTGTTTCCGTGAAACCTGCAGTCCATTTTGCGGAAATTATTGCGAACAATAGTGCTTGTCGTTGAACGGATGCCGGTTAGACTCGGTCCATGCGCTATCAATTCGACCACTTCGTTTTCGATTCCCACAATGCACAGCTGAACGGGCCGAATGGCGAAATATCGCTGCGGCCGATTACTGTCCAGGTCCTGAAGTACCTTCTGGAAAACGCCCAGCGAATTGTCGGCCACGATGAGCTGCTCGACAACGTCTGGGGCCGCCAGGAAGTCAGCATCGGCGTCGTCTCGCAGTCGATACGTGAGTTGCGCCAGGCACTCGGAGATACCGCTCGCAACTCGACCTACATCGAGACCAAGCACAAGCTCGGATACCGGTTTCTCGCGCAGCCGCAAATAGTAGCCAGCGGCGCTCAGCCAGGCGATACCCGCGACACGGCGGATTCGCCACCTCGGAGTTCATCCGGCGCAACCCAAGGCAGCGTTAAGCGGGGCTGGCGCCCGCTTGTCATTGCGACACTGGCGGCCGCCATGATGCTGGCCCTTGTGGCCTGGACCTGGTCCGGATGGTCTGGCCGTGACGAGGCGCGCGAAAACTGGTCGGTGGAGCCTCTGCATGCGGGTCGCCCGCAGGAGCCCGAAGCCCTGATCTGGTACTCGCAAGGACTCGAAGCGCTGCGACGCGACGACTTGTTGGTTGCGCGCCAGCAGTTCGAGCGCGCCCTCAAGCGCGAGCCGGGCTCCGCAGCGGCGATGGCAGCCTTGGCAGAAGTGCATGCGCGCGCTGGCGAACTGAACCTGGCGCGTGAATGGGCCCGATCTGCCGCCGCAGACTCCGCGGCGTTACCGCGCTCGGCCCAGCTCCAGCTGGACGGATTCAGGGCTGGCCTCGACTATCGACACAGCGACGAGATTGCGGCCTTTCAAGCCCTGCATCAGCTTGATCCGGGTGACAGCAGCGCGGGCTTGCGCCTGCTCGATGCCCTGATCCGTGCTGGGCGAACCAGTGAAGCGAAGCAGCTGCTGGAGCGGATGGGTGAAACCCCGACTCCTTCGCTGGACCTCTCGAGGCTGGCTCTCATGAAAGCGCGATGGGCAGCTGTCCGTGGCGATCAGCGCCAGCGTGCGCTTGCCGCCGAAGAAGCGCTGCAACGAGCGGCCAGCGACTCCGCACGCATTGATGCATTGCTTGAACTGGCTTCGGCGCGCTTGCTGGGTGGCGACATGGCCGCCGTACACAAGGCGCTAGAGCGCCTTGACGTCCTGCTGGCCGAAACACCGTGGCCTGCGGCGTCGCTGCGCCGACAGCTGCTCGTGGCCACGCTGCAGCGCGAAGAGGGAAAGTTCGGCGAAGCGATTGTCACGTTCAGGAAAGCCGCGGAATTCGCGCATTCAATCGGGCAGGGCGGTCTGGCAGCCACGGCCCATCGTGAGGCGGCATTCGCGATGACTTCGACAGGAGACAATGCAGGCGCGATCGACGCACTGACAGCCATACTCGGCGAGCAGGCCACGCTGGGTGATCCGCGTGCGCAGGCCAGTACGCTGGATGTCCTGTCGATCGCCCAGCAGCGTTCCGGGGATATGGCGGCCGCTGAAGATTCAGCCAGGGCGGCCCTGCAGGCTTATCTTGACTCGGGCGATCTGACCGGCGAAGCGTCGGCGCGCAATACCCTGGGCATGCTGCTGGCACGATCGGGCCGGAGTGCAGACGCACAGGAGCAGTGGGAAAAGGCCCTTCTCCTCTTCGAGCGGGGCGGCGATCGTCGTGGCGAGGCGACGACGCGGAGCAACCTGGCAATCCTGTACGCGCGGGCTGGCCGTGTCGACGCTGCGCGCGAGGCCAGCGAAGCGGCGCTGCTGGCGTTCCGCGATGTCGATGCGACGCTGGACGTCTCGCGGCTGCAGTTCAATCTTGGCGTGCAGGATCGGCGTGCTGGTCGCATGCTTGAAGCAGAGTCCCGGTTTGGAGAGGCGCTGCAAGGCTTCACAACGATGGGTGCTGAAGATTTTCGGTTGCAGGTCATCGCCAGTCTTGCCGAGCTGGCATTGTTGCGCTCCGATCTCGATGGCGCAGCCAGCCTGCTGTCCTCGGTCAATTTCGACGACAGCGTTCCGGCGCAGCGAAGAGCGGCCATAGAAACCGCGCGTGCACGACTCGCTGCCTTGCGCGGAGAAAATGAAACCGCGGATGCCGGTTTCAGGCTGGCCATGCAATTGCGCCAGGATGCCGGGCTTGAAGACTGGTCGCGCATGAGCGCACTCGACCTGGCCGAACTTTCGGCTCGGCAGGGTCGCCTGGAGGCAGCCGAGCAATCCGCCCGGGAATTGAGGCGCAGCATGCTCGAAGCACGCGACCCGCATGCCGCCATGCAGGCAGGGGTACTTCTGGCTGGCACGCTCTCGGCGCAGGGACGCATCGAACAGGCCGAGCGCATGCTGGACGACCTTGAACAGGAGCTTGCCGACAATCCAGATGCGCTTTCGACATTGCGCGTCGACCTTCTGCGTGCCTCGCAGCGCGACGACCGCGATGGCGCCGCACTCAAGCGCGTGGCCGCGCGCGCACGCGAAATGGGGCTTGAACTGCTTGCGCTGCGAGCAGAAATGCTGACCAGGGGAAGCGAAGCCGACCTCGCCCGCTTCGAACTGGCCCGCCTCGGGGTTGCGGTCGACGGGCTGCCGCCACCGATTCCCTACTGAGGACAGGCGATCCGAAGGCTCGAGCCGGTCCCGCCGGGCCGGCCAGGATTCGGCCTTGCAGCAGAATTTCAGAATACTTTCGGAATTCCTTCATGCCTTTCCCGATATCAGGGCGCATTGTCGTGTCCATTGAGGAAAGCAGATCAGGGGCAGTGCCAAGCCGCTTGTCGGACAATCGTTGCGCACGGCACGGTGATTTCATCTCGCACGCTTGAAGGGCCGCGAATAGTCTTGTGCCGCGAAAACCTTCCAGCTCCGGACCGCCACTTCGGCGCAATCAGCTTCAGGTTCTCTGCCTGCCCGCTTTTCATCAATGGTATCGACCCGCTGCACTGACAGCGGGTCGGGGGGCGAGCCGTATCGCAGGGACGCGATGCGGTTTCGCGTTTTCCGCGCCAGCCTCAAGCCCGGGCGGCACCTCCGTTCGTTTATGACACTCGTGCGAAGATAGGCCTCTACAATCAGGGCTTCGCGAACACCGCTCACGTTCTGGCGGGGTTCGCCCGGCCAGTCCGAACGGAGGTCACATGGAATCCATCACACAACCTGCGCGTCGTTCGCGCTGGTACCTCAAGGGCAGCGTGGTCCTGCTGCTCGCCTTCGTGTTCGTCATTCTTTCCCTGATGTGGTGGTGGGATACCGAGCCGGCTTACTTCGATCCGGTCAAGGCCACCCAGGCGCGGGCCACGGCGCGGCAGCAACCGGTCGTGATCGGTTCGGCGACAACGACCGCGCTTATCGAGACAACGGAAACCATGCTGGACAAGCGCGGCGGATATCTCAGCAACGACAAGCTGCCCCCGGGCCTTCTGATGGACAATATCCCGAACTGGGAATTCGGCGTTGTCACGGCATCACGCGATCTCACTCGCGCCCTGCGCAATGAATTCAGTCGTTCGCAGACTCAATCCACCGAGGACGTGGACCTGCAGGAAGCCGAACCCCTGTTCAGTTCGCCGAACGATCGCTGGTTGCTGCCGAGTTCGGAAAGCCAGTATCGCAAGGGCGTGGAGCACATCGAGAACTACGCAAGACGACTGGCCGACAACGATCAGGACGACGCCCAGTTCTATGCGCGGGCAGACAACCTGGTTGACTACCTGTCGGTGGTTTCGACACGCCTCGGCTCCCTTTCACAGCGTCTTTCGGCCAGCGTCGGCCAGATGCGCATCGATACCGATCTGGCCAACGATCCTAACGCCCAGCAGTCCAAGCCGGCGGCCAGCTCGCGCGTTGTCAAGACGCCATGGACCCGGATTGACGACAACTTCTACGAAGCACGGGGTTACACCTGGGCCCTGCGCGAGCAACTGGATGCCATTCGAGTCGACTTCGGCGCCGTGTTGCGCGACAAGAATGCGATGGTCAGCCTTGACCAGGTAATCCGCGAGCTCGAGGAAGCGCAAAAGCCGCTGGGTAGTCCAATCGTGCTGAATGGTACGCCGTTCGGATTTTTTGCGAACCATTCGCTGGTGCTGGCCAACTACATTTCGCGGGCCAATGCCGCGCTTATCGAACTTCGCGAATTGTTGAAGCGCGGGTGAGCGTGCATGCAGCAGGCTGTTGCGTGGAGGAAACCCCCGGAAATCCGGGCATGCCGGATCGAAAAAGGAGTGGCGAATGAATATCGAAGTGGCCCATGAGTCGAACGCGCAACGCTTTGTCGCCGTGGTCGAGGGACAGGAATGTGTCATCGAATACCGGCTTTCAGGCAAGACGATGACGATCACGCATACCGGCGTGCCGGCAAGCCTCGGGGGTCGCGGGATCGCGGCGCAGTTGACCCGCTTTGCTCTCGACCATGCCCGGAGCAAGGGCTGGAAAGTGGTTCCCGCCTGTTCCTACGCGGCCGGCTATTTCGAGAAGCATCCGGAGGTTAGTGACTTGCTTGCGTAGCATGCCCGGTTCATGACGAATCGGGCCCGACGGGATCTGCAAGACACGCTGGCAGATCGGTGCGGGACAATCATGATCGCCGGGCTACCCGGCCTGGCAGCCCGGCATGGCTGGCCAAGCCGGAATTGCGAAATTCGAACCGGTTTGCTCAGCTTTCCGAAGCGCGGTGACGCTTCACGCCTTCGAGGATCTCGTTCCTGGCATCGTCGGCGTTGCCCCAGCCTTCGAGCTTGACCCATTTGCCCTTCTCGAGATCCTTGTAGTGCTCGAAGAAGTGGCCGATACGCTCGAGCCAGTGCCTGGAGACCTGATCGATATCGTTGATATGGGCATAGCCCTCGAACACTTTCGGCACCGGTACGGCGACCAGTTTTTCGTCGGCACCGGCTTCATCGCTCATGCGCAGCACGCCGACCGGCCGGCAGCGAATCGCCGAGCCGGGTACCAGTGGCAGCGGCAGGATGACAAGCACGTCAAGCGGGTCGCCATCGCCACCCAGGGTCTGCGGGATGTAGCCGTAGTTGCACGGATAGCGCATCGGCGTGGACAGCACGCGATCCACGAAGATGGCACCGGTGGCCTTGTCGACCTCGTACTTGACCGGCTCCGCGTCTTTCGGGATTTCGATGATGACGTTGATTTCGTTCGGCACATCCTTGCCGGTTGGAACGAGCTGCAAAGCCATGAGGGCTCCTTTGATTGCGGAATCCGCGCTCGGGGAGCACGGCACTGAAATGGGGCGCATATCATACGGGACTCGGTGCTGCGGTGCAGCATCCGGCTTGAGTCAGCTCGCTTCTTGAGCTGCCACATCGGGGCTTGCGGGGATTTCGGGTGACCGACAGACTCATGGCAAGCTGCGCGGAAAGCGTCGGCGTGCACCGCACGACGCGTATCGAGCCGGACGGGTCCGCAACGGCGGTCAGGAGAGCCATGCCAATGAAGACGAGTCTGCTTGCAGCGGCAGGAACCCGGGAAAGCTCCGCATGAGCGCCGCTGTCCAGATCGTGGTGGTCTGCAGCGGGATCCTGCTCTGGGCCCTGCTTTCGCGTCGACTCAGCACGAGCGTGCTCAGCCTGCCGATGATCTTCGTGGCATTCGGTTACGCCATTGGAGGCGCCGGCGCGGACATTCTGGATTTGCGCGTCAATAACGGACTCCTGCACGGGTTCGCCGAGTTCACCCTGATCCTGGTGCTGTTCACCGACGCTGCCGGCGTACGCCTGGGCGAGCTGCGCAGAACCTATGTCCTGCCCGCACGCATGCTGTTGATAGGCATGCCGCTGACCATTCTGCTGGGCACCCTCGTGGCGCAATGGGTGGCGCCGGAAGCGAGCTGGGCCACGGCGTTGCTGGTGGCTGCCATTCTTGCTCCGACTGACGCCGCCCTGGCCCAGGCGATCCTGAGCAGCGACAGTGTTCCGGGCCGCGTGCGCCAGGCGATCAATGTGGAAAGTGGACTCAACGACGGACTGGCCGTGCCGGTGATCCTTCTTGCCGCAACCCTTTGCGCAAGCACTGCGGGGATCGATTCGGATGGCGCCACTGACGGTTTCGCCAGCTTCATCCTGCTGCAGTTGCTTCTGGGGCCGCTGGTTGGAGTCGCAACCGGCTATCTCCTGGCGAAGTGTGTGGATCGTGCGGTGGACAGCGACAGCGCCAGCGACGCGGGTCGCGCCATCAGTGTTCTTGCCGGCGCGATGCTGGCCTGGTCGGTGGCGGAAATCGTCGGTGGCAACGGCTTCATCGCGGCTTTCATGGCCGGCCTGGCACTGGGCAATACGCTGCGCTGTCAGCGCGACTTCATTGTCGAGTTCATGGAGAGCGAGGGCCAGATCCTGACCATCCTGACCTTCGTCATCTTCGGCGCCATCCTGCTTCCGATCGGCCTCGAACATGCGACCGGGAAAACCGTACTGCTGGCCCTGCTTTTTCTCACCCTCATACGCATGTTGCCGATCTGGATTTCCTTGCTCGGGACCCGGCTCCAGCCGCTGGAGAAATTCAGTCTGGGCTGGTTTGGTCCGCGCGGTCTGGCGTCTATCCTGTTCGCCCTGCTGATCGACGAGCAGTACGCGATTCCGGGTTTTGACCAGATCCTCGCCTGCGTGGTGCTCACCGTGCTGTTCAGCGTATTCCTGCACGGTGCCAGCGCCGCCCCGCTGGCTCGTCTGTTCAATCCGCGCTGACGATTCCTGGCGGTCGGCTCGCGGCCTGCTCTTCCTCGTCCCCGACGGCCCGCATCATCATAGGCATCGATTGAAATCGAGCGAGCCATGCACTTGAGTCGCTATGCTGTCGGAAAGCCCAGGACAGCCAGGACGACTTGATGACGACCAGAAAGGTGGATGTAGCCATACTCGGGGCGGGGTCGGCGGGCATGTCGGCCTACCGCGAAGTCAGGAAATACACCGACAGCATCGCCCTGATCGAAGGCGGAAACTTCGGGACGACTTGTGCGCGGGTCGGCTGCATGCCTTCCAAGCTGCTCATCGCACCGGCCGATGCGCGGCATCGCATGCAGGCACTGCCCGAGTTTGGCATCAGTGCCGGTGCCTCGGTGGTGGATGGGGTGGCGGTGATGCGACGCGTTCGTGCCGAGCGCGATCGTTTTGTCGGATTCGTCCTCGATGCGGTCGCCACATTCGATCAGCGCCACCTCCTGCGCGCGCATGCCGAATTCGAGGATCCGCATTGCCTGCGCCTGACCCCGACTGCGCGAGCCGATGATCCCGCATCAAGGGTTGATCGCATCGAAGCCGGACGGATCGTCATCGCGACCGGTTCACGACCCAGGATTCCGCAGCAATTCCTGGCGGCCGGCGACCGCGTCATCGTCAACGACGACGTCTTCGACTGGCACGACCTGCCGCGTTCCGTCGCCGTGTTCGGTGCCGGAGTCATCGGCGTGGAGCTGGGCCAGGCCCTGCATCGGCTTGGCGTGCGCGTGCACCTGTTCGGTCGTGGCGGTGCCGTGGCTGGCCTGTCCGACCCCGAGGTTCGGGCCTGTGCCGCCCACACGATCCGCACCGAGGTGCCAGCCAGTCTCGACGCGACCGAAGTTCGAATCAGCCGGGAAGACGATGATGTCGTGATCAATTTCAGGGATGACGAGGGCAATCTGCAGCTGCAGCGATTCGAGTTCCTGCTGGCGGCAACCGGCCGCGTCTCCAATGTCGACAGGCTTGCTATCGAACGCAGCGGCCTTGAACTCGGTCCGCGCGGCGTGCCGCATTTCGATCCGCTGACCATGCAGACCAGCGCAAGTCATATCTTCATTGCCGGCGACTCGGCCTCCGATCGTCCGATCCTGCACGAGGCCGTCGACGAGGGGCATCTGGCCGGACACAACGCGGCGCGCCATCCGGCCGTATTCCGGCATACCCGGCGCGCGCCACTCGGCATCACGTTCTGCGATCCGCAGGCGGCCTATGCCGGACAACGCTTCGCCCAGCTCGTTGCGACCGGGGCCGATTTCGCGATTGGCGAAGTTTCCTTCGTTGACCAGGGGCGTTCGCGGGTCATGCTGGTCAATCGGGGCCTGTTGCGCATCTACGGCGAGAAGGGAACCGGACTGATTCTTGGCGCCGAAATGTTCGGGCCCGAGAACGAACATATCGCCCATCTGCTGGCCTGGGTCATCCAGCTGCGCATGACCGTGGGCGAAGTGCTGGAATTGCCGTTCTACCACCCGGTCATCGAGGAAGGCCTGCGCACCGCCTTGCGCAAACTCAACGAAGCGCTCGGCATGGGGCCGCATCCACCGAAGCGCTGTATCGACTGCGGGCCCGGTGCCTGATCGCGGGGCTGTCGAGTCAGATATTTCCGCTGTCAGCCTTTTCCGCTTCGGACTCTGCTATGGCCTTGAGCACGGCACGGTGCGCGATTTTCGATACAAGGACAATGGCAAGGATGCCCATCGCGGTACCGCCATAAACCAGCAGGGCATGCTGCCAACCGTGTTCTGCATTGTTGAAGCCGTGTGCGACCAGTTGCTTGCCGGCATGGCCGAGGTAGACCTCGACGATGACGTGGCTCATCAGGACAAGGCTGGCCAGCATGAATCCCGAGAAACGCACGCCGGCTGCGCCGAGCAGATAGCTGATCGGAGCAGGACTCAGCGGGGTCAGCCGCAGCAGGACTTGAAGGCGCAACTCATGACCGATCACGGCGCGCTGAATCGAGCGAAGCAGGGGGCGAGATTCGAGCCATCGCTGGATCGGTGTGTGCAGGATGCGGCGGGCAAGACCGTACTGAATGGCGGCAGCGAGCAGATTGGCAAACAGCATGATGGCCATGCCCCAGGCCAGGCCGAAGAGTACGCCCGCAGCAAACCCGAATACGGATTCCGGAACGAGCAGGGAAGTCCCGACCACGAAAAGGCCGACGAACGCGAGCCGCCCCCAGGGTCCGAGCCCGGCGATCCAGCCCTGGAATGCCTGAAGGTGCAGCCAGGCTTCGTGACCGATGAAGACCACGGCGGCGATGAGCAGCATCACCACGACAGCGAGCGGCACGATCGAGCGCAGCTCGCGTCTCAACAGCCGGCTCCTGCGATCGGCGTGCGGCGGGGAGTCGATCCTGCGCATCATGCCCGCTCGCCCCGTTGATCCTTCGATGGATGCTTCGATTCGATACTGATCATCCTTCCGGCACAGCGTGCAGTCAGTCGAACAATGCCAGCAGCTCGTCGCGAGACAGCGACCGGTTTTCCGCTTCGCCTCGACGCCGGTACTCGTAGGTGCCTGCCGCAAGTCCGCGATCGCCGATCACGATGCGGTGCGGAATGCCGATCAGTTCGGCGTCGGCAAACATCGGTCCCGGACGAAGGCCGCGATCATCCAGCGCGACTTCAATGCCACGTGCTTCCAGTTCGCTGTACAAACGTTCGGCTTCTTCGCGAACTGCCGCGCTCTGAGCCAGGTTGATCGGGCAGATCACGACCTGCCAAGGCGCCATCGCCTCGGGCCAGAGTATGCCGGCCTCGTCATTGTTCTGTTCGATCGCTGCAGCCACGATGCGACTGACTCCGATGCCATAGCAGCCCATCGACATGACGCGCGCCTTGCCTTGCTCATCAAGCACGGTTGCGCCGAGCGCTTCTGCGTACTTGCTGCCGAGCTGGAACACATGCCCGACCTCGATGCCGCGTGCGATCGACAGCGTGCCCTTGCCATCCGGGGATGGATCGCCCTCGACGACCTTGCGCAGGTCGGCGATGCGGGTAATCCGCGCATCGCGCTCCCAGTTGGCGCCACGGTAGTGCTTGCCTTCGCTGTTCGCGCCGCAGACGAAATCGGCAACCAATGCGGCAGCACGATCGACGATGACCGGTATCGACTCGGGAAGCTTGACCGGTCCGATGAAACCCGGCTTGCAGCCAATGCTGCGGACCAGCTCGGACTCGTCGGCCAGCACGGATTCGCCGGGCAGTTCTTCGAGTCGGGCGGCCTTGATTTCGTTGATCTCGTGATCGCCGCGCACGCACAGCGCAACAAGCCCTTCGTTGCCGCGCACGATGATCGTCTTGATGCACTGCGCCGCTTCGACACCGAGAAACGCGGAAACTTCGTCAATCGACTTCTGGGTCGGCGTATCTGCAGATTCCAGCGACGCCTTCGGGTCGGGCCGCTCGCCGGACGGCGCCAGCGCTTCGGCCTTTTCGACATTGGCGGCGTAATCCGAACCGGTCGAGAACGCGATCGCATCTTCGCCCGAATCGGCGAGCACGTGGAATTCATGGGAGGCGCTGCCGCCGATGGCGCCGGTATCGGCATCCACGGCGCGGAAGCGCAGGCCCAGCCGCGTGAAGATGCGCGTGTAGGTGTCGTACATGTTGCGGTATTCGTCGCCCAGGCTCTCGGCGTCTACATGAAAGGAGTAGGCGTCCTTCATCAGAAACTCGCGCGCCCGCATGATGCCGAAGCGCGGCCGGATTTCGTCGCGAAACTTGGTCTGGATCTGGTAGAAGTTGACCGGCAGCTGTTTGTACGATTTCAGCTCGTTGCGGGCAAAGTCGGTCACCACTTCCTCGTGCGTGGGGCCGTAGCAATAGCCGGCCTCCTTGCGGTCCCTGATCTTGAGCAGCTGGCCGCCGAATTTCTCCCAGCGCCCGGTTTCTTCCCAGAGCTCCTGAGGCTGGATCGAAGGCATCAGCATTTCGATCGCGTTGGCGCGATTCATTTCCTCCCGCACGATGTTCTCGACGCGCCGAAGGACTCGCAGGCCCAGTGGCGACCAGGTGTAGATTCCCGATGCCAGTTTGCGAATCATGCCGGCGCGCAGCATCAGCCGATGGCTGACGATCTCGGCGTCGGCGGGAACTTCCTTGACAGTAGCGAGGTGAAAGCGGGAGAGGCGCATGGGGATCAGCTCGGTCGCAGTGGACCGGCGATTCTACAGAAGCGCGCGGGATTGCACCGCGATCACGGCTTTCGAGAGGGAGAGTTTGCGGGCCGCCCCTCGTGGGCGGCCGGCGCGATACGTCGTACCCGGGCTGCGCCTAGCCGCAGAACAGCTTGATCTGGTCGGATGCCTTGTTGATGTTTTCCTGGTAGCGGATCTGCGCTTCAGGTTCGGCATCACTGCCCGGATTGCCGGCCCTGTAGGTTTCGAGATTCTTGCGCGCTGCGGCGCAGTTGCGCTCGATGTCCTCGGTGCTGTAGCCGGCTGCAGCGGCCATCTGCGGACCTTCCTTCGGTGTTTCGTCCACGTCGTCCATGGTTTCTTCGGTACTGACTCCGCTGCGTACATTCAGCTTCTTGGCAGAGGGCGTGTTCGGCGGCGGCGGCGTATCGGAAAAATGCTTGGTTCCGTTGGAATCGGTCCACGAATAGACCTGCTGTGCGCTGACAGGGGCAGCACCCAGGCAAATCAGGAGCAGTACAATAAAACGGGGCTTCATGATGGTCTCCGCGTCGGTGCGAGCCGACAGTTGGCCCTTGGGTCTCTGGCTGGTTTGGACCGGCCCGATGCCCGGAATCAGCGCACTGGATAGCACTAGTTTCGTTATCTTACAAGCACTTCGCTGCCAAATCGCATCGATCAGTTAAACTCGACACACTTTTACCACGGCATTCAGCATGGATGAATCACCTCCCAGCGCGCGCAAGCGGCCTCGCGGAATCTACTTGCTGCCGAACCTGTTCACGACAGCGGCGATGTTTGCCGGGTTTTATGCCATCGTGGCCTCGATCGGCGGGCGCTACTCCGAAGCGGCACTGGCCGTGTTCATCGCTGGCGTACTCGATGGCCTGGATGGACGAGTGGCACGCATGACCGGTACCCAGAGCGATTTTGGCGTGCAATACGATTCGCTGTCCGATCTGGTCAGCTTCGGCGTGGCGCCGGCTCTGGTCCTGTACACGTGGTCGCTGTCGTCGCTGGCCGAGTACGGCTCGTTGTGGGGCAAGGTCGGCTGGGCCGCGGCCTTCATCTATGCCGCCTGTGCGGCGATGCGCCTGGCACGCTTCAACACCCAGGTCGGCGTTGCCGACAAGCGCTATTTCCAGGGGCTGGCGAGTCCAGCGGCGGCCGGCTTGTGCATGTCGTTTGTCTGGACCATCGAAAAGTTCGACATGAGCGGCATCGATGTACAGTTCATTTCGCCGGTCATCGCCGTGGTTGCCGGCCTGCTCATGGTCAGCAATGTGCGCTATTTCAGCTTCAAGTCGTGGCCGACATCCGATCGGGTCCCCTTTATCTGGATTCCGGCCGCGTTGTTGATCATCGTCGCCCTTGCCGTCGATCCGCCACGCGTGTTGTTCGGCATCGCAGCCGCATATGTGATGTCGGGTCCGATCATGACGCTCTGGGGTTTGCGTCGCTGGCGCGAACAGCGTGCATCTCGTGGCGGCGGGAACAGCGGGGAATGAGTCCGGCGCCCGCCAGTCTGCACTCCGCAGGGGTCGCCAGCGAGGCGCGCGCCCTGGCCTTCCTTGCCGACCTGTCGGAAACCCTGGCGGTATCCCTGGACTTGCGTCAGACCCTGGACGAGGCGGTCAATCGCATTGCCGACTTCATGGGCGCCGAGGCGGCTTCGCTGTTCCTGCTCGACGAAGACGCGAAAATGCTTGAGTGCCGGGTCTGTGTCGGTCCGATCGACATTACCGGCTTGCGCATTCCGTTTGGCCAGGGTGTTGTCGGTCGTGCTGTCGCTGAAAATGCAAGCCAGGTGGTGGCGGATGCGCTGACGGATTCGCGTGTCGATCACACCACCGACAGCGATACCGGCTTCGTCACGCGCAGCCTGCTGTGCGCGCCGCTGGCCACGGCCAAGGGCCCGATTGGCGCGCTCGAAGTGGTCAACAAGCGCAGCGGCGGTGCCTTCAGCGCCGATGATGCCGAAATCCTGCGCCTGGTCGCGGCGCCGACCTCGCTGGCCATCAACAATGCACGCATGGCCCATGAGCTGGTCCAGCAGGCGCGCATGAAGCGTGAGTTCGATCTGGCCCGGCGCATGCAGAAATCGCTGTTGCCGAAGCGGCGCCGAAACGGATTCCCGCTGCTCGGCGTCAATTTGCCGGCGCACGAAATCTCCGGTGACTTCTACGACTATTTCGATCTGCCGGATGGCCGCATCGGCTTCGTCATCGGTGACGTGTCGGGCAAGGGTCTCGATGCGGCCCTGCTGATGGTGCGAGTTGCCTCCCTGCTGCGCTGGGTCGGCAAGGAAGGTACGCCGCCCGAGCAGTGGCTGGAGCGGGTCAACGAGGAACTGTGCCAGTCGAATCTGGACGGTCGCTTCGTCTGTGCCCTGGTCGGGCACTGCGATCGGCATGCGCAACACGTGCACATCGCCGCGGCAGGGTTTCCGCCGGCGATGCTCTATCGTTGCGGGGAATTCACCGAATTCTTGTCGGGTGGGGCCCCGCTGGGCATTCTTTCCGGGATGACGTTCGAAGGACGGCACATCGATCTCAGTGACGCCTCGCTCTATTGCTTCTCCGATGGCGTCACCGACGTTCGCAATGCGCAGCGGCAGACGATCGGATCGGAAGGCGTGCGTGAGTTGATCAGGCGTCACGCCGGTGCCTCTGCGGAGCCTCGCCTGCGCGGAATCTTTTCGGAGCTCAAGCACATGCGCCTGGTCGATGACACGACCTTGTTGCTGATCGAGCGCATGGACAGCGAAGGTCCCGAAGTTCTGCTGAAGCGCTGTTTCCCGGCCAAGCCGGAGCAGATGCGCGACATTCGATCCCTGCTGCGCAGCGCTCTGGATGACGCTGGCGTGGAAACCGCGATACGTGACAAGCTGGTACTGGCTGTCGACGAAGCCTGCTGCAACATCATCCGCCATGCCTACGGTCCGGAGAGTTCGGGCGATATCGAGCTGCACGTGACCAGCGAAGGTGGCAAGCTGGAGTTTCGCGTACTCGATTCAGCGCCCGCCGTGGATCCGGATTGCGTCAAGCCCAAGCCGCTTGGTGAATGCCGCAGCGGCGGCCTCGGCGTTGCCCTGATCGACACCGTCATGGACGATTGGAGTCTGCAATCGCTGCCGACCGGAACCGGAAACCGCTTGATCATGCACAAGACCATCGGCGCGCGCCGCCAGCCTGGGGAAGAACACGAATGAACGGTATCGAGCAGGAAACGGCCGCAGACTGCACACTGATCCGATTGAGCGGGGAAGTGGATCTGTCGTGGTCGCAGGAGGTTCGCCAGGCTGTTCTGAAGGCCCTGGACAAAAGCCCGCGCGTGGGCGTCTTGCTCAGCGATGTGAGCTATATCGATTCTTCCGGCATTGCTGCGCTGGTCGAGGGATTCCAGAACTCGCGCTCGAAGGGAACGGTGTTTGCGCTGGTTGCGGTCAGCGATGCGGTGCGCGCGGTGCTCGAACTGGCCCGCCTTGATCGGGTTTTCCCGATCGTGGCCGATATCGAGTCGATTCCTGCGGCCAGCGGTGGCTCTTCTTGGAAGCCCTGACCCGCCCGCTCGCGCAACTCGGCCGGGCAACGGTCGGCGCCCTCAGCAGCATGGGTTACGCGGCGATGCTGCTGTACGAATCGCTGTACCTTTCGCTGCTGGGATGGCGCATCGGTCAGCCGCTGCGGCTGCGCTCGGTATTCGAGCAGATGCGCCAGGTTGGCGTGGATGCCTTGCCCATCGTCCTGCTGTTGTCCTTTACCGTCGGCATCATGCTCGGCATCCAGTTTGTGTCTGCACTGGGCGAGTTTGGTGCCGAGTCGCAGGTCGTGATCGCCGTGGCCAAATCGGTTACGCGCGAATTCGGCGCGCTGATCACCGCGATTCTCGTTGCCGGCCGCTCCGGCTCGGCCCTGGCCGCCCGCATCGGTTCGATGACGGTCTCGCAGGAGGTCGATGCACTCGCTGTCATCGGTGTCGATCCGGTGCGCTACCTGGTTGCGCCTGCCCTGATCGCCATGCTGATCATGTTGCCGCTGCTGACCCTGTTCGCCGATGCGATCGGCATCTTTGGTGCCGCCCTTTACAGCGCTCCCGCGCTGGACATCACGCCAACGGCCTACATGCTGCAGTCGATGTCGCTGCTGAACATGGGTGATATCGGCCAGGGCATTTCCAAGAGCATCGTGTTCGCCCTGTTGATCACCCTGATCGGCGTCAGCACCGGATTCTCGGTGACCGGCGGCGCCGAGGGCGTCGGCCGCGCCACCACGCGCGCGGTTGTCCTTTCCATTTGCTGGATCATCGTCGCCGACATGGTCTTTTCGTATTTCCTGAATCGATGAACAGCGCTGCCCCCCTCATCGAAGTCGAGAAGCTCGAAGCCTGGTACGGCAAGCGGCGCATCCTGCACGAGGTCGACTTCAGCGTGAATGCCGGCGAGATCCGGGTCATCATGGGTGGATCGGGTTCGGGCAAGAGCACCTTGCTGCGCCACATGCTCGGTCTGAACCGGCCCAGGGCCGGCACCGTCAAGTTGTTCGGTACGGACTTTGCGAACGCCAGCGATCGCGAAAAACTCGACGTGCGCAAGCGCATCGGCGTTTCCTTCCAGGGAGGCGCATTGCTGACTTCGATGACCATCGGCGACAACGTGGCACTGCCCCTGCGCGAGCACACCGATCTGGATGAGCAGACCATCCGTATCATGAGCCGGCTCAAGCTCGAGGTGGTCAATCTTGGAGGTTTCCAGGATCTGATGCCGAGCCAGCTGTCCGGCGGCATGATCAAGCGCGCGGCCCTCGCGCGTGCCATCGTGATGGATCCGCGCCTGCTTTTTTTCGATGAGCCCTCGGCCGGCCTTGATCCGGTCGTCTCCGCGGAACTCGATGAGCTGATCCTGCGCTTGCGCGACGCGCTGCGCATGACCATCGTCGTGGTCACCCATGAACTGGAAAGCGCGTTCAAGATCGCCGACACCATCACCGTGCTCGACCAGGGCAACGTGCTCATGACCGGGACCACGGCCGAGGTACGCGCCGCTGACAACGAGCGCATTCAGGATCTGCTCAATCGCCGCCCGCGCGAAGTGCAGGTGGATGCGGACGAGTATCTGCGCCGACTGGTCGGGGAAGACGAATGAGCGCATTTTCCCAAGCCATTGGTAACAACGTTAGAATGACGCAGCCTTCGAGGGGAATGTTCTGGTGAAGCGCGACACAGTCAACTACGTTCTGGTCGGTGCCGTAGTCGTGCTCGGCCTTGTCCTGCTGCTGGTCGGGCTGGCCCTGATCACCGGGCGCAGCGGCGCGACCACCGACTACTACGTTCACTACCGCAACGTCACCGGCCTGCGCTATGGCGCGCCCGTGTTTTACGAGGGCTATCGGATCGGCGATGTCGGCGAAGTCGAACCCGAGCGCAGTGCCACGGGTACGCGCTACAAAGTGACCCTGTCGGTGAAGGACGACTGGGGCATTCCGAAAGACAGCGTGGCCAGCCTGCAATCGAGCGGCTTGCTGGCCGACATGTCGATCGGCATCCGCGAGGGCAAGAGTCGCGACATGCTTGCCCCGGGCGCCGAGATAAAGGGTGCCGAAAATGCCGACATATTCGCCGCGGTCGGCGAACTCGCCGGACAGGTCTCTACACTGACCCGGGAGCAGATTTCGCCGATGCTGGCCCTGCTTTCTCAGCGCGTCGACTCCATTACCGGTGCAATCGACACCAGCGCGCCCGAAATCCTTGCCCAGGCACAAGACCTGCTGGGCAAGCTGAATGGTGCATCCAGTGCGCTTGATGAATTGCTCAAGCCGGAGAATCGCGCTGCCGTCGCGGGCATTCTCGACAATGTGCACGGGCTCAGCGTGGAGTTGCGCGAAACCCGCAAGACCCTCGACGGCACCGTCGGCGAACTGGCCGAGATCGCGCGAGAGAATCGTGGCGAGATTCGCGCGTCGGTGACCGATCTGGCTACCGTCATGGCCAGTCTCTCCAGCCGCATGGAGGTGATCACGCATCATCTGGAGTCCGCCACGCGCAACCTTGATGAATTCAGTCGCGAAATCCGGCGAAATCCGGGCCAGTTGCTGCGTTCGCCGGAACCTGACGACCTTGAGGAGGGTGATCAATGAGCAAGGCGGCAGTCTGGGGTTCGCTCATTATCGGAGCCACGCTGGCGCTGGCCGGATGCGGCAACGTGCCGGGCGTTCCTGACCACACCTATTTCCGCATGCCGCCGGTCGCGAAGCTGCCGGTCAGCCCGAAGCCGGTGTTCGTGACGCCGCTTGTGGTGGGCCTGTTCAATGCAGACGGGCTCTACGCCGATCGCGCGCTGGTCTATGCGATCAATCCTGAAGCGACCGAATTGCGCCAGTATCACTACCAGCTGTGGACGGATCCGCCCACGCGTCTGTTGCAGCGACGCTTGAAGGTCGAACTGCGCGAAGCCGAGATCGCTCCGCTGGTCACGGATGAACTCGCGGCGAGTCAGGCGGCCATTCGCATCAGTGGTCAGATTCTGCGCTTTGAGCGCGTACCGACCGTCAATGGCGGATATCTGGCCAGCGTGGTGATCAAGTTGCGTGCCGATCGGCCGGATGGCACGCCGCAGACCGACGAGATCTATCGCGCTGACGTCGAGGCCGTCGACAACCGCCTGATCTCGACAACCGAGGCATTGTTCGCTGCGGCCGACCAGATCTTTGCCGAGTTCTACGAAGACCTGCTTGCCAGCGAGAAGTACGAACATGCTCGATGAGTACGGCCTTCGTCTGCTCGCCGAAATAGGAGTCGATGTCTATGCGCCGAGGCCGGCGGCCGGGTCCGCCGCGCGAGTTCCAGCCTCGGGCCAAATCGTTGCGGCAGATGCCAGCACCGGACAGACAAGGAACCGTGCCGGGGCCGA
Source organism: Dokdonella sp. (assembly GCF_041395345.1). Taxonomy (GTDB): domain Bacteria; phylum Pseudomonadota; class Gammaproteobacteria; order Xanthomonadales; family Rhodanobacteraceae; genus Dokdonella. Next base: position 141,051 of record NZ_JAWLAR010000003.1, on the reverse strand, counting down.
TGTCCTGGTCCTTGGTTTTGCGGGCAAGGCCGGCAGGATGCGCGATGATCTGCTGCGTGCGTTTCGCTTGATCGGCCTGCGTGCCGAACTTTCGGGGACGGCAGACGCCGCGGCACTGGACGATGCGCGGAATCTCGTGGTTTTCGGTGAAGCCATGGCGCGCGAGCTGGGCTCTGGAATGCCGGCCCAGCGTCAGAATGCGATCCACTGGATCGTCACCTCGGAACCGGCTGTCCTGGCGGCCAGTGCGGCTGCAAAGCAGGGCCTCTGGGGTGAAATCAAGCGTCTGTCCCGCTTGCTGCGTGCGAGCGGAACGCAGAACTGAACCGAGCGCGACATGGTTGCAATCCTGCAGGAGCCGATTTCGAATTTTCGGGCCATGCGAGCATCGGACCTCGAGGCCATCTCGCGCATCGAACTCAGTGCCTATCCGTATCCGTGGACATTCGGGATCTTTCGCGACTGCATGGCCGCCGGCTATGAATGCTGGGTGCTCGAACGTTCCGCCGAGCTGATCGGCTACGGTGTTCTCTCGGTGGCCGGCGGTGAGGCGCATGTGCTCAACCTGTGCGTTGCGCCGGCCGAGCAGGGCCACGGGCATGGCCGGCGAATCCTGGCCCGCCTGCTGGATCTGGCCCGCTGGCATCATGCCGACCGAGTCTTTCTCGAGGTGCGCCCGTCGAACAAGGCGGCCGTAGCCTTGTATGACAGCGTGGGTTTCAACGAGATCGGCAAGCGCCCCAACTACTATCCGGGCAGGAACTCGCGCGAGGACGCCCTGGTCATGGCTATCGAACTGCTGGCCCCCGATTCGGCAGACTGAGGCGCCGAACCGGTTTCGCTGTCGCGGGCCGGGAGGGAATCCGGGGGCGTTCCGATGCCCCGAGCCGGACGTTGCCGACGGTCGGAACTCCATGATTCATGCTGCAACGCGGTAACATGGGGCTTCCCCAATGGCTGCCGAGTGATCTTCGATGTTCTCAAAGGGTCTGCGTATAGAAGGGTTTGATGCCGAACTGGCGGACGCGATTGCCGCAGAAGCCGCGCGTCAGGAAGATCATGTCGAGCTGATCGCGTCGGAGAATTACGCCAGCCCGCGCGTACTCGAGGCGCAGGGATCGGTGCTGACCAACAAGTATGCCGAAGGCTATCCGGGCAAGCGCTATTACGGCGGTTGCGAGTATGTCGACGTGGCCGAGCGGCTCGCGATCGAACGCCTCAAGCAGCTGTTCGGAGCCGATTATGCCAACGTGCAGCCGCACTCCGGCTCGCAGGCCAACCAGGCCGTGTTCCTGGCACTGCTCCAGCCCGGCGACACCATCCTCGGCATGAGTCTTGCCCACGGCGGTCATCTGACCCATGGCGCCAAGCCGAATATTTCCGGGAAGCTTTTCAATGCCGTGCAGTACGGCGTCAACGAGCAGGGTTTGATCGACTACGACGAAGTCGAGCGCCTGGCCGTGGAAAACAGGCCGAAGATGCTGATTGGCGGATTCAGCGCCTATTCGCAGGTGGTCGACTGGGCGCGCATGCGTGCCATCGCCGACAAGGTCGGGGCGATCTTCTTTGTCGACATGGCCCACGTGGCCGGCCTGATTGCAGCCGGGGTCTATCCGAATCCGGTGCCGCATGCGCATGTGGTCGCATCGACCACGCACAAGACCTTGCGCGGACCGCGTGGCGGTTTCGTGATTTCGAAGGGTTTGGGCGAGGAGCTGGAGAAGAAACTGCAATCGATCGTCTTTCCGGGCATCCAGGGCGGGCCGCTGATGCACGTGATCGCGGCCAAGGCGGTTGCCTTTCTTGAAGCTCTGCAGCCCGAGTTCAAGAGCTACCAGCAGCAGGTCGTGGTGAATGCCAAGGCGATGGCGCGCACGCTCATGGCGCGCGGCTACAAGATCGTATCCGGCGGCACCGAGAACCACCTGATGCTGATCGACCTGATCGGCCGCGAGTCCAGTGGCAAGGACGCCGAAGCCGCGCTCGGGAAGGCGCATGTCACGGTCAACAAGAATGCCGTTCCGAACGACCCGCGCTCACCCTTCATTACCTCTGGCCTGCGTATCGGCACGCCTGCGGTGACCACGCGTGGCTACGGCGAGCAGGACTGCATCGATCTGGCCGGCTGGATGGCCGACGTGCTCGATGCGCCCAAGGACGAGTCCGTCATTGCCGCCGTACGCGACAAGGTCACCGCCCAGTGCAAGGCGTACCCGGTGTATGGCTAGCGGGACGGGATTCGGGAATCGTTATTCGGGATTCGTCAGAAGCCCGCGTTGCGGACGCGCCGCCCATTCCCCGAGGAATGCCAATAACGCGCCTTCCCGAATCCCGAATCCCGAATCCCCAATCCCTGGCTTCAACCCTTTCTCCATTCCCCATTCCCCATTCCCGCTTCCCTGATGCACTGCCCGTTCTGCCAGCACGAAGACACCCGCGTGATCGATTCGCGAGTTTCCGATGATGGTTCGACCATCCGCAGGCGGCGCGAGTGCGAGCAGTGCAACGAGCGGTTCAATACCTTCGAGACCGCCGAACTGAAGCTGCCGGCCATGGTCAAGTCCGATGGGCGTCGCGAAGCGTTCGACGAGCGCAAGCTGCGCACCAGTTTCAGCCGTGCCTTGCAAAAGCGGCCTGTCGCCAGCGACGAAGTGGATTCCGCGGTGCGCGTGGTCATCGACGACCTGCGCCGCAGCGGCGAGCGGGAGGTGCCTTCGCTGCGGGTCGGCGAACTGGTCATGCGCGAGTTGAAAAAACTCGATCAGGTTGCCTATGTACGATTTGCCTCGGTCTATCGCAGTTTCGAGGACGTGCAGGCATTTCGCGAGGAAATCGAACGCCTGGAGCGCGACCTGCCGGCACTGGAAGGCATGCAACTGCCCCTGCTGGCCGAAGTGGCCGCTCGCAAGGGCAAAGTCTGACGCTTGCGTCGGATCCGGCACACCTTTCCGTGTTCAGCCCTCTCGATCATCTGCATATGGCCTCGGCCTTGCGACTTGCCGAACGCGGTCTGTTCACCACGCAGCCGAATCCGCGCGTGGGCTGCGTGATCGCACAAGGCGAACAGGCGGTCGGTAGTGGCTGGCACGAGCGCGCCGGCGGTGCGCATGCGGAAGTAGTCGCGTTGAACGAAGCCGGCGAACGGGCGCGTGGCGGAACGGCCTATGTGACACTGGAGCCTTGCGCGCATTTCGGGCGTACGCCCCCGTGTGCAGACGCGCTGATTTCCGCCGGTGTTGCGCGAGTGGTGATCGCGCATGGCGATCCCTTTGGCGAAGTGTCGGGTCGTGGCATTCGCCGATTGCGGGAGGCCGGCATCACCGTCGAGACCGGCCTGATGTCGGAGCCGGCACGCGAGCTCAATCGCGGGTTCTTCGCGCGGATCGAGCGATCCCGGCCATGGCTCAGGGTCAAACTGGCGATGAGCATGGACGGGCGTACGGCGCTGTCCAGTGGCGAGTCCAGATGGATCACCGGCGAAGCGGCACGGGCGGATGTGCAGCGCTGGCGGGCGCGAAGTTCGGCGATCCTGACCGGCGTGGGCACGATTCTGGCCGACGATCCCGCACTCACCGTGCGCGATCCGCTCTGCAAGGCGCCGGTCGCACCCGTGCGCGTCATCCTCGACCGTCACCTGCGCACGCCGCCGGGTTCGAGGGTGCTTGATGGCAGTGCGCCAAGCCTGGTCTTTCATGGACCTGATGCGAAACCTGTTGATGCCCGTTTCGAACAGGTCGAACGCCACGCGCTTGAATTGAGCAGCGAACGACTCGATCTGACTGCGATGCTTGCAGAGCTGGCCAGACGCGACATCAACGAAATCCAGGTCGAGGCCGGCCCGACCCTTTGCGGTGCGCTGTTTGCGCAAGATCTGGTCGACGAACTGTTGCTGTACGTGGCGCCGGTGCTGCTGGGCGATGCCGCGCGGCCTCTGATGAACCTTCCGGCGCTGGCCGACATGAGCGAGCGCTGGAAGCTTGAGACGATCGATCAACGCACGGTCGGCTCCGACTGGCGCCTGCTGTTGCGTTCGAGGGAGAACTGAGTGTTTACCGGAATCATCCAGGCCATCGGGCGATTGGCAGCCAGCGAGCTGAAAGGCGGCGATCGACGCATGACATTCGCTTGCACGGACCTCGGCCTGGACGACGTCCGCGAAGGGGACAGTATCGCGGTCGCCGGGGTGTGCCTGACCGCGCTCGACATCGGTGCAGATTCGTTTGCCGCTGATGTCTCGCTCGAAACCCTGAAGCTGACCACGCTCGGCGCTCTGGAGCCCGGAACGGCGGTGAATCTGGAGAAGGCGCTTCGTCTCAGCGACCGACTTGGCGGCCACCTTGTATCCGGCCACGTCGACGGGATCGGACAGGTTGTCGATATCAGGAGTGACGGCCGTTCGCAGCGCTGGCTGTTCGAGGTGCTGCCAGGTCTGGCCCGGTACATCGCAAGCAAGGGATCTGTCTGCATCGACGGCGTCAGCCTGACTGTCAATGAAGTCGAAGGGTTGCGCTTTGGCGTCAACCTGATTCCGCACACGCAAAGCGTGACGACATTCGGCGCACGGCGAATCGGCGACCGCGTCAATATCGAAGTCGATCGCATGGCCCGCTATGCAGAACGCCTGATCGAGTTTCGCGATGCGGTGTAGGAAGCGGCGTCGGCCGGGATGCTCTTGTTCCTGATGCAGAGCGAAGCGAGAGAGAAGCATCACGACTGAAGCCGTTTCCTGCAACAGAGGCAACCACCGAATACCCCGCAACCTATCGGACACGACATGAGTTTCAACACCATTGCCGAAATACTCGAAGACATCCGCGCCGGCCGCATGGTCGTGATCCTTGACGATGAAGATCGTGAAAACGAGGGCGATCTCGTCATGGCTGCGGAAAAAGTGCGTCCGGAAGACATCAACTTCATGGTTCGCGAAGCGCGCGGACTGGTGTGCCTGACCCTGACCTCGGCGCGCTGCAGGCAGCTCGGTCTGAAGCCGATGGTGCACAACAACACTTCGTCGCACCACACCAACTTCACGGTGTCGATCGAGGCGGCCGAAGGCGTGACCACCGGCATCTCTGCCTATGATCGTGCGCACACGATTCGCACGGCTGTTGCGAGAGATGCGAGACCGGAGCATCTGGCCCAACCCGGGCACATCTTTCCACTGACTGCGCAAACCGGTGGGGTGCTGGTGCGCGCGGGCCATACCGAGGCGGCCTGCGATCTGGCCACGCTGGCTGGGCTCGAGCCCGCCGGCGTCATTGTCGAGGTGATGGACGAAGACGGCTCGATGGCGCGGCGTCCGGCGCTGGAGTCGTTCGCGAGGAAGCACGGTCTGAAAATCGGCTCGATTGCCGACCTGATCCGGTATCGCCTGCAGACTGAAAACACGATCGAGCGCGTGCGCGATGTCGAGGTCGACACCGAATTTGGCGTCTTCCGTCTTGTCGTCTGGCGCGACTTGATCCACAAGGCTCTGCATTTCGCCCTGGCGCGAGGTCAGGTGGACGATGGTCAGCCCGTGCTGACCCGGGTCCATGTGCGCAATACCCTGTCCGATGTGCTGCATCTGCGCCGCGACGATCTGGGCTTGACCGTCACCGCCGCGCTGCGGCGCATCGACGATGAAGGCCGCGGTGTCGTCGTCGTACTCAGCGAACCCGGCGAAGCGGAAACGCTGCTCGATGCCCTGGCCGGTGAGGCGGTCCGAAAGGATTCGGATGCCGCCAACGAATGGCGTCAGAATGGGCTTGGTGCGCAGATCCTCTCCGATCTCGGTGTGCGCCACCTGCGCGTGCTCGGCACGCCGCGCAAGTTGATAGGCCTGGGCGGATTCGATCTCGATATCGTCGGTTACGAGGAGGTATCCGGCGGCTAGTAGCGCCAGTTCAGCGCAGGGCCTCGGCACCTTCATGGGGATGGGTCTTAGGGGCGTGTTGTAGGGGTGGGTCTCAGACCCACCCCCTTTCATTCGGCATTCGGAAAGCAGCGAAGAGCGGGCGGGTCTGAGACCCGCCCCTACGACCCGGTTACGGTGCGTTTTGGAATTTCATCGCAACGGCGAAGCAGCTCAATTCGGCTTGGCCAGATCGTCCAGCATTTCCTTGAGGAAGCGTGCGGCCTCACCGCCGGTGGCGGCGCGGTGATCGAAGGTCAGCGACAGCGGAATGATCTTGTGCGATTCGAAGCCGCCCATGACCGGCATCATCTGGTGACGACCCTTGCCGGCGGCAACGATGGCGACCGTAGGCGGCACGACTACCGGGGTCGCGTAGCGTCCGGCGAACACGCCGAAATTCGACAGCGAGATCGTGTATCCCTTGAGCTCTTCGGCCGGAATGCTGCGACTGACGACCTGGTCGCGCAGACGGTTGATGGCCTGACGAATGCCGTTGGCGTCGAGCACGTCGGCATTGCGCAAGGCCGGTACGAACAGTCCGTCGTCGGTATCCACGGCGATGCCGATGTCAACGTGCGGATGAAGGGTACGGGTGAGCTTGTCGCCGTCGAACCATGCATTGAGCGCCGGCACCGCCTGGCATGCGCGCACCAGCGAACGGATCAGGCGCACGGTGATGTCGTTGCCCGGGGCCCAGGCGTGAATATCGGCATCGTCACAGAGTGTGGTCGGGACGACCTTTGCATGTGCGTCGGCCATCACGCGGGCCATGTTGCGGCGAACGCCCTTGAGTTGCTCGGGCTGGCCGGAAACACTTTGCGTGGGAGGCGTCGTGCGCATCGGTTGACCGGATGCCGAGAGCGCCGTGCGCTGGCTCTCGGCGCGTTGCGGCGCGGCAGGCGGAGGCGTTGTGGTCGCGGCGCCTGCGGCGGCGCCCGGCGCGGCAGATCGCGCGCCCTGCTTCGCCGTTCCCGCTTCAGCGGCCGATTTCACATCCTTGAGCGTAATCACGCCGTCCGCACCGCTGGCGCTGACCCGACCGAGATCGACACCCAGCTTTTTTGCCAGGGCGCGAACCGCCGGAACGGCCTTGACGCCGCCTGCAGTCGATGCGCGCTCGGTATGCACGTGATCGCCGGCTTCCATGGCGCCGACCACGGTGCCGGAGTCGGCGCGCTCGGTGGCTTCGCCCTTGTCCGACTTCTTTTCGCCGGCTGCGGGTTGTTCCTCGGCCTTCGGCTTGGCTGCCTTTGGCGGGCCGTGATGATGACCGGTTTCTTCGGCATCGGCCCGTTGCGCCAGGCTGGCATCCAGTTCGATATCAATCAGGGCCGCGCCGGTTTCGATCACGTCGCCGGCATTGCCATACTGCTTGACGACCTTGCCCGAGAACGGCGACGGCACCTCGACGACAGCCTTGGCCGTTTCCATCGATACGAGCGGTTCGTCGAGGTGCGCTACATCGCCCGGTTTCACGAACCATTCGACGATCGTGGCATCGGGCAGGCCTTCACCGAGATCCGGCAGGTGGAAGGTTTTCGTCTCACTCATGCGTTCGGCTCCATCGGGTCAGCTCACTGCCAGTGTTCGTTTTGCCGCAGCGACAATCTTGCCGACGCTGGGCAGATACTTCATTTCAAGGCGGAACAGCGGGATATGCGTGTCGTAGCCGGTTACGCGCTCGACCGGCGCGACCAGGTCGTACAGGGCATGCTCGGCCAGGCGCGCGGAAATCTCCGCGCCGAAACCTGCTGTACGCGGTGCTTCATGCACGATTACGCAGCGCCCGGTCTTGCGCACCGAATCGTGGATCGTGTCGAAATCCAGCGGCTTCAATGTTGCGACATCGATGACCTCTGCGCTGATCCCTTCCGCAGCGAGCTTGTCGGCGGCTTCCAGAGTCTCCTTCACTTGCGCACCCCAGGTCACCAGGGTCACGTCCTCGCCATCGCGCAGGACGAAGCAGACATCGAGCGGCAGCGCCTCGCCATCATCGGGAACCTCTTCCTTGTACTGGCGGTAAATGCGCTTGGGTTCGAAGAAGATGACCGGATCCGGATCACGAATCGAGGCGAGCAACAGGCCGTAGGCCCGGCCGGGCGAGGAGGGTAGAACGACGCGCAAGCCGGGCACATTGGTGAAGATCGCTTCGTTGGCTTCGGAATGGTGTTCCGGCGCGCGGATGCCGCCACCCCAGGGCGCGCGCCAGACGGCCGGCACGGTCATGCGGCCGCGGGTTCGATTGCGCATGCGTGCTGCGTGGCAGATGATCTGCTCGAGCATGCCGTAGATGAAGCCTTCGAACTGCGCCTCGGCCACCGGCTTCATGCCTTGCGCGGCCAGACCGACGGTAATGCCGCCGATGGTGGTTTCATCCAGCGGTGTATCGATCACGCGATCGGGGCCGAATTTGTCGAGCAGTCCCAGCGTGGCGCGGAACACGCCACCATTGATGCCGACATCCTCGCCCAGTACGACCACGCTCGGGTCGTTCTTCATTTCCCAGGCCAGTGCCTGGGTGACTGCTTCGATAAGGGTTATCTGGGCCATCGATCAATGCTCGCCGTTGATGTGTTTGTGGGTGCAGGAGCGGGTGAGCATCACTTGCGCTTCTCCCATTCAATGGCTTCTTCGCGCTGGGCGATCAGGTCCGGCGGCAGCTCGGCATAGGTGTAGTCGAACATCGCCTCGACCGGTTGCGATCTGGTTTCAAGGTAGGCATTGACCTCGGCGTCGACATATTTCTTGCACTTCTCCGTCCATTCCTTTTCTTCGTCGTCGGTCCACGCGTTGAGCGACTGGAGATACGTCTTCATGCGCCGCAGCGGCTCACGCTCCCAGGCTTCCTTGACCTCCTGCTCGGAGCGATAGCGGCGTGCGTCATCGGCCGTGGTGTGGTCGGAGAGTCGATACGTGACCGCTTCGATGACCATCCCGCCATGGCCGTGACGTGCGCGCTTCAACGCGTAGTCCATGGCGGCACGCATCGCGATCAGATCGTTGCCGTCGACCTGCATGCACTCGAGCCCTGCCGCAATACCTTTCTGGGCCAGGGTCTTGGCGCCGGTCTGCGCATCGCGCGGTACAGAGATCGCCCATTGGTTGTTGACGATGACGGCAACCAGCGGCAGGGTCATGGCGCCCGCGACGTTCAGTGCGCTGTTGAAGTCGGCCTTCGACGAACCACCGTCGCCAATCGTGCAGACGGCTACGCGGGGTTCCTTGCGGATCTTGAAGGCCAGCGCCGAACCGGCGGCATGCAGGCATTGCGTGCCAATCGGTACGCACCAGGCGAAATCATGCGGCGGCCCGGAAAAATCGCTGCCGCGCTCGTCGCCACCCCAATACAGCAGCAGTTCCCGCGGCTTCACGCCCCGATGAAACTGCGCACCGTATTCGCGATAGCTGCAGGCAAACGAGTCGTCCTCCTGCATCGCGCTGCCGATCGCCAGATAGGTGGCCTCGTGGCCGAGGCAGGGCGCATAGGTGCCGAGCTTTCCGGTGCGCTGCAAGGCGATCGCCTTGGCGTCGAAAATGCGCACCATCAGCATTTCCTGATACAGCTTGACCAGCTGCCGCGTATCGCGTGCGAAGGCAGGCAGGTCATCACGGACCAGCTTGCCTTCCGCATCGAGGTACTGCAGGTATTCAATTTCGAAGGTGGCGGCTACAGGCACGGAATTCTCCTCTGGACCGTGTCTCGTCACGACGGCACGAATGGGCCAAGCTTCGGCCGGAGTTCTCATAATCGTCGTCGCTGCGCTCCGTCGACTCGTGGACGGATCTGCGGGAACGGCGCGAACGTAGCGTGCGGAATCCGGATCCAGTGCCGGACGGCTCGATACTGTGCCGTATCGTGACCCAGCGCCACGACGATGCTGCATTGATATCAAGCACGGCACCGGCACGCAAGGCTGAGCGCAGCAAATCGCAATTCGTGATGCGTACCGACAACATCGTCGCAGGGGCTGGCGATCAGTCGCCCGCTCGGGTAGCTTGCCTGATTCGAACAAGGCGGCGGGCAGGTCCGACATGGAAAACAGGCGCGAGCTGGAGCAGGGCATAGAAACGGACCTGCGTGATCGCCTCAACTACGGTGGCTACCTGCAGCTGGATACGCTGCTCTCTGCGCAAAAGCCGATCAGCAATCCGCCGCATCACGATGAAATGCTGTTCATCGTCCAGCACCATGTCGGCGAACTCTGGATGAAGCTGGTGATCCACGAGTTGCAGGCGGCGATCGGGCTGCTCTCGGTCGACCAGACCGACTCGAGCCTGAAAATTCTTGCCCGGGTCAAGCAGATCCAGCGCCAGTTGTTCGAGCAGTGGGCTGTGCTCGAAACCCTGACACCCACGGAATATCAGCAGTTCCGCCATGTGCTCGGACCCGCTTCGGGCTTCCAGTCGCACCAGTACCGAATGATCGAATTCCTGCTTGGCAACAAGAACGCCGACATGCTGGCCGTGTTCACGCATGATCCTGAACGCCAGAACGAGTTGCGAAAGGCCCTCGAAGCACCGAGTCTGTACGACGAGTTTCTTCGCTACCTGCATCGCAGCGGCCACGCCGTGCCCGCGGATTGCGTCGAACGCGAGTGGTCACGACCGCACCGCTTCCGCGAAGACCTGGTTCCGGTATTCAAGCGCATCTACGAGAACGCCGACGAGTTCTGGTCGGAGTATCACTTCTGCGAGCAGCTCGTCGATATCGAGGAATCGTTCCAGCTCTGGCGTTTCCGTCACATGAAAACGGTGGAGCGCGTGATCGGCCACAAGCGCGGTACGGGTGGCTCGTCGGGCGTCGCCTTCCTGAAGAAGGCACTCGAACTGACGTTCTTTCCGGAGCTGCTCGAAGTGCGCACCGTCATTGGTAGCTGAGCGGTCGTCAGGCGCCGATGCTGCGCTGCAGCAAGAAGACAGCAATTGACGTAGCCTGCAACGGTCGGTGATCCTCGCCCGGTTATCCAATACCGATCCCGGGAGAACTGCATGAGCGGCGTTGCAACATCCGAGTCACCCGATACACCTCCACGCGACTTCAAGGACGCGCTGGGGCATCCAAGGCCGCTGTGGATGCTGTTCATGACCGAGTTCTGGGAGCGCTTCGCGTTCTACGGCATGCGCTGGGCGTTGACCTTGTATATCGTTGCCCAGTTCTTCGATGGCGATGCTTCCGGCCAGGGCTATGCGAGCCGTACCTATGGCGCCTTCCTTGCACTGGTCTATGCGACCGCCCTGTTCGGCGGTTACGTCGCCGATCGCATCATCGGTTATCAGCGATCGATCCTGCTTGGCGCGGTGATCATGGCCGCCGGCCTGTTCACGATCATGTTGCCGAACAAGGAGCTGTTCGTTCTCGGACTGTCGCTCGTCATCGTCGGCAACGGTCTGTTCAAGCCGAATATTTCCACGATGGTGGGACAGCTCTATTCGATCAACGACAATCGCCGCGACCGCGGCTTCACGATCTTCTACATGGGCATCAACGCCGGCGCGCTGGTCGCTCCGCTGGTGACCGGCTGGCTGGCCAGCGTCATCACCGACACGCCGATGCAGCAGAACTACAAGGTGGTGTTCGCTGCTACCGGCATCGGCATGGTCATCAGCTTCCTCTGGTTCTGGTTTGGTCGCGCCCAGCTCAAGGGTATCGGTGAGCCGCCTGCCGATCGCAATGGCACCAAGAGCATGCTGGCCGTGCTCGTTGGTGCGGCGCTCGCGGTACCCGTCGTCTATTTGCTGATCGACAAGGTCGGTGCCGAGGCGCTGGCCTGGGTGCTGGCCGCGTTGTTTGTCGGTCTGGCCGTGATGCTGCTGATCGAGGCCATCCGCAACGGCACCGTGCAGACTCACCGCGTTTACGCGATGCTGATCATCTTCCTGTTCAACGTGCTGTTCTGGATGTTCTTCGAGCAGGCCGGCAGCTCGTTCAACTTCCTCGCCCAGGGTATCGTCGATCGCGAGATGTTCGGTGGCTGGATTTTCCCGGTCGGCTGGTTCCAGTCGGTGAATCCGGTCGCCATCGTGTTGCTGGCCCCGATTGCCGCCTGGATCTGGGGTTTCCTCGGACGCAAGAACATGGAACCGTCGATTCCGCGCAAGTTCGGCCTTGGCTTGCTCGGCAATGCGGTCGCCTTCCTCGTGCTCATGTATGCGCTGACCAATCTGGTCAGCCCCGAGGGACTGATTCCATTCTGGCCGCTGGTCCTGGTCTACGTGCTGCAGACGGCCGGCGAACTCTGTCTTTCGCCGATCGGCCTGTCGATGGTGACCAAGCTGGCCCCGGTACGCCTGGTCGGTCTGGCCATGGGCGGCTGGTTCCTGAGTACGGCAATCGGCAACAATCTTTCCGGAATCTTCGCCGGACATGTCAGCGGCGAAACCGGCATGACAGTCGGCTCTGCGCTCGAGGGCTTTACCTTCAGTTTCTGGCTGCTGCTCGGAGCGGGCGTGCTGCTGTTCCTGATCGCCCCGCTGATCAACAAACTCATGCATGGCGTGAAATGAGTTCAGGGGTGATACCTCGCCCTCAGCTACGTCCACGCGAATCAATCCGTGTAGTTTGAACAGGGTTCGCAGCCTGCCAACGGCTGCGGACTTTTCATTTCAAGGCACTACAAGCTTTTGTGAAACAGCGTTGGCGTCACGCGTTGTTGCAGGAGCGGCGTCAGCCGCGATGCTGCTTTCAGGCGCTCGCGAAAAGGAGCATCGCGGCTGACGCCCCTCCTACGGAAGCCAATGCAGCACCACCGCAATCGAATGGCTTTCACGGTCGCTGCTGTGCGCAGGAGCAGCATTCATGCGCGATGCTCTTGGCGGATGTGCCCAAAAGCATCACGGCTAAAGCCTGTTCCTACGAGAAGCATCGAGGCGATGCCCGCCGTTGATGCGAAGGCGATGCCTGTCGTTGATTCGAAGGCCACGACCGCCTTGATGCGGGGGCCATGACTGCAACGGTGTAGGAGCGCATTCATGCGCGATGCTTCTGCTTGGTGTGCAAATCGACGTCGGCTGCGGGCGCTTCTGTAGGAGGGGCGTCAGCCGCGATGCTCCTTGCATTTATCGCAAAAGAAAGCATCGCACCGACGCCCCTCCTGCAACGGGCAGACAATCAGCGTTTCCCGGGCATCGGCGCATCACGCCAATGCCGAACCCTCAACGTTTCGATTCAACCAGCTCAGCCTGCCACAGCGTCTCGAGGATACGCGTCAGCCATTGACGCTCTTCTTCGTCCAGGTGCGCGAGCAGGCGCTGCTCGTGTTCCAGCGCGAGTGGCGCAACCTGATCGTAGATTTTCCAGCCCTCGTCGGACAGGCGCAGCACGGACTGACGCTTGTCGTGGCTGGCCGTGCTGCGCTCGATGTGGCCCTTGGCCAGCAGGCGCGCCACGGCGCGGCTGACTGCCACCTTGTCCATCGCCGTGCGTTCGGCCACCTCGCGCGCCGAAATGTCGCTGCAGTGTCCGAGCACCGCCATCGCCCGCCATTCCGTCACCGAGAGGTTGAATCGCTTCTCGTAGACGCGTGCGATCGCCTGGCTCAGGGTGTTCGACAGCACCGACAGCCGGTAGGGCAGAAATGTCTCGAGTTCGAGCAGGGCATGACCAGGCATTGCACAGGACCTCTTGCAGTTGGTTTCAATTGTAACTAAAATATGGGGTTCGATGTACAACCCGCGCAGAACACGAGGAATTCGTCATGAACGCCCAGCTCGAATCAGGCAATACGGGAATGCAGGTTACGACGTTCGAGAACCCGATGGGCATCGACGGCTTCGAGTTCGTCGAGTTCGCCTCGCCGGAGCCCGCCAAGCTGCACGCCTACTTCAAGCACATGGGTTTCACCGCCGTGCTGCGCCACAGGAAGCGGCCCATCACGGTTTATCGTCAGGGGACGGTCAATTTCCTGATCAACGAGGACCCTGATTCGTTCGCAGCGGATTTCGCCAAGGCGCATGGCCCCTGTGCCTGCGGTTTCGCGATTCGCGTCAGCATGCCGGCGGACGAGGTCTGCAGCCGCGTCATCGCCAACGGTGGCGAAGCCATCGACCACAAGGTGGCCAGCAAGGCGGTCAATGCGCCGGTGGTCAAGGGTATTGGCGACTGCATGCTCTACCTGGTCGACAAGTACGGCGACGCCGGCGACATCTACGCCGCCGACTTCGAACCCATTGAGGGTGCCGACCCGAATCCCGTCGGATTCGGTCTGACCTTCATAGATCATCTGACCCACAATCTCTACTTCGGCAACATGCAGAAGTGGTCGGACTACTACGAGCGCCTGTTCAACTTCCGCGAGATCCGCTACTTCGACATCAAGGGTGCGAAGACCGGCCTGGTGTCCAAGGCGATGACGGCACCCGATGGCATGGTGCGCATTCCGCTGAACGAGTCTTCGGACGAGAAGTCGCAGATCAACGAATACCTCGACGAGTACCGCGGCGAAGGCATCCAGCACATCGCCTGCTTCACCGATGACATCTACAGCACCATCGAGGCGATGCGCGCCGAAGGCATCGAATTCCTTGATACGCCGAATACCTACTACGAACTGATCGATGAGCGCATTCCGCATCACGGTGAAGACGTGGCACGCATGTGGAAGAACCGCATCCTGATCGATGCCGATGCCGAGACCAAGAAGAAGTTGCTGCTGCAGATCTTCACCAAGAACTGCATTGGCCCGATCTTCTTCGAGATCATCCAGCGCAAGGGCAATCCCGGCTTCGGCGAGGGCAATTTCCAGGCCCTGTTCGAATCGATCGAACGTGACCAGATGAAGCGCGGCGTGCTTTAGGCTCAAGCTCCCTCTCCCCCCGGGAGAGGGCTGGGGTGAGGGTGCGATGCTAGCCAGGATCTCCATTCACTGCGGCAAATGAACTGCGCGGCCCTCGCGAATTCAAGTAATGAAGGACGCCCAGGGTCGGGAAATGGAACTCAAAGGAATAAAACCGCCGTTGCCGACAAATACGTTGCGAAATTCGAGAAATCTGCGCAGCGAGCTGACCGATGCAGAACGAAAGCTGTGGTCGCGAATTCGAGCGAGGCAGCTTGAGGGGGTCAAGTTCAGACGGCAACACCCAATACCCCCGTACATTGCTGATTTCTGCTGTATTGAAAGAAGATTGATCATTGAACTGGATGGCTCCCAGCACAACCAGAGAGTCGATGAAGCACGGACGCGATATCTCGCTCGGAGTGGCTGGAGAATTCTGCGCTTTTGGGACAGTGAAGTCCTGAGCCAAACCGATGCTGTGCTTGAGGCGATCCGGAACGCTGTCGAGAAATCGTACCCCCACCCCAACCCCTCCCCCGAGGGGAGAGGGGCTTTGGAGCCAAAGAAATGAATGAAGCAACGGCCCGAAAATACCAATCCGGCTTCGGCAACGAATTCGCCAGCGAGGCATTGCCCGGGGCATTGCCTGTAGGCCGCAATTCGCCCCAGCGCGTGGCTTACGGCCTCTATGCCGAACAGATTTCGGGTACGGCATTCACCGCGCCGCGCTCGCACAACCAGCGCAGCTGGCTGTATCGGATTCGACCAGCCTCGATGCACAAGCCGTTCCGGCAAGTCGAGAGCGGGCGCTTCCACAATGCCTTTGGCGAAACGCCGACATCGCCGAACCAGTTGCGCTGGGATCCGCCGCGCGTGCCTGACACCCCGACCGATTTCATCGATGGCCTGTTCACGATGGCAGGCAACGGCAGTGCTGCTGCGCAGGCCGGTATCGGAATCCATGTCTATGCAGCGAATCGCTCGATGCAGGGCCGCTATTTCTACAACGCCGATGCGGAAATGATTCTGCTGCCGCAGCGGGGTCGTCTGCTGCTGGCTACCGAAATGGGCGTGCTCGAAGTCGAGCCTCAGCAAATCGCGGTGATTCCGCGCGGCATCCGTTTTCGCGTGGATCTGCCCGATGGCGACTCGCTTGGCTATGCGGCCGAAAACTTCGGTAGCGCCATGCGATTGCCGGAGCTCGGTCCGATCGGCTCGAACGGGCTGGCCAACGCGCGCGATTTCGAATCGCCGCTTGCGGCCTTCGAAGACCTGGAAGGGGATTTCCAGCTCGTGGCCAAGTTCCAGGGACACCTCTGGTCGGCTGCAATCGGACATTCGCCGCTTGATGTCGTGGCATGGCACGGCAATCACGTGCCGTATCGCTACGACCTGCGTCGCTTCAACACGGTGGGCTCGATCAGCTACGACCATCCCGATCCGTCGATCTTCACGGTGCTGACCTCGGCCAGCGATACTCCCGGCACGGCCAACATCGATTTCGCCATCTTTCCGCCGCGCTGGCTCTGTGCCGAGGATACGTTCCGCCCGCCCTGGTTCCATCGCAATATCGCCAGCGAATACATGGGCCTGATCCACGGCGCCTATGACGCCAAGGCTGGCGGTTTCGAACCGGGCGGCAGCAGCCTGCACAATTGCATGTCAGGCCACGGGCCGGATGCCGCGAGTTTCGAGAAGGCCAGTGCATCGGATACCTCGCAACCGGACCACATCGTCGATACGATGGCCTTCATGTTCGAAACGCGGGCGGTGATTCATCCAACACGCCAGGCACTCGAGTCATCGCAGCTTCAAGGCGACTACTTCGAATGCTGGCAGGGTTTGCGCAAGCATTTCGATCCAGGCAATCGCTAAAACAGGAAAATCATTCGCATGAAACTTGCCAGTCTCAAGGAAGGCGGCCGTGACGGCACGCTGATCGTTGTCAACCGCGAACTGACACGAGGTGTGCGTGCAACCGGCATCGCAGCCACTCTGCAGCTTGCCCTGGAAGACTGGAGCAGTGCCGCGCCGCGCCTGAATGCCCTGTTCGAAGACTTGCAGGCCGGCAAGGCGGCAGAAGCCTTTGACCTCGACGTCGACAAGCTGGCCTCGCCACTGCCGCGCGCCTACGAATTCGTGGACGGAAGCGCCTATCTGCCCCATGTCGAGCGCGTTCGCCGGGCGCGCGGAGCGGAGGTTCCCGAAAGCTTCTATACCGATCCGTTGATGTATCAGGCCACCAGTGCCGGCTTTCTCGCCCCGCGTGATCCGATCCTGGTCGCCAGTGAGGACTGGGGTATCGATCTGGAGGCCGAAGTTGTCGTGGTCACCGATGACGTCGACATGGGCGTATCTCCGGAAAAGGCCGCCGGGCATATCCAGCTCGTCGGTCTGGTCAATGATGTTTCCCTGCGCGGTCTGATTCCGGGCGAACTGGCCAAGGGTTTCGGTTTCCTGCAATCCAAGCCGCGCTCCGCACTGTCGCCGGTCTTCGTCACCCCGGACGAACTGGGCGATACCTGGAAGGAGTCCAAGCTACATCTGCCGATGCGTACCTGGATCAACGGACAGTGGTTCGGCGAAGCGGAAACCGGCGTCGACATGCAATTCAGTTTTGCCGATCTGATCGCCCATGTTGCGAAATCCAGGCCCCTGAGTGCCGGGACCATCGTCGGATCAGGTACGATTGCCAACGAGGACACTTCAAAAGGGGCGTCGTGTCTCGCCGAACAGCGTACGGTGGAAACCTTGCGCGACGGAAAACCGGTCACCTCGTTCCTGAAATTCGGTGATCGGGTCAGAATCGACGTCACTGATGCTGCAGGGCGCTCGATTTTCGGCGCCATCGATCAGGTCGTGGAGAAATACTCTCCAGCCTGACCGGAGCTGCAGTTCCCTGCGAATGACCATGGGGGGCATTCGTCGATTCCAGTCCTTGGGCGAGGAGGGCGCATGACGGAGTCAATCAAGCTGTACAGCTACTGGCGGTCGAGTGCTGCCTATCGCGTGCGCATCGCCTTGAACCTCAAGCAGCTCGCGTACGAAACCATTCCGGTGCATCTCGTGAATCTGGGTGGCGAACAGCACACCAGGGCCTATCGCGATCTCAACCCGCAAGGGACGGTCCCGACCCTGCTCGACGGCGAACGGGTCTTTCGCCAATCCATGGCCATCATCGAGTATCTGGATGAAGCCTATCCGGAAACCTTTGCCCTGTTGCCGTCGACCGCGCGCGAACGAGCGCGTGTCCGCGCGCTGGCCCAGACCGTCGCCTGCGATATCCATCCGCTCAACAACCTGCGCGTGATGCAATTTCTGGAGTGGGACTTCAGTACGCCAGCCGTCGAGCGTGACCGCTGGACGCGGCACTGGATCAGCGAGGGATTTCGCGCCCTCGAAGCCATGCTCAATGACAATTCGTCGACCGGGCTGTGCAGTGACGGCGATGCGCCGACATTGGCCGACCTCTGCCTCGTTCCCCAGGTCTACAACGCGCGCCGATTCGAGCTCGATCTGACGCCGTACCCGACCATTGTGCGGATCGAGGAATATTGTCTGGGCTTGCCTGCGTTTGATGCGGCGCGGCCCGAGAATCAGCCTGACGCACCGAAGTAGGACAGGAGCAAGCATTGCCGATCCGGAAAGGGGCCAGCTGACTTCCGTTGCCGGCAAGCCGAGGCTGTCCCGTGCGCGTCGAGGGGAACCTTGATCGGAATGCGCCTCAAGCGATCAGCAATCCGGATTCATCCTTGCGCGTGCCGAAGCAGTCCTTTTACAGGCTCGGGACGAACGGCTGGTGGCGATGCTGCGATCCGTCAACAGGCTCGTGGAAACCCGCGGACATGATCCCGGGACCAACAAGCGGGTCCAACGTATCTTCACGCGGCAGCCGCCAGCGCGATCAGCCCGCGATATAGCGCTGCAGCTGTTCGATCTGTTCGCTCTGCTCGCTGATGACGGCCTTGACCAGATCGCCTAGGGAGACCACGCCGACGACCTTGTCCTTGTCGATGACGGGCAGATAGCGAACGCGCTTGTTGGTGCACAGGCGCATGCAAAGATCGACGCTGTCGTCGAGCCCGACCGAATGGATATCCCTGTCCATGATTTCGAGCACCGAGGTAGTGGCCGACGAGCGTCCCTTGAGCACGACATTGCGGGCGTAGTCGCGTTCCGAAACCAGTCCGACCAGGCTTTCGCCCTGGATGACCAGTAATGCACCCACAGTACGCTCGGCCATGGCCTTGATGGCATCAAGTACCGGTGCGTCAGGTGAAATCGAGAAAATCTCGCGGCCCTTGTCTTCGAGCAAATGCTTGACTTGCAGCATGATTTCCTCCGATTGGTTCCGGGGCCCCACGGGTGTTTGCGGGGTGCTTCAGTTTACCGCTGTCCGGGTCCGACTGCGTAGCCGAACCGTCAGTTGGCCCGAATTGCGACCGGTGGCTCACGGAACCAGATAGCCGGAACCACCCAATTGACGAACCTGCCTCTCGATCCAGGCCGCCCGCCGCTGCACGTGCGCTGAAGGCTTGTCGACACGGAATTTGCGCGGGTTCGGCAAAACGGCTGCAAGCAGAGCCGATTGTCGCGGCGTCAGCCGGGACGGGTCGATCTGAAAATAATGCTCACTTGCGGCAGCAGCGCCATAGGTGCCGTCACCGAATTCGGCGATGTTCATGTAAACCTCCAGAATCCGCTGTTTGGGCCAAAGAGCCTCGATCAGGATCGTGAACCAGGCTTCCAGTCCCTTGCGCAGATAGCTGCGGCCATTCCAGAGGAACAGGTTCTTGGCGACCTGCTGGCTGATCGTGCTCGCACCGCGCAAGCGCGCGCCTCCTTCGGCGTCCGCCAGCGCGTCCTGGATGGCGTCGACATCGAAGCCGTGATGCTCGGGAAATTTCTGATCTTCGGCGGCCACCAGCGCAATCGGCAGGTTGTCCGAGATCTCGCTCAACGGCGCCCACTGATAGCGCAGTCGGAAACCTGCCTGTTCTTCCCCAATGGCCTGGATGCGCCGCTCGATCATGAACGCCGAAGTGGGAGGAGGCACGAAGCGGAACACGAGAACCAGCAGGATGCAGGCGAGCACCCAGATGACGAGGGCCAGGGCCAGCCAGCGCAGTAGGCGTCGGAATCGGGATTTTGTCGCGTGCATGAGCGGATTGTGCCATCCCGTCGGCGGCAGCACCGCGATCGGCTCGAAGGATGCCGGCGCATCCGATCCTGCTTGCAAGTTCAAGGTCCGGGCCACATGTCGGCACGTCGAATGATCGGAGAGTGCGATGCAGGAATTGAATGATGCGCTGTTTCCTTTTCGGCTCGGACGCGCGGGCGTGCGCGGCAGCGTGGTGCGACTGGAGTCGGCCTGGGCTGAAATCTGCGAGCACGCAGATTATCCGCAGCCCGTCATGCAGTTGCTTGGCGAATCCGTCGCAGCCAGCGCGCTGTTTGC
Source organism: Dokdonella sp. (assembly GCF_041395345.1). GTDB lineage: Bacteria > Pseudomonadota > Gammaproteobacteria > Xanthomonadales > Rhodanobacteraceae > Dokdonella. The sequence goes on along the minus strand of NZ_JAWLAR010000003.1, from coordinate 120,926 downwards.
CGGCGCGCTGAAATTCGAGGGTGCCCTGTCCATACACTTGCGCCAGGCCGGCAAGCTGCGTCTGCTCTTCGCCGAATGCACGCACGACGGGCATCTGCGCGGAATCGCACGTCAGGACGAGAGCTCGGACTCTGCCGGCATCGATCTCCTCGATACGCGCGCGCAACTGGCCATCACGATCGAGAACCGCAAGTCGGACACGCGCTATCAGGGGCTTGTGCCGGTCGAATCACCCGAGCTGAGTGGCGCATTCGAGGGCTACTTCGAACGATCCGAACAGCTGCCGAGCAAGATCGTGCTGGCCGCTTCGGGCGGCCGGTGTGCCGGAATCATGCTGCAGCATGTGGCTGTCGAAGGCGGCACCCTGGCAACGGCGGATCCGGATGCCTGGAACCGGGTAGGCCACCTGCTGGCGACCCTGACCGAGCGCGAGTTGCTGGATCTTCCTGTTGAAACGCTGTTGTTGCGCCTTTTTCACGAAGAAGAGGTCGTGCTGCAGCCGCCGCGGGCGCTTTCGTTCAAGTGCAGCTGCTCACCCGAGCGGGTCGCAGGCATGTTGCGTTCCCTGGGCCCCGAAGAGGTCAACGCAGCCCTGTCGGAAAACGGAAAAATGCAGATTACCTGTGAATTCTGCAACCGCGACTACCAGCTCGACGAAGTGGATATCGCTGCCCTGTTCGCCGCGCACCCGATGGCGCCCGGACCGCAATCGCGGCACTAGGGAGGCCTTGCCGACGGGTCTGAGCCTTCCTTTCGGGCGGAATGGCCGCGCTGGCTGGCCCGTCGGACCGGCAAGGGCCGGGCACTTACTCCCGGGCAGGGCCCGGTCCCACGAAGCCTCGGGCGTGTGGTCGCGGCCCGGCAAGCGGATCTCGGGCTGCGTCCGAGCGAGGTCGCTGGCGGGTTCGGGCTGGCCGTCGGCCACCCGGCACGACAATCCGACGTCCACCCGCTTCGCGCAATTCCTGTCAATTTGCGTCAATTCACACAAATTCAATCGCTTGCTGACCCAATCTGAGGTCGATTGGCTGTTGATTTTTCGTAAAACGGAGTATCCTTTCGACTAACGTCCGGCGTGCGCCTACTGGCGAGCGGGCAAGGCATTTCGGGGAACTTCCAGCCCCCGGAAGGGTCATCAGGGTTCAACCAGCGGAAACGTCCATGTTGTTGCGTACTGCCACCTTGCTGCTGACTCTACTGCTGCCGCTTTCCGCGGCAGCACAGAGAGTTGCGCCTGCAACCCTGGCTGATGCACAACGCCCCCTGTTCGACCGGCTGCTGTCGGTGGAAGTGAATCCGGGCATGGCAGGGGCGGGTGGCCAGGTGGTGCCCCTGTGGGCAAGTCCCGACGGCCGCCTGCTGGCCATCGTGGGTTTGTCGCGCGGTGTCGGTGCGCCGACCCTGCCTCCTTCACCCGCATTCGGGGGCGTCTCCGACTTGCGCATTGTCGATGCGACCGATCTTTTCTCGGCCGGCTTGCGCATGCGTCTCTCGGATGGCCTGCGCGCAGACATGTTCGTCGGATGGCAGGGAGGAATGCCCCTGTCCTACGGCGCGGGTGACGCGCTGGAGTGCCTGACCATGGCCTGCTTCGAAGAGAACAGGTCCGCCAGCAACTCCGGACTCCGAACCGCAGGCCTCGGTCTGGGCTGGTCGTCTTCCGCAGATCTTGGCCTGGATTTCTCGTTTGGATTGTCGTGGCTGGATGGGGGCGATTCGCCATTGCCCGTGCTTGCGCAGCAGGTCGTGCGCGATCCGATCGATCTTGCCTTGCTCGAATTGCCCGGCATCGACGGCTACCGACTGAGTTCGGGCCGCACGCTCAGCGCACGCGGTTCCTGGAGCATGAGCCAGGGGCCGATCATCGATCTGACTGCGGCATTGAGCCAGGCGGAACTGTCGCCGGTCTGGTATGGCCTCCCGGGAGCCGGGCTGGATTTGAACCAGGCTTCGTTGGGTCTCGGCATCAGCAGCGGCTCGCTGCGTGGAAGCATTGTCGGGCGCATCAGCAGTTTCGAAGATCCCGGTTTCGAAGGAAACCGCCGCTGGAGCGGCCTCGATCTTGGCGTGTCATGGCGCACGCCGTGGCGGGGTGAAGTGACCGTGGGTGCCCAAAACCTCTGGTCGGCCCCGCTCGATCCCGCAACGTCGCGCGAATCGGATGCGGCCCAGGCACGCATGCCCTACGTGCAGTATCGCCAGGATCTCTGAATCCGCCTCCGGCTTCGGTCCATCCGACCGCCTGGCTCTTCTCCGAAGTTCCACACCCTCCTCGATCCGTGCAGTCGATGCCCGGCCTCCGGCCTTCAATCAAGAGGCTCGAAGCGCGCTTTCCGCGTCTCTCGATCATTCCGGAAACGTGGACCGATCCGGCATTTGCCGCGCAGCGGTTGTTCGAATGAAACGGAGTAGCGTTTCATCCGGGTCCGCGTCCCGGCATCCATGCTTGCGGCGACACCCCCCCGATAGCGGTGCCGACTGCCGCCGCCGCTGGCATGCCTGATTCGACGAAAGAAATACGCCTTCCCTCGTATTTAACGCAACCCATTGATTCAAAAGTGAAATATCTTGATCGGGCCATTGATGTTAAGTCTTTCGTCAGGGATTCCCATAACGTGAGAATGTTGTTAGTATCCTGCTACTGCCGCCGGTCCCAAAGGGCCGTCTCCGGCTATTTGGTAGCAGGGAAAGGATTTCCAAAAATTCCCGATCTGCGACATGTCCCGAATCCGCGTCACCAGTGACACCACTCTAAAAACGTTGGAGAGCGTAATGAGATTAACGAACAACGAGCTTTTGAAAGCTGTTCGCCTTGCATTGTATGCAGGCACGACAGCAGTAGTCGGATTGAGCTCCGGCGCAGTCTTCGCTCAGGACGAAGCTGCGAGCGAAAGGCTCGACACGATCGTCGTGACCGGATCTAACATCCGCCGCGTCGACATCGAAACGGCAAACCCGATCATCACGATCGATCGTCAGGCGATCCAGAAGAGCGGCAAGCTCACCGTCGGTGACCTCGTCCAGGAACTGCCGTCGATCGCTGGTAACGCGACCAACCCGCAGGTCAACAACGGTGGTGGTACCGGTGCCGCTACGGTCTCGCTGCGCGGTCTCGGCAGCAACCGCACCCTGATCCTGATCGACGGTCAGCGCATCCAGAGGAACGACATCAACGCGATCCCGGCCAACGTGATCGAGCGCATTGAAGTCCTGCTCAACGGCGCATCGTCGACCTACGGCTCCGACGCCATCGCCGGCGTTGTGAACTTCATCATGCGCAAGGATTACCAGGGCGCCGAGTTCACCGCTGAATACGGCATCTCCGACCGCGATGACGGCGAGCGCCAGGGCGCTTCCTTCACCTTCGGTCAGACCACCGATCGCGGCAGCGTCGTTGCCGGTATCAACTACAACAAGACAGACGCCGTCTCGGCAGGCAAGCGTGCCTTCTCGAACGAAGCGCTGTACCTGTACTACGGCAGCTCGTTCGCCGGCGGTTCCAGCCGTGCACCGAACGGCCGCATCATCCTGCCGACCGCTCTTCGCCCGCAGTTCGGTTGCTCAAGCAACAGCGTCATCCGCATCAATGGCACGACCGGCAGCTCGCTCGACGACTATCGCTGCTTCATCACCAATCCGGCCGAAGGTCCGGTCGACTTCTACAACTACCAGCCGCTGAACGTGATCCTCGTTCCGCAGGAGCGCACCAACCTGTTCGCGCTGGCCAACTACAAGTTGACCGACAACGTCGAGGCCTACCTCAAGACCTTCGCGAACCGCACGACCTCGTCCTCGCTGATTGCTCCGTATCCGTTCGATGCGATCGGCAATGGCGTGACCATCTCCGTGGACAGCATCTACAATCCGTTCCAGACGGACCTTGGCTTCGGCACGGGCTTGAACGTACTTGAGCGCCTGACCGGTGTCGGCCAGCGTATCAACCAGTTCGACACCCAGGCTTCGCAGTTCATCGGCGGCCTGCGTGGCAACTTCGGTGATACCTCGTGGCGTTGGGATGTCAATGCGAACTATGGCCACCTGAGCCAGGATTCCTACACCACCGGTTACCTGAACTTCACCCAGCTGGCTTCTGCGCTCGGCCCGTCCATGCTCGTTAACGGCGTGCCGACCTGCGTAACGACTCCGGGTGATGCAAGCACGGCAATCGCGGGTTGCGTCCCGCTCAATATCTTCGAGCAGGATTCGCCGGAATCGACCGCACAGCTGCGCGCAGCGGGTTCCAACCCGTTCCAGAACACGCTGCAGATCTCGCGTGAGTACACGGCCAATGCCAACGGCGAGCTCTTCAACCTGCCGGCCGGCGCGGTCAGCCTCGCCGTCGGTGCCCTGTGGCGCAAGGACTACCAGCGCAACAAGGCCGACTCGACGATCATCTTCAACCCGGTCACCAACACGTGCGATCTCGGCACGGCGTGCACCACCGAGCTGTCGGGTAACCTGGAAACCAAGGAACTCTACGCTGAGGCATTCGTGCCGATCCTGAGTGACATACCGTTCGCCTACTCCCTGAACGTCACCCTCGGTGCCCGCTACTCGAAGTTCAACCTCGCTGGCAATACGACCAACTCGAAGATCGCAGTGGAATGGCGCCCGATCGAGGATCTGTTGTTCCGCGGTACGGTCTCCGAAGTCTTCCGTGCACCGAACATCAGCGAACTGTTTGCCGGCAACCAGAGCGATGCTCCGACGGCACAGGATCCCTGCGTGGGCTACCTGCCGGGTCAGCAGCAGGGTATTGGAGCCTGCGGACCGTCGACGGGCGCAACCGCCATCGATCCGGTTACCGGCATTCCGCCGCAGCTGAACGGCCAGATCAACGGCGTCATCTCCGGTGCAGTGGCAGCAGGCTTCTCGCTGAAGCCCGAAGCAGGCAAGAGCTTCGACTTCGGCGTGGTCTATGATCCGAGCTGGGCCGAAGGCCTGTCGATCAGCCTCGACTACTACCGCATCTACCTGAATGACACGATCACGGTCATCAATGCCCAGAACGTGCTGAACATCTGCTACAACGATGCCACCAGCGCCTTCTGCCCGTTCATCAGCCGCTTCGCCAATGGCGATATCAATACGGTCCTCGAGCCGGTCGTGAATCTCGGCCGTCTGGATACCTCGGGCTATGACCTTGGCATCAACTACCGCGTGCCGGAATTTGACGCGTTCGGTCGCCAGATCGGTCGCTTCAACCTCGGCTTCCAGGGCACCTACATCGACGAGTTCGACAACACGCCGGTTCCGGGTGATGCGAGCGCTCCGCGCATCTCGAATGCCGGTGTCTACACCGCGCAGTTCGGCAACTTCCCGCGCGTACGTGCCCTCGGCACGATCGACTGGTCCATGGGTCCGTTCGAGGCTGGCTGGCACATGCGCTTCATCGGCAACACCCGCGTCGGTAGTGCTGATCTGTCGCAGGGTCTGTCGTGCGATGGTGGCTTCGTCGGTGTCGAGTGCAGCTACGGTGCATACACGTACCACAACTTCAACTTCGGCTACACCGCCGAAGCGATCAACACGCAGTTCCAGATCGGTATCGACAATGCGTTCGACAAGCAGCCGCCGATCTACTTCCAGAACAACGTGACCAATGCGAACACCGATGTCCGTACCTTTGACACCGTTGGCCGCTACTACTGGGCACGTGCAACCGTCAAGTTCTGATCCCATAGAACGACTGCTTTAAAACTAGCCGCGCGGCCACAAGCCGCGCGGTTTTTTTTTGCGCAAATTGTGTCAAGTCAGGCAGAGCGGTTCGTGCACGGGTTTCGTGCGGCCCGCGATCGTCGCCGCAGAATGCGTAGGGAGCGGGCGCAACGGCTCTTGACCTTGCCAATACGACAACAGGCCGCATTTGGCGTATCGGGCGGGCGTGTTACCGTAAGCCGATTTATTCGAGCCAAAGTCGCGCAGGGCGTCCGGCGAGGCATCGCGCTTGAACGCGTTGATGCTCCAGAAAGACTTCTTCATCACCACTATCGGAAGCAGAACGACACCATGAGCGAACCGACACCCAAACCCTCCAATGCTGACATTGTCGGCCTGCTCCAGGCGGGGGATGCCGCTGCGGCCGAACGTGCGGCCCGGGCACGCACAGATCAGGATCCATCGGATTCGCAGGGTCTGGTCCTGCTCGCCATTTCGCTCAGCATGCTGTCCCGCTTTCAGGAGGCGGCAGACATTTATCGAAAGCTGACCGAGGTTGAACCTGAAGAGACCTCGCACTACCACAACCTGGGCACCAGCCTGCGCGAAACGGGTGATCTGGCCGGTGCCGAAGAAAAGTATCGGCAAGGTCTGTCGATCAATCCCTATGATCCACCTGCTCTGGCCAGTCTCGGTACCCTTCGCTGGCAACAGGGAGACGCCGTCGAGACGCGCCAATTGATGCAGGCTGCGTTCCAGCTGGATCAGGGGTTGCCCGAAGCACGCATCTACGGCGCGCTGGCGGCCCATGAATGTGCGGATACCGAAACCGCGAAGCAGCTCCTTCAGGGCAGCGAAGATTGGCCGTACCTGGGCCACGTCTTCGAGCCGGATCTGGCCACGGCCCTGATGCAGGTCGAACGCACGGATGACGCCGAACAGAGGTTGCGCAACTTGATGGCGCATCCCGAAGCCTCAGGGGTCGCTCGCCTTCGCCTCGCAAGTCAACTTGAGCGTGTAAACCGGATCGAGGAAGCCGAAGCATTGCTGGCTGACGCGCAGCTCGGACCCGAGGATCGAGAGGAAGAGCTCGGCCTGCGAGCGGCTCTGGCCCAGCGCGGCGGAAAACATCAGGAAGCCGTGACGCTTTACCGGAGCATGCTCGAAAGCGCCGGCAAGAAAGCGACCAAGGCACCAGCGTGGTTTGCCCTCGCCAAGGCCTGCGATTCGATGAAGGATGTTGCCGGAGCCATGGAGGCTCTGACCACGGCCCATGACATCCAGATGGCGCAGGCGGCCAAATTGGTCCCCGAATTGATGGCTGCCGATTCGAATCCGCTCAGCATTACCAGCTACCCGGTCAACAAGGACGCGCACGAACGCTGGATCGTCGATCCGAGCGCTCCATCCGCACAGGATTCGCCGATTTTCATTGTCGGCTTTCCGCGCTCGGGCACGACCTTGCTCGAGCAGATGCTCGATGCGCATCCCGGACTGCGCTCAATGGATGAACGCGCCTTCCTGCAGGATGTGATCGCCAGGATGCAGGAATCGGGTGAGCGCCAGTATCCGGAAGATCTCGACAAGCTTGAAGCCGAGGATCTGGAGACTCTGCGCAAGACCTATTGGAATTGCGTGCGCAACGTGGTCGACCTCAAGCCCGGCGAGCGTCTGGTCGACAAGAATCCGCTGAACATCCTGCGCTTGCCGATGATCCACCGCATTTTCCCGAATGCGCGCATCGTGCTCGCCCTGCGTCACCCCTGCGATGTCATCTTGAGCAACTACATGCAGAGCTTCCGCGCCCCTGCATTTCAGGTGCTCTGTTCCACGCTCGACAGGCTTTCCAGGGGGTATGCCAACGCCATGGATTTCTGGGTACGTCACGTCGCATTGTTCAAGCCCGCCGTGCTCGAACTGCGCTACGAAGACCTGCTCGAAGATGTGGTCGCCCAGACCCGGCGCATCGCCGAACATCTGGAGTTGTCGGATGCGAAGGCGCTCGAGAAGTTCCAGGAGCATGCCCGCGCCAAGGGGTTCATCAGCACGCCGAGCTATGCGCAGGTTGTCGAGCCCCTGAACAAGAAGGCCGTCGGGCGCTGGCAGCGCTATCGCGAGTATCTCGAGCCGGTCCTGCCAGCACTGGAGCCCGCCATGAAGCGCTGGGGCTATGAATCGTGAAAGCGTGCCCGCTGCATCAGGACACCTTCGACAACGGTTGTCCGGACACTCGAGTCCTCGCCACGGACGCGTCCAACGCTGTGGTGCCTGTACGGATTTCCGTCGAGAGTCGCGTACCCCACGCCCGTCATAGGAGCGGCTCAAGCCGCGATGCTTTCCGCCAAGACAACGCGACTTCCCACCGGACAAAAAGCATCGCCCCTGAAAGGACCTCCTGCGAGAGCAACGCACCCCACAATCATCGTAGGAGCGGCTTCAGCCGCGATGCTTTCCGTCACCGCACAACAACCTCGCAAGAGCACGGAAGCAGACCAGGTTCCAACGATCGGCTCCCTCTCGTGACAATCGTATCGGCGCTGCAGCGCAAGACCCTCTAGAACAGGATCCACCCATGCAACAACTGGTAGAAAACATCCTTGCCGCCATGAAAGCCGGTCAGCATGCAGACGCGCTGACCATGTCGCGCGAGCTGGTGCACTCCTTTCCGACGGAAGAGGGCGCTCTCTCGCTGCTTGCGGTCAGCGAACAGAACGCCGGTGACCTGGACACCGCGCATGACATCCTGCTTGGATTGACCAGGAACCACCCGGGCACCTGGCAGCATTGGAACAATCTCGGCAACGTGCAACGGCTGCGAGGGAAACTGCGTGCAGCGGGTGAATCCTATGAACGTGCTCTTGCGCTGAACACGACCAGCCCGCGAATCAGCGCGAACTATGGCTTGCTGCAACTGAATCTCGGTGAATTCAGCAAGGCACGCGAGGCCCTGGTGGCGGCCTGCAACATGGAAGGTGCCGAGCCCAGCATGCGCATCTGGGCCGGCGTTGCCTGCCAGGCCTGTGCGGATGACGATACGGCTGGTGCCCTCATCCAGGAATGGCAACAGTGGCCGCGGCCGTCCGAAGAAGCGCTGGTCGAGCTCGGATGGCTGCTGTTCCAGCTCGGTGATCACGAGGCCAGCGAAGCGGTGCTCGGAGGCGAATTCCAGAACGCCAACTACCGCCAGAGCGCCCTGGCACGACGCGTACTGGCCCTGGAGCGACTGAACCGCATCGACGAAGCCGCCGCCCTCATCGAGCGCATGCGCGATCCCGCAACCATTGCCGACAAGCAAGCGCGCATGGATACGCTCAATGCGCTGGCGATCATCGCCGTACGCAGAAAGGATTTCGAATCTGCCCGTAAACACTACCAGGATGCGTTGGCGCTTGAGCTGCCGCAGCGCTACCAGAGATCGCTGTATTTCGGCCTGGCCCGAGCCTACGACCAGCTCGGCGACACCAGCGCGGCGATGGACGCATTGCAGCATGCCCACCAGGGCGAACTGACCGAGCAGGCCATAAAAGAGCAGAGCAAGGTAGCCGGCAAGGGCTTGCTTGAATTGTCCTACCCGTCATCAAACATCGAGGGCCCGATCGAGTGGTCCACCCGGGATGCCCCGAGCACGGCGGAGTCCCCCGTGTTTGTCGTCGGCTTTCCGCGATCAGGCACGACCTTGCTCGAGCAGATGCTGGCGGCGCATCCTGATTTTGTCTCGGCCGATGAGCAACCGATGCTCCAGCGCGTGCTCGAGCAGATACGGGAATGGGGTCGAAACTACCCGCAGGATCTGTCTGCGCTGACAGACTCCGAGTGCGCATCCCTGCGTGAACTGTATTGGGCCGAGGCAGCGAGAATGCTCGAGTGGAAGCCAGGCAAGCGCCTGGTCGACAAGCACCCGCTGAACTTCCTCGCGTTACCGCTGATTCGCCGAATCTTTCCGGAAGCGCCCGTGATCTTTTGCCAGCGGCATCCCTGTGATTCGATGCTGAGCAGCTACATGCAGAACTTCCGCGATGCCCGGCTGGCTGCCGCAAGCGCGAGTCTCGATCGCCTCGCTGATCTCTATCTCAGGCTGACGGCGCGCTGGATCCATGATTCGAGCCTGTTCCCGCAGCATCTCCTCTATTGCCGACACGAAGACCTGGTTTCGAGCGTGGATACCGAACTTCAGCGCATTGGCGAGTTTCTCGGTCTTTCCGACGTTTCCTCGATGCACCAGTTCAGCGAGCATGCCCGGGCGCGGGGATTCATCGGCACACCCAGCTATTCCCAGGTCGTGCAGGGTCTCAATGCGGATGCAGTGGGCCGCTGGGAACGCTATCGGAAATACCTGGAGCCGGTGTTGCCGACACTGGCTCCGATCCTGGAGTACTGGGGCTATGAAGTCTGAATCCGCTGTCGACGCGAATCGACCTCTGGTCGATCTGCGCCATTACGTGCGCTGGTACGACAATGTGCTGCCGGTTGAGCTTTGCGACGGTCTGGTCGCAGGGTTCGAACAGATGCGCGACGCTCAGGTGGTCAATGGAGTGGGCGTGCGCAAGGGTCTGGATGGCAGCAAGTGGACAGAGCTCAATCTGTCGAAGTTCGCCGATCCCGCCATGAAAGGCTATTTCATCAGCCTCATCGATCAATATCTGGAGCGCTACAATGCGGAAATCGGGGTCAGCTTGCCGGTTCCGCCAACGCACTTGTCTTCCGATCTCATCATCAAGCGCTATGCCGCCGACAAGGTTGAGCAGTTCGAGCCTCACTTCGACTCGATCTATGACCGCTGTGATCGCTACATGGTCTTTCTCTGGTATCTGAACGACGTTGAAGAAGGTGGCGAGACGCGCTTCATGGATCTGGACATGGGCGTGCAGGCGCGCAAGGGACGCCTCCTGATGTTTCCGCCCTACTGGATGTACCAGCACGCTGGCATGCCACCGATATCCAACGCAAAGTACATCGTATCGACCTACTTGTTGTTCGAGAAGAATCCACGCGTTGATCCCGGCAACTTGTCCCCGACCCAATGAGGCTCTTCGCCGTGCAGGATGGATGCAATGACGGCCGCAATTGATCCGGCGGCAGTCGAAGGCATTGCGCGCGATCCGGGCGCATTCCTGCAACAACTGGATACGATCCAGCGTCGCGCGCTGTTCGTTCGCCTGACGGAAGCGGACTTGCGAGCGGCATCCTTTCTCGACGAGCGGCTCGGCTTGCAGGGACGGGACGGGTTCTGGGTGACTCTGGAAACCCTGTCGGCAATATCTGCCGCGGTTGCAGATCCTGTCGAAGCGCCACACTACATCTTCCATATCGGGCATTGCGGTTCGACGCTGATCAGCCGTCTGCTGGACAAGGACGGCAATCTACTCGGCTTGCGTGAACCGCTCGCATTGCGTGAACTTTCCGCCGCGCGGCGTGAGCTTGATTCACCCCTGTCACGTGTTTCCGCCGCGCAATGGTCGGCCCTGTTCGATGGCTCGTTGAAACTGCTCGGACGCGGTTTCTCGCCAGGACAACGGGCCTTGATCAAGGCCACCAGTACCTGCAACGACCTCATCGAAAGTGCACTCGAACACGATTCGGCAAGTCGCCTGATTCTTCTGCATATTCCGCTTGAAAGTTATATGGCGACCATGCTCAAGGGGCAGGGCGGCGGACTCGACGCCTTGCACGGTGCGCCGGCCAGGCTCCAGTACTTGCATGAAACCCTCGGAGCTGAGTCCCCACGGCTGCATGAACTCGGTCACGCCGAGATTCTGGCAATGGGCTGGCTATCCGAATTGCTGCGTTTTCGGCGCGCCGCGGACGCCGATGCAGGAAAAGGCAGGATCATGATGCTCGACTTCGAGCAGTGGCTCGAGCAGCCCGACGCGCTGCTCGATGCGGCCAGAAAGCATCTTGGACTGAGCGGCCGTGCAACGAGCGCCGGCGCTGTCGCACAGTGGCCGGAGATGCGCGCTTACGCAAAGAGCCCGGCGCACGCCTATTCGCCGGCTGACCGAATCCACGACCTCGACCTGTCACGCCGAAAGTTCGCAAGCGAGATCGCTGACGGGCTGCGCTTCGCGGAACACATGGCAAAGCGCCATCCAGAACTGCAAGCGCTCCTGTAGGAGCCGGCTTCAGCCGCGATGCTCCAACTCGGAATTCGAGATTCGAGATTCGAGATTCGCGGGAGTAGCTTCAACCGTCTCGAAAGGGAGACTTGCTTCAGTCGCGACGCCTCCCCCATTCCCTGTAGGACCCGGCTTCAGCCGCGATGCTCCTGGTCGAAATTCGCGGGAGTGGCTTAAACCGCCTTGAAAGGGAGACTTGCTTCAGTCGCGACGCCTCCCCCATTCCCTGTAGGAGCCGGCTTCAGCCGCGATGCTCCTGTTGCAGGATCCTCAAACGCATAGCCGCAGAAGCCGGCTCCTACGCTGTGAGCGCGTGAATTCGGACGACGCATGTTTCTTCGACTGGAGGAGTCTCCCTAGGCGTCCGACCACATCCGGAACAGGTTGTTGCGCAACGCGCCGAGCATCAGCAGCATGCGCAAATCGGCCTGTTCGCCACGGTTCATCTCGATTTCCCGAGCCTCCTCGACCTGCTGCAGGAGTTCGCGATGCTGGGCGTTCGGGACGTAGCTTTGCAGCCAGGTGATGCCGACCAGGCGCACGCCGCGGGTCACCGCTGCGACCTGGTGAATCGTGGTCGAGGGATACAGCACCGCGTCGCCGGCGGGAAACTTGATCGGAAGCGCGTGCTGCCCCTGCGAGATCATCAGCTCGCCACCGTCATAGTCTTCCGGATCCGACAGGAAGACCGTGCAGGAAACATCCGAGCGCATCGGCGGGGTTGACGGAAACAGCGCCTCATCCATGTGCCAGCCATACTTCATGCCGGGCTCGTAGCGGGAAATGGTCGGGTTGGCCATGTTCCTCGGGAATGCGCCGACGCGCATGTTCGGGTGTCGGAACAGCGCATCACGCAGAATCTTTCCTGGCTCGATCGCGGCCGGGTCGGATTGTGCGATCTGCTGGTTGTTCTTCAGCGGGTGGTGCTGGTTGGAGATGCGTCCGTCGACAAACTGCGCTCGTGCCGCGATGGCACGCAGGTTGGCAAGCTCAGCGGGTTCTAGCACGTTGCGAAGATGGTGGATCATCGGAGCCGGGCCTCGGGTGAAATCGGAGTTCCAGTATCGCACTACCCAATCTCGGCCTCACCCCGAATGGCGCCCGCCAGGCGGGGCACTTTGCCTCATGGCCCGGGGATCAACCCTTGGCGGGCTGGAACAGGAAGGGCCGGAACAGAGGTGCGAACGGCATGGCGTGAGACTCGCGGACTCGATCCGGGGACGAACGGCTTTTCTACCGAGGAGAATGGCCGAGGTCCATCGATCCGCTTTTGTTTGCTCCGTTCGTGGTGAGCCTGTCGAATCAGGATCGGACGTTGATCAGACCGTCGAGGAATCGCTACCAGGAAATCGGATCGGCCTAGAAATGCGCGTCTTCGAAGCCTTCGTCCATCGGTGTTTCGCCGCCTTCTGCCAGGCGGATCTTCAGCGCCAGGCCATCGCGCGAATCGGCCTTGGCCAGGGCTTCCTCGAGCTCGATCAGACCTTCCTTGTAGAGCGTGTAGAGCGCCCGGTCGAAGGTCTGCATGCCTTCCTGCAGGCTGCGATCCATGGCTTCCTTCATCTCATGGATCTGACCGCGGCGGATCATGTCGCGGATCAGCGGGGTATTCAGCAAGACTTCCACGGCTGGCAGGCGCCGACCATCCTTGCCCATGACCAGGCGCTGCGAAATGACCGAACGCAGGTTCAGGGCCAGGTTCATCAGGATGTTGCGGTGCGCGGATTCCGGGAAGAAGTTGAGGATGCGTTCCAGGGTCTGGTCGGCATTGTTGGAGTGCAGGGTCGCCAGGCACAGATGGCCGGTTTCCGAGAACGAAATGGCTGCCTCCATGGTTTCGGCATCACGGATCTCGCCGATCAGGATGACATCCGGCGCTTCGCGCATCGCATTCTTCAATGCCTCGTGGTAGCTGTGCGTGTCGAGGCCGACTTCGCGCTGGTTGACCACGGATTTCTTGTGCCGGTAGAGATACTCGATGGGGTCTTCGACAGTGAGGATGTGGCCGGAGGTGTTCTGGTTGCGATGGTCGATCATCGCTGCCAGCGTCGTCGACTTGCCCGAGCCGGTGGCACCCACGACCAGAACCAGACCGCGCGGCTCCATGATCAGGTCCTTGAACAATTGCGGCAGGCGCAACTGTTCGATGGTCGGGATCTCGCTCTTGATCGCACGGATGACCATGCCGACTTCACCGCGCTGCTTGAACACGTTGATGCGGAAGCGGCCGGCGTCCTTGACCGCAATGGCCATGTTCAGCTCGAGGTTCTTCTCGAACTGCGGAACCTGGCCTTCATCCATCAGCGAATAGGCGATCTTCTTGACCATGCCGCCGGGCAGGCCGGTATTGCCAAGCGGATACAGTTTGCCCTCGACCTTGATGTTTACCGGGGCGCCTGTTGTCAGAAACATGTCTGACGCGCCTTTCTCGGTCATCAGTTTGAGAAAATATCCGATATCCATCTGATCAAATCCCCTGAAACCTGGTTCAAACCCAACGAAGAACGTTGCCAATGCCCGGCCAGCTTCCCACAATAGGGCGATGCTCCGTGCACAGAGAACAGTTATGACACCAAGCGGTACGAAAATCCATGCTCCATTCGTCGTTTCGCTGGCCCTGTTACTGGCTGCCTGCGGCCCCACGCGCCCGCCGCCGGATGTGCTCGGCAACGCCCCGCAGCGCCTCGCCAGCGCCCGCAGCGCCGGCGCCCAGACCTACGCCCCGCTCGAGCTGCGTTTTGCCGAGGACAAGCTCAGACAGGCACGGCTGGCGAGCCAGGATCGCGAATACACCGAGGCCGCCAACCTGGCTGACGAATCCTCAGTAAACAGCGAACTGGCCATGACCAAGGCCAAGCTCGGCAAACTGCGTGAGGCGGTCGATGGCCTCAAGCAGGAAAACGCCGAGATCGAGCGCCTTCTGGGCAGCAGCGAAAGCAGCTACGGAGAGTCCCGATGATCCGCTTCGTTCTCACCCTGGCCCTCGTTGTCGCCGCCCTGATCGCCTCTGGACCCAGCAAGGCGGCCAAGCAGGATATGGATGTCGAGCGCCTTGCTCGCAGCCTGGCCCAGCTCGAATCCGATCCGAAACTCGGCAGTTACGCGACCAACGAAATTGCCAGGGCCCAGGCTGCGCTGGCTGCGCTGCAGAAGGATGGCCGCGGCAAGAAGCGCCCGCATCTGCTCTACATGGCGGAACGCCGCGTCGATATCGCATGGGCCGCCGCCCAGGTGACGGACCTGGAAAACGAGCAGGAGGCCCTGCAGCGCGAGCACGGCCGCCTGCAACTGGCCGCGGCTCGCCACGAAGCTGAACAGGCGCGGCGTGAACTCGATCAGCAGCGCCTGCTGGCCCAGATCCGTGCCGAAGAGGCCCAGCGCGAGGCCATGAATGCCGAACAGGCCCTGATCCTGGGTGAACAGGCCACGGCGGCGGCACGCGAGGAAGCGATCCAGGCCCGCCGACTGGCCGATGCGCAGGCCCAGGAGACTGCACTGGCGCGCCAGGAGGCCGAACTGGCCGGTGCCGCTGCAGAAGCGCTCAGGGTTCGCCTGAGCAATCTGCGCGCCACCCAGGGCTCGCGCGGCATGCAAATGACCCTCGACGACGTGGCCTTTGCCTCCGGACAGTCGAATTTGCGCCCCGAGGCCCGCGAATCGCTCGACAAGCTCGCCGAATTCGTGGCCGCAGACCCGAACAAGCGGATTCTGATCGAGGGGCATACCGATTCGACCGGCAACGCCAATGCCAACCTGATTCTGTCCCAGAAGCGTGCCGAAGCCGTGCTTGAGACCCTGGTCGCGATGGGCGTCGATGCCGCTCGAATGACCGCCGTAGGCGTAGGCGCAGAGCGGCCTGTAGCCTCGAATGACACCGCGGCCGGCCGCGCCAAAAATCGCAGGGTTGATGTAATTCTTGAGGAATAACAACAACTTGCGATTTTTGCTGGGCCCCGACAAAAGCGCGGAATGACGGTTGCCAAGCCTCGGGCAAAGGAGTAGTTTCTAAATCCCATGCGACCCGGTGTTTCTCTGGAACCCGCATGGGATATGCCTAGCCCATGAGTTCAGCACAGATGACCGTTCACCCAGCGATTTCGGCTTTGCAGAGCCGTAACGCACGGTCGAGTGCCTGGCAGTGGCGCCCGCCCGAGTCGCAAGCTGGTACGCGCGGCCCGAGTGCTGGACCCTACGGCCCTGGCGGCCTGATTACAGGCCATAGCGTGTCTGTTCCATCGTCCTCGCAACCCATGACGCGACGCCTCTCCGGCGCCGCGTCATGGGTATGCGTTTCCGACTTTTGAGGAGGTAGCCTGATGTTCGAACAAGCTGAGAGAGAAGATCTGGAATCCTTGATGCACGGCAACACCGAATTCCGTCAGCTTTATCACAAGCACAAGGAACTGGATGACAAGGTACGCGACGCCGAACTTGGCGTACTGCCCATGGACGTGGTCACCTTGCACACTCTCAAGAAAGAAAAGCTGCTGGCGAAAGACAAGTTGACCTACATGTGGGAACACTTGCACCAGGCCCCCGCCTCACACTGATCTTCCCGATTCTGCGCGCCGCTGATGCTCAAGAAAGCCAGCGGCGCTGCGTTCCAGACGCGCGACACATCCCCATTGAACACAGCAGGGGCCGGCTTCAGCCGTCCCGAAAAGGGTGCTCCCTCACTTGCGATGCTCTCGTATGTGAGCGCAATAGCATCGCAGCTGAAGCTCGCTCCTACAGACAAGCCGAATGGCGACGATCGGTTTCGGTCATCCACCATATATTTCGCAGGGGCGCGTCTCAGACCCGCCCACTTTTCGCTATTTCGCCCGGTTGCCAAAAGGACATCGCGGTTGATGCTCGCTCCTGCAGACAAGCCGAATGGCGGCGCGGGTTTCGATCACCTACCACGCGCTTCCGCTTTGTTTAGGTCCTCAGCCCCGAAGTTTCCATGCAACTCGCAGGGGCGGGTCTCAGACCCGCCCGCTTCTCGCTTTTTCGCCCGGCCATGAATAAATGCTGGCGGGTTCGAGGCGCACCGCAACGTACGCTTGCGAACAGGATTCGCCGTGTCGATCCCGGCCCTCGCACCAACGGTCCCGGCCGGCGTAACCAGCACCCTGGGTTATCATTCGGCTCCCTGTCCGATCTTGCGCGGAGCCCGCATGACGATCCATGAAAGCGTTCTCGAACTGATCGGCAATACGCCGATAGTGCAGGCCCAGCGCCTTGATACCGGTAGCTGCGAACTGTTCTTCAAGCTGGAATGCAACAATCCCGGCGGGTCGATCAAGGATCGCATTGGCCTCAGCATGATCGAAGCGGCGGAGCGCGAGGGGCGCATCAAGCCCGGAGACACCCTGGTCGAAGGTACCGCCGGGAATACCGGCATCGGCCTCGCCCTGGTCGCGCAACAAAAGGGATATCGACTGGTGCTTGTCGTGCCGGACAAGATGAGTCGCGAGAAGATCTTCAACCTCAAGGCCATGGGCGCCGAAGTCATCCTTACCCGCTCGGACGTGGCCAAGGGGCACCCCGATTACTATCAGGATCTCGCTGCGCGGATTGCCAGTGAAACACCCGGCGCCTATTTCATCAACCAGTTCGGCAACCCCGACAACCCACTCGCGCACAAGCTGACCACCGGCCCGGAAATCCTCGAGCAGATGGACGGCCGCGTCGATGCGATCGTCTTTGGTTGCGGATCCTCCGGCACGATGACCGGACTGTCACAATATTTCGCCGAGCACTCACCGGATACGGAACTCATCCTCGCCGATCCGGTTGGATCGATTCTGACCGAATACATCAACGAAGGTACCCTTTCCGACAAGTCCGCGAGCTGGATGGTCGAAGGAATAGGCGAGGACTTCCTGCCCGACATCAGCGATTTCACCCGCGTCGAAAAGGCGTATGCGATCACCGACAAGGAAAGTTTTCTCACGGCCCGCGAGCTGTTGTCCCAGGAAGGCATTCTGGGTGGCTCATCGACCGGAACCCTGGTTGCGGCTGCGCTGAAATACTGCAAGGAGCAGGTCGAGCCGAAGCGCGTGGTGGTGTTCGTCTGCGATACGGGCAATAAATACCTTTCGAAGATGTACAACGACTACTGGATGCTCGATAACGGCTTCCTCGATCGCGAAACACATGGCGACCTGCGCGATCTGATCCTGCGTCCGTATGCCCAGCGCGACACGGTCGTGATCGGCCCCAAGGACTTGCTGATCACCGCCTATAACCGCATGAAGCTGTACGACGTATCCCAGCTTCCGGTGATGGAGGGCGATTCGATCGTGGGCATTCTGGACGAATCCGACGTACTCATGCACGTCTACGGAGATGAATCGAAATTCCGCGACCCGGTTTCCACCGCAATGATCAGCCGGCTGGAAAAACTCGATGTCACCGCGCCCATCGAAAGCCTGCTACCGGTGTTCGACGCGGGGCATGTCGCCATCGTCATGGATGGCGAGAAATTCCTCGGACTGATTACGCGAATTGATCTGCTCAATTACTTGCGGCGGCGGGTTCAGTAGGAAACAGGGATCGTTGTTCGTCCTGTTGAGCAGATTCGATAGGACCAGGCTATAGGCGCTGGGCATGCACAAGATTATGGATGGCAATACGGCTGTGGCGACGCAGGACGATGTGACGCTGGCTTACAAGCTTGTACTCGGAAGGGCGCCCGACGAGAAAGGCTTGGCATACTTTGCTTCGCTCGCGGAATCCCAGAAACTTTCTCCGCACGAAATCGCGCGGTTGCTGATCAACTCGGAAGAGTTCAAGAGCAAGAATGGCGGACTGCACGACCCCGTGGAGATTGCGCTCGATGGCTACAGTGTCTACGTCCGTGGCTCCGATCGTGACATCGGCGGCGCAATAGCAAAAGGAATTTCCTATGAGCCGCACGTCACTGCGCTACTCAAGCGCGAGCTGAAAAGCGGTAATACCTTTCTCGACGTAGGTGCAAACATCGGCTACTTCACAATGCTGGCGACTCATCTGGTTGGAGCTTCCGGCAAGGTGATCGCGATCGAGCCAATGGACAAGAACGTTCAGCTCATCTACCTGGGCATCGAAAAGAACAAGTTCAACAACGTCGAGGTATTCCCTATCGGCGCCTCCAGCCACAACGGGATAGTCTCGATCGTCACAGACCCGAACACCTCGAATGCTCTCGTGCAGAGCGTTTCCTCAAACAAGAGCATTTCGACATTTGCCTCTGTTCGAACCCTTGATTGGATGTGCCAAGGTATTGATCGTCTCGACTTCATGAAGATGGATATCGAGGGTCACGAGGTGTTTGCCTGGCGTGGGGCGGCAGACACATTGGCGAGGTTCAAGCCTCGAATTGCCACGGAGTTTCATCCATACGCGATGAAGGAAAATTCAGGTCTCGACTACGATGAGTATCTGCAGATGATGCTGGCGTATTCTTCATCCATTGATGTCATTGTGTCACCGGAAAAACTGGTTAGCTGCGACACCAAGGAAGCGGTGATGGAGCAGTGGCTGCTGAGCGACAAGAGACATGGCGGAAACGGGACTTCGCATTTGGACCTGTTCTTGCGCCCCCGCGATTGAGAACGGTAGGGAATTCTATGGATAGCTATTTAATCAGGGCAGTTGAGGAAGACGTCAGGTTTGCATATCGACTTCTTCTTGGTAGGGAACCTGATACGGAGGGATTTGCGCATTATTCCAAGATGGTTCATGCGGATAATCTTTCCGCGTTGGAGATCGCGCGAATAATCATGTCTTCCGAAGAGTATTCAGCGAAAAGCAAGCAGTCCGGCGGACTCAGGGAAGTGGAGATCGACGGCGTGAAGCTGTTTCCTTGGGAAGGAGATCACCTGATCGGCGACAACGTTTCCGCAACTGAGGTGTACGAGCCAAACGTATTGCCAATTTTTCTCGACGGCTTAAGTGAAGGCGACCATGTGCTCGATGTGGGCGCGAATGTGGGAATTTTTTCGCTTCTCGCGGCTAACAGGATCGGAGCCAATGGCAGGGTCTATTGCATTGAGCCTGTCGCAAGAAACGTGCAGTCCCTATGTGCCGGGATCCATGGCAACGATTTCTCGAACGTGATGATTTTTCCAGTAGCGGCGTCCGACAGGAGTGCGGTTGTCGCTGTGCTGAGGAGAAGTGATTCGTCCAACGGCATCGTTGATTTTTATGTTTCCCCGTCATCTTCGGTCGATTTCGTTCCTACACAGCGCCTCGATTTCCTGTTGCATGGCATCTCTCGACTCGATGTGGTCAAGATGGATATCGAGGGACACGAGCCAATTGCCTGGAAAGGACTGAAGTCTCTTGTTAAGAAATTTCAACCAAGAATTTTCACGGAATTCAGTCCAGTTGCCATACGGAATCATTCCCGGATCGATCCGGAACTGTATCTGCATGAGCTGTTCGAGTTCGCTGGCGAATACGTCACGGTTCTTTCTCGCGATCATCAACAGATACGGTGTCCAAGTGTGTCGGCAGTAATGCTGGAGTGGCAGCGGGCTAATGAGATGCTTGGACTGAATGGTGAGCTACATCTGGACCTGCTTGTCGATCCAGCAAGCTAGATAGAAATGAATGCAGCCACAAAGAGTGTGAGGCGAGCCAGCAGGTGCAATATTCCGGCAGCAATCAAGTTTCAGACAACGATGCGAAAGTTTTTCGCAAAACGGTACGTTCCCGATTGGATTCCGGGCCACGTGTCGGGTTACCTTGAGATGCCGATAGTTGCCCTGGGTACTCAGAATGTACGGATCTGGCCTGCCATTGAACTTGCGTAGTTGGATATGCGTGATTCACGCATGTCTTGCGCTGATCGCAATGCTTTCTGTCAATCCAAGCTTTGCAGCCGTCAATTTGGCATGCCCTACGCGAAGCAACCCCGGGGTACCCAACGACCCGCCCTGCCAGGCCGGCTTTCCCTCCGCGCTGGTGGAGTTGGGCAATGACAGGGTTGGGCCATCCAGCCCCACGATAGTTGATTTGAACGGCGATGGCAGTCCGGAAATCGTGTTCGGAACTGAGGGTGGTCGTGTAGTCGCCGTACGTTCCAATGGCACGCTAATGTGGTCCTATCTCACGGGATCTGTTCCGGTACAGAGCAAGGCAGCAGTTGCAGATATCGACGGGGATGGGCAGCTGGAGGTCGTTGTGGGTGCCGGGGCGGGCCCGTTCGTTGGGGGCGGGATATACGTGCTTGGCGCAACCGGGCAACTGGAGTGCTCCTTTACGGACCTTAATCCCGAGCATCCACAAGGAATGTACAGCTCACCAGCTGTCGGCCGTCTCGATCCTGCAACGCCCGACAAGATGCAGATCGCAGTTGCAAGTTTCGACTTCAGATTTCGAGTACTGCACCACGATTGCAGTGTCTGGTGGGAGCACGGGGTTCAGGAGTATGTTGTCGATACGATCTGGTCATCCCCATCGATTGTTGATCTCAACATGGACGGGATGCTCGATATCGTGGTTGGTGCTGATAGCAACTTCCACCAGCTTCCGGGCATCACTTTGCCTGACGGTGGCATGTTGCGTGCCATGCGCGGGGACGGCAGTGGCGACTTGCCTGGATTTCCGAGACTCTATGACGACGTGATTTTTTCATCTCCAGCTATTGGCGACATTGTCGGCGATAGCGGTTGGGATATCTCGGTTGGTAGCGGCCGCTGTTGGGATCTGCCTTCCTGCGCCGTCGTTCATCCGGTAACCAAACAGATGCTTGCCGTGGATTCATCTGGTCAGGACTTGCCTGGCTGGCCGCATGCGACGCCTGCCGAAGCCTCAAGAACCGCATCTCCGGCGCTGGCGAAATTTTCCGGCATCGGGGGGCTGGTATCCATAACCAACACGATGCGCAATGACGATGTAAATGGTGTCGTCCATGCGATCCTCCCCAATGGCACCGAGTTGCCAGGCTGGCCGGTTGAACCCGACATTCCGGCTGATTGCGCCGGCAACTCGCTCCACTACGGAACTCAGGCGTCTCCAGTAGTTGCCAACCTGCTGGGTAATTCCGACCCCGAAATCGTCCTGCCCTCGGCGAATGAGTTTGTTATCTGGAATCGCAGTGGCGAGCAATTGACGGCACCTACAGGTTGCCCGATTCCGGCCGGTAAACTGAATCTGTCAACAAATAGCGATGGCTTCTTCAGTTCGGCGGCCATAGCCGATCTTGACGGAAACGGAAGACTTGAGGTGATCGGGTCAGGTACCAACAGCCATGTACCTGGTCATTCAGGCTCCTACGTTACCGTCTATGCCTGGACCTTCAACAGCAGCGTTGCCGACGCCAGATACATCGACTGGCCCATGTTTCGTCGGGACGCGCTCAATAGCGGGGTGTACAGGCCGGAAGTGGTCTTTGCCAACGGATTTGACGCAAACCCCTGATCCAGGGCACTTCGCGGCGCAGGCAGCAACAGCGCTACAATTGGCGATTGACTCCGCTTGTCAGGCAGGGGCCGCTCCTTCGGATCGGCCCCTGCTCGATCAAAACCCTGGAATACGAATCCTATGAGCAAGAAATCGAAGTCCGTCGAGCCGATGGGGCTGGGTACCCGCGCCATCCATGCCGGCCAGAGCCCGGATCCATCGACCGGCGCCATCATGGTACCGATCTATGCAACGTCGACCTACGTCCAGAAGAGCCCCGGGGTGCACCAGGGCTATGAATACTCGCGTTCGCAGAATCCGACCCGAATGGCGTATGAGCGCTGCGTGGCAGATCTGGAAGGCGGCTCGCAAGGATACGCATTTGCCTCGGGTCTTGCCGCGGCAAGCACGGTGCTCGACCTGCTTGATTCGGGCAGTCACGTCATTGCCATGGATGACCTCTACGGCGGTACCTATCGGTTGTTCGAGCGCGTGCGCCGTCGTTCGGCCGGTCTCGATTTCACCTTCATGGATCTCAACGATACCAAGGCCATGAAGGCGGCATTGAAGCCGAATACACGAATGATCTGGGCGGAAACGCCGACCAATCCCATGCTCAAGCTGGTTGATCTGGCCAGGCTTGGCGCATTCGCCCGCAAGCATGGCCTGATCCTGGTGGTGGACAACACGTTCTGCTCGCCCATGTTGCAGCGGCCCCTTGAATTCGGTGCGGACCTGGTGCTGCATTCGGCAACCAAGTACCTCAACGGCCACTCCGACATGGTAGGTGGCATCGTTGTCGCCGGAGACAATGCCGAGCTGGCCGAGCAGATGGCTTTCCTGCAGAACTCGGTCGGAGCCGTCGCCGGACCGTTTGATTCGTTTCTTGCCATGCGCGGACTGAAGACCCTGCATTTACGCATGCAAGCGCATTGCGAAAGCGCCATGGCCATTGCGAAATGGCTGGACAAGCACCCTGCGATCGAGAAGGTGATCTATCCCGGCCTGAAGTCGCATCCGCAGCACGCCCTGGCCAAGCGCCAGATGGACGGTTTTGGCGGCATCATCTCGGTCGAGGTCAAGGGTGGATTGCGCAAGTCGCGCCGGATCCTGGAGCGCTGCAAGCTCTTTGCACTGGCGGAGTCACTGGGCGGAGTGGAAAGCCTGATCGAACATCCGGCCATCATGACTCACGCGTCTGTTCCAGCGGCAAACCGGAAGCGGTTGGGAATCAGTGATGGCCTGGTGCGGCTATCTGTCGGTATCGAAAACGAAGCCGATTTGCGAGCGGAGCTTGAATCCGCACTCGGGTAGAGAGTAAGGATCTGAATCGTCAGGTTTACTTCCTGGCGTTGCCCTTTGGCTTGTGTGCTGTCACCAGCTTTCCAGCGTCTGCGTTCGAGAAGATCGCATCTTTGACGAAGTGCCAATCGTCGGGTCTTAGGAGCACGCCGTGCTCGTCCACCGCGCCCAGCAGTAGTTCGTTCAGCTGATAAGCGCGGTTGGCTGCAGAGGATCCAGAGGATGCATTTTCTGCTGAAGTCGTCCGCAGCTCTAGAGTGCTCATCCCCGAAGGGAGGTCGATGATCGTATCGATCTCGCAATTTCCCCGCCCGTCGAAATCGAATCGTTGAAGTTCGGCGCCGTCCAGACTTGCGGCGATGGTGGCAGGGTTCTCACTGGACAGTGCAATACGAATCCTGGCAGGCAAGGTTCGTCTCGTTGGATTGAGCAGGAAGATCGACGCTGCACCACTACCGGTGGTTTTGGCAAATTGCCGGCCACTCGACCCGGGCAACCAGTTCGAGAATCCGCCGCCGAGTACCGGCAGTAGCATAGGCGCGCCCGACTCACTCGTCTCTCTGTTCAGCAGGAATAGTGCGCAACTCCTATCCGGGCATATCAAGGCGGGCTCACCGATCTCTTCGGTAATCTGCAGCTCGACAGCCATTCCTGCATCCCTGTATGCACGTCGTTCGACCAATATGGCGTTGAACCCCGAAGCTGCCAACGTTGAGATTCGCTCGGGCAAGGAGAGGGATTCGACATGGCGTATCCACTGATCGCCCGGACTCAGGCTCATGGACCCGTAGCTCCATGCGATATTCTTGGTGTGCAGGTAGCGGCGTGAAAGTCCATAGACCTGTTCGGCATAGAGGGGGGCAGATTCAGGAAACAGAACGTAGGGCAACTGATAGACGCGATCCCCCTTGTTCAGGATTTGCATGATCGCCGCCCCATTTTGGGCATCATTCTCATAGGTCAATTGAAAGTTCGGGGCCAGTCTTCCCGCGTTCGCAGGAATCTGATCCCACAAGCCCACTGCCAGGAACGCAACAGCCAGACACGCATTGAGCAGACTGCGCTTAAGAGCTGAACTGACCCGGGCAGTTATCTGACTTGCGCCCCAGAACAGTGCGCAGAGAGACAGAAAGGCAATGACAATACTGATCCGGTTCAATCCCCGGAACTGAGGTGTGACTACCCACGAAAATAGTGCGCCAACTCCGCCGATCGTCCCGAACAGAAAGGCGACGAGGTTGAGTCCACCGATCCTTGAAAGCGTATTCGGTGCGATGGATCGCCGGCGAATCAGGACGGCCCCAATCGATATCAGGAAGCCGGCCAATCCGAGTAGTCCCAGCGATGAAGTCATGTTTTCGTTGACCAGCGGGGCCTTCTGGCCATAGGTTTCTGCAATCCTGCTCATGTAGGCGTTTCGATGCACCTTTGTAGGCAGGGCAAGCTGGATGAATTTCAATCCATAGTTCTCTGCTTCCTGAGGCTCGCGCTCGACAAGCGCTGCTTCCTGAGGGTGCGCTGCCAGATAGTCGAGATGCGGCGCCAGGTTGAGCCACAGGGAGGCGATTACGAAGGCGCCTGTCATCGCGCCAGTCAGAATAGGTCGCCAGCTAGCCCTTTCGATGCTGGCTGTAATTGCGGCGAACAAGATCAGGATGGATCCGAAAAAGGCGTAGTAGACGCCGCTGCTGACTGCAATGATCGTGAGCGAGCCGTAGGCCAGGATGGCCATGGGTCTTGGCTTGATCTCCGATGAGTCGTACAACCTCATTGCCATCCAGACGAAAACTGGAACACTGGCATAGGAGGCAAGAAACAGATGTCCGCCTCTGAGGAAATGAAAAGTCAGCAGTGAATAGAGTATCGCTCCGGAAGTGGCCAGGGAGAGGCCAACTCCGATGGCTCGGAACACGAAATAGCTTGAGATTGAAACGGTCGCAAACGATGCCAGGTAAAACAGCGTGAAGGTGAGGCCGAAGTCGTCGACCACATGTCCAATTGCGGCGATGAGCGCCATATGGCTCCCTTCGACCATCGGGAACGGCCCCATGTCGAGCCCAAAAGGCGCACCAACAAGCGGGTTGTGCATATACCAGCCCGTCTCGATGACGCCCTTGATCAGCATGTTGTAAAAGAGCGCATCGCCCGAATAGCTACTTGGTACAAACAGAGGCGCGTTGCCGTAGCCAAGGAACAGTGCGGCAATCAGCAGGCTGGCTACAGCTGCTGCGAGGGCAACCAGCGCATCCATCAGGCGAAGCTTCGTAGCGTCAGTCATTGAACATCCGTGATTCGGTTTCCTGGCACAAACCCGGGCTCCCTATCCACGACGTGCGAGCTGTTCAGGGTGCACCAACAGCCATGCGTTGAGCGATGGCTCCGTACAGGAATATAGCGGAATATACTTGCCTCTTGCTCTTGTTCAGGCGCCTCGACACCGACTCCCCTCGCGGATTGGAGGTCTGCGCGGTTATTCTGCTCAACTTCCTGCAGCGTTCGATCTGCCGTGGATTTCGGCATGGTTTTCCAGGATCCACCATTCCTCAAGCGGATACTTCAAATGCAGAGTGACAATCGGTGGGCGGCGGAGTCCTACCCTGAAACCTACCAGGACGACGTCAATCGTTCGATCGGTTTTTCCGGACTCGGGATGGATATGTTCGCGCGTGGCAGGGTGGTCGACACGCTTGAACTTCTGCGATTGCATTCCGCTGCGGGTGAAGGGCAGGTCAGTTGCCTCGATATCGGATGCGGTGTCGGTGTCTCCCACCCGCTTCTGAAGCCTCACCTGAGTCGTCTGGTCGGCGTCGATGTCTCTGCCGAGGCCATCGAGGCTGCACGTGGTGCAAACGAGGGGGTCGAGTACGCCGTACAGGAAGTGGAGCGGCTTCCATTCGATGATGCGACCTTCGATTTCTGCAGCACCACCTGCGTCATGCACCACGTGCCACCTGATCAATGGCCTTCGTTTGTCGCCGAGGCCTGGCGGGTGACCAAACCCGGGGGATTGTTCGCGGTCTACGAGCACAACCCGATCAACCCGATGACGCGCTGGGCGGTGTGGCGATGCCCGTTTGATCACGATGCGGTTCTGCTCCGTGCCCGGAGAGTGCTTGAGCTGCTGCAGGACCAGGGGTTTGAGATCGTGACCCGGCGCTATCTGTTCTTCTTGCCGTTCGATCGGCCGTGGGCACGGCGCTTCGACCGACTGCTGCGCTGGCTGCCGTTGGGTGCGCAATATGTCGTTTGCGCGCGCAAACCGATTTGTCGCGAGTCATCCTGAGTGCAGCACCCAGCGTGACAGCAGGAAGGTGACGGGGATGGTCAGGATGACGGCGAATCCAAGCGCCAACCACTGCGGAATGTGGATGACCTCGACGGCAAGTCGCAGCAGGGCGAGGCTGATCAGGAACTGGGCCACGTAGACCAGCGGGAATCGCAGTGCCGAGCGTTTGCGCATCGGCTTGCGGAATACAAACACCGCGCTCAATGCATAAGCCATGACGATGCCCACGCCATAACCGATCGTGTAGGCCACTTCGTAGCGCATCCAGTTGAGCAGCAGCAGATAGATCGCATAGGCAACAACCGTGTTGGTGCCGCCCATGATCAGATAGCGCAAGAATTCGCCGCCAACCTGGCGATAATTTCGCTTGCCTTCCAGCGCTGTCTCCGGATGCTTGGCGGCGGGATCCGATGGATCGATCATGCTTGCGGGAGTTCTTTCGAGCCCGGCGGTGTTCGGGTTTCGACCAGATACACGGGTTTGCGATAGGCCGCCCCCATCAATCGCCCGATGTACTCACCCAGCACACCGAGAATCAGCAGCTGTACGCCGCAGGCAAAAAGGATGACCGACATCAGCGAGGTATAACCCGGATTGGTAATCGTGCCGGCAAAGTAGCCATAGACGACGAACATCATGTAGGCAAAACTGGCCAGGGCCAGCACCGCGCCACCGTAGCTGGCAATGCGCAATGGCCAGTGGGAAAACGTCACGAAGATGTTGACCGCGTGCGATATCAGTTTGCGCAGGGTGTAGGCACTGTCTCCGTGCCTGCGCTCACCGTGTTCGACTTCGACGGTCGCGACAGAAGATGTCATCCACGAAAGCATGCCGTCGATGTAGGGTCGGCTCAGCTTGAACCCGATCAGTTGGCGGGCCAGCGGCCTGTGGATGGCGCGAAACGAGGAATATTCCGTGTTGAGATCCGGAAAGGCGCGTTTCAACGCACGCCGCATCAGTTCGGAACTGAGGTTGCGGTAGCGGGCATGCGTGCGCCGGGGGAACAGGCCATAGACCAGCGGACATTCTTCATGGCCTGCGGCGAGCAGTGCAGGAACGGATTCCGGCGGGTGTTCCAGATCATCGTCCATGGTGACAATCCAGGTGCCGCGGGCGTTTTCAATGCCGCAAATGGTTGCGGCGTGCTGGCCGAAATTTCGACTCAGGCGCAAGCCGACCACATGTGGATCATTCTTTGCCAGCTCGCGAATGACCGGCCACGATTCAACCTGGCCACGGTCATCGACCAGGATCAGTTCGTAGGAAAGGCCTGCAGCCGACATCGTCTCGGCCAGGCGCCGACTGAGCTCGCCCAACGCCATGCAGCCACCATAGACGGGAACCACAACGGAAACATCGATTTGTTCTTCCGTGGACAGAAGCGGCATCAGCAGTATTCTCGAATTCGAGTGTGTGGATGGGTTCAGTTCGCGTGCATGGCTCGCTGGCGCCATTCCCAGGTCCGTCGCAGGCCCGTGGCCAGGTCGATCTCTGCGCTCCAGCCGAGATCCGTCGCGATGGCATTCGTATTCGGCGAGACACTGGCGACGTCGATTCCGCGAGCTGGCAGGAACTCGATGCCTATGCGCCGGCCACTGGCCTGTTCGCAAGCCTGAACGAGTTCAAGAATCGAGGTCGACTGCCCGCTGGCGACATTGTAGACGCGGAAGCGCTGCGCAGCTGCAGCTGCGCTCGCGGCAATGATGGCCCGCACCAGGTCGTCGATGTAGCAATAGTCCCGCACAATGGAGCCGTCGCCCCAGACCTGGAAAGTCTTCCCGTCGCTGGCGCGATTAAACAGGGTCGGCACGATGGCGAATCCCTTGGACACGGGCTGGCCCGGGCCGTAGAGATTGCTGGGCCTCAGCGAAACCGCAGACCAGTCGCTGGTTGCCACGCAGGCGTGCAACAGCGCCTCGGCGGCGGCTTTGCCGGCGCCGTAGTAGGAGCGCGGCCGCAGGGGGAACTCTTCGCTGGCGCCGGTGGCCTTGTCGCCGTAGATCGTGCCGCCCGATGACAGGTACACCAGATGGCGGGCAGGAAAATCCGCGGCGCACTCCAGCACGCGTGACAAGGGCAACAGGTTGCCAATCACCTCCAGCTCCGGGTCTCCGGCGGATGTCGCGGGGGTGCTGATACTGGCTGCGTAGACAATGGTGCTGCAGGCAGCCATGGCCTCGCGCAGCAGGTGCCTGTCCTCGATCGATCCGCGTACATGGGTAATGCGGCCCGCGACTCCAGTCGGCTCGGAACGTCCCAGCGCAAACACGGCCCGCTCTTGTTCGGCGAGTCGCCTGCACAGCGCCGATCCAATGAATCCCGCAGAACCGAGCACGAGTACGGGTCCGTTTGTTTCCATCATGTCCTGCAATCCTGGGGCGATCTATCCGACGCGATGCGGTCGTTCAATCCTGCAATTCGGGAATGATCGCATAGACGTCAAGTGACTGCGGGTTGGCGAGCGCCTGTCGATTGCGCACCGGCTTTCCATGAACGGCATCGCGGACTGCTATTTCGCTGGGTTTTCCGGAATGCGTACGTGGAATGTCGGGCACCTGGATGATCTTCGCAGGCACGTGGCGGGGAGTCGTGTTCTGGCGGATATGCGAGCTGATTCTTTCGCGCAGGGAGTCATCGAGTGAAATGCCTTCCTGAAGCACGACAAACAGTACGATGCGCTCGTCATCGTTCCAGCGCTGGCCGATCACGATCGATTCGACAATTTCCTCGAAGGCAAGCAGCTGGCGAGTGATCTCGGCGCTGCCGATGCGCACGCCGCCCGGATTCAGGGTCGAGTCGGAACGGCCGAGAATGATGATGCCGTCGCGCTTGGTCAGAATGGCCTGGTCGCCATGGCACCAGGCGTTCGGAAAGCGCGAGAAATACGCTTCGCGGTAACGACTGCCATCAGCGTCGTCCCAGAAGGCGACGGGCATGGATGGAAACGGCGCGGTGCAGGCCAGCTCACCATTTTCGCCGACCAGCGGCTCTCCGGCATTGTCGAGGATCTCGACCTTCATGCCGAGGCCGCGACACTGAAGTTCGCCCCGATAGACCGGCATCAGCGGATTGCCAAGGGCGAAGCAGGAGATGATGTCGGTTCCGCCGGAAATCGAAGCCAGCAGGACGTTCGCCTTGATCTGCCCGTAGACATAGTCGTAGCTCTCCGGCGCAAGCGGGGAACCGGTCGAAAGAATGGTGCGGAGATTGAGCAGCTTGTGCGTGGCACCAGGGCGGAGCCCTGCCTTTTCGATCGACGCAAGCCAGCGCGCGCTGGTTCCGAAAACGGTTATGCCTGCTTCCTCAGCGAGATCCCAGAGGACATCCGCGTTGGGCCAAGCAGGTGAACCGTCGTAGAGGACGACCGTGCAGCCGACGGCGAGGCTCGATGCCAGCCAGTTCCACATCATCCAGCCACAGGTGGTATGGAAGAAGAAGCGGTCGTCTCGCTTCAGGTCGGTATGCAGGACAAGTTCCTTGAGGTGCTGGATCAGCGTGCCGCCGGCACCGTGCACGATGCATTTGGGGGCACCGGTCGTTCCCGAGGAATAGAGGATACAGAGCGGGTGGTCGAAGGGTAGCGACTCGAAGTTCAGGGGCGGATTGCCCGTGCCGGCAAAATCGGCCCACGTGGAGACATTGCCCGGCTTGTTCAGCCTTGAAGGATCACCGGCATAGGGGATCGCAACCAGGGTGCCGATGGCCGGAACCCGCGCGACGACGCCGCGTGCCTTTTCCAGGCAGTCGAAGGGCTTGCCGGCATAGGTGTACGCATCGACGCAGAAAAGGACCTTGGGTTCGATCTGTCCAAAGCGGTCGACCAGGCTCTCGACGCCGAAATCAGGCGAGCACGAAGACCAGATCGCCCCGAGCGAGGCGGCCGCGAGCATGGCGATGATCGCTTCCGGAATGTTTGGCAGCAGCCCGGCGACGCGATCGCCAGCCCCCACGCCGGCACCTTTCAGCGCATGCGCCACCCGGGCCACCTCGACATGCAGTTCCGCGTAGCTGATCTGCCGGGACTGGCCGCGCTCGTTGTGTGACAGGATAGCCACGCGCTCATCCTTGTAGCGCAGCAGGTTCTGGGCAAAATTCAGGCGTACGCCAGGGAACCAGGTGGCCCCCGGCATCTGCTCGCCATCGACCAGGGCGGGCTCGAAATCGCCGCTTGAGCGAATCCCGCAGAACTCCCAGACCAGTTGCCAGAATTGCCCGGGTTGGCGAAGCGAGAAATCATAGAGTGGTGCATAGCGACGGATATCGTCGTTGCCGGTCCGCTCTCGCACGAAACGCATGAAGCGATTGAGGTTCGCCCGTTCGATACGATCGGGGCCAGGTTCCCAGATCGGCCTGCTTGAGTGGTAGGAATCCATGCTCTTGGCCTGAGGCGCCATTGAATCGTTTTCCTGTTTGACCGCCCTAACTTAGCAGGAACCGGGGCAGCACCGTCCCGCGTTGCCGGAAAATCGCATCGATGTCCCGGCCAGCGGTGAGCAGAGTGCCAGTCGGGGCCGCGACAGCCGGGCGCCGGACTGAATTTCCTGCGCGGCAAGGGCAGGCTGGCAGCATTCTTGCTTCATTTCGGCGGGGGTACTATCGTCGCTCGATGGTCAGCGTGGCCGGGGTTGCCGGTCGCTGGCCAGGGGCGCTTTTCTGGATGGATGCGAATGCGGCAGAAGCCGCGATCGCAGGAGAATGATCGTGGGCTTGCTCGACGAACTCGAAAGCGAAGCGCAGCGGCGCAAGTCCACCGAGGAGGACGCGGCGGCGCTCAAGGCTGCCCGTGAAACGGCCTATCGCACCGTGCTGGAGCCCGCCATGGCTGCGTTGTTTGCCTACCTGGGCGAGCTGGTGGCGAAACTCAAGGTGCTGCAGCCGAAAATCGCGATCAGGCACGCACTTGCCGGTTACGGCGATCTGGTCGGCTATGTCGAACACGAATATGAGCTGAGTGAATCCCGACAGCCATCGTCGAAGGAGATCACGCTGACCTTCTTCGCGCCGATTGCCAGTTCCGAGTGCCCCAGCGTGCAGGTTGAAGGGGCGAACCGTGTCCGCGCCCTGTCGGCCCTGTTCCAGCGCTATCGGCTGGGCGCACCGTTGGCGCCGACCAAGGATGCCTCCGGCGAGATCGTCGGCGCGACCTTCAAGGCCAAGGGCAGGATCCCGCTGACCGCCGTGTTTGCCGCCGATGCGGCCAGCGGGCAGCTGCGCATGAGCTTCAGCAACTTCGATGACCTGGCCACGGCGGTGAAGACCGTCGCACCGGATCGGGTCAACGAAGACTTGTACGATCAGATTGGCCGCTACCTGATGCGCGACCCGACCGAGTTGATGCGGGAAGTCCTGCCCGAGGATTACCGCAGCCAGCTGCGCGCACGCGTGCACCAGCAGGAAGTCAAACGGCGCTGGGAATCGCAGATCGTCGCGCGTCAGCAGCAGGACATCGAAATGCTGAAGCGCGAATACGGCATCGGAGCGCGTTTCAACAAGATTGGCGACGCCATGGGCAAGCTGCGCGGGCTGATGTCAAAAAAGCCCTGAGTGGGCCGGGCTGAGCGAACGCCCCGGAAAAGAGATTCGCCTTGGTCACGATGCCCAACGGCGGTTGTCGCCAATCACGGGGTGGGCCGCACTCCCGGTAGCCAAGGAGTTCCAGCTCGCTTTATCGATATCGCGCAGGAGTCGGGGTTCGCTCTCGCTCACCTCAAAACCACGTTTCAGCGTCGTTCGTTGCTGAAGCCTGCTCCTGCAGAGGCAGCGTGTCGCGATCCGGTCAGCGCCAGGACGGGTCAACGACCCGTCCTGGCGACTGCAATCAGAGCAGCGGCACCAGTAGCAGGGCCACGATGTTGATGATCTTGATCAGCGGATTGACGGCTGGTCCGGCAGTGTCCTTGTACGGATCGCCCACGGTGTCGCCGGTCACGGCGGCCTTGTGCGCTTCGGAGCCCTTGCCGCCGAAATTGCCGTCTTCGATGTACTTCTTGGCGTTGTCCCACGCGCCGCCGCCCGTCGTCATTGAGATGGCCACGAACAGGCCGGTGACGATGGTGCCGATCAGCATGCCGCCCAGCGCCTGGGCGCCGGCCATCGGACCGGCGATCCAGCCGAATCCGAATCCGACCACGATCGGTACCAGCACCGGGAGCAGGGACGGAACCATCATTTCCTTGATCGCCGACTTGGTCAGCAAATCGACCGCACGCGAGTAGTCGGGCTTGGTCGTGCCCTCCATGATGCCCTTGATCTCGCGGAACTGGCGGCGCACTTCCTCGACCACGGAACCTGCGGCACGGCCAACCGCTTCCATGGCCATGGCGCCGAAGAGGAACGGGATCAGACCGCCGATCAGCAGGCCGATGATCACGTAATGGTTGGAAATGTCGAAGGTGAAGATCTTGTCCGGATGTTCGACGGCCAGCTTGTGCGTGTAGTCGGCAAACAGGACCAGTGCGGCGAGGCCGGCCGATCCGATCGCATAACCCTTGGTCACTGCCTTGGTCGTGTTGCCCACTGCATCCAGTGGATCGGTCACCGCACGGACCTCGGGAGGCATGTCGGCCATCTCGGCGATGCCACCGGCGTTGTCGGTGATCGGGCCGTAGGCGTCGAGGGCGACGATCATGCCGGTCATCGACAGCATGGCGGTGGCTGCCACGGCAATGCCGTAGAGGCCACCGAAATGATGCGCAGCCCAGATCGCCGCACACACCGAAAGCACTGGCCAGGCGGTCGACTTCATCGAGATGCCGATGCCGGCGATGATGTTGGTCGCATGGCCGGTTGTCGAAGCTTGCGCGACATGCCGCACCGGTGCGTACTCGGTTGCGGTGTAGTACTCGGTGATCACGACCATCGCACCCGTGAGGATCAGACCAACCAGGCTGCAATAGAAGATGTTGGCGGCCGGGATGACGATGCCGGCACCTACTTCAAGTCCCGCGCTGAACAGCTCCTGCGTGACGAACCAGAATGCGATCGCCGACAGAACGGCAGAAACGATCACGCCCTTGTAGAGGGCATTCATGATCTTGCCGCCGGAACTCGTCCGGACGAAGAACGTGCCAACGATCGAGGCAACGATCGAGACGCCGCCCAGCACGACCGGATAGAGCACGGCGTTCGGATTGCCGGCAAACATGACGCCGCCGAGCAACATGGTTGCAATCAGGGTGACTGCGTAGGTCTCGAACAGATCGGCTGCCATGCCGGCGCAATCGCCGACGTTGTCGCCGACATTGTCGGCAATCACAGCCGGGTTGCGCGGATCGTCTTCCGGAATGCCGGCTTCCACCTTGCCGACCAGATCGGCGCCCACGTCGGCACCCTTGGTGAAGATGCCGCCGCCCAGTCGCGCGAAGATCGAAATCAACGACGAGCCGAATGCCAGGCCGATCAGGGCGTGCAGGGCTTCGTCCGGAGTGTGGCCAAGCTTGGAGAGCAGCACGAAGTAGCCGGCGACACCGAGCAGGCCGAGGCCGACCACGAGCATGCCGGTGATGGCGCCGCCACGGAACGCGACCGCCAATGCCGCGGCAATGCCGCTGCGTGCCGCTTCGGCCGTACGCACGTTGGCTCGCACCGAGACATGCATGCCGATATAGCCGGCCAGCCCGGAAAGAATGGCACCTACGGCAAAGCCGAACGCGGTGGGCCAGTTCAATGCAAAACCGAGGGCGACGAAGAGCACGACCCCGACCATGGAGATCGTCATGTACTGCCGGTTGAGGTAGGCACGCGCGCCCAGCTGGATCGCCTCGGCGATTTCCTGCATGCGCTCATTGCCCGCGGGCTTGGAAAGTATCCAGCGAATCGACCATGCCCCGTAAAGAATGGCCAATACCGCGCAGATCATCGAAAACAGTAAACCATGTTGCTGCAACATTTATCCCTCCCAAGGAGCAGGCAAATCAGAGAAAACAGCGGAGACCCCACAAACCGGGCGAGTATAGCCATGCCTTGGCTGGCATCACATTCTTGCAGTGCAACATCCGGGTCGGATCAGGCGATAGCGGCGCCGATCCAGAGGTATTCCGAGCAACTTGCTTTCGTGTTGAACCGAGGCTGCACCGGGCCAGGCGATGGGAAGGATGATCGAAGATTGCCGAACAATTTCGGCGATCCGGAATCGCCCTTCGACAGATTCGGAACGAGCAGCAGGACTTGGTCCGGTCTGGCTTGGGTCAGAGTCATCCGGATCAGGTGGCCGTTGCATGCACTGCGTCAAAGGCGCCGCAAGGATTGATCCGATGCCGCACATCCGGCTGTCCAGCCTCCCCGCGCCGGGCAATCAGTCCGAAATCGAATAGCGTGGCAGCTTGGGTTTCACCATCACGTTTTTAAGGCGCACATATTTGGGCAGGCCATCCTTGCCCGAAGGCGGCGCTTCCTCGCCGCGGATCAACGGTTCCAGATAGCGCCTTGCTGCTTCGGTGATGCCGTATCCATCCCGCCGTATGTAGCTTTTCGGCAGCTTCTTTTCGTGATTGGCCACTTTCTTCAGCGGCGCGGGCTCGATCTTCCAGCGGTAGGGGGCATCGGAAGTCCGCACGATCACGGGCATCACCGCGTTCTTGCCGGCCAGGGCGTATTCGACGCCGGCCTTGCCGACCGCGTAGGCGTGCTCGACGTCGGTCTTCGAGGCGATGTGCCGGGCCGATCGTTGCAGGTAGTCTGGCAGGGCCCAGTGATACTTGTAGCCGAGCTTCTGCTTGACCAGGTCGGCCAGCAGGGGTGCGACGCCGCCGAGCTGGGCATGTCCGAACGCGTCCCGCGTACCGACTTCGGAAAGAAACTTGCCTTCCTTGTTGCGCACGCCTTCCGATACGACGACGGTGCACCAGCCGATGCGCTCGACGGTCGCCTTGACCCGGGCCAGGAAGGACTGTTCGTCGAACGGAATTTCGGGGAACAGGATAATGTGAGGAGCCTCGTCGGGCGACTTGCCGGCCAGGCCCGCAGCGGCAGCGATCCAGCCCGCGTGACGCCCCATCACCTCCATCACGAAGACCTTGGTCGAGGACTCGGCCATGGAAGCCACATCAAGGCTGGCCTCGAGGACGGAAATCGCCGTGTACTTGGCCACCGAACCGAAGCCGGGGCAGCAGTCGGTCACGGCCAGATCGTTGTCGACCGTTTTCGGCACGCCAACCACGGTCACCTCATGGCCGAGGGCCTTGCCAATCTGTGAAATCTTGTTCGCCGTGTCGGCCGAGTCATTGCCGCCGTTGTAAAGGAACCAGCGGATATCGTGCGCGCGAAGGACTTCAATCAGGCGTTCGTATTGATTGCGGTTCTGCTCGAGCGACTTGAGCTTGAACCGGCACGAGCCGAACGCGCCGCCGGGCGTGTGGCGTAATGCCGCAATTGCACTGGCTGACTCCTTCGAGGTGTCGATCAGCTCCTCGCGCAGGGCACCGATGATGCCGTTGCGGGCGGCGAGTACGCGGACCTTGTGCTTGCGCGCAGTCTCGATGACGGCGCAGGCGCTGGCGTTGATGACGGCGGTGACGCCACCGGATTGTGCGTAGAGCAGATTGCCTTGCATCGGGAAGTGGCTCCAGGTCGACGGGAAGGGGTCAAGACAACGCAGATCTGCGTTGCCTCAATTGTGCCGGTTTGACTGCGCCTGCTCCAGCAGATAGCTTTACGCCGCGTTTTCCTGCTTAAAGTCTAGCGCAGCGTCGTGGGGTTTTCCCCGAGCGCGCGTCATCGAAGGATCAGTATGCGACTCGTGCTACTCGGCGCACCCGGATCGGGCAAGGGCACCCAGGCGGCAATGCTCAGGGATTCACTGCGCATTCCCCATATATCGACCGGAGATCTGCTGCGGGCTGCAGTCAAGGCCGGTACGCCTCTGGGTCTACAGGCCAAGGCCGTGATGGACGCCGGGAAACTGGTTTCCGACGACATCGTGCTCGGCATGCTCGAGGATCGCGTGGCCGAGCAAGATGCCCGGGCGGGATTCATCCTCGACGGATACCCGCGCAATCTCGCCCAATGCGCCGCACTCGAGGCCTTGCTGGACAGGATCAACCAGCCACTGGATGTCGCCGTCAAGCTGGATGTGCCGAACGAACTGATTGTCGAGCGCATCGCTGGCCGTGCCGCTGCCGAAGGTCGCGTGGACGACACGCCGGAGACCGTTCGCGCCCGATTGCGGGTGTATGCCGAACAGACCGCCCCGGTCGCCGATCACTTTGCGGCCATTGGCAAGCTGGTCACGGTCGATGGTGTCGGCGAGCTGGATGAAGTCTTCGACCGTATCGTTGCTGCCTTGCCGGCCTGATCCTGACTCTTTCCAGTTCAGCGATCCTGGGCGGGGCTGCCAGGATCGGTCGCCCCACCTGACTCCTGAGTCATGAGCGAGAAATCCTTCACATTCGCGCGCGTTGTCGAGATCGTGGTCGGGCTCTGCCGCTTCCGTGGTGGACCTCAGGACCTCCCGTACTCGGGTGCCCTGCTCATCGCCCTGCTGGGAGCCTCGGTAATGCTCGACTACGGTTCGGGCAGCCTGCTGGGCTATGACGACACCCTGCTTGCGCGCTCGCTGCTGTCGATCTCGCTGCTGATGGCATTGTGCTGGACGGCCCTTTCCATCCGCGGACTGGCCAATCGCTTCGTGCAGACCGCCACGGCACTGGTGTCCTGCTCAATGGCATTTTCACTGCTGATTCTTCCGCTGGCCTGGTTCTTCGGCAACCCACAGGGCGAGGACGTGATCCTGACGCCGGCGCAGGTACTTATTGTGTGGCTCGGCCTGGGCGTACTGTTCTGGAAAGTTGCCGTGGATGCACACGTCGTGCGCCACGCCATTGATGCCCCATACTGGCTGGGCCTGCTGCTCGCCGTTTCCTGGGCCATTGCGGATTTCGCCCTGAGTCGCGCGCTGTTCAGTGAGGTGGCTGCCTGAGCGGAGGTCACGCTACGCCACGTGTTCAGCATGGCCTTCGGTCGCCGCGCTGCGCGTGGCGATCTGCAGGGTAAACTCACGCCATGAAACTTCATATCCTCGGTATCTGCGGCACCTTCATGGGTGGCATCGCCGCCCTGGCACGCGAGTTGGGACATCAGGTCGAAGGTAGCGACAGCAATGTCTATCCGCCGATGAGTACCCAACTGGAAGAACTCGGGATTGCCCTGAAATCCGGCTACGCGCCGGAGAACATCGACCCAGGCACCGATCTGGTCATCGTTGGCAATGCCTTGTCGCGCGGCAATCCGGCAGTCGAAGCCCTGCTCGACAAGCGTCTGCGCTACATCTCTGGCCCGCAATGGCTGGGTGAGCAACTGCTCGGAAGTCGGCAGGTTTTTGCCGTGGCCGGTACGCACGGCAAGACGACCACGACATCGCTGCTCGCATGGCTGCTCGAGTGCGCCAACCTCCAGCCTGGTTTCCTGATTGGCGGAGTGCCCGGCAACTTCCCGACTTCTGCCGCACTGGGCGGATTGGCCGTCCGTGAAAATCGGGCTGCGAGATCCCCGTTCGTGCTCGAGGCCGACGAATACGACACCGCCTTTTTCGACAAGCGCTCGAAATTCGTTCACTACCGCCCATCGGTGGCGATACTGAACAATCTCGAATTCGATCACGCTGACATTTTTCCTGATGTCGCGGCAATCCAGCGTCAGTTCCACCACCTGCTGCGCATTGTTCCCGGCAATGGTCGGGTGATCGTCAATGCAGAGGACGAGCGCCTGGCCGAAGTGCTGGCCATGGGCTGCTGGTCGCCGGTGGAAACATTCGGAATCGAACGTGGCGACTGGCGTGCAAGGCTGCTTCAGGCTGATGGTTCGGAGTTTGAGGTCCGGCATGGAGAAGCGCTGCTGGGCACGGTGCGCTGGCCACTGCTCGGCAGGCACAACGTGATGAACGCGCTGGCCGCGCTGGCTGCAGCCAATGTCGCCGGCGCCGACCTCACGGCGCTGTTGCCCGCCTTTGCCGATTTTCGCAGCGTGAAGCGGCGCATGGAGCGGGTGGCCGAAGAGGCGGGTGTCGTTGTCTATGACGATTTCGCCCATCATCCAACAGCGATAGCCACGACCCTGGCCGGTTTGCGCGCAAGCGTCGGCGGCAAGCGTATTGTCGTCGCCCTTGAACCGCGCTCGAACTCGATGCGTCTCGGCGTTCATGCCGATCAACTCGCACCTTCTCTCATTGATGCAGACCGTGTGGTCTTCCTTCAACGCCCGGAGTTGCCGTGGGATGCGGGGCGTGTCGTGACCGCCATGAACGGGCGTGCGACAGCAACGGCCAGCGTGGACGCCCTGCTGGATGCAATGCAGGCTGAGGTTCGAGCAGGTGACCAGGTGGTCTTTATGTCCAATGGCGGGTTCGAGAGTGCGCCGCGCCGTTTCGTCGAGGTGTTGCGTTTGCGTGGCAACGCCTGAGCGCACGAATTCCCGATGTCTACCGAAAGCCTGCCGCTGTTCCCGCTCTCTTCGGTCCTGTATCCGGGCGGGCACCTGAGTCTGCGCATTTTCGAGCCCCGCTATCTGGATCTGGTCAGGGACTGCACGCGCAACGACAGCGGATTCGGCGTCTGTCTGATTCTTGATGGCGAAGAAGCAGGGGATCCATCGGTGCCTGCAGCGATTGGCACATTGGCTCGCATCACCGATTTCCACACCTTGCCGGATGGCTTGCTGGGAATTCACGCGCAAGGCAGCAAGCGATTCACCGTGCTGGGCACGCATCTTCGCGACAACGGATTGATTCAGGGTGACGTCCGGTTTCTTGTCGGCGAAGAGCATGTTTCCATGCCGCCCGACTGCGGTCTGCTGGCCACGATCCTCGAGCGCGTCCACGAGCAGGTCGGTGGTGAATATTCCCGGTTCGACCGCACCCTCTACGATGATGCCGCCTGGGTCGGATTTCGCCTTGCCGAAGTCTTGCCGCTGGAGGCACCCGAACGGCAATTGCTGTTGCAGATCAACGACCCGATCGAGCGCCTGCATCAATTGATGCACCACTTGCCCCGCTTTCAGCGCGACTAGCCGTTCCGCGGGGTACCAGACTGTGCTTCGACTGGCCGCCGCAAGTGGCCGCTTCATTCGCGGGACTTGCCTTGAAACTCGAGGCACCGTCATCGATTGACGCCGCCCGTCGCGATACTCCAATCTCCCTATCCCGATTTTCCATGCCCGAACCCCGGAGAGCTGCATGAGCACACTGAAGGGAAAGACACTGTTCATCACTGGCGCTTCGCGCGGGATTGGTCTGGCGATTGCAAGACGCGCCGCCGCGGATGGTGCAAACATCGTCATTGCAGCCAAGAGTGCAGTGGCCAATCCCAAGTTGCCGGGAACCATCTACACCGCCGCGGCCGAAATCGAAGCGGCTGGCGGTCAGGCCTTGCCGCTGATGGTCGACATTCGCAGTGATGAAAGCGTGCATGCAGCCGTGAATGAGGCAGTGGGTCGATTCGGCGGCATCGATATTCTCGTCAACAATGCCAGCGCGATCTGGCTTCGCGGCACGGAAGATACTCCGATGAAACGCTTTGACCTCATGCATCAGGTCAACACGCGGGGAACATTTCTCTGTTCGCAGGCGTGCCTGCCGCACCTCAGGAAGGCGGAAAATCCGCATATCCTCGTGTTGTCGCCCCCGCCCAGCCTCGACACGAAATGGTTCGCACCCCATGTGGCCTACACGATAGCCAAGTACGGCATGAGTCTGTGCGTACTCGGCATGGCTGCGGAATTCCGCGACGACGGGATTGCGGTCAACGCCTTGTGGCCAAGGACCTTGATCGCGACAGATGCCTTGAACATGATTCCGGGGGTCAGTACCCAGAATGCCCGCAAGCCCGAGATTGTCGCCGATGCCGCGCACGCGATTCTGATCAAGCCCAGTCGTGAGCAGACAGGCGGATTCCTGATTGACGATGCGGTGCTTGCCAAGGGCGGTGTTACCGATTTCGACCAGTACGCCGTTGCGCCGGGGCATCCCTTGCTGCCCGATCTGTTTCTGGACTAGGGCAACGCTGAACAAGTGGCGCAACCGTCACGACGTCTGTCTGCGTGCAGATCGCGGCGCGCTGACGCAGATGGACCGGCCGTCCTTCAAGGCAGCGCAACAAGGAGCTGCGCGCAGACAGGCGTCGCCTGACCGATTGATTCTCTATTGAAACAGGTGGCTTTCAGAAGGCCCGCCAGCCGCACCGCGAGTCTTGCCAAGGCCACCCGCCTTCACTTCGCCTCGCAGCACGACTGGCAGACCTTCTGAATGCCATGACGATTGTGCCACTTGTTCAGCGTTGCCCCAGGGCAAATTGATGGGCGTTGCCTCAGCCATGGCGCTTTCGGCGAAGCTCGACTAGGATCAGGAAATTCAAGGGAGAAAGCCTGGATGCGAACGAAGACGCGCCTGATGACGCTGGCCAGCATGGTTCTGGTTGCCACCTGGGCGCAGCCAACGGTCGCGCAACTGCTCTTTCACCAGGGCTTCGAGACCTGCTGGGATCCTGGCCAGACCAAGGCGCAGTTTCTGGAAACAATGCGCACGAGCATCAATGGGACAAGTGCCTGCATTCCTTCTCAATCGGGCAGCCAGACCGGCGTCACCTATTCCGTGTGCGCAACCCCGAACGGGTGTGGTACGGGAGTGGAAGGCTGCCCGGTCTCGATCAGCGCAGGGAGTTTTTCCGGCGACTTCGTGAATGGACTTTTCACAGGCCCCGGCTCGGCGGCCAATATCACGGTTCCGATCACGACCAACATTTTCCCGTCCTGCTCGATCAGTCTCAATTCGATCAGCCTGGGTTACACCCTCGACTACCTCATGCAGACCGATGGTGTTGACGGTGTCTACAGCGTGGACCTGATGCCTCCGGGTGTTGTCATCAGCAACTACTTGCTGACCAACATCGATTGCAACGCAACCCTGTTCAGCCTGATCGGCGGCAACGTTGCTGCGGCAGTCACTGCGGCCGAAGCGAACGCCTCGGCGGCCATCGAGCCCGCGCTTCGATCCAACACCCTTGGGCAGTCGATCTGCCCGCTCTCGTCGCCCTGATCCGGGGAAGAACCACCAGGAGTCCCTGCCTTGCTCAACCTGTCCGCCGTCCTGGAATCCAGCGCTCGCGATTTTCCCGATCGAGATGCCGTTGTCCTCGGCGATTTACGGCTGAGCTATTCCGCAATCGATGCTGCGGCGAACCAGGTTGCCAACCTGCTCGTGCGGAACGGCATCAAGCCCGGCGACAAGGTCGCGCTGAGCTGCCCGAACCTGCCGTACTTTCCGATCATCTACTTCGGCATCCTCAAGGCAGGAGCCGTTGTCGTCCCGCTGAACGTCTTGCTCAAGCATGACGAAATCGCCTATCACATCGGTGATGCCGAAGTTCGCATGTATTTCTGCTTCGAGGGGTCGTCGGAGCTCCCCATGGGCAAGGAAGGCTGGGCTGCTTTCGAAATGGTGGAGACTTGCGAGCAATTCTTTCTGGTCACCGCCGATCCTGCGGCGGCTTCGCCGATCGAAGGCGCGCAGACATTCTCGAGCGCGGTGAGTGATTTGCCTGCGCTGTTCGATGCGCACATCAGCGATTCCGGAGACACGGCCGTCATCCTCTATACGAGTGGCACGACCGGGCGCGCCAAGGGTGCAGAGCTCTCTCACGCCAATATCATGATGAATGCCTTCGCATTGACGCGGCTGTTTGGCGAACATCCGCAGGGCCACGACAGAATCCTGATCGTGCTGCCGCTGTTTCATACCTTCGGTCAGACCGTGCAGATGATTCTGGGATTCCTGCAATCGGCAACCTTGATATTCATGCCGCGTTTCGAGGCCAGGGGCGCGCTGGCGCTGATGCAGTCCGAGCAGGTGACCTGTTTCGCCGGCGTGCCGACCATGTACTGGGGTTTGCTGAATGCATTGGATGACACCATTGACGTGGTGGGGATCGCCTCGCGGTTACGCATGTCGGTGTCGGGGGGCGCTGCGTTGCCGCAGGAGATCCAGAAGGAATTCATGCGGCGTTTCAACATTCGGATACTGGAAGGCTATGGTCTTTCGGAAACCTCACCTGTGGCGACCTTCTCGCGAAAGGACATGCCGCTGAAGGTGGGTTCGATCGGCGTGCCGATCTGGGGTGTGCAGGTCAAGCTGATCAACGACGACTGGAGCGAAGTCAGCAAGGTCGGAGATATCGGCGAGATCGCCGTGCGCGGACACAACATCATGAAGGGCTACTTCAGGCGCGATGCCGAGACGCGTACGGCGATACGTGATGGCTGGTTTCGAACCGGTGACCTTGCACGTCGCGACGAAGATGGGGCCTATTTCATCGTCGATCGCAGCAAGGACATGATCAACCGCGGTGGATTCAATGTCTATCCGCGCGAAATCGAGGAACTGCTGGTGACCCACCCGGCCGTTTCCCTGGCCGCGGTTGTCGGCATCGGGGATTCCGAATATGGCGAGGAGATCAAGGCCTTCGTGATTCTGAAGCCCGGTGCCGATGTCAGCGAAAGCGAGCTGATTCAGTGGGCACGCGAACGCATCGCCGCCTACAAGTATCCACGCAGCGTCGAGTTTCGCGAGAGCCTTCCGATGACCGCATCGGGCAAGATCCTCAAGCGCGAGCTGGTCGCTGGCGAGCGCGCCTCGAGAGAGTGAGCGCACCGGGTCGAAGCCAGCTTGCGCGGAGTGAAATTGCAGGACATGCGAACATCGACAGGCAAGCTGCGGAAGTGCCGGCGTGAACGCTGAGTCGCCACTGATCGCTGCGGCGCAACGCAGCCTGCTACCCGTCTATCGACAGCGGAAAATGATCCTCGAGCGTGGCCTCGGCTCGCGTGTCTGGGACCAGGACGGCCGCGACTATGTCGATTTCACAGCGGGGATTGCGGTCAGCGCGCTCGGCCATGCCGACCCGGATATTCTTGAGGCGCTGACTCATCAGGCGGGAAAACTCTGGCATACCAGCAACGTCTATTATTCAGAACCGCCGATTCGGCTGGCGCAAGAGCTGCTGGGGGCAAGTGGCTTTGCCGAGCGGGTCTTCTTTTGCAACTCGGGCGCCGAGGCCAATGAGGCTGCCATCAAGCTCGTCCGAAAGCACGCCGCAGACCGGGGCAGACCGCCCGAGCGTCGCGTGATCCTCACGTTCGAGGGCGCATTTCACGGCCGTACCCTCGCTACCGTCACGGCTACTGCTCAACCGAAATATCAGCAGGGTTTTGAGCCGCTGCCAGCGGGATTCCGCCATGCGGCCTTCAATGACACTGGCGCTCTTGATCACGTCCTGAGAGATGATGTCGCCGGCGTTCTGGTCGAGCCAATTCAGGGCGAA
Organism: Dokdonella sp.; assembly: GCF_041395345.1. Lineage (GTDB taxonomy): Bacteria > Pseudomonadota > Gammaproteobacteria > Xanthomonadales > Rhodanobacteraceae > Dokdonella. The sequence continues at coordinate 76,890 of NZ_JAWLAR010000003.1, read as the reverse complement.
GGTGGGGTGGTTTCGGCCGATGCCGCATTCCTGCACGAGCTGCGCCGGCGCTGCAATGCCCTCGGCGCCTTGCTGGTGTTCGATGAAATCCAGTGTGGCATGGGTCGAACGGGGCGATTGTGGGCGCATCAGTGGCCGCAGGTGATCCCCGATGTCATGACCCTGGCCAAGGGCCTGGGCTGCGGGTTCCCGATCGGCGCGATGCTGGTCGGCACCAGTGCCGCGCAAGCCATGCAGTTCGGTTCGCATGGGACGACATTCGGCGGCAATCCGCTGGGCGCTGCCGTCGCCCGGGTTGCCCTGAGAAAACTTTCCTCGCCCGATCTGCTCGCAAACGTGCAGCGGCAATCCGCGGCATTGCGTTCGGGACTCGAAAAACTGGGTGCGGAATCAGGCGCCATTAAGTTGGTAAGGGGAAGCGGGCTGATGCTTGGCGCAGTATTGGCACCTGCGTTCGAAACGCGTGTCGATGAAATACTCGATGCGGCTGCGCGCGAAGGCCTCTTGCTGCTGCAGGCCGGTGCAGGTGTGTTGCGCTTTGTGCCGGCGCTCAACATTGGTGAAGATGACATCGCTGAGGGTTTGGCGCGACTGGGCCGGGCAATTCGGCAGCTTGTCTGAACGCATTCCTGCAGCCTAGGAAAGCGCTGCCTCGAGGTCGGCGATCAGGTCGTCGACATGTTCCAGGCCTACGGACAGGCGCAACAGATTGGCCGGCGAAACGGGATCGTTGCCCTCTACCGAGGCGCGGTGCTCGATCAGCGATTCGCAGCCGCCGAGCGAGGTCGCGTTGGTAAACAGGCGCAGTCGTCCAGCCATCGCCAGTGCAGCGGTCTTGCCGCCACGCAATTCGATGCTGAGCATGCCGCCGAAATCGCGCATCTGCCGCCTTGCCACATCATGACCCGGATGCTTCGGCAATCCGGGATAGTTGACCCGCTCGACAGCCGGATGGCCCGAAAGAAATTCGCTCACTGCTCGCGCATTCGCGCAGTGCATGGCCATGCGCGCCGGAAGCGAACGACACCCGCGCAGCGTCAGCCAGGCACTGAACGGTGCCAGCGTAGCCCCGGTGACATGCACGCGATGGGCCACGCGGTCGTGCAGTTCGTCGGCCCTGGCAAAGACCAGGGCGCCACCGAGCACATCACTGTGTCCACCGAAATACTTGGTCGTGGAATGCATGACGACATCGGCGCCGAGTGCCAGCGGCTGCTGCAATACGGGCGAAGCGAATGTGTTGTCGCAAACCAGCAGAGTACCGTGAGCGTGAGCAATCCCCGCGATTGCGGCGATGTCACTGATTGTCATGCGCGGGTTTGACGGTGTTTCGACCCAGATCAGATCGATTCCTTCTGCACATGCGGCCTGCACGGCGTCGGTATTGGCCATGTTGACCGTGACGACCTTGATCGCGCGCTGCGGCAGGAACTCGGCGGCCAATATCCTGAGCCCGGTATAGCAGTCATCCGGAATGGCGATGCGTGAGCCGGCTGGCAACGATTCGAGAAGGTTGCTGATTGCGGCCATGCCCGACGCGAATGTAAGTGCACGGGCTCCGCCCTCGAGAGCCGCTATGGCGTTGCACAGTCGGTCATTGGTCGGGTTGCCTTCGCGCTGGTACTCGTAGCCTCCAACGCGTTCACCCGCAGGTCCGTGGCGAAACGTCGTGGCCAGATGAATCGGCGCGACGACAGCGCCCGTTTCCGGGTCGGATTCCCCGCCGGCGTGTACGGCCAGAGTGTGCTGGTGAAGGTTCAGCTTTTTCATGCGCGTAGTGAGGCAAATGCGTTTCGGGCTGCCCTGAGTGTATCGGCAATGATGCTCTCGTCGTGCGCCATGGACATGAAACCCGCCTCGTAGGCCGCGGGGGCAAAAAAGACGCCCTGCTCGAGCATGTTCCGGAAGAAGCGATTGAACAGTGTGCGATCCGCCGCTGTCGCCTGCGCGTAGGTTTCTATTTTCTCCTTGCTGAAGAACAGGCCGAACATGGCCCCGACACGCGTGGTCGTGAAATCGATGCCTTCGCCGTCTGCGAGTGCCTGCAGGCCGTCGGTCAGCAGGATGGTGCGACGTGTCAGTTCTGCATGGAAACCGGGGGCCTGCACGAGTTCCAGCATCGCCAGGCCCGCAGCCATGGCGACCGGGTTGCCGCTCAGGGTTCCAGCCTGGTAAATCGGTCCGGCGGGTGAGACCTGCTGCATGATTTCGCGCTTGCCACCATAGGCACCCACCGGCATGCCCCCACCAATGATCTTTCCCAGCGTAGTCAGATCAGGGGTGATGCCATAGTGGGCCTGCGCACCGCCGAGGGCGACGCGGAAACCGGTCATGACTTCGTCGAATATCAGCAGCGTGCCGCTTTGCGTGCACAGATCGCGAAGATGTTGCAGGTAGCCCTCGCGCGGCGGCACGCAGTTCATGTTGCCTGGAACCGGCTCGACGATCAGGCCGGCGATTTCGCTGCCCGACTCCTTGAACATCCTGCTTGCGGCTTCAAAATCGTTGAATGGCAGGGTCAGGGTCAGGTCGGCAAGAGCCTTGGGCACCCCGGGTGAGGTGGGTGTGCCCTGGGTCAGGGCGCCTGAGCCGGCCTTGACCAGAAATGCATCACCATGGCCGTGGTAGCAGCCCTCGAATTTCACGATGCGTGGACGGCCAGTGAAGCCGCGAGCCAGTCGGATGGCCGACATCGTGGCTTCCGTCCCGGAGTTGACCATGCGCGAGACTTCGATCGACGGGATCAGCTTGCTGATCGTCTCAGCCATTCTCACTTCGGCCTCGCAAGGCGTGCCGAAGGAAAGGCCATTCTCGATTGCGCGCGCAACGGCATCGCGAACCGCAGGATGGTTGTGGCCGACGATCATCGGTCCCCATGATCCGACGTAGTCGATGTATCGCTTGCCTTCGACATCCCAGAGGTAGGGGCCGTCTGCTCGCCGGGTGAAAAACGGTTCTCCACCAACAGCATTGAAGGCGCGTACCGGGGAGTTGACGCCACCCGGCATCAGTTCGAGCGCGCGTTGGAACAGTTCATGGTTGGAGCTCATGGAATTCTCGACGGGATCAGGAAAAGAGGCGGCTGAATTGGCGGGCGGCAGATTCGATGTCCACAGTGTCGAACAGCGCACTTATGACGGCGACACAGTCTGCGCCTGCCTGTATCAGCTCCAGTGCATTGTCCGGGCTGATGCCACCAATCGCCACCCTCGGGATGCCGAGGTCCGCTGAATCTCGCAGCAGGTTCTGGCTGGCGATACGCGCGCCGGGCTTGGTCGAGGATGGGTAGAAGGCACCAAACGCCACGTAGCTGGCGCCCTGCGCGGCCATTTGTCGCGCGCGCGGGAGCGAGTCGTAGCACGAAACGCCGATGATGGCGTCGGTCCCGAGTCGCTCCAGCGCCACCCCAATGTCGACATCATCCGTGCCCAGGTGCACGCCGGCGGCGCCGCACTCCGCAGCGAGATCCACATCGTCGTTGATGATGAGCGGAACGCCGAAGCGGGAGCAGAGCTGCACGAGGTTGGCGGCCTCCCTGCTGCGGCGGTCGCGATCCGGAGTCTTGTCGCGGTACTGGACTATGCGTGCGCCGCCAGCCAACGCGGCACGCACGGCCGGTTCCAGGTCCGCACGCGGACCATTGGTGATGGCATATAGCCCCTGTAGTCGAATCATCCGTCATCTGCCGTGGCCACGCTTTTCGCGAACTGCGCAAGCTGACACAATGATAAGCGCAGTGCGCAATGCGCCTCCCCAATTCATTTCCCGAACAGACATGACTCAGCCGGAAACCCCCTATCGAACGTTCATGTGCGTGGTCTGCGGACTCCTCTACAACGAGGCAGAGGGCTGGCCGGACGACGACATAGCGCCGGGTACGCGCTGGGAAGACGTGCCCGAGACCTGGACCTGCCCGGATTGCGGCGTGACCAAGTCGGATTTCGAGATGATCGAAGTCTGAGAGATCGCCTCTTCGCACGAATCGCCAGAAGACCGTCAGATTTCTTCTGCAAAAAGTCTTGTCATGTAGCTGGATGTGCCTCTGCCGATGCTTGACTGATATCCGGTCAACAAGCGCCAGATCGGCGAAGGTGGTTCCAGTGCGAGTTTTCGTCCCCGTGGAAGACGCTCCGACCGGATGGCATACCGCGCCGCTTGTTCCCTATCAGTGCGGCCTTGCCTGTGAGCATGCCCTGCGCCGAGCGCAGCGGTCGGAGATGTGGGCACAGTTCGCCATGATGGATGCCGGCTGGAATCGGCGGCACGGGTCGACTGCTGCCGATCAGGATGGCACTGGTAGAGTCCTCGGCTAGAAGTGTTTCGCGGGTGGTCCGGACCGTCTGATATTGCCTGGCGCATGATCGGAGCGCAGATCGAAAGCGGCCCCATGACCGGGTTTGCGGTCCGTGCGCGCGTCCGGTCGAGCAGTTGAACGGGCTGGAATCAGAAGGCCCTGGCTTGTGTTTCGGATTATTTTCCCGAAACCGCTTCCCCAAACCCCCGCCTGCGGTTAGGATGCGCGCCCCGCCGAGTCAGGGCCGCTGGAAGGGGTCGTGATTGGGGGTGGGTTGGCAGGCTGAGACGCTGCGGGATGGGGTGTCGCAGGGTGTTGACGGTTAGAAAAATGGTTGTATGATGTGCGGCTCGCTGACGACGAAAGGTGGTCAGGTGCCGGGATGCAAATTCCGGCGACGCGAAGGTTCTTTGACAGTGTGCGCAGGTATCTTGTGTGGGCGCCTTGGTGTGGACGAAAGTCCAAAGCATCAAGAACGTCCAAGCAAGATCAAGCAAAAGCTATAAGCCATAGTTTGAGAAAGCTTGGGTTAAACGTTCAGGAACAAACCGGAAGGGGCAACCCGGAAGGTTAGAAGGTTCAACTGAAGAGTTTGATCCTGGCTCAGAGTGAACGCTGGCGGCAGGCCTAACACATGCAAGTCGAGCGGCAGCGGGTCCTTCGGGATGCCGGCGAGCGGCGGACGGGTGAGGAATGCATCGGAATCTACCCTGTTGTGGGGGATAACGTAGGGAAACTTACGCTAATACCGCATACGACCTACGGGTGAAAGTGGGGGACCTTCGGGCCTCACGCGATTGGATGAGCCGATGCCGGATTAGCTAGTTGGTGGGGTAAAGGCCTACCAAGGCGACGATCCGTAGCTGGTCTGAGAGGATGATCAGCCACACTGGAACTGAGACACGGTCCAGACTCCTACGGGAGGCAGCAGTGGGGAATATTGGACAATGGGCGCAAGCCTGATCCAGCCATGCCGCGTGTGTGAAGAAGGCCTTCGGGTTGTAAAGCACTTTTGTTGGGGAAGAAACCGACCGGACTAATACTTCGGTTGAATGACGGTACCCAAAGAATAAGCACCGGCTAACTCTGTGCCACAGCCGCGGTAATACGAAGGTGCAAGCGTTACTCGGAATTACTGGGCGTAAAGCGTGCGTAGGCGGTTAGTTAAGTCTGCTGTGAAAGCCCTGGGCTCAACCTGGGAACTGCAGTGGATACTGGCTAGAGTGTGTCAGAGGATGGTGAATTCCCGGTGTAGCGGTGAAATGCGTAGAGATCGGGAGGAACACCAGTGGCGAAGGCGGCCATCTGGGACAACACTGACGCTGAGGCACGAAAGCGTGGGGAGCAAACAGGATTAGATACCCTGGTAGTCCACGCCCTAAACGATGCGAACTGGACGTTGGGCACACTTAGGTGCTCAGTGTCGAAGCTAACGCGTTAAGTTCGCCGCCTGGGAGTACGGTCGCAGACTGAAACTCAAAGAAATTGACGGGGCCCGCACAAGCGGTGGAGTATGTGGTTTAATTCGATGCAACGCGAAGAACCTTACCTGGCCTTGACATGTCCGGAATCCTGCAGAGATGCGGGAGTGCTCGGGAATCGGAACACAGGTGCTGCATGGCTGTCGTCAGCTCGTGTCGTGAGATGTTGGGTTAAGTCCCGCAACGAGCGCAACCCTTGTCCTTAGTTGCCAGCACGTAAAGGTGGGAACTCTAAGGAGACTGCCGGTGACAAACCGGAGGAAGGTGGGGATGACGTCAAGTCATCATGGCCCCTACGGCCAGGGCTACACACGTACTACAATGGTCGGTACAGAGGGTTGCGAGCGCGAGGTGAAGCCAATCCCGAAAGCCGATCTCAGTCCGGATCGGAGTCTGCAACTCGACTCCGTGAAGTCGGAATCGCTAGTAATCGCGAATCAGCATTGTCGCGGTGAATACGTTCCCGGGCCTTGTACACACCGCCCGTCACACCATGGGAGTGGGTTGCTCCAGAAGCAGGTAGCGTAACCGCAAGGGGCGCGCTTGCCGCGGGTGGTTCATGACTGGGGTGAAGTCGTAACAAGGTAGCCGTATCGGAAGGTGCGGCTGGATCACCTCCTTAAGAAATGGCTTCGCCGCGTCAAGGCGTCCACAAGTTACCTGCATTCAGAGTTCCGGTTGATCGCTGATCAACGCGGGAGCGTCGTGATTTGGTGTGTGGGGTCGTCCTCGCACAGTCAGACACCTGGGGCTTTAGCTCAGCTGGGAGAGCACCTGCTTTGCAAGCAGGGGTCGTCGGTTCGATCCCGACAAGCTCCACCATCGATGGGCTTTGGCGCCGGATTTTGGGTCGCTGGCAAAGGGGCCGCCGGAGCGAACGAGGGAGCGTACATCAGTACGTGACCGAGTGAGCGACCAAGGCTGCCGTCCAGCAGGCCAAAGACAAGCCAAGAGAGTCTGTAACTCAGGTGGTTAGAGCGCACCCCTGATAAGGGTGAGGCCGGAGGTTCGAGTCCTCCCAGACCCACCACTCTGAATGTACTGCGTACACACTTTATTTAGAAACGACCTGGCGTTGAGGCCAGCGTTGTGATCTTTGAAAACTTGGGACGTAATAAGCGTTTTGGCTCGAACGAGTCGAACGTGTCGTTGAGGCAAGTAGGCGAAGTAACACGAGTGGTTTGCGTGTAATCCCGAGGTAACTTGGGGTTATATGGTCAAGCGACTAAGCGCATACGGTGGATGCCTTGGCGGTCAGAGGCGATGAAGGACGTGGCAGCCTGCGAAAAGGGCCGGGGAGCTGGCAACAAGCATTGATCCGGTCATGTCCGAATGGGGAAACCCACTCCGCAAGGAGTATCCCGCGCTGAATACATAGGCGTGTGGAGGCGAACTCAGGGAACTGAAATATCTCATTACCTGAAGGAAAAGAAATCAACAGAGATTCCCTCAGTAGCGACGAGCGAACGGGGAACAGCCCAAAAGTTGCGCCAGTTCTAGAAGAAGGGTCTGGAAAGGCCCGCCATAGACGGTGATAGCCCGGTATTCGAAAGGGCTGGTGCGATGAAAGTGAGTAGGGCGGGGCACGTGAAACCCTGTCTGAACATGGGGGGACCATCCTCCAAGGCTAAATACTCCTGACCGACCGATAGTGAACCAGTACCGTGAGGGAAAGGCGAAAAGAACCCCGGAGAGGGGAGTGAAATAGAACCTGAAACCGTATGCGTACAAGCAGTCAGAGCCCCTTCGTGGGGTGATGGCGTACCTTTTGTATAATGGGTCAGCGACTTACGTTGTGTGGCGAGCTTAACCGTCTAGGGGAGGCGAAGGGAAACCGAGTCTGAATAGGGCGCATAGTCGCACAGCGTAGACCAGAAACCGGGTGATCTATCCATGCCCAGGGTGAAGGTCCGGTAACACGGACTGGAGGCCCGAACCCACGTCTGTTGCAAAAGACGGGGATGAGGTGTGGATAGGAGTGAAAAGCTAATCGAACCCGGAGATAGCTGGTTCTCCTCGAAAGCTATTTAGGTAGCGCCTCGTGTATCACTGCTGGGGGTAGAGCACTGTTATGGCTAGCGGGTCATTGCGACTTAGCAAACCATTGCAAACTCCGAATACCAGCACGTGCAAGCACGGGAGACACACGGCGGGTGCTAACGTCCGTCGTGAAAAGGGAAGCAACCCAGACCCGCAGCTAAGGTCCCAAAGTCATAGCTAAGTGGTGAACGAAGTGGGAAGGCATAGACAACCAGGAGGTTGGCTTAGAAGCCACCCTTTAAAGAAAGCGTAATAGCTCACTGGTCGAGTCGGCCCGCGCGGAAGATTTAACAGGGCTAAGCTATGCCGAAGCTCGGGGTTTGCTCTTAGAGTAAGCGGTAGAAGGCGTTCCGTACGCCTGTGAAGGTGGATCGTAAGGTTGCTGGAGGTATCGGAAGTGCGAATGCTGACATGAGTAACGATAAGGGGGTGAAAAGCCTCCCCGCCGAAAGCCCAAGGTTTCTAGCGCAACGTTCATCGGCGCAGGGTGAGTCGGTCCCTAAGGCGAGGCGGAAACGCGTAGTCGATGGGAAGCTGGTTAATATTCCAGCACTTTATCGCAGTGCGATGGGGGGACGGAGAAGGGTAGGTGTACCGGGCGTTGGTTGTCCCGGGGAAAGGAGGTAGGCATGAGGCGTAGGCAAATCCGCGTCTCTTTATGCCGAGCACCGGACAGTCCTTTTAGGACGAAGTCACTGATCCCACGCTTCAGGAAAAGCCTCTAAGCTTCAGCTGCGATAGAACCGTACCGTAAACCGACACAGGTAGGCAGGGTGAGAATCCCAAGGCGCTTGAGAGAACTCGGGTGAAGGAACTAGGCAACATAGCACCGTAACTTCCGGAGAAGGTGCGCCCAGGAGTGTGGCTCCATGCGGAGCTGAGCATTCTTGGGCCGCAGTGACCAGGCCGCTGCGACTGTTTATCAAAACACACAGCACTCTGCAAACACGAAAGTGGACGTATAGGGTGTGACACCTGCCCGGTGCCGGAAGGTTAATTGATGGGGTCAGCCGCAAGCAGCTCTTGATCGAAGCCCCGGTAAACGGCGGCCGTAACTATAACGGTCCTAAGGTAGCGAAATTCCTTGTCGGGTAAGTTCCGACCTGCACGAATGGTGTAACGACAGCGGCGCTGTCTCCACCGAGACTCAGTGAAATTGAAATCGCTGTGAAGATGCAGCGTTCCCGCGGCAAGACGGAAAGACCCCGTGAACCTTACTACAGCTTTACACTGAACTTTGAATTCGTCTGTGTAGGATAGGTGGGAGGCTTTGAAGCGCGGACGCCAGTTCGCGTGGAGCCAACCTTGAAATACCACCCTGATGTGCTTGATGTTCTAACCTGGGTCCGTAATCCGGATCGGGGACAGTGTATGGTGGGTAGTTTGACTGGGGCGGTCTCCTCCCAAAGAGTAACGGAGGAGCACGAAGGTTGGCTAATCCTGGTCGGACATCAGGAGGTTAGTGCAATGGCATAAGCCAGCTTAACTGCGAGACGGACAGGTCGAGCAGGTACGAAAGTAGGTCATAGTGATCCGGTGGTTCTGAATGGAAGGGCCATCGCTCAACGGATAAAAGGTACTCCGGGGATAACAGGCTGATACCGCCCAAGAGTTCATATCGACGGCGGTGTTTGGCACCTCGATGTCGGCTCATCACATCCTGGGGCTGTAGCCGGTCCCAAGGGTATGGCTGTTCGCCATTTAAAGTGGTACGCGAGCTGGGTTCAGAACGTCGTGAGACAGTTCGGTCCCTATCTGTCGTGGGCGTTGGAGGTTTGAGAGGGGCTGCTCCTAGTACGAGAGGACCGGAGTGGACGAATCCCTGGTGTTCCGGTTGTCACGCCAGTGGCACTGCCGGGTAGCTATATTCGGAAGCGATAACCGCTGAAAGCATCTAAGCGGGAAGCGCGCCTCAAGATGAGACCTCCCGAGCCACAAGGCTCCTGAAGGAACCATGAAGACTACGTGGTTGATAGGGTGGGTGTGTATCGCAGTAATGCCGAGCTAACCACTACTAATGATCCGTGCGGCTTGACCATATAACTCCAAGTTGCTTCATGTGTGCATCGCTGCACGAAGAAGCGGTTCCAGACCGCACTTCTCTGAAAGCCTCTCGTTGACGCTTTCTTGCAGCATGAACACAGCTACAAGCCTCAGCAACACAGAAAACTCTCGAGCCAAAACGACTTATTACGTCCCAAGACCCCCTGTGAGACTGGCGCATACCCATGCGCTGTCTCCACCGCTTGCTCAGCGAACATAGCGCTGTGGAACCACCCGATCCCATCCCGAACTCGGAAGTGAAACGCAGCAGCGCCGATGGTAGTGTGGCTCAAGCCATGCAAGAGTAGGTCATCGCTGAGCGCTTTATCCCAACCCCGCAGGAGTCCTCCTGCGGGGTTTTTTATTGCCCTCTTGCAGCCGGCGGCGCAGCCGCGCGAACTGCAATCAGGGCCCGGTAGGGGCGAGTCTCAGACTCGCCCGCTCTCAGGCCAGAAGACAGGATCGATTGACCAGGCGGGTCTCGGGTTCGCCCCGACACACACGCAGACATGAAGTTCGGATCTTGATTCACTGCGCCAATGCAAACTACCGGGTCACGCACTCAACCCGAGTGGCCCTGCCGTTGGTTGCGTTGACCGATCAACTCAACGAATAGCCAAACTGCTGCTTGAACTGGTCGGAGAACTGTCGGTAGTCGAAGCGCTGGTTCTGTGTGCCGGGGTGCTCGACCTTGAGCGCGCCCATCAGGTTGCCGATGCGGCCGATCGTCATCCAGTCGTAGCCCTTCATGATCCCGTGGATCAATCCAGCCCGGAATGCATCTCCACAGCCCGTGGGGTCCGTGATCCTGCGTTCGTGGGCTGGCGGTATGTCGAGGCACTTCTCGTCGGCATGGATCCTTGCGCCGCGCGGTCCGCAGGTGGTGATGTAGGCTTTGACACGCTTCGCAATATCGGCTTCGTTCCAGCCGGTGCGCTCCTGGAGCAGGCTGGACTCGTAGTCGTTGACGGTTACGTAGTCAGCCTGTTCGATGAAATGTCGCAGCTCCTCGCCATTGAACAGCGGCATGGCCTGACCCGGATCGAATATGAACGGGATGCCGCATTCGACGAATTCGCCGGCGTTCTGCAGCATGCCATCCCGACCGTCCGGACTGACGATACCGAACTTGATGCCCTCTACCTCGCGAACATGGTTTTCGTGGGAGCGCATCATGGCGCCGGGGTGGAAGGCTGTAATCTGGTTATTGTCGTGGTCGGTCGTGATGAACGCCTGGGGCGTGAACAGATCATCCAGTTCCTTGACCTGGTCGAGACGGATCCCGCATGCCTCGAAGTGTTCGCGATAGGGCGCAAAATCCTGGCCAACGGTGGCCATGGGCACGGGCTCTCCGCCCAGCAGCTTGAGGTTGTAGGCGATATTGCCGGCACAACCACCAAACTCCCGACGCATGCGAGGCACGAGAAACGACACGTTCAGAATATGGACCTTGTCCGGAAGAATGTGGTTCTTGAACTGGTCCGGAAAGACCATAATGGTGTCGTACGCAAGCGAACCGCAGATCAAAGCCGACATCTTTTGCCCCTGATTTTGTCATTGCTGCACGGCCATTGCCTTCCGGTCATGATCCGGAAAAGCTCAAATGGACGGCAAAGGAGGGGAATCTTGCCCGACTTTGGGCAGGGAAGCACGTCTGTGCATACGATCGGTCCGCGCGCCAGGCAGGGTGCAAGGCAACCATATGGTGATCCACGTGGCTGGAAGTCGTCCCTCGCTTGTCAAAAAGGCTTGAAATAAGCCCTTCTTAACGGCGAATTGGCTTGCCTGAGTGGATGGCCGTCTCTAAACTGTCGCGTTCTTTGCGGCTCCACTTTTCAGGTCAAGTTTTCTCATGTTCAAAGGCTTGCGCGGTCTCTTTTCCAACGACCTGTCGATTGATCTCGGCACGGCCAACACACTGATCTACGTACGCGGCCAGGGTATCGTGCTCAACGAGCCATCGGTTGTGGCGATCCGGCAGGACCGCGGCCCTGGAGGCCCGAGAAGCGTTGCTGCAGTCGGCTCGGATGCCAAGAAAATGCTCGGGCGAACTCCCGGCAATATCGTCACCGTCAGGCCACTCAAGGATGGCGTCATTGCCGACTTCTCGATGACTGAGGAGATGCTCAAGCAGTTCATTCGAAAAGTGCATCGTTCGCGCATGTTCAGGCCCAGCCCTCGCGTGCTGGTCTGCGTCCCCTGTGGTTCGACTCAGGTCGAACGTCGTGCGATCAAGGAATCGGCCGAAAGCGCTGGCGCTCGCGACGTGTTTCTCGTCGAGGAGCCCATGGCGGCTGCCATCGGTGCAGGCATTCCGGTGGGTGAGGCACGTGGTTCAATGGTGCTGGATATCGGCGGCGGCACCTCCGAGGTTGCAGTCATTTCCCTGAACGGCATCGTCTACTCGCAATCGGTACGAATCGGCGGTGATCGTTTCGATGAAGCCATCATCAACTATGTACGTCGCAATCACGGGACGCTGATTGGCGAGGCGACAGCCGAGCGCATCAAGATGGAAGTCGGATGTGCGTTTCCGCAATCGGACGTCAAGGAAATCGAGGTATCCGGCCGCAATCTGGCCGAGGGTGTACCGCGCATGTTCACGGTCAACTCGAATGAAATTCTGGAAGCGTTGCACGAACCGCTTTCAGGAATCGTCAGCGCGGTGCGAAGCGCGCTTGAACAGACGCCACCGGAGTTGTGTTCCGATGTAGCTGAACGCGGCATCGTGTTGACTGGGGGCGGTGCACTGCTGCGTGATCTCGACCGTTTGCTCTCCGAAGAAACGGGGTTGCACGTGCATGTGGCTGACGAGCCACTGACGTGCGTTGCCCGCGGTGGTGGGCGCGCTCTCGAGCTGGTCGACCAGCACGGTGGTGACTTCTTCGCTCCCGAGTAGGATCAGGTGAGTTGCGCTCATGGCGCTTGCAGCTCCTGACAAGGTTTCCCTGTTTGCTGAAGGCGCAGTCAGCACGCTGCGCCTGATCGCCTATCTGACCCTCGCCATGATCGTCATGGTGATCGATCACCGTGGAGCCTATCTCGAACGACTGCGCACGTTTTCAAGTGCCGTGGTCGAACCGGTCTATCGATTTGCTGCACTGCCCTCCGATGTGGCGCGTGCGGGACGCCTGGCCATCGCCACCCAGAGCCATCTCGTGGACGAGAACCGCAGTTTGCGCGAGGCGCTGCTGCTGGCCCAGGTTCGACTCAACCGGATGTCTGCTCTATCTGCCCAGAACGACCGCTTGAAAAAGCTGCTCGACGTGCAAAACGAACTCGGCCTCGGGGTCCAGCTTGCACGGCTCATCAATATCGATCTCGACCCTTTCAGACATCGCATCGTCCTCGATGCCGGTGCTGCCCAATTCATCGAAGTAGGTCAGCCGGTACTGGATGCGCACGGAATCATGGGCCAGATTGTCGAAGTCTTGCCACGCACTTCGGTGGCCATGCTCGTCACCGATCCGAGCCATGCGATACCGGTGATGATCGAGCGCACGGGCCTGCGCACTATTGCCTATGGAACAGGCGCGATTGACCGGCTGCAATTGCCAAACGTGCCCATGAGTGCGGACATCAAGGTCGGCGACTCGCTGGTCACCTCCGGTTTGGGCGGGCGCTTTCCGGTCGGATTTCCTGTAGGCGAGATACTGGAAATCAGCAATGACGAAAGCGGCATGTTTGCGGCGGCCATTGCCCGACCGGCAGCGGCGCTGGATCGCAGTGGCGAAGTCCTGTTGCTGCAGGATTTGCCGCAGCCGATGGGTCCGCCGGCGCCGGTTGCGCCTACAGAACAGAAGCCTCTCGAAGGTGCCAGCAGCTTTCAGGAAGGCGTCCAGGCGCAATGAACAGGAAACGCACCGAACTGCTGATTTTCATAGCCAGCATTCTTCTGGCGTTCGTACTGCAGTTGACCCCGTTGCCACAGGCGATATTGCCGTTCAAGCCGTACTGGATTGCGCTGGTCGTCATCTACTGGGCGATTGAGGCGCCGCATCGAATAGGACTGGGCCTTGCTTTTCTGCTCGGGATTTCCGGCGACATCCTGACGGGCCAGTTGCTCGGTGAGCAGGCGTTGCGACTGGTCATACTTGCGTTCATCGTGTTGCGTTTTCGTTCGCGTCTGCGCTTCTTTCCGATGGGACAGCAGTCGCTGGCCGTGCTCGCATTGCTGCTCAATGATCGCATCGTGGTCCTGATGATCCGCGGTTTTTCGGGAGACCCGATACCGGCCGTGGGTTTCTGGATCGCGCCGCTCTTCGGCATGCTGGCCTGGCCTTTTGTATTCCTTCTGCTCGATGACCTGCGGGCACGCGTGCGTTCAAAAGAGTCATGAAATACCGGCCGATCAAGGACACGCGCAAGGAAGCGGCACAGTTTGTACGCCGGGCACTGACGGGCTTCTTGATCATCTTCGCGGCGCTGACCATTCTCGGTGTTCGCTTCTGGTTTCTTCAGGTTGCCAAGCACGAGGAATACCAGGCGCGTTCGGACGCAAATCGCATTCTCACCCGGCCGCTGGCGCCGGCACGCGGGCTTATCTATGACCGCAACGGTGTATTGCTGGCTGAAAACATCGCGGCCTTCCGCCTTGAAGTCGTGCCCGAGCAGGTGGCCGACATCGACACCTTGCTGGTGGATCTGCGCGACACGATCGGGATCACTGACGACGACATCGAGCGATTCAAGGCCCTGGTCAAGAGCAAGCCTTCCTACCAGAGCGTGCCTCTGCGCCTGAAACTCACCGACGAGGACATCGCATTATTTGCAGTCAATCGATGGCGCTTTCCGGGCGTCGACGTCGTGCCATACCTGACCCGCTACTATCCACGGGGAAAGGTATTCGGTCACCTGGTCGGCTACGTCGGGCGCATCGATGCAGCCGACGTGAAGCGCCTGGATGCCGCGCGTTACGCCGGCACGACGCATGCCGGCAAGACCGGAATAGAGCGTTCTTATGAAGATCTGCTGCATGGCGAGCCCGGCTATGAGCTGGTTGAAGTCAACGCGGATCGGCGACCGTTGCGGGTGCTCGAGCGGGTGGCGCCAACCCCGGGACAGAACATCTACCTGACTGTCGACACGCGCATTCAGGAGGCGGGCGTCAATGCATTTGCCGGAAGACCGGGCGCATCGGTTGCCATGGATCCGCGCAATGGTGAAGTGCTGGCGATGATCAGCGTGCCCAGCTTCGATCCAAACCTCTTCGTCAACGGCATAAGCCAGACCGACTACAACGCATTGCTGCACTCGCCGGACAAGCCGCTGCTTGATCGTGCCTTGCGCGGAAGCTACGTTCCGGGCTCCACGATCAAGCCGTTTCTCGCAGCGGCAGGGCTCGAGCTTGGTTTGCGCCGCCCCTCGGACACGACGCTCTCGACTGGCGAGTTTCATATTCAGGGACAGAAGCGCGGCTATCGCGACGTGCGCGCGGGCGGCCACGGCAGGGTCGATCTGGTCGAGTCGCTGGCCCAGTCAGTCAATGCCTACTATTACTCGCTGGCCCAGGACATGGGCATTGAGCGCATGACCGAAACCATGGCCAAGTTCGGTTTTGGTGCGCCCACCGGTATCGACCTGCTCGGCGAAAGCAGCGGCGTATTGCCGTCGCGTGAGTGGAAAAGGGAGCGCATGAATGAAGCCTGGTATCCCGGAGAGACGGTTATCGCGGGAATCGGACAGGGATTCTGGGTCGTGACGCCGGTGCAGCTTGCGCATGGTGTAGCCATGTTGGCGGCAGGAGGAATTTCGCACAAACCGCATCTGCTTTATGCAACGCAGAAGGGCATCGGCGATGCGCCGATACGTGTCGAGACCAAGCCGGGGGGGGAGCCGTTCTTCAAGGATCCTTCCAATTGGGAAGCTGTACGGGCGGGCATGATCGCGGTCGTCAACGGACCCACCGGCACGGCGCGGACCATGGGCAACAGCTTTCCCTATGTGATCGCGGGCAAGAGTGGCACGGCTGAGAGATTCTCCCGCACCAACGAAACCTGGCAGCACATCTCCCAGGTTGCCGAGGAACGTCACCAGGTCCTGTTCGAAGCCTTCACGCCCGCTCTGGAGCCGCGCATTGCGGCAATCGTGGCGCTTGAGGCCGGTCGTGGCGGCGGCCGGGATGCTGCTCCGGTTGTCCGGCACATGTTCGATGCGTGGTTGTTCTCCGAGTCGCCGGCCGCGATCGAGCCGAGCGTGGAATCGGTCCGATGACAGCAAGTGTCTTCGACCGAATCCGCTATCGAGCTGCCTCGATCATCCGCAGGCCACGCTTCGACTTGCCGTTGCTGGGAGCCCTGTTTCTGCTCGCCATGATCGGGCTCGCCACGCAATACAGCGCCAGCGACCTGAATGGCGACCAGGCCATGGCCCAGGGTATTCGCCTGCTGCTGGGTGGTCTTCTGATGGTTGCGATTGCCAGAGTGCAGCCGTCAAGTCTGCGCAACTGGACGCCCTGGCTCTACGCCGGCAGCATTGTCCTGTTGATACTCGTCGCCGTACTTGGCGAAGGGCGGGGCGCTGATCGCTGGCTGGACCTTCGCTTCGTGCGCTTCCAGCCTTCCGAATTGCTCAAGTTGAGCATGCCGATGATGGTGGCCTGGTATCTCAACCAGCGTCCGCTGCCACCGGGATGGGGCAGTCTGGCTGGCGTGCTGATATTGATTGCCATTCCAGCCGGCCTGATTGCCAAGCAGCCTGACCTGGGCACGGCCCTGCTGATCATCGCAAGCGGCCTCTTCGTCGTGTTTCTGGCCGGTCTGGCCTGGTGGCGCATCGGCCTGATCGTGGGAACTGTCGCCGCAGCGGCTCCGATTGCCTGGCATTTCCTGCACGAATACCAGCGCAATCGCGTGCGCATGTTGCTGGATCCCGAATCCGACCCGCTGGGCCTGGGCTGGCACATCATCCAGTCGAAAATCGCGGTCGGTTCCGGCGGCCTCTGGGGAAAGGGCTGGCACATGGGGACCCAGTCCCGGCTCGAGTTCCTGCCGGAGCACACCACCGATTTCATATTCTCGGTGTTTGCCGAGGAGTGGGGCCTGATCGGCGTCCTGCTGCTGCTGGCATTGTATGTCTTCATCGTTGGTCGCAGCTTGTGGATTGCGGCCAATGCAAAGGACACCTACTCAAGGCTGCTCGGCGGCTCGATCGCAATGGCGTTTTTTGTCTATGTCATGGTCAACGGCGGCATGATCACGGGTATCCTGCCCGTTGTCGGGGTGCCCCTGCCCCTGGTCAGCTATGGCGGGACATCCGCAGTCTCGTTGCTGGCCGGTTTCGGGGTTCTCATGTCGATACACGCGCAACGCCGACGAGTAGCCGCATGAGCACCCGACGCGATACCCTATTTGTTGTCCCTACAAAGGCTGTCCGAACTTGAAATTGAGGCATTGGATCCTTCCAGGCGTGGCCATGGCTCTTGCCCTGGCAGTTGCGGGTACGGCTGTGGCGGCCAATGCGAAAGCGACGAAGGTTCTCGCCCGCCCCCAGCTCGATGTCGATCCCGAGTACCGGGAATTTGCGCGTGAGCTCCATCAGGATGACGGTCTTGTGGAAGCCGAGGTGCTCGCTACGCTGGCCAAGGCCAGGGTGCAGCAAAGCATCCTCAACGCGATTTCCCGGCCGGCTGAAGCGACCAAGGCGTGGAAGGATTATCGACCGATTTTTCTGACCGACAAGCGGATCAATGAGGGAGTTGCGTTCTATCAGGGAAATCGTGAATTGATCGAACGTGCAGCGAACGAGTTCGGTGTGGCCCCGGAGATCATCGTCGCCATTATTGGAGTGGAAACCAGCTACGGCCAGAACTTCGGCAGCTACAAGGTGCTTGATGCGCTCGTCACGCTGGCATTTCACTATCCACCCCGTTCAAAATTCTTCCGCGGCGAACTCCGGCAGCTTTTCCTGCTCGGCGACTCGCGCATGGCCTACCCGATCGACGAACTGGTTGGCTCATACGCCGGTGCCATGGGTTGGGGTCAGTTCATCCCAACCAGCGTGGCCAACTTTGCTGTCGACTACGATGGCGACGGTCGCATCGATCTATGGAACTCCCTGCCGGATATTGTCGGTAGCGTGGCCAACTATTTTTCCGTTCACGGGTGGACGGCTGGACAACCGGTCGCGATCGAGGCCACCGCCGCCGCCAACGCACGCAGTATCGAAGCCAACGGACTTGAGCCTGTCTATCCGATCGAGCAGATGCGTGCCTGGGGGTATGAGCCGGCAGAAACCGTCGATGCCACTGCTCTTGCTACCTTGCTCAAGCTTGAAGGCAGCAAGGGCAACGAAGACTGGCTGACGTTCCACAACTTCTATGTCATCTCGCGCTACAACCGCAGTCCCCTGTATTCGATGGCGGTCTGGCAGCTGTCGCAGGAAATTGCCCTCAACGCCGTCGACAAGACACCGTGAGCAAGCGGTGGTTGCTGCTGGCGACGATTTTCCTGCTGGCGGCTTGCGCTTCGAGGAAACCGCGTGAATCGTCGCCTCCGCCGAAGCAGCCCGCGGCTTCGAGTCAGCGAGCGCCGGTACCGGAAACCAGCCTGCCTCAATCGAGTCGCTATCGAAACTCCAAGGATGGCGGACCCGCGGCGCCGGAGGTGGATGTCAGCAAGCTCGTCGAGCCGGTGCCAAGGCGCGAACCCAAATCGCGCTATGGCAACAAGTCGCCATACAGCGTGCTTGGCAAGACCTATACGGTCCTGCCCGATTCGACCGGATATTCCGAGCGCGGCATTGCTTCGTGGTACGGCAACAAGTTCCACGGCTACATGACTTCAAGCCTCGAACCCTATGACATGTACAAGTTCACTGCCGCGCACAAGTCGCTGCCCCTGCCGAGCTATGTGCGCGTGACCAATCTCGACAATGGCAAGAGCGTCGTGGTCAGGGTCAATGATCGCGGGCCGTT
The DNA here is from genome assembly GCF_041395345.1 of Dokdonella sp. GTDB lineage: Bacteria > Pseudomonadota > Gammaproteobacteria > Xanthomonadales > Rhodanobacteraceae > Dokdonella. Next base: position 58,118 of record NZ_JAWLAR010000003.1, on the reverse strand, counting down.
CCATGAGAGTCGCATCATTGACCTGTCTTATGCGGCTGCGGTGCGCATCGGTGTCTGGCCAAAAGGCACCGGGCTGGTTGAGGTCCAGGCACTGGACCCGGAACATCCGGCTGCGGAACCGTCATCGTCCTCTGCGGTCACAGGGGCGGACGGCGACGCGCGAATTTTCCTTCAACTCGGTGCGTTCTCGGATCGTGCCAATGCGGAACAGGTCGTGAAGAAGGTCGAGCGCGCTGGGCTGGGCACGGCCAGAATTGTCGCTACACGTATCGACGATCGCGAAATCCACCGCGTCCGACTGGGTCCGATCGATTCGGTGGCGCGAGCCGACTCGCTCGTCGAGCGCATCGAATCGTTGGGCCTTGGCACGCCGCGAGTCGCGATCGATGATTGATCTCCGTTACCGCCGATTCACCGATTTCACATAGAGTTACGCGTCATTTCATCCCGGGAGTCTGTTTTGCACATGAAGTTGTCGTTCGCCGCCCTCCTATTCGCTGCTGCCTGCTGCGCATCCCTCTCCGTTGCGCAGACGCCGGCGCCGGCACCACAGCCAAAGGCAGCTGTCCCGACAGCCACAGCTGCGCCGACACCGCCGCCGCCCACTTTGGCCGCCAGCAGCTGGGTGCTGATGGACTACGCGACTGGACAGGTTCTGCTGGAGGGCAATGCAGACAAGCGTGTGGAGCCCGCGTCGATTACCAAGATCATGACTTCGTATGTCGTATCTGCCGAGCTCGAACACGGAAAGATTCACCTCGAGGATCCGGTCACGATCAGCGAGAACGCCTGGCGCTCCGGCGGCGCCGGAACGGATGGCTCGACCAGTTTTCTGGCGCTGGACAGCCAGGTGCCGCTCAAGGAATTGCTCTACGGCATGATCATCCAGTCCGGCAATGACGCGGCCATCGCCCTGGCCGAGCACACGGCCGGATCCGAAGCCCTGTTTGCCGACTTGATGAACCAGTACGCGGCGCAGCTGGGCATGACGGGCACCCACTACGTGGATGCCAGCGGCCTGCCCAATGACAATCACTACACCACCGCGCTGGATGTGGCCATCCTGTCACGCGCGCTGATCCGCGACTATCCGAGCGAATACGAGATCTACAAGATCAAGGATTTCGAGTGGAACGGGATCAAGCAGCACAACAGGAACACCCTGCTCTGGCGCGATTCGTCGGTCGACGGGATCAAGACCGGTCATACCAACAATGCAGGCTATTGCCTGGCAACCTCGGCACAGCGTGGCGACCAGCGGCTGATTGCCGTCGTCATGGGTGCTGCCAGCGAAAAGGCGCGCGCCGATGCCAATCAGGAGTTGCTGAACTACGGATTCCGCTTCTTTGAAACGCACAAGCTCTACGAAGTCGGCAAGCCGCTGGCAACACCCGAATTGTGGAAGGGCGAGTCCGATACCGTTGATCTCGGCGTCGCCGAGAATGTGCTGGTGACCCTGCCGCGCGGTCGCTATGCGGACCTCAAGGCGAGCATGGATCTTCCGGCGCAACTGATCGCTCCGCTCGAGCAGGGCCAGGCAGTGGGCAAGTTGAAGGTCGAGCTGGATGGGAAGCTGCTGCTGGAGCGACCGATTGTGGTCATGGCCTCTGCGCCGGAGGGCGGGTTCTTCAAGCGTCTTTCTGATGGCGTGATGTTGTGGTTCAACAGCAGTGACGAGGCGGAAACGGCAGCCAAGGCGGAATAGCCATGCGCGATCTTGACGACATCAAACCGGAGAGCCCCGATCAGGGTTTCCAGTTCCCGGGAGCATTCGAAATCACGGCCCTTGGCCGTGCCGACGCCGATCTTGAGCACCGCGTTCCCGAATTGCTCAAGGGCCTCGGGCTGGCGGTTCTCCAGGGAAGCCTGCGGTCCAAGCCCTCTCGCGAGGGCAACTACGTGTCGGTTTCGGTGACATTTACCTGCCCCGATCGCGAGACCTACGATGCAGCGCATGCCGCCTTGCGAGCAGATGACGCAATTCGCTGGACCCTCTGATTCGGTCGTCGGCCGGGAAAAGCCTTGCAAGCTCGACATACGGTCGCCATGTTGATTGCCGTAGATGACAGCGAGGGCAGTCCTGTCATCAGGTTTACACCCGTCGGCAAATTCCCTCATGTCTGAGTCGCTGATCATCCGTCGCCTTGGCCGCCAGCCCTACGAGCCGGTGCTGGAGGCGATGCGCGCGTTCACCAACGCGCGCGACGAGGGCACGCCCGATGAGTTCTGGGTGCTTGAGCACGATCCGGTGTTCACCCTGGGCCAGGCCGGAAAGCCCGAGCACGTTCTGGCCGCGGGCGAGATACCGGTTATCAGGGTCGAGCGCGGTGGCCAGGTGACCTATCACGGCCCCGGTCAGATCGTCGGATACCCCCTGATCAACCTGCGCCGCCTCGGAATTGGCGTGCGCGAGCTGGTCGAACGCATCGAGCAGGCCATCATCGACACGCTGGAACACTGGAATATCATGGCCGAGCGCCGCAAGGGCGCCCCCGGCGTTTACGTCGGAGATGCCAAGATCGGCGCCCTCGGCCTGCGCGTGCGCAGGGGCTGCTCGTTTCATGGCCTGGCTCTCAATGTCGGCATGGACCTGGAGCCGTTCCTGCGCATAAATCCCTGTGGATTTCAGGGTTTGCGCGTGACTCAGGTGCTAGACTTGGGCGGTCCCGGGTCTATTTCGCAGGTCGAGGATGTCCTCGTCGCGGAGTTGGCTCGTCAATTTGGATTCACGCCGCAGCCCGGTGCTGCGGAACTCCCGACCCCTGTTGCCGCCGATGCGGCCACCTCCATCGCATGAACGAGCCGATCAAGACCATTCCACTCACTGTCGTTGGCGAAAAGCAGCTCGGCGGCGAAAAGATCGCGCGCAATCGGGCCGGATTCGCCGATGCGCCCACCCTGCGCAAGCCGGCCTGGATCCGGGTCCGTATTCCGCCGGGCAACGCCGTTTCACAGCTGAAGGCCAAACTGCGCCAAAACAGGCTGGTAACCGTCTGCGAAGAGGCTTCCTGCCCGAATATCCATGAGTGTTTCAGCAAGGGCACGGCCACGTTCATGATTCTCGGCGAGGTCTGCACGCGGCGCTGTTCGTTCTGCGATGTTGCCCACGGTCGGCCCAAGGCCCCTGATCCACTGGAACCGGCCAAGCTGGCCGGCACCATTCGCGACATGCGCCTGCGCTATGTGGTGATCACTTCGGTGGACCGCGATGACTTGCGCGACGGTGGTGCAGGCCATTTTGCCGATTGTATCCGCGCGGTGCGCTTCGAGAATCCCGACATACGCATCGAGATCCTGACCCCGGATTTCCGTGGCAAGGGTCGCATGGACCGGGCTCTGGAGCTGCTTGCCAGCCACCCGCCGGACGTGTTCAACCACAATATCGAAACCGTGCCTGACCTGTACCGTGAAGTGCGCCCGGGTGCCGACTACGCCTGGTCGCTGCAATTGCTCAAGCGGTTCAAGCAGCAGCATCCGGATATCCCTACCAAGTCGGGGATCATGCTGGGGCTCGGCGAGACCCTGAATCAGGTTCATCGCACGTTGAACGATTTGCGCGATCATGATGTCGATATGGTGACGATTGGCCAGTATCTGCAGCCGACTGCGCATCACCACCCGGTCCTGCGCTACTGGACTCCCGACGAGTTCAAGGCCCTCGAGGACTACGGCATGGCCCTAGGTTTCGAGCATGTTGCGTCGGGACCGATGGTTCGTTCGTCCTATCATGCAGACGAGATGGCGCATGCCGCCGGCTTCGTCGAAGTGGCTTGACCCCTGATACCGCGTTACCGAATTTGATGGAGAGTTCCATGCGTCGCATTTCCCTGACCCTTGCACTGCTGGCTGCCTGCGGCATTGCAGTGGCAAAACCGACTACCGTCAATACGCCGGTGGTGCTCAAGCCCACGGCCGAGCAAGCGGAGGCAGCAATCTGGGCGATGCGCTTCCTGTCCCGGTTCCACTACAAGCCCGTACCGCTGGACGACACGATGTCGGAGCTGATTTTCGACAGCTACCTCGACAGCCTGGATGGCGACCATCTGTTCTTCACCCAGGCCGATGTCGATCAGTTCACTTCGGCGCGCGACAAGCTCGACGATGCCGTGTTCGAGCGCGATCTGACCGCGCCGTTCGTGATCTTCAACTTGTACCAGCAGCGAGTCGCCGAACGTCTGGCCTATTCCCGCGAACTGCTTGCCCAGCCCTTCGACTTCAGCAAGGACGAAAGCTACGAATACGATCGCGAGGATGCCCCCTGGGCGAAAAACGCCGCTGAACTTGATGAAATCTGGCGCAAACGGGTCAAGAACGACTATCTGCGCCTGAAACTGGCCAAGAAGGAACCGAAGGACATCAAGGAGACGCTGGACAAGCGCTATTCGAACTATCTTGATCGCATCCAGCAACTCAACAGCGAAGATGTATTCCAGACCTTCATGAATGCCTATGCGACCTCGATCGAGCCGCATACGAACTACCTGAGTCCGCGCGCATCGGAGAATTTCGATATCGCCATGAAGCTCTCGCTCGAGGGCATCGGCGCGGTTCTGCAGCGCCTGGACGAGTACACCGCCATTCGCGAAATCATCCCGGGTGGTCCGGCTGCCATATCGGGCAAGCTCAATCCCGGCGATCGCATTGTCGGTGTGGGCCAGGGCGAAAGCGGCCCCATCGTCGATGTCATCGGTTGGCGGCTCGATGATGTCGTCGACAAGATTCGTGGCGCCAAGGGAACGGTCGTGCGTCTCGAGATCCTGCCTGATGCGGCCGGTCCAGATGGCAAGCACGAGTTGCTCACCCTGACCCGCAACAAGGTCAGCGTCGAGGAGCAGGCCGCCAAGCAGTCCATCATCGAGGTCGACCAGGGCGACACGACGCGCCGTATCGGCGTGATCACGCTGCCGACGTTCTATCAGGATTTCGAGGCGCGCCGGCGCGGCGATGCCAACTACAAGAGCGCCACCCGTGATGTCGAGAAGCTGCTCGGCGAGTTGCGCGGCGAGAATGTCGACGGTGTCGTCGTCGACCTGCGCAACAATGGCGGTGGCTCGCTGGATGAAGCGACCGACCTGACCGGCCTGTTCATCGACAAGGGCCCGGTCGTGCAGATTCGCGATGCCAGCGGTCGAGTCGAGGAAAAGAGCGACCGTCGCGCAGGCGCAGCCTGGACAGGTCCCCTGGCCGTTCTGGTCAATCGCGGGTCGGCCTCGGCGTCGGAGATCTTCGCCGCTGCGATCCAGGACTACGGTCGTGGCGTGATCATCGGTGAGCCGACTTTCGGCAAGGGCACCGTGCAGAACCTGCTCAACATGGACGACATGGCACGCAACGAGAAGCCGACGTTTGGCGACCTCAAGATGACCGTGCAGCAGTTCTTTCGCATCAACGGAGGCTCGACCCAGCTTCGCGGAGTCGTTCCCGAGATCAGTTTCCCGATGAGTGCTGCCAGCGACGAATTCGGGGAATCCAGCTACGACAACGCCTTGCCATGGACCTCGATAGGCAAGGCCGACTACGAGCGCATCGCTGACCTGAGCCCGATGATTCCGATGCTGGTTGCCAGGCACGAATCACGCGCTGCCGAGAATGCGGAGTGGAAGAGTTTCGAGGAGGAGATCGCCGACGCGCGCCGGATCCGTGCCGAAAAGACCATCTCGCTCAACGAGCAGGTCCGCATCAGGGAACGTGACGAACAGGAAGCCAAGCGCAAGGCGCGCGAAGCCCTGGCTGGCGGCGCATTTCCCGAACAGGATCCGGCAGCGAAAGCCCGTGAGGACACGCTTGACGATCCGGAAATTTCCAAGCCGGAGCTCGTAGGCGTCGAAGCTGAAACATTGGCGACAAGCACGCCGAAGAATGCAGGTAGCGATTACGTGGATGACGGCCTGCAACCCGACGAACGCAGCATCGCCAATGACCTCGCGCGCGAGGAAAAGCGCAAGGCGCGTCCGGACATCGTGCTCAACGAAGCTGCGCAGATTCTTGCCGACGAGATCGACCTGATCCGCGGCAACGTCAAGCTCGCCGCCCTGTTCCTGCCGCATGACGCGACCACATCGGAAACCAGCGTCGAGTAGTCGGCAGGTTCAAATGCCAAGGACTGCAGGAAGCGGCCTGCGAGGATGACGCGTGACATGCCTGTTTTTGTAGGGGCGGGTCCCAGATCCGTCCGCTTCCCGGCATGTTTGTCAGATTCCGGACCGTAGCGGGTGGGTCTGGGACCCACCCCCACGATCAAGCCTGCACATGGTTCGGATTTCGATAGCGGACCTTGCGTCGCCGCTCCGTTGTTGCCCTATGAATATCTCTTCCTGAGGAATTCAAGGAACGCGCGCAGACCCTGCGCCTCTCCGCCGCGTGGCCGACCAGGGCGATCCGCATCATTCCATGAGTAGACGTCGAGGTGGCACCAGGCCACGGATTCCGGGACGAAACGTTCGAGAAACAGGGCGGCGCTGATCGCGCCAGCGTGACGTGAAGTTCCGGAATTGGCGAGGTCCGCCATGTAGGAATCGAGCAGGGTCAGGTAGGGCCGCCATAGCGGCATGCGCCACAGCGGATCCTGGGTTTGGGTGCCCGCGTTGAGCAGGGAATCCGCAATATCGTCCCGGTTGCAGAACAGTGCCGGCAGGTCGGCGCCGAGCGCGACACGCGCGGCACCGGTCAGGGTCGCAAAGTCGAGGATCAGGTCGGGCTTGAGTTCGCTGGCATAGGCCAGTGCGTCGCACAGGACGAGCCGACCCTCGGCATCGGTATTGTCGATTTCAACACTGAGATTGCCGCGTGTCTGGATCACTTCGCCGGGCCGGAACGCATTGCCGGCCACGGCATTTTCCACCGCGGGAACGAGCAGGGTCAGGCGCACCGGGAGCTCCGCTTCAAGGATCAGCCCGGCCAGAGCGATCGCGTGCGCGGCACCGCCCATGTCCTTCTTCATCCAGCGCATGCCATCGGCAGTCTTCAGGTCGAGACCACCGGTATCGAAACAGACGCCCTTGCCAACCAGAACGACGTGTGGCGCATCTGCCGGTCCATGCGAGAGCATGCCAAGTCGTGGCGCCCGGTCCTCCGCGGCAGCCCGTCCAACCGCATGGATGGTCGGGAAATTGTCAGCCAGCAGATCATCGCCGATCCATTCGCGAAATTCGGCGTCGTGCTTTCTTGCGAGATCCCTGATGACTTCCACCAGATTGGCAGGTCCCATGTCCTGTGTCGGCGTATTGATCAGATCGCGGGTCAGAGTGGCGGCATCGACGAAGGGCGCGACCCTGGCGCGTGTCTCGTCATCGACCCGCAGGCGCGCCGGTTCGCGCAATGCACGGCGGTAGCGCGTGAACCTGTAGGCACCGAGCGCCCAGCCCAGCGCAGTCTGGTCCGGGTCCAGCGGCAGCCCGCGCGGATCCATCTCGTAGTCACCCTCGGGCAGGCGCTGGGGCAGTGAAGACAGCGCATAGATGCCGTCGCGCGAATTGCAGCCGGCCAGCAGGATCGAGCCTTTTCCGGCAGGGTCCGGGACGACCAGGAATCGGCCATTCTGGCCCTTGAAATCGTTGTCCGCGCATATTCGTGCGGCCTGCTCACCCAGTTGTTCGAGCAGTTCAGCACAAGTCTTCTCGTCAACCGCGATCAACGGCGTTGGCGACCTGGACGAGTTCGGACTGGCCCAGGCATTGGTCATTGGCGTAGTCATGTCGGTTGGATCCGTGTCGTGTTCTTGTGTTGCAGCAGCCAGTTGGCCAGGGCATCGAGGTCGCTGACCTCGAGATCGGGCGTTGCCGTGTCAGTCCATGCTGCAGCATTGCGATTGATCCAGGCCGTGCGCATTCCAGCTGCGCGTGCCCCGGCTACGTCGGCGGTTGGATCATCGCCGACATGGAGAACATGCTCGGGCGCGATGCCCAGGCGTTCGCAGGCGTGCACGAAAATACCCGCATCCGGTTTGGCAACGCCCATCTCGCCCGCGCTTACGCTGAAACGGAAGTGTTCGTGGAGGCCGATCAGGGCAAGATCCGCAGTACCGTTGGAAATGCTGATCAGGGGCACCTGTGCCGCCATGCTCGCCAGTGCCGGCGCGGTATCAGCATAGCAATCCACCTCGTTGCGCACACGAACATAGATTTCGTACGTCCGTTCGACCCAGTCTTCGCCGAGGTTGAAGGGCGCAAAGGCCCTGCGCAGGGTCAAGCGACGCTGTGCGGCGAAATCGTGAGACAACTCGGGGTGTTGCCTGGCTACCTGATCGCGCAAGGCGCGCATGGCAGGAATGGGCCAGGCGGAGGCCACTTCCGGGCAATTCGTACGCAGCCACTGATCCACACTGGTTTCGACGCGGTCGATAACCGGAGCGATTGGCCACAGCGTATCGTCGAGATCAAGGGATATGGCGCGAATATCCATTCCGGTCCTTGATTGCACCTTGTTGCGTCTTCTCGGGATTCGCGGGCGCCAGGCGCTCAGTCGGACTTGGCAGGGACGGGTTCGGCGTCGGCAGCTTGAGCCTTTTGCTGCTCGGCGCGGTCGAGGTTTTCGCGAGCCTTCTGGGTGGACTCGGCAGTCGGTGCGATTCGAAGCCGGGACTCGAGAGTGGCCCTCGGTGCCGAAAGCGGCGGCGGTTCGCGCGTGCGCGGAAATGCGGCGAGATCGGCCGGTATCACGTCGACAATGGCGGCGTCGATGAAGTCAAGCCTGGCTCCGTCCAGCGCATAGACATCGCCGGCCTCCGAGTACGGGACGAGCTGGTGCTTGCGCATCAACTGCTTTGCAGTGGGCGAATCCAGGAACGAGACGAAATCATTGATCGCCTCGGCCTTGGGCGAATCGTGGCGGCTCACCACATAGAGCGTAATGAAGAGCGGGTAGCTTCCGTTGGTGACGCTTTGCGTCGAAGCGGAAATGCCCTCGACCGACAGCATTTTCATGCCCTTGTTGGCGTAGCTGTTGGAGAGTGAGCTGAGTCCGAGTCCACTCGGATCGATGGCGATGCCTTCCTCCAGCTTGCTCGTATTGAGGTACAGGCGGGGAGCAGCGATCTTCTGGTCACCGTGGCGGTACAACAGATGACGGAAGCTGTACTCGAGGCCATCGAGTGGTGCGGCAATGGAATACAGGTTGATCTCCGCGTCAGCACCGCCTAGATCCTTCCAGTTGGTGATCCGACCGAGGAAAATCTGGCGCAACTGCGCAAGCGTGATGTTGTTGACCGGGTTGCTGGGGTGGGTCACCGGTACGATGGCGTCCAGCGCCGCGGGCTGGAACACGAGTGCCAGTTCCGTTTCACGCTTGCGGTGCATGCCTCGAGCACTTCCGGCGATATCGGCACTGCCGTCAATGACGGCATCGATACCGGAAATCGTGCTGAAGGCTTCTACCTTGAGCTCGGTCTTGTGTTCCTTTCGATAGGCAGTCACCAGTTCCCTGGCGAATCCCCGGGCGGAAACGATGTCTCCGCGCCAGACAATGACCGTGTTGGCACCACTGGCAGTCCGGTTCGCCGAGGCTGCGGCGTCGGCTGGCCGTGCTTGTGCCAACGGAATCGTTGCAATAGCGAGAATGATTGCAAGGGCAAAGAGACGGAGCCTGGGGCTGATCAGGAGCATAGGAGGTTGGCGTTCGGGCGCAGTCGGGAAATCGGGGCCGAACTTTAGCATGCGATTGACGCTCCGACCCGTGTGTGAACCAGTCGAGAGTAGTCGAATCAGGGGCTTCCGGCCTGACGGACGCAGGGCCTGGGCGGGCTTCGCAATCCGGTAGCTGGGTCAATGGTTCGCAGGGCTGATGTCCGGGATTTCCGGCAGAGCCCGTGCTTCTCGTACAATCGACCGGATTTCAAGGATTTCCGCATGCCCGATCGCCTCCTGATTCGCCTCGACCGCAATGGCGGCCTGACCTGGCTGCGCCAGTCGCCAGACGGTCGCATGCTGTCCTCGAGTCAGAATGGGGTTCCGCCGACATCGGTGACCAGCGGGGCCGCGGAGATCGTTGTTCTGGTGCCAGCCGAGGATGTGCTGGTCACCAGCGCACGGGTTCATGCCCGCAGCAGCGCCCAGCGAGCACAGGCCATCCCGTTCGCGGTGGAGGACCAGTTGCTCGGGGTGGTGGAAGACCAGCACTTTGCGATCCAGGAAAGCAGCGCCGACAAGGTGGGTGTCGCCGTGGTCTCCAGGCAGCGCTTGCGCGAATGGACGGATCAGCTGGCCGCGGCTGGCATTCGCGCAGACGTGGTGATTCCCGAGTCGCTCGCTCTGGCAGCCCGGCCGACGGGTGCCAGCATTCTGGTTGATGGCGATCGCGCCATCGCACGCCTGACGGATTGGTCGGCCATGGCCTGCGCAACCGCGGATCTGCCAGCCTGGCTGGACATGACCGACGAGGCGGACTCCGAGCGCGAGATCGAAATTTTTCAGTTTGGGGAGGCCACCGACCTCGGGCTGCAGATTCCCGAAGGTGCGCATCACGCAGGGCTCAAAGATCCGCTCGCGTTTCTTGCCAGGCAGTTTCGTGAGCCCGGGATCAACTTGCTGGGCGGCGAGTTCGCTTCGGCTCACCGTCATGCGCGCGCGGCCCGATGGTGGCGCCGGGCTGCTGCCATTGCCGCGCTGATTGCCGTGCTGGCTTTCGCGCACCGTGCGCTCGAAGTCAGCCAATTGTCCCGAAGCATCGAACGCATTGACACCGCCATGTCGGACAGCCTGCTGCGCACGTTTCCGGATCTTGGCGCCGCCGAGCGCACGCGCGCGCCGCAAAGTGTCATGCGCGACCGGCTGGAACGACTGCGCGGTGGCGACGAGAGCAGCGGGCTGCTCCGGGTACTGGGACAGGTCGCGCCCGTGCTCGGTCGGACGACACGAACACAGATGCGCGGACTTGAGTTCAGGAACGGCATCCTCGAGCTCGGCCTGCGCTCGCCTGACGTAGCGACCCTGGACAATTTGCGCGAGCAGTTTTCGGCAATCCCGGGCCTGGTTGCCGAAGTGACCGCGTCCGTACCGGCGGAAACCGGTGTAGACGGCCGCATCCGCATTCGCGGGGTGGAGCCGTGATGGCTGCGTGGTGGAATCAGCTGGCCGAACGGGACAGGCGCATTCTCGTCATCGGCGGTGCCGTGGTGGCCGTGTTTCTGATCTGGTCGTTTGTCTGGCATCCGCTTGCCCTGAAGCGGGCGTTGCTGGTCGAGCAACTCGACAATGCGCGGCGCGACCTTGCCTATGTGCGCGTGGCAGAAGCAGAAGTCGAACGCCTGCGCAGCGCCGGCGTGCAGTCACGGGCCGACCGGCAGGGCAAGTCCCTGCTTGCCCTGGTCGATGTCAGCGCGCGCGCGGCCAATCTGGATGGCGTGCTCAAGCGCCTCGAACCCATTGGTTCGAACAACGTGCGCGCGAGTTTCGAATTTGTGTCTTTTGATTCGCTGATCGCGTGGATTGAACAGCTCGCTCGCGACTACGGTGTCCAGATCACGGACTTCTCGGCAGATCGCGTGGATGCAACCGGACTGGTCAATGCACGCGTCACCCTGGAAGACGTACCGTGACGCTCGATCGCCGGTTCCATCCGGACTGTGCCATTCCCTTCGCCTCCAACACGATCCAACAATGAAAATATTCAAGTGGTTGCTTGTCTTGCTTGTCCTTTCTCTGGTCGTGGCCGTCGTCGTTGCGTGGACGATGCCAGCCGACGTCGCCTATCGTTACGTGGCTTCCCGGCTGGGACCCGTCTCGCTCGTGGGTGTGCGCGGCACGGTCTGGGATGGTCATGCTGATGGGGTCAGTGTGTTCGGGCGCGACCTTGGCGAGCTCGACTGGCGGATCGAAAAGGCGCCCCTGCTCTGGCGAAACGTGCACGCCGATCTTCGGATCAGGGGTGCGGATATCGACACTTCCGGACTGCTCAAGCGCGATGCGGACGGGAATGTCAGGGCCAGTGATGTTCGGTTTCGCGTGCCTGCCAGCCTGTTTTCGCCTGCGCTGGACTTGCCTTCGCTGCGCCTGCTGGGCACGGTATCGGGCACTTTCACGGAAGTCGCCATGGTCGATGGCCTGATCGCCACGGCGCGCGGCAATGCGCGCTGGTCGGACGCCGGGGTCAGCGGCAGCGCAGAAGCCCGCTTCTCCGACATCCTCGCCGAGTTTTCGTCGGCGCCCGATGGCCGCATCAGCGGCACGGTTGCGGATGATGGCAAGGGCAATCTCGCCGTCGATGGCTCATTCGAAGTGACTGCGACCGGATTCAGCGCCGAAGCCTTTCTGTCGGCGCGCAACAATGATCCGCGCGTGCAGGAATCTCTGCGTTATATCGGCGAACAGCAGGCCGACGGTTCCTCGCATCTGGTCATCAAAGGCCAGCTGTTCCGGGTATTCTGAACGATGCCATTGTCGTCGGAATTTCTCGGCCGCGCTCTTGGCGTTGCGCATGCGGCGTCCGATTCGGCCGAGCGTGTCATCCATGCGCGCTACCAGGCGCGCGATTTTTCCGTGGATGCCAAGGCCGATGCCACGCCGGTGACCGAGGCGGACCGGGAAGCCGAGACTGCCATCAAGGATGTCTTGCGCGCAGCGTTCCCGACGCACGCCTTCCTCGGAGAGGAACATGGTCGTGAGGGAGATGGCGAATTTCTCTGGCTGATCGATCCGATCGATGGCACCAAGGCATTCGTCCGCGGCTATCCGATGTTCTCAACGCAAATTGCGCTGATGCACGAGGGCGAACTCGTGCTCGGCGTGTCTGCTGCAGGTGAGTTCGGTGAAAGAGCCTGGGCGGTTCGCGGCGGCGGCGCCTTCGTGGGCCGGAATGCGCACGAGGGCAAGTCGGTGCGAGTTTCTGGCGAGGTCGAATTCGGGCCGAGGGCGGCGGTTTCCACTGGAAATCTCAAATCGATGGCGGCGCAGCCAAGGCGCTGGGAAGCCCTGGGTGGCCTGGTGAAGCGTGTTGGTCGCATTCGCGGCTACGGGGATTTTCTGCATTACCACCTGCTGGCTAGAGGATCGATCGATCTGGTCATCGAGTCGGATCTCAATATTCTCGATATTGCAGCCCTGGTCGTCATCGTGCGCGAAGCCGGTGGCGTCTTCACGACGCTGGATGGCGGGCCGGTCGGTCTGGAGATCAGCGATGCGCTGGCCGGAAATACCTCCCTGCACGCTGAAGCGCTGGCATTGTTCAATTCGTGAAAACGAAACAGAGCCAGGCATCAGCCTGTTCCAGCCAGCCGGGTTCCGGTCCGCTCGTGGATCAGCGGGCGCTTGCCACGCTATAGCCATACGGGGAAATCAGCATCGGAACATGCAGATCCCTCGAGTTGTCGGCGATTCCGAAACGCACGCTGATGACATCCAGGAAACGCGGTTCCGGCAGGGTTACGCCCAAGGTCGCGAAGTAGTCGCCGACATGGCAATCCAGCTCGTAGAGACCGGCCAGCATCGTGCCTTCGGCCAGCAACGGTGAATGATTGCGCCCTTCATGGCTGGTCAGGCCGCGAATGAGCAACTCGCGGCGATCTTCATGGAGGCGATAGAGCTCCACGGCGACACCAGCTGCCGGCTTGCCCCGGGACGTGTCGAGTACCTGGATGGTCAGCTTGGCCATTGGACGGAGGACATGCAGTGAGGGGGATTCCTGCAATATACCGCCACCGACTCGCTGCAGTCGCGATCAGCCCTGTGGCCGCTGTTTCATGCCGCTTTTCCATGCGTACACGGCTGCCTGGGTTCGGTCACTGACATTCAGCTTACCGAGCAGGTTGCTGACATGGGTCTTGACCGTCTTTTCGCCGATGCCGAGACGTTCGGCAATCAGCTGGTTGCTCAGCCCCTCGGCGACAAGGGCCAGGGTTTCCCGCTCGCGCTGGCTCAGTGTTTCAAGCATTCCGCTGCCAGGTTCGACACCACGACGCAGCGCATCCATCAGGCGTGCAGCGATGCGCTGGTGCAGCACTGCTTCACCTTGTGCGGCTTTGCGCAATGCCTCGGCCAGGGCATCTGCATCGACATCCTTGAGCAGGCATGAAAGGGCGCCCGCCTGAACGGCAGCGACAATCTGTTGCACGTCTTCGAATGAGGTGAGCAATACAACCTGGGTCTGCGGGCTAGCCGAGCGAATGGCGCGAGTCGCCTCGATGCCTCCGCCGGGCATGACCAGATCCACCAGGGCGACATCGGGTTTCTCCGCCTTGCACAGTTCGATTGCGGAAGTGGCGTCGCCTGCCTCGCCGACGATGGCGAGATCGGCATGGGTCTCGAGGAAGGCGCGGATTCCCTGGCGCACCAGATCATGGTCGTCGGCGATGACGATGCGTATCGGTGTGCTCATCTTGATACCTCTACCTGGAAGCCGATGGTCAGTACTGTGCCACGTCCGGCCACGCTGTCGAATGAAAAGCTGCCGCCCGGCAGACTCTCGCTGCGTTCCCGCATGTTGCGCAGGCCCATGCCATTGCCGAATCCCTCGGCGGCGCCGCGGCCATTATCGGCGATCGAAAGGCTGACGCGATCCGCCTCGCGACGGAGGCTGATGTCGACATGCTCGGCGCCGCTATGGCGCAGGACATTGGAGAGCGCCTCGTCGACGATCCGCAACAGCGAGTCCTCCAGCGGCTGGGCAAGTGCTGGCACGTCCTCGATGGCAAATCCGAGGCTGGCCCCGCTGGTATGGGCCCAGTCGTTTGCGCGCATGCGCAAGCGTTCGGCAAACGGCAGCTCGGCATCCGACGCGCGCATTTCGTCGAGGATCTGGGCAAGCTCCTGCTGGATCTGCTGGGTAAGCCGCTGGGCCAGCTCGAGTCGTTCCGACGCCACAGAATCGCCCAGCACGCGGCGCATGGTTGCCAGCTGCAGGTTCAGCGCGAACGCTTTCTGCTTGACCGTATCATGCAAGTCGCGGGCGAGGCGCTGGCGTTCCGCCAGGATGGCCAACTGAGCGCGCGAGCGGAGCAGGCTCTTCAGATCAACAGCCATGCGGTCAAGCGTGCTCGAAAGGCCGCCGATTTCGTCGCTGGATCGATCATCGATCCGGTCGGAAAAATCACCGCGACTCCAGGCCCGGGCCGCACGCGCGATACGGCTCAGTCGGCGCGTTACCCAGGCCGCAAGGAAGAACGAGGAAGCCAGGCCGAACACGACAAGGAACACCAGTACGGTAGGCGACTCGAAACTCGAATCAAAAAGGACGTGTCGCCAGGGCACCGGAATTCGCAGTTCGACAAACAGCGTTGCAAATCGCGAGTCCCGGTCTCCGCGCAGCGGTACCAGAATGCGCTTGATGGTGTAGTCCGATTCGGCACCCGCGAGTTCCAGCGATCTCTGCCCGACCGTCGCCGACGCTTGCGCAAGCTCCTCGGGCGTGGGCAGATCGAGTTGCCAGTGCCCGCCATCCTCGGTGCGCGCGAGCAATTCGTTGCGCTGGTCATAGATGGCGGCTCCGAGCGGTACATCGCCGAGTTCGAGAAGGATGTAGGACTCATCCGGTGTCAACCCGCCGCGCGGCTGCTGCAACCGGAGAATCCAGGCATCCAGCCAGAGCTTGAGGGCAACGGTGTCGGTTCCCTGCGCGCCGCGCAGATGGCTCCATTGGATCGACAGGTCGGATGCTCCACGCTCTGCCACGCGGTCGAGACTTCCGCGCTGGACGCCATTGGTGAATCGCTGGAACTCGTAGAAGAGAATCGTGCCTTCCACGATGATCAGGGTCGGGAGCGAGAGCAGGGCATAGAACAGCGCGAGCTTTGAAACCAGGCCGCGGAAGCGCGGACGAATTTCGTTCATGGGCTGTCAGGAGGTCGGGAAGATCGGTCAAGCATACCGCCCCGGCCGGATTATGCGGACTTGCGAGAGTCGGCGTTGCGCCAGGCGCGGAGTGCACCGGGCCCACTTCCGGCGGGACACGTGCGTGCGCCAGTCGACGCTTCCGGTGCGCACGCGCTCTCGGCTGCAGGCCCGGCCATGTCCGCGCAAGCGAGCGACTTTCTGCCCCCAATGCCAACCGCACAGGTGCTTCGGGCCTGTATATCGGCCCTGTCGACGCGGCCATCACCCGCCAATGGGTCGAAGTGACCGCCTGCCCTCGAACCTGTCCATTCCGGGAGCGACGAGTTCGGCAGGAGCAGTGCCATGCAGAGTGAAGGAGAGGCCCAACTCGATTCCTCCGACATATCGCGATGGCGGCTTGCGCGTCGGAGACTCACCCATCGCAGCGCGCGAGCGCATTCGTGCGGTTACAATCGCTGCATGCACAGGAAGCCTCCCATCATTCTTGACCGGCGCCCGATAGAACAGAGCCGGTTCCTGCGCGCGGAACAGATCGATCTGGAATTCTCCAACGGCGAGAGGCGCACCCACGAGCGCTTGCGGACCTCGGGATTTGGCGCCGTCATCATGGTACCGATGCTGGATGAAGACACCGTACTGCTGGTGCGCGAGTACGCCACCGGAATCGAAAGCTACGAGCTGGGTCTTTCCAAGGGACGCCTTGATCGCGACGAGACCGTGGAGCAGGGCGCCAACCGCGAACTCAAGGAAGAGATCGGTTACGGCGCGCGCAGCCTGAAGATTCTAGCCACCTTGTCGATGTCGCCCACCTACATGAGCGCGATGACTCACGTCGTGCTGGCGCAGGATCTGTATCCCGAACGCCTGCAGGGGGACGAGCCCGAAGAACTTGAAGTCGTGCCATGGAAACTCAGTGAGCTGAATCTCCTGTTGAAGGAGCCGGAAGTCAGCGAGGGCCGCTCGATCGCTGCCCTGTTCATTGCGCGAGAGTATCTGGCCGGGCGCTACGCACCATGAGCCTGGATCCCGGCATGCTGGTTGCCGATGTGTGCGAGCTCGCGCGCGAGGCCGCTTCAGCCATCCTCAAGGTCTACGTCAGAGACTTCGAAGTCGAGAGCAAGGAAGATCGCTCGCCCTTGACCGAGGCGGACATGGCGGCCCATCACATCATCGTGGACGGCTTGCGCAGGCTGACGCCGGACTGGCCGATCCTGTCCGAGGAATCGGCGACGATTGCCTGGAGCCAACGTCGGCAATGGACGCGCTACTGGCTGGTCGATCCGCTCGACGGCACGCGCGAGTTCATCAAGCGCAACGGAGAGTTCACGGTCAACATCGCCCTGATCGAGGCGGACAGCCCCGTGCTGGGCGTCGTGCAGACTCCAGTTACCGGAGAAATCGCCTGGGCCAGTCGTGGCATGGGTGCCTGGATGGCGATCGGCGAGGATGAAGCGCGCCGCTGCAGAACGCGCCCTCGCGCCGACCCGCTAGTCGTCGCCGGCAGTCGTTCGCACGGCAACCCGCGGCTGGCCGAGATGATGCAACGCGTCGGTCCGCACGAAATGACCGCGCTCGGTTCATCGCTCAAGTTCCTGCGCATTGCAGCGGCCGATGCCGATCTCTATGTGAGGCTGGGGCCCACCTCTGAGTGGGATACGGCCGCCGCCCACTGCATACTTGAAGAAGCCGGTGGTGCGGTCATCGATCTCGAGGGAAATCCGTTGCGCTACAACTGCAAGGAGTCGCTGCTCAACCCGGAATTCATTGCCTGCGGCGACAAGACGCAGGACTGGGCCCGCATTCTGGCCGAATGACCCGTGTCCCCGGCGACATGACCCCAGTGTGTCGACATTTCCCGATCACTGCACTGTTCACTATCCAGCCCCTCTGACCGACAGCCAGCAATCGCAGCCGTGACATGAAGAAATCCGAGCCTCAAGCAGCGAACAAGCGATTGCCGACAATCGGGTTGCTGGCTGTGCTGATCATCGTTGCTGCTGCAGTCGGGTGGTTGTTTCTGGAGGAACAGAAAGCAGTTGACCGTCGCCCTGAAGCCATCGAACGGATAACGCCGGACTCGCCGCCCGATCAGCCGAAACCGGCCTTTGTCGGTAACCAGGCATGCGCGGGTTGCCATGCGTCCGAGCACGAGGCCTGGACGGGATCGCAGCACGCGAAGGCCATGCAGGTTGCAGATTCAGACAGCGTGCTTGGCGATTTCTCCGGTGCAAGTTTCGAAAAGGATGGTGTCCGGTCGACATTCTTCCAGCGCGATGGCCACTACTTCGTCCGCACCGATGGCCCTGATGGAAAACTCGCGGAGTATCCGGTCAAGTACACGTTCGGGCTGGAGCCGTTGCAGCAATACCTGATCGAGTTGCCCGGAGGCCGCATCCAGGCTCTCGGCATTGCCTGGGACACGCGCAGCGGGGCAGAAGGTGGCCAGAAATGGTTCCATTTGTACCCGGACCAGGTGCTGAAGCCGGGCGATCCGCTGCACTGGACTGGCGTCGATCAGAACTGGAACTACCAGTGCGCCGACTGCCACAGCACCAACTTGCGCAAGAACTACGATGCCGATACGCGCTCATTCGCGACAGACTGGAGCGAGATCAATGTCTCCTGCGAGGCGTGCCACGGACCGGGGTCGCGTCACATCGAATGGGCGGAAAAGGGCGAGGGCGAACAGGAGGCAGGCCCATCCATGGGTCTGACGGTCGACCTGGACGAACGCCACGGTGCAAGCTGGATATTGAACGCCGAGACCGGCAATGCGGTTCGCTCGAAGCCACGCAAGCACGACAGGGAGATTCAAGTGTGCGCGCGCTGCCATGCACGCCGGGGTCAGAACTCCGATGACTTCGTGGCCGGCCAGGATTTCCACGAGGCCTTCCGTCCCGCCCTGATCGAACCCGGGCTGTACTACGACGACGGCCAGCAGCGCGACGAGGTCTTCATCCACGGTTCGTTTCTTCAGAGCAAAATGTACTCGCGCGGGGTGACCTGCTCGGATTGTCATGAACCGCATTCCGGCGAATTGCGAGCTGTCGGCAATGCCGTATGCTCCACCTGCCACTTGCCTGGCAAGTTTGATACGCCAGCGCACAGTCACCATGCGGTCGGCAGCGAGGGCGCGCGATGCGCGGCCTGCCACATGCCCGACACCGTATACATGGTCAATGACGCGCGCGCCGACCACAGCTTCAGGATTCCTCGCCCCGATCGCACGATCAGCATGGGCACGCCAAACGCCTGCAATGCCTGCCACTCGGACAAGTCGCCGGAGTGGGCGCAGGCGGCGCTTGCCGACTGGTATCCCGATGCGAAGCCCGGGTTCCAGAGCTTTGCCGAGGCGTTTGCGTCGGCCGGGCGTGGCGAGCCGGGCTCGCGATCCAGGCTTGCCAACATCGCAGGCGATCCCGCGCAACCCGCCATCATCCGGGCCAGCGCCTTCCGCCGCATGGCGAATGCGCCTACGCCGCTGTCTCTGGGCGCTGCAGCCAAGGGCCTGTCCGATCCCGATGCCGATGTTCGCATGGCTGCAGTCGGCGTGCTGGCCGAAGCCGATGCGCCAACACGCCTGGGCACGTTGCCGCGCATGCTTCGCGATTCATCGAAGATCGTTCGCATGGACGCGGCAAGGGCGCTGGTCGGTGAAGCCGAAGCACAATTGTCGCCCTCTGATCGAGCTGCCTTCGATTCCGCCTTGAAGGAATATATTGCTGCGCAGCAATTCGAAGCCGACCGCGCCCATGCGCAAAGCAACCTTGGCACCCTGTATCTGGCCCAGGGCAAATTCCAGCAGGCCGAAACGGCATTGCGCACGGCTTTTGACATTGATCCGACATTTTCGACTGCGAGCATAAACCTTGCCGATCTCTACCGGGCGCAAGGCAACGACGCGCGCGCCGAGCAGACGCTGCGCGATGCACTGACGGCGAACGCCGAAGATGCAGCCGTCAATTTTTCCCTGGGCCTCACCCTGATTCGCCAGAAGCGCGCCGAGGAAGCCTTGAAGTACTTCGCCGAGGCCGTGCGCCAGGCTCCCGAAGATGCCTACTTCGCCTATGTCAATGCGATTGCATTGAACGATGGTGGCGTACCGGGGAAGGCCATCGAAGCGTTGGAAAAAGCGCTGCTGAGCAATCCGAATGATCCCGGCCTGCTGAGCCTGATGGCGACCTACCAGTTGCGGTCCGGTCACGAGAAGAAGGCCGCCGAATACTCGAAGCGTCTTGATGCATTGCGTGAATCCGAGTAAGGGCAGTGCCCAGAGCAGGTCGGTGTTCCGCAGTTTCAATTCAATCGGATGTCTTGTCGGGATGCAGCACGCCGGGAGCGGCGGCAGCTAACTCGAATTCGAGCGAGAGATTTGTACTGGCCAGTTGCCGCTCAAGAGCGGTGGAGGCCGTGATTCAGAGCTTCGCCGCATCTGATTGCCAGGATCGAGGTCGGCTGCGCCGTCGGTGATCAGCCGCACTCCGGCCGGGGGGCTGTCGCAATTGGGGAACCCAACCTTGAATGCAGTCGGGGAGGGGGGCACTGGAAACCGGATTTCCGAGTGAGACGGCGTTGATTGTCTCTGCAGTCGATAACGACGCTTTCCTGGCATGGCGGAGTGGCCTGCCCGGGGCTTGATCAGGCTCGTGGAAGTCGACGCAGAGTGGCGACCGGACCACGGATCCCCAAGGCGACGAGGGTCGAAAGCGAGTTGCTGGGGGGTTCTTGATCTGCGTCAACGGACCAGTGGAGATTGGGTAGTAGTTTTCAAGCTGGAGTTAGCCAATATCACGGTTCGATGCGCTATCCTGATGCTGCCGATGGTTCGGCTTCCAGTGCAATGGGGGGCGATTCCGTGTACTCGGAATACAGCAGGTGTGCGCGAAGATCCTTTGCTGTCGAGCAATGCTTGCGAGCTGGCTGAAACGGACTCTGAAGACGACTGGCAGATTGATCGGTTTCGAATTGACCAACGGGTGTTGGTTGGATGCATTTGTCGCGAACGGGAGAATTTGCATGAAACGATGTTTAGTTAGGGTATTCGTATCATTGTTGTGCAGCTTGAGTCTGCTATCGCTTGGCGCGATGGCAGAAGACAGGGTCCAGGGTACGCCCGGATCGCCCAGTGCCACTCGTGTCATCGACGGCAAGCAGCTGCCTGCACCGGACATGAAGTTCGGCGGCGTGATCAAGGACGATGCGCTGAATTCGAAGATCTGGTGGCCACCGCGAATCACGCCGCCCGAAAAGGCGCCCAATGTGCTCCTGATCATCACCGATGACTCGGGCTTCGGCGTGCCGAGCACTTTTGGCGGCGTGATTCCGACCACCACGATGGACCGGCTCGCTCAGAGCGGCCTGCGTTACAACAATATCCATTCGACCGCCTTGTGTTCGCCGACACGTGCGGCGCTGATCACCGGGCGCAATCACCATTCCGCCGGTTTCGGCGTCATTTCCGAGCAGTCGACCGGATTCCCTGGCTACAACAGCATCATCGCCGAGGACAAGGCCACGATCGGTCGCATCCTGCTCGACAATGGCTACGCCACATCCTGGTTCGGCAAGGACCACAACGTGCCCGCCTTCGCCGCCAGCCAGGTCGGCCCATTCGACCAGTGGCCGATCGGCATGGGCTTCGAGTATTTCTATGGCTTCGTCGGTGGCGACGCCAATCAGTGGCAGCCCAACCTGTTCCGCAACACGACCCAGATCTACCCGTTCGAAGGCAAGCCGGGCTGGAACCTCGTCACCGGCATGGCAGACGACGCCATCGAACATCTGAACATGATCAACCAGACCCAGCCCGACAAGCCGTTCTTCGTCAAGTACGCACCGGGTGCCACGCATGCACCGCATCACCCGACCAAGGAATGGGTTCAGAAGATCCAAGACATGCATCTGTTCGATGACGGCTACGAAAAGCTGCGCGAACGCATCTTCGCGAACCAGAAGCGGCTCGGCGTGATTCCGCAGGATACCCAGCTGGAGCCCTGGCCGAAGGACGTGCTCAAGCCCTGGGACGAATTGACTCCGGAAGCACAGAAGCTCTTCATTCGCCAGGTCGAAGTGTTCGCCGCCTATGCGGCCTACAGTGACCATGAAATCG
Source organism: Dokdonella sp. (assembly GCF_041395345.1). GTDB lineage: Bacteria > Pseudomonadota > Gammaproteobacteria > Xanthomonadales > Rhodanobacteraceae > Dokdonella. The sequence goes on along the minus strand of NZ_JAWLAR010000003.1, from coordinate 36,251 downwards.
GTCGCGTGATCCAGACCATCGAGGACATGGGCAAGCTCGACGATACCCTGATCATCTATATCAACGGCGACAACGGCACCAGCGCCGAAGGTGGTCCGCTCGGCACGCCGAACGAGGTGGCGTTCTTCAATGGCCTCAACATGCTGCCGGTGGAAACGCAGATGAAGTGGTATGACGTCTGGGGTACCGAACAGACCTACAACCACATGTCGGCGGGCTGGTCATGGGCCTTTGATACGCCGTTCACCTGGTTCAAGCAGAACGCGTCCAAGCTCGGCGGCATCCGCCAGAACATGGTGGTCTCCTGGCCGAACCGGATCAAGGACAAGGGCGGCCTGCGCGAACAGTTCATGCACGTCATCGATGTCGTGCCGACTATCCTCGAAGCTGCCGGCATCCCCGCACCGGAAACCGTGGATGGCATCAAGCAGGCGCCGATCGAAGGCACGAGTTTTGTCTATACCTTCGATGCGCAAAATGCCAAGGTCGCTTCACGTCACGAAGTCCAGTACTTCGAAATGATGGGTCAGTGGGCGCTCTACGACAAGGGCTGGCTGCTCAGCACCAAGGTCAATCGTGCGCCGTGGGAAGCCTTTGGTCCCGCGAATCCGGATCCCCTCAATAACCAGGTGCTCGAGCTGTACAACCTGAACGAGGATTTCAGCCAGTCGAACAACATTGCTGACGCGAATCCGGAGAAGGTCAAGGAACTGAAAAAGGTCTTCATCGAGGAAGCGAAGAAGTATCAGGTGTTCCCGATGGATGCCTCGGTGGCCGCGCGCATCGTGGCGCCGCGCCCGAACATCACGGCCGGACGTACGGAGTTCAGCTACACGCATCCCATGGTCGGGCTGCCACAGGGCGATTCGCCGGCTCTGCTCAACAGCTCGTACACCATAACCGCCGACATCACCGTACCTCAGGGCGGCGCCGAAGGCATGATTCTCACTTCGGGCGGACGTTTCGCCGGCTATGGTTTTTACCTGCTCAAGGGCAAGCCGGTATTCCTCTGGAACATGGTTGACCTTGAACGGATCAAGTGGGAAGGGCAGGACGCGCTGACACCGGGTCAGCACACGGTCACGTTCGATTTCAAGTACGACGGACTCGGTGCGGGCACATTGGCCTACAACAACATGAGCGGACTCGGCCGCCCCGGTACGGGCACACTCAGCGTCGACGGCAAGGTCGTTGCGACCAGGAAGATGGAAAAGACGCTGCCGATGATCCTGCAGTGGGATGAAAGCTTCGATATCGGTTCGGACACGCTGACCGGCGTCAATGATGCCGACTACACGCCACCATTCCCGTTGACAGCCAAGCTGAACAAGTTGACGCTCAAGGTGGATCGACCGCAGCTTTCGCCAGCGGACGTCAAGAAGCTCGAGACGGCGATGCGGAACAACAAGTCCAGCGAATAGTTCGCCGGAATGCAACGGGCCAGCCTGCACGCGTGCAGGCTGGCCCTTTTTTTTGTTGCTCGGGTGAGGCGAGAACCTCGGAGCCAGGTCTTCCTGATCGCGTCACCTGGCTTCCTGGCCTTGCAGCGCGAATCGCATTCGACAATCCGGCAACACCACGACGACGCTCAGCTGCCACCCGAAGCGACAACGTGTTCGCGGATGCTCCAGCCATGCTCCTTCAATCCCTTGCGCGCATCCGGTGACAATTGCCCGGTCAGCCACAGCACATGCTCGCCCTTGCTCGCGGTGTGACGATCGGCGAATGCCTGCACCTGTTCTGACCAGGGAACGTAGTCGAGCGCGGCAGGCGCGAACACGCCGCCATTGGCGGTGCGGAAAACTGCCATTTGAGCAGGCGTCTCGATGGCAGCCAAAGCGTGTCCATCCATGCTGTAGTCATGCGCCATGCGCAGCTGCTCGATGAAGAAGCGTGCTTCGGTTTCCGATTCCGACGTGGCGGCCAGCGCAACGAACGTGTCGTGCCCGGAGCCAACCTTGAGTGCCTTGAGCCGTTCGACCAGGGCCAGCGCCAGGGTAGGCGTATACCAGGTGTTGCCCAGCAATGCCCTGGTATTGGCATCGCTGACGCCCAGGGCATGCAGGGCGGCCTCATTGCGCGCGCGGATGTCCTCGGGCGGCAGGCTCCAGGCCAGGTCGCTGACCGTCCTGGTGACCGAAATGGCCGTACTCAGGCCGCCGGTGCCGACCGCCACGATCACGTCCAGCGAGACACCGCCAGCGAATGCCGCATTGGCCAGCGTGCCGAGGCGTTTGGCGGCGATCGCATTGCGCGTGTAGGGATCGATGCCGACCTTCCTGGCGATACCGCGGCGCGCCTTGTTGATCCCCAGCGCTTCCTTGGTGGCATCCGTGGCGCTGCTGCCATCGCTGCCGGTGGCCACGTTCCTGACGCTGTTGCCGATCGACTTGAAGAAGCGGCCCACGCCTGCGGGTGCGGCCTTCAGCGTATCGACCGGATCGGTGACGACCTTGCCCAACGACTCGACCGTATTGGTGGCCGAAGTGCCAATCGCCTTGGCAAAGGTGCTGCTCGTCGAAATATCCTCCAGCGCCTTGACCGCAGGCACTTCATGGACGCGCACCCTCAGCAGATCGGAGCCGTCGGCCGCGATGCTCTCTCCATAAACCTCGATCGTGAACTGCCCGTTCAGTCCGACAATCGGGACTTTCGAATCGATGCTGTAGCCCGTTCCGGCCTGCTTCGGAACGTTGGCGAAATCGGAGTAGTCCAGCGTCGTTGCCTGTTCTGCGGCAGCGAGCAGGGGTGCGGCCGGGACCAGCGCGAACATGGCCAGCATGCAAAGATTGCGGTGAAGGATCATGGCGATACTCTCCCTGAGATCAGGAATGCGGGGAAAGCCCGAATAATAGGCTGTCTTGCAGGGATTCGCCTGCTCCAGTTTGCCGCGCAGCAGCCAGCCGAGCCACGGCAGGCAAGAACGATCCATGCGGGTTGCCTTGCCAGAAGCGATCAGGCTCGGCAGCATGGCCTGCGACCGGGTATTCAGGTTTTGCCGTGTCCCGTCGCCAAATGACCTGCACCCGAGGAACACCCGATGCGAACGATAGACGACTTGCTGGCGATCATGGCGCGCCTGCGCGACCCGAAAGACGGGTGTCCCTGGGACATCAAGCAGAGTTTCGAAACCATCGTGCCCTACACGATCGAGGAGGCCTATGAAGTCGCCGATGCCGTCGATCGCCGCGACTACGACGATCTACGCGATGAACTGGGCGACTTGCTGCTGCAGGTAGTATTCCATGCGCGCATGGCCGAAGAGGCCGGGCACTTCCGCTTTGACGATGTGGTGGCATCGATTTGCGACAAGATGGTCGCCCGGCATCCGCACGTGTTTGCCGGGGCCGAGGCAGACACTGCCGAAGAGGTGCTGGTGAATTGGGAGGCGATCAAGCAGCGTGAGCGCGAAGCCGGTGGTGACATGGATCGCAGTGCGCTTGCCGGCATCGCGCGCGGCCTGCCCGAATGGCAACGGGCGATCAAGCTGCAGAAGCGCGCTGCGACGGTCGGTTTCGACTGGCCCGATGTCAACCCGGTTTTAGACAAGCTGCACGAAGAGCTCGAGGAGGTTCGCGAAGAGTTCAGCGCAGGCGCCGACCCGGCCCGATTGACGGATGAGATCGGCGACGTGCTGTTTGTGTGCGCCAACCTCGCGCGCCACGCCCGGGTCGACGTGTCGACAGCGCTGCGGCATGCCAACGCGAAGTTCGAGCGTCGTTTCCGTCGCATGGAATCGCTTTCTGCCGAGTCGGGCATGCGATTGCAAGACCATTCGCTGGTCCAACAGGAGAGCCTTTGGGCCCGCGCAAAGGCCGAGGAAAAACCCGTTGCCGCCGATATCGTTGCCAGCGGTGGCAGCAGCTAGTCCGAGCGCAATGCCTGCATCGGATCCATGCGCAACGCCCGCCAGGCCGGCCATGCGCTGGCCAGGCCTGCGCTTGCGATGAATGCCAGGATCACCAGCGTGATTGCCACGCCGTCGCGTGCAGCGATGCCGTAGGCAAAATGTTCAACCAGCGGTGCAGCCAGCAAGTAGGCGATCAATCCGGCCAGCATGCCGATAGCGGTTGCGCGCAAGGAGCGTCCGAGGACACTGCGCAGGACATCGATCGGTCGTGCACCCAGGGCGACCCGCACGCCTATTTCGCCTTGCCGGCGCTGTACCTCGACTGCGATCAGTCCGACCTGGCCCGAGAGTGCCAGTGCGCCGGCGAGCAAGGCGAGCAGACTGCCCAGCCCGAATGCGAAGCGCTGCGGTGCGAGCAGGTCGGCCAGACGCTGCGCAACGCTGCCTTCATCGTAGGGAACCGCGCCTGGTTCCACGGCCCGGATCGCCTCGCGCATCGGCTGCAGCAGCAATGCCGGATCGGTCGATGTCCTGACGTTCAGCGTCATCGATGACATGGGCGTTTGCGCCAGCGGGGCGTGCATGGCCGGTTCGGCGGGCCGGGTCAGGCCATCGCTGCGGACATTGCCGACCACGCCAATGACTTCACGCCAGGTGCGCCAGAAACGGATGCGTTTTCCGACCGGATTCGCGCCGGGGAAAAACCGGCTTGCAGTGGCTTCGTTGATCAGGATCACCGGCGTCGAATCCGCCCGATCGGTCGCTTCGATATCGCGACCGGCCAACAACGGGATGCCCAGTGTCTGCAAGGTACCCGGACTGATTGCGCTGAGCTGGATTTCTTCATGGGTCTGTTCAGGCACCTCACGCCCTTCAACTTCGATGCTGGTTGTCCACGCGGGTGCCAGCGCAGCATGCTGGGTGATGCTGACGGATTCCGCGCCAGGGATGGCTCTGGCTCGCTCGAGCAGGGCGTCGATCACCTGCGTCACCGCGGGCCAGGATGGATACTCGGTCAGCGGCGGCATCGGATAGCGTGAGGCGGGCAGTGCCAGGGAGACGCTGGCAACGCCTTCAGCGCGCAATCCGGGATCGATCCTGGAGATGTTCAGATAGCTGCGCAGGAGCACGCCGACGCCGAGCAGAAGGGTCAGGGCGACCGCGATCTGGGCACCCACCAGAAAGTTGCGAACCCGCTCTCCACCAACGGCGGCAGACCCGCGTGAACCGCCCAGGGCCCGGGCCGGGTCCACACGCGAATACAGCCATGCCGGAACAGTCCCGGCCAGCACGGCGGCCAGCAGCGCGGCCAGCACGGTGAACGCGATGGCATGGCGATCCAGCCGCCACTGCTCGGGACTCAGCGCGGGAATCGGACTCAGCCCGGCCACGAGTTGCAGTGCCGCATAGGCCAGGGCTATCCCGAGCAGGGCGCCAGGCAGGGCCAGAATCAGACTCTCCGCGCCCAACTGGGCCATCAGGCGCAGGCGGCCTGCACCGAGACTGCAGCGCAAGCCCAATTCCGCCTCCCTGGCCCCGGTCCGGGCGAGCAGCAGGATCGCCGCGTTGCAGCAGGTCAGGAGCAGCAGCACGGCCACAGCGGCGGCGAGCAGGCTCATCGGTCGATTCAGGTCGCGGAGCAGAAAGGCGTGCATGCCGACAACGCGCGCATTGCGACCCACGTTTTCTTCGGGGTGTTCCTGCTCCAGTGCCGTCGCGATCGCGCTCATTTCCTCGTCGGCCTGCTCGATCGTTGCACCGGCAGCCAGTCTCGCCACCACGCTCAGGCTGTGGACGCCGCGCTCTTCGAGGAAGTTGAGCTGGGTCGGTACGACTGGCCGCCAGATATCGCCGCGCATCGCCCAGGGCCCGCCGGAAGGCATGACCCCAACGATGCGAACCGGCTTGCCGTCAATTTCGAGGGAGCGACCGACTATTGCGGGATCCTTGCCGAAGGAGCCATTCCAAAGCGCCTCGCTGAGCAGTGCGACCGGCGCGGCGCCGGGAACATCGTCTTCGGCGACCAGGTTCCTGCCCAGCAGCGGTTCCAGCCCAAGCACCTCGGCCAGGTTGTGGGATGCGTTGAGGGCGAGAATGCGGCGCGGAGCGCCACCGGGAGTGCTGATGCTGGCATTGCCACGGGCGTAGGCTGCGAATCGGGCCAGGGAACGCGCCCGTTGTCGCCAGTCGGCGAGGTCAGGAAACGATGCGCCGCCGGTCAATTCGCCATTGGCCAGATCGGTCTCCCAGACGTAGACAAGCTGCTCGGGATTTGCGTACGGCAGGCCTTGCAGGAGGACCGGGCGTATTACGCTGAACATGGCTGTCGCGCTACCGATGCCAAGTGCGAGCACGCCGATCAGAAGTGCATTCGCGCCAGGGCGCCGCCAGACCGATCGGGCACTTGCAATCAGATCGTTGAAGAATGAGTTCATTGTGGGGGTCCGTGAGCAGCGGATTCTCGCGTTGGATACCCCGGTATCGGGGCGCTGTTGCCATGGCATGCGGCAGGAATCGTGCCAGAGGCGAGGGTGGCGTCGAGCGGAGGGCCAAGGCAGTGTTCGAACAAGCCGTCATTCCAGCGAAGGCCGGAATCCAGTTCCTGTTTTCTGCTGGTAGATCAAGGGCAGAACTGGATTCCGGCCTTCGCTGGAATGACGAGAAGAGATTTGTTCCGAGTTGCCTCAACCGGATGTCCGTGTTCGCGACGCCGACCGAGGTGTCCGCATTCGCGCATCGGATGCCCCAATCCGGACATCGTGCCGCATGGCCCTGGACTGGCCTGCGCCGGAAGCACGACCCGGCGAACTGAACGTCTAAACCATTTCGCCACTCGAGGTATCCAAGTAGCAATCATTCCTCCGGAGACACCCATGCGTTTGCCACTGATTGCATCCTTCCTGCTGTTTTCGGCCCAAGCCTCGGCAACCCTGTGCACGCATGAGGCCGATCGTTCCTTTGATGTCGATCGCGCGGGCCTGATGAGTCTGGTCGCAAAGAACGGGTCCAGCGATGTGCGCGTGCGCGGCGTAGCCGACATCGGACGGATCGAAGTGCGTGGGCGTGCCTGCGCATCCAGCCCCGAGGATCTCGACCGGCTTCGCGTCGAACAGCGCAGGGATGGCGACAGGCTCGTGCTGGAAATCGGCCGCGATACGGGGATGACCTATTCGTTGTTCGGCTCCCACTATGCCTACCTCGATATCGAGATTCGCGTGCCGCTCGATCTGGCCATCGAGATCGACAACGGATCCGGTGATATCGATGTACGCGATGTGGCAAGACTGCGCTACGACGGCGGCTCCGGCGATCTGGACATCGACAACGTGAGCGGCGGCCTCGATATCGAGGTGGGTTCGGGCGACATTACCGGCGCCAACGTCGGGCCGGTCAATCTGAGATCGGTCTCGTCAGGTGACGTGGACCTGCGCAGGATTGGTGGAGACGTCACGGTCGGCCGGGTGGGTTCCGGTGATCTGGATCTGCGTGACGTCAGCGGCAGCGTCGAAGTCGATCGCATCGGTTCCGGCGATGTCAACATCGACGACGTGCAGGGCAGCGTCACGGTCGGAAGGATCGGCTCTGGCGACCTGCGCGCTATCAGCGTGCGTGGCGACCTGACCGTCCGCTCGTCCGGAAGCGGCGACGTGTCTCACCGAAATATCGGAGGCAGGGTCGACGTGCCCGATTCCGACTGAGCGAGCTTGCTCGGGATTCCCTGCTCGAACGAGTCCGAGGCAGGTGTCGGCAAATATGCCGACGACGTAGCGGCGACGAGAGGCCAGTGATCGAATTGCTCAAGCTTTTTCGACCATCTCCGCGCCTGGCCCCTGGACCTGCGCGATGCATGCAGAAGGACGGGAACTCGCCAGCGCGGCAAGTCGAGCACGTTAAGGCAACGCTGATCAAGTGGCACAACCGTCATGGCATTCAGAAGGTCTGCCAGCAGTGCTGCGAGGTGCAGTGAAGGCTGGTTGCCTTGGCAAGACTTGCGGTGCTGCTGGCGGGCCTTCTGAAAGCCACCAGTAGCAATACAAAACAATCGGTTGGGCAACACCTGTCTGCGCGTAGCTCATTGTTGCGCTGCCTTGAAGGACGGCCAGTCCATCTGCGCCAGCGCGCCGCGATCTGCACGCAGACAGGTATCGTGACGGCTGCGCCACTTGATCAGCGTTGCCTTTACCGTCCCTAGCCATCCTTGTAGGCGCCGAGTCGACGCATGCGCAGATAGCGCTGATCGAGCAGGGCAGCCGTATCAAGCGTTTCAAGCTCGGCAAGCTGGCCGAGCAGGACGGCTTTGAGGCGGACAGCCATCGAACGCGGGTTTCGGTGTGCACCGCCCAGCGGTTCGCGCACGACCTTGTCGATCAGCCCGAGCTCGAGCAGCCTGTGCGCCGTGATGCCGAGTTCTGCGGCGGCGTCCTTGGCCTTCTCTGCAGTCTTCCAGAGAATCGAGGCACAGCCTTCGGGGGAAATGACCGAGTAGGTCGAGTACTGCAGCATGAGCGTGCGGTCGCCCACGCCGATGGCCAATGCGCCGCCGGAGCCGCCCTCGCCAATCACGGTACAAACAATCGGAACCTTCAGTTCGGCCATCTCGATCAGGTTGCGCGCGATCGCTTCGGATTGGCCTCGTTCTTCGGCACCGACGCCCGGATACGCGCCGGGGGTGTCGATGAAGGTCAGAACGGGCAGCTTGAAGCGCTCGGCCAGTTTCATCAGGCGCAGTGCCTTGCGATAGCCTTCCGGGCGTGGCATGCCAAAATTGCGGCGGATCTTGGTCTTGGTGTCGCGCCCCTTCTGGTGGCCGATGAGGATGACACTGCGGCCGTCGATACGACCGATTCCACCGACGATGGCGGCGTCATCCGCATAGGCGCGGTCACCGGCGAGTTCGTGGAACTCTTCACACATGACCTTGATGTAGTCCAGTGTGTAGGGACGCGCGGGATGCCGGGCCAGTTGGGCGATTTGCCACGGGCTCAGGTTGCGGAAGATTTCCGCCGTGCGGGTCTTCAGCTTGTCCTGCAGCTTGCCGATTTCGTCCTCGATATTGAATGCCTGACCATGGCTGGCGTGACGCAGCTCCTGGATCTTGGCTTCGAGTTCGCCTATCGGCGCTTCAAATTCGAGGAAGTTAGGGTTCATTCGGCGCTGTTTGAATCACAAGAGCGAGAGTATAGCGGTTCGCGTGGCGGCGTGAGCCAGTCGCAAGTCTTTCAGCCTGTCGGCTGCCCGTAAAGGAATTCCGCCTCGATGACGCCGTCCAGCCCGGCGACTGCCCGAGCCAGAGCCGGGCTGGCGCGGACGCGCCATTCCGGTCCGAGTTCGATCTCGCCACGCCCACTTTCATTGCTGAAGGCGATTCGCACGGGGGTGCTGCCACCGCGGCTGGTTTCGAGAGCCGCATAGAGGCGCGTGGCAAAGTCGTCACCGATCCCGTTCACGCGCAATCGCAGCAGGCGGGCCTGCCGTTCGCAGGCCGATTCGATCGTGCTGATCCGCTGCGTGCGCAGCTGATAGTTGCCCGAAAAATCATCGATCGACAGGGTTCCCTCGAAAACGAGAATGGCATCGCGGCTCAGCAGGGGGCCGAATTCGGACCAGGCTTCGCGATAGAGCACGGCTTCGAAACGACCGGAATAGTCCTCCACCTGGACAAAGGCGCGCGATTCACCCTGCTTGCGCATGCCCAGTACCGATCCAGCCAGGGTAAACGACTGGCCTCCGCCGAATCGGCTGCGCCCTTCCTGCGGCTTGTGATGCTTGTCGAGTTCGCCGATCGGGCAGGTCACCACTCTGGCGAGCAATTCCCGCCAGGCATCGGTCGGGTGGCCGGAAAGATAGTGTCCCAGCGTATCGCGCTCGCCGGCCAGACGCCTTTCCGCAGGCCAGTCTTCGACTTCGGCCAACTCGATCGACACGGCCGCCGGACTGGCCGCGCCAAACATGTCGTTCTGTCCGGCCTGCAGGTTGCGGGCTTGCTGTTCGGCAGCGCGCATGGCCTCGGGCAACTGCGTCATCAGGCTGGCGCGATTGCCAGCCAGCGCATCCATCGAACCTGACAGGATCAGCGCTTCGAGCGTGCGCTTGTTGATTTTCTGCGAGTCCACGCGCAGGCAGAAATCGCCGAGATCCCTGAACGCTCCGCCGCTGGCGCGAGCGTTCACCACATTCTCGATGGCACCTTCGCCAACGCCCTTGAGCGCGCCGAGGCCGTAGCGAATGGTTTTCGACGCGTGGCCTGCAGCATCCGCATCGAGCGCGTGGAACTTGTAGCCGGATGCGTTGATGTCGGGAGGCAATACCTCAAGTCCGATCGCACGCGCCTCGCCGAGCAGATTGACGACCTTGTCCGTATTGTCCATGTCGGCCGAGAGCACGGCAGCCATGAACTCGGCCGGGTAGTGCGTCTTCAGCCACGCTGTCTGATAGGACACCAGCGCGTAGGCGGCCGCGTGCGACTTGTTGAATCCGTAGCCGGCGAACTTTTCCATGGTGTCGAACACCGCATCGGCCATGCGTTCGTCGACACCGTTCTTCGCTGCGCCATCGCGGAAAATCGCGCGGTGCCGGGCCATTTCCTCGACTTTCTTCTTGCCCATCGCGCGACGCAGCAGGTCGGCGCCGCCGAGCGAGTATCCGCCCACGATCTGGGCCATCTGCATGACCTGCTCCTGGTAGACCATGATGCCGTAGGTCTCGCGCAGCACCGGTTCGACACGCTGGTCGGGATACTCGATCGTCTCGGTACCATGCTTGCGCTTGCAGTAGCTGGGAATGAGGTCCATCGGGCCAGGGCGATAGAGCGCGCCGAGCGCGATCAGATCCTCGAACCGGTCAGGCCTGGCGTCCTTGAGCATGCCTTGCATGCCGCGTGACTCGAACTGGAAGACCGCAATCGTCTGGGCGCGCTTGAACAGGGTGTACACGGCCGCATCGTCAAGCGGCAACTGGCTGATATCGAGCGCCGCTTCGCCCGTTTTCGCGCGTCTTGCATTGATCGCCTTGACCGCCCAGTCGATGATGGTCAGCGTGCGCAGGCCGAGGAAGTCGAATTTGACCAGGCCTACCTTTTCAACATCGTCCTTGTCGTATTGGGTGACAGCGCCACCGCCGCCGGCCTCGCTGTAGACCGGCACGTAGTCGGTCAGTGGCCCCGGCGCGATGACGACACCGCCGGCATGCTTGCCGGCATTGCGGGTCAGGTCTTCGAGCTTGAGGGCGAGATCAACCAGGTCGCGTACTTCATCGTCGTTCTCGTACTCGCTGCAGAAATCGCTGACGACCCGGTCGGGTTCCCTTTTTGATTTTTCGCTGCGGCCCAGCGCATCCTCCAGGCTCAGATCGAGCGGGCGCATCGGAATCAGTTTGGCGATTCGATCGACCTGGCCGTAGGGCATGCCAAGGACACGTCCGCTGTCGCGCAAGACGGCCTTGGCTGCCATGGTGCCAAACGTGATGATCTGGCTGACATGATCGCGGCCGTACTTCTCCGCCACGTAGTCGATCACGCGATCGCGCTTGTCCATGCAGAAATCGATATCGAAATCGGGCATGGAAACGCGTTCGGGGTTGAGGAAGCGCTCGAACAGCAGGCCGTAGCGCAGCGGATCGATATCGGTGATGCCGAGTGCCCAGGCGACGACCGAACCGGCACCCGAGCCGCGTCCGGGTCCGACCGGGATGTCGTGGTTCTTGGCCCAGTTGATGAAGTCGGCAACGATCAGGAAGTAGCCGGGGAATCCCATTTCTACGATCACGTCGACTTCGGTTTCCAGGCGTCGCTGGTAGTCGTCTGTCGTGAAACCTGCTGCGGGCGACTGTTTTTCCAGGCGCATGGCCAGGCCTTCGCGGGACTGGCTGCGGATCCACGAATCCAGGGTGTGCCCGTCGGGAATCGGAAAATCGGGCAGATAGTAGGTGCCGAAACTCAGTTCGAGATTGCAGCGCTTGGCCAGTTCGACGGTGTTCTCGATCGCCTGCGGCAGGTCGGCGAACAAGTCGATCATCTGCTGCGGGGATTTCAGATACTGCTCGGCCGAATACAAACGCGGCCGCTTCGGATCCGCCAGCACGCGGCCATCGTGAATGCAGACACGTGCCTCGTGGGCCTCGAAGTCATCCTGCCTCAGAAAGCGCACGTCGTTGCTGGCCACGACCGGGATAGCCAGTTCGACGGCAAGCTTGACCGCTGCGGCTACGTGGACATCTTCGTCAGCGCGCTGCGTCCTGACCAGTTCAAGATAAAGTCGGTCGGGGAAGTGTCGCTGCCACTCGCGCACGCACTCCCGGGCAGCTTCTTCGCGACCGTTCACGAGCAGTTTGCCCGGTTCACTCTCGCGACCGGCAAGAACGATGAGTCCCCGGTTGGCTTCGATCAGCCAACTGCTCTCGATCAGGGCAAGATCGCCATGCCGACCTTGCGACCAGGCACGCGAGACCAGACGCGAGAGATTTCGGTAGCCCTCCAGATCCTGGCAAAGCAGGGTCACTCGATGCGGCTTGGCACGATCCGCAGGATCCTCGATCCAGACGTCGCAGCCGGCTATGGGCTTGATGCCCGCTTTCTCGGCGGCAGCGTAGAACTTGACCAGGGCGAACAGGTTGACCTGATCGGTCAGCGCGACCGCTGGCATGCCGGACGCCGCACAGCCCGCGACCAGCGAGTCGATGCGAATCGTCGAGTCGACCAGCGAATACTCGCTGTGGACGTGCAGGTGGACAAAATCCGCGGGCATGGCGGCAACAAACGTGAGGAGACGACAGAGTAGCGGCGACGTGCTGGTCGGACAAGCTTGCGCCGCAGAGCGCGTTGTGGGTTGACGGCTAACTAGCCGCCACAGCGTTCGCTGTCGGGTTTGTTCCGGGCCTGAAGCGCGTTGCGCACCGGCGCGAAGCTGCGCCGGTGCTGAACGCAGGGTCCCAGCAGGACAAGCGCATCCCGGTGGGCGGCGGTCGGATAGCCCTTGTGCCGGGCAAAGCCATAGCCGGGATGGACATGATCCATCTCGACCATGATGCGGTCGCGTTCGGTCTTGGCAAGGATCGATGCCGCACTGATCGCGGGTTCGGTCGCATCGCCACCGATGATCGTCCTGGCCGGGCACGGCAGGTTCCCGGGAAGGCGGTTGCCGTCGATCAAGGCCAGGCCTGGCACAAACGGTAGTGCGCAAAGCGCACGCGACATGCCAGCCATGGTCGCGGCGAGAATATTGAGCCTGTCGATTTCATCGGCCTCGACCACGCACAGCGACCACGCCATGGCCGAATGGCGGATTTCCAGCGCAAGCTGCTCCCGCTGATGCGCGCCCAGAACCTTGGAGTCGGCGAGTCCGCTGATGGGCCGTTCCGGATCGAGCACCACGGCGGCAACCACGACGGGACCGGCCAGAGGCCCGCGGCCTGCCTCGTCCACACCGGCGATGCGGTCGACAGGCCCTGGCGGAATGGCGAACAGATCGTCGCCCGCAGCCAGGGAATCCGGTGACTTGCGCCGGGCCATCAGTCGATGACGGCTGCCGCAGCGTCGCGGCTGGCGTCGCCGCGCAACTCGCGATGCAGGCGCGTGTACTCGGCCAGCACGTCCGGCGCAATGGATCGGGTGCGCAGGCTGTTGCGCAGGGCATCGGCCAGTGCTGCGGGAGTGCATTGATCCTGCATCAACTCCGGCACCAGATCGGTACCGGCAAGGTGATTCGGCAGGGAATAGCGATCGACCTTCAGGATGCCGAGACCCTTGACGATGCGATGGGTCAGCGCGGCCAGACGGTAGGCGACGACCATGGGCTTCTTGGCCAGCATGGCTTCCAGTGCAGCCGTCCCCGAGGCCAGCAGCACGGCGTCGGCGGCAATCATCGCAGCATGCGAGTGGCCGTTGAGGACGATTATCGAGGGCAGGGATGGGTGATTCGGGATGGGGGATCCGGGATGAAGCTCGACTACGTCCGGACTTGCCGTTCGCGCTGCGAATCCCGACTCTCCAATCCCGAATCCCGCGCGCGCCAGTTCATTGGCGAATGCATCCCGACAGGCATCATTCGCCATCGGCGCCACGACGTGCAAGTCGGGTATTTCCTTCGCCAGCAATGCGGCTGCCGCGATGAAATCCGCACCCAGACGCCTGATTTCACCGAGGCGGCTGCCGGGCAACATCGCCAGTACCGGGACGTTGGCCGGCAGGCCCAGGCTGGCGCGCGCCGCGTCCTGGTCCGGTTCGAGATCGAACGAATCCGCGAGCGGATGGCCAACAAAGCGGGCGTCGACACCGTGTCGCGCATAAACGGAGGGTTCCATCGGAAAAAGGCACAAGACGCGATCGGCGCTCCGTCCGATCCTCGATGCCCGATTCTCGCGCCAGGCCCAGATTGAAGGGCTGACGTAGTGGATGGTGCGAATGCCCGCCTGCTTGAGCTTGCGCTCCAGTCCCAGATTGAAATCGGGAGCATCAATGCCGATGAAGGCATCGGGGTGCAGCGCCAGCGTGCGCCTGCGCACTGCGCGCCGGATCCTGAGCAGGCCGGGAAGATGGCGCAAGACCTCGGCAAGTCCCATCACGGCAAGGCGCTCTGCCGGAAACCAGGCGTCCAGCCCGGCGGCAATCATGCGCGGTCCACCAATACCTGCGAAACGCGCATCGGGAAATCGCATGCGCAGCGATTGAATCAGCCCGGCACCAAGCAAGTCGCCCGATGATTCGCCGGCGACAAGGACAAAGGACCGGGAATCGGGAATGGGGATTGGGGAATCGGTCATGGGTTCGTGCGATTCCGGGAGATTACGGCAACGTTATGGGGCGGAGCCCATGCGCAGCCTGCAAGATGCTTACTCGACATCGGGTATTCGGTTTTCGCTCGGTCAGCCGCGGGAAGCCAATACTATTCCCGATTCTCCATTCCCTATTCCCTTCGTTCAACGCACCAACGAGCGTTGCGAGCGCTCGATGAATTCGAGCATGAGCTTCACATCGGGCGCTGTTTCGGCGGCACGAGCCAGTTCGGAGCGGGCTTCGGCAAGCGGCAGCCCCGAATTGTAGAGTGTGCGATAGGCGCGCTTGATGGCCATGATGCGGTCCGGGGAATAGCCGCGGCGGCGCAATCCCTCGGAGTTGATGCCCTTCGGCTCGGCAAAGCTGCCGGCAACCGTGACATACGGCGGAACGTCGCGATTGATGATCGCGCCCATGGCGGTAAAGGCATGCGCACCGACCTGGCAGAACTGATGGACCAGGGTGAATCCCCCGAGGATGACCCAGTCATCCACGGTCACGTGCCCGGCGAGGGAAGAGGCATTGGAGAAAATGGTGTTGTTGCCAACCGTGCTGTCATGCGCGATATGCACATAGGCCATCAGCCAGTTGTCATTGCCGATCCGGGTCAGCCCGCCGCCGTCACCCGTCCCCCGGTTGAACGAGACAAACTCGCGGATCACGTTGCGGTCACCGATCTCCAGGCGGGACTCCTCACCGTGGAACTTCTTGTCCTGCGGGGCGGATCCGAGCGAGGCAAATTGCCAGATGCGATTGTCCTTTCCGATCCGGGTCTGGCTTTCGATGACAACATGCGAACCTATCGTTGTGCCGTCACCGATCTCGACGTCAGGACCCACGATGCTGAAGGCACCGATGCTGACGTTTTCGCCAATGCGTGCGCTCGGGTCGACCAGGGCTGTCGGATGGATCATCCTTCCCTCCGTTCGGCGCACAGCAGTTCGGCTTCCGCAACAACCTCGCCGTCCACCTTGGCCTGCCCCCAGAACAGTCCCATGCGGCGCAGAGTCCGTTTCTGCTCGACTTCGAGCATGAGCTGGTCGCCCGGCACCACGATCCGGCTGAATCGCGCCTTGTCGATCTTGACCAGATAGAAGAGTGCCGGCTGGTTCGGGTCCTGACTGGCCGATAGCTGCACCAGGGCGCCGGAGGCCTGGGCGAGGGCTTCGATGACAAGTACGCCAGGCATGACAGGATGGCCTGGGAAATGCCCCTGGAAGAACGGTTCGTTGAACGTCACGTTCTTGAGCGCGGTCAGGCGCTTGCCGGCTTCGTATTCGACGACGCGGTCGATCAGCAGAAACGGGAATCGATGAGGCAGGAGCTGGGTGATGCGCCGGACGTCGATCGGCCCTTGCTCTGTCGACGATTTCGGTTCAGTCATTGCGGTGTCCCTTCTTATTGTCTGCGACGTTTCGTGCCAGTTCGTCGAGATGCTTGAAGCGCGCTGCGTTGCGTCTCCAGAGTCGGCTCTCCTGAATCGGCGTACCCGACGAGTACTCGCCGGCCTCACGAATGGAATGGGTGACCAGGCTCATCGCGGTGATGGTGACGCGATCGGCTATCGTCAAATGGCCAATTATGCCAGCCCCGCCGCCGATCAGGCAGTTTCGGCCAATTCGCGTGCTGCCTGCGATCGCAGCGCAACCGGCGATCGCCGTATGCGCCCCGATCATCACGTTGTGGGCCACCTGAATCTGGTTGTCCAGGCGCACGTCCTCTTCCAGCACGGTGTCTTCAAGCGCGCCGCGGTCGATCGTGGTGTTGGCGCCAATTTCGCAATCATCGCCGATCCGCACACCGCCCAGCTGAGGTACCTTGATCCAGTGGTCGGAGTCGAAGGCGAGGCCAAACCCATCCGCGCCGAGCACGGCGCCCGAGTGAACCAGGACCCGTTTGCCCAGGCATACACGGGTGACCAGGGTCGCTCGTGGGTAGAGGCGCGACTGGGCTCCCACGCGGCAATCCGGGCCGATATGGCAGTGCGCGCCCAACTCCGCGCCGTCCTCGACGATGGCCCGCTCCTCGATGACGCAAAACGGCCCGATCGACGCCGAATCGGCAATCCGGGCAGTCGCTGCGATGATCGCGCTCGGATGAACACCGGGGCTCGGCGCCGAACCGCGGTCGAACAGCGCAGCAATCCTGGCGAAGGCGACATAGGGGTCCGCGGCCACCAGCCAGGTGGGCGCACTGCCGCTGCCTGTTGCTGTTTCACCCTTGCGCACGACGACGGCGCCGGCGGTCGATGTGGCCAGCTGGGAGCGATAGCGGGCGTTGGCCAGGAAACTGATCTGATCGGGCTGCGCGGCGGCCAGGGTGCCGACGCCGCTGATGACCAGGGAGGGATCTCCCCGAACTTCCAGTCCGAAGCGATTGGCGATTTCCGCTACCGTGAACCGGGTCGGCGCCGTGCTCATGGCGAGCCTGCCTTGTTGGCGTGCTTGCGCTTCAGCCGCTCAAGCACCTGGTCGGTGACATCTATTTGCGGGCTGGCATAGATGACCGGACTGGGCACGATCAGATCAATACCCTGTTCACGCGCAAACTCGATGACGGCGTTGTTGATTTCACGCCAGCTGCGGTCGAGCTCCTGGTCGCTGCGCGTCTTCAATTCGCTGCGCAGATTGTCGCGGTTGCGCCTGATCGAACGGTCGAGCGCATCGATTTCCCGCCTCAGCGCCTCGGCTTCGGTGCGATCCATGCTGGCGCTGTCGCGCTCGTAGCGGGAGCGCATGGCGACCAGCTTCATCTCGTCGGCGTTCAGGGCTGTGTCACGCGGCGCGAATTCGCGTTCGAGTTTCTGGCGCCCTGCAACAACCTGCGGGGCATTGTCGAGCAACCGCTTCATGTCGACGTAGCCAATGCGCATGGCCGAAGTCTGGGCCGCGACCGGATGGGAGAGGCCGAGGGCGAGCGCCATCAGCAGAACCCGAGAAAGCGAACGCGCCGAATGGACTGACCACCCGCACAGCCCGGACGACGAGCTTCCAGCGCGCCGTGACGACTGTGTCGAATGGTTCAGCGGTTCGCCAGTCAAACCCGTTCTCCCGATTCACGATACGACAGAGTGCCGCCAGTTCTGACCTCTGGCCCTGGTCTAGTACTGGCCGAAGCTGAACTGGATCGTTTCGGTTTCGTCTCCTGGCTTCTTGTTCAGCGGCGTCGAGATACTGATGGTGATCGGGCCGATGGGCGCGCGCCACTGGAACGACAAGCCGGTTGATGCGCGCAATTCATTGACATCGAAGGCGTCAAAATCCTGGAACACGTTGCCCACGTCCACGAACCAGGACAGGCGCGTGGTGTTGTCGCTTTCCTTGACGAATGGCGTCGGGAAGATGAGTTCAGCCGTTGCTACGGTTTTCAGCGCACCACCGGTGGGCTGCAGGAACCCCGCTGCAAAGTCCTTCGGTCCCAGCGTATTGTCGCGGAATCCGCGAACGCCCGAGCTGCCGCCGGCGAAGAAGTTCTCGAAGAATGGCAGGCCGCGTGCGCCATATTCCGTGACCACGGCAGGGTCCTGGCTGTTGTCGATGGAAGTCCGGTAGTTGCCGCTGTAGCTGCCGCCGTAGCCGAGCGATGCACTGCCGAAGAAGGTCAGTTTCTGCGTGATCGGAATGTACTGCGAATAGAGATAGCGGAACTTGAAGTACTCGACGGTCGAACCCGGCAACGAGAATTCGGCCGAGACCGTCTGCAGCGAGCCGCGGGTCGGGTTGTAGTACTTGTTGCGCGTGTCATGCGCCCAGGAAAACTCGAGTCCCCAGGTGTGGAACGTGCGATGGTCCAGCGCAGTCAGGTAATCGATGAATGCCTGCGGCGTCGATGAGAAGGTCGTGATCTCGGTCTGGCTGACACCGATTCGCGCAAGCAGCGAATCGCTTTCGGTCAGTGGCAGGCCAATATTGGTGCTGAAATTGTCGGAGTTGGTCAGGTAGTTGGCGATATTGGCCTGTCCTGAATCCAGCTCGCGGTGACTGATGTCGTAACCGAGGCCGATTCCATCGTCGGTCAGGTAGGGCTCGAAGTAGGACAGCACATACGTTTTCAGGTACGAGCTTTGCTGCCAGGTGAGACCGACGCGGTCGCCAGTGCCGAAGAAGTTGTTCTGCTGCACGGCGATACTGGTGATCAGGCCCTGAACCTGGGAATAGCCCACGCCGAAGGTGAAGTTGCCCGATGGCTGTTCTGCGACTTCGACCAGCAGGTCGACCTGATCTTCCTGGCCGGGCACGCGCGGCGTTTCGATATTGACCGAGCTGAAATAGCCCAATCGCTGCAGACGGATCTTGGAACGGTCGATGGCAGCCTGTGAATACCAGGCGCCTTCGAGCTGACGCATCTCACGGCGAAGGACCTGGTCCTCGGTATGCAGATTGCCCTTGAAGGTGATGCGGCGTACATACACGCGCTTGCCGGGGATGACCTGGAAATTGAGGCCGACTTCGCGATTCTCGCGATCGATCTCGGGAATCGGATTGACCTCGGCAAAGGCATAGCCAATGTTCGACAACACCGAGGTGATCGCGTCGGCAGACTGCTCGACCTTCTTGCGCGAGAAGATCTCCCCTGACTGGATGCTGAGCTGCTTGCGCAGGTCTTCATCGGTCAGGATCAGGTCGCCGGTCAGCTTGATGTCGGTGACCGTATAGACATCGCCTTCCTTGATGTTGGCGACGACATACATCTTGCGCTTGTCGGGACTCATCGAAACCTGGGTGGAATCGACGGTGAAGTCCACGTAGCCGCGATCGAGGTAGAACGACGAAAGGCGCTCAAGATCGCCGGACATCTTTTCGCGCGAGTACTGGTCGTCCTTGGAGTACCACGACGTCCAGTTGGTCGTATCCGACTGGAAATCCTCGGTGATCTTCTTTTCCTTGAAGGATTCGTTGCCGACGATGTTCAGGTGCTTGATCTTGGCCGGCTTGCCTTCGGTGATATTGATGGCGATCTCGACGCGATTGCGATCAAGATTGACCACCGAGGTGTTTACCGTAACGTTGTACTTGCCGCGGTTGTAGTACTGACGAGTCAATTCCTGCTGTACGGAATCGAGCTTGAGGCGATCGAATGTCTCACCCTCTGACAGCCCGATGCCCTTGAGGCCGTTGCGCAGGTCCTCGTCCTTCAGATCCTTGTTTCCGCGCAGCGAAACCTTCGATATCGACGGGCGCTCCACAATCGTGACGACCAGGATATTGCCCTGGCGGGTCAGGCTGACGTCGTTGAAGAAGCCGGTTCCGTACAGTGCGCGAATGGCCTGTTCTGCCCGGTCCGGGGTCAGGGTGTCACCCTTCTCGACCGGCAGATAGGTAAACACGGTGCCAGGCGCGATGCGCGAGAGACCGTCGATGCGAATGTCCGACACGGTAAACGTGTCGAAGGCGAGGGCATCCTGGGTGCTGAGCCAGGCAAGCAAGAGCAGGGCGGCGATACGCTTCATCGTCACTTCCATTGAGGCAGGGTCGGCTTGCGGTGAGGGCGCACCGCTTCCGTTGTTTTGAGGCAGAACCGGCTCAGTGTACGAGCCGAAGAATATCGTTGTAGAACGCCAGCCCCATCAAGGCCACCAGCATCATCAGGCCCACGTACTGGCCCGCGATTTGGGTGCGTTCACTCACCGGACTGCCTTTTATCAGTTCGATAAGGTAATACAGCAAGTGGCCGCCGTCCAAGATCGGAATCGGCAAAAGGTTGATTATCGCCAGTGACAGCGAAATGATGGCGAGAAAATTGAGGAACCAGGCAAGGCCCATTTGTGCCGATCCGTTGGCAAATCGGGCGATCGTGATCGGTCCGGAAAGGTTTTCCAGGCCGGCCTGGCCGACCAGGAGCATCTTCAACATGCCCAGCGAACTCTTGGTGACATCCCAGGTTTTCTCGAAAGCCCGTGGAATGGCCTCAAGCGGGCCGTACTTGAGGGTGGCATCGTGTCCGGAGCGGCTGCCGATGCCGATCAGGTAGCGTCGGCTGCCATCGGCTTCGGTGATTTCGGTCGCGGTCAGGGTCTTGTCCAGCTGCTCGTTGCCGCGCTGAATCCTGATGGTCAGGCGCGGATCCCTTGCAGCCTGTTCGGGAATCAGGGTCTCGATATCGGAGAAGCCCGATACTTCCTTGCCGTTGATGCTCAGGATCCGGTCGCCGACTTCGAGGCCGGCCGCGGCCGCGGGCATGCCGTCGCTGATCCTTCCGATCACCGCCTCGCGTTCGCGCGGCTGCAGGCGCAGGCCGATCTCATCAAACAGCTGGTCTTCGCCGACATCAGCCGGCAGGCCGCTGAACTTCAAGGTGCGTGAGGCTTCGCTACCGCTGGCGGTGGTTACCTCGACGCGCGTATCGATTCGCCCTACGGCATTCTCGCCGAGCTTCTGCAGGGCGGTGCTCCAGGAATCGACGGCATCACCGTTGATCAGGTTGATGCGGTCGCCAGCCTGCATGCCCGCCTCAGCGGCCACGCCGTTCGGGGCGTCGACGATAGGGATGAAGTCCGGCTTGCCGACCACGAACATGAGCCAGAACGCGGCTACGGTGAAAATCAGGTTGAACGCAGGTCCGGCGGCGGCAATGGCCATGCGCTGCCCGACCGGCTTGCGATTGTGGGCCTGATCGAGTTCTTCCGGGGCCACCTCGGCTTCACGCTCGTCCAGCATCTTGACGTAGCCGCCCAATGGAATCGCCGCAACCGCGAATTCGGTGCCTCGGCGGTCGCGGCGCATCCACAAGGGTTTTCCGAAACCGACTGAAAAGCGCAACACCTTGACCCCGCACCAGCGGGCCACGATGAAATGGCCGAATTCGTGGAAGGTAACCAGCAGGCCCAAAGTGACGATCAGCCACCATGCTGATCCGAAAAACTCATTCATTCACACATCTCGATGATCATGACGCCAAGCCTGCAATGATACGTCGTGCGTCGCGTCGCGCGGTTAAATCACTGTCAAGCAGGCTGGCAAGGTCACTGATCGACGCGTCCGGCATGTGGTCCAGACATTCCTCGATGACCGCTTCGATGGAGAGAAACGGCAGGCGGCCGTCCAGAAACGCGGCTACCGCCTCCTCGTTGGCTGCATTCAGCACCGCCGGTGCCAGGCCACCGGCGGCAAGCGCCTGGTAGGCGAGATCCAGGCAGCGAAAGGTATCCCGGTCGGCGGCTTCAAAGTCCAGACGGGCCGTCGCAATCAGGTCCAGGGCGGAGACGCCTGCGTCAATGCGCGCCGGCCAGGCCAGGGCGTAGGCGATCGCCGTGCGCATGTCCGGATTGCCGAGCTGGGCCAGCACCGAGCCATCCCGATATTCGACCAGCGAATGCACGATGCTCTGGCGATGCACGACCACGTCAATTTCCGTGGCCGCCGCGCCGAACAGGAAATGCGCCTCGATCACTTCCAGGCCCTTGTTCATCAGGGTTGCCGAATCCACCGAAATCTTGCGTCCCATGGTCCAGTTCGGGTGGGCGCAGGCCATGTCCGGCGTGACCTTGGCCAGCTGTTCGCGGCGCAGACCCCTGAACGGCCCTCCGGAAGCGGTCAGGACGATGCGACGGACCCCTGCCTCAGTCAGATCGGGACGACCGCCAGGCAGGCACTGGAAGACGGCATTGTGCTCGGAATCGACCGGCAACAACGCTCCGCCGCCCTCGTCGAGCGCGGCCTTGAGCAGATTGCCGGCCATGACCACGGATTCCTTGTTGGCCAGCAGCAGACGTTTGCCTGCGCGGGCTGCCGCCAGGGTGGACTCCAGCCCGGCTGCGCCGACGATGGCCGCGACAACGCAGTCGGCGTGGTCCCCTGCGGCAGCCTCGACAAGGCCTGCAGGACCGGCCAGGACACGTGCATCCAGATTCGCTGCGCGCAACTTCCGGACCAGTTCGCCCTCGAGGGCAGGGTCCGAAATGACGGCCAGATCCGGACGGAAGGTGCGACACAGGGCAACCAGGGCGTCGACATTCCGATGCGCGGACAGCACGCTGGCGCGAAACATCTGCGGGTGCCGGGCGACGACGTCGAGGGTGCTGGCGCCGATCGAACCGGTCGCGCCGAGTAGCGCGATGCGCATCATGCGGGGTAGAGCAGGTCGATCAGGGTCTTGCCGACAGCGAACATCGGCATTGCTGCAAATACGCCATCAAGGCGATCGAGCAGGCCACCGTGGCCGGGAAACAGTGCACCGGAGTCCTTCACGTTGGCCTGGCGCTTCATGAGGCTCTCGAACAGATCGCCGATGACCGACCAGGTCACGCACAGCAGCGCCAGGGCGACCAGCAATGCCAGCGGCATGCCACGCTCTCCGAGCCACCAGCCGCCGGCCAAGGCGATGATGCTCGTGCCGGCCAATGCTCCCCAGACACCCTCGCGAGTCTTGCCCGGGCTGATTCGCGGAGCGAGCTTGGTGCGCCCGAAGCGGCTGCCGACGAAGTAGGCAAAGGAGTCTGCTGCCCATACGAGAACCAGGGCAAACAGGGTCCAGGCGGGGCCGAGGTCGGTCTGGCCGTGCAGCTCGACCAGGGCAACCCAGGCCGGAATCAGGGCCAGCATGCCGGCAAACAGCTTGATCGCGATGCTGCGTGGCGTCGGTGACGCCGCGAACGAAAAATGCCGCATCCAGAGCAGGCTGAACAGCCACCAGAGCAGGCCCAGGCCCATGCTCAGCCACCAGACCCAGCCGCCCTGGAAAATCCACAGGCCCGCCATGAGCATTCCGCCGGCGACCAGAACCAGAGCGCGAGCGGCAACCTGTTGCATGCCCACGAGACGCGTCCATTCCCACAGGGTCAGGATCCATACGCCGGCCAGGATGCCGGCGAACAGCGACGCCGAGGACAGCAGGATGACGGCGACCGCAAGCGGCGCGAGAACCAGGCCGGTCAGAATTCGCTGTTTCATGCCGCTCCCTGTTCCGGACTGCCGGTTACCTGCGCCGAGGTTTTCCCGAAGCGGCGCTCACGGCTGGCAAATTCGCCGATGGCGCTGTCGAGTATGGACGCATCGACATCCGGCCACAGCGTATCGACGAAAACCAGTTCGGCGTAGGCCAGCTGCCAGAGCAGAAAATTGCTGATGCGCTGCTCGCCACCGGTTCGGATGAACAGATCCACGGGCGGTTGTCCGGCCAGCGAGAAGTAGGCCGCCAGCGAATCTTCGTTGATCGCATCGGCGCTCAATTCACCGCGGCTCACCGCCTCGGCAGCGCGCCGCGCCGCCTGTGCAATGTCCCAGCGCCCGCCATAGTTGACCGCAACATTCGCATACAGCGCGCGGTTTTCGCGGGTCTTGTCCATGGCCTTGTGCATGCGTTCGCGCAATTCCGTCGAGAAGGCCGACAGATCGCCTATGAATTCGATGCGTACGCCGTATCCATGCAATTCGTCGACCTCGCGGTCCAGCGCCTTGAGGAACAACTGCATCAGGGCACCCACTTCACCGGCCGGACGCTTCCAGTTCTCGCTGGAAAAGGCAAACAGGGTCAGTGCCCGGATTTCCTTGCGCAGACAGTACTCGACCGTCGCGCGCAGGGCTTTTTGCCCTTCGCGGTGACCGAAACTGCGTGGCCGATGGCGGCGCTCCGCCCAGCGCCCGTTGCCATCCATGACGATGGCAACATGACGCGGCGCGCGCGCTTGCACTGCGCTTGCGGTGGCGGATTTCATGGCTGGAGTGATGACGGATCGACGGCTCAGATCGCCATCAATTCGTCTTCCTTGTTCTTGACCACGCCATCGACTTCCTTGACGAAGCGGTCGGTCAGTTTCTGGATGTCGTCCTCGGCGCGGCGCTCCTCGTCCTCGCTGATCTGCTTTTCCTTGAGCAATTCCTTGATGTGATGGATCGCATCGCGGCGGATGTTGCGGATGGCGACTTTGGCATTCTCGCCCTCGCCTGCGACCTGCTTGGACAATTCCTTGCGTCGCTGCTCGGTCAGTGCCGGCAGATTGATGCGAATGACCTGGCCGACCGTGGTCGGAGTGAGGCCAAGGTTGGAGCCAAGAATCGCCTTTTCGACGACCGCCACCATGGTTTTCTCGAAGGGGGTGATCGTCAGCGAACGGGCGTCTGCAACAGCCACGTTGGCGACCTGGGTCAGCGGCACGTCGGAGCCGTAGTAGGGCACGACCAGCTGGTCGACCAGGGCCACGCTGGCACGGCCTGTACGCAGATGGGTGAGATCCTGGCGCAACGATTCCACGCTTTTCGTCATGCGTGTCTGAGCGTCTTTCTTGATGGGTTCGAGCATGCTGACTCCGGCTGGTTCTTGAGCGCGAGGAGTATACCAGTCGTACTTCGTTCTCCGCCGCCGGTTTCGGCTGGAATGGCCGCATCCTGCCTGGCCGCGCCATTCGATCCCGATCTTCGAGTCCGCTTCGGATACGCCCGCCGGTTCGGCCGGCCGGGTCCGTGCGGCAGCCGTTTCGCGCTCCCCTGTGTCATCAGTCATGGCAACGGATTGCCGCGTCGAGGAGTCCTTCTCATTGAAGGCCATCGCCTTCGCCGGCCCGATGGATCCGGGCGCCGTTACCTATCGCAAGCCAACCATGGACGGCCTGCTGGCGGTTCACTCAAGGAGTTCATCATGAACGCATGTCCGTTGACACTGATTGCAGTATTGATCGCTTCAAGTGGCGCTGCGCAGGCAGCCGAGTCGACCCAGGGCGGTACCTTGCCCGGCATTACCGTCATGCAGGATTCGGATCTGCTGCGCAATGCCTGCAAGCCTCCCGCCTATGCGGCCGAATGCGAATCCCTGCATGCGCAAATACGCAATCGCTTCAGCAAGCGCGAAATCGTGTTGCTGTTTGGCGCCGGCTCGGCACTGCCGGAATACCGGACCTCCCATGCGGCCACCCAGGCCCGCTATGAGGAATTTCTTCGCGAGATTGACCTTTACGGCGCTGCCCAGTCCACCGCATCAATCGAGTGAGCGCGGGCTGTTGAGGCAAACCTGATCCGGCGGTGTGCCTAGTCTGGCGCGCCGCCGACCAGGGTGCCGATCTGCTCGCCCTGCATGATGCGCATGAGATCGCCTTCACGCGACATGTTGTAGATGCGCAGTGGAATGCGATGGTCCCTGCTCAAGGCAATCGCACTGGTGTCCATGACTTGCAGGTTGCGCTGGATCACCTCGTCATAGCTGAGGGTCTCATAGCGCGTGGCGGTCGGGTCCTTTGAAGGATCGGCCGAATACACGCCGTCGACCTTGGTCGCCTTGAGCAGCAGGTCTGCACCAATCTCGATCGCGCGCAAGGCGGCCGCCGAGTCGGTCGTGAAAAACGGATTGCCGGTGCCTGCCGCGAACAGGACGACGCGGTTCTTTTCAAGATGGCGTATGGCCCGGCGCCGGATGAAGTCCTCGCAGACCTCGTTGATCTTGATCGCGCTCATCGTGCGTGCATTGCCGCCTGCGCGTTCGATCGCATCCTGCATGGCCAGCGCATTCATGACGGTGGCCAGCATGCCCATGTGATCGCCGGTGATCCGGTCCATGCCGGAAGCAGCCAGACCGGCGCCGCGGAAGATGTTGCCGCCGCCGATGACGACCCCGACCTGGACCCCGGCATTGCGCACATCGATGATTTCACGGGCCAATCGGCCAATGACCTTCGGATCGATGCCGTAGTCGGCATCGCCCATCAGCGCTTCTCCGGAGAGCTTCAGGAGGATGCGGTTGTACTTGATCGCAGGCATGAGGCACTCCGGGGGATGGCAAAACGGACACATTGTAGGGGACTCCGGCATATCTGCCACTGGTGCTGTCCGTTCCAGGCAAAAAAAGAGCCGCGATTTCTCGCGGCTCACATGGTTCACGGCTGTCGAATCCGGGTCAGGCCAGTCCGGCCTGCTTCATGACTTCGGCGGCGTAGTCCTCGACGACCTTCTCGATGCCTTCGCCAACCACCAGGCGGTGGAAGCTCAGCACCTCGGCGCCTTCCTTCTTGAGCACGTTGCCGACCGTCTCGTTGGTGTCGAGCACGTAGGGCTGGCCGGTCAGGGTGACGTCATTGACGATCTTGTTGATCTTGCCGCTGATGATCTTCTCGAGGATTTCCGGTGGCTTGGACTTGTCCTTCTCGGACATCTTGGCCAGTTCGATTTCCTTTTCCTTGGCGATAAAGTCTGCCGGCACGTCCTTTTCGGAAATGTGCGGGGGATTCATCGCCGCGATGTGCATGGCAAGGCCGCGCGCGAGCTCGGGCGAACCACCCTTGACCTCGACGAGCACGCCGATGCGTCCACCGTGCAGGTAGCCCGCGACGGTATGCGTGCTGTCGATACTGACCATGCGACGCAGCTGGACGTTCTCGCCAACCTTGGCGATCACGGCGGCGCGCGCTTCCTCGACCGTGCCGCCGCCAGCGAACGGAGCCGCCTTCAGTGCATCGATATCGGAGACTTCGAGAGCGGCGGTGGCGACCTGATCGGCGAAGGCGAGGAAGTTCTCGTCCTTGGCGACAAAGTCGGTCTCGCTGTTGACTTCGACAAGGGCGGCCTTGCTGCCGGCCTGGGCGAGCACGATCCGGCCCTCTGCGGCCACGCGATCGGATTTCTTGTCGGCCTTGGCCAGGCCCGACTTGCGCAGCCACTCGATCGCGGCTTCGATGTCGCCATTGTTCTGGGTGAGTGCCTTCTTGCACTCCATCATGCCGGCGCCGGAACGCTCGCGCAGTTCCTTGACCATCTGGGCGGTGATATCCATCAGTAAAACCTCACAACTTGGCGCGAGCAACATGTCGCGCGAAAGGGGACGGGCGCAGGCAATGCCTGTTCGAGCGGAGTACGGCCGACAGGATCGGCCAGGATCCGGCGATTCAAGGACCGCTGCGTCGCTGGACGGGTTCGCCCCGAACCGGGAAGGGTCCGGAGCGACCTGGGCGCTACCTTCTCAAATCGAAAAGGCAGCCTTGTTACTTACTCGGCGGTCGGTGTTGCTGCTGCGTCGGCGGACTTTGCTTCAGCAGCAGGTGCGCCCTCGGCCTCAGCCGGCTTGGCATCGCCACGCGGCTTGGCCGGGCCGGTGCGACGTGCGCCGGACGGTGCGCCACGCTTTGCCGGCGGCTTGCCGCGTGGAGCCTGCTTGCGGCGATCGTTGTCCTTTGCGACCGGGTTGCCTTCGGCATCCATCTCGACAAATTCGTCCGCATTGACGGCCACAGCCGGAGCGGCAGCCTTGCCTTCGAGTACGGCGTCGGCGACGGCACTGGTGTAGAGCTGGACGGCGCGAATCGCGTCATCATTGCCCGGAATCGCGTAGTCGACCAGGCTCGGATCGTAGTTGGTATCGACCACGGCAATGACCGGAATACCGAGCTTCTTGGCTTCGAGGATGGCGATGTTCTCGTGGCCGATGTCGACAACGAAAATCGCGTCAGGCAGGCGGCCCATGTCCTTGATTCCGCCCAGCGAGCGTTCAAGCTTCTCGCGCTCGCGGTTCAGCTGCAGCACTTCGTGCTTGACCAGCTTCTCGAAGCGGCCGTCGGTCGACATGGCTTCGATTTCCTTGAGGCGGGCGATCGACTGCTTGACCGTGCGGAAGTTGGTCAGCATGCCGCCGAGCCAGCGAGCCGCGACGTAGGGCATTCCGCAACGGGCGGCGTCTTCCTTGATCGCTTCGCGGGCCGAACGCTTGGTGCCGACGAAGAGCAGGGTGCCGCGCTTCTGCGCCAGTCCGGACACGAAATTCATCGCGTCGTTGAACAGCGGCAGAGTCTTTTCAAGGTTGATGATGTGAATGCGTCCGCGCGCGCCGAAGATGTACGGCGCCATGCGGGGATTCCAGTAGCGTGTCTGATGGCCGAAATGGACGCCCGCTTCGAGCATCTGGCGCATGGTGACTTGAGGCATGGTTGAAACTCCAAATCTTGGGCAGCCGCACGTTTCAATGTGTGGTGTACGGTAATGCCCGGGGTTGAGACCTCCACGTATCCGCCGTCTGCGACCTCCGGAGAGGCACCCCGAAAACGGTGACGATACGTGTGCGGATTTGGCCTGACGCAGGTATTTGACTACCCTAGTCGGCCATTGAAGGTCCTGCAGGTGTCTCGCAGGACTTTTTTGCGTTTGCCGACAGTCACTTGGGCAAGTGAGCCAGCTTAGCCGTAGAATTGTAGCCTGTCCCCGGTGCTTGCCACAAGCACCCAACATCCAGAGAACCCATGTCCGTAACGATCAAGACTCCCGACGAGATCGAGAAAATGCGTGTTGCGGGTCGTCTCGCTGCCGAAGTGCTCGAGATGATCGCCCCGCACGTCAAGCCCGGAGTGACCACCGAGGCGCTCGACAAGCTCTGCCACGACCACATCGTCGAGGTACAGAGCGCGGTGCCCGCCAATGTCGGCTACAAGGGCTTCCCGAAAACCGTCTGCACCTCGGTCAACCATGTGATCTGCCACGGTATTCCGAGCCATTCCAAGGTGCTCAAGGACGGCGACATCATCAATATCGATGTCACCGTCATCAAGGACGGCTGGCACGGCGACACCAGTCGCATGTATTACGTCGGTGAACCGTCGGTGCTGGCACGCAGACTGGTGGAAACGACCCGTGACGCCATGCTTGAGGCCATTTCGATCGTGCGCCCGGGGACTACCCTTGGCGACATCGGCGCAACGATCCAGAAATACGCCGAGTCACGCAACTTCTCGGTTGTCCGCGAGTATTGCGGGCACGGTATTGGTCGGGTCTATCACGAGGATCCGCAGGTTCTTCACTACGGCACGGCCGGAACCGGCCTGAAGTTGAAGAAGGGCATGACATTCACGATCGAGCCGATGATCAATGCCGGCAAGCCGCAGACCCGGCTGTTGCCCGACGGCTGGACTGTTGTCACGCGGGATCACTCCCTGTCTGCGCAGTGGGAGCACACCATTGCGGTAACCGACGATGGTTTTGAAATATTGACACCTTGGCCTGCCGCCGTAGCCTGAGAGGGCGCTTGCAGCTTCAGCACCCACAAGCAGTTGCCGATCCTTCTCCCCCCGGGAGAAGGTGCCCGCCAGGGCGGATGAGGGTACGCGCACGCCGGAAATCCCGCTCCGCACGTACTCTCACCCCAACCCTCTGCCGAGGGGAGAGGGGGTCGAGCCGAGCAGGGCGGGTCATTTTCGGGAGACATGAACAATGACCGGCATGGCCGCATCAACCGTGCGCGTGCCGACCCTGCCGCGACTGGCGAAACCGGTCCCGCGAGTTGGCGTGGTCGGGCCTGCACGACTGGCCTTGCGCCAGTACCTGGTTGACTACGACCGCGATCTCGCAGGTGCATTTCGTGATCACGCCGATGCCGAGGAAATCGTTGCTTCGCGCAGCGCCGCAGTGGAGCGCGTACTGGTCTACGCCTGGCAGTCCTGGCTTGGCGAGACCAGCGATGCCGCGCTGATCGCGGTCGGCGGTTTTGGTCGCGCGGAGCTGTTTCCCGGCTCGGATGTGGATCTGCTGATCCTGACCGTGGCATCACCCGAGGCGCGCGTGGTCCGCGCCATCGAAGCGTTCAGCGCGTGTCTCTGGGATCTGGGCATCAAGCCTGGCATGGCCGTGCGCGATCTCGAATGCTGCGAGGAATTGGCCAGACAGGACATCAGTGTCTACACCAATCTCATCGAATCCCGCCACCTGGACGGGTCGAAGGAGCTGGCTGCCGCGCTGGCCCGGTTCGGCAAGTCCACGCCGCTGTGGACGCCGGCCGCCTTTCTGGCCGCCAAGCAGGCTGAGCAGGCAGCGCGTCACCTGCGCTTCGGCGATACGGCGTACAACCTGGAGCCGCATCTGAAGGAAGGCCCGGGTGGCCTGCGCGACCTGCAGATGATCAGTTGGCTGGGGTACGAAACCGCCGGCTCGGCCAGCTTGCCCATGATGGTCGATGCCGGTCTGCTCGATGCGACCGAAGCGGAAGCGCTGGCATCCGCGAGATCGACCCTGTTTCGCATTCGATTTGCGCTGCACCTGCTGGCAAACCGCGCCGAAGATCGATTGTTGTTCGATTACCAGCGCGAGGTTGCTCGCACGCTCGGCTATCGCGACGAACACTCCGACAATCTGGGCGTCGAACAATGCATGCAGGACTTCTACCGTGCAGCGCGACGCATCGCCGGGACCAATGAAGAATTGCTGGCGCGCTGCAATGAGATGCTCTCGTCTTCTGCGGTCAGTGCGGTCCCGTTGGGGCGCGGATTCCTGCGCATCGGCGACCGCCTCGATGTAGATGAGAGCCATCGTCTGCACGAAGAGCCGGCTGCGCTGATCGAGTTGTATGCGTACCTGGCAAGCGAGCCGGGCGTGCGCGGGTTGCGTGCGCATGCGCTGCGTCAGGTGCGCCTGGCACTGGCCAATCCGGATCTTGATTTCGACCATCCCGAAGTTTTCAGCTCCCTGCGTGAACTTTTTGAGCGTGGGGCGGCTGCAGTCGAGGCGCTTGCCGCGATGGCTCGACATGGCGTCCTGGCCCGACTCATTCCAGGATTCTCCAAAGTCACCGGGCGCATGCAATACGACCTGTTCCATGTCTACACGGTGGATGAGCACACCATGCGTGTGCTCCGCTTCATGGCACGCTTCGCGAGCGAGGAGGGCGCGCGCGATTTTCCGCTCGCGCATACCCTTTACAAGCGCATTCCGCAGCCCGCGCTATTGCTTCTTGCCGGGCTGTTTCATGACATTGCCAAGGGCCGCGGCGGCGATCATTCCGTGCTTGGCGAAGAAGATGCGCGTGATTTCTGCTCCCGACTCGGGCTGAGCGCTGCGGCCACCAACCGGGTCGCCTGGCTGGTGCGCTGGCACCTGCTCATGAGCGTTACTGCGCAGCGCCAGGACATCACCGATCCTGCAGTCGTGCACCGGTTCGCCGAACAGGTCGATGATTGGGAGCGTCTGGATTATCTGTACCTGCTGACCGTTGCCGACATCAACGGCACCAGCCCGAAGCTCTGGAACACCTGGCGCGACCGCCTGTTGTCGGATTTGTACTCGGCGACGCGCTATGTGCTGCGCGAGGAGTCCGGAGAACTGCCCAAGGCCGAAGAACGCGTAGCGGAGACGCGCAGCAAGGCCGAGGCGCTGCTGCTGCCCAAGGGCATCGATGCAGCAAGGATCTCGAAGATATGGGCGGATTTTCCCGAAGAGAGTTTCCTGCGCTATCGGCCTGAACAGATTGCCTGGCAGACCGAGGCCATCGCCGAGCACCAGGACCCGGGCCGGCCACTGGTGCGCCTGAATCCGCTTGGCGTGCGCGGCACGACAGAAGTCTTCGTCTACTCGCCAGATCGGGATGGATTGTTTGCGACCATTACCGCCGTGCTTGATCGTGCACACCTGAATGTGGTCGAGGCACGCGTCATATCCGCCCATTCGGACATGGTACTCGACACATTCTTCGTGCTTGATCAGGCCGGCAAGCCGCTGCTGGATGCGAAGCACGTGGCAAGTGTCGAATCCGCCTTGCGCGAAGCCCTGGGCATGGGCACGCTCAGTGAGCAACCGGTGCGACGGGCCTTGCCGCGGACCTTGCGGCACTTTCATATCATTCCGCGCATCGTCTTCAGTATCGTGGCGGGTCGCACGCGCCTGGGTCTGGTCTGCACGGACCGCCCCGGACTGCTCGCCTCGGTCGCGCAGACCTTTCGCAGCTTGAGCGTGCGCGTGCATGATGCGCGTATCGCCACATTCGGCGAGAGGGTCGAGGATTTCTTCCGCATCAGCGACGAGAACGACGAGCAGCTGGACGAAGCGGCTCAGGAAAGCCTGCGTGCGGCCCTGCTTCAGCAGCTCGACATCAACCAACAGGTCAACCGGAAGGAGATTCATGCCAAGCATTGAAAACGTCATTGAGTCGGCCTGGGAGCGCCGCGCCGATCTGGCTACCAAGGAAGTCGAGCGCATCGTCCGACCGGCTGTCGAATCCGCACTTGATCTGCTCGAAAGCGGAAAGGCGCGCGTGGCCCAGCCGCAGGAGGATGGCAGCTGGGTCGTGCATCAATGGCTCAAGAAGGCAGTCCTGCTGTACTTCAGGATCAACTCGAATGCGGTGATGGACGGTGGGCCGATGAATGCATGGGACAAGGTCCCCTTGCGCTTCCTCGGTGCCGACACCGATACGTTTGTCGGCCTCGGCGCGCGCGTTGTGCCGGGCGCCCTGGTGCGGCGTGGCGCGCACATCGCGGCCGATGCCGTGCTGATGCCAAGCTACGTCAACATTGGGGCGCATGTCGGTCCCGGTTCGATGGTCGATACCTGGGCCACCGTGGGATCCTGCGCCCAGATTGGTGCCCGCGTGCATCTGTCGGGAGGTGTCGGCATCGGAGGGGTGCTTGAGCCGCTTCAGGCCGGACCGACCATCATCGAGGACGACTGTTTCATTGGCGCTCGATCGGAAGTGGTCGAGGGCGTGGTTGTCGAGCGTGGCAGCGTGATCGGCATGGGTGTATTCCTCGGTCAATCGACAAAGATCTATGATCGGGCGACAGGTCTGGTCAGCTATGGCCGTGTGCCTGCCGGCAGTGTGGTCGTCGCGGGGTCGTTGCCCGCTGCGGATGGCAGCCACAGTCTGTATGCAGCGATCATCGTCAAGCATGTGGACGAAAAGACGCGTTCGAAGACAGGCATCAACGAATTGTTGAGGGCCTGAGCATGCCAGTGGAAATCCATGGCTTGAACAAGTGCGACACCTGCAGGAAGGCGCGCAAGTGGCTCGATCGCCACGGCATCGCCTACCGTTTCATCGACTACCGCGACGAACCGGCGGCGCCAGCTACATTGAAGCACTGGGCCGATGCCGTCGGTGGATTCGAGTCGCTGGTCAATCGCAGCGGCACCACCTGGCGCAAGCTTTCGCCGAGTCGCAAATCCCCGGGTTCAGCGGCCGAGTGGAATTTGCTGATCAGGGAATATCCGGCTCTGGTCAGGCGGCCGGTCCTTGTCCTGGCGAATGGCACAGTGCACCTGGGTTTCAGCGACAAGCTGTACGCCGGCCTTTTTGCCGCCAACGCGTAAGTACGTGGAGATCAGTCCCATTTCCGGTTCCCTGCATGCGAATCCCGAAACCGCAGCGCTCGATCTCACCTGCGAGCTGATTCGACGCGCTTCGGTCACGCCCGAAGATGCCGGCTGCCAGAATCTCATCGGCGAGCGTCTGGGCAAGGCAGGATTCGCCATCGAGAACCTGCGCTACGGCGAAGTGCGCAACCTCTGGGCAACGCATGGCAGCGAGGGTCCTGTGCTGGTTTTCCTCGGGCACACCGATGTCGTTCCGAGCGGACCCGTCGACGACTGGACGAGTCCGCCGTTCGAGCCGGAGCTGCGCGAGGGCATGTTGTACGGCCGCGGATCGGCCGACATGAAATCGGGCGTTGCCGCCATGGTTCTCGCACTGGAAGAATTCGTGCGTCGCCATCCGCGACACCAGGGCGTTGTCGCATTGCTCCTGACCAGCGACGAAGAGGGCCCTTCGGTCGACGGCATTCGTCGGGTCGCCGAGGAATTTCGCCGCCGCAGGCAGCGACTCGACTGGTGCCTTGTCGGCGAGCCGTCATCGCAGGCGAAGCTCGGCGACCTGATACGGGTTGGACGGCGCGGATCCCTGCATGGGCATCTCAGGGTCCGCGGAGTGCAGGGACACGTAGCCTATCCGGACAAGGCCTCCAATCCGATCCACACCGCGGCGCCGGCCCTCGCCGAGCTCGCGGCCACCGAGTGGGATGCCGGCAACGAAGGCTTTCCACCGAGCGGCTTCCAGATTTCGAATGTCCACTCGGGAACAGGGGCCAACAACATCATTCCGGGCAGTCTGGAGGTTTCTTTCAACTTCCGGTTTGGCACTGCCAGTACGGCAGAGGGATTGCGAGAACGTGTAGAGAAGTGCCTCAAGCGGCACGGCCTGGACTATTCGATCCTCTGGGACTTGTCCGGTGAGCCATTCCTGACCGCCGAAGGACCCCTGCGCAACGCGGTCAACGCTGCCGTGCAGGCTCGATGCGGCATCACACCCATCGCAAGCACGGCGGGCGGAACGTCGGATGGCCGGTTCATTGCGCCACTCGGTGCCGAAGTGGTCGAGCTGGGGCCGGTCAATGCGAGTATCCACAAGATCGACGAGTGTGTCAGTGTGAAAGAGCTTGAGCGATTGCCCGGTCTGTACCTGGATGTCGCCGAGCGCCTGTTGTGTGCCGATGCTGACTCCTGAGCCAAAGCGGTATGCCGGGATGGAGTGTGTCGGAGGCCACAAAAGCGGGGCCCAGAACCGCTGAACAGGTGATCTGCGGAGCCAATCGTGGTAATAATCAGGATGTTTTGCCGTTCATGCCGGATTTGAACGGACGCGGGGTGCTCGCCAGTGCGAGTCCGGATGGATCCAGTTGAGGCAGCTCTGCCCCCGATTCATGGATTGTGTGAAGTCCGTGGATGCCCAGCTCTGTATCTGGATCGACACGAATCGTCGGTCCTTGCCAATGGCAGGATTTCATCGAGGTGACGGCTTTGCTATCTGATTTCCCAGCGCGACGATTCTCCGGTGGACTGCTTTGCACGCTGACACTCCTGCTTGGTGTGGCGCTGTTTCCGATTGCGGCCCACGCCCTGGATTTCACGCCGCATGGCACCCAGCCCGGGTTGCTGTGGGCGCTGGAAGAACCTGAAGCCTGTTCTTCCTGCCATCGCGGATTCAATGCAACCGATCGCACCTTCATGCCGCACAGCACCTGGAGCGGCTCGATGATGGCCAATGCGCTGCGCGATCCCCTGTTCTGGGCTGCACTGGATGTCGCCAACAAGGATTATCCCGGCGTCGGCGACTTTTGCCTGCGCTGCCATACACCGCCGGGCTGGTTGAACGGACGCGTGGTCAAGGACACTTCCGGCGGCCTGAATGGGCCTGGAGGCGCCAGTGGCTGCCTGCTGACCGGCGACTATGACGACAACGACACCAAGGGTAATGACTACGCAGGGATCACCTGCCATTTCTGCCACCGCATGATGCCAACCGGGCCAGGTGGTGAGGCCGGCATGATCGGCAACGCGAATATCTGGATCGACAACGCCACCGAATGCACGAATCCGGACGGATCCAGCTACGGTGGCCCCTGCCGGCGCGGACCTTACAGCTACAGCGATGGCATGCTGGATCCGCCGCATGGCTGGGTTCAGTCGGCATACCACGAGAGCTCTGATCTGTGCGGTACCTGTCATGACGTTTCGACGCCGGATACCGATGAAGGTCCGTTGAAGACACTGGTGCTCGAGGGCGGTGTCGCCACTACCCGACCCATGCCGATCGAGCGCACCTATTCGGAATGGAACAACAGTCTGTTTTCCGACGTGATCTATCGCGACGGACTCGGTGAAGCGCCTCCCGGCATTCCGGCGGTGGCCAGAGCGCAGCAATGCCAGACCTGCCACATGCGCGCCAGTGAAGACCCGGCTGCAAGAGCCTGCAACCAGAATCCGGCGGGATCCAGGACCGGCAATCTGCCCGTGCACGAATTCGTTGGAGCCAATACCTGGGTGCCCGGCATCATCAAGGCCGAATACGCGAGTATCGATCGTGAGGACGACTACGACCGCACAACGGCAAGCGCCATCGCCATGCTGGAATCCAGCGCCCAGGTGGAGACCAGCATCCTCGCCTATGCGGCGCCAACTGCCATGACGCCAG
>NZ_JAWLAR010000002.1:0-316033 GCF_041395345.1 Dokdonella sp. | reverse complement strand
ACGCCGAAGCCCATTTCCTGATCGATGGCAATCCGCTGGACCGGTTTGTCACGACGGCGCCCACGGCGGCAGACCTTTCCGCATTCGACTGCATCATCAAGTCACCCGGTATCGGCGGTTATCGACTGGAGTTGCTCGATGCGCAGCGCAACGGCACGCGATTTACCTCGGCAACCGCGCTGTGGTTTGCCGAGCATCCCGAAGCGCGTGTCATCGGCGTGACCGGCACCAAGGGCAAGAGCACGACCAGTGCCCTGATTGCCCATCTGCTGCGCGGCAACGGTCGGCGTACGGCGCTGGCCGGCAATATCGGCTTGCCGGTACTCGAACTGCTCGATCCGCAAGTCGCGCCCGAGTGGTGGGTTCTGGAGCTATCCAGTTTCCAGACCCGGCAGGCCGATCACCTGGCTCTCGGCGTGATCACGAACATCGAGGAAGAACATCTGGACTGGCATGGCAGCCGCGAGCGCTATGTCAGCGACAAGCTGGCCATGGCCGATGTCTCGGATGTGCTACTGGTCAATGCAAACCATGCCGACCTGTTGCAGCGCACGGCTGGCCATGCAGACCGCAGACTGTTTGGAAATGCCCAAGGCTGGCATCTGGATGCGGCTCATATTCGTCGCGGCGACCAAGCGGTATTCGAACGGTCTCGACTGCCTTTGCCGGGGTGGCACAACGCGATGAATGCCTGCGCCGCACTGGCGGCTCTCGAAATCCTCGGCGAAGACGCGCTGGCTGCCGCGCAGCATCTGGCCGTGTTCCAGCCCTTGCCGCACCGACTGCAGGCCCTCGGCGAGCGCGACGGCCGCAGCTGGATCGATGACAGCATCGCGACGACGCCCCAGGCCACGATCGAGGCGTTGCGCAGTTTGCCGGGGCGCGCTGTCAGCGTCATTGTCGGTGGCCATGAGCGCGGCCTGGACTGGCAGGTACTGGCCGACTATGTGCTGGCGAACCCGCCGTCCCTGATCGTTGCCAACGGGGCGAATGCGGCGCGTATCGGTCATGTGCTGCGCACGACGAAGGTGGATTGCAAGCTGGAGATTCGAACCGATCTCTCCGGAGCCGTTGCCTGTGCACGCGAACTGACCGAACAGGGAGGGGTGATCCTGCTTTCGCCCGGCGCGCCGAGTTTCGATCAGTTCCACGACTACGCCGAACGGGGTCGCTGCTTCGCCGAACTGGCCGGATTCGATGCGCAGGCCATCGGTCAGATCGAGGGGCTGGGCATCGCCTGAGGCGCACACATCCGGGTTCCGTCCAATCCGGTAAAATCGATAGGAATCAGTGAGATGGGCAATCCCTGATTGTCAGACGAGCGCCCGCAAGCCTCGCCGCCTACAATACCCGGCCCGAAATCAGCCCAAGAGACCTCTGGTGACATCACGACGCGGCATCATTCTCGCTGGCGGCTCCGGCACACGTCTGTACCCGCTGACCCAGTCGGTCAGCAAGCAACTGCTGCCGGTCTACGACAAGCCGATGATCTATTACCCGCTCAGCACCCTGATGCTGGCCGGCATTCGCGAAGTGCTGATCATCAATACGCCGCATGAGCAGGCCTTGTTCCAGCGGCTGCTCGGTGACGGATCGCAATGGGGACTGACGATCCGCTATGCCGTGCAGGAATCGCCCGACGGCCTGGCCCAGGCCTACCTGATCGGCCGCGATTTTGTCGGCAAGGATCCGAGCTGCCTGATCCTCGGCGACAACATCTATTACGGCGACGGTCTGACCCGGCTGCTTTCCGCAGCCGATGCGCGGGTTGCCGGCGCCAGTGTATTCGGCTACTGGGTGCGCGATCCTGAGCGCTACGGCGTCGCCGAATTCGATGCACACGGACGCGTCATCGGTCTCGAGGAGAAACCGGCCAAGCCGAAATCGAACTGGGCCGTCACCGGCCTCTACTTCTACGACGGCCGCGCCGCGGACTTTGCCCGTGACCTGAAGCCATCGCCGCGCGGTGAACTCGAGATCACCGATCTGAATCGCTGCTACCTGGATGATGGTTCGCTGATGCTCGAACGCATGGGCCGCGGTTTCGCCTGGCTCGATACCGGCACGCACGAGTCGTTGGTCGAGGCGTCCAGCTATGTGCAGACCATCGAGAATCGCCAGGGCCTCAAAATCTGTTGCCCCGAAGAAATCGCTTTCGCCCAGGGCTGGATCGATGCCGAGCAGGTCTTGCGACTTGCCGCGCCCCTGGCCAAGAATGCTTATGGTCAGTACCTGCAGGAACTCGTCCGCGAAGGGCGCCCGGGATGAGGCTGATCAAGACACCGCTCGACGGCTGTCTGGTCATCGAGCCCAGGGTCCATGGCGATGCACGCGGGTTCTTCTACGAGAGCTTCAACGCGAACCGCTTCGCCGAAGCCGGTCTCGACCTGCGCTTCGTGCAGACCAACGTGTCGCGTTCGGAGCAGGGTGTCCTGCGCGGACTCCACTACCAGTGGCCGAACCCGCAAGGCAAGCTGGTCAGCGTGCTCGAGGGCGAGGTCTACGATGTCGCGGTGGATATTCGCCAGGGCTCTCCGACCTTCGGTCGGTGGGCCGCAGCAATCCTTTCCGCCGAGAACAAGCGGCACTTCTGGGTACCGGAAGGATTCGCGCACGGCTTCGCCGTGCTTTCCGGCCCGGCGACGTTTGTCTATCAGTGCACGGCCCATTACGACGGCGCGGCCGACGCGGGCATCCGCTGGAACGATGCCAGGCTGGCCATCGACTGGCCGCTGGCCAATCCCTCGCTTTCGGAGAAGGACAGCAAGGCGCCCTTCCTGGCAGACGTGTCGCCTGAACGATTGCCGGTATTCCAGTGAACATCCTGCTGCTCGGTGCCAATGGCCAGGTCGGCCATGAATTGCGTGAACCTCTTGCACGTCTGGGTCGGGTGGCCTGTGCAAGCCGAACCGGAACGCTGGATGACGCAGGCAGCTGCACCAGCGTCGATCTTGCAGACTCCGAAGCCTTGCTGCGCGTGCTGGAAACGAACAAGCCCGATGTCATCGTCAATGCGGCTGCCTATACGGCGGTCGATCGTGCCGAAGACGAGCCGGACCTGGCTGATCGCATCAATCATCTCGCGGTTGCGGAAATCGCTGGTTGGGCCGCCCGCAACGAAGCGCGGGTGGTCCACTATTCGACCGACTACGTGTTCGACGGAAGCGATCCGAAGCCGCGCCAGGAAGATGATCCGACCGGACCTCTTGGCGCTTACGGACGCAGCAAGCTGGCCGGTGAAGCGGCCTTGCGAGCCAGCGGGGCGCGACACCTGATCCTGCGCACGGCCTGGGTGTATGCGGCACGCGGGCAGAATTTCCTGCGCACGATGTTGCGTCTCGGCGCAGAGCGCGAGGAGTTGCGCATTGTTGACGACCAGATCGGTTCGCCAACGCCGGCGAGATGGATTGCCGGTGCCACGGTGCACATTTTGCAGCGCCTCGAAAGGATGAAAGAGCAAGAGCGCGCTCTGGCGTTGGGCACCTATCACCTTACCGCGTCACAGCGCTGTAGTTGGTTCGAATTTGCTGCAGCAATATTCGAAGCCGCACGGCAGCGCGGCTTGCTGCAGCGGATTCCGCGGCTCCTGCCGATTGCCAGCAGCGATTACCCGACGCGTGCGACGCGTCCTGCCTTTTCCGTACTCGACAACGCCAGGCTGGCGCTCGTGTTCGGTCTACAATTGCCACCCTGGAGAGAGGGGTTGCGCGAGGTCATCGGTGAACTGGCCGATGCCCACCCCATTGGAGAAACACGATGATTGTTCCGGTGATCCTGTCCGGCGGCGCCGGCACCCGGCTTTGGCCTGTATCGCGCAGTGCCTACCCGAAACCGTTCATGC
The DNA here is from genome assembly GCF_041395345.1 of Dokdonella sp. Classification (GTDB taxonomy): domain Bacteria; phylum Pseudomonadota; class Gammaproteobacteria; order Xanthomonadales; family Rhodanobacteraceae; genus Dokdonella. Next base: position 312,192 of record NZ_JAWLAR010000002.1, on the reverse strand, counting down.
GCATGGGCGATGGCGAGTCGCTCCTGTACAAGACCCTCGACCGCGCACTAAGACTGGCCGACGACGGCACGGTGCTGACCGTGACCGGGCGCGACTATTACTTCCTGACCCGCGATGAATATTCCCGGCATGCCGAAGCCGATCTCGACAAGCTGCCGTTTCTGCTCGAGCCGGTGGGTCGAAACACGGCACCTGCGGTCGTCCTGGCGGCCCTGCACGCACTGGAGCACTGTTCCGCCGACGCAACCTTGCTGATCCTGCCGGCCGATCATCTGATCAACGATCTCGATGGGTTCGCCGCCGACGTCGAGCGCGCAGTGAAGATCGCTGCCGATGGCTGGCTGGTCACTTTCGGCATCCAGCCGAGTGCGCCGGAAACGGGCTTTGGCTACATACGCATGGGTGCAGACGTCAATGATTGCGAAGGGCGCGTGGTCGAGGCGTTCGTCGAAAAGCCGGACCGGGAAACCGCCGAGTCCTATCTGGAATCGGGCGACTACACCTGGAACTCGGGCATGTTCTGCTTTCGCGCTGATGCGCTGATTGCGGCTGCGGAGAAAACCTGTCCCGACGTGCTGGCCGCTGCACGCGCCTGCCATGCCAGCGAGAGCGGCCAGGCGAGCCCGATCGAGTTTGCGCGCGAGGTGTTTCTTGCACAGCCGGATATCTCGATCGACTACGCCATCATGGAACGCGCATCGCGCGTCGCGGTCGTACCCGCTCGATTCGACTGGAGCGACATCGGCTCATGGAAGGCGATCAGCGACATGGAAGGCGACACCGATGCAGCAGGCAATCGCGTGCACGGCCAGGCCATCATTGTCGAAAGCGAGAATTGCTACATCCAGTCCGATGCGCGCATGGTGGCTGCGGTCGGAGTGAAGGATCTCGTGATCGTCGACACCGGCGATGCCGTGCTGGTCGCCGATCGCGAACGCTCGCAGCAGGTCAAGATCGTGGTCGAACAGCTGCGCGCAAGCAATCACCAGGCGGCCACCGTGCACAACACGGTGCACCGGCCCTGGGGCAGCTACACCATCCTCGAAGACCGTGATGACTGCAAGGTCAAGCGCCTGACCGTAAAGCCCGGCCATGTGTTGTCGCTGCAATTGCACAATCGGCGCAGCGAACACTGGACCGTGGTCGACGGCACGGCCAAGGTGCGCATCGGCGAGCGCGAGTTCCTGTTGCAGGCGAACGAATCGGCTTATATCCCGATGAACACCGTGCATCGCCTTGAAAACCCCACAGCCCAGGATATCCATCTGATCGAAGTGCAATGCGGCGACTACTTCGGCGAAGACGATATCGTGCGCCTGGAAGATCGCTATGGCCGGGTGCCGCGCAAGGTTTGACGGGATCGTTGAACCGACGATAGAGTTGTGGACATCTACTGACATGGAACAAGTCCGTATGCGCTTGCGCGAAATTGCTCTGTTTATCGCACTGCTGCTCACTTCGGTTCAGGTCCTTGCCGACCCGCTGCCACTGGCCGACTTCGCCAGACACATGCAGTTCAGGACTGCCAAGATTGCGCCAGACGGGAAGCACCTGGCGGCAACCTCGGTCATCGATGGCAAGGTGGTGCTGTCGGTCATCGACCTCGACAAGAACACCGGAGTGACCCTGCGTCCGCGCGAGGATGACGAGGTCTTCCAGTTCTGGTGGGTCTCGAATACGCGCATTGTCTATACGGTTGCCCAGAATATCGGCTATTTCGAAGCACCCGGCATGACCGGTGAACTGTTCGCGGTCGATGTGGACGGCAAGAACAAGGACATACTCTTTGGCTATCGAGTCAGCCAGGACATGTCGGGTTCGCTGGGCAGCCATATCACCAAGAAACAGAGCGAATACGCGAGTGCATGGATGCTGGATGCATTGCGCGACAACGATGAAGAAGCGCTGATACAGGTAAGGCGATGGAACTGGAGCCACGTTGGCTCGGCAGGTGGTGAGTCGTTGCCCGAAGAAGTCAGGGTCATCAATGTGAAGACCGGGAAGAACCGTACCATCGCGGTGTCCCCGATTACCGGTTCACGATTCGTGCTCGACAACAACGGTGGCGTGCGTTTTGCCTACGGGGAGGACAAGGAGCGCAAGCTCAATGTCTATTACCGTGCGGCCAATGATGCGGAATGGGAACTGATTTTTACCGAAGCCGATGATGGAAATCGATACGTTCCCGTCTACTTCAACCGGGCCGGTGATGGCGTCTATTTCGAATGCCCGGGCCGCAATGCGCGCGGCGGGGTCTGCCTGTGGGACACGAAAACGCGTACTTTCAGCACCTTGTGGAGTGGCAAGGAGGCCGGCCCGAACGGCTATGAGCAGACTTTTGACGAGCAGGACCTGTTCGCAATCCGATCCATGCCGGGTCGCACATCGGTAACCCTGATCGACAAGAACGCGGACGAAGCGCATGTCCTGGTCGACATGCTGCAGCAATTCCCCGGCTCGGACGTCCACTTCATCAATGCCACTCGCGATGGCAAGAAAGTTGTCCTGTCCGTGGAAAGTGATCGCGATCCAGGTGCGTTTTACCTGTATGACGTTGACTCGAGAAAGCTCAGTTTTCTGCTCGCGCGTGCACCCTGGATCAAGCCAGAAGACATGGCGGTCATGGAGCCGTTCTCGATCAAGGCGCGAGATGGCGTGGAGCTCCATGGTTTCCTGACCAAGCCACCCGGAAAGGAAGACGCCAGGGACCTGCCAATGGTGGTATTCGTCCATGGCGGCCCCTACTGGGTCAGGGATACCTGGGAATACGACCCCTATGTGCAGGTGCTGGCCAGTCGTGGCTACGCCGTGCTTCAAGTCAACTTCCGTGGTTCCGGTGGATATGGTGACGCGTTCATCACTGCCGGATTCGGCGAGTGGGGAGCAAGGATGCAGGACGATGTGACCGATGCAACCCACTGGGCGATCAAGCAAGGCGACGCTGACCCGAAACGGATATGCATCTTTGGTGGAAGCTATGGTGGTTATGCCGCACTTCAAGGTGCGGTCCGCGAGCCTGATCTATACCAGTGCACAATCGGCTACGTCGGTGTCTACGATCTGCGCCTGATGAAATCACGTGGAGACATTCCACAATCACTCAAGGGCGGGGCCTACCTGGACAAGGTGCTTGGCAGCGACGACACGGTTCTGGCCCAGCGCTCGCCCATCAATCAGCTCGACCGGCTCAAGGCCGATGTCATGCTGATTGTCGGTGGTCAGGACAAGCGCGTTCCACCCATCCACAGCGAAAACCTTCGCAGTGCGCTTGGCAAGCGCGGCATCGAAGTTGAATGGCTGTACCAGCCGACCGAGGGGCATGGCTATTACGACGAATCCAATGTCACCGAAATGTACGAAAAGCTCATTGCCTTTCTTGATCGCAATATCGGCGAGGGCGCCAGCAAGGAAGTCGAGCCCGAGCCGAAAAAATAGACAGTCCCGTTGCTTGACGAAGTGACGGGAAGCGATGAACTGCCAGAGCGGCCTGTCGGACCCGAATCATTCCCGCTTGTCCCTGTATTCTCAGCGGAAGCCAGCTCGGTTGAGCGGACAAGCCGATGCGCTCGAGCAGGATGGCAAGGGTCTCGAGTAGTGGCATACCGGTAACGGCGGTCGTCGCCAGGCTCATCGAGACCCAGGCTGGCACAGGATTCGACGTCCAGGAAAATCCTCGACAATCAGTCTCTCACCGGTAGCGACAGGCAATTTTGATTTGTGTCCTCGCTATGTAATAGTCCACATTCCAGCAACAGACAGGGAACCGTCACCATGAAAAGTCGCCTGCTTGCCCTCCTCTCCGCGCTTGTAGTCTCGTTCTGCGTGCAGGCAGCGGAGCCTGTGTCGTTGGCCGATTTCGCACGCCATTCCAAGTACAAGGAAGTCAAGATTTCTCCGGATGGCACACATCTCGCGATCAACGCGGTCATTGACGACAATACTGTCCTTTCCATCTTGAATATCGAGGACAGCACCGGGTTCTCGATCAGTCCTCGTGAAGAGGATGTGGTAGTTGATTTCTGGTGGGTGTCGGACGAGCGTGTTCTCTATACTCTGGGCACCAAGGTTGGGCAACTTGAACAGCCGGCATCCACGGGTGAGCTGTTTGCGGTGAATACCGACGGCAAGGGTCGCGACATCCTGTTCGGCTACCGCGCAAATCGCGATCCGGCCGGTTCCACCGGCAGTCATATCGAAAAAAAGCAGAGTGAAAATGCAAGCGCCTGGATGCTCGATGACCTGCGAGACAACGATGACGACGCCATCATTGGTGTTCGGCGCTGGAACTGGAGCCACGTCGCTACGGCGGGTGGTGAACAATTCCACCCTGAGGTGCGCAAGATCGACGTGCGCAGTGGCAAGAATCGCACCCTGACAACCTCACCCCTCGTGGATGCGAGCTTCCTTACCGATAACGCAGGCGTAGCCCGCTTCACATTTGGTACGGACAACGACCAGAAATACAAGGCGTACTACCGCCAGGGCGAAGGCGACAAGTGGGAACTGGTGGTCGACGAGGCGCAGGATGGCATACGCGTCTATCCGATCGCCTTCAATCGCGCTGGCGACGGCGTCTATTTCTTCTGTGGCGGTGACAAGGGTGTGGGCGGTTTGTGCTTGTGGAGCGTAGCCACCCGGAAATTCAAGCTTCTCTGGAGCGGAAACGAGGCGGCACCGACCAGCTTTGACAAGACCTTCGACGGCAAGGAAGTGTACGCACTTCGCTCGATGCCTGGCCGAACCGCTGTGACTCTGGTTGATCGGGATGCGCCGGAAAGCAAGCTGCTGGCCGAGATGATGGGCGTATTTCCGGGCGAGGATGTGACATTCACGTCGAACAGCAAGGATGGCAAGAAGGTTGTCGTTGAAGTCAGGAGCGACCGCAATCCCGGCACCTTTTATCTCTACGACGTCGATACCAAGAAACTGAGCCTGTTGCTCTCGCAAGCTCCCTGGCTGGAGAACAAGCCTCTGGCCGCTATGGAGCCGGTCGGCATCAAGGCGCGCGATGGATTGGCCCTGCACGGATACCTTAGCAAGCCACCTGGCAAGGAAGATGCCAAGAACCTCCCGATGGTGGTCTATCTACATGGTGGGCCCTACGGGGAGCGCGACTTCTGGCGCTACAATCCGACGGTCCAAGCACTGGCGAGTCGTGGCTATGCTGTTCTGCAGGTCAACTTCCGAGGTTCGGGTGGCTACGGCTATGACTTCGTCAAGTCCGGATACCGCGAGTGGGGAGCAAAGATGCAGGACGATGTGACTGATGCAACCCATTGGGCGATCAAGCAAGGCGTGGCTGATCCGAAGCGCATCTGTATCTATGGAACGAGCTATGGTGGCTATGCAGCCTTGCAGGGTGCCGTTCGCGAACCGGATCTGTACCAGTGTGCCATTGGCGATGCGGGCGTTTACGATCTCAACCTGATGAAGAAGCGCGGCGACATACCGCAATCACTGTACGGGGAAAACTATCTCGAGATGGTTTTGGGCAATGACGCTGGAGTATTGGCACAACGCTCGCCCGCCAATCAGGCTGCTCTGATCAAGGCCAAGGTCATGCTGATTTCCGGGGGTGAGGACAAGCGTGTGCCACCCGTGCACAGCGAAGCCATGCGCGCCGCGCTGAACAAGAACGGATCGGACGTGGTCTGGCTGTACCAGCCGTCGGAAGGCCACGGCTATTACAAGGAAGAAAACGTGACCGACATGTACGAAAAGATCATCGCTTTCCTGGACCAGAATATCGGATCTGGCAGCAAGAGTGGCTCGTCGAACAAGAATTAGGAAGAGCCAATCAACTTCAATCGCGGAGCGCTGCGCCACTTCTGTTCTCCGCGACTGGCGGCTTTAGTTGCGATGTACTCTGCTGCATTGTCCGAAAAGCATCGCAGCTGAAGCTGGCTCCTACGACGAAGAGGCATTGCGTTTGGCACCGCAGGAAACGGCTTCAGCCGTCCCGAAAAAGGGGCTTCCTGCGGTCGTGATGCTCTTTTCCAGTCACCGAACAGCTCGCAACTCGACGGGACTATCTGCCAAAGCCGACATCAGGCGTAGGCCATGATCGAGCTTCTCGACAGCCGTATCTTGACCGAGCATCAGGCCACCAACCCCCGATTGCGCAGTAGCGCCACAACCTGTTTCGCGAGCGTGGTGGAGTCCGAGGCGCCGCCATCCAGGCGCAGATCGGGAGACTGCGGCACTTCGTACGGATCGCTGATTCCGGTGAACTGCGCGATCCTTCCGGCACGGGCTTGTGCATAGAGACCCTTGCGGTCGCGTGCTTCGCAGGTCTCCAGCGCGGTATCGACGTGGATTTCGACAAAGGCACCATGTGCTTCGATCAGCGCGCGCGCTTCGGCCCGACTGTCGCGGTACGGCGCAATGGGGGCGCAAACCGCAATCCCTCCGTGGCGCACGATCTCGCTGGCCACATAGCCGATCCGAGTGATGTTGGCGGCGCGATCCTCGCGTGAAAAGCCGAGCCCCTTCGACAGATGCTTGCGCACCTCGTCGCCATCGAGCAGCGTGATCGGGCGCGAGGACCGCTCCAGCAGTGCGGCGATCACCGCTTGCGCGATCGTCGATTTTCCGGCGCCGGAAAGTCCGGTGAAGAACAGCGCAAATCCCTTCGCAGCGCCAACCGGATAGCGTTCGCGCAGGATGCTGACGACCTCCGGATAGCTGAACCAGCTCGGGATTTCCTCGCTACGCTCAAGACGCCGACGCAGTTCGGTTCCGGAGATATCGCGAATCTCGTCGCCCTCCTGCACGTCGCTGGAGGGCAGATAGGCATCGCGGTTGGCTGCATAGACCATGGTCGGGAACGGCAGCAACTGGATTCCGAGTTCCGCCTGATGACGAGCAACGAGTTCCTGCGCAGCGAAAGGTTCGTAGAACGGAATGCCCTTGGCATCGTTGCCCGGTCCGGCATGGTCGCGCCCGACAATGAAATGGGTCGCGCCGTAGTTCTTGCGGATGATGGCGTGCCAAAGCGCCTCGCGCGGTCCGGCCATGCGCATTGCCAGCGGCAACAGCGAGAGTGTGGTCGAGTCGGAAGGGGTGTTTGCGAGCAGGGCCTGGTAGCAGCGGACGCGCGTGTAGTGATCGACATCGCCCGGTTTGGTCAGGCCGACGACAGGCTGGATCAGAAGCTTGGCATGGGCGCGCTCTGCAGCACGCACGGTCAGCTCGCGATGCGCCCGGTGCATGGGATTGCGGGTCTGGAATGCGACGATGCGTTGCCAACCCTGCGCGATGAACCGTTCACGCAACGAGCGCGGGCTGTCGCGCAGTTCGCGGAAGTCGTGATGCTGGGGGGCCTGGATGCCGCGCAGCCGACCACCGAGGTTGACGCGATGGCGACGTTCAAGCAGCTCGTGGACGCCGGGATGATTGCGGTCAGTTGTGCCGTAGACCGCGTGCGCTTCAAGCAAAGGATCGATGAAGTAGACGTCTTCGACGTCGAGCACGGCAAGCGGCACGCACTCGCGATCACGCAGAGCGACTTCATCGCCAGCCTTGATCGTGGCGGCGAATGCTTCGCTCACGTCGAGCGCGATCGGAATCGGCCACAGGGTTCCGTCTGCGAGTCGCATGTCGTCGCGAACGCCCTCGTAGTCGCGACGCGTCATGAAACCTTCCAATGGCGAGAACGCGCCATTCATCAACAGCTCGAGATCGCAGAGCTGACGTGCATCCAGATCCCAGCCGGGCAAGCTTGCACTGCGCTGCTTGAGGGCTTCGGCCTGTGCTGCAGGCAGATAGAGGTCCCTGAGCACGCCACCGTGTGGCGGGTTCAAGAGGTCGGGGAATTCCTGGGCGATGGCAGTTCTGGACATGTCGGTTTCACTGGTTCGGTTTGTATTGGCTTCTCACCGCGGAGAAGGGCAAAGGGGATAGCATTCAGGTCATATCGGACGTGTTCCTGGCATGTGCCCCGAGCCTGTCGAAGGGCAGTCCCGGGTTGTTGCCTTCCTCCGGCATCTGCTTCCATCGACCGGCTCAGTTCAGGCTCAGCTCACTACGAATGGAAGTTGACCAGACCCGCACATGGGTCTGTGCAAACTCGGGTAGAGGGTCGGTCACACTTCCAGATGGATGCCGCACTCACGCTTGAGGCCGAAGTAGCGGGTGTCTTCTTCGCGCATGCCCGGTTGCCAGGGGCGCGTTGTGTGCACATCGCCGATGGACACGTAGCCCTCGTGCCAGAGCGGGTGATAAGGCAGGTCGTGACGGCTCAGGTATTGCCAGATGTCTCTGTCGCTCCAGTCGATCAAGGGATGCACCTTCCAGCGACCGGACTTCAGTTCAAGCACATCGGTGCTTTCCCGCGAGCGGGCCTGGCAACGGCGCAGGCCGGCGAACCAGGTACGTGCGCCGAGCTCTTCCAGGGCGCGGCGCAGAGGCTCGACCTTGCGCAGGTCATCGTATCGATTGAGCCCCTCCAGTCCTTGTTCCCAAAGGCGGCCGTGGCGCGCTTCCATCCAGGTCGGACCGATGCGCGGCTGATAGACGCGCAGATCGAGGCCGAGCCGCTCGGTCAGTTCGTCGGCAAAGCGGTAGGTTTCCTCGAACAGGTAGCCGGTGTCGATCAGGATGACCGGAATCCGCGCGTACCGGCGGCTGACCAGATGCAGTGAGACTGCGGATTGCGCGCCAAAACTCGAAGACAGGACATGCGCAGCAGGCAAGGTATCGAACGCCCAGGCTACTCGATCTTCGGCGCTCTGTTTTTCCAGCCAGCGATTCAGACTGGCGAGTGCACGCGTGTCTTCGGCGGCACTGACCAGGTCGGGAAGCGTGTTCATGTGATCACCTGCACAGGGATACCCGCGGGGGGTTGGACGACACCGGAACGAAGCAGAAAGTCGCCAAATCCTTCGTGCGCGTTGCGACCGGCCGCGTAGCTTGCGAAAAGCGTTTCGAGCTCGCCGAGAATGGTTGTTTCATCAATGTTTTCGCGGTAGAGCGCATTCAGTCGCTGGCCACGGCTGTCGGCGCCGAGCATCAGGTTGTAGCGACCCGGCGCCTTGCCGACCAGGGCAATCTCGCCCAGGTACGGTCGCGAACAGCCGTTCGGGCAACCCGAAGCGCGCAGGTTGATCGGCTGTTCTTCCAGGCCGTGCTTCGACAGCAAGTCTTCCAGCTTGCCAAGCAGGTCGGGCAGATAGCGTTCCGCTTCGGCCATGGCCAGCGAGCAGGTCGGCAGGGCGACGCAGGCCAGCGCATTCAGACGCAACGGCCTGGCCGTTCGATGCACGTCCAGGCCATGTGCGCCAGCGAGCTCATCGATCGCAGCACGGTCGTCAGCGGCGACATTCGCGATGATCAGGTTCTGATTCGGTGTAAGGCGGAAATCGCCACGATGGATGCGAGCGATTTCGCGCAAGCCGGTCAGCTGCCTGGATTCTCCGCGATCGGCGACACGTCCAGCCTCGATGCGAAGGTTGAGGTGCCAGAGGCCTTCATGGCCTTCCACCCAGCCGAAGCGATCACCGTTGTGATTGAATGTGAACGGACGTGCGGCTTCTAGCACGAAGCCCGCGCGTTGTTCGATCTCGGCCTTGAACCAGTCGAGGCCGCGATCCTCGATCGTGTATTTCAGGCGTGCGCGCTTGCGCACCTCGCGGTTGCCGAAGTCGCGCTGCGTGGTCAGTACCGCTTCGGCCATCCGAAACACCCGTTCCGGCCGGATGAATCCGATCACCTGGCCGAGCAGGGGATAGGTTTCGGCATCGCCATGTGTCGCGCCCATGCCGCCACCGACGCTGACGTTGAAGCCGGCAAGTGCGCCTTCCTCGAGGATCGCAATGAATCCGAGATCGTGCGCGAATACATCGACATCGTTGTGCGGCGGCACGGCGAAGGCGATCTTGAACTTGCGCGGCAGATAGGTTTCGCCATACAGCGGTTCGGATTCGGGTTCGCTGCCGGCGACCTGCTGTTCATCCAGCCAGATTTCGTAGTAGGCGCGGCTCCTGGGTTTGAGGTGCTCGGACAGACGTGCCGCCCAGTCGTGCACGTGTCCATGTGCCCGCGACTCGACAGGATTGGCCGAGACCAGCACATTGCGGTTGACGTCGCCGCAGGCGGCAACGGTATCGATCAGGCTGGCATTGATGGCCTGCATGGTTGCCTTCAATTCGCGCTTGACGATGCCGTGGAACTGGATGGCCTGGCGCGTGGTGATGCGTAGCGAACTGTTCGCATGGCGCGTGGCAATTGCATCCATGGCCAGCCATTGCTTCGGGCTGACCACACCACCCGGGGTGCGTGTGCGGATCATGAAGCTCCAGGCCGGTTCCAGCTTCTGCCGGCGGCGCTCTTCGCGCAGGTCGCGATTATCCTGCTGGTAGCTGCCGTGGAACTTGATCAGGACGGTGTCGTCATTGCGGATCGCGCCCGTGTGCGCGTCTTCCAGGCTGTCCAGCAGGCTGCCTCGCAAGTTTCGGCTGTCGCGCTTGATGTGCTCTACGGAGGCGGTGGTGTTGCTCATGTGCGGATTTCGATGGGCTGTTCGAGTGGTGGATCAGTAGATGTCGCGTGCGTAATGGCCTTGCTGGCGCAGCTTTTCGAGTTGTTCGGCGGCCTGCTCGCGATCACCGCTTCCGTGCTTCGCGAACACCTCGATCAATGCGTCATCGACATCGCGCGCCATCCTCGTGGCGTCACCGCAGACATACAGGTGCGCGCCGTTGGCCAGCCAGTCATACAGTTCCCGACTGTTCTCGCGCAGGCGGTGCTGCACGTAGATCTTGTTAACCTGGTCGCGCGAAAAGGCGAGATCCAGACGATCGAGCTGGCCTTCGCGCAGTGCCTGCTGCCATTCGACCTGGTAGAGGAAATCGGTGTCGAAATGCGGGTTGCCGAACAGCAGCCAGTTGCGCCCGTTCGCGCCTGTTGCGGCACGCTCCTGCACGAAGGCACGGAATGGCGCGATGCCCGTGCCCGGACCGATCATGATGATGTCGCGACTGCCGTCAGCGGGCAGGCGGAATCGCTCGTTGCGTTCGACGTAGGCCGAAACGCGAGACTCACCGGTCGAATCCGAAAGGAAACCCGAGGCGGCACCACGATGCCGGGTGCCGAAGGCCTCGTAGTCGACGTGCGCAACCGTCAGATGAGCCTCGTCGCCAACGCGCTTCTGGCTGGAGGCAATCGAGTACAGTCGAGGCGTGAGTGGCCGTAGCGCCGCAACCAGTTCTTCGGCGCTCCAGCGAGCAGGATAGGCGCGAAGCAGATCGATCAGCTGGTGGCTCTCAAGCAGCTTGATCAGGGCCGCGGCTTGTTCTGGTGCGAGCAGTCGGTTGAGTCCGGCGTGAGCGGCCAGTGCAGCGTGGCTGGCGACAAACGGGCGACCGATTCGGGTCAGCTCGCGTCTTGTTTCCAGCCAGCTGCGCAAAGTGCGCGTTTCATTGCACTGCGTGATCGCGTCGTTGCCGTCGAGCTCAAGCAGATCGAGTACGTCGTCGACCAGTTGTGGCGCATTGCGAGGCCAGATGCCGAGAGCATCACCCGGTTCGTAGCTCAAACCGGAGCCTTCGAGCGAGAGTTCGATGTGACGAATATCCTTTTCACTGCCGCGGCCGGTGATGCGCTGGTTGGCCAGCACCTCGGCGGCGAACGGTGCATCGCGGCCATGCCCTGGAGTCGAGGCAACCGCACGCAGGTTGACAACCTCAGCACGCGGCTTCGTTGAAGGTGTCGCAACGGAGCCGAGTTCGACCGCGCGCTGGCGCCACGGATCAGCGATCGACTCGATATCGATGTCGGCCTCGCCGAGTTCGAACAGGCGTTGTGCGCCGAGTTCGGCCAGTCGTGCATCAATCAGGCGTCCAACTGCATTGAATTGCGGGTAGCTCGAATCGCCGAGGCCGAGAACGGCGTATCGAAGCGCGCCCAACTGCGGCGCACGCTTCCCGAGCAGGTGTTCGACCAGGCCCCGCGCATCATCCGGTGGATCGCCGTCGCCCTGGGTGCTGATGACCACATAGAGCAGCCTTTCGCTCTTGAGCTCTCGCAGCGGATAGGCATCGGCACGAATCAGTCGGGCGGGAGTGCCGGCGGATTCGAAGTTGCCAAGCAGTTTCTCTGCAGCCCGTTTTGCGTTTCCTGTCTGGCTGCCATAAATGATGGTAATTGGCGACGGTTCTGCAACGGCATCAGCTTCAACCGATGGAACGAGGCCTGCCTGGTTCGCCGCCAGGCCCGCGCTGTACCCGGAAAGCCACCAGAGCGCGTGCGCATCCAGCCCGTCAAGCAGGCGCGCCAGCAGGATGCTCTTGTCTTGCGGCATGGGAACTTGCGGCGGGGTGATGAACTGGGCAGACATCGTCGGTGCGCAACCAGAATGGACGTCCAAACGTCCTTGGGATGCAAAGACTATTGGGCCGTGCCAGATCCCGGAAGGTAGTGATGTGCATGGACATATGCCCTGGTTGCATGAGTGTTACGGCAATTTCAGGGCATTGCGGCTATGCTCGGAGCATCCAGCCACGGAGCCGCGCCCATGACCAGCCCAGCATCAAGCAAACTCGCCGTGCTGATAGACGCCGACAATGCCCAACCCTCGATTGTCGATGGCCTGCTTGCCGAGGTCAGCAAATACGGCACCGCCAGCGTCAAACGCATCTATGGCGACTGGACCATTCCGCAGCTGAAAGGCTGGAAGGACGTGTTGCTGTCGCATTCGATCCAGCCGATCCAGCAGTTCCGCTACACGACCGGCAAGAACGCCACCGATTCGGCCATGATCATCGATGCGATGGACCTGCTCTACAGCGAGCGCTTCGATGGCTTCTGCATTGTTTCCAGCGACAGCGACTTCACGCGCATCGCGATGCGCATCCGCGAATCCGGGTTGACCGTCTACGGATTTGGCGAGCGCAAGACGCCCACACCGTTCGTGGCCGCCTGCGACAAGTTTATCTACACCGAGATCCTGATCGAGAAGGACGACGAGATCGACGCGCCAGCCAAGAAATCGCAGGCAACCAAGGCGCTGGGCAAGGATCGCAAGCTGGCCGGGCTGCTGCGCAACGCGGTCGACGCGGCGTCGGACGATACCGGCTGGGCCAATCTTTCGCCGGTTGGCAGCCATATCGCCAAGCAGGCGCCCGACTTCGATCCGCGCAACTACGGTTTCCGCAAGCTGCGCGAACTGGTCGCGGCCAGCAAGCTGTTCGACATGGAAGAGCGCGTGGTGGGCGCCGGTCCAGGCAAGTCCGTGTATCTGCGTGAGCGGCGCGGGCGCTAGTTCGGGTGGAACGAAAGCATCTGCGTGAGGAGACGCTGAATGCGCCTTCAATCCAGCGCAGGCTGAAGCGCTTCGCAACTGCCGAACGGATGATCATCCAGTTTCACTGCCGCCACGGCACAGCCCCAGACAGGACTCGATTCCGGCCTGCGCCGGGATGACAAAAGATTGAGAGTCGACGTTTGTCCGTGTTGTTCGGGTCCTGGTCACACCCCTACGGAGCGCATGCACATGCCAGGACGGTGGAAGACATTCTCCTTGTCTGGCCCGTTCAGTCGGTTTCCACGGAGAGTCGTTTCGCAGCTTCGCGATAGCTCCGCATGATCCGCTCGCCGCGGCAGCAGAGCGTGATCGACAACGCGCGGGCTTCGGGTCTGGAGACTTCCGCCAGCGCAACCAGCGCTGCCTTTTCGGCTGGATAGCCGAATACACCGCAACTGATCGCGGGAAAGGCCAGTGATTTCAAGGCATGTTCGCGGGCGATGGCCAGGACATGTCGGTAGCAGGCAGCCAGCAGCGCCGGTTCTCCTTCTTCGCCGCCCTCCCAGACCGGCCCGACGGTATGGATGATGTAACGCGCGGGCAGGGCAAAGCCTTCCGTCAGTCGTGCTTGCCCGGTCGGGCAGCGCACGCCGGGGCGAATCTCGGGCAGGGCGCGACAGGCATTCAGCAGGCCGGGCCCGGCGGCCCGATGGATGGCTCCGTCGACGCCGCCGCCGCCGAGCAGGGTCTCGTTGGCCGCATTGACGATGGCATCGACGCGCAGGTCGGTGATGTCGGTATCGAGAATCCGGATCATTCCCGGACTATCGGTCCGAGGCGTCGGAAAGCCAAGTCATTGCGCAGCACGAACCGGTCGAACCCTGGCGAATTCGAGCCGGCAGCAATTAAATGAACCGATGGGTATTGAAATTTACCTGCCTAGGACATAATATCCTCGGCAGCCATGAAAGCGACCCCCGATTCCTCGTTCGCATACGATCTTCACGACGTGACTTGCCTGTTCCGCAAGCATTTCGACCGGCGTGCGATCCGTCTCGGCCTGACCCGCGCCCAGTGGCGCGCGCTCAAGGCCATTCGTCGGCGCGAAGGGTTGAGCCAGAGCGAACTGGCCGAGTTTCTCGAGATGGAGCCGATCGCGGTCGGTCGTGTCATCGATCGGCTTGCGGCCTCGGGATTCGTCGAGCGCCGCGCCGATCCGAACGATCGCCGTCGCTGGCGCCTGCACCTGACCGGCAAGGCGCATGCGGTTACCGACGACATGGAGGTGATTGCAGCAGACCTTCGTCATCTGGCCCTGGCCGATGTCGACGAAGACGATTTCGCCGCGTTCCAGCGCGTGCTGGCCCGGTTGCGCGCCAACCTTTCCGTCATTGACACCCCCGACCAATCCACCGATTCCTGAGTCCGAGCCCGCCATGACCAGCAAACAGCCAACCGAAGCCGCCGACGCCATAGATGCCGCCGGCCCCCGCCGCAAGCGCAGCAATCGCATCCTCTGGATCGCGGGGCCCCTCGTCGTCGCACTGGTGGCCGGCTATTTCTACATCACGGCCGGACGCTACACCTCGACCGACAATGCCTACGTGCAGGCCGACCAGGTCACGATTGCGCCGCAGATCAGCGGCCGCGTGGTCGAGGTGGCCGTTCGCGAAAATCAGCAGGTGCGCAAGGGAGACCTGCTGTTCCGCATCGATCCGGAGCCACTGCAGATTGCCGTTGAACAGATGGAGGCGCAGATCGAAGCGGCCGGCGACTATCTGAACGCTTCGCGCGACACCTATCGCTCGGCCAGCGCCGACCTGCGCGCCTCGGAAGCCACCCTGCGCAATCACGAAGCGCAGTTGCAGCGCGTCCGCGAATTGCGCGCCAGGGGCATCGTCGCGCAGAAGGCCCTGGATGACGCCGACAACGATGTGGCCACGGCGCGCGGTTCGCGCGATGCCGATGCCGCGGCACTGGCCAAGGCGCGCACGATGCTCGGCGGTGCGGTGAATACGCCGCTGACCGAATTGTCCGGATACAAGGTCGCCCTGGCACAACTGGCCAAGGCGAAGCTCGATCTCTCTCATGCCGAAGTACGTGCCCCCATCGATGGCACGGTTGGCAAGACGCATTTGCAGGCGGGCGACTTCCTCAATGTGGGCCAGGCCGCCATGCCGCTGGTTTCGCACACCGTTTGGGTCGAGGGCAACTTCAAGGAGACCGACCTGACCCACGTTCGCGTGGGCCAGCCTGCGGAGATCGAAGTTGATACCTATCCCGGCCACACCTGGACGGCAACCGTGTCCTCGATCAGCCCGGCTGCCGGTTCGCAGTTCTCGATCCTGCCGGCACAGAACGCCACCGGCAACTGGGTCAAGATCGTGCAGCGCATCCCGGTGCGTTTCGAGATCACGACCGGAGACGAGGATGGCCTCATCCTGCGTGCAGGCATGAGCGCCGACGTGAAGATCGATACAGGCAAGCAGAACTCGCTGCTCGGGCGCTGGACCGGCAAGACTGGCCCGGACAGCAAGGTCGCAATGACACGTTGATCAGCAGGCCTTCGCGTGCAGCGAAATCGGAACTGCGCCTGCATGCAAGGTCGAATCAACGGCCCGCGTCTCGAACTGGCCGGTAAGGCCGCTGAGGCCGGGGACATTTCCCCAGCCTCGTTCAGGAATATCTGGAAACTTCCATGACGACCGCAGCCTCGCATCGCGAGGTCCACAACCTGCCATTGCTGGTCGTCTCGATCATGCTGGCGACCCTGATGCAGGTGATCGATTCGACGATTGCCAATGTGGCCCTGCCCGACATGCAGGGATCGCTGTCGGCGACCCAGGACCAGGCGGCCTGGATCCTGACCTCCTACATCGTCGCTGCCGCAATTGCCACGCCCGCCACCGGCTGGCTGGCGGCACGCTTCGGGCGCAGGCAATTGCTGATGGTCGCCATCGCCGGGTTCACCGTGGCCTCGGTGCTCTGCGGCATCGCCACGAACATCACCGAAATGGTTTTCTTCCGCGTACTTCAGGGCCTGTTTGGTGCGGCCCTGGTACCGATCTCGCAGTCGTCGTTGCTGGATGCATTTCCGCCGGAAAAGCACGGCGCTGCCATGGCCCTGTGGGGCATGGGCGTGATGGTTGGTCCGATCGTGGGTCCGCCGTTGGGAGGCTGGCTGACCGAGAACTACAGTTGGCACTGGGTATTCCTGATCAATGTGCCGGTCGGCATCGTTGCCTTGCTCGGCGTGATGGCCAGCGTCCCTGCGGATGAAACCCACCAAAGCCGCTTCGACTGGCGCGGCTTCGCCTTCCTGGCCATCGGTATTGCCGCCTTGCAGTTGTTGCTGGACCGCGGCAATGAACAGGACTGGTTCACCTCGGTTGAAATGCAGATCGACCTCGCGCTCGCATTCCTCGGCTTCTACCTCTACTGGGTGCACTGGCGCAGCAGCGAACGGACTTTCGTGAATCTGAGCCTGCTGCGTGACCGCAACTTCGGCGTCGCGACCCTGTTCATCTTCATCGTTGGCGTCCTCCTGTTCGCTACGATGGCGCTGATGCCGCCCTATCTGCAGAACCTGATGAACTATCCGGTGGTCACGACCGGCCTGCTGCTGGCACCGCGCGGGCTCGGTACCCTGGTAGCGATGACCGCGGTCGGGCGATTGCTTGCCGCGGGAATCGACCCTCGCAAGCCCATGGCAATCGGCATCCTGCTGATCGCCTTGTCGCTGGGATTGAGTGCCCGGTTCGGTCCGGACGTGCCGATGTGGCCTATCATCAATGTCGGCGTGCTGCAGGGGCTCGGCCTGGGTCTGGTCTTTGTGCCGGTCTCGACCCTGGCCTATGCGACCCTTCCCGGATCAGCCCGGACCGAGGCGGCCGGCATCTTCAGCCTGGCTCGGAACATCGGTTCGAGTGTCGGCATCTCCATCATGTTCACCCTGGTCGCACGGGGTACACAGACCAGCCATGCGGAACTTGCCTCGCGAATCACACCCTATTCACTCAATATGCCCGGAGGAATCCTGAATGCCGATTCAGCGCAGGGGCTGATGGCGCTGAATGCCGAAGTGACCCGGCAAGCAGCCGCAATCGCCTACATCAATGACTTCTGGCTGATGATGTGGCTGACCCTGTTCGCGCTACCCTTCCTGCTTTTGTTCAAGGTTCCGCGACGCAAGTCTGCGTTGCCGGAACCTGCCGCAGCCATGGATCACTAGCGCGTCGCATGCGGTAGCGGGAGCTTCCTCGCCGAGCGACTTGCTCAGGCACGCCGGTCGCGGTAACCGTACCCGTATCGGTTCCACCATCAAGCGTACGAAACCAACAACCTGGGAATCCGACGAGTCATGCTGAAGTGGAAAGCGACATTTCTTGCAACATCGATGCTTGTGCTGGCCGCCTGCTCGAGCCCGGATTCGGGTTCTGGCTCGAGGGGGCCCGCGCCCGCGATTCCGGTTACCACCACATTGGTCGAGCCTGTGACCTGGGTTGATTCGTTCGAGGCTGTCGGTACCACCAAGGCACGCGAGTCGATCACCCTTACTGCAAAGATCACCGAGACCGTGCGCAAGGTGAATTTCAAGGATGGGCAACACGTGGACGCCGGTGATGTGCTGGTCGAAATGACGTCCGGACAGCAGGTTGCCGCACTCGCCGAAGCACAGGCGAACTACAAGGATGCTCTGCGCCTCATGCGGCGCAATGACGATCTGGTCGGCAAGGGCACGGTGTCGCAGCAGGTCGCCGACACGGCCCGATCCACCCAGGAGTCGAGCAAGGCGCGGGTCGAGTTTCTTCGCGCTCAGCTTGCCGATCGCGTGGTCACGGCGCCCTTCGCTGGCGTGCTCGGCCTGCGCCAGGTCAGTGTCGGTGCCCTGGTAACGCCGGGCACGGTCATCACGACACTGGACAACATCGATACGATCACGGTCGACTTCGGCATGCCGGAGCGCTTTCTGGCCGCGCTGAGACCCGGCCTCGATATCCAGGCCAGCAGCGTGGCCTACCCAGGGCGCAGCTTCGATGGAACCATCGTGTCGGTGGACTCGCGCGTGGATCCGGTGACCCGGGCAGTCCTCGTGCGTGCCGAAATTCCGAACAACGATGGCGCCTTGCGAGCGGGCATGCTGCTCAACGTGCGTGTACTTCGCCCGGCGCGCGAGGTGCTGGCTGTTCCCGAAATCGCGATCGAGCAGATCGGCTCGGACTCGTTCGTCTACACCGTGGATGAAAAAGACACGGTCAAGCGCGAAAGGGTCGAACTCGGTGTACGCAAGGATGGCATGGTCGAGGTCCGCAGCGGGTTGGCTGCAGGGACCCGCATCGTGAAGGACGGCACGGTGAAGGTGCGCGAGGGCGCGAAGATCGCCGACACCCGTCGCGCGGGGGCGCCGCAAGAATGAGCATTTCCGACATTTCAATCCGGCGTCCGGTATTCGCGGCCGTGGTCAGCCTGCTGCTTATCGTGCTTGGCGTGATGTCGTTTTCGCGCCTGACCTTGCGCGAGTTGCCGGCCATCGATCCGCCCATCGTTTCGGTGGGCGTCAACTATCCAGGCGCCTCCGCGGCAGTCGTCGAGACCCGCATCACCCAGGTGCTCGAAGATGCCTTGGCCGGCATCGAAGGCGTCGACGTGATCGAATCGAGCAGCCGCAATGGCAGCTCGGATGTCTCGATGGAATTCAATCTCACGCGCGACATCGAAGCCGCCGCGAACGACGTTCGCGATGCCGTCAGCCGCGTGCAGGATCGCCTGCCCGAGGAGGCCGATCCGCCGGAAGTTTCCAAGGTCGAGAGCGATTCCAGCCCGATACTCTGGTTGAACATGCGCTCGGACCGGATGAATGCGCTCGAGCTGAGCGACTATGCCGAGCGCTACGTATCGGATCGCTTGTCGGCGATCGAGGGTGTCGCACGCGTGTTCGTGGGCGGTGGCCAGCGCTACGCCATGCGCATCTGGCTCGACCGCGAGGCTCTCGCTGCACGTGGTCTTGCCGTCTCCGATGTCGAGGCGGCCCTGCGCCGCGAGAATATTGAGCTGCCTGCAGGGCGCATCGAATCGGGTTCGCGCGATTTCACCCTGCGCGTGCAGCGTGGCTACGAGACCGCGGAGGATTTCGCGACCCTGTCCCTGGCCAAGGGCGAGGACGGCTACGTGGTGCGTCTGGGCGATGTCGCGAAAGTCGAGCTGGGCCCCGAGGAACGTCGTTCCTACCTGCGCAGCAACGGTCAGTTCAATGTCGGTCTCGGAATCGTCAAGACCTCGACGGCCAACAGTCTCGATGTCGCCCGCGCGGCGCGGGCCGAGGCCGAGCGTGTGCAGGAATCGCTGCCCGAAGGCACGGAGATTTTCGTCGCCTATGATTCGACCCTCTTCATCGAGGCGGCAGTCGAACGGGTCTACGCAACGCTGATCGAGGGTGGCGTGCTCGTTGTCATCGTCATTTTCCTCTTTCTTGGCAGCGCACGATCGGCGCTTGTTCCGGCGGTCACGGTTCCGGTCTGCCTGATTGCGGCTTTCATCGGCCTTTACGCGTTCGGTTTCACGATCAATCTCCTGACCCTGCTGGCCCTGGTGCTCTGTATCGGCCTGGTGGTCGACGACGCCATCGTCGTGCTGGAAAACATCCAGCGCCGAACCGATCTCGGTGAGCCGCCACTGATTGCCGCGAAGCGCGGCACGCGCCAGGTCGCCTTCGCCGTGATTGCCACCACGGCCGTTCTGGTCTCGGTGTTCCTTCCGATCGGTTTCATGGAGGGCAACACCGGGAGGCTCTTCCGCGAACTCTCGGTGACCCTCGCTGGCGCGGTGGCCCTGTCAGCCTTTGTTGCGCTGACGCTGACACCGATGATGGCGTCCAAACTGGTGAGACCGCATAGCGGCAAGCGCGGTTTCAATGTCTGGATCCACCGTCACCTCGACGCGCTGACCCGGGTCTACCGTCGCCAGATCGTACGCAGCAGCGGCAAGCCGGTGATTTTCGGCTTGCTCATGATCGCCGCGCTTCTGGTCAGCGGCATGTTGCTCAAGGTCGTGCCGAACGAGCTGTCCCCGACCGAGGATCAAGGCGTCCTGTTCGTTTCCGTCAGCGGCCCGGAGGGTGCAGGCTACGACTACACGGTGGAACAGATGCAGCAGGTGGAAGAAAAATTCTTCGGCCTGATCGGCGAAGGCGGGCCGATCGAACGCTTCAATTCGCGCGTGCCGGGCAGCTATGGCGCCAGCCAGGACATGCACACGGGGCGCATCACGGTATTTCTCAAGGACTGGCAGCAGCGCAGCGAATCCACGCCCGAAGTCGCCAACCAGTTGCGCAAGGATCTTGCCGGCCTTCCCGGCGTGCGCGCCTTTCCGAGCTACCGGACCGGACTCGTGCGCAGCGGCGGTCAGCCCCTCAACGTCGTCCTCGGCGGGCCGGACTTCAAGGAGCTGGCGGTATGGCGCGATCGCATGCTGACGCGCATGGAGGAAAACCCCGGTCTGACCAATCCGGATTCCGACTACAAGGAAACCCAGCCGCAGATGCGCGTGGACATCGACCATTCGCGTGCGGCCGATCTCGGTGTTTCGGCTCAGGAAATCGGCCGCACGCTGGAAACCATGATGGGCGGTCGCCGCGTCACGACCTTCGTCGAGGGTGGCGAGGAATACGACGTGATCATGCAGGCGCAACGCAGCGATCGCACCGAGCCTGCCGACCTCGACAATCTCTACGTGCGCTCTGCGCGCAGCGGAGAACTGATTCCGCTGGCCAACCTGGTCACTCTCAACGAGCTGGCCGAGCCCGGACGCCTGAATCGATTCAATCGCCTGCGCAGCATCAGCATTTCGGCAGGCCTGGCCGCCGACTATTCGCTCGGCGAAGCGCTGGAATGGGTCAAGAAGACCGCGGCCGAAGAGCTTCCGCCGGAAGCGCAACTCGACTACAAGGGCGATTCGCGCGAGTACATGAAAGCGGGTGGCGCCGTGCTGCTGACCTTCACGTTGGCGCTGCTGATCGTCTACCTCGTGCTCGCAGCCCAGTTCGAAAGCTTCATCCATCCGTTCGTCATCATGCTCACGGTGCCGCTGGCGGTACTCGGCGCCCTGATCGGACTCTGGCTGACCGGAAACACACTGAATCTCTTCAGCCAGATCGGCATCGTCATGCTGATCGGGCTGGCTGCAAAGAACGGCATTCTGATCGTCGAATTTGCCAACCAGCTGCGCGATGAGGGCATGGCCATCAGGGATGCCATCGCCGAATCGGCCGCGGTGCGCCTGCGCCCGATCCTGATGACTTCGGTAGCGACGATGGCGGGTGCGGTGCCACTGGTGCTGGCCGGCGGGCCTGGTTCGGCCAGTCGATCGGCGATTGGTGTCGTGGTGATCTTTGGTGTGGCATTTTCAACCCTGCTTTCGCTGTATGTCGTGCCTTCCTTCTATGCCTTGCTCGCGCCGTACACGCGCTCGCCCGATGCCCTGACACGCAAGATCGAGCAACTCGATGCGGAAACGCCGGCTGTCGGCGGACATGCATGAGCGCTGACCGCCCGCTGGTGGCAGGCGAGGGGTACATCCTGCGGCCGTGGCGCCTGGACGATCGCGAGGCGCTGGTTCGGCATGCGAACGATGAAGGCGTCTCGCGCGGCTTGTCGGACCGTTTCCCGTATCCGTACACGCGCCAGGATGCGGACAATTTCCTCTCGCATCCGGTCGAGCCACCCTCGCTGGTGCTGGCCATCGAGATCGAAGGCGAGGCCGTTGGCGGAATCGGCATGCGTCCGGGCGAAGACACGCTGCGTATCGGCAGCCAGCTCGGCTACTGGCTTGGCCGCCGCTACTGGGGGCGCGGTCTGATGAGCCGCATCCTGCCGCGCTGGTGCGAGCACGTTTTTGCGAACTACGGATTCGAGCGCCTGCAGGCCACGGTGCTGTCGAACAATCCGGCTTCGGCCCGCGTGCTGGAAAAGAGCGGCTTTGCAAGAGAAGGCACGCTGCGGCGTGCCGCCATCAAGCGCAACGAAGTATTCGACCTGTGGATGTATGCCATGCTTCGGTCGGAAGCCGATTCGGCAAGGCGGGGTAGCTGAGATGTCCGACAATCCCTGGAAGACTGGCAAGTCCGGGCGGCCCTCGCCCTGGAAGAATCGAAAGCAACCGGCGGATGCGCGAGCAGCGATCGAGCCGGAATCGTCGCCGGTTCGAGACGCCGAAGAGCGCCCGAGGGTCGTTCGCCCGAGCGGGGAATTGCGCCTGTACGGACTGAACGCTTGCCTGGCTGCGTTTGCCAGGCGGCCGGACGATTTGCGCAAGGTTTACCTGCTGGAGTCGCGGATTGACGATCTGAGGCCCGTACTGGCCTGGTGTGCAAGTCATCGACTCGGTTATCGCGTCGTGGAGACGACCGATCTCGACAAGCTGACCGCGTCGCGACACCACGAGGGTCTGTGCTTCGAGATGCGTCGCCAGGCTCCGCTCGGCCTGGAAGAACTGCTTGCCGCGCAGCCGCCGGCACCCGCGAGATCCCTGCTGATCTGGCTGGATGGGGTCGGCAACCCGCACAATTTCGGTGCCTTGCTGAGGAGTGCGGCACACTTCAATGCCGCTGGCGTGATCGTGCCGGCTGCGTCCTCGCTGGATCTTTCCGGTGCCGCCGCGCGTGTGGCGGAAGGGGTGCCGAGGTGGTGGCGCTGGCCAGGATCGAGGATGAGTCAGCGGCGATCTCCGAACTGCGTTCTGCCGGCTACGCGATCGCTGCGACCGTCCCGCATGATGGCCAGGATCTCTACTCCACGCAGTTGTCGCCGCGATCGGTAATCGTGTTCGGTGCCGAAGGCGAGGGCATGCGCGCGGAGCTGATTGATGCGGCCGATCAACGCCTCAGCATTCCTGGCAGCGGCCTGGTCGACAGCCTCAATATCGCCGCCAGCGCGGCCGTCGTGCTGGGCGAATACTGGCGACAGCAGCGCGGCTGACCAGATCAGGCCGTTGCAGGGATCCGGCATGCTGCGAAATGCCACCCTGCGTCGGCCAGGAGCCATTCCGCCCGTGCAGCCAGACTGCCTCAATTGACTCGCGCGAGATTATCGGTGGGCTGGGGCCTGGCGAACAGGAATCCCTGTCCAATCTTGCAATCAAGCCGGATCAGGGCGTCGCATTGATCCGAGGTCTCGATGCCCTCCGCGATCACCTCCATGCCGAGCGATTCTGCAAGCGCCCGAATGGCCCGCACGACAGCAGCGCTGCTGCCGCTCAGGTCCGAATTCAGTTCGGCGATGAAGGACTGATCGATTTTCAGGGCATGCAGAGGGAAGCGGTGCAAATAGGAAAGCGATGAATAGCCCGTGCCGAAGTCGTCGAGTGAGGTAAGTACACCCGCCTCGCGCAGTTGCAGCATGGTTGCAATGGCCTGCTCCGGATCCTGCAGCAACGCACCTTCCGTCACCTCGATGCGAATGCGCCAGGTCGGAACGTCATAGGCCTTGAGCAGCTCAAGCAGGGTAGTGACCAGGTTTGGCGAGCGGAAATGGCGCGCTGATACGTTGATGCCGACATAGGCGGTGGGATCATCGAGTCCGGCGATCGCCCTGCACACCTTTTCATACAGTTGCCAGTCGATCTGCTCGACGTTTCCACTGTCCTCGGCGACGGCCAGAAAGTCCTCCGGCAGCAGAATGCCGCGCTTTGCATGACGCCAGCGCAACAGGGCCTCGTAGCCGAGAACGGCGCCGTCGGCGAGCCGAACGATGGGTTGCAGAAAGGGCTCGAACTCGTCCCGGGTCAGCGCACGGCGCAAGTCGCTTTCCAGGTCGAGCATGTCGAGCGCTTCGCGGCGCAATTGTTCGTCGAACAACTCGAATCGCTGGCGACCGTGGGCCTTGGCCCGGTACATGGCGACGTCGGCATCTCTCAGCAGCTCCTCGGGAAGCTGGTAGCGCTCATGCGCCAGCGCGATGCCGATGCTGGCCGAAGTGTAGATTTCCTTGTCGCCAAGCCGGATCGGGTCGACCAGTGCTTCGAGCACACGGGTGGCGATCTGACAGGCATCGTCGACGCAGGAGATGTCCTCAAGCAGGATCGTGAATTCGTCACCACCCAACCGGGCCACTGAATCCGGAGAGCGGACGCAGCGCGAAATGCGCTTGCCAGCTTCGACAAGCAGCTCGTCGCCGAGCAGGTGGCCGACTGAGTCGTTGACGACCTTGAATCGATCAAGGTCGAGGAACAGAACAGCGAATAGACGTGACGGATCGTGCTGGAAGCGACCGAGAACCTGGCGCAGGCGCATGAGCAAGGCTGCGCGATTCGGCAGGCCGGTCAGGCCATCGTGAAATGCTTCATGCTTGAGTCGCGATTCGGCGCGCTTGCGAACTGCAATTTGCTGGCGCAAACCTTCGTTGGCCAGCTTGAGTTCTTCGGTACGCTCGCCGACTCGGCGCTCGAGATCGGCATGGGCTTCGAGCAGGCGTTCCTGCGACCGCTTTCGTTCCAGTGCCGTGGCGATCTGGAACGAGGCGAACTGCAGGATTTCCTGCTCGGCCACGCCGTAGTCGTCCTCTGCGTCGTAGCTCTGCACGACCATGACGCCCAGGGCTCGCTCGTCGAGCAGCAAGGGCACGCCGAGCCAGCACTTCGGCAAGGTGCCGAAGACGATCATTTCTCCCGCTTCGATCAGGTCCCGGATCTCGGTTTCGGTGGCCAGCAACGGACGCCGGTGGTTGATGACCCAGTCGGTAATGCCATTGCCAAGGCGTCGTGCCGGGAAAGCAGTATCGTGCTGGTCGACGTAGTACGGAAATCTCAGTTCGGAACCGTCTTCGGACAACAGGGAGATGAAGAAATTCCGGGCATTCAGGAGCCCGGATACGACGTTGTGCACGCCTACATAGAACGCATCCATGCGCGTACTTTCACTGGCGAGTTCGACGATGCGGAAAAGCGCCGCCTGCATGCGCTGGGCTCGCTGGCGTTCGGAAACTTCGTTGCGCAGCGTCTGGTTGGTATCTGCCAGTTCTGCGGTTCGCCGCTGGACCTCGAGTTCGAGCTCTTCGCGGGCCTTCTTTCGCGACACGACGGAAAGAACGTGCTGCGCGACGAACGTCAGCAGGCGTCGGTCGTCCTCGCTGTAGCGCCGGGATTCGTCGTAACTCTGGACGACCACGGCGCCGCGCACACGATCGCCTTCCAGCATGGGAACGCCGAGCCAGTCCACGCAATCAGGGCCCAGGCGCGGGTCGATTTCGGTGATGCCGAGTTGTGCCCGAATCCCGGCCGAAGAGCCCAGCATGGATCGGCCGGTATGCGCGACGGCGAAAGTCAGGCTGCTCGGGTAGTCCTTTCCGAAAAGTTCGACCGGGGTCTCGTCGATGGTCTGATCGTCGGTGTCGGAATAGTAGGGAAAGGTTATGACGTCGCGCGTGTCGTCGTAGAACGCAACGTAGAAGTTCTCGGCGTATGTCAGTCGGCCGACAACGGCGTGCACGCGGGCCATCATCTCGGTGATGTCGATGTTCGAGTAGGCGAGGTTGGCGATCGTATAGAGCGCCTGCTGGAGGGTTTCGTCGCTGCGCGCCGTCTCGAGGTCGCGGGTCAGGTCGGCGATGCGGAGTGCCTCGCGCAGTCGAACGTCTGCGATGTCGATCCAGGCGCAATCGGAATCGGTCCAACTGCGTTGGGCAGGAATGCAACGCTGGAATTCCAGAACGAGCTGCGCGCGGTCACCAGCCAGGTCCATGCAAAGCGACTCTGCCGCAGCCGAATCCCGTCGGGTGATCTCAGGCGGATGCTTCTTGTCCAGAACAAGCGTGGCGTGTTCGCAGCCCAGGGTTTCGCAAGCCAGTCGTTCGATCTCGCGGGCCAGTTCATCAAGCCCAGCCGGGTCCAGCAGGTTGCGGAAGCGAGCGCGAGCGTCGAGCGCCTGGCCTCGAATCGGCGTTTGAGGACGAAGCAGCCCTTTCAGCCTTCGCACATGTTCCCCCTGTGGCCTCACCCTATCACCGCTTCGACACACTGTCGAAAGGGTCCGGCATCGCCCCGGCAGCGCAGGTCCGCTGCCACGATCAAGCGCGGCAAGGGAATCTGATGCAAGGATCGGGCCGGAACCACGGTTGCCGTGCGGGCAGGCCCGAAGAATGACGAGCAATGTCCGGATCCGACCTCCGGCAACCGTGCTGGCAAGCCCGCGGAAAACGTGCGGAAGGGCCGCCGAACGCCTATTCGCGTTCGCCCAGGTATTCGGAAACGCGTGCGTGCCAGTCCGGCGCATTGATCGCGCCGAGAATGGATGCATCCAGGGCCTCGCGCAACGGACTCGAATCAGGCAGGGCAAACGCATAGTCCTGTCGTTCGAGAACGAGTGGCAGGATATGCAGCACGCCACGATACTTGCGACTGATTTCCCAGCGCAGCAGGGGCGCGTCGTAGAGCACCGCATCCACCTTGCCGTCGGCCAGGTCGCGCAGCGCGGCATTGACGTCGTCGGCAGTGGCAAAATCGAGGCCGCGACGCTCAAGCCATTCCGCGCTGGTCGTGTCGGCGATACTGGCCACCCTGGCTCCGGCCAGGTCGTCGGCATTGCTGATCCGCTGGCTGAGTTGCCCGACGGTCAAGGCGCTGGTAATCGACGCCGTGAAAAACGACACGACCAGCAGGGCGGTCACCATCCAGATCATGCCGAGTATGCGACCACCAACGGTCCGAGGCGCGAGATCGCCATAGCCAACCGTGGTCATGGTGACGACGGCCCACCAGAATCCGGAGAAGATCCCTTGCCTTTTCCCTCCGCCGAAGTGCTCTGGATTGCCCTTGTGCTCGAGTAGCCAGACGAGCACGCCTACTCCGAGCAGCATCAGGATCATGATGCCTATGATCTTCAGAAAGGCTGGTGAAAGGAGGGCGCCAATCACTGCGAGCCAGCCAGAACGCTGGTTGCTGCGAACGGCCACGCCAAGGCCCGAGCTGATGATGGCGTGTGCGAAATCCATCCTGGTTTCGCGCTCGGCGGTCGCCGTGATGGCGCCGATGCCAACCGCCACTTCACCGCGACTGACCGCATCCAGCAAGTCCTCGAGTTCGTATTGCCTGTACTCGAACGTCCACTTGTTCTGCAGCGCGGCCTCCTGCCAGAGATCAATGGCGAGCCCGGCATATCCGTGGTCCTCCGCGATTACGAAAGGCGGCGCGACCTTGACGCCGATGATCAGGGGCGCGTCCGCCTTCGCGTCGTTGTCTGCTTGCGCCGCGCCGATGAGGCAAGCCAGCCCGGCCAGAATCCAGCTGAAAAATCGAAATTTAGCGCCCAACGCAGCCAATCCCTTTCAGTTCCCGGATTCCCGAGGGTAACGCAGGATTCGAAAGCGCGAAAATTCGCTGGCTGCGGCAAGCGTGAAAGTCGGCGATTCGTGCGACGGTCGATTTCGAAGGGAAGCAGGGGGTCTAGTGTGACGCCGTTGCCTTCTCGAATGCACCAGGCGCAGATCCGAAGTCTCCTTCGGCCGACGCTGCCAGGTACATCGCGACGGCATAAGCCGCAACATTCTGACGCAGCTGCTCCGGATCGACCTTGTCCAGAGTGTCGTTGTCGGTGTGGTGCCATTCGAAGTAGCGCGAAGTGTCCTGGCGTAGCGAAAGTCCGGCCATGCCGACTGCGTGCACGGCGGACAAATCCGATCCGCCACTGCCGGGAAGGGTGGCGTCGTAATCGATGCCGAGGGGCCTCAATACTTCGGCTATCTGACCGATGGCGGCACGCGCCTCGGGCTTGACCGTGGCGCTCATGGCATAGATGCGATCAGCGCCACCGTCTGACTCGGCGCCGAGAATGACCTTGTCGATTTCAAGGTGGTGCTGGGCGGCATACGCCTTGCCACCGTAGAGGCCGGATTCCTCGTTGGCAAACGCCACGACGCGGATGCTGCGCGCAGGACGTTCCGGCAACCGTCCAATCAGCACGGCGGCCGCTGTCGTGATCGCGACACCGGCTGCGTCGTCGATGGCGCCCGTGCCGACATCCCAGGAGTCGAGATGTCCACCGGTCAGGAAATATTCGCGCGGGCGCTGGCTGCCGGTGAATTCGGCGATGATGTTCGCGCCCGTGTAGCTGCCCTCGGTTCCGCAATCAAGCGAGAGACGCAGCTTGACCGGCTTGCCACGCTTGATGATGCGATCAAGCTGGTCGGCATCCGGGTTCGACAGCGCTGCGGCCGGAATCGCCTTGTCAGGATTCGAAAAGCGGGTCATGCCCGTGTGTGCGAGTCTGTTCCCGTCCGAGCCGACCGATCGCAGCAGAAATGCCGCCGCACCCTTGGCTTCGGCCTGCTCGGGCCCCTGCACACGCACGCCAGAGCCCGCACCATAGTCGTGGCCATCGCGCAGCGCATGCATGCGCGGGTTGGCGATATAGACGATCTTGCCGCGCACCGTGTAGTCCGCCGCGGCCTTCATGGCTTCAAGATCCGGAAACGCAATCACTTCGGCAACCAGGCCACCAGCCGGTGTGCCGGCCGATCCGCCCAGCGCGCTGATCGTGAGCGGCTGCGGGTAGGGTTCGACGACCGCGGCACTTTCGCTGCGGCGCACCCACTTCGGAAAGCTGACAGGCTCGCTCCAGACCTTGTCGAAGCCGAGCGCCTTGAACTTCGCGATCATCCATTCGCGTGCCTTGAGATCGTTTTCGCTACCGGCGAGCCGCGAGCCGATTTCCGTCGTCAGCGATTCGACGATGTCGTACGCGACATCATCCTTGAGAGCGCGATCACGCAATTCGCTCGCGGTCTCGATGGCGACTGCCGGAATGCGTGTTTCGGTTTCGGCTGCGCATGGCACCGCGCAGGGAAGCAACAGGGCCAGGAGCAGGGCTGCGCGGTGTTTCATCGTTCGGAGTTCCGTTCAGGCAATTCCGTAGAGTGCCAGATCCTGGGCGACCCGGAACATGGCCAAGGTCATGTTCCGGTGCCCCCCGAACCATGGTGTCGACCTTGCCTGCTATTTTCCCTGCTTCAGCAGGTCGCGGATCTCGGTCAACAGAACGACATCCGCGGGTGGCGGGGCAGGCGCGGCCTCTTCCTTGCGGTTCATGCGGTTGATTGCCTTGACTACGAGGAAGATGGCGAAGGCGATGATCGTGAACTGGATCATCGTGTTGATGAACGCGCCGTACTGGATCGCAACTTCGCCCTTGCCATCGGCACCGGCGGCCGTGAGGACCCACTTGTAGGCGGAAAAATCCACGCCGCCGATCAGGTTGCCGATGGGCGGCATGATCACGTCGTTGACCAGCGAGGTGACGATCTTGCCGAACGCGGCGCCAATGACCACACCTACGGCGAGATCGACCACATTGCCACGCATGGCGAAAGCCTTGAACTCGGACATCATGCTCATCAGGGTATTCCTCCAGTATTGCGAATCGGGCGGCTGCAAACTCGCCGCAGTCGTACTCTAACCAGCATACGATGCCGATGCTGGTTTCTTGCAAACTTTCACGCCCGAGATGCGCCGGTGCGATCGCGCAGCATGGGCGGGGAAGGACATGACATGCCCGGCCGGCTGTTGTGGGGGTCGGGCAAGTCTCGATTGACCTTTGTACAACGTTCGCTGTTCCGCTTCAGGCTGGAATGGCGAACACAAGGATCGGCTAGATGACGTGGCCTTCAAGTGTCGCCACGCCCTCCAGTTCTGCGTGGTAACGGTCGCCTCGCTCGAGCAGGGCAACGCCAGCCGGCGTGCCGGTGTAGATCAGGTCGCCCGATTGCAGTTCGAAGAGCCCGGACAGCAGATGAATGATCTCGGCGACACTGAAAATCATCATGTCGGTCTCGGTCTTCTGACGCAGTTCGCCGTTTACCTTGAGCACAAGGCGTGAATTCCCCGGATGCCCGATCTCGCTGACCCGGTGCAGGTCGGACACCGGTGCCGAACAATCGAAGCCCTTGGCCGTGTCCCAGGGATTGCCTTTTGCCTTCGCAATCGACTGCAGGTCGCGCCGGGTCAGGTCGAGACCGACGCCGTAGGCATAAACGTGATCGAGTGCGTCGGCGACCGCGATGTCGCGACCACCCGTGGCCAGGGCCACGATCATCTCGACTTCATGGTGCAGCTCCTTCGTTGCCGGCGGGTAAGGGACATCGCCGTTGTTGATGACGATGGCATCGGCAGGCTTGTTGAAAAAGATCGGATTCACGCGCTCGACCGCCGAGCACATTTCGGCGGCGTGGTCGGCGTAATTGCGCCCGATGCAATAGATTCGATGGACCGGAAAACGCATGTCGGTTCCTGCCACGGGAATTCCCGGAATGGCATGCGGGGCGATGGCAAACGTCATGGCTGGGATTCCTGAGCGTGCTGGGTTGACCGTATTCTGGCACGGTGCTCCTTGCGCCATACCAGTTTGAGTCCCGACCATGTCGCATCGATCGCGCAAACCTTGATGTCGACCAGTCCCAGCGGCAGGGCCACTTCGCGGATGGTGTCTTCGGTGATGTCGGTAGGTACGCCCGAAGACTTCTTTGGCCAGGAAATCCAGATCACACCGTTCGCCTGCAGGCGCGTCGACAGGGTTCGCACCCGGTCAGCAAGCTGCCTGCTCTTGATGGTGAACGCGTGGGCAAGATCGAACCGTGCACGCCGACCGACAAGATCCAGCGAATCGGCGCCGAGGCCTGTCAGTTCGGCGTAGTCCATGGGGCAATCGAGGACGAGGATGCGCAGGCCGGGCTTTAGCCCCAGTTTCTGCCAGAGCGGCTTGCCCGAATATCCGTGGATGGCTCGATCTGACATTCGTCATCCCGCATACATGATTGCAGCCGCTTGTTCCAGATCGGATCGCAGCCCAGTCTATGGCAGACTCAGCGCCCTCGCAGGCGGCCAGGAACACAGAATGCAGAACCAGGGCGAATTGCTCAACCAGTTGCGCATCGACCGGAACAAGGTCGAACCGCCCTCGCGCACGCCGTGGATCGTCGCCCTGGTGCTCGTCGCCGCGCTGATTGCCGGCGGCGCATGGTGGTGGAGCACGGCGGCGGGAAAGTCCTTTGAAGTGAGCTCGGTCATTGCGATCGCACCGTCGGCCAGTGGTGGCGGAAACACCGCCGTCTTGCAGGCTACCGGATACGTCACCGCACGCAGGCAGGCCACTGTCTCCGCACAGATCACCGGCACCCTGTCCGAGGTGCTGATCGAAGAAGGCGAGCATGTCGACGAGGGACAGGTGCTGGCGCGACTGGACGATACCGCGCAGCAGGCCAGTCTGGCCCAGGCCAAGGCCCAGGTGGCCCAGGCGCGGGCGCTTGTCGGCCAGTACGAGGCGCAACTGGAACAGGCCCGCCGCGACCTCGTGCGTGTCCAGGATCTTGTCGGGCGCAAGCTGGTTTCGGCCCAGGCGGTCGAAACGGCGCAAACGCAGGTCGACTCCTACGTCGCACAACTGAACTCCCAGCGCAGGGCTGTTGACCTGGCCGAAGCACAGTTGCGCAGCGTACAGGTGCAGCTTGATTACACGGTCGTGCGCGCGCCATTTTCCGGCGTGGTGATTGCCAAGGCGGCACAGGTGGGCGAGATCATCTCGCCATTGTCCGCCGGCGGCGGCTTCACGCGTACCGGCGTCGGCACGATCGTCGACATGGATTCGCTGGAGATCGAGGTCGACGTCAACGAGTCCTATATCAATCGCGTCAGTCCCGGGGCTCCGGCCGAGGCGGTGCTCGATGCCTACCAGGACTGGACGATTCCGGCCCGCGTCATCGCCATCATTCCGACCGCCGACCGCGGCAAGGCCACGGTCAAGGTGCGTGTCGGTCTGGAGCAGAAGGACCCCCGTGTCCTGCCCGACATGGGTGCGCGAGTGTCCTTCATGGACGAGCCATCGGACAGCACGGCACCTGCGCAGGCACCGCGCGGGGTCCTGTTGCCGCCCAGCGCCATCGTCCAGCGCGACGGGCGCAGCGTCGTATTCCGGATCGAAGATGGCAAGGTCCGACAGCAGGCAGTCGTGCCAGGACAGAACATGGGCGAGTTGCGCCTAGTCGAGGGCCTCGCCAATGGCGTCGCCGTCGTGCGCGAACCGGATGCGGAAATGCAGGACGGTTCATCCATCCAGTTGAAGAAATAGCTGCCAGCGCGCAGCAGTCCGAAGGGGCTCGCTTCGTAGAGATAGAGGCGTGCCGGGGCAAACGAATTCGCAGCAGGAGAAGGTCATGTCGAACATTGTTGAAGTGCGTGATGTCAGCAAGGTCTACGAGCGCGGCAATCAGAAAGTCGAAGTGCTGCACAGCGTCAATCTGGACATCGAGCAGGGCGACTTCCTGGCCCTGATGGGGCCATCCGGATCGGGCAAGACGACGCTGCTCAACCTGATCGGCGGTCTCGACTCACCCAGCGGCGGCTCACTGACCGTGGGCGGCCAGCGCATCGATCAACTGGGCGGCGGAGCGCTGGCCAAGTGGCGTGCGGCCAATGTCGGCTTCATCTTTCAGTTCTACAACCTGCTGCCGATGCTGTCGGCGCAGAAGAATGTCGAGGTTCCGTTGCTGCTGACCCGGCTCTCCTCGGCCGAGCGCAAGCGCAATGCGTCCATCGCCCTGCAACTGGTGGGCCTGGCCGATCGCAGCGGTCACAAGCCCAGCGAACTCTCTGGTGGACAACAACAACGCGTCGCGATAGCACGCGCGATCGTGTCTGATCCGAACCTGCTGGTTTGCGACGAGCCGACCGGCGATCTGGACCGTCAGTCGGCCGAGGAAGTACTCGGTCTCCTGCAGCAACTCAATCGCGAACACGGCAAGACCATCATCATGGTCACGCATGATCCCAAGGCCGCCGAGTACGCCACGCATACCTTGCATCTGGACAAGGGCACCCTGGTCGAGCAAGCAGCCGCCTGAAGCGGAGGACTGAGCGATGAAGTATTTCCATCTGATCTGGGCTGCGCTGTTCCGGCGCAAGACGCGTACCGTGCTGACGCTGCTCTCGGTGCTGGCGGCCTTCCTGCTGTTTGGCCTGCTTGATGGCGTGCGCACGGCCTTCAATGCCGGCAGCGACGCGGCCGGTGTGGACCGCATGATCGTGTCGTCGAGGTATTCGATCATCCAGGGCCTGCCGCAGAGTCTTGTTGCGCGCATCCGCAATGTCGAGGGGGTCAAGAACCTGACCTGGGCGAACTGGTTCGGCGGCTACTACCAGGATCGCAAGAACCAGGGCATCAACATCGCCATCGATCCGAATTATTTCGAGATCTACCCCGAGCTGGTGATTGCGCCCGAACAGCTGACTGCGTTCCGCCAGACACGTACCGGGGCCCTGGTCGGCGAAACGCTGGCCAAGCGTTTCGGCTGGAAGGTGGGCGACAAGGTGCCGGTCTCCGGAGCCATTTATCCGAACAAGGCGAACGGCGAAACGACCTGGATATTCGACATCGTCGGCACCTTCAAAGCCAGGGACGAGAAGCTGCGCGGGGCAGAACAACAACTGTTCTTTCGTTGGGACTATTTCGACGAAGCCAATAGCTACGCCCAGCACGAGGTGGGCTGGATCATTGTGCAGGTCAGCGACCCGAACCAGTCCGACAGCGTAGCCAAGGCGATCGACGCGATTTCGGCGAACTCGGATCACGAGACCAAGACTCAGACCGAGCAGGCCTTCAATCTTTCCTTCGCCAAGCAGCTCGGCGACATCGGCCTGATCGTCAGCGCGATCATGGGGGCCGTATTTTTCACCCTGCTCCTGCTGACCGGCAACACCATGGCCCAGGCCGTGCGCGAACGCGTGCCAGAGTTGGCAACCATGAAAACCATGGGGTTCTCGGACGTCAGCCTGCTCCTGCTGGTGTTCGCCGAAGCCGTGCTGCTCATTGTCATAGGCGGTTCGCTGGGGCTCGGGCTCGTTTCGATCCTGATGCCGGTGATCAGCTCGGCCAGCGGCGGCACCCTGCAATTGCCGTCCGTGGGCGCGGGCACCTGGATAACCGGATTGATCATGATGGTCGGCATCGGCGTACTGGTTGGCGTGCTGCCGGCGCTACGGGCGATGCGACTGAATATTGTCGACGCATTGGCCGGACGCTAGGAGAACTGACATGCGCAAACTGAAATCGATGCTGTCCGGCCTTGGCCTCGCGCTTGCGATCGTGGCATCCGTGGTCCTCTGGGTCGTGTTGCCCGCTCCGGCCCTGCTTGGCCTCGCTGTCCTGCTGGGTCTGTGGATGTTGCTGACCCGCATGGGACGCCAGGCCGCTGCGGTGACCTGGGTCGGCGTTTCGACCCTGGGTCAGCGCCTCGGTGCATCCTCGGTGATCGTCGTCGGTATTGCGGGTGTGGTCGGTGTCCTGGTTGCCTTGCTGGCCATGGGCGACGGCTTGCAGAAGACACTCAAGAGCACGGGCGACAGCGAGACTGCCATTGTCCTGCGTGGTGGGGCGACCGCGGAATTGAGTTCGGGTGTGTCGCGCGATGATTCCACCCTGATTGCGCAAGCGCCAGGAATCCTCCGCGATGCTGAGGGCAAGCCGATCACCTCGTCCGAGCTGGTGGTCGTTGCCAACCTGCCGAAGAAGTCGACCGGAACCGACGCCAACGTGGAAATCCGTGGTGTCGGTCCACAGGCATGGGCCCTGCGTCCGAACGTGAAAATCATCGAGGGACGCAAGTTCACACCGGGGCTGAGAGAAATGATTGTCGGCAAGGGCGCGCGCCAGCAGTTCGCGGGTCTCGATCCGGGTTCGACCATCAATCTGAACAACCAGCAGTGGACGATCGTCGGCGAATTCGAATCGGGCGATGCACACGAGTCGGAGTTGCAGGGTGATGTCGACACCGTATCGGCCGCCTACCGGCGCCAGGGTTTCCAGTCCGTCACGGTGCGGCTGACATCGCCCGAGGCACTTGATGCATTCAAGGCAGCCCTTTCCAGCGATCCGCGTCTGAAAGTGGAAGCAAAAACGACGCTTGAGTACTACACGGCACAGTCCGAACGATTGAGCAAGGTCATTCGCATCGTCGGCATCACGATCGCCACGATCATGGCCATCGGTGCAGTGTTCGGCGCGCTCAATTCGATGTATGCGGCGGTCGCCACGCGTGCCCGTGAAATCGCCACCTTGCGCGCGATCGGTTTCCGTTCGCCGCCCGTGGTCGTGTCGGTGATGCTCGAAACCATGCTGCTGGCCCTGATCGGAGGCCTGCTCGGCGCACTGGTGGCATGGCTGCTGTTTAACAACTACTCGGTTTCGACGCTGGGCTCGAATTTCAGCCAGGTGGTCTTCCAGTTCTCGGTATCGCCAGCGCTGCTATGGTCCGGTATCAAGTGGGCGCTCGCGATCGGTTTCGTCGGTGGCCTGCTGCCGGCCGTTCGCGCTGCGCGCCTGCCGGTAACGACGGCGCTGCGGGAGTCTTGAGAGCCGGGAGTGGGGAATAGGGAGTGGGGAGATAGCACTTCCTTCTCCCGCCGGGAGAAGGTGCCCGAAGGGTGGATGAGGGTACGCGCGTGGGGGAAGCCCACGCCTGGGTCGGAAATTCTGGGGGTTGTCGCTACACTCCAGACTGCGGAAAGCATGCAACTTGAAGAAGCAGGTCCGCACAATCATGTCGGCAATGCACCGGTTTGTAACGACTGCTGTTGATTGAAGGGCGCCAAGTTCTATTGAAATATTTCCGCCCAGCGACCTTGCGCTATCAAGAATAATATTTCCTGCTCTTGGCTAAGAATGCGTTGAAACTCGGCGGGCGTTGACATGGTGTATCTGACGACATCTTTGTATCCGCCATTTCCGCAGGCCAAGTAGAAGAGGCATGTTTGTCTTACGATATAGCTGTCAGACGAGCAGTCCATTCCGAGATCGCAAGCTACGAACTGCCACGTGAACTTGGATGCCCGGGTTCCTGAAAACCTGCCCATTCTATCGTCCTGGCTCATGAGCTCTGATAGCTGAGCAATGGCATATGGATCTTTGGTTTCCAGTACACGAGTTGCAATTGACTTTGCTTCTACGTCAGACGTTGTCGCTGATCTGGAAGTCAGTTCCTGTGCTAGCGCAACTGGATTTTCGCGCTCCAGCGCTTTATGCATCAGGCTCGCCGCGCTTTCCACGGGGGCCACTGATCTAGCCAGTGCGCCACAGCGTGCTTCATGTTCGGCGAGAAAGCGTGGTGGAATCTCATGCAACCCATTTTGCTTGGCAATTTCGCTGATCTGACGCATGGTTTCGACGTGCAGAGGATCCACCTTCAGTAGCGCGCATTCGACCAGCGCTTTTGCTGCCAACACCATGGCGGTCGAATCGCCCGCGGCAATTCGATATTCAAGCTCTACGAGTGTTTGCGAGAGATCCTGCGATTTTTCGAACGAGCGGTAGAGTCCAGGCGGACTGCCTTGCTCTCTCGGTTCTGCAATTCTGGATTCTATGGGTTGAGGCGTCGAGTCCCCTTTCGCAACAACTTCTTGTGGCGCAGGCTCTTCAATTTGCTTAGCGTGCTGAAGCGTTGCCGGTCCATTGTCATCAGAGTCCCGGAGCAGAAAGATTGCTCCGATTGCGACCACCGTCAAGATGAGGGTGTAGATGGCAGCTGTTGATTTCATGATTTCTACAATACACAAGCTCGCTCAGTCTTGCCTCCCAAGCGGTTCATATGCCCTTGGCAACTGCTACTTGCTCTGCTCTGCCTCCGCATCAATGCGGTCGTCATCCGCCCAGCGGACAACTTCTGATGCTGCGGAGAGGGGCAAACTCCTCACTCCCGCTTCTTCACCTTCCCCAGTGTAATCATCGCCACGCCTGCCAGGATCACGGCCATTGCGACCAGGTCCGTGGCGCGGGCGACTTCGCCAATGAAGACAACGCCGAGCAGTACGGCGACGGGCGGGTTGACGTAGGCGTAGCTGGTCGCGAGCACGGCGCGTACGTTCCTGAGCAGATACAGATACGCGGTAAACGCGACCAGCGAACCGAAAACGATCAGATAGAGCATCGCCAACAACGCGGGCGCGGTCGGTTCTTCAGGGAAGCGTTCTCCCATCAGGATCGCAACCATGCAAAGAGCGGATCCGCCGCTTATCATCTGCGCTGCCGTATTCATCGAAGCGGGCGGCATGTCGCGACGTCGACTCCAGACCGAGCCAAACGCCCAGGCGGTGGCCGCGACGATCAGGGCGATGGCGCCGATCGGCGCGCCGCTCATGCCAGCGCCCATGTTGAGCAGGATGACGCCGCAAAATCCGATCACCAGCCCCAGCCATTCGAGGCGGCTTGGCCAGTCCCGGTACATGGCTCCGAATGCGGCTGCGAAGAGCGGCATGCTGGCTACCGCGATCGCTGCGAGGCCCGAGGCCACGGTCTGTTCGGCAAAACAGACCAGCCCATTGCCGACGCCCAGCAGCAGCGTGCCGGTGATGGCCGCATTGAACCATTGACGGCGCGTGGGTGGTGCGACTCCGCGCAGACGCAAGGCGGCATAGAGCAGTCCGCCGGCAATCAGGAAGCGTACGGCACCGAGGAGGAAAGGCGGCCAGCTCTCGAGGGCGATCCGGATTGCAAAATAGGTTGAACCCCAGATGACGTAGACGGCGAGCAGGGCCAGTGGCACGAGCAGCCGCGGGGAGTGCCAGAGAGGCAGGGTCGCAGCCAGTTCATTGCCGGCGTCGGTGGGCGTGGGCATGTTCATCGCGACGGCGGGCCCGTGCGTACCGGAAATTCGGGATGCCAGCGTCCGCTATTCCCGAGGCGGACACCAGTACCGGTTTTGGGCCTTGCAAGGGAGCCGCGTGAGCGCCGACTAGCGCCGATTCACGTCGTCATTCGCATCCATCGACGCGGCCTCGATGCGCGTTCTCTTCTCGGATTCGCGCACCACGATGAATTCGCCATCGATAATCCCGCTCTCGGGCGTGCGGGAAGCGGGGCGTGCAGGTGGACGCCCGGTGCCACGCAGGGCATTGACGAGCATCCAGATTGCGCCGACGACCAGAATGGCAACGAACGCAAAAAAGCCCAGCGCAAGCACACCGAGCACGGCGAGCAGCCCGAGAACCCAGCCGATCAGGCGAGTCACCGGGTTGCGCGGACGCAGACCGGAATGGATCACGAACATGCTCTCACCTCGCTGGGCACGGGAATCAGCCCGAAGTTCGCGTCGCGATTGGCTCCGGGAAGGTTATTCTTGGGGCTGCACCCGCCCGTCGCAAGTGTCGAAGGTCCAGATGAACGAATCAAAGGTCTTGTGCCAGTTGGACGAGATTCCCGACGCGGGCGCCATTTCCGTTCGCATCGATTCGTCTACAGGCGGTTTCCAGGTGATCCTGCTGCGTCAGGGAGGGCGGGTATTCGGCTATCACAATGAATGTCCGCACCAGGGTCGCAACCTTGACTATGTGCCTGGAAAATTCATGGTCAGGGATGGCGCGATCATGTGCGCGGCTCATGGCGCCATGTTCGCGGTGGACTCCGGCGACTGCCTGTCCGGGCCCTGCAGCAACGGTCTTGCGCGCGTTCCCGTGCGCGTCGAGGCCGGCAAGGTGGTTTTTGGCTGATGCCCGGCCCTGTCGGCCGCTGGCCCGCGTCGAGTGGCCGGGATAACTACGAGGCATGTCGTTGACAGCGCGGACCGGACTGACTACGCTCATCATGAGCGCTTGGGTTCTGGTCAGCCCGGTCCCCTGAAAGCGCCTGGCCCCCATAGAATTGATGTCGAAACGGCAAAGCGGAGGTTTGCATGCGCGGCAAGTCCAACCAGACGACTCCGAAGCCTACCGAGGCCGAGCTGGGTATCCTGAATGTGCTTTGGGAACACGGTGACATGACCGTGCGCGAGCTGCATGAAGCGCACTATCGCGACGACGGAACCGGATACACCACCTCCCTGAAGATGCTGCAGATCATGCATGCCAAGGGACTGGTCGATCGTGACGATTCGCAACGCGCACATGTCTATCGCGCGGCCATCAGCAAGCAGCACAACCAGCGCAGATTCGTCAGCGACATGGTCCAGCGTGTGTTCGATGGCTCGCCGTCACAACTCGTGCTGCAAGCGCTTGGCGGACAACCGAAGGCCAGTCGCGAAGAGCTCGAGGAGATCCGCGCCTTGCTCGACAGCATCGAGTCGGGCGGGAAGTCATGATTCTCCCCGGCGAGGCAATGGCCTGGGTGCAAGCGCTGGGCCTGGTTTTGCTGCACTTCATCTGGCAAGGCCTGTTGGTGGGCCTGCTCTTCGCCGCGGCGCGCTCCCTGGTCGCGCGCGAACACAGTTCGCTGCGCTATGCCCTGGGGCTGTTTTCCCTTGGCACTGTGGCGCTGTGTCCGCTCTTGACCTTCTGGATCCTGAGGCCGCAGGGCGAGACCCTGGTCTCCAGCCTCGGAGTTGAAGTGGTTGTATCAGGGCAGGCAGGAGTCCTGGCCTCCAGCCTCGAGTCGACGAGTGCCGATATCAGTCAGGTGCTGCCCGCCCTCGTGTTGATCTGGGTGCTTGGCGTCGCCTTCATGATCTGGCGCGCGGTCCACCAGTGGCGCGCGCTGGACCGCATCGCCACGCAACTGGCCTATCGACAGGCCGATATAGAAGCGCTGCTGCTCAAGGTGGCGGACCGTTTTGGTGGCATGCGCGGGATCCGCATCCTGGTTTCCCGGCACATCGATACACCGACATTGATGGGCTGGATCAAGCCCGTGATCCTTCTCCCCGCTGCGGTGGTGATCGGATTTCCACGTCAACAGCTAGAGTTGATCCTTGCCCACGAGCTGGGTCATCTGCGTCGGCTCGACCATCTGGTCAACCTCGGCCAGACCGTGGTCGAGACCCTGCTCTTCTACCATCCGGTCGTGCACTGGATTTCGCGCGAGGTCCGCCACGAGCGCGAGATCTGCTGCGACAACCTCGTGCTCAGCCTGACCGAAAGCGAGCCCAGTGAATATGCCCGCACACTGGCTGCACTGGAGGACGTGCGCCAGATGTCTCCGCAGCTTGCCGTGGCCGCGTCCGGAGGCATGCTGCTCGATCGTGTCCGGCGGATCATCAGTTCGAAAGGGGCCCGGCATCCGTCCCGGCGCTCGCATCGAGGCGCCTGGCTGGTCGCTGCAGGCAGTGCAGGACTGATCGTCTCGATCGCCTTCATGTCGCAACCTGGCGAGCCCGAAGGCCTCGAAACATCCGCACGTTCCGTCATCGCACCTGCCCTGCGGTCCGACTTCGACCAGCCCGCCCCCTTCGCTGTCACCCCATCCATGCCGGATGTGTTTGCAGCAGCCCCGGATCTTGCACTGGCCATCGAGCCCGCACCGGACACCCGCGCGCTTGCGCTCGCATCGACGGTTGCCGAACAGGAGCAGGCCGAAGTAGCCGCCACCGCTCACCGGCCGGTAAAACTGGCGGTGCTGCAGCAGCCATCGGCGCCAGGTGTGTCGCGTCTGCCGATCGAGGTGGGTGACCTTGATGTTGCGGATACCCGCCTGGCCGCGCCCGCGGTTGCGGTTGCGCCGAGCCTGGCCGCAGAGTCGCTCGACAGCGAGCAACCGACGATCCTGCGCAAGGTATCGCCCGAATTTTCGAACCCGAGCCCGGGCGAAACACATGCGAGAGTGGGATTTGTGTTCGGCATCGACCCGTCGGGCCATGTGCGCGATATCCGCGTCGTTTCGGGTGATCGCTCCGGAGCTTTCACCGCCGCCGCACGGCGGGCGTTGTCGCAATGGGAATTCGACCCCGCCACGGTTCAGGCAGGTACGGGCGCCAGGTTCCGCCAGGATTTCGAGTTCGTCGCACGCGAGCGCGTGGCGGCTGCCAGTCAGCTCGGTTGCACGCCCCCGATGGGATCACACGTCTGTCGGAAAGTCCGTGCTACCGGGGCTCCGGTTGCAAAGACCATCGAACGGGAAAACGAGGCGCTCGAGCTGGCACGGGCCGGCGAAATCGTCTGCACGCCCCCTACCGGATCGCTGGTGTGTCGTCCAACCGGTGGACTCGGCTCGGAATACCCGAATGAACAGCCTGAAGTCGCGACGGCTGCACACCTGATCATCCTGGCGGGCGGTAGCCACTAGCCATCGCTGTTTGCAGCCGATACGCCAGAAAGCGCTGGCAGTACCTCGGTCGGGCGTCTGCCTCGTGCAGGGTGAGCGTCTTCCGCCTTCCTGCGCGCGTCGCTTTCCCGGTCAATGGAAGTGAGTTCCTGGCGCAGACCAGGCTGAAGACCGGGGTTGCCCCGGTCACGCATTTCCTTGTGACTGCCCGCCAGCGACCTCTCAGGGTTTGGCATCCGGCATCAAGGCGCAGCGGCAGCGGATCACCCGCGATTGAATACCATGTTGACCGTGATCAGGGTCGTTGCCAGGATCAGCACGGTCAACGGCAGGCCGACCCTGAGGAAGTCCCGGGTCTTGTAGCCACCGGGACCGGCGACAACGAGCAGAACCGGATTCGCGCTCGGCAGCAGGAAGGTATTCGAAGTCGAGATCGCCACGATCAGCGCGTAGGCAGCCGGATTGCCGCCTGACGCCAGGGCGATGTTGATCGCCATCGGCACCATCATCACTGCGGCACCGACGTTCGAGATAACCTGCGAGAAGGCCAGCGCAAGAATGGCAATGAAGGCCTGGATGACCCATTGCGGCAGATCGCCGAGATAGACCATCACTTCCTGCGCCATCCAGGCCGCCGTGCCGGTTGAATCGAGAGCGCCGCCAAGCGGAATCAGGCAGGCGAGGATGAAGATCGTTTTCCAGTTGATCGCGTGATAGGCCTCGTCCATGCTCAGCACGCCGGCAAGCAGCATGCCGACGGCGCCTACCAGCATGGCCACGGCGAGTTTCAGGTCGGTGAACAATCCCAGACCCATGGCCAGGGCAAAAAAGAACACGGCATGCCAGATCTTGCTCGGCCGCTGCTCTTCCTGCGGGTAGTCGGTGACGACGACGAAATCGCGCGACTCCGCGGCCAGGGTCAGATCGCGCCACAGGCTGTGCAGGACCAGGGTGTCGCCAGGCCGCAGCGAGACCTCGCGTACATCCTCGCGGAAGACCTGGTCGCCACGCGTCACCGCAAGCACGCTGACACCAAAGCGCTTGCGCAGGCGCAGGTCGCCGACGAGTTGCTTGATCCAGCGCGAATTGGGCGCTACGACCACTTCGGAAATGCCCGCACGGGTCGGGTTGAACATGTCGCCAAAGTTGCGCAGGCGCGACTGCACGCGGCACAGCTGATTGTTAGCGAATTCATTGATTTCATCGCGCTTGCCGAGCACGCCCAGCACGCTGCCGACCCAGATCATCTGGTCGGCCGGCGGTGCGAGACGCGCCTCGTTGCCGGTTTTCAGGGCCAGGATCAGCGGCGCGCCATGCAGGCGCTCGGCTTCCACCACGCTCATGCCGACCATCGGGCTCTCGGCGGTCACGGTCAGTTCCATGACCTCGCCATCGATGCCGTACATTTCGGCGAAGTAGGTTTCGGTGCGGCCTGGCGTGACTTTCTGTTTTTCCTCCTCGCTCGGCCACAGTCGCGGCGTCACGAATGCGAAGTAGGCAAGACCGACCAGCAGCAGCGGGATGCCGATCGGCGCAATCGCGAACAGTTCGAACGGCTCGATGCTTTGCGCACCCGGCGGCAGGTTGCGGTTCGCGCTGGCAACGAGATCGTTGAGAAGGATCAGCGGCGAATTC
Source organism: Dokdonella sp. (assembly GCF_041395345.1). Lineage (GTDB taxonomy): Bacteria > Pseudomonadota > Gammaproteobacteria > Xanthomonadales > Rhodanobacteraceae > Dokdonella. The sequence goes on along the minus strand of NZ_JAWLAR010000002.1, from coordinate 269,326 downwards.
GAGATCATGGTGATGTTGGTGCCGGCCAGGATGCAGCAGGCCATCGGCAGCAGCAGTCGCTTGAGTGGAATGCCGGTGCGGGAACTGAGACGGCTGGCCACCGGCATGAACAGGGTTGCCAGAGCCTGACTCTGCATGATCGCCGACATGCTGCCGACCATGGCATTGACCAGGTGCGACACGCGCGTCTCGACGCCGCCAGCCAGTCGCAGGATGAAGGAGGCGGCCTTGCCGAGCAGGCCGGTTCGATCCAGACCGGCACCCATGATCATCACCGCGATCAGCGACATCACCGCATTGCCGGCGAATCCGTCAAACAGCTGCTCGACCGGCATCAGGCCGGTCACACCGATGACCACGATGACCAGCAGGGCGACAAGGTCGCCACGCACCCATTCAAGCACGAGCATGAGCACAGTGAACACCAGCAGGCCCAGCACGAGGGCCATGTCGGTGGTCAAGGTCAGGCTCATGTCCATTGCGCTGATCTATGAATCCAGGGGCAAGCTTGCGGGCAGGCGGGATGCAGTCTCAGACTTTTTCATGGATCAGATCCCAGACTCCATGACCCAGTCGGACGCCCCGTTTTTCGAAATGCGTGTTGATGCGCCAGGCAGGTGTCGGAGAGTATGCCCCGAGACCGGCCCGGTTGCGCCATTCCGCGCTCGCATCGAGCACTTCGAGCATGTGTTCGGCGTATTCGGCCCAATCGGTGGCCAGATGCAGGAGGCCACCGGGCGCCACCCGCGTCGCGAGCAGCCTGACGAAATCCGGCTGGATCAGGCGACGCTTGTGATGGCGCTTTTTCGGCCAGGGGTCCGGAAAATAGATGCGAACTTCGGCCAGCGAGCCCGGTGAAATCTGCTTTTCCAGAACTTCCACCGCGTCATGATTGCTGACGCGTACGTTGTCGATGCCGGCTTCGGCGAGTCCGTTCATCAGCCGGCCCACTCCCGGTCGATGGACTTCGATTCCGATGAAGTTCTTTTCCGGCTCGTGGATTCCCGCATGCAGCAATTGCTCGCCGTTGCCAAAGCCGATTTCCAGAACAACCGGGGCCGACCTTCCATACAGATCATCAAGATCGACATTCGTCGGCGTGAAGTCGAGGCCGAAGCGCGACCAGTGCGACTCGAAGGCCTGTTGCTGGGCCGGCGTAATGCGCCCCTGACGCAGGACAAAGCTGCGTACGCGGCGCGATTCCGAGGCTGTTTCCGAAGGACGATTGGCGTGGCGTGGATCGGTCATTCCTTCAGCCAATGGTGCCGTCGATCGGGCTGGAAGCCGAGGCGTAGCGCTTGCGCGGAATGCGTCCGGCACGAAAGGCCGCGCGGCCGGACTGGATCGCGAGCTTCATCGCGTGCGCCATCAGCACCGGATCGCGTGCGCCGGCAATGGCCGTATTCATGAGCACGCCGTCGCAACCGAGTTCCATCGCGATCGACGCGTCGGATGCGGTGCCAACGCCTGCGTCAACGAGCACCGGAACCCCGGCGTTCTCGACGATCTCAATCAGGTTGTAGCGGTTCTGAATGCCGAGTCCGGAACCTATCGGTGCAGCCAGCGGCATGATGGCGACGCAGCCGATTTCCTCGAGTCGTCGAGCGAGCAGCGGATCGTCGGTCGTGTAGACCATGACATCGAATCCGTCGGCCACGAGGCGTTCTGCCGCTTCGAGGGTCTGGATCACGTCGGGAAACAGGGTTTTCTGATCGCCGAGTACCTCAAGCTTGACCAGCTTGTGCCCGTCCAGCAGTTCACGCGCGAGTTGCAGCGTTCGCACTGCATCGTCGGCGGTGTAGCACCCGGCAGTATTCGGCAGGATCGTGTAGCGGTCCGGGGGCAGCACATCGAGCAGGTTCGGCTGATCGGGATCCTGGCCGATATTGGTTCGGCGGATGGCCACGGTGACGATTTCGGATTCCGCGGCTTCGGTGGCGAGCCGGGTTTCCTCGAGGTCCTTGAACTTGCCTGTACCCGTCAGCAGGCGCGAGCGATAGTGGCGGCCGGCAATTACGAGTGTGTCGTTTTCGATCGGGGTCATTGCGTAGTTCGACTGGTCTGGATGGGGTATCGGGTCGGTGGGGTGAACGGTATCGTGCTGAGCGAAGGTGCTGGTCCAGACCAGCCAAAAGGTCAATCCGGGTCAGCCCCCGCCGATCGCATGCACGATTTCTATCCGATCACCCGCAAGGATGCGGCGCTCGGCATGCATGCTTCGCGGCACGATCTGGCGATTGATCTCGACGGCCACCCGTTTTCCACCAAAACCCGTTGACTCGAGCAGTTCGAGCAAGGACACATTGTCGCCAATTTCCCGCTCGTTGCCGTTCAGCGTGATTATCATGCGTGCATTCTAGCTCGAACGCCTGATGAGGGGGCACGGAAGATCGCCCCGCGTGTCGGAGGCAGGTACATGCCGCAGGGAATTTTCTGGCAACGCGCCGCGTGCTTCCGCGACTGAGCCTAGGGCCTTTCGGCGAACCTTCAGTCGAAGCCAGGGCGACCGCTATATCAGGAAAAAAGCCTGGGCATCCACGCAACCGGAAAATCCCGGTGGTACCGCTGGAGGGTCACGCTGGCGTCGAGGATGGCACGATCGCCATTCGGGCACGCATACGAAAACGCCACGGCGAACCGTGGCGTTTCGGGATTCATCGGGAACGATGGAGGCTAGCCGCCACGCTGCTTGCGATCGCCCTTGTTGTCCTTTTCGTCATCACTGTTCGACTTGGACGGCTTGCGCTGCTGAGGCGGCGGCGGAGCGGCCTGGACCGGTGGTCGCTGCGGTTGTGCCTGACGGCCCTGTTGCGGTGGTCGCGGAGCTGGCTGCTGCTGCACCGAACGTGGCTGCGGTTGCTGAGTCGGACGCTGCTGTACTTCACGCTTGGGCGGCGGTGCCGGCTGCTGCTGTACCTGACGCGGCTGCACTTCGCGCTTCTGCTGTGGCGGTGGTGAGGGAGCCCTCTGCACCGGACGCGGCTCGGGTGCCGAACGCGGTTGCACTTCGCGCGGCTTGGTCTGCGGCGACACGCGCTGCGACGGCTCGGGAGTGGCGAGTCGTGGGTCTGGATTGCGGTACGCTGCGCGTCGGTTGCGGTTGGCGCTGCACCGGCGGCTGGTTCTCTCGGGTCGCCGGCTTGCTGCGAGGGCTGGTGACCACGCCGCTCTGTGCCGGTGCGCGCGCCGGCTTCTTCGTTGCGTGCGTCTGGCGTGCGCTGAGCAGGCGTTTCGCGGGCGGGGAGAACACTCCTTCCACTCGCCGCGCCGGTCGTTGGCCGAGGCTTGCGCTCGGGCGTACGGTTGTCGGCGGACGTCCTTCACTCTGTCTCGACCGCTTGCGGAGCCGCTGGTTCTCGGCTGGCCTGATCGCGATCGATCGGCGCGGCGCGTTCCGCGGCCCTGATTTCGGCAGGGCTCTTCGCCGGCAGGGCTTGTTTCGTGCCACGGCCTGGCGGCCTCGACAACCTGGACGCGACTGCCGTCCTTTCCACTCGTACGTGGCTTTGCGCGCGGCAAGCTCACGCATTTCAGCTTCGCGCCAGAGGCTGGTTGTCATTGCGGCTGATCGCCTGGATGCGTGTCACAGCATCGGGATTGCGAGCCGGAGGCGTGTTCGCGCGATGACCTTGCGGTCAAAGTCTGCGGTACGCAATTTTGCGCCCCCATTTCCGCGCGCGACACTTCCACCCGCAAGCTGTGTGGTCGGTGCGACCTGACCCGGCTGGACGACCTGAGCCTGCTGCAACTCGGCCCGATTGACGCGCACTCCGCGCCCGATCCACGGATCGTGCATTGACGAAGGCGTCACGCGTTACCGCGGTGACGGCGAGGTCGTTGTTGCGATAGGCATAGTTGCCGTTGTTGATCGGGCGACCGTATGAATAGTCGTTGTAGACGTTGGTGATGTAGGTGTTGTTGATGATCGTGGTGTTGCGCACGTTGATGTTGTTGAAGTACTGCGCGAGCCCTGGTACCACGGGACGTAGACATCACGCGGGCCGAGCGGGAACCATCCGATCGGGCCGGTCGAGATGCCGACGCTAAAGCCACCGCCGCCAACAAAGGCGACCAGTGCGGGCGACATATAGGATCGGACGAATGCGGCGCGGCCCGGTACCCAGCCCCAGCGCGAGCCGACGTAGGCCCAGCGTCCATAGTGGAACGGCGCGAAGCCCCAGGGCGACCATGACCCAGGTCCAGCCCCAGGGGATCTATCCAGGCCCAGTGCCCGTTGCGATAGGCGCCCAGCCCGCTTCGACGCGAGTGGGGTACCAGATCGAGCCGGGTGGGCGCTGTGCTCCAGCTGCCGTATTCATCCAGATCCGAATAGCCGATGACTTCTTCGGAGACGTAGCGGCGCGACACCGACTGGTCGTAGCTGCGCACGCTGCAGGCACCAGCGATCGAACCTGTCCTATAGGGCAGCCCACACACCTGGCAGTCATCCAGGCGAATCGTAGAAGCGATAGGCGCGGCCATCATTGACGCTGTAGCTCGCGTTGTCGCGTCCGTAGACGATGCTGCTGTCGTCGACAACGGAGATCATCGTCGAGTCGCCGGCAGGCGAAATGTCCACCCGGTACAGGCCGGGTTGTTCGACCACGAACGCCAGCGTCGGCGTGTCGATTTCGTAGTATTGGCCTTCGTACACGTTGCGCACGCTCAGGCTCAGGGTGCCGGCAGTCAGCTCGATCTGGGCGCGCTGGTCATCAAGATCCAGAATGCGCATCGAGGTACGTTCGTCAATGCGGAGGGTGGCCGCACCAATGTCGAGTCAAGGAGGAGGCGCGATCAAGATAGAGTGCGTCACCGGTGCTCAGCGGACGATTGATCAAGGCTTGCACCCATTCGTCCAGCTCCGGCGGGCTGCATGCTGACATCTCCGCTCACATAGCTGGATCCGGGCGACCCGCATCGGCGGGATCGGCGAGTACCTGGCCGCGCTCAGGCCTGCCAGGGCAATGAAGGATGCAGCAAGCCAGGATACTGGCAGGGAGAAACGTGAAATCGACATGGTGGTCTCCTGAATATCCGACCGGCAGCGCGAAACTCGAGCTGATTTCGGCACGCGTATCTGAACCCATGCTGCCTGAACGAGAACCGTCCGCCAGCGAGGGAGCATCGATCCGCGATGAATGTGGGTCGCCCTCAATCCGTGGAGGAAGCCGCACATCGGCCCGCACCGGCACGGAATTCGTTGCAGGGTGCTTTGCCGGTTGTGCGGTCGCGCGGATAATCTGTATTCCCCTGCGGGGTGTAGCTCAATGGCAGAGCTGTTGCTTCCCAGCAACTGACGAGGGTCTGATTCCCTTCACCTGCTCCAGCTCCAATTCTTCCTGGCGATCTGTTGTCCTGATGTGCGGATCGTCCGCACCGCGAAATCCCGGCCTCTCGGAATCCGCCATGAAAATTGGGATCATTTCACGCAATGCTTCGCCGTATTCGACTCGCGCCTGGTAGATGCGGGTCGACGCAGGGGACATGTCGTGCGTGTGAGCCGATCCCTTGCGCTGCGCACATGCGCATCTCGCGCGGCAAGTTCGGACATGCACTACAAGGGTCGGCCCCTGGCCGGATTCGATGCGGTCATTCCACGCATCGGCTCTCTTCGGTCACGTTCTACGGCACCGCCGTGTTGCGCCAGTTCGAGATGATGGGGGTCTACACGTCGAACAGTTCTGATGCGGTACTGCGTGCCCGCGACAAGTTGCGCTCGCTGCAGATGCTCGCACGCGAGGGAATCGATCTGCCAAGAACCGTTTTTGGCGACTATCCGGACGATACCGTCGACCTTCTGCAATGCTGGGCGACCCGCCGCACGATCAAGCTCAACGAGGGCACGCAGGGGCAGGGCGTGCTGCCTGCGGAAAAACGCTCGTCGTCACAGGGCACGATCGGAGGCGTTTCGTGCTCAGCCAACCGTCGTCCAGGAATCATCGGTGAGGCGGGCGGGGGCGATCTACGTTGCTTCGTGGTGGGCAATGAAGTGGCGGCAGCCATGCACCGTCAGGGCTCCGGAGTGGAGATTTCCGCCAACCTGCATCGCGGCGGCAAGGCCAGCAAGGTGGAACTGAGCGAAGAAGAGCGAAGTGTCGCCCTGAGCGCCGGTGGCAATCCTGAATCTGGGCATCGCCGGCGTGGACTTGCCGAGGCCTGGCGGCGCGGACCCCTGGAGGTACTGGAAGTCAACGCGTCCCCGGCCTCGAAGGCATCGAGCAGGCGACCGGGCTGGATCTGGCCGGCAGCATCATTGCCGGAGTCGAGGCCGGCTTCGCTCGCCCATCAATGGCCTGACCGCGGTACAGACGCGAGCAGGGTTGACCGGCCCTGCAAAAACTGGTGGTTAACGGAAGAATGAGGGGCGCTTTAACCTCCATTTAAGCTCCTGCTCCTCATAGTCCTGCTCACTGTAGGTTCTGCTCGACACTCAGCGTAAGGTCAGGTCACAGGCAGATTACGTAATCGGGGGCAGAAGCTTGGCCCAAGCGAGGTGTGTCTTCAAAGGCACCCTTGGCTATTTTATTTGTGTTGCTTCCGACTTCTTCCAACATTGAATCCACGCGCTTCCACATCCGCGACAAGCCCCCGAATCCCGACTGGATTTGGCCGTTTGCATGCCTGTGCGGATGCGCCGGCCGAAAGCCGTTGCATGGATGCATGCCCAGGTTTGATCCGATCGCGAGAGAGCCAATGAACAAACCGTCGCGGGGCTTCCGCATCAATTTCCAGAATTCCGAGTTGTTTAGGCAGGTCATGCGCATACTCGTCATAGAAGACAACAGTGATATCGCTGCCAATATCGGTGACTTCTCGCCGATCGCGGTCTGGCCAGGGTCGATTTCGCGGGGAGACGGCGTCACCGGCCCACTCTGGCCGTGGTCAACGAATTCGACGCCATCAGCCGATTCGAGTTTGCCCGGCATGGATGGGCTTGAAGTCTGCCGCAAGCTGCACAGGAGGCCCGGCGCCAGACCCCCGGTGCTCATGCTGGACGGCGCGCGACGCGCTGGAGCAGAAGCTGACCGGTTTTGATTCCGGGCCGACGATTACATGGTCAGCCGTTTGCGCTGCAGGAGCCTGCTGCCCGCATCGAAGTGCTGGGTCGTCGCGGCAAGGGCATCAAGAGTCGCGTGCTCAAGCTGGCCGATTCACCTACAACCTCGATACGCTGGATCGTATCCGCGCCGGAAAGTCGATCCAGCTCAATCCTATCGGTCTCGCCGCTGCAGGCGCTGATGGACAAGGTACCGGTGGCGACCCGTCAGGAGCTGGAAACCCCGGGTCTGGGGCGAAGAACTTCCAGACAGCGATTCCTTGCGCGTCCACATCCACGGTCTGCGCGCCGCGATCGACAAACCTTTTGACAAGCCGCTGATCCGACTCGTCACGGCATTGGCTACGTCATGACGATCCGGATGCAGTACCGGCGTAGGCTCCGCAGCCGGATCATCATCTCGTTTGCGCTGTCGGGCCTCGGCCTGACCGCGCTGTTCGTTGCAGCGACGATCTACCTGCGCGTGCGCATGGAAGATCAGATCATCAATGAGACGCTGGACCCGCGAACTGGTCCACTTCGTCGATTTCAAGCGCGAGTATCCGCAACCGGACGCGCTGGAGCATGTCCCTTTTCGAAGCCCAGATCGTGCGTGCGGGGCGCACGGCGACGGTACCGTTTGCCTGGCAAGCGTTCGATTCGGGCGTCTACGACATCCAGGATCTCGACGCTTCCGGACAGTTGCGCTCCTACAAGCTGGCGGCCCGGGCGACAGCGATTGGCCTATCTGGGTGCCTGCTGATCAAAGTTCGCAGAAGCTGGACCGAGCGCCAGTTGCTTGGTCGTACCGGGCTCACCGTGCTCGTGTTCGCGGTGCTGTCGCTGATCATGGGCCTGTGGCTGTCCTCGCGCGTGATGAGTCCGTCACCGAGCTGGCGGGACGCTCAAGGAACTGCGCATGGCACCCCAGCACGCCGATGGCGCCCCGATTCGCCGATGACGAAGTCGGCCAGCTGCACGGGCGCTGGATGACTATGCCGAGCGCCTCACCCACCTGGTCGAGCGTGATCGCGAGTTCAACGCCGACGTCAGCCACGAGTTGCGCACGCCCCTGGCCGTGATCGCGTCGACCACGGAACTGATGATGGGAATGGGCCTGCCGGACAAGGCGCACGAACGCCTGCGGCGATCGAACGCGTGGCCTGTCAATCCACTGAGCTGGACCGATGCCCTGTTGCTGCTGTCGCGCAGCGAACGCCAGGCGCCTGTTCGACGTGAAACCACGGATGTGGCCAGGGTTGCCGAGCAGGTCATCGATATCAGTCGACCGCACCTGGGCAACAAGCCGGTCGAAGTCCGACTGGAAGTCGAAGAGCCGCTTCTGACGGCAGCACCCTCGTCCGTGGTCGCGGTGGCCCCGACCAACCTGATCAGCAATGCCTTCAAGTACACCCAGGCGGGGAGAAGTCTGCGTGATCATCGGCCACGGTCGGTTGCGGTTGAAGACACCGGCCCCGGCATCGCCGCCGAAGACGCCGAGCGCCTGTTCGAACGCGGGGAACGCGGCACGACCCTGGCCTGGCGCCTGGCTCGGCCTCGCCATCGTGCGCCTGTGCGAATCCTACGGATGCAACGCATCTGGCACCGCACCGCAGGTGGCGCCGTGGCGACCCCAGTTCGACTATCGTCCGATCGGGCCCTGAAGCGGCAGATCAGGAAACCGGATCCAGCCAGTTCCGCAGCGATCTTCGGTCTTGCCGGTGAACAGGCCGAAGTACAAGTCCTGCAGCTTGCGCGTCAACGGCCCGGCCTTCGCCGACCGCCTTGCCGTCCACCGAGCGGATCGGGGTGACTTCCGCAGCAGTACCGCACATCAGGATTTCGTCGGCGAGATACAGGTATTCACGGCATGTCGCGTTCGATGACTTCGATGCCCCGTCTGCGCGCGAGCGCATCAGGTATGCCGGGTGATGCCATTGAGGACGCTGCGCTGGCCGGGGTGAAGTAGCTGGCCATCGAAAACCAGGAACAGATTCTCGCCGGCGCTCGAGCAGACCCGTCGAGGCCAGGCGATGGTGCCTTTCGCCGGTTATGGCGATGCGCCTGCGTGACTGTCAGCTGGCCGGACAGATAGCCACCGGCCTTGGCGCCGGTCGGAATCGTGTTCGGTGCCATCCGGTTCCAGCTCGAAACACAGGCGCCGATACCGGCCGACACGCCTGGCCCGAGACAGGCCCATTCCCAGGTCGCCACGGCCACATCTGTCGGCGTATCCGCCGACAGGCCGAAGCCGCCCAGTTCGCGAAACGCGACCGGTCGCAGATAGCCTGGTCAGGCTGTTCTTCAGATGACTTACCACGGCAGGCGGCCGCCAGTTCGTCGATCGTGTAGGGAATGACGGATGTCGTGATCTTGGCCGAGAGAGGAGAGGCGCTTGAGGATGGTCGGTCAGGCGGAAGATCGCCGGGCCAGTTCGGCGTCTCAACTGCGGATGCCTTCGAAGACCGAGGAGCCAGTGCAGGGCATGCGCCATAACGTGCACGGTCGCTTCGGCCCAGGGTTTGATCTGCTGTTCGCCAGATGAACTCGGGATAGGTCGCAGCCATGTCGGATTCCTGATCGCGGAGCCACAACAGATAACCGGCGGGTCGCACGCCGCTAACCGGCTGGGCCCCGGGCCAAATCAGGTGATTCAGAGGGGGAAGGGCTGGACGCCTGCTACGGTGCATCCAGCGCTTCCCGGGTCCAGTAAGGAAGGTGGTATCCACCGGCACAGGGGGCCGAAGGGTGCCGAAGCAGATCGGACAAACTGATTGTTCTTCGACGGGCATCAGTCGACAGATTCAGAACCGTCCCCTGGACTCTGGATTCGGGCACGATTGGCACTGACTTCAAGCTCTCCCATTCCAAGCAGGCTGGGCGCTTCTCAACAGCCGTCGGCTGGTCATCCTGTTCTTGATCTTGGTTTGGCAAATCAAGTGCAGAACTGGATCTCAGCCTGCGCTGGGATGACGAGCAAAGACTTGCCTGGCGCCGCCTTGCGCCAGTGCCCAAAATGCTGAGCTATCCAGGCAGGAAATATCCCCAGATTAGACCGTTGGATTAGACCGCACGACGGCGGAACACGATGAATTTATTAAGAGAATGTCCGCAGCTTTTGTCAATTTTCCATGTTAGGTTGTGGGAATAGATCCTACTGTGGGGACCGAAGGTAGTTGGGCCTAGTGAAAAGCATGCGATCAGTTGTATTGAAAATCACCGAGTGGGAATTCCGCGAAGGCGTGGACATCGGATATTGCGCATACCAAGAATATGCTCGTCGACCAGCTTCGCAAATCCACGCCAATGAGTCACACGGAGGCAAGCGCTAGTACGGGCAGTCTTTTGCCATGAGTCATCTGAGCTGTTGCTGGTCAATGCAGAGTTTTACAATGCCATTCAAATGCTTCACCTGGTTGGTGCGCAAGTTGAAGTTCATCCAGCCCAACCAAGGTTCAAGCCGACGCTGCAAACGGCGCGCCAGACCAGCGGTGTTAGCCATCACAGAAGGGACTTTCGCAGCGTGAGATCAAGGGCCGCCCTCGCAATTGTGTTTGCTTCTCGCAGTGGGCCAGGCGTGCGCGTGCTCTGTGCTGCACGTTCCTTTCGATTCAATGCTCCCGTCGTACACACAACTTTTCGTAGGTGACGTAGTTGCAGTACACTCGTGGAATGAGCGCAAACGTCTTCGTGAGATCGCAGAAGGATCAGAACAACAGATCAATACACATCGGGCGGGTTTAACGCTCGAATACTCTGTTCGAGTACTGGTTACACATAGCCTCAAGGGTTCGCCGGAGTCCATCGTGGAGCTTCTCATTGGCGGTTGCGGAGTACCCATTCCGCAAGTTGGCGAGCCAGGGTTATTCTTGTTCCCAGTGAGGGCCGAGTAGCCGTCGTGTATCAAAGCGATCGCCGCTTCTCTGAGTGGCTTCATCAAAGCGACCAAACATGCTCGCAGTGAAGGCTAACTATGTGGTCAAGCGGACAGCGGGGGAGGCTATGGTGTTTCTGGATGTTTCATCGTGCCGCTGCCGCTTACCACGGCGTTAGAACTAAATGGCCACAGCGCAATGCCTGGAATGCAAAGAGGGCGAAATAACTATCTTATCTCGGCTGTTCGCAAACACGCGTAAGCCGTGTCGTTGCCTAATTGCTCTGCGCTACTTGTTCCAGTTCGCGAATCACCAGTTGACTATTTGCTGCAGGCCATCGCTTTGGTCTTCTTTGCATGGATGTTTCTGGGCGGGCTTTTGGTCTCGATCAAAAGAACAAGTTATGTTTGCTTGGTTGGCGGGCACTCTTGTCATTCTGTCTATCGCGTTCTGGCGCACATCTGTCAGCCCTATTCGGCTAATTACAAGTCGTATGCGAGAGTCGAGGAAACCATTACTCTTGTTATCCTTGGTTCAATCATAATCGTCGGGCTGTACTTAGGTGGGTATAAGAGTTCTAACTTTTCGTCCAAGCCGACCGCTGACGCGCCAGAAGCATTTAACTCTGGTGTTATGCCTTCATGAACGGTAGTAGAAATTCCCAACCTGGGTTCTTTTGGAAGCTCTATTTCGTGTTCCTTGCGGTTTGCATGGCGGTGTATCTGGTTCCGGAGATCTCATCACGGTTGAGTTTATGGGATCTCCCCTGAGTGCACTGAAGTTCTTGTCGGTCTGTAGGGCTATATCCGTCAGGTGCCTATGGGTTGGCGGCATTTGGGTCTTCTACGCTATCTATAGCAGCCTGGCGGACTTGTGACTCTGTACTATCTCGCGGAAAGTATCGTAAAGCACCTTGAAGGCTCTTTACTGGTCTCGCTATCAGCTCAGCCCTAGCAGCTCCGCTATTTGTTGCACTATGGCGCTATACCTTTAGGTCGCCGCATATTTAGGTCACGAAGAGCGCATAACTGTTCAATCAAGCCAAACCGCTAGCAGCGGCTTATTTCCAGTGTTATTGTACTCAATAAGCCATCCCGAAAACGCATTGCCGGGCCCATCTGGTGGTTCTACTTCGCCCTCTCATTGCTTCTGGAGTGCGTTTCGCTTATCAGGGCGTAAGCCGCCAATTGAGCTCGCATTTGGAATCGTCAACGCGTTTACGCAATGGCTTGTGGGGCTACATATCTCAGGTTGCAGTCGGCTGGCGGCTGTTCTGGGTGTTGTATTTTGTTGCGTCGGTCGTGGCAAACAATTTGTTTGGATTTGCGCTCTTTGCAGCAGGCATTGGACAGCGGGATTTCGCCTTCCTCGCGATAGTCAGTTTCTCTATTGTCCTTGTTGCTCCAGTATCTTGCACTTTGGCGATATGCGTTTCGATCGCGAAAGTCTGGATGATCCTGGTACATAACTAGTCATTCGAGCCGACGTGCTAGCCTGCGGCTCAATTCAGGTGTTGGCCACTTCACCATGCCTCCTGACCTCTCGCAACTTCAGATAATTGCAGGTATCGCCCTTACCGCGGTAACCGTGATGGGCGTAGTGTTCGGTTGGTTCGGAAAGTTGTGGGTGGGGTTGAAGCACGTCTTTATGCGCAAAGAGTCGAGTGCGCTGCTTGAGGTGCCATCAAAGACCCTCGTAGTTCTACCATTATCTGCGGCCGGGGCCTGCTGGTGGCACATGGGCAGTTCGGGTGGCGAGCCTGCCATGCAGATCGTCGCAGAGTTCAAGTGCACGAATATCAGTGTTTACGACGCGTTGATCACAGGTGCGCAACTCAGAAAGCCAAGGTCGTTCGGCATGGTGCTGACTCAATCGCAGGGCGAAAGCATATACGGCTCGTACCCAATACCTACCAGAGCCACCTCTCAGGTCAGTGTAAGTCTCTGGGTCGTTCCTCCCGTGTGCAAACCAGGCACGCCCTTCAAGGCCGATGTGGCTCTTAGAGACCAGTTCGGCAATCTTCACTGGGCCCGCGACGTTGAATTTATTTACCGGTAGGGTGAAGTCTAACTGGCAGGTCAAGCGGACCTGCGGAGAGATACTTCGAATGAACCGAACACTGTCGGCCGCAGGCCGCTTACCACAGCGTTAGGCCACAAGTCCACACAACATGCGCTGGTCCAACATTCTTGCAGCAGTCGGTGTCATTGCTGGAGCCATTTTCGCGGTCAGCGATGAGGCGCCGAACCTTCTTGCGCACTGCGAGGCGCAAAGTCAGGACTCGTACGCACGGATGCTGATCTTGGCGCTGCTTTTTTGCATTCACTGCCTAGTGCTATCCGCAGGCGCATACGTCGTACTGAGGCTCGGTCGCGTCGGAAAGGGAATACTCCAGCGCATCGCCGGAGTCGTAGGCGTAGTGGCGGCTGCGTTCGCTGTGGGGTTCTGTATGGCCATCGCAGACCCAGTGCTCCACTATTTTGTGGTCGCGTCGTGCGCTGCCTTTGATGTATGCAGCGGTCCCGGATTTGCGAACAGCCTAATGCGTGGCACGTACGCTGCCGCCAACTGGCCAAACACGCCTGTGGCTGTTTTCATGGTCACTGTCTTCACGACAGTTGCATTCGTCGTTCAAGATATTGCGCGCCGTGAACACAATGTGCCCGCGCAGCCCGGCGCCAATCAACCTGCCAAGCTCGGGCCGTAGCCTGTGGGCAATTCAGCGGCATCGGCGGCGGGTTCGTTTCAGACACCAGCGCACATCGCACGCCATCCCCATTCAAAGCCATATTTCGCAGCGTGCCACCAGTCGCTCACCAACGCATCGCCACAACTAAAAAGTACAAGGCGTCCACAGTGTCTCACTTTGGTGTAGGTTCTGGTCTAACTAGGCGTTCAACGCGACCGTTATGTGTTGCCGCCAAAATCGTGCGTCCATGTGCGGCGCGTTAACTTTGGTGTTAGATGCCGGTGGATAGGATGCGGAAGTACCCTGACGTTTTGGATCCTGAGCTTGTTGGCAGCTATCCCGCCTCTGCGAAGGCGGGAGGCGGCTACGTTTGGGATGCTGTGCTCGAGTACCGAGTTTGGTGCTACCCGAGCGCTGGTGCCTCTGACGAGTGTGAGGGGTCAGACTACTACTACACGTTCGATTCCTACGATGAGGCGCTAGAGTTCTCGAAGCAGACCGCCGGAGCACAGGAGCCGCTCGCTTTGGTGTTACAAGAGGAGTTCATCGACGAGCCGGAGCCCGGCACGTTCCTTCACGTCAAAGAGCGCCGAGTTGTAGAGTGGCCGGTAGAGTTTCTGTCTCGGCCCCGGCGAACCCCATCGACCATCCCTGATTTCGTGTCGCCCCACGCGCCGTCCAATCGACTCGCCATCCTGCGTGGCGAGGTACGCTGAGTTGGCATCTAACTACGCATTAGAGCGGATTGGACGATTCCCTCGGTTTAGTGGACACCCTGAACTATCCGTTTGGACTTCCCCCGGTCCAGCAGACACCTGGATTCGGCTCAGTGCTTCTTGAGGCGCGCTTCTGGCCTACAGGTGCCGCTCGGCGAGGCCTATCATCCTTCGGCGAGCCCAATATTCGAAGGTCGGGGCACGCAGACCTCGGTTGCATGCGCATTGAATCAGTAGGGTAGCTGCAACCACCAGCAGCCGAGCGTTTCGGTCATGCCGAATCGTCTGACGGCTTCATAGGGGACGCGGCGCTCCTGTTCGGCCATGGTGCGGATGATCAGTTCATATGCGACAGGACTGTGGACGTCCACGCGCGAGCGCGGGCTCCGGACGGTCTCGGGAGCGTCGGCGTAACTGTCGAGCTCGATGGATATCAGTGGCTCCCCCATCATCACCGCCAGCTCCTTGAGCGGCGCCATGGATGAGCCCTGGCCGAAGCCGTCCCAGAGGAAAAGGCCGGACAGGCCAACGCCGCTTGCCGTTCCGAAGGCGGCCGCCACGCGCTCACGCAAGTCTTCGGGCGAGGTCGGGCAGGTCTGCGTGGTGACTGGCCGGCTGATCGAGGGGCTCAGGCTCGGGTCGAGCGTTTTTGTCGCAGAGGGTGGTGCGGCGGGTGCTACCGACAATCCGGACTGCGCGCACTTCTGATCGCTGAATGTGGGCTCTCCGTTGGCACCAATGCAGCGGTGAATGTTTGCGTCCTGCGCGCTGGCAATCGCGACAACGAGAAGCTGGGCAATCGGGAAGAACGCTGGTTTCATCTGCAAGCAAATCCGATGCGAAGCGGGCTTGTCATGTTCGCCCTGATCTGGTCTAGTGCTGCACATGTTCACTGCTTCCGTCCATTCGAATGCCGCCCTGACTGCCCCGATCGAGGGCACGAATAATAATGCGCGTTCCACAATCGGGCTCGGCGTGCACTAGGGATTACACACCATACACACGCAGAAGGCCCGCCACTGAGCGGGCCTTTTGCTTTTCAGGGTTTCATTCATAAAGGAAAGCCAATCATGTGCTCGATACTCGGCATTTTCGACCTACAGCCCGGCGACAACCAGCCGGCCTTGCGTCGGCTCGCGCTTGAACTCAGTCAGCGCCAGCGTCACCGCGGGCCCGACTGGAGCGGTGTCCATGCGGATGATCGCGCCATCCTCGTCCACGAACGCCTGGCCATCGTTGACCCGGCCGGTGGCGCGCAGCCGATTCGTTCAGCCGATGGCGAACTCGTGCTGGCCGTGAATGGCGAGATCTACAACCACAAGGCGCTCGAGCAGGGTCTCGACACGCCATACGCGTTCCAGACAGGATCCGATTGCGAGGTCATCAACGCCCTGTACCGGGAGCGTGGCGCGGATGGCGTGGCCGCCCTCAACGGCATCTTTGCCTTCGCGCTCTGGGATCACGCCAACAACCGTTACCTGATCGCACGCGACCCGATTGGCGTATGTCCCCTGTACTGGGGCCACGATCGTGAAGGCCGGCTTTGTGTCGCATCAGAGATGAAGGCGCTGTCGGGTATTTGCGCTGACCTGGCCGAATTTCCGCCCGGACACGTCTACGACAGCGCAACCGGCGCGCTGCAACGCTACTACAACAAGCCGTGGCGCGATCATGCCTTCACCGAGGGTGTCAGCGTCCCTGCGCAGGAATTGCGCGCCGCCTTCGAGGCTGCGGTGCATCGACAGATGATGACCGACGTCCCCTATGGCGTGCTGCTTTCCGGTGGTCTCGACTCCTCCCTGGTGGCCGCCTGCGCGGCGCGTTTTGCGCGTCGTCGTGTCGAGGAAAATGATGCTTCCGAAGCCTGGTGGCCGCGCCTGCATTCGTTCGCCATCGGACTTGAGGGCTCGCCTGATCTTGCCGCTGCGGAAATCGCCGCGGAATCGCTCGGCACCGTGCATCACGGATTCCGCTACACCTTCGAGGAAGGGCTCGATGCCTTGCCCGAGGTGATCCGGCACGTGGAAACCTATGACGTCACCACGATTCGCGCGTCGACGCCGATGTATCTGCTCGGGCGGAGGATCAAGGCCATGGGCGTGAAGATGGTGCTGTCCGGGGAAGGCTCGGATGAAATCTTCGGCGGCTATCTGTACTTCCACAAGGCGCCGAACGCGCGCGAATTCCATGAGGAAACCGTACGCAAGATCGATGCCCTGCATTCGTATGATTGCGCCCGCGCAAACAAGTCGATGATGGCCTGGGGTGTCGAGGCGCGCGTGCCGTTTCTTGACCTGGAATTCCTCGACATCGCCATGAGCATGGATGCGAAACACAAGATGGCCGGCAACGGACGCATCGAAAAGGCGGTGCTGCGCGAAGCCTTCGAGGGCGCCCTGCCGGATTCGATCCTGTGGCGTCAGAAGGAACAGTTCAGCGATGGCGTCGGCTACGGGTGGATCGACGGCCTCAAGGCGCATGCAGAGGCCCAGGTCAGCGATCGAGAATTCGCTGCCGCCGCGAAGCGGTTTCCGCTCAATCCGCCGGCGACGAAGGAAGCCTACTGGTATCGCTCCCTGTTCGAGCAGTACTTCCCCGGTGACGCCTGCGCGCAGACGATACCGGGTGGCAAGTCGATTGCCTGTTCGTCCGCGGCGGCGATCGCCTGGGATCCCGCATTCGCCAATGCCGCCGATCCTTCAGGTCGCGCTGTTGCCGGGGTGCACATGGCTTCCAACGCATAGGCGGAGAACAAAGCCCATACGAGGTGGAAAGTATCGAAGCTGCGCAAAAATGACGGACTTCTGCAGGAGGCCCGTCATGTGCGATGCTCTTTGGTGCACTACAACAGGAGCATCGCCCCTGACGGGCCTCCTGCGAGGCAACGCGCCAGGGCGGACGTGTTTGGCTGGTGATCGAACCCCGCTACAACCGCTCAAGCACCGCCATCGTAGGCCTGGCGCGATTGAGCGTGTAGAAATGCATGCCCGGTGCGCCGCCTTCGACCAGCCGCCTGCACAGGTCCGCGACAACATCGGCGCTGAAGTCGCGGATTGAGGAGGCATCGTCGCCAAAGGCTGTCAGGCGCTTGGCCAGCCAGCGTGGAATTTCTGCGCCGCACATGTCGGAGAATCGGCGCAGCTGACTGAAGTTCGCGATGGGCATGATGCCGGGGACCACCGGCACGTCGACGCCCATCTTGCGGATCGCGTCGACGAAGCGGAAATAGCCGTCGGCATTGTAGAAATACTGGGTGATCGCACCGTTGGCGCCGGCCTCGATCTTGCGCTTGAAGTTGGCAAGATCGGCGAGCGCGTCGTTGGCTTGCGGATGGACTTCCGGGTAGCAGGCGACCTCGATGCGGAAGCGATCACCGGTTTCCTCGCGGATGAATGCGACCAGATCGCTGGCATAGCGGAAATCGCCGATGCTGGCCATGCCCGAAGGCAGATCACCGCGCAGGGCGACGATGCGGGTGACACCCAGTGACTTGTAGTCTTCGATCAGGGAGCGGACCTCGGCACGCGATCCACCCATGCAGGACAGATGCGGTGCTGCATCCAGCGCATGTTTGCTGCGCAGGCTGCGCACGGCATCGACGGTGTGGCTCAGTGTCGAGCCGCCGGCGCCGAAGGTCATCGATACGTATTCGGGCGATGCGGGCTTGAGCAGGCGGACGGTCCTGTCCAAAGCTTCGCGCTGTTCGTCGGTCTTGGGCGGGAAGAACTCAAAAGAAACTGGGGCGCCGTGAGCGGATAGCGGTGAGCGGTGAGCGGTCATTCCGAACCTCGGGTATCTGGCTGGCGTTTGGATGTGATCAGGGCGTTGAGTATTGCGAAATGCAGTTGAATCGAATCCTGCATTTCGCCTGCGTCTTTCAAATAGTTCAGATCACATGCGATCCAGAGTTGAGTATCCAGCTCCGAAAGAGAATCGCGAGCGATCACGAGGAATCGGACCAGCTCGACCCGGCCACTGCGTCCAGCCCCTTCCGCGATGTTGGACGGAATGCTGATTGCCGAGCGTCGAATCCGATTGGTCAGACTGAATTGCTCGTGGTCCGGAAAATCGGAAGTGACGCGATACACCTCTCGAACAAGGCGCATCGCGTCCTTCCAGAGGTCGAGATCGTAGTGGCGAGGACATTGCCCTGGACTTTCCCGCTCACCGCTCGACCGCTCACTTAGTACCTGTAGTGTTCGGGCTTGTACGGCCCTTCAACCGGTACGCCGAGATACGCGGCCTGTTCCTTGGTCAGCGTGGTCAGCTTGACGCCGATTTTTTCCAGATGCAGACGCGCGACTTCCTCGTCGAGTTTCTTCGGCAGGATGTAGACCTTGTTCTCGTAGCGGCCCTTGTTCGCCCACAGATCGATCTGGGCCAGGGTCTGGTTCGAGAACGAGTTCGACATCACGAAGCTCGGATGGCCAGTGGCGCAACCGAGATTGACCAGACGCCCTTCGGCGAGCAGGAAGATCGAGCGACCGTCCTTGAAGGTGAACTTGTCGACCTGCGGCTTGATGTTGAGCTTGGTCACGCCTTCCAGCTTGTACAGCGCATCGACCTGAATCTCGTTGTCGAAGTGGCCGATGTTGCAGACGATCGCCTGGTCCTTCATCGACTGCATGTGTTCGACGGTCAGCACGTCCTTGTTGCCGGTCGTGGTCACATAGATATCGCCGCGACCCAGGGTCGATTCGACAGTATTGACTTCGAAACCTTCCATCGACGCCTGCAGCGCATTGATCGGATCGATTTCGGTGACGACGACGCGGGCGCCGTAGGCACGCAGGCTATGGGCCGAACCCTTGCCGACGTCGCCATATCCGCAGACCACGGCGACCTTGCCGGCCAGCATCACGTCCATCGCGCGCTTGAGGCCGTCGGCCAGTGATTCGCGGCAGCCGTAGAGGTTGTCGAACTTCGACTTGGTCACCGAATCGTTGACGTTGATGGCCGGGACCAGCAGCTTGCCGGCTTCGAGCATCTGGTAGAGACGATGCACGCCGGTGGTGGTCTCCTCGGAGACGCCCTTCCAGTCCTTGACGACGGTGTGCCAGAACCCGGGACGCTCCTTGGCGACGCGCTTGAGCAGGTTCTTGATCACCTGTTCCTCGTGGGAGGAAGCCGGCTCGTCGACCCACTTCGAACCGTTCTCGAGCTCATAACCCTTGTGGATCAGCAGGGTCACGTCGCCGCCATCGTCGACAACGAGCTCGGGACCCTTGTTGCCCGGGAAGGTCAGCGCATCCAGCGTGCAGTCCCAGTACTCTTCGAGCGTCTCGCCTTTCCATGCGAACACCGGGGTACCGGTGGCTGCGATCGCCGCAGCGGCGTGATCCTGGGTCGAGAAGATGTTGCACGACGCCCAGCGCACGTCGGCGCCGATGTCCTTCAGCGTTTCGATCAGGACGGCGGTCTGGATAGTCATGTGCAACGAACCGGTCACGCGCACGCCCTTCAGCGGTGCTTCGGCTGCGTACTTCTTGCGGATCGACATCAAGCCCGGCATCTCGTGCTCGGCGATGTCGATTTCCTTGCGGCCATAGTCGGCCAGCGAGATATCGGCAATCTTGTAGTCGGTATTCGGGGTGTTCTTTACCACGGCATTCATGCGGTTCGCTCCGTTCAATTGGGGCGGGCGCCGTTGACTGGAATCGCGTGCCGAGCCTGTGTCCGGTTCCGCTAGCGGAACTGACCTGCAGCGCCCCTCGGCAGCGAAGAGGGCGCATAGTATATCGCTTATTCGCGATGAAAGGATATATTGTCTCCTGCGATGGCAGGATTCCGGGCCGGAATCCGATGCCGGACGCTGCCGGGAGTGACCCATGTCGACGCAAAAAGCGCTTGCCGCCCAGTTTGGATCCCTGCATGTCGCGGGGAACCCGCTGGTCATCTTCAATATCTGGGACGCTGGCTCAGCCCGGGCCGTCATTGCGGGCGGCGCTCGCGCTGTGGGCACGGGCAGCTGGTCGGTGGCGGCCGCACACGGGTACGATGACGGCGAGCAGGTCCCGTTCGAATTCGTCATCCAGAATCTTCAACGTATCGTCGCGGCAACCGAGCTTCCGGTCACGATTGACCTCGAAAGCGGCTACGGCGAAAAACCGGACCATGTCAGGCGCTCCATTGCGCGCGTGATCGAGGCCGGCGCGGTTGGCTGCAATCTTGAAGACAGCTTCCCCGAGAATGGCAGGCTGCGTGAACCTGCCGATGCGGCCAGGCGCGTGGCAAGCGCGCGTGCTGGCGTCGAGTCCGCCGGCATCCCGTTCTTTATCAACGCGCGCACTGACGAGTTTCTGCAGGCGCCGCGCGAGGCGCACGACCTGGGGTTGCTCCGCTTGGCCCTTGAGCGGGGCCGGGCCTATGCCGCTGCCGGCGCCGACGGCCTTTTCATTCCGGGCCTGGTGGATCCCGGTCTGATCGAGCGTGCGGCGAGGGAATCATCGCTTCCGCTCAATGTCATGAAGAGTGCCGCGTCACCCCGGTTATCCCAGCTGGCCGAGCTGGGCGTCGCGCGCATCAGTCACGGACCGGGTCCGTACCGGATGATGATGAAGGCGCTCGAAGACGCCTGCAGGGCAGCCATGGCCTGATCGACGGCGTTCTCCGCAGAGGCGACCTCGCATGCAAGGTGCGGATGCCGCTGCGCTGCGGAGTGCGCCGGATCCGACAGATCATTCTCCTCCAGCAGGAAGCGGCAAGCGCCGCAGCTGCGATCACGACGTCGCGCTGCGCTGGGGACACGGCATCAAGGCTCGTTCATCTGCTTGCGTGCTTCAAGGATCGCAGCGTCCGACGAGTCCACCTTTATCAACCCGACGCGTGGAAATTCCAGGTCGAGGATCAGGTGGACCGCCAGCGACGTAATGACGGCGAATGCAATCGGATGCAGCCAGTTGCGCCGGTCGTTGTCGGCAGCGGCGTAGCCGATCATCAAGGCGCCGAGCAGGCTGAGCCCGCCGAGCAGCAGGTAGATGGCCAGGGGCGGATGATCCATGGTCGCTCGCTTGCGCGTACTGGTGATGTCGATCATCGCGTTCAGCGCAGGCAACAGGAGCTTTTTCGCATCCGGATCGGCTTCTGAGCGCTGGCTGGCTTCCAGTGAGCGCTTCCAGAGCGTTCGCAGCATCTCGTCGGTTTGCAGATACCAGTCATCTGCGGCAGTAAACGTGTCGATCAGGGGCGGGGTCGCGCGCAGCTCGGCGTATCGGCGGAAGCGCTCGCGCAACTCCATCTTGTCGTCCTCGGCGAGCAGGTCGAGGCGCAGGTAGGCGGTGCCGATGTCGTTGGCTTCCTCGGTGATCAGTGCGCGTCTCGCTTCGAGGCGATTCCCTGCTCCGGAGAAAGTGAATGCGATGATCAGTCCCAGCAGGCCGAACACCGATCCTTCGGCGGCGCCGATACCCTTGGCCAAGCCTTTCGGATCCCGGCGAATCTGTGCGCGCCCTATCTGACGACCCAGTTCGTAGATGAGGACCATGCTGACCAGCAGCGATACGGATACGGATGCAATGAAGAGTTCGGGATTCGTTGTCATCGGGTTGACCATGTCGAGGTGCTCACTTCCGCTATGCGCCTGGCCCTTGGCTTGGCCAGTGGCAGGTCAACCCTCGCCCGTCGCTTCCGAGCACTGCAAGGCAAAATGTTTTTGTATGAAACGACGGCCTGGACGTGATGCTCTTGATCCGGGCGAGGAAAATTCTAGCAGTTGATGTGACTGGGGAACATGGCAGTCGGCATGGATCGGCTCCGTTGCCGGGCAAAAAAAAACGGGCCGCAGAGCGGCCCGTTCAAAGGATCTCAGGTTGTCTGCCGGTTTACGGCGTGCAAGCCCTGACGACCAGGTTGTCGATGTAGAAGCCGGTCGGATTGGTAGCAGCGACCGTATTCGCGTCGGACAAGGCGCGGAAGCGCAACTGGACGCTTTGGCCTACGTAATCATCCATGTCGACGATGGAGTTGATGGCTCCCGGCGGCGTATGGCACCAGACCATGAGGCCGGCGTTCGGCAGGTTGCTGGCGGCGATACCGTCGTACGGATCCGTGTACAGCGAATTGCCCTGGACGTAGGTGAACGCGCCGGCGCCCACTTTGACGTCGAGCGTGGCGTTATCGTAGCAGCCGGTTGGGCCGTCATCCTCGAAGTTGTGCCAGGTGTCGTAGATCAGGAACGTGGCCTGCGAGTTGGCCGGAATCGCAATGCTTGGCGAGACCAGTCCGCGATCGCTGGTAGTGGCATTGTTCGGGATTCCCCAGACCGTGGTTGTCAGGCCGCTGCCGGCCGGAGCAGCCAGCTGGCTCCAGTTGGTCGCGCCCGTGCCCACCGTGGTCCAGCCATTGACACCGCCCTGGAAGTTGTCAGCGAAGACATTCGTGGCAGTGGTGCCGCTCGGGCACTGGCCGATGATGCCGGTGTCGAAGCGGAACACGACAGACGTGGCGCCCGCGCCGCAGTAGTTGTTCGGCGTGATGCGCCAGTAGTACGCCGTGGACTCGTTCAGGGCCGGTGTGACCTTCCAGGTCGTGCCGGAAACCGTTGCCGTCCTGACGATGTTCGCGAACGCGACGTCAGTAGCTATTTCCACGGTGTAGTTCAGTGCGCCGGCAACCGCACTCCAGCTCAGGGTTGGAAGAACCTTGTTGCCGGTCGAGTTGTTGGCCGGCGAGACCAGGCTCGAAGCCCCGGTTGCTGCAGCGGAGACACCGAGCTCAAGCGGCAGGGAGCGAGTCAATGGACCACTGACACCGGATACTGCGAACGAATACTCACCTGCCGCGATCGTCGCGCCGTTGGTCAGGGTCAGCACGGTGGTGCCCGCGCCAACGACAGGATCGACCGTGAAGTTGGGCGTGGTGCCACCCGGGATGCCCGGAGTCGCGAACGCGACCGCGCTGTTGAATCCGTTCAGTACACCAACGCGCACGTCCCAGGTCGGATCGGCATCCGTAGCCGAGCAGACTTCCACGCGAGCCGGCGTTTCGGCGACCAGGGCGAAGTCCGGATCACCGCAACCGGCGAAGGTGAACGAGCAGACGCGCGTGCGCCAGGAGGCGCCCGATGTCGTGGCCAGGTATTCGGTAGTGAAGTAGAAGCGGCACTGGTCGACCGGATCGACGCTCATCGAGGAATAGTCGCCCCAGCGACCCGAAGTGCTGGTCTGCGAGCCGGTAGTTCCGGGCGTGCAGCTGACTTCGTCACGCATGGTGCCGGGCGGGTCGGACGGTGTGCGCCCGGTGATCATGATCTTCGGATTCAGCGACGCGCTCGACTTCGAGTAGCCCAGGCCGATGTTGCCGCTGCCATCGACAGCGATGCCGCCCATCCAGCGTGAATCGCCGTCCGGGGTGAAGTTGCCCTGGTCGATGACCGTCTTGGTCATCTGGGTCGGTGGAACCGAATTCGGCAACTCCGGGCCTTCATAGCCGTGACCAAAGATGCGATCGACTGTCGTGATCGGGAATTCGGCGCCCGGCTTCAGGTTGAAATGCATCCAGCGCACGCCAGCCTGGCCGCCGCCGCCCTGGATGACGTGGTTGATGACCAGGGACATGCGGTTGGGGGCGGTGGCATCGAATGCACGGGCCGTGGCGCGATACATCGTGTTCGAACCGAACGCATCAAGCTGCTGTGCCGTTCCAAGCTGGGGAATGGCGCCGCCATACGGGACGAAAACGTCGGAGTCGATGAATGTCGGCGGATTCGTGAATACGGTATTGGCCGGAGTTTCCCAGTCAAGACACATGTCCCAGAACCGGTACTGCGCGGTACTGAACTCGAAATGCACGAAGGTCGGGCAAGCACCACCCGCCGCCGGCTTGAGGCCGCTCAGGTGAATGGGCTGGACACCGTAGGCATCGATTCCCGAGAAGCGCACAACCGCTGCGCTCGGGTCGCCCACCAGCATCTTGTTGCGCTCAAGCGCGATCAGCGAAGCGCCCTGGAAAGTCTGGGGGCTGCCGCCGAAATCGTGAGTGATCAGGGTGTAGGCGTTCTGAGCCGTGGACTCTTCGGTCCACACGCCCATCTTCGGATAGTCGCCAAAGATCGGCCACTGGAACTCGTAG
This sequence comes from Dokdonella sp., assembly GCF_041395345.1. Lineage (GTDB taxonomy): Bacteria > Pseudomonadota > Gammaproteobacteria > Xanthomonadales > Rhodanobacteraceae > Dokdonella. The sequence goes on along the minus strand of NZ_JAWLAR010000002.1, from coordinate 244,942 downwards.
CGGTAATAGCTACCGAGCGGGTCGGACGTCGTCGAAACGGCAACGCACTGTGCAAACGGGGCGCTGGTCACGAACTGGCTGATGACCCAGCGCTTGGCCTGTGCGTCCCAGAGTGCGGTCGGATCACCCGAATTGGTGGTTTCGCACTTGCCGCCGAAACCGACATAGAACGAGTTGCCAGGCGTGGAGCCCTGCACGACGGCGCCCGTGGTCTTGTTGTAGACGGCCCAGTGGCTGTTGACGGTCTGCAGGTAGTGAACATCGCTGACATCGCCATTCGTGTCCGGAGGCAGACAGCCGCCGCAGGCGGTTGCCTGAGTCAGCGCATCATAGGAAATGTCGACGGGAGGTGCGGATACGCCCAACGGCGCGTTTTGGGACTTCGAGTAGTCTGGCTCGAAAAGAGTCGGGTAGTCGGAGCGCTTCAGCAGGATATTCGGAATCTCGAATGGCGAGCTGGTCGTGCCTACCGGTTCGGACGGCGGCATCATGCGAATGATGTCGCGCATCGGAGCCGAAACGTCGGCGCGCACGGCATACCGGACTTCGGGAACCTGATTGGGTGCCGCAACCGTATTGGCTGCCTGTGCGGTGGATCCGAGTGCAAGCAACGCTGCTGCACCCAGGGTGGTCAATCGGTATCGCAAATACATGTTGAAGGCTCCTCATCAAGATACGGTTCGTTCTTGCTCTTCAACGCACGGATCAAACCAGAATCCGCCGTCAATGTTTTCGATCACTCGGTTCCTTGCTCATGCGCGGCATTTCCAGGCGGTTGCCGATCGAGGCGGCGCATTTGATCGTCGAGATATGTGCGGGACCCGGCATTCAGGGATGGATCATTCAGGACTTCCTCTACCATTTCCCGTTCCTGATCAGGGAATTTGTTCCCGATCAGCGCCAGAGACCTTTCCCGAAACAGAGGTTGCGGGCTGCGCAGCCAACGAATGAGTGAGTCTCTCGGCAACTGCACTTCGGGCTTCTCGACTACTCCAAACGCAAGCAGAACGAGCCCAGTCGGGTCCCAAGCCCCCTCAGGGTATCCGTCTAGCGGCGTAGTTGCCAGTACTTCCTTGGCTTCTGGCTGCCACCAGGTTCCGTACAGGGAGGGATAGAGGAATGCAGCCTGGAGCAGAACGCGGCGGGTCTCGGTGGTAGTTTCCGGATTCGCGGCAACGCTGCGGATCTGCTGCCTGTCCTTGTCATCGAGCAGCTTGCCCAGATCGGCATCGAGCGCGATCTGTGCCGCAGCGAGACTCCTGAGCTGAATGTCATCCCTCTTCAGGGTCTTCAGGAGCAGGTCCAGAAGGGCTCTGGAATCCCGTTTTTCCTCGGTGTTCGATGCGTCGAGGATCTTCCTCAGGTCGCGCGTGTCCCGGAACATGGCCGGCTCAAGGCCGAGGCTGGTGATGATCGTGGCGCCTTTCTTGTTCAGGACCACGCCAGCAGGCGCGCGCTTGTCACGCTCGATCAACCCGTAGGCGAAGACATAGCGTTCGCCCATTTCGGCGTTCTTCATGGCGGGGAAATCGGCAATCAGGTCGACCAGCTCGGGCACGTCATCGTGCCCGCCAAAGACCTTTTCGCGCTTGAAAACGATGCGGTTGGGCGGGTTTATCTCGCTGACCGTCCCGACGACGAGTCTGTTCTTGTCGGAAAACAGCATGTGCAGCGGGGGTTCTACGGTGCCGGCCAGCGCCAGAGGACAGATCCAGGCCAGGCCAATCAGGGCTGTTGCGAGAATATTGCGCAGGGAAAGGGAGCAGAATCGAATTATTTGCATACAGGTTCCGGAAGTCTTGCAGCGGCCAGATTGGCCTTCGCCGAGACGACCAGACTAAAACATGCCTGCTGCCGGGGAAACCCGCTGGCTTCCCCGGCAATCGTGCAGAAGCTCAGTCAGAGCTTGGCGTCGGCCTTGAGTGCTTCGGCCTTGTCGGTCTTTTCCCACGAAAAGGCCGTGAACGAGCTGCCATCGGCAAGAGTGACGACTTCCGGAATGCGACCGAAATGGCCATAGCTGGCCGTGCGCTGGTACATCGGGTGGACCAGGTCGAGCATCTTGATGATGCCGTACGGCCTCAGGTCGAAATGCTTGCGGATCAGCTTCTCGATCTTCGCATCGGCGATGCGGCCGGTGCCGAACGTGGTCACCGAGATCGAAGTGGGTTCAGCGACACCGATCGCGTAGCTGACCTGAACTTCGCAGCGGGCGGCAATTCCGGCCGCAACGATGTTCTTGGCCACGTAGCGGGCGGCGTAGGCAGCCGAGCGATCCACCTTGGACGGATCCTTGCCCGAGAATGCGCCGCCGCCGTGGCGGGCCCAGCCACCGTAGGTATCGACAATGATCTTGCGTCCGGTCAGGCCGCAGTCGCCGACCGGTCCGCCGATGACGAACTTGCCGGTCGGGTTGATGTGGAACTTGGTGCCCTTGTGCAACCACTTGGCCGGAAGCACGGGCTTGAGGATGTATTCGCGCACGGCTTCGATCAGGTCCTTCTGCTTGACCGATGGATCGTGCTGGGTCGAAAGGACAACGGCGTCGATGGCGACGGCCTTGCCGTTCTCGTAGCGCAGGGTGACCTGCGACTTCGCATCCGGGCGCAGCCACGGCATTGGCGAGTTCTTCTTCTTGCGCACCTTGGCCTGTTGCTCGACCAGGCGGTGCGAGTAGTGGATCGCGGCCGGCATGAACTGGTTGGTTTCATTGGTCGCGTAGCCGAACATCAGGCCCTGGTCGCCGGCACCCTGGTGCTCGGGCTTCTTGCGATCCACGCCCTGGTTGATGTCCGGGGACTGCTTGCCGATCAGGTTGAGCACGCCGCAGGTCTCGCCATCGAACCCGACCTGCGAGCTGTCGTAGCCGATGTCGAGAATGACCTTGCGCGTCAGCGTTTCGAGGTCGATCCAGGCGCTCGTGGTGACTTCGCCGGCGACGATGGCGACACCGGTCTTGACCATGGTTTCGCAGGCAACCCTGGCACGCTTGTCCTGCATCAGGATGGCGTCGAGGACGGCATCGGAAATCTGGTCTGCGACTTTGTCGGGATGGCCTTCGGAAACCGATTCGGAGGTGAACAGGGTGCTGCTCATTTCGGCAACTATCCTTCTATGCGGATGGAGGGATGAACGGGCCGCGAATCATACACGGGTGTTCGGGGATTTGCAGGGTAGCAAGACCGGGTCCACAAGGGCCAACGCATCGCACAGCAGAGGGTGCGACGCGCGTGAATGACGGAATCCGGTCTCCGGCCGCCGCAGCGAGGCGGCGAGTCGGTCGTGGCTAGCGGGCAGACGTCTCCTTTCATGGTTCCTGCCTGAAGCGTCTGTCGGCTAAACTGCGCGGCCTCGGGCAGCTTTCCTGCGCTGGCCGCCCAAATCTCCGGCCGACCTTTCATGACCGTCTTCAGCGGAACCGCCCGCGCGACCCCGGATTCCAGAATCGCCCTCGTCGCGAGTCGCTGGAACCCGCGCATTCTTGACGCACTGGTGGATGGTGCACAGCGGGCCTTGCGCGAGCACGGGCAGGCCGCGGAGGATATCGAGCTGTTCCGCGTTCCAGGTGCCTGGGAAATTCCGGTGCTGGCGGCGCAACTGGCGAAGTCGCGCAGATACGCGGCAATCATCGCCCTTGGCTGTGTGATTCGTGGGGATACTCGCCACTATGAACATGTCGCCGATGGCTGCGCTGATGGATTGATGCGCGTCGCCGTCAAGTACCGGCTGCCCGTACTCAACGGGGTGCTGGCTGTCGAGAAGCATGCCGACGCCGAGGCGCGCGCAGGTGGCGCCCACGGCAACAAGGGAGAAGAGGTCGCACTGGCCGCCCTGGAAATGATCGATCTCTGGAGACAACTGTGAATCATCCCAATCGCCCCGAGGGCGTCGACCTGGCCGCGCGCTCGCGTTCGCGCCGGCGTGCCCTGCAGGCCATCTACGCCTGGCAGGTAGGCGGCAACCGCATGATCAAGGTGATCGAGCAGTTCCGTCACGAGCAGGACATGGAAATCGCCGATCTCGAATACTTCGAAGATCTGCTTCGCGGCGTAGAGAAGCATCTTGCCGAGCTCGACGCCGGCATTCGCCTGCATATCGATCGGGAAATATCAGAGGTCGATCCGATCGAGCGCGCGGTAATGCGCATTGGCGCCTACGAACTTCGCTTTCGGCCCGATGTGCCCTATCGCGTGATCATCAATGAGGCGCTCGAGGTGAACAAGCGCTTTGGTGCCGATCAGGGACACACCTACGTCAATGGCGTGCTCGACAAGCTCGCCGCGCAATGGCGTGAAGTCGAGTTTCGCAACAAGGGCCGCTGAACGCGGAGCAGGCTGCGCGCATGAGCGAGTTCGACCTGATCGATATCATTCGGCGCCACGTCGGCGCAGCGCGCAGCGACGTGCGCACCGGCATTGGCGATGATGCTGCGGTGGTCAGCGTGCCGCCGGATCACGAACTGGTGATCTGCACCGATACGCTGGTTGCCGGAGTGCATTTCCCGGACAGCACGGATCCGGCCGACATCGGCTGGAAGGCGCTGGCGGTCAACCTGAGTGACCTTGCCGCGATGGGCGCGTTGCCTGCCTGGGCGACACTGGCCCTGACCTTGCCGGAGCCCGACGCCCGTTTCGTCGAACGACTCATGCAGGGCTTCGCGCAGCTCGCGAACGAACACCAGATGGCCCTGATCGGCGGCGACACCACGCGCGGACCGTTGACCCTCAGCGTGACCGCGCACGGGATTGTGTCCACGGGCCAAGCGCTGCGACGCAGCGATGCGAAGCATGGCGAGGTGGTGTTCGTTACCGGAACCATCGGTGACGCAGCCGGTGGCTTGCGCATCCTGCAGTCGGCAAACCCCAACGCTGGAAATCCGGGCCCCGACGAGCAGGTGCTTGTTGCGAGACTGAATCGTCCTCAAGCCCGGGTCGCCGCCGGCATCGCGCTGCGCGATCTGGCCAGCGCGTGCATCGACATTTCCGATGGGTTGCTGGCAGATCTGGGCCATGTCGCCACGAGCAGCAAGCTCGGCATCGAAATCGGCGAGGACTGCCTGCCCATGTCGTCAGCGCTGCAGAATTGCTTCGATGCCGAAACTTGCCGGGACCTGCAACTGTTCGGCGGCGACGACTACGAGCTAGCCTTCACGATCGCCGAAGCCAGGGCCGACAGCATGCGTGCGACGATGGAGAAACTGGGCTGTCGTGTCTCGAGGATCGGACGCGTCATCGAGGAGCCTGGCATTCACGTGCTGGACCGCGACGGCCGGCGCCGCGAAACGTCAAGCAAGGGATGGGATCATTTCAGATGAAGCTCGATGCACAACAGCGTCGCGCCGTCCTCGGACATCCGGCAGGCTGGATAGCCAGCGGATTCGGGTCCGGACTCAGCCCGTTTGCCCCGGGCACGGCCGGCTCCGCAGCGGCCCTGATTCCGTGGCTGTTCATGCGAGAGCTGTCCCTGGGCGTCGTGGCGGTCCTCATCGTGCTCGCCTTTGCGATGGGCGTCTGGGCATCCAATGTCGTGATCGGTCGACTGCGCATCAGCGATCCCGGCGTGATCGTCTGGGACGAGTTTGTCGGCCAGTGGATCACCCTGCTGCCCTTGCTGATCTGGCCAGCGCACTGGGCCTGGATTGTTGCCGGGTTCTTCCTGTTCCGCTTGTTCGACGTGTGGAAGCCGTGGCCATGCTCCTGGGCGGACCGGCGGGTCAAGGGCGGATTTGGGGTGATGCTCGATGATGCGCTGGCGGGGGTTTATGCGGCCATGGCTCTCGCCGTACTGGTGCACTTTTTCTGATTTTTCTGGCGTCGACCGACTCGATTTTCCTGCATGCGGTCGTGATCTCCCGGTCCGGGATTGCCGTACTCGTGGTGCAGGAATTTCACATGCTTGCGGCGTGCGAGTCGAAGCAAAGCTCATGATTCCCTGCTCGTCATCCCGACGAAGGCTGGATTGTGGAGGCAGGATGCCGGAACGAACATTCGCGCAGCGAATGGCCGGAAGGAAATGCTGCAGGAGCAGCATGCAATCCAGATCTTCCGCTTCCTCTAGATACTTGAGCCTCAACGGGGCGTGCCATCAGAGCACAGCATTCACACGCCCAGGAGCGAGTCACTTTTCCATGCGCGACCACTGCGCTGGAGCAGCGGTGCGAGGTGATCTAGAAAGCTACGCCGCTTCGCGGCGCGGCATCCATGCCTTTTTTCACTCGCCTCCAGCGAGCGAGCCACTTTCTCCTGAGTGGCCAAGAGAAAGGTCACCAAAGAGAAGGCCACCCCGATGCAGCGGTCTCCGGGCATCCTGCCCTGCGACTTCACGGCGCGGCTCCGGAGGTTGCTGACAGCACATCCTTGTGCTGGCAGCGAACTGGCTCGCACCCATGCGAGCCACCCTGCGGGCTTTCTCGGCAACTGCTCCTGCGTTGCTCTACCTCGTGCATCCATGCACTCGCCTACACCGCACCGCCGCTACAGAGGGGACCGGTCACTGTGTTTCCTGCACAGCAAAGGGGGAGCAACAGCAATTTCGCGCAAGTATGCAGCTATGCTTTAGCTTGCGACTTTCCTTCTCCCGTGTAGCGGGAGAAGGTGCCCCGCAGGGCGGATGAGGGGCTTTGGCGCGCAGGAAACGCGCCACAAGGGTTTCGTCGCACGTGGCGAGGATGTGCAGGAACTGTCCGAAGGATGACCCACAGGACGTGTGCCAGGTTGCGGCCAGCACAGGGACGTTCTGTCAGCAAACCTCGGAGCTGACTCGCGCACCTGGAGCACAGGGACTGTGCGCAAGGCGCGTGCCTGAGGTGGCCTTCTCTTGACTACGGGCATCCTGCACTTCGCCCTGCGGAGGCCAGCTGTTCAGTTCGCGACGCTTCTGCGGCGCAGAGGTACGCAAGAGAAAGTAGGGCGCTCGCCGCAGGCGAGTGCAAGCTCTGTTCCTTGTTGCTCTATTTCGACGGCCTAGGAAGATGCGGGATCGGGCAACAACTTCCCCGGATTCAAGATCCCGTCCGGATCGAACTGCGCCTTGATCAGGCGCATCAAATCCAGCGAAACCGTATCGAGTGCGCGCGGCATGAACTCGCGCTTGGTCAGGCCGATGCCGTGCTCTCCGGAGAGCAGACCATCAAGCGAGAACACCAGGTCGAAAACTTCCGACAGACACCCGGGCGCGTTGGCGGCCTGCACGGGATCTTCGGGCCGATAAAGCAGGTTGACGTGAATATTGCCGTTGCCGGCATGGCCGAAGGTGACGATCGGGATCGCGTTGCGTTCCGAGATCGTTTTCAGGCCGGCGATCAGATCGGGTACGCGGCTGACCGGAACGACGACGTCTTCGTTGATCTTGTTCGGTGCGAGCGTGCGCAACGCAGGCGACAAGGCCTTGCGTGCGCTCCAGAGGGCGTCGACCTCGGAGTTGTTGCTTGCGGCGTGCAGCTCGATCAATCCGTCGCCGGTGGCGGCGCGGCTGATCGCCGCCACTGCGGAGGGCAAGGCGCCGGTCTCGCCGTCGACCTCGATGATCAGCATGGCGCCGGCTTCCGGAATGGAATCGCCAGCGTGGTTGCGCGCGAGTTTCAGGGCCTCACCATCCATGTATTCCAGCGCGCAAGGTGTGACCGGCTGGGCCATGATCCGCGCAACGGCAGCGGCCGCGGTACTGATGTCGACATAGGTTGCGCGCAGCGTGCGCTTGTCCGGGGCCAACGCTGTCAGCTTCAGCGTCGCTTCGGTGACGATGGCGAGGGTGCCTTCGGAGCCGATCAGCAATCGGGTCAGGTCGTAACCGGTGGCGCCCTTGGTGGTCGGCTTGCCCGAGCGAAAGGCTTCACCGCGACCATCAACAGCGCGCAGGGCCAATACGTTGTCGCGCGTGGCACCGTATTTCACGGCGCGCGGACCGCCGGCATTGCAGGCGATATTCCCGGCGATCGAGCAATACGGCGCCGAAGTCGGGTCCGGTGCCCAGAAAAATCCATGGGGCTTCAGGGCTGCCTGCAGGTCGGCATTGAGCACGCCGGGCTCGACCACGGCCAGACGGTTGTCCGGATCGATTTTCAGGATCCGGTTCATGCGCTCGAAGCTGGCCACGATGCCTGCCGCAACCGGAACACTGGCTCCGGTGGTGTTGGTGCCGCGACCGCGTGCGGTCAGGGCGATGCGATGTTCCCGGCACAGACGGACCAGCGCGAGGACCTGCTCGTGCGTCGATGGGAAGACCACGGCATCCGGTATCGCCTCGCGGCGGGAATTGTCATAGGCGTACACCGCGCACTCGGCCGCCTCGGTGCTCATGGCATCAGCCGGGAACAGGGCTTCCAGGGAAGGAAGCACGGATGTCGACAGACTCATGACTGCTCCGTGTGGGGGTTGGCTAGCTTTTCGGCGCTTCCGTGTACTTGAAAATCTTCACCACGCGTTCGACATCGGGGACGTTTCGCGCGATCTCTACAACGACTTCCTCTTCTTCCGGCGTCAGTATGCCCATCAGATAGACCACCCGATGCGCCGTGCTGATCTTGATCTTGGTGACGTCGAAGCCCGGCAAGCTGGTGGCATCGGCCATGGCCAGCTTCACGCGTCCGGTAATCTTGTTGTCGTTGCGATTCGACCAGAATCCCTCGGGCTCCATCACAGCGATGTCGTTGACCAGTCGATCGATACCTTCGAAGCCGGTGACCAGGGATTCTGCGCGCTGCTTGAGTTCCTCGGTGCGCACTTCGCCGGTCAGCAACATCATGCCGTCGTAGACGGAGATCATGACGCGATTCTTCAGCACCAGCTCCTTGTCTGCATTGAGCAGGTCGTAAGCGCTGAGCTGGATGTTCTTGTCGCTCATGACGGTGCTGAAACCGCGTCGATCGTTGACTGACGAGGCCGTGGTGACCGCCCCCGCAGCGACCACGGCGACACAGCCGCCGAGCAGAGGGGCGAGCAGGAGTGCGGGCATGGCGACAAGGCGAAGACTGAATCTCATTTCGGGGACATCCTCAGGCGGTTTCGAATGCGTTGCGTTGCCAGTCAATGCTGGGTGAATCCTGCGTGCCGCTGATTGCCATGACATCGAACCGGCAGGCATGCCGTGCCAGGTCCGGATGGGCCTGCAGGAACAGACTCGCGGTTCTGGTCAAACGTTCCCGCTTGGAAGCACTGACCGAATCCAAGGCTCCGCCATGGCTTTGCGAGCGGCGATAGCGTACTTCGAGGAAGACTATGGTGTCGGCCTCCCGCATGACCAGATCAAGCTCACCATAGCGGCAATTGAAATTGCGTGTAATCAGGCGCAATCCGTTGCGCTGTGCGTGGGCCAGGGCGAGGTCCTCGAAATGATTTCCGGTACTGCGCATCGATGCCCTTGCTATTGGAAGGGCAATGGGCTCAATGCGCCCTGAACCGGCCGCGCCATGCCATCGGAGAACTGCGCCCAGGTCAGGACCCTGTGGATGCGCCCGAAGCTGTCGGCAGCGAGTTGCCCGCTGGCCCCGTCCAGGTAGGTATCCGGATTGGCCAGCAGCCAGTTCATGTAGGGCAGCAAGGCATAGGCATCCATGCCGAAGGCAAAGAGTCGCCCGCCCAGGCCATTCGCGCTGCTCAGATAGTGCGCCATCTCGTTGCGATCCGGTCGACCGGGTACTGGTGAAAACAGCCATGTCGCATCACAGAATTCGATACCGTCCAGATCACGATTCAGACTCGGGCTGGTCTCGCCCGAGTTCACATGCGAGGTGGCATAGACCGGTGCATTGATGCCGGCCAGCTTGAGCTGCGGCATCAGCAGGCGAGCCTGTTGCGGGCGCATGCTGATGAAGATGCCGGCACCCGGCTGTGGCATCCGTCCGGATTCCTCCGGATTGGCGACATCGCCCAGCGATCCGGCAGCGTCCTTGATCGGGCCCCGGTAATTGAATTCGGATTCGCTGATACGCGACTCGCCGACGACCTGACCGCCGAGCGACTCGTACTGCGCGCGAAACGCGAGCGCGGCGCGTTCGGCCCAGTCGGTCTGGACAACGATCACGGCAGCCCGGTCGATGCCGAGGCTGATCATGCGCGCCGCGGCCTGCGCACCTTCGGCGTCGGGCAGCAGCCCGAATTCGGCACTGCCCCTGGGCGGTACCTCGCCGGTGTCGGGATGGTTGAGGGCCAGCACGCGTACCGGAAGGGACTGACGGAAAAGCTCGCCTACCGCTTCGCGCAGCAGCGGTCCGACCACGAACCCGGCACCGTCCGCGACTGCAGTCTGATAGGCCGCCAGCGCCTCCTGCGGCGTGCCGCCGGCATCGTAGGTGCGCACGACCGGACGCTCGGCACTGTCGTCGGAAAAATAGGCGGCGAAGAAGCCGTCAAGTATGGACTGGGCGACACCGGCGACCTGACCACTCAGCGGCAGGATCACGGCAACCTGCAGCACGGCGTTGAACCCTTCCCGCTGCAGGCCGTTGTCCGAATCCGGGATCAGGGTGCCCACGGGACGCTGCGGACGCGGGATTTCCCTGGGCAGCACCTGGCCTCGCAATTTGAGCGTTTGTTCGATCCACGGAAGCAGGGCATCCCCCGGGCGCAGCGAAGCCGCCCGACCCTTCAAGGTTGCGCTGTCCAGGCTGGCCAGGGTTTCGATGATCTGTTCGCGATTGATGTCCCGGTCCGGGCCGACCAGATCGCTTTCCAGCGATGCGCGTATGCGTGCGGAGGCGAACGGGTCTCCGCTGGCCTCGGCGATGCGTGCACGCAGCTCGAGCACGCGAACGCGCAGGTTGGGCGGCACCGCGGATTCATCGACCACCATCAACGCCGATGCACGCTGCACATCGCCCCGCTGCAACGCGATTTCGGCCTCCAGCAAGTCCAGGCGCAGCGGCGCATCGCCGCCCAGGCGCTTGCGCTTGATGCCCTCAATGGCTTGGGCAGCGCCCGCGTAGTCACCGTCTTCGCGCAGGATTTCGCCGGCGCGCAGCTGGTAGTAGGCGCTGGTGGAACCGCGACTGTCGTCCGCCAGATTCAGGTATTCCTGCGCCGCAGCCTGCAAACTTCCTTCGCGAACAAGTTGTTCGGCGCGTTCGGAATCCGCGACCTCGGGGCGTACCTGGGTGGTCGTCGTCGAACAGGCAGAAATGCCTGCAGCCAGCAGGAATATCACCATCCAGATTCGCGGTTGCAGTCGATTCAATGCACTCATGGGCCGGTGTGGTCGAAAAGTGAAAGCCGGATGATAGCCCGGATGGGACGATTGTCGGGCTGAAACCGTGGTCCGGGCGACTGCAGGAAGCACCGTTCAGGCGCAGTTTCCCTGCCGACCCGCTATCCTGAAGGATCGGTCCCGTGCAGGAAAAATCATGAATACGGTGCAGGGAAAGCTTTGGGTCGTCGCGACACCGATCGGCAACCTCGATGATCTGTCCGGGCGCGCCGAAAGCATCCTGTGCAGGGTGAGCCTGATCGCGGCAGAAGATACCCGCCACACCGGCGCGCTTCTGGCGCGCATCGGCAGCCGCGCCCCAACCATCGCGTTGCACGAACACAATGAGCGTGAGCAGGTTTATCGGATCATCGAGGCCGTGCAGGGAGGCGCCGAGGTGGCGCTGGTCTCGGATGCAGGGACGCCGTTGATCAGTGACCCGGGCTTTCGCCTCGTGCGTGCCGCCCGCGAAGCCCGCGTGCCGGTATCGCCGGTACCCGGGCCCTGTGCGGCCATTGCCGCGCTCTCGGTGGCCGGACTCCCGAGCGACCGATTTGTTTTCGAGGGCTTTCTGGTGGCCAAGGCCTCGGCGCGGCGCGAGCGCTTGCAGCAGCTCGTGGCCGAAACACGGACCCTGATCTTCCATGAATCAAGCCATCGCATTGTCGAGATGCTCAAGGACGCACAGTCGATCCTCGGTGACGAGCGCCAGGTAGTGGTAGCGAGGGAGCTGACCAAGGTTTTTGAAACGGTACTGTCGGGATCGCTGCCCGAGGTCATCGAGCAGATCGAAGCCGACTCCAACCAGCAGCGCGGCGAATTTGTCGTCATGTTGGCGGGTGCCAGCGGGGAACAGGCTGACGCGACCCTGGTTGAAGGTCGGCGCGTGTTCGCCTTGCTCAGTGAAGAGATGGCGCCTGCACGCGCGGCGCGCATGGCCGCGGCAATTACCGGTGCTCCGCGCAAGCTGCTCTACGGCAAGCCGGCGGACTGACGGCAAATCCTTTTCCTTCCCGAACCGGGGGAGGGTCACGCCTGCCCCTCTCCCGCGGGGGGAGAGGGGCTTTGCTTGTTGAAGCAACGCTCGGCTAGTCGCCGCCAAAACTGTCGGCGAAAATCCGGTCGGTCGCCAGACGCACGACAAAGCCATCGTGATCCGATACTCCGATCGCGGTCGTGCTGTTGCGCTCGTCCTGGTCGGCGGCATCGAGGTCGGCACGACCGTATTCGAAGCCCGCGAACCAGGCTCTGGCCGGCCCGTTGAGCAGGGCGTGATCGAGCACCTGCATGATGGGCACATCGCGGCCGCGATCGAACGAACTCGCCTGGGTGTAGCCGAAAATTTCGCCGAACTGCTCGGTGAACAGGAACGAGTATTGCTCGTTGGCCGGCAGCGAGGTCACCGCATTCCAGAGTGGCGGATCGACGATGTTCGGGCCGGCCAGGTCGATCACGTTGGCGGCATTGTCATAGGTGCCCTGGAGCAGGCCGGTCATGTTCACGAAGCCATCGCTGAATTGATAGTCGTTGAAGTCGCCAATGACCAGCAGCGGGCGGTCTGGCTGGGCGACCTGTTCCTGCTGCACGCGTGCCGCCATCGAGCTGGCCTGGGTGAAGCGCTTGAGTCGATTGCGGTCGACGTCGGCTTGGGTGCAGTTGGCGCCCGATGGCGCATCCACGCAGCTGCGCGATTTCGGATGCACGATGATGGTGGCGAAGGCCTGGCCCGAGAACGTCGCCTCGAGCTTGAGGGCCGGGCGATCGTGCAGCTCATGCATTAGTCCGTCACGCGGATCCAGCCACATCTCGTTCTTGTCGAACTGGGTAACGACGGCATTGCCGACGCGGTCATTGCGCACGAGGTAGCCGACATCAATGCCACCGCCGTCGTTGCCTTCCTCGAGGAACGGCGCATAGGTCACGCCCGTATCGAGAGCGATGCGATCGGCCAGCATCTGCAACACGGCGAGATTCTCGACTTCGACGACGCCGAGCACATCCGGCAATTCAAGAACATTGCCGACATAGTCGGAAAGGCGCGACACCTTGAGGGCGAGGGCCGCTTCGTCCGGCTCGCCGCCGTTGCCGCAGGTGAAGGTGGTGTTGGCCAGGGTGTCGCACAGCCGATACATGTTGAAGCTGCCGATGCGCAGCTCCTCGCCGAGCTGGCCTGCCCTGACCGGTCGGGGAATGGTGTTGGCTTCGGTGACCGTGAATGCGGTGGGCCAGACTTCATAGTCACCGAAGTTGTAGGCCACGACACCCGTTGCGCTGAATCGGCTGCCGCCCGTGATCGCCGTGTTCGGCGGCACTGCGCCGAGCGCATCGGCGTCGAGCTCGAAGATGTGCGGATTGCCGCTGAACATTTCCGCGTCCGGATTGTCCACGCCGGGAACCAGCGGATAGAGCAGGCCCGGCGATCGCAACGAACGCGTATCGGAGGCGGATACGAAGATCTGGGCGTAGTTGTCGCTGCTGAAATACGGATTGGCGCGCGCCACGATGCCATTGTCGATCTGCACGCGCATGCCTTCGAAACACTCGAAGTTGCTCGAGCCACAACTCAACGCGATCGGGTCCGGCGAAGGCGTGCTCGCGTCGAACTGAATGGGCGTGGGCAGATCATTCAGGGTCGACACGATGACCAGATCGCTGATATTGCTCAGCTCGGTGGTGCCGAAGAATTCGGACACGTCGCCGACCAGGTCGACCTCGTCGCCGACCTGCACGGTGGGGGCTGATCCGGTGAAGACGTAGATGCCTTCAGACGTCATCGGATCCGCATCGGCGCTGGCGTCCCTGCTTTGCATGAAGAAGCCCTGTGCGGCGACTGCGGTGACGATGTTGCCGTTGCTCGCGACGCGCTGGCCGGCCACGGGCGAAGTGTCCGTGAACCCCTGGATGCCGTGGATGGCAAAAGTACCGATGTCGTCGTCCTGGATGGTGCCGGTTGCGCTCAGGCTGGCCGGAATCGCGCCGTTGACATTGCTCAGCGCAAGGGTGAACGCGCGGTTCGGCTCGCTTGTCGAATTCGCGATCACGTTGACCGTGATCTGCACAGACTCCTCGCCTTCCACGATCGTTTCGCTGCCGCTTGCGGTCTGATAGTCCACGCCGGCGATAGCGGTATCGTCGGCGCTAGCGAAGTCGAAGGTGATACCGCCGCTCGGTGCAGCTTCGCTCAACTGGACGGTGAAAACGAATGGAGTCAGGCCGATATCGCCTTCGTCCAGGGACAGGTTCGCGACACTGATGGCCGGGATGCCTTGGCCGCCGCATGGGGCGGCCGTGGTTGCCGCGTTGCGCGGGGCGGGTGTGGCCGCGCTGAAGTCCGCGCTGTTCTGGTTGGTATCCGTGCAACCTGCGCCAGCGCGAAAGGCGGCCAACGTATTGTTCAGAGTGGGGGCTGCAGCCGAGCCTTCATAGAAGTTGGCCGTGCCAAATCCAACCAGATCGACAATCTGGGCGAGTTGTCCGGCGCTACACGCCGTGGACCCGCCATTGCACGCGATGCCAGTCGCGACATTGGCGAGGATGACCTTGCCCGAACTGCCGCTCATGTTGATCGACCCGGTGGCATCCGGTGTCGGCAAGGCATTGCCCACCGCGCCGCCGCTGCTGAGACCCACCAGAAAGTAGCCGCCTGGGGGAATAGTCCCCGACAAGGTCGTCAGGTTGGAGGCGAAATTGCCGGTGCCGGTTGCGCTGCTGTACTGGATCGACCAGTTGGCCAGGCTCTGCGCGCTGTTGCCTCGATTGAAGAGTTCGACGAAATCATTGGTATAGGTCGCGCCTGAATTGCCGCCACCGCCATACACCTGGCTGATGACGACCTGGGCGCTGGCAGGGTTTGCCAATGAAAGCAGCAGGCCTGCGAGCAGAAATCCTCTGGGCTGGAACATGAACACTCCACGGTTTGGTCAAACGAAAAAGGATAGCCGTGGAATTTGACACTGTCATTGCGCAGCGAGTATTGATTGTTTCGAAAGAATCGGGTAGCCGATGCCGACTGATCAAGTGAAACTCAGGCCGTTCTGGCGAAAACCGTAATTTCCTCGCGGTCGTGATAAAGCTGCCGGGCTCGCCATTCGATGCGCTTGCCGTTGGTGGCAACGGCTTCCTCGATCATGTTCCGGCAAAGCTGGACTTCGTCAAATCGCTTCTTCATCGGCAATTTCAGATTGAAGACGGTCTGACGACACCAGCCGCCAGCCAGCCATTCGGCCATGCGGGCGGCCACTTTTCGCGGCTGTTCGACCATGTCGCAGACCATCCAGTCAACGGCCTCGGCCGGGCGATAGCGGAAGCCGTCCTCGCGCAGATGCGTGACCAGCCCGGAATCGATGAGCTTCTGGTCCATCGGGCCGTTGTCCACCGCGGTGACGCTCATCGAACGGCGCACCAGTTGCCAGGTCCAGCCTCCCGGTGCCGCGCCCAGGTCGACTGCGGTCATGCCGGGCTTGAGCCAGCGCTCGCGTTCGTCCGCGTCAAGCAGGGTCAGCAGGGCTTCTTCGAGCTTGAGCGTGGATCGGCTCGGCGCGGCCGCCGGAAAACGCAGGCGTGGAATGCCGCCGGGCCAGCGACACGTCCTGTCCGATTCCGCTTCGGCAATGAAGGCGTTCTGCGCATCGGTCAGGCAGACATGCAACCGGCAGGTCGACTTCGGATCGATCAGGGATTCGCGCTTCATCGCCGCAACCAGTGCGTTGCCGAGCGATCGGCAGAGACCGGCCAGCTCGCGCGCGGCATCGCTGTCGGGTGACTCGATCCATGCGTCGAGGTAGCCATGGCCCATGGTCCGGATCGCCGGCATCAGCACGCCGAGGCGATCTTCTCTCGGCAATTCTGCGACTCTTGCGCGGACTCGCAGCAACTGGCGCGCAAAGGTCAGGTCCTGCCATCGGACCGAATCGGCGAACCGGTTTGCCGCGGATGCGTCCGGCAGCACGAATTCGACGAAGCCACTGTCGCGCTGGCTGCGCACGAATCCCCCGGTCGCGAGCCTGGCATCGTGGCTTGCCAGTTCCTGCGCGCATTCGCCTTCAAATCCCGGGCGACAGTAGGCGAGCATGCCGTGGGCTGGCTGTGTCATGCCTTCGATGCTCCGAAAGTTGCTTTGACCGGCGTCTTCAATAGCTTGCGCCGGCCCTGTTCCGATACAGCTCGAAAACCTCCCGGGCCTGGTCGCGAAGCACATCGCGTCGAACCTCGATGCCGCGCTTGCCGAGCTCGCCCTCCCAGTCGGCGGGCAGGGGACCTTCGTCGAAGTCGCTGAGCTCCATCACATCCTCGGCGCGCGCTCCGATCACGAGCGCGTCGATGCCGGCCCAGAAACTGGCCCCGTAACACATCGAGCAGGGCTGGGCGCTGGTTGCAAGAAGGTAGCGGCTGCCATCCTCATTCAGCCGATAGCGGCCCAGGCGCGCTTGAGCGCTCATGAACGCCATCATCTCCGCATGGGCCACCGAACAGTTCTGCGGCACCACGCGATTGACCCCGACGGCAATCAGATCGCCATCCGCGCCGAATATCGCCGCACCGAACGGACCGCCGCTATCGAGCTCGACGTTGCGTCTGGCCAGGCCAATCGCCAGCCCCATTCGCGACGCGTCATCGATGTAGCGGCGGGAAAAGTCGATCTCATCGTCGATCCAGTCGGGCAGGACCAGTTCGAGGCGATTGTGATTGCTCACCGGGATGCCTTGGCCCAGGTGTCGCGCAAGGTCACGACGCGATTGAAGACCGGGCGACTGCTGGCGTGGTCGCGGCGGTCGGCAACGAAATAGCCGAGGCGCTCGAGCTGGAATACCGACTCCGGGGCCACATTGGACAGGGAATGTTCAAGCCAGGCGCGGATGACGCGGCGCGATTCCGGATTGAGGTGGTCGCGGTAGGTCTTGCCATCGGTGTCATCGTCGGGGTCGGCGACATCGAACAGGCGATCGTACAGGCGCACTTCGGCAGCGACGGCCGTGCGTGCATCCACCCAGTGGATCGTGCCCTTCACCTTGCGATCCGCACCGTTGCAGCCCGGGCGCGTATCCGGATCGAGTGAGCAACGCAGCTCGATCACCTCGCCGGCGCCATCCTTGATGACTTCATCGCAGCGGATGATGCCGGCCCCGCGCAGGCGTACCTCGCCACCCGGAACCAGGCGATGGAAGCCCTTGACCGGTTCCTCGAGGAAATCGTCGCGCTCGATCCACAATTCGGGAGAAAACTGCACGCTGCGCCGACCGAAGTCTTCGTTCTTCGGATGATTCGGGAAGTCCAGTGTCTCGGTGTGGTCTGCGGCGAGATTGGTCAGGGTCAGTCTGAGCGGATTGACCACGCCCATGCGCCGCGCGGCGGTGCCATCGAGCACTTCGCGAACGCAGCCTTCGAGCACGCCGTATTCGATGGTCGAGTTCTGCTTGCTGATGCCGGCGCGGTCCCAGAACATGCGGATTGCGGAGGCCGGAAAACCGCGGCGACGCGCTCCGGTCAGGGTCGGCATGCGCGGATCGTCCCAGCCATCGACGAGACCGTCCTGGACCAGGGCCAGCAGCTTGCGCTTGCTCATGACCGTGAAGTCGAGATTACCGCGGGCGAACTCGATCTGTTGGGGTCGGCTTGGCGCGTAGTTCAATCCGGCCGCGACGACCGATTCCGCGAGCTGCGGATGCGAGGGCAGGTCGATCTGGTCCAGGCACCAGTCGTACAGCGGCCGGTGATCCTCGAACTCCAGCGTGCACAGCGAGTGGGTGATGCCCTCGATCGCATCAGACAGACAGTGCGCATAGTCGTACATCGGATAGATCGGCCAGACGTCCCCGGTGTTCTGGTGCGTGGCCTTGCGGATGCGATAGATCGCCGGGTCGCGCATGTTGATGTTGCCCGACGCCATGTCGATCTTCGCGCGCAGGGTTCTCGCTCCATCGGCGAATTCGCCCGCACGCATGCGCTGGAACAGATCCAGATTCTCGGCCGTGCTCCGATCCCGATACGGCGAATTGCGGCCGGGCTCGGTCAGGGTGCCGCGATAGGCGCGCACTTCATCGGCATTGAGGTCGCAGACGTAGGCCTTGCCATCCTCGATCAGCTTCAAGGCGCAGCGGTAGAAGACCTCGAAGTAGTCCGAAGCGTGGCGCTGCTCGGCCCATTCGAAGCCCAGCCACTGGACGTCCTGCCGAATCGCTTCGACAAATTCGACGTCCTCGCGCGACGGATTCGTGTCATCAAATCGCAGGTTGCAGACGCCATCGAAATCGCGGGCGATGCCGAAATTCAGGCAGATGCTCTTGGCGTGGCCGAGGTGCAGGTAGCCGTTCGGCTCGGGCGGAAACCGGGTATGCACCTTGCCGCCATGCTTTTCGGCATTGCGGTCGGCAAGCACGATCTGGCGGATGAAGTTGGTCGGTGCTGTGGATTCAGTCATGCGGATGCAGCCGCCCTTGGCGGTCAATGGTCAATCCGCAAGTTTAAGGCAACGCTGATCGAGTGGCACAACCTTCATGGTGTGCAGAAGGTTCGCCAGTCGTGCTGCGTGGCGAAGTGAAGGCTGGTGGCCTTGACGAGCCGCGCGGTGCGACTGGCGGACCTTCTGCACACCACCCTTTCCATTGAAAACCAACCAGTTGGGCGACACCTGTCTGCGCGCAGCTCCTTGTTGCGCTGACTTGAAGGACGTCCAGTCTATCTGCGTCAGCGCGCCGCGAACTGCACGCAGACAGGTGTCGTGACGATTGTGCCACTTGATCAGCGTTGCCTTAACCGGTTGGCGAAGCCCTGAACCGTGCTTACGGGCGAATCGCAAGCCTGGGTGGATGGTGAGGCCGGGTTTCCTAGCCTTGCTGGGCGCTGCGCTGACCCGGCATCGCACGCAGGCGGAGCCTGACCGGACCGCGTGCCGCCCTGATATCGACGACTTCCTCGTGCTGGATGGCCTCTATGACGCCCGCATCGGTCAGGGCCGCGGCAATCGTGCGGACCGGACGCATCAGGTCGTGCCAGTGAAAGCCGATCCGGACCGCAAGAGTCTGTGCGGCTTCGCTGACACAAATCGTGCGTCCCGGGCCGCGTTCGATCAGCAGCTCGAGCATGCACTCGCGAATGCGCTCGGCGAAGGCGTCTTCGGAAAAGGTCTTGCTGATCAAATTCGGAAAGCCCCACGCAGCATCAAAAGGACACGTCCATCGGCACTTATTCGCAGACCTTCCCTGTCTGCGCCGGTTGGTTAGCCCCCTGAGCTGCTCCGCTTGCACACGGATGTGTTGCGGACAGGCCAGCACGGATCATAACCCCAGATTGGGGCTTGTGTTCAATCCGACACCGTTTTTGTCACTTTTTAACCGTTCTGCGAGCAGACGGCCGGGGGCCTGGAAGCGAACAGCCCGGCGGCATGTCGTCACGGTTGCCGTTCAATGGTTAAGATGAGCGCAACAGGACGGATACCCGGCATGCAGATCATCTATCGAGCCGCCAGCATCATCGACGCGAATCTGGTCAAGTCCGCGCTGGACAGTATCGGCATCATGGCCTTTGTCAGCGGCGAGTATCTCACCGGGGGGATGGGCGAGCTGCCCGTTTCAGGCCTGGTCAACGTCATGGTCGCCAATGTCGATATCGAGCGTGCATTGCCGATCGTTCAGGAAATCGATGCGGCACTGAAAGCCGAGGTGGATCCCGCAGATGAAGGATTCTTCGGAGTGCCTTCCGCCTTTACCGCCTGATCGGGATCCGCGTCGCCCGAGCGGGCAGTGTGTCGCCCGGCCTGCCTGCCGAGTCGCGGCATCGGCTGCCGGCGCCCCGGATGGAGGATGTCGATGAAGTTGGGTCGATTCGTTCGCGAAGTCGATGATTTTCCGAAACCCGGCATCGGGTTCAAGGACCTGACTCCGCTGCTTGCCAATGCCCGCGCGTTTGCCGCCTCCATCGACGAACTGGTGCGGCCCTTCCGCAACGAGCGCATCGCCCTGGTCTGCGGCATCGAGGCGCGTGGCTTCATTTTCGGTGCGGCCGCCGCTGCCGCGCTCGGCTGCGGATTTGTTCCGCTGCGCAAGCCAGGCAAGTTGCCGGCAGAAAAAATCGGTATCGACTACGCGCTCGAGTACGGCAGCGATCGTCTGGAAATGCATGCGGACGCCATCGAAGCAGGCAAGCGCGTGCTTCTCGTGGATGACGTGCTCGCAACCGGCGGAACGCTTGCGGCAGCAGCAGAGCTGCTCAAGCAGGCACAGGCCAGCGTGATCGGTGCCGCCGTAGTGGTCGAGTTGCTGGCCCTTGCAGGTCGCCGTCGCTGGGACAGCCAACTGCCGCTTCATTCCGTCATTGCATATGATTGATTTTCATATAGACGTCTAAACGTCTTGACGCCTTATCAGTTCATCGATACAGTTCCCGTCGTTCATCGAGATCGGCGGAGGGACTGGCCCTTTGATGCCGAGGCAACCACAGCGACAGCGCTGACGGTGCCAACTCCAGCGGGAACTTCCCGGGAGATGAGCTGCGTTCCGTACTGCGGAGCGTTGCCGCTCCCTGTACGCAACGGCAGAGGGTGTCATGGCGGCAATCCAGATCAGCGAACTGCATCGCGAGGGCGATTGTCCCTTGCCCCGGCGTGGCATCTTGCGCCTGCACGGTTTCAAACTGTCCTGCGGACTCAGGCTGGAGGGTGGGGTTCTCGCCTGGCAGTCCTGGGGGCCACAAGACGCTCCCGCCGTGATCGTCCTCGGTGGCATATCCGCGGGCCGCGATGTGAGCGACTGGTGGGCTGCACAGTGCGGGCCGGGGCAGGCGCTGGATCCGCGCTACCTGCGCCTCGTTTCGGTTGACTGGATCGGCGGCTCGGATGCGTCGTCCGGCCCGCACAACGAGGAAGATTTCGTGCCGGTGGACAGCCTCGACCAGGCCAACGCAATCCTGCTGCTTCTCAACCATCTCGGCCTGGCCCAGGTCGACGCGGTCATCGGCTCCTCGTACGGTGGCTGCGTCGGCCAACACCTGGCCAGTCTGCTGGGCCGGCGACTGGCCCGCCTGGTCGTGATCGGTGCCGCCCATCGTGCCAGCCCGTGGGCCCTGGCCCTGCGTACCCTGCAGCGCGCGGGCATCGAGTCTGCTCGCACCGCCGAGGATCGTCGAGGTGCGCTGGCCCGCGCGCGCCAACTGGCGGTACTCGGGTATCGGACACCTGCGGAACTGGAAAGCCGGTTCGGCGAAACCGATCCGTCCAGCGGGATACTGGGTTGGCTCGCGGCGCACGGCGAGCGCTTCGTGCATCGCTTCAGCCCGGCCAGTTTCCTGTGCCTGTCGCGCTCACTGGATCACCACCAGTGCGAGCCCGAAACGATACACGCGACCACGACCGTGGTCGCGATTTTCGAGGACCTGCTGGTTCCCGTTTCCCTGGCGAGGGACTTTGTTCGTCGCATCGGCGGCCCTGCAACACTGGTGCCCCTCTCCTCGCCCTATGGCCATGACGCGTTCATCAAGGAAGAAGGCGCGATTGCCGATGTCATCAGGACAGGCCTCACTTCGGAGTTGCAGACATGAGACCTTCAAACCTGGCCACCAAGGCGGTTCGCGCCGGCGTCGATCGTGATCCTGCACATGGTGCGGTCATGCCACCACTGGTGCTGTCGAGCAATTTCAGTTTCGCCAGGTTCGGCGAGAAGCGGCAGTACGACTATTCGCGCTCCGGCAATCCGACCCGTGACACCCTGGCGACGGCCCTGGCCGACCTGGAAGGCGGAATCGGAGGCGTCATCACGGCGACCGGCATGGCTGCGGTGACCCTCGTGGCAGCCCAGCTTGAACCGGGTGACCTGTTGATCGCTCCGCATGACTGCTACGGTGGAACCTGGCGTCTGTTCAATGCGCAGTCCAGTCGGGGCCTCTATCGGGTTGCCTTCGTCGACTTTCATGATCCCCTTGCACTGGCTGCCGCCCTGGCCGAAAAGCCCCGGATGGTCTGGATCGAGACACCCTCGAATCCGCTGCTGAGAATCACCGACATTCGTCACGTGGTCGAGGCGGCCCACGCCGCAGGTGCGCTGACCGCAGTCGACAACACGTTCTTGTCGCCGATCCTGCAGCGGCCTTTCGCATTCGGCGCCGACATCGTCGTGCATTCGACGACGAAATACATCAACGGCCATTCGGACGTCGTCGGTGGAGCGGTGTTGTGGCGCGATCCGGAAGTCGGTGAAAGGCTGGCCTGGTGGTGCAATTGCCTCGGTATCTCCGGCGCCCCGTTCGACAGTTACCTGACCTTGCGTGGCCTGCGGACGCTGAAGGCGCGTTTCGCCGTGCATGAAGCGAATGCGGGCGCGCTGGCCGACTTCCTTGATCAGCATCCGGCGGTGCGCGTGGTTCACTATCCGGGACTGCGTTCGCATCCAGGGCATGCGCTGGCGAAGCGCCAGCAAGCCGGATTTGGCGCCATGCTGAGTTTCGAGCTTGAGGGAGGCGAAGCCGCAGCCCGGCTGTTCGTCGAAGGCCTGCAGTGCTTCACCCTGGCGGAATCCCTGGGTGGCGTGGAGAGTCTGGTCTGTCATCCGGCCGGCATGACGCATGCCGCAATGGCGCCCGAGGCACGCCGCCGCGCCGGCATCGCCGATGGTCTGCTTCGAATCTCGGTGGGCATCGAAGATGAAGGCGATCTGCTGGCGGATGTCAGCGAGGCACTGGATCGCGTATTGGCGGCGAGACAGACGCGCGCAACGTCGGTCGCCTGAGCTCTACGGGAAAATCTGATTTACCCGGACAGTTCGTTCGTGGATCCAGACGGGGGGAGGCCCCGACGTGAAAACCTGGCAAGTCATTGAGCGAAGTTGATCAGGCCTTCGTCAATCAAAATCGGCAAGCAGCGCAGCGCGCGTATCTCCCGTGATCTCCGTTGACAGCGCACAATGCGGATGTGTGCTTGCAATGCTCATGGCGGCGCCCGAGCGGGCACTGGCAATCATCGGTTCGGTAAATTCGAAACGCAGGAAATGGACCGCGGAGGTCTTGGTATCGTTGCTGCGTTCCATGTCTTCGTCGGCGATCGCGCTGATGGTCGGGTGTCCGTCCACGCTGGCGGTGATGTGATCCTCGATGCGCAGCAGCTTTTCAAGCTCTGTCTTTCGCATTTCGACATCGTCGTATTCGATAAGCATGGTGGCTTTGAGGTTTCGGCCGTCGGGAATCAGCGGGTTGTAGGAATCGAGCTCCTCCTGGATTCCGGCTGCCTCGAAAATGCGCTCGATGCGCAGCATTTCCTGGATCTGGTACTGGATGGTGAGCCGATCTTCGAAGAGCAGGCTGACATGTGCGCCCAGGGCCACCTTGCGGTTGCGTTTGTGCGCAAGCACACGAGCCTTGAACGCCGCGCGCTCGACGGCGTAGTTCTCGAGACTGAACAGGTCGTTGCGGGTCAATTTCTGCATGATCAGATTCCATAGGCCCGGCGCAGCAGCGCCAGCGGACTTTCCGCGGCGGGCTTGTCGCCCGTGCCGTGAGCGATGTGCGAGGCAGCCATCGGGCAATCGCTCGCGAAGTGCGCGGGCTCGGCCTGCCTGACGCGGTTCTCCACGGGCTTGGCAATCTTGCGTGATATGGCATAGGTCGCCTTCTTGACGCCGTAGGTGCCGTCATGGCCCGAGCATCGCTCGATCATTTCGATCTCCGCACCGGGAACCAGCTTGAGCACGTCGCGCGTCTTTGGCCCGATGTTCTGCACGCGCTGATGACAGGGCGCGTGGTAGGCGATCTTGCCAAGCTGATTCGGGAACTCGAGCTTGAGCATGCCGGCCTGGTGGCGCTGCCAGAGGTATTCGAACGGGTCGAACAGATGCGCCTTGACCAGTTGCACGTCCTCGTCATCCGGAAACATCAGGGGCAATTCCTGGCGAAACATCAGCACGCAGGATGGGATCGCGGCGGTGATATCCCAGCCATCGCGGACCGCAGCGGCCAACACCGGAATATTCTTTTCCTTGTAGCGCGCGACCGATTCGAGATCGCCCAGTTCGAGCTTCGGCATGCCGCAACAGACCTCGCGCTCGACCAGCTTGACTGCGACCCCGTTGTGGCGCAGCACGGCGGCAAGATCCTCGACCGCTTGCGGATAGGAGACATTGCAATAGCAGGTGGCAAACAGGGCCACTTTTCCGCGCGTGCGTCCGGCCGGCCTGATCTCGCTTGCCGCGCCGTCGAAACCACGCATGCGCTTGCGCGCCGTGTCGGAGTGATATTCGGGTACGCGGGCCTGCCGGTCGACGCCCAGCGCCTTTTCCAGCAGGGCGCGGGTGGGCCTGGCCTTGTTGGCCGCGTTGACCATATTGACGACCAGCGGGATGGACGCAAGCTTGCCTACCGCTGTCGTGCTCGAAAGCACCTTCGAGGCAAGCGTCGTCTCGCCGTCTCGATACCTGACTGCCTTCGCGCGCAGCATCAGGTGCGGGAAATCGACGTTCCATTCATGCGGCGGCACGTACGGGCATTTGGTCTGGTAGCAGAGGTCGCACAGATAACACTGGTCGACAACCTTGGCGTAGTCGGACTTGGCCACGCCGTCCACTTCCATGGTCGAGGACTCGTCGACCAGGTCGAACAGGGTCGGGAATGCGTGACAAAGACTGACACAGCGCCGGCATCCGTGACAGATGTCGAACACGCGTTCGAGTTCCTTGTCGAGCGCAGCCTGGTCGTAGAATTCGGGATTTTTCCAGTCCAGCGGATGACGCGTTGGCGCCTCGAGGCTGCCTTCGCGGGGGCCGGATGATTCATCAGCCATGGGATTCCCTGCCTTGTGGGTCGCTGCACGAATGCCAGCCGGGTCCTGCCCGGTTGGCATCTTCGATCGTGCGCATTCCGGGCCCGCCACGCGCAGACCCGGCTGCTCATGAAACCGCTGGATCAGGCGTTGACTTCGCCGAGCGCCTTGGTGAACCGGTTCGCGTGCGAACGCTCGGCCTTGGCCAGCGTCTCGAACCAGTCGGCGATTTCCTCGAAGCCCTCTTCGCGCGCGGCCTTGGCCATGCCCGGATACATGTCCGTGTATTCATGGGTCTCGCCGGCAATCGCGGTTTTCAGGTTGCTCACGGTATCGCCAAACGGCAGGCCGGTTGCCGGATCACCGACGCTTTCAAGATATTCCAGATGGCCATGGGCATGACCCGTCTCGCCCTCGGCGGTGGAACGGAACACTGCGGCTACATCGTTGTGGCCTTCGACATCGGCCTTCTGCGCGAAATAGAGATAGCGGCGGTTGGCCTGGGATTCGCCGGCAAATGCGGCTTTCAGGTTTTCTTCGGTGCGAGAGCCTTTCAGATTACTCATGATGTCTACCTCGTGGCGTTTGGCTGGAGGGGATGTGCAAGCCGCTGGCCCGGACTGCTCGTGCATGCGCGCAGAGGTGTGCGCAATTCACGAATGGACCGGGCGGGCGCGGCTGACCCCTCAAGGGTAACGCCGAGCCGGGTCTGTGTGGAAATTGATCGAAACAATCCGGACCATCGACGCCGGCTATCGAATCCGCGCTTTCTTTTCGGCCGTGGATTTGCCCGGATCCAGCAGATGCCCCGGCAACTGCCGGAACAGTTCGGCAAAGCTGGAAAGGAAGCCATGCATGGCCGAACTCTTGCGCCAGACCATGGCGATATGACGGGATGGCGCGCGAGATTTGAATTCGATCAACTTCATATGCTCGACCTGCGGCACCGGGGGTTTTACTGCAAGCGTGGGCAGCAGGGTAATGCCGACATTCGCGGCCACCATCTGACGAAGGGTTTCCAGGCTGGTTGCCCGAAATCCGCTTCTTTCTCCAGTGCCCGCGAGCTGGCAGACCTCGAGTGCCTGGTCGCGCAGGCAATGCCCTTCCTCCAGCAGCAGCAGGTTCTGGTCTGCCAGGTCGTCAAGCCGGATGTTCCTGAGTGCGGCCAGTGGGTTGCCCTCGGGCACGGCAAGCACGAACGGCTCGTCGAACAGCTTTTCCATGTGCAGCTGATTGTCGTGGACAGGCAGGGCGAGGATGCCCGCATCGAGTCGCCCTTCGCGCAATTGTCGAAGGATGATTTCGGTCTTCTCTTCCACCAGCAGCAATTCGAGATTGGGAAATCGCTTGCGAATCGGCGGAACGACATGGGGAAGCAGGTAAGGGCCCAGCGTCGGGAAAATGCCGAGTCGGACGGTTCCGGATTCCGGATCCAGGGTTCGCCGCGCGATCGCCTTGATCTGATCGACTTCGTGCAGGACATCGCGTGCGCGCTGCACGATTTCCTGGCCGACTTCGGTGAGCAGGACCTTGCGCGGAGTGCGTTCGACCAGAGTCACGCCAAGTTCATCCTCAAGCTTCATGATCTGGGTCGATAGCGTGGGCTGACTGACGAAACACGCTTCAGCGGCGCGGCCAAAATGCTTGTGCTCCGACAGGGCCACCAGATAGCGCAGGTCGCGAAGATTCATGGGCCGCTCCGATCATTGGCTGTAGCTATTGATCGAATGGTATCAATCAATTGGATAGATTGAAATGGAGACGCTAGAATGCTTCGTCATGGGTCGGCGCTCGCCGGCTCCTCCATTCTCAAGTCGTTTAAAATAAAGGAGTTTCATATGCTTACTGTGGGTGACAAGTTTCCCGAATTCAGCGTCAAGGCGACGGTTTCGACCGAAAGCGTCGAGAAGGCCTTCACGACCATCGACAACAACACCTATGCCGGCAAATGGCTGCTGCTGTTCTTCTATCCGAAGGACTTCACCTTCGTTTGCCCGACCGAAATCAAGGGCTTCGGCGATCTCAACAGCCAGTTTGCCGATCGCGACACTCAGGTTCTCGCCGCCAGCACGGACAGCGAGTTCGTTCATCTGGCCTGGCGCAAGGATCACAAGGATCTCAAGGACCTGCCGTTCCCGATGCTGGCCGACACCGCCAAGCGGCTGACGACGGCGCTTGGTATCCTCGACGAGGAAGAGGGCGTCGCCAAGCGCGCGACCTATCTGGTTGATCCGAATGGCATTATCCAGTTCGCCTACGTGACTGCAGGCAGCGTCGGTCGCAATCCGCAGGAGGTCCTGCGTGTCCTTGACGCGCTGCAGACCGACGAGCTCTGCCCGTGCAACTGGAACAAGGGTGACGAGGTCCTCAAGGCCGCCTGAACCCATCACGAGCAACGGCTCGCGGCGGAATGCCGCGGCCCTTGAGCTGGGGAATCCCGTCCCCAGATCAGGGAGACGTTCTCCAGGGTGATGCATTAAAGCAATCATTGCCCGACTGTCAGGCCGGCGTCGTACCTCCCCTCCCCACGACGTCGTCCCGGGTGGCGGATTCCCTCCCCGAATCCGCCGCCCACCTTTTTCCCAGCGAATCCCCTGCCGGCACGCTTCCGGTGCTGCCGGCCGTGGATGACTTTTCAGGAGACGCATGTGAATTTCGATGAACTCAAGGCGCAGTTGCCCGATTACGCCAAGGACCTCCGCCTCAACCTCGACTCGGTACTGAGTGAATCCGGTGCCGCCGGACTTGCGAACAGGCAGATTGCGATCATCGCCATGGCCAGCGCGATCGCTTCGCGGCACGCCCCGCTGACCCGGGCCATCACCGCACGATTCGCCGATGTGCTCAGCGAGTCCGAGGCCAATGGCGCCCGTGCAGCGGCCGCGATCATGGGTATGAACAACATCTACTACCGATTCCTGCATCTGGTCGGCGACGACGAATATTCGAAGCTGCGCGCCGGCCTGCGCATGAACGTAATGGCCAACCCGGGCTGCGACAAGATCGATTTCGAACTGGCCTCGCTGGCGGTGTCGGCAATCAATGGCTGCGGCGCATGCCTGGAGTCGCATGAAAAGACGCTGCGCAAGCACGACGTGCCGGCTCTTGCGATCCAGAGTGCCGCTCGCATTGCTGCCGTGATTCACGCGGCGGCAGTTGCGCTTGAGCAGGCTGAAGCAGCAGCTTGAGCTGTGGCTGGTGCAACGTCGGGGGATCGCTTTGCTCACCACTAACCTGCGAGGCCCCGGCGAGGCAGTGGCCGACGCAAGTCGGGCTGAGCAGAGCGATGTCCGACTTGCCGATGGCCTTGTGGCCTGGTTGGCAACTGGAGGTCCCGATCAGCGGGACTCCCCACTTTCCACTCCCTACTCCCCATTCCTGCATAGCCAGTAAGATAGCGGGCAGTCCTGACCCTGGAACGCCACGATGAGCGATGCCCCGCGCCCGCCCTTGAGCTATGCGCAGATCCCCGAGCGCAACACGGCCGACAATGTCATGCGCACGGCCCAGCAGCACCATGTGCAGCTGTCGGCGATGGCGGATACCAAGGCCAATATCATCATCACGGTGTCCTCGATCGTGCTGACGCTTTCGCTGGGGCGGCTGACTGACCCCGAACTGCGCGTATCGGTGCTGATCCTTGCCGGGTTCACCCTGGTCGCACTGTTGCTGGCGATTCTTGCGGTATTGCCAAAGTACCGACCGATTCGCCTCAGGGGTGATGAATTGCCGCCGCATTTCAACCTGCTTTTCTTCGGCCACTTCGCCGAGCTGTCGCGCGAGCGCTACCTGGCCGAAATGAACAAGGTGCTGATGCCCGACGGCACGCCCTACAGGACCTGGGTCGTCGACCTGTATTCCCTGGGTACCTATCTTTCGCATCACAAGTACCGCTATCTGCGCTACAGCTATATCTTCTTCCTCGCTGGATTCATCCTGGCCTGCCTCGAGCAGGGTTGGCGAATTCTTACGCATTGAGCCGGCGAGATGCGGAAGGCCAGAAGCGTCCCTGCAATATTGTGAAGATTCCAGGTCAAGGCAAGGCTTGACACGTCTCTTGTCGTCATCCTGGGCGAAGGCCCGGATCCGGTTCCTGTTCTTGCCTTTCAAGGGTCATGGCAGAACCTTATTTCGGCCAGCGCTGGAATGACGACCTGTTTGTCGTTGCCCAAACCCCATCTGCACAGACTGGACGTTGCACAATGCATCCAGACCGAACTGAAGGGAGTCGCTCATGCGTGCCTTGATCGTATGCCTGTTTCTGATCGTCGGAGTTTCGGCACAGGCCGCCGCGCCCGGGGCGCCAGCCAATCTCGATGCGTGGCGCCAATGGGTGCTCAAGGATCAGGAGTTCCGCGCATGCCCGCTGATCGCCGGAACGCAGGCGAATGCCGCCGCTGACTTTGCCTGTATCTGGCCGGGCACGCTGGAGATTGCCGCCGACGCGCAAGGTGCCACGCTGACTCAGAGTTGGCAGGTCGACATCGATGCATGGGTGCCATTGCCCGGCAGCCATCAGCACTGGCCGCAGCAGGTTAGCGTCGATGGCAAGCCATCACCGGTCGTCGATCGCAACGGGCCAATGCTCTGGATGCAGGCCGGACGGCATCAGCTGCGGGCGCGCCTGCTCTGGTCGGAGCGGCCGCAGACCGTGCAGGTGCCGGTAGAAATTGCGCTTGTATCTCTCGTTGTGGATGGCAAGCCGGTTGCTCCTCTGCAGCGCGCCGGAAACCAGCTCACACTCGGTCGCGGCAAGGCCCTGGCAATCGAAGCCGACAGCATCGACCTTCGCGTATTCCGCAAGTTCAGGGATGAGATTCCTGGCGAACTGACGACCCAGATCCGTATCAACGCTTCGGGGCAGGCGCGCGAGGAATCATTTGGCCCGGTCTTGCCCGAAGGTTTCGTGCCGCTGGCCCTGGTCAGTCAGCAATGGCCGGCCCGGCTGGATGACCAGGGATCGCTGCATGTCCAGGTGCAGCCCGGCAGCAATACCGTCACGCTGACTGCCAGGGCCTCGGTCCCGGTCGACAAGCTGGTTGCACGATTTCCGGAATCCAACTGGGCTGCACAGGAAATCTGGAGTTACGAGTCGGTGCCTTCGCTGCGCGTTACCTCGATCAGCGGAGCGATACAAGTCGACCCGCGTCAGGCCGACGTGCCTGGCGCATGGAGCAACCTGCCCGCATTCGCCTTGAACAACGGTGAAAACCTGACCATCGAACAGCGTTCGCGCGGTCTTGATGCCGATGTTGCCAATCGACTCGAGCTTCGCCGTGAAGCCTGGCTCGATTTCTCGGGCGATGGCTGGTTCGCGCGGGATCGGATCAGTGGACAGATGTTGAATGGATGGCGCTTCGATGTCGCCGAGCCGTTCGAATTGCAACGGGCGCAGGCGGGCAGCGACAGCGATGACGCACTGCTGGTCACCCGAGGTGCCGAGGCCGGCATGAGTGGTGTCGAGTGGCGCAACTCGCGCGTGGATCTCAATGCCGGCGTGCGCATCGATGCGACCCAGGGCAGGATGCCGATCTCGGGCTGGAGCCAGGCATTCGACCAGGTTTCGACGACCCTGCATCTGCCCTACGGCTATCGACTGATTGCCGCGCCCGGCAGCGATCGGGCCAGCGGCAGCTGGATGTCGCGTTGGTCACTGCTCGACGTGTTTCTTGCCGCCATCATCGTACTGGTCGCCTCGCGCCTGCTCGGCTGGATCGGCGGCGCTTTGACGACCGTGTTCCTGTTGCTCGGCTATCAGGAAAGCGGCTCGCCCTTGTGGACCCTGCTTGCGGTCATCGTGCTGGCCCTGGTCGCGCGCCTGTTGCCCAAGGGGCGCCTGTCCAGCGTGGCCGGTGCATTGCGCACAGGCGCGGTCGTACTGTTGCTGCTGGTGGCCCTGCCATTTGCCGCGGGCCAGTTGCGCCAGGCCCTTTATCCGCAGCTGGAGCCTTCTTATGCCGGATACGGCCAGGCAGACGGGTTCTCCAGCATCGACTACGCAAGCAACAATGAACCCATGCAGGACGCGCCTGCCGATTATGCGCAGGAAATGGAAGCGCTTCCGGCGCCGATGCCGGCCGCAGCGCCGCCACCGCCGCCGCGGCCCGAAGAGTCGGCAGGAGCCATGCGCAGTCGCATGGAAGTACAAAAATCGTCTGTCCCACCCCACTACCGGGAACAGAAGCTCAGCAAACGCTACAGCCAGTCGACGGTGGTGCAGACCGGTGGCGGTGAGCCTGGCTGGCAACTCGGCACCCGCTACCAGCTTGGCTGGAGCGGTCCCGTATTACCCGACCAGGAAGTGCGCCTGTTGATCGCGCCGCCGTGGCTGGTGCGCCTGCTGCGCGTAATCATGGTCATGGTGCTTGCCGCGCTGTTGTGGCGCTTGCTGCGAGATGTGCGCCTGCGCTGGAATCCGGTCGCGTCGAAGGCCGCCCAGGCAAGCCTGATCTTCCTTTGCCTGTCGTTGGCGACTGTGCCGGCCGCGCAGGCCCAGGAGTTCCCGCCAGAAGAACTGCTCGAACAACTGAAGGCCCGCCTGGTCGAGCCGCCGCAATGCGCGCCACAGTGCGCGAACATCGCCAATGCGCAGGTTGCCGCCTCCGATGACGGCCTGCAGGTCGTGCTCGAGATCCATGCGCTCGATCACGTTGCAGTGCCGATGCCGGACGATGCCGGTTCGATTGCGATCCGATCCATTCGCGTCGATGGTGTTGCCAGGGATGCTGTTGTTAGCAGAAACGGACATTCATGGATCGCACTTGATCGCGGCGTCCATCGTGTCGAACTTGACTCGACGATTCTGGGCGATCGTATCGAACTCGCATTTCCGATGGCGCCGGAGCGGATCGCCTTCACCGCCGAAGGCTGGCTGGCCAGTGGCATCGCCGACGACCGACTGCTCACCGAAACCCTCAACCTCGCACGCGCACGCGAAGACAGCGGGCAGGGGGCGAGTACGGCAGAACAACGTTTTCCCCCGTATGTGCGCGTGTATCGCACCCTGAATCTCGATCTCGAGTGGACGGTCGCCACGCTGGTCGAGCGGCTTGCACCACGCGAGGGTGGCTTCACGATCGGCCTGCCGACCCTGGCTGGCGAGCATGTGTCCACGCCCGGGCTGAAGGTGCGCGATGGAGAGGTGACCATCGGTCTCGCCGATAGCGAAGGCCAGACCGGATGGAACAGCACGCTCGATCAGTCCGACAGTCTGCGCCTGACCGCACCGGCCCTGGACGGCCATGCCGAAGTCTGGCGCATCCTGGCCGGACCTACCTGGCATCTTGAGCTGGGCGGTGTTCCCGAATCGGCGTCTTCAACGGATTCGTCCGGCGAATTTCACATCTTCGAATTTCATCCTCTGCCCGGCGAGTCGCTGGATCTGAAGATCAGCAAGCCTGTTGCGGTCGAAGGTGCGACGCGCGCCATAGACAGCCTGAACCTGGCCAGCGAATTCGGCGTACGTGCAAGCAACCACACCCTGCAATTCGTCCTGCGCGCCAGCCAGGGTGGGGAGCAGGCGATCAGCTTGCCCTCTGCGGCCGAGCTGCTCGGCGTGACTCGAGATGGTGAGACGATCGGTGCCCGAGTGCTGGATGGCAAGCTGAGCTTGCCGGTCAATCCGGGTACGCAGAACTACAGCGTCCGTTTCAGGGACGACGCCGAGCTGGGTGCGTGGACACGCACGCCGGAGGTTTCATTGGGATTGCCGGCAGCCAACATCAACCTGGCCATCAATCTGCCTGCAGATCGCTGGCTGCTCGCCGCGTTTGGTCCGCCGGCAGGTCCTGCCATCCTGTTCTGGGGTGAGTTGCTGGTCGCGATCGTATTGGCATTGCTGTTGGCGCGTTGGCGCAAGGGGCCGCTGCGTATCCATCAGTGGCTGCTGCTCGTGCTCGGTTTCTCCACCTTCTCGTGGATCGCGTTGCTGATCGTGGTTGGCTGGTTGTTTGCCCTTGACTGGCGCGAGCGCTACCAGACCGAGGTCAACTGGAAATTCAACCTCGTCCAGATCGGATTGGCGTTCTGGACCCTGATTGCGTTGCTTTGGCTGTTTGAAAGCATACGCAATGGCCTGCTCGGTTCCCCGGACATGGTTGTGCGCGGCAATGGATCGTATGCAAGTCAGCTGCAGTGGTTCTCTGACCGCAGTATTGATGCATTGCCGACTGCGAGCGTCCTCTCGCTGCCACTGTGGTTCTACAACATTGTCATGTTGGTCTGGGCGCTGTGGTTGGCATGGGCCCTCGTGGGCTGGTTGCGCAGCGGCTTTGCCGCGTGGATGCGCGACGGCTACTGGCGGCCTTGGCGGGTCGCGGCGCCGGAACCCGCCATCGACCTGCCACCGCAACCGCCGCCGGCCGCGTGATGGAT
This sequence comes from Dokdonella sp., assembly GCF_041395345.1. Taxonomy (GTDB): domain Bacteria; phylum Pseudomonadota; class Gammaproteobacteria; order Xanthomonadales; family Rhodanobacteraceae; genus Dokdonella. The sequence goes on along the minus strand of NZ_JAWLAR010000002.1, from coordinate 211,656 downwards.
CGATGAGCACGATTCGTGAACTGCTGGGCGAGTACAGCTCGCCCGGCGAAGTCGAGGCACGCCACGAAGCCGAGATCCTGCTCGGCCATGCGTTGGGTCGCGATCGCGCATGGTTGTTCACGCATTCACAGGACGCGCCCGATGCCGAAGCCATCGTGAAATTCCGGCAACTGATGCAGGCGCGCGAGCGTGGCGAACCGGTCGCCTACCTGATCGGGCATCGTGGTTTCTGGACGCTGGATCTGCTGGTCACACCCGAGGTACTGATTCCGCGTCCCGAAACCGAGCTGCTCGTCGAGCTCGCGCTGGAACGCATTCCCGAGGACCGTGAATTCCGGGTGGCCGATCTCGGTACGGGCTCCGGCGCAGTCGCACTGGCCATTGCCAGTGAGCGACCGCTTGCCAGCGTGTTGGCAACCGATGCCAGCACAGCGGCGCTCGTCGTTGCCCGGGAAAACGCGACGCGGCTCGAATTCGGCAACGTCGAATTCGCACACGGGAACTGGTGCGACGCACTAGCGGGTCAGTTCTTCGATCTGATCGTTTCCAATCCCCCCTACATCGAAGCCGAAGACGACCATCTCGGCCAGGGTGACCTCCGCTTTGAACCACGCTCTGCATTGGCATCGGGAAGCGATGGCCTCGATGCCATTCGCGAAATCATCGAGTCAGCAACCGGACACATGAACCGGGGTGCCTGGCTGTTGCTCGAACACGGATACGACCAGGGTGATCGCGTTCGCGCGATTCTGCGATCACACGGCTATTCCGAAACCCGGACCTGGAAAGACTTCGCGGGCAGGGACCGCATCAGCGGTGGGATGTCCTGAACGTCACTACCCGGAAGAGGGGCTTCCACGAGTGGGCAATTCAGCGCGGAACGTCGGGCCGCTGCAAATTGAGTGGATTGAACGGCACGCGCAGGTTCGGCAGATGCTCGTCGTAGCAGCTGAACCAGGCGTAGGCGTCCACCTCGACATCGTTTCGAAACAATGTCATGTGCCCCTCGCAGGCCCTTCCTGAGGAATTCGACATGCGCAATCCATCGCCTGCGTCCGCGCGACGGCCGCTGTAGGGGGGCTGGCTGTACAGACCCAGGTCTGCCTCGTGCACGTGGTAGCAGCCAGCGGTGACCGTATAACTTGAGTAAGGACAGCCACCGGTCCCGCATTCGCCCGCTGGACCTCGATAGAGATCAACATCTTCGCGCACCGCGAGCAGAGCCAAGCCTTCGTCGATCAGTGCCTGCGGTGAAGTGCAACGCCACGGGTCTCCTGCGCCGTCGACGATACGTCGGGCGAGAATACTGTCGGCAGCACTGAGTGGCGCGGGATCGCTCGCATCAATCACATGCTCTGCGCCGACTACGGGTGAGAGCGGTGAAAATGGCGAGACCCCGTGTTCATTGAATGATGCCACACGGAAACGCCATGGCTGGATTGCGTGGTACTCCAGTGCCACGGCATCTGGATGCAATGCTGCTGCCAATTCGCAAACCGATTTCGCACCCTGTGGCCAACAGCGTTCGATCACGATGCCGTTGGCGTGCATGTCGACGGCATCCCATGCAAGTTCGATCACGAAGCCGCCGTCGTATCGCGTCACCAAACCCGCTATCGGTTGTGGTGCCGCTTGCGTACCAGCGTCCATGGTTGCGACAGCCAAGGCGTTTGGCATCAGGCCTGCTGGCAGCGATGGGCATAAAGCGGCAAACAGGAGTGCCTTCGCGGTGTGTCGTGGCAGGTGAGTGCGGAATCGATTCATCGCCACTGCCAGGCTCATGAATGGCGCGCCAGCGCGGTAGTTTGGCCCGCAGGCAATGGCCTGGGCGTCAATTGGAAAGTTCACTGCCGCTGGATCCGGATACGAGCCGAGCGATCAAGCAATCGCGCGCAATCCGTTTGCACTTCGCGAACCCCGCAGTGCCGGCAGATTCAACGCGCCTGTTGTGCTCGCGAACCAGCACGCAGAACCGGTCCTGCCTTGGTAGGCAACTGATCAACCTGTGCTGCGGATTGCCGCTACCGGAATCAGCTCGTTGAAGCGCCCACGAATCGATGCCTCGATGCCGGCTGCGTCGAGTCCGGATTCGGCGAGCAACTCCTCGCGACTCGCATGTTCGAGGTAGCTGTCGGCCAGACCAAGATGCAGGATTGGCAGGTTGATGCCGTTCGCTGCCAATAGTTCGGCCACGCCCGCGCCGGCTCCGCCGGCGATGGCGTTGTCTTCGAGCGTGACCAGGGCGGCATGGCTGCCGGCCAGTTCGAGGATCATGGCTTGATCGAGTGGCTTTACGAAGCGCATGTTGACCACGGTTAGGCCGAGTGTTTCGGCGACCTGGGTGGCCGGTGCAACCAGCGCACCAAAGGCGAGCAGGGCAATGCCCTGGCCATTCCTGCGCAGTTCGGCCTTGCCGATCGGCAGGCTTGTAAGCTCCGTGCTGATGGCGGCTCCCGGTCCGCTCCCACGCGGGTAGCGCACGGCGGCCGGGCCGACATGTTGGTACCCGGTGCTCAGCATCTGCCGGCACTCGTTCTCGTCTGCCGGCGCCATGACCAGCATGTTCGGAATGCAACGCAGATAGGAGAGATCGAAGCTGCCTGCATGGGTGGCACCATCCGGGCCGACCACGCCGCCGCGATCGATGGCGAACAGCACGTCGAGATTCTGCAGGGCGACATCGTGGATCAATTGATCGTAGGCACGTTGCAGGAAGGTCGAATAGATGGCGACGACTGGCTTCGCGCCTTCGCAGGCCATGCCCGCGGCGAGGGTGACGGCATGCTGTTCGGCAATACCGACATCGAAATAGCGCGCGCTGAATTCTTTCGAGTAGCGCACGAGACCGGAACCTTCGCGCATGGCCGGGGTGATCGCGTACAGCTTCGGATCGGCGGCGGCCTGGTCACACAGCCAGTCGCCAAAGACTTCCGTATAGGTCGGCCTGGCCGCGCCCTTCTTGGAAAGACCCTTATCCGGATCGAACGGCCCGACCGCGTGATAGTCGATCTGCTGGCGCTCGGCGGGGGCGTAGCCCTTGCCCTTGGTCGTGATCACATGCAGCAGCTGCGGACCCTTGAGTTCCTTCAGGGTGCGCAGGGCCTGCACCAGTTGCGGCAGATCATGACCGTCGATCGGTCCGGTGTAGTGGAAACCGAGTTCCTCGAACAGGGTGCTGGGCATGAACATGCCCTTGGCGTGTTCTTCCCAGCGCTTCATGAAGCGCCACAGGAAGCCCTCGCGCTTCATCATCTTCTTGCCGCCCTCACGCATCCGATTGAGCGTGCGACTGGACATCAGTCGAGCCAGCATCTGGGTCAGCGCGCCAACGTTTTCGCTGATCGACATCTGGTTGTCGTTGAGGATCACGAGCATGTCGGGCTTGACGTCGCCGCCATGATTGAGCGCTTCGTAGGCCATGCCGGCAGTCATCGCGCCGTCACCGATGACGGCGACGATCTTGCGCGGGTCTTCCTTGCCCTGCGCCGCGATGGCCATGCCCAGCGCGGCACTGATCGACGTCGAGGAGTGGCCGACCCCGAAGGTGTCGTACTCGCTTTCCTCGCGCCGGGGGAACGGGGCCAGGCCATGCTTCTTCTTGACCGTGGTGATGCGGTCGCGGCGGCCAGTCAGGATCTTGTGCGGATAGCACTGGTGGCCGACATCCCAGACCAGGCGGTCGGTCGGCGTGTCGTACAGGTAGTGCAGGGCCACGGTCAGCTCGACGACACCGAGGCCGGCACCGAAGTGCCCTCCCGAGCTGGCGACCGACTGGATCAGGTAGTCGCGCACTTCACGCGCAATCGCGCCCAGCTCGTGTTCGGGGAACTCGCGCAATCGGGCAGGAGAGTCGATGCGCGAAAGGCGCGGGTAGCGGGCGGAATCGATCATCGTGGGCCAGGACATCAGACAGAGGCCCATTTTCGGCTACCCGAACGGGCGGGGCAAGGAATGTCTCGGGGAATCGTGCGGGCGAATTCGGGTCATTCAGCGATGGTTGGCAGGAAATCCTTGCGCAGAAAGGCCCCTGGGAGGGCATGTCGGCACCATGACGGGCGCGTTCCAGAACCGGTCAGGGAGTGTCGCTTTGCCGCACTGTAAACGCATCGGCGCGGTGCAGACCGAAAAAACTTGTCAGACTAGGCCGATCGAAAGTCGACAAGGAACCCCAACCCCATGCCCAATCAAGACAAGGCCAAGCTCGTCCTGCGCAACGCCGAACTCGGCGACATCGAGGCCCTGGTCCAGCTCACGGCCAAGGTCTACGGAGAGGTCTGGGGCCATTCTGCGGACATGCTGCGAGGCCAGCAGGCCCAGTTCCCGGCCGGCCAGTTCGTCGCCGAGTACGACGGCAGGATCGTCGGTTTCTGCGCAACCTTCCGCATCGACGAAGCGCCGGCCATGGCTGCACACAGCTGGAACGAGATCACCGGCAGCGGCTATGCATCGCGACACGATCCCGAGGGCGACTGGCTCTACGGCATGGATGTCTGCGTGGATCCCGAGTTTCGTGGCCTGCGCATCGGACGCCGGCTGTATGCCGCCCGCAAGAAGCTGTGCCAGAAGCTGGGTTTGCGCGGCATCGTCTTTGGCGGGCGCCTGCCCGGACTGGAAAAGCGCATCAAGGCAGTCGGCTCGGTGGATGCGTATGTGAAATCGGTGCGCGAAGGACGGCATCGGGATCCGACCATGAGCTTCCAGCTGCGTAACGGATTCGAGCTGATCGGCGTGCTCGAGCATTATGTGCCTGGCGATCGCGAGTCGATGGGCTATGCCGCGCATCTGGCCTGGCGCAATCCGGATCGGCATGACCAGCCGAAGACACCGACCCCGTTCAATTCGAAGGGCCTGCCCGACCGCGTGCGCGTCGCGACCGTGCAGTACCAGCAGCGACGCATCCGGAGCTTCGACGAGTTTGCGCACCAGGTCGACTATTTCGTCGACATCGCAGCCAGTTACGAATCGGACTTCGTTGTCTTTCCGGAGTTGATGACCCTGCAATTGCTGTCGATCGAGAATTCTCCGCTGCCGTCCGTAGAAGCCGTGCGCCGGCTTACCGAATACACCGCCCAGGTGAAGGAACTCTTCAGTAGCCTGGCCGTGCGCTACAACATCAACATCATCGGCGGCTCGCATCCCACCGAGAACGCGAATGGCGCGATGCGCAACATCTGCTACGTGTGCCTGCGGGATGGCTCGGTGCATGAGCAGGAGAAGATCCATCCTACGCCCAACGAGCGTACCTGGTGGGGCATCAAGGGGGGCCACGGGGCTTCGACTATCCAGACCGACTGCGGCCCGATCGGCGTGATGATCTGCTACGACTCGGAATTTCCCGAGCTGGCCCGCCACCTGGTCGACCAGGGCGCACTGATCCTGTTCGTGCCGTTCTGCACGGACGAGCGCCAGAGCTATCTGCGCGTGCGCTACTGCGCCCAGGCACGCGCGGTGGAAAACCAGTGCTATGTAGTGCTTTCGGGCAATGTCGGCAACCTGCCCGGCGTGCACAACTTCGATATCCAGTACGCCCAGAGCTGCATCCTCACTCCGTGCGATTTTCCTTTCGCACGCGACGGCATCGCCGCCGATTCGACGCCGAACACCGAGATGGTGCTGTGGGCCGACCTGCGCCTCGAGGATCTCGCCCGTGCCCGCAACAACGGCACCGTGCAGAACCTCAAGGACCGCCGCCATGATCTGTATCAGCAGCGCTGGATGAGGAAGGACTAGAGACTGCCGATTTTCTCCCTCTCCCCTCGGGAGAGGGTTGGGGTGAGGGTACGCACGCGCGCCGATCTCCGCATTTCCTGCACGCCGTGGGGAGAGATTTTCTCGGGCCTGAGACACTTGCCGACGAACTACAGCGACTCTGGTCCGTGGGCAGATGGTCGTTACCCGGGATCAGGCTCCAGGAGTGGATCTCTCGGCACTTCGTACCCTCACCCCAGCCCTCTCCCGGGGGGAGAGGGAGCGAACCGCGAACCGCGAACCGCGAACAGCCTGTCAGGTCGGGCGTCGCTTCTTCGGCAGGTGGTTGACCAGAAACTCCATCTGGTCAGCGAGGATGTTGCGGTTCGACAGGATCAGATGTTCGACCCAGCTTGGCCGGTAGGGTACGGCGAGCAGGGGCATGTGCGCCTGTTGCGGCGTGCGCGAACCTTTTTTCACGTTGCAGTGCAGGCAGGCCGTGACGACGTTTTGCCAGATGTCGCGGCCACCCTTCGAAATCGGAATGACATGATCACGGGTCAGTTCGCCGCGCGAGTAGTGCGTGCCGCAGTACATGCAGATCATGCGGTCACGGGCGAACAGGGCGACATTGGTCAGTGCGGGTGCCGGGTCGATGGCGCCATGTCGCGCATGGCCTGTGGTGGCCACGATCGGATGCAGGTCGAGCGTGCTTTGCTCGCCGGTATGCCGATTGGTGCCACCGTGAATGGTCAGGCAAGGGTCGCCGAGCGTCCAGGAAACGACGCCGCGGACATACAGGCAGGTGGCGTCCTGCCAGGAAATCCAGTCCATGATCCGGCCGCTGGCGTCCAGCGACAGCACCCGCGTCCCATGGATTGTTCCGATTGTTCGCACTTCGGCCAGCATTCAAGGCTCCTTTTGGGGGAACGACCGCCAACCGGGCTCCGATTGGCGACAGGCATCGCGCGAGCCGCAGCATAGACCAAGTTCATGGCATTTGTGCAACAACCCTGCTCCAGAACACCTGCTGGACGGAACGATTGGCGTGCAATTGCCCGGCTTGACGGCCCCGCTCTGGCCAGGCTGGGGCCGAGGGCAACGCTGAACAAGTGGCACAATCGTCATGGCATTCAGAAGGTCTGCCAGTCGTGCTGCGAGGCGAAGTGAAAGCGGGTGGCCTTGGCAAGACTCGCGGTGCGGCCGGCGGGCCTGCTGAAAGCCACCTGTTTCAGTGGAGAAACAATCGGTCAGGCGACTCCTGTCAGTGCGCAGCTTCTTGTTGCGCTGCCTTGAAGCGACTGTATGGATGCAGGAGGTAGAGCAACGCAGGAGCAGTTGCCGAGACGGCCGGTCCATCTGCGTCAGCGCGCCGCGATCTGCACGCAGACAGACATCGTGACGGTTGCGCCACTTGTTCAGCGTTGCCCTAGCGCAGCGGCTTGACCATGCGCACCAGTTCGATGCCAAAACCACATTGTTCGTAGAGTTCACGAGCGCGCCTGTTGCCCTCGAACACCGACAACTGCAGGTGTCGATAGCGATGCTCGCGCGACCAGCGTTAGGCATATTCAAGCAGGGCCCGGCCGACGCCCTCGCCATCGTGCTTCTTGTCCACGGCGATATCGGAGTGTGGCAGACCTGCGCTGAATCGGGGACACACGGAAGGGTATACTTGCGTCGGCTCATCCGTCCGTTCCGAAAGTCAGGCGACTCCGCTTTTCCCGTGCTATGAATTCCGGTAGACACAAGGGTTCCATGTCCCTGCCATCCTTCGGACCGGGAGCGGTGCGCGCGTCAGCCTCCCCGATGGACCGGTCGATGCGCTGCGTCGCTGCCGCCGTGGCCGCGCTGGTGTTGGCCGCGTCGCTCGCGCTCAGGCCGGCGATGGCGAGGCAGGGCTCGGAATCCAGTGCCGATACCCCGAAGCCGGCGGCGCAGGCAACGCCCGAGGGAAAGGACTCGGAATCCGGAAGCACGCAGACGCGTGTCCACAAGCATGGCGAATCGCTGACCGCGCAGGCGGGCGACCCCACGGCACCCCTTGTCCAGCTGCAGCTGACCGACTTCCATGCGGCCTCGGTGCGCAATGCAGGAGGGAGCTACAACCTGCTCAATTTCCAGCCGGTCCTGCCCATCCCCAAGTCGGATGTCATTCCGGTCGAGCAGGTCGTCAGGTTGACGGTTCCGGTGCTTTCCACGCCCCATCCCGACCACGCACGCGGACTGGGCGACATCAGCTTCTTTGATCTTTTTGTGCCGTCCGCGAGGGAATGGGGCATCTGGGGCGGCGGCTTCACGATGGTTCTGCCCACGGCGGCCGACGACCAGCTCGGCTCGGGGAAGTACCAGTTGGGTCCGGCGTTTACGGTCGTCTACTACAGGAAAAAGAACTGGCAGATTGGGGCGGTCGTGCAAAATCCGGTTTCTGTCGCGGGAGATGGCGATCGCCCCGGCGTCTCCCAGTTGCAGATCCAGCCCATCATCAACTACCTGCGTGGCGATTGGTATTTCGGCGCCGGCGACTTCAACATCATCTGGGACTGGAAGCGCAGTGAGGCGACGGTGCCACTGGCTTTCCAGGTGGGGCGCATCACAAAAATCGGCCAGCAGACGTTCAATTTTTCGGCCGAGGTCGCCTGGACAGCCGTGTCGCCCGACGACGCGGTCATCCCGCGCTGGGGTGTGCGGCTGGGCGTCGTCTGGATGCTACCGGAAGGACGCCACGCCTCGCACTGAACGCCGCGATGCGGGTGTGGGCGATTCCGTTCAAGGGACCCGCTCAACGCAGCGGCTTGACCATGCGCACCAGTTCGATGCCAAAGCCACATTGTTCGTAGAGTTCACGAGCGCGCCTGTTGCCCTCGAACACCGACAATTGCAGGTGTCGATAGCGATGCTCGCGCGACCAGCGCTCGGCATATTCAAGCAGGGCCCGGCCCACGCCCTCGCCATCGTGCTTCTTGTCCACGGCGATATCGGAAATGTGGCAGACCTGCGCATCGCTGAAGAAATCCTTCATCGTCTGCAGGTGGATGAAGCCGACGCGTTCGCCTTCGTCGTTCTCGGCCACGAATACGTGCGCGCCTGGTGGCTGATCGTAGAGATGCCGGGCGATATCGAGGCGGATATGCTCGGCACATTCGCCGGGCCGACGCCAGGGGGGAAGTTCGAATCCTTCGACGAAACGATTGACCAGGCCGAGAATGAATTCGTCGTCGTCGGTATCGGCGAGACGAATGTGGATGTTGGCAACCGAGTCCATCTAACTATCCCCTGGGGTTTGTCATTGAACGATCAGCCGAACTGCTCGGCAGGCATGGCCATCAGTGTATCCGCACCGGCGCGAATTGCGGCACCGTGGGTGTGGATTCGCGGCAGTATGCGAGTGAAGTAGAAGCGCGCAGTGTGCCGCTTCGCTTCCTTGAACTCTTCAGTCTGGGCGGATCCCTCCAGCGCGGCAATGCTGCGCGCCCAGCAATAGGCCAGCGCGACGTAGCCCGAATAGAAAAGATAGTCGACCGCCGCCGCACCGACTTCGTCGGGGGCCGAGTGCGCGTTCTTGGCGATTTCCTGGGTCAGGTCGCTCCACTCCTTGGTCACGATGGCCAGCGGGGCGATGAATTCGCCCATGCCGGGCTTGCTGGTGTGGGTCTGGCAGAACTCGGATATCTCGCCCAGGAAGTGCTTGAGGCCGGCGCCCTGCAGATGCAGGATCTTGCGGCCAAGCAGGTCGTTGGCCTGGATCTGGGTGGTTCCTTCGTAGAGCGTGGTGATGCGTGCATCGCGCGAAAACTGTTCGACTCCGGTCTCGGTGATGAAGCCGTGGCCGCCATAGATCTGGACCGCGTCGTAGGTCGATTCCTGGGCCAGTTCGGTCAGCAGGCCCTTGACGATCGGGGTCAGGAACGAAACCAGTTCCTCGCCGCGCCTGCGCTCTTCTTCGGTAGGCGCGTGGGTGGAAATGTCGTGCTGCATGTAGGCGTACAGGGCAAGCACGCGGCAGCCTTCGGCAAACGATTTCTGGGTCAGCAGCATGCGCCTGACATCCGCGTGCACGATCAGGGGGTCGGCCGGCTTGTCGGGGAATTTCGGTCCGGTGGCGGAACGCATCTGCAGGCGATTGCGCGCGTAGTCCAGCGAGTTCTGGTAACCGCGCTCGATCAGGCCGAGACCTTGCACGCCGACCGCCATGCGCGCCGTGTTCATCATGGTGAACATCGCGTTGAGCCCCTTGTTCGGCCCGCCAATCAGCCAGCCCTCGGCCTGGTCGAAATTCATGACGCAGGTGACCGAGGCGTGGATGCCCATCTTGTGCTCGATCGAGCCGACCGCCAGCGTGTTGCGTTCGCCGACCTTGCCCTGCTTGTCGACCTTGAACTTCGGCACGATGAACAGGGAGATGCCTTTCACCCCGGGCGGCGCATCGGGCAGTCTCGCCAGCACCAGATGCACGATGTTGTCGGTCAGGTCGTGCTCGCCGGCGGTGATGAAGATCTTGGTGCCGCTGATGCGATAGCTGCCGTCGGCATTGGGCTCGGCGCGCGTCTTGAGCAGGCCCAGGTCGGTCCCGCACTGGGGTTCGGTGAGACACATGGTGCCGGTCCAGCGGCCTTCGGTGATCGGCGTCAGGAACGCGTCCTGCTGCCACTTCTCGCCATGTACCTTGAGTGCCTCGCACGCGCCATGCGAGAGCATCGGGAAATTGCTCCATGACATGTTGGCCGCATCGATGAGTTCCTTGAAGATCACGCCGATCGTCTCGGGAAGTTCCTGGCCGCCGAATTCGGCCGGAATGGTCAGGGCCGGCCAGCCGCCCTCCACATACTTCGCATAGGCGTTCTTGAATCCTTCCGGCGTGCGCACGCTGGCGCTGGCCTTGTCCAGCGTGCAGCCTTCCTGGTCGGCGCTGAAATTGATCGGCGCCAGGACCTGCTCGGCAAAGCGGGCGGCTTCCTCAAGCACGGCGTCGACGATGTCGGGTGTGGCGGATTCGAAGCCGGGCAGGCGCTGGAACAGGGCTTCGGCGCCGAGGACTTCGTTGAGCGCGAAACGGATGTCCTTGAGCGGTGCGGTGTACTGGGTCATGTCAATTCCTGAATGGGGAGTATGGTGCTTTCAGCAGGCGGTGCGCTTTATTCAGCGCCAGGTGCCCGGCAGGCCCGGTGTCGGCGACAGGCGGCTCTTGCGCTCGAAATTGAACTTGCCGGCCGGCTCGCTGCTTTCGATGTTTCCGTGCAGCCGGTAGGCGAGGTCGGTGTCGCCGGGGCGCACTGTCGCGGTGGGGCTCAGCGTTGCCGAAAAAATGTCGGCACTTTCACCCGGTACGTCGAGGGCAAGCGCGCGGTCCACGCGTCCAGCCGCGATGCCATTCACTTCCAGCCCGGCGCTGATCGCGCTGAACGTCATCGGCACGTTGCTGAAATTCTGCACCCGGATCTTCAAGTTCCAGCTGCCATCCGGTTGAATGGTCAATTCCTGGATGCTGGCGGTCGGCGGACTGACCCGCTTGACCGGGCCGCTGCCGCAGGCGACGAGGACGAGCGAGGCGATACCGACAAGGAGCAGGGCATGCAGTTTCATGGGATTCCTCAAACGATCGTTCGAATATCCCTAGCGTAGCGTGTTGGGCGCAGGCAGAAAAGGCTCCAGCGGGACGGGCCGCGCCACACCACGGTCTGTCAGCCCGGCAGCCTGCTTCCGGCAAATGCATCGACGTCGATGTGCCCGACCATGCGTCCCGCCTGAAGCAGGACGACCTCGTCGGCCAGGGCGCGGACTTCGTCGGCCTGATGCGAAACCAGCACCGTACTGACGCGCAGCTCCTGCTTGAGACGACGCAGGTGTTCGAGCACCTGAACCCGGGCCTCGCGGTGCAGTCCGGTCAGCGGTTCGTCGAGCAGCAGGATCCGCGGTTCGGCAATCAGGGCGCGGCCGATCGCGACGCGCTGGCGTTCACCGCCCGAAAGATTCGGCGGTCGGCGACCGAGCAACGCGCCGAGTTCCAGCAATTCGACAACATGATCGAACTCCTGGCCGGCGCGTTGCCGCGCGCGCGCGCCATAAGTCAGGTTCGCGCGCACGCTCAAGTGCGGAAACAGGCGTCCATCCTGGAACACGTAGCCGACCTCGCGATCGCGCGGCGCGATATCGATACCCTGCGCCCGATCCAGCACGACACGCTCGCCAAGCACGATACGCCCGCGCTGCACATCGACTAGACCGGCGATGGCATTGAGTATCGTGGTCTTGCCGGCACCGGAATCGCCGAACAGGGCAAGGCAGCGAGAGCGGGACGCAAATTCGACCTCAATGGAAAGATCCGGCAGCTCGTGCGCAAGGGAGACTTCAATCACGGCGTCGGCGCCCCCACAGTGCGCCGCCGAGAATGGCAGCCACGGCTGTTGCGCCAAAGGCGACGACAAAGGCGACCATGGTCAGCCGCTGCACGCCGGACTCGCCGCCCGACAGGTTCATCAACTCGTAGATGGCGATCGGCAGCGTTCGGGTTTCGCCCGGAATGCTCGAAACAAAGGTAATGGTTGCGCCGAATTCGCCGAATGCGCGCGCGAATGCCAATACGCAGCCGGCAATGATGCCGCGGCTCGACAGCGGCAGGACAATCGTGACGAAGCGCCGCCATGCACTTGCCCCCAGGCTTTCCGCGGCGCGTTCGAGGCGCTGGTCGACCTGGTCAAAGGCAATGCGCGTTGAAAGTACCAGCAGCGGAAATCCCATCACGGCGGCCGCCAGCACCGCACCGGTCCAGCGAAATGCAAACACGATGCCGATTTCGGCCAGGGCATCGCCGATCCAGCCGTGGCGACCGAACAGGACCAGCAGGGCGTAGCCCGTGACAACGGGCGGCAGGGTGAGCGGCAGGAACATCAGGGCCTCGAGTAGCAGGCGACCGGGAAAGCGCTTGCGCGACAGCAGCCAACCAAGCCCCAGCGCGAACGGCAGGGAGAGCGCAACACTGATCAGGGCCACGCGCAGGCTCAGGCCGAGGGCACTCCATTCGGCAGGAGACAGGCCCGTCATGAGCTTGGTACGTCGAAACCGTATCGGGTGAATATCGCCGCTGCCTGCGCCGAATGGAGCAGGGCGAGCAGACGGCGCGATGCATCATTGTCAGCTCCGGCAAGCAGCGCTGCCGGATAGACGATCGCTGGATGCGTCGTTTCGGCAAACGTGCCGATCACGCGCACTCTCGGCTCGGAGACTGCATCGGAACGGTAGACGATGCCGAGTGGCGCCTCGTTGCGCGCGACGAAGTTGAGCGCGGCACGTACGTGCAGGGCAGGCACGATGCGCGATTCGACACTGGCCCAGACGCCCAGCGACACCAGCGCGGCCCTGGCGTAGCGTCCGGCTGGAACGTTGTCCGGTTCGCCCATCGCCAGTCGGCCATCCTTTCCAAGCGCGCCGACAAGATCGAAACCTGGCGCGATGCGCAGTTCCAGGGTGCTCGATTGCGGCGCGACCAGCACCAGTGCATTCCTGAGCAGGTTGCTGCGCGTGCCGGGTACGATGTGGCCGCGTTGTTCGACATGATCCATCCACTCCGGATCCGCCGAAATGAAAAGCGATGCCGGCGCCGCGTGTTCGATCTGGCGCGCCAGCTGCGAGGTAGCCGCGTAACTCACCGAGACCTCGCCCAGCGCCTGCGCCGCTGGCGTTTCGAGAATCGTATCGAGCGCGGGTTTCAGACTGGCCGCCGCAAATACCAGCACGTCAGTGGCCAGGGCAGGACTGAAGACCATGGCAAGAAGCAGGCCGGCAAGCCGGGCCAGACGCGTCGAGCCGTGTGATCGGGCCGCAAGGTGTTCTTTGTCGATCACCTTGCAAATCCCGCCCTGGCACGCAATGCCCGCATGAGTCGTCAGTCGTTGCCGGAGTTTGGTTTCAGGTTGAGAAACGGTACCGCATTGCCCGGCACCATCGTCGTGGGCAACACGCCGTTCCACTTCTCGGCCTGGGTCAGGGAAATGAGGATGGCATTCTGCTTGAGCGCCTCGCCGCGGGCCTTGATCGCATCGCCTTCAGCGACACCTCGGACGCGAATCGCCTCGGCTTCGGCTTGCGCCTTGGCCAATGCCGAGTCGGCCTGGGCCTTGGCCTGGGTCACGGTGATTTCCGCATTGATGCGTTCGGTTTCCAGATTCTGACGCTTGGTCTGGATTTCGACCTCGGCCATCATGCGTTTCTCGATGGACTGCTCGTAGGCGTCCGAAAAGGTGACGTCCTCGACTTGAACGCTGTCGATGGTCACCGGACCGACCACCGATTTCTTCAGGGTCTCGTTGATATCGATTCCGAGCCGGGTGCGATCCTGGATGGCCGAAATGGCCGTATAGCGACCGAACACGTTCTTGACCTCGTCGGGCAGCTTGCGACTGACCAGGCGATCGACCATCTTTTCGATCGTGCCGTATTGCGAATAGAGTTCCTCGACGCTGGACTCGGGTACGCGATAGCTCACCGAGACACGCAGCGTGGCCGGCTGCTGATCCTTGCTGTAGGACTCGACACGGTCGTAGAGGATGGTCTGATTCTGTACCGACACGTGTTCGACCGTATCGACGAAGGGCACCTTGAAGTTTAGGCCGGGCTCGGCGATGCCGACGATTGCGCCATAGCGCAGCTTGACCCCGCGTTCGCCCTGGTCAACGGTGTACCAGCTGCCGAACACGATCGTGAGCAGCAGCAGGCCGACAACGGCAGCGAGCACGCTGGCAGAGATGAAACGGTTCGATTTGCCGGCAAAGGCGGAAGGACGATTCATGCTGATTTCCCCTGAGATTTGCGCGGGCGACGGTTCGCCCACACCGGTTCCGCCTACTTGCGCGACGTGAAATCCTGATAGAAGGCCATGGCGCCACGGACAATCAGGGCGACGATGACCAGGCCGCCCACCACTTCGACGAGTACTACCATGTTGCTGTTCCTTTCAGTTCGGGCATGAGCCAGTCGTCATGCCAGGGCGATCCACGGGTTCCTCGCAATTATGCCGGACGCCTGCCGAAGCGTTCACGCATCCTGCTTCGCCTTCGAGGTGTAGAGTTTCTCGCCGGCATCGACCCGCATGCGCAAGCGATTCTGCGGCGGCGCGGTCGGGCAGACAACGTGCGGGGACAGCGCACACGGCGGGTTGTAGGCCTTGTTGAAATCGATCACGACCTTGCCGTCGGCAGGTGGCTCGGAATAGAGGAACCGGGCTGCGCCGTAGGTTTCCTTGCCGCTGGTCTTGTCGGTGAAAATGAAGAACAGCGTGCCGTCGTCTTCGAGTACCGGCTCCAGCTCATGGCGGACACCCTCGCGCTCGAATACGGCCTTGCCCGGGATCTCGGCCTTGCTCAGCGTGTTGATGATCGTGACCAGCTCGATCTCGTGGACGGGATCGTAGGGAATCCAGTCGGCTTCGATCCGCCAGCTGGCATCGATCGGGAAATAGTCGATTCCTGCGTACGCGCGCAGGGCGGGCGAATCGGGATCGCGGAAACGCCAGCCGATCACGTCCTCCATGTGCACCAGATAAAACCAGGCATCGTCGACCATGATGCGGGTGGGCTTGCCGTCGGCCGTCTTGTCCTTCAGAACCACCTTGCCCTTGATCGGCTTGCCGTCAATCAGCGCGCCGCTGTCGCGCGCGGCGCTGAATTTCGCGGTGCCCGCCTTGTTCACCGTCAACGTGCCGAGACGCGCCGGACCCTTGGGCAGCACGATGTCGTTGTCTTCGGCACTGCCGACCGTGCTCTTGCCGAGATTGACGATGCCGGAGCCCGCGTAGCTCAACCATCCATCGGGCTTCTTCAGCGAAGCGTCGCGCCTTGCGCGCCATTGTTCGATCGATTGGGTGTATTCATCGGAACAGTACGCCTGTGGCACCCAGAGAATCAGGGCGAGAAGCAGCAAGACAGCATTGCGCATGGGCGTGATCCTTCAACAGCGAAGGCATCAGTATAGGTGGGCGGCTACTGGACGGACACTCTCGGTCGGGCATTCGCCAGGGCAGGGATCAGCCCGGTTGCTCGAATCCATGCTGGAATATGATGTCCGGCACGGTCACCGTGCTGCGCACGCAGTTCCAGGTCTCGGCAATGCGCGGGCCGGTGTCGATCACTTCGAAATGACTGACCAGCACCGGCGTCGAGCCATTCGCACCGTTCCAGAACGTATGCGCATTGATACCGACGGTATTCCACTTGGCCGTGGTGTAGCGATCGGATTCGAAGGTCAGGGCGATGTTGCCGCCATCGGCAAGCACGATGCCGTAGCGCTGCATGGTACGCAGAACCACCTGTGCCGCTGCGTTATAGCCGCTCATGTCGAAATTCGACTTGAGCCGCATGCGCACGCCGTAGGGTACGGATCCGACCGCGCCACTGGGTCCGCCGGCGTGTGAAGCGGGGCGTACATACAGGCGTCCGCCAACCCCGCCGAGGGACGTGTCCCGGGCCATGCTCGAATTCGGCAGGATGAAGCGTATGGCATGGCCGAGGTCGGAATTGGCATTGCCCATGTTGGCAGCCACTTCATCGGCATTGACCAGCAAGGGCGCGATCGGAAATCCGGCCGCATCCGAACTCGTGCAGTGTTCGCCGCGACCCTCGGGTGGATACACGGCGTTGAGCTGCCACTTGACCAGGCAGCGTGCATTGAGCACGCCGCTGGAAAGGTTGCCGGAATACAGCTCGTAGAGCACATTGCCCTGGCGGACAATCAGGTGACAGTCTTCGCTGTCGTTGTCGCAGCTGAGCCCGCTCTGTCCTTCGAACGCGGCATCGGCAGGGACCGGCATGCTGGTCGGCAGCGCTTCGCAGTCCGGCGAGTAGTATTCGCCGGATCCGGCGTGCGCAATGACCGGCCGCATCGGAGTGCCGGCTGCCGCCTGCGGGTAGGTCTGCAGCGAGAAGTCGATCTGGAACCGATTGCCATTGCCCCAGCCGCCGAGCGTGCTGATCATCGATGTCGAGTTGGGATGCACCGCCGCGGATGAAATATCCTGATGCCAGACCGCGCCCGGCGGAAAGCGGGGCGGTGAATCGGCCAGTGCCGAACTCACCGACACGGAGGTGAGGAAAATCAGTAAAGGAAATCTGCCTTTCATAAGCTCAATCGACAGCGGGATTATGGAAAGTCTGCACCGGGATGGGCGAAAGAACTGCGCTTGAGTCGTCTTTTTTCTTCATTCGGCACCGGACCGGGCTCTGGCAAGCCTGGAAACCTCCAGCCAGTCACCCGCAATCATGGCCTCCTTCCTGCTTCCGCTCCAGCCCTTGATCTTCCGCTCGGCGGCAAGTGCGTCTTCGCGCGTGAGGAATTCTTGCGAGAAGACACCTGTCAGCAGTCTTCGGCTGAAGGTGCAGCAAGACTGAGTCCTGCCGGTGACATGCCAGTCCAGCCTCGCCTCGAGATCGTCAGTATGGCCTGTGCAGTAGCTGCTGTCCGAACAATGGAGGATGTACACCCGGAAACTCGTTCCATGAGGTTCCCAAAGCGCCCTTCGAAAGGCTCAGGGCGAACGGCACGAATCTGGTGCTCGTCATCCCAGCGCAGGCTGGGATCCAGTTCTTTCTTGATTCTTGCCGTGACAGCAATGGAACTGGACTCCAGCCTGCGCTGGAGTGACGAAAATCAGGAGGTGGCGCCAAGTCAGTGCCATTCGGTTCCGTGTCGTTCGAAGGATGAACCGCTCCTCAAACAGCCGTTCGTCCCGAGCCTGTCGAAGGATGAGCGGCACCTGGCCGAAAGCTACTGATCTTTCGGAAACCACTCCATCCGTTGCAAGGTCCCGGCAAGCCTGGCAGCGCACGTCATCCGCAGAATGAAACAACTTCACTCAACGTCAGGCGCGGGCAACTGCTAGCATCGCCACCATGTCCGAAACTCCGCTGCAAGTTCTCAATTCCGTATTTGGCTATGCCGCGTTTCGCGGCGATCAGCAAGCCATCATCGAACGTATCAGTGCGGGAGGCGATGCCCTGGTGTTGATGCCGACGGGCGGCGGCAAGTCTCTGTGCTACCAGATACCTGCCCTGCTTCGACCGGGCACGGCCATCATCGTCTCGCCCCTGATCGCACTGATGCAGGACCAGGTCGAAGCCCTGCATCAGCTTGGCATCGAGGCGGCATTTCTCAACTCCAGTCTCGATGCCGCAGCCCAGCGCGAAGTCGAGCAGCGGCTTCGGGCGGGCGATCTCAAGATGCTGTACGTCGCGCCGGAACGTTTGCTGACCGGCCGCTTTCTCGACTTGCTCGAACAGGCCGAGATCAGTCTGTTCGCCATCGACGAGGCGCATTGCGTGTCGCAGTGGGGGCACGACTTCCGCCCCGAGTACCGGCAGCTGACCATCCTGCATGAACGCTTTCCGGAGGTGCCGCGCATCGCACTGACCGCCACCGCCGACGCGCCGACACGACGCGAGATCATCGAGCGGCTCGGGCTGGAATCCGCGCGCAGCTTCGTTGCCAGTTTCGATCGCCCGAACATCCGCTACAGCGTGGTCGAGAAGGACAATCCGCGTCGTCAGCTCAGGGATTTCCTCACCAGCCATCGCGATGAAGCCGGCATCGTCTATTGCCTGTCACGCAACAAGGTCGAGACGATTGCCGCGGCCCTGGTCGAGGACGGGTTTGTCGCCCTGCCATATCACGCCGGCATGGACGCTGCGGCGCGCCGCGCCAACCAGCAGCGCTTCCTGCGCGATGACGGCGTTGTCATGGTCGCGACCATCGCCTTTGGCATGGGCATCGACAAACCCGACGTGCGTTTCGTCGTGCATCTGGACCTGCCCAAGAGTCTTGAGGGCTACTACCAGGAAACCGGGCGCGCCGGTCGCGATGGCCTGGCATCGGAAGCCTGGATGACCTACGGCCTGGGCGACGTCGTTACCCTGTCGCAGTTCATCGCCAAGTCGGATTCGGGCGAGGAGCGCAAGCGGGTCGAGCGGGCCAAGCTCAATGCGCTGATCGGTTTTGCCGAAAGCACGACTTGCCGACGCCGCCAGTTGCTGAGCTATTTCGGCGAGATGCCATCGGGGAGCTGCGGCAATTGCGACAACTGCCTGGATCCGCCGAAGACCTGGGACGCGACCGTGGCCGCGCAAAAAGCCCTGTCCTGCGTTTATCGCACCGGCCAGCACTTTGGGGTCAGGCATCTGGTCGACGTACTGCGAGGAATGGAAGGCGAGAGGGTGAGCAAGTTCGACCACGACAGGCTCAGCACGTTCGGGATTGGCGCCGAATTCGATGACCGGCAGTGGAGCGCGATTTTCCGGCAGCTGGTCGCCGCCGGCTTGCTGGTGCCGGACGACGAAGGCTATGGCACGTTGCGTCTGGCAGATGCCAGCCGTGCCGTGCTGCGCGGCGAGACCACAGTCCACATGCGCCATGTCGCGGACAAGGTCGAACGCAAGGCCCGGCAGAAGACGGCTCGCAGCGCGCGCTCGAGTCAGAGCATCGACATCGCGCCGCACGAGTCGGCGCTGTGGGAATCACTGCGCAACACGCGGGCGCGGCTGGCCAGGGAGCAGGGCATACCGGCCTATCGGATATTCGCCGACGCCACCTTGCTGCAGATGCTTCGCGAGCAGCCCCAATCGCTCGGCGAGCTGGCCACGATCAGTGGCGTGGGTGAAAAGAAGCTGGCCAGCTACGGCGAGGAGTTTCTCGGTGTGCTGACCGCATTCTGAAGTTTGCACGGTCCGCTCACTGCTCGATCCTGTTCGGCGATGCCGAGGCAACCGGCGCCCTGGCCAGGTCATGCAGTGCAGACGCGATTTCTTCGCTGATCGGTTCCGCGCCGGTTTTCTCCCATTCGATCAGCTCGAGACGACCATCGTGATGTTCGACGATGGCCGTGCAGCTGTCGACCCAGTCTCCGCAGTTCACATAGTCGATGCCATCGACCCTGTGCATGGCTGCGACATGAATGTGTCCGCAGATCACGCCGTCCAGGCCACGCTCGCGTACGGCGCGGGCGACCGAACTTTCGAAGTCGCCCACGAAGCTGACCGCAATCTTGACCTTGCGTTTGGCGTAACCGGCCAGCGACCAGTAACCCGGGATATCGAGGCGCCGGCGTACCCAGGACAGCCAGACATTGATTCGCACCAGCCAGTTGTAGGCGATATCGCCAAGTACCGCGACCCATCGATGGTAGCGGGTGACCTGGTCAAACTCGTCGCCGTGCAGGACCAGAAAGCGTTTGCCGTCCGCCATTACATGGACGTGCTCCTGAACCAGGGCAATGTCGCCGAAGCTGATTCCGACGTGCTCGCGCAGTGCTTCGTCGTGGTTGCCGGGAATGAAGTAGACCTGCTCGCCGTGGCGCGCTCGACGCAGGATTTTCTGCACGACCGTGTTCTGCGCCTGGGTCCAGCGCACTTCGCGTTTCATGGCCCAGAAATCGACAATGTCGCCCACCATGAACAGGTTCTCGGCCGAGTAGGCGCGCAGGAATTCGAGCAGCCGCTCGGCCTGGCAGGCACGCGTGCCCAGGTGCACATCGGAGATGAAGACAGAGCGGACACGTGTGCTCATGGCTTGCGACCGATGAAGGAGTAGTACGGCACGCGTAGCAGTGGAAGATACGGAACCGGCGCGCAGGTCTCGGTCAATTCACAGGTCGGCAGCAGGCTGCACAAGGTCGGCAGCTGGGCGCTGTCCAGGCGTACGCCATCGTGGCTGAACCAGGCTGGCCAGAAGCGCCGTGTCAGCCAGGAATGTCGGCTGCAGCCTGGCAGCGGGTTTTCTGCCGCGACATAGAAATCGACCACCGCCAGAACGCCGCCGGGCTTGAGCATCGACAAGGCATTGACGATGGCCGCGCGCCAGTCCGGGATCATGGTCAGGGAATAGGAAAGGATGACGACGTCAACGTCGTGCGCCGGTTTCCATCGGGTCGCGTCTGCGTGGATGGCGCGCAGCTGTGGATAGTTGCCCGAGCGCTTGAGGGCACGCTCCAGCATCGGCTCACACAGATCGACAACCTCATAGCGCTCGATGTGCGCAGCACGATCGCCGAAATACTCGATGTTGCGACCGGTGCCTCCACCGAGGTCGACCACATGCGCGCCCGCAAACAGGGGAATCTTCTCGACAAGCTGTTCGCGCCCGTGCAGCAGACGCTCACGGAAGCGATCGTAGGAATCGGCTTGCGGCGCATAGAATTCGGCCAGGCTGTCGGCCTGGTTGGCCGACTTCGGCATACCGCGCAGCATGGCGCGCAGGATCGGAAAGTCGGCCCGGATGGCGTCAAGCCGGCGCATCGGCAATCACGAAGCCAGCGTAGGTGTGCACGCGATCGGCGGGCTGCAGGGCATCGGCCAGGTCGTTGTGGAAATGCAGGGTCTCGCGCAGGCTGCGATTGCCCGGACCGACTGCCAGCGCGTCCAGCCATTCGGGCCGTGTTTGCGCGCTGCGAAGCAGGATGCGTGCACTGGGCGAGGCTCGATCAAGAATGGCCTCCCATTCCTCGCGCAGCGCATCCGGATAGTACGAACTCATCCAGTCCATGTGATCAAGCAGGACGAAGCGGCTGATGCGCTCATCCGTGTCCTTGAGGAACTCGGTGACGGTGCGGGTATGCACGTGAATGCTGTCGACCAGACCGCTCTTGAGACGCTCGAAATTTGCCGGTTTGAGGTATTCCGGGCAGCAATCCGGTGAATAGCGGCCGGTCAGATACACGCGCCAGAAATAGTTGTTGGTCAGCGGCAGCTGGCGGCACACGTACTGAATTGAGTCGCGAATGAAGCCGGCAACGCCGTTGTGGTGCTGGGCTTCGACCAGGCGACGCTGGGGGTGGGGAACGCCGAGCAGGTTCATGACGAACTGGCGCGAGATCAGCCAGTTCACGCCCCTGCCCCAGAGCAACGGGGAAACGCGTTCGTCGTAGATGCGGCGTTGCTCTTCGAGATCGCTGGCCGAGAGCAGGTCGATCGTCGCGGCATGCAATTTCGGTCGGGCCCGAAACCAGCCGCGGGCGACGCGCGCGACGATGCCGGAGAGTCCGTGGAAATAGAAACTGCCGCGCCGGCTGGTGAACCAGTTCGCGTGGCGATCCCAGTAGTCCTGGGCGAATGGAGAGAGCTCCGCACGCAGGCGTTCCAGATAGAGGCATTCGAAGCGCGGGTGATAACCCTCGCCGAAGATCGCGAAGAAGTCCTCGTGGGCGAGGCGACGAATGCCGGCGATCTTCAATTCGAGTAGGGCGTTCTGACGCGGATTGGCATCCACGCAGTGGATGCGCCGCGGAGCGCGCAAGGCGTAGTCGAGCGCGTTGCAGCCGGCGCTGGTGATGACCAACACGGTGTCATCCGGGCCGAGTGCAAGCGCCTGGTTGTCGACCGCGGGATCTTCCCAGCATGTGTTGTAGACTAGATTGCGCGACCAGATCGCATTGAAGATGCGTCGATCCAGTCTGTCGCGCAGGCTTGCCGGGGTGGCTGCCATGGTGGATTGCATCAGCATCATTCCGAAGGCTCGGTTTCGGACATCTATCCTGCTTTGACACTGTGACAGTGACGTGAAGAAAGTCGTCATTGCGGTGAAACTTCAAGTGCGCAGCATGCGAGGCTCCGATTCGCCAGGAAGTCCGCTGCATGCTGAATCTCGAGTCGAAGGTCGAGTCGCGCTTTCCGCACTGGTTTTCGGGTCGGCGAGCGGACCTCGCGCGACCGCTGGTGCGCTCCATTGCGCGCGCGTCGCGCCTCGATGCCATCGAGGAATTCCTGCGCGAGAATGCCCACTTGCGCGGACTGGCCCTGGTCGAGGCGGCTCTCGAATGGCGCAACTGCCGTTTCCTGGTCGATCAGGTTGAACGCGAGCGTATCCCGGAGACCGGTCGCGTTGTTCTCGTCGCCAATCACCCACTGGGTGCGCTTGATGCGCTGGTATTGCTGTCGATGGTTGGCAGCGTGCGCCGCGACGTTCGCATCGTCGCCAACGATTTCCTGCTTGCCTTCGAGGGCCTGTCGGACTTGCTCATTCCTCTGCGCGTGTTTGGCGGCAAGGCGGGTCCGGACAGTGTTCGACAGATCTCGGCGGCGCTGGAGCGCGAAGAGGCCGTGATCGTATTTCCGGCCGGTGAAGTTTCACGCATGACCGCGCTGGGTATTCGCGATGCACCATGGCGGCATGGATTCCTGCGCTTTGCCGACCAGGCAGGCGCTCCGGTCGTCCCGCTGCGCATCGAGGGCAGGAATTCGGCGCTGTTCTATGCAGCATCCGCACTCTTTCGTCCGCTCGGAACCGGTCTGCTGGCGCGCGAGATGTTCGCCAGGGAAAAACGTCTTGAGGTCCGCGTCGGCCGGCCACGCGCAGTCAGCGAATTCATGCAGGGCCCGGCCGATCGGCAGCGCGCCAGCCGCGATGTACGTCGTGCCGTGTACGCCATCGGACGGCGGGATGATCAGTGGCCAACCGCGCAGGCGCCGTTGATCCATCGACCCGCGGTTGGCGCGATACGTGCCGAGCTGGATCGCCTGGATCTGCTCGGTGAAACCGCCGACGGCAAGCGCATCCATGGCGGCCGATTGTCCAGCGATTCGGTTCTGCTGCGAGAAATTTCGCGTTTGCGCGAACTGACATTCCGCCGCGTCGGCGAGGGCACCGGCAGGCGCATGGATACCGACGCCTACGACAGCTGGTACGACCACATCGTGCTCTGGGATGCCGAAGCAAGCGAAGTAGCCGGCGCCTACCGCGCCGTGCCGTGCGCGCGTGTGCTCGACACGAAGGGTCAGAAGGGCCTCTACACGGCGAGCCTGTTCGAGTTTGATGGCCGGTTGCTGCCGACGATCGAGCGTGGCATGGAGCTGGGACGCAGTTTCGTGCAACCGAAGTACTGGGGCACGCGCAGTCTCGACTATCTCTGGTACGGCATCGGCGCGTGGTTGCAGCAGCACCGGGAGATTCGCTACCTGTTCGGGCCGGTGTCGATCAGCGCCAACCTGCCGCGCGAGGCGCGCGAGTGGCTGGTGGCCTACTACTCGCGCTACTTCGGTCACGACCAGCAGCTGGTGCATACGCAGCGACCGTTTCGCTTTGTCGATGTGCCGCCCGACTTCGGCGTGCTCGATGCCGAATCCGCGATGCCGCTGTTGCGCGACCGACTCGATTCCTTGGGCGTGCGGATACCGACCCTTTACAAGCAATACTCCGAGCTGTGCGAGCCGGGTGGCACCCGCTTTCTCGGCTTTGGCATCGATCCGGCATTTGCCGATTCGATCGATGGCCTGATCCTGGTGGACCTGGCCCGGCTCAGGCAGAAGAAGCGTGATCGCTACCTCGGTCGCTTTGAGAGGACCTCGCGACCATCACCGCCGCCTTCTGTCAGCCAGGCGAGCGCAAGCGAGGGTGTCACCTGCTGAGGCACCCCGCTTCAGCTGGCCGTCGGAGCGTGGATCGATTCCGGCGCGGACCACTCGCCTCTCCATCGGCAAGGGCAAGGTGTTGATTCCTATCGACAACATCCGGCCAAGCCCGGGCTGCTGCAGCAAGCGGGACAGCTGATCGGGCCGTCCTGTTCCGGGCCGGTCTGCGGCATGCATGGCTATACTCGGTGCCTGCCCGTTGCCGGAAATGTGCATGTCGCCCGAATTGCCTGCTGACCCTGCGCCCTTGCGAAACGCTGAATTCCTGGGCCATCCCAAGGGCCTCTACATCTGTTTCTTTACCGAGATGTGGGAGCGGTTCTCCTTCTATGGCATGAAGGCCCTGCTGCTGCTGTATCTGGTCAAGTACCACCTGTTCACCGATGACTTCGGCTACAACCTGATCGGCGCCTATGGCGGCCTGGTCTATGCGATGCCGGTCATTGGCGGGCTGATTGCGGATCGCTGGCTCGGCATGCGCAAGGCGGTTGTCTTCGGTGGCGTCCTGCTGGTCCTCGGTCACCTCGGCATGGCCATCGAAGGCGATCAGGCCACGATGGTGAACGGCGTGATCACGCGCGACACCGCTGCATTGCAGGTGTTCTATTTCTCGCTGGCGCTGATCATCATGGGTGTCGGCTTCCTCAAGCCGAACATCTCGACCATCGTCGGCAAGCTCTATCCGGAAAACGATCCGCGTCGCGATTCCGGCTTCAGCATCTTCTATGCCGGCATCAATATTGGTGCGACGGTCTCAGCCCTGTTCTGCGGCTGGCTCGGTGAAACCTACGGCTGGGGCTGGGGTTTCGGCGCTGCCGGCATCGGCATGATCGCCGGCCTGGCCAATTTCCTGTATGGCCAGAAATACCTGATGGGCCATGCCGAACCGCGTGATCCGGAAAAGCTTCGTGAGCGTTTGTTCGGCCCGCTATCGCGCGAGCATGTCATCTATCTCTGCGCACTGGCCGGCCTGTTCGTGGTCTGGGCCCTGATTCAGGCGCATTCGCTGATCCTCGCGATCGTTCCGGGATTTTTCGAGCCGACGCCGGTCGTACTGTCGATGCACCTGGTCTCGGTCTGCCTGTTCAGCGGCATCCTCTGGTTCATGTTCAAGCATTGCACCAAGGTCGAACGCGACCAGATGTTTGCCGTGCTCACCTTCATCGCCTTCTGCCTGCTGTTCTTTACCCTGTACGAGCAGACCTACGGTTCCTGGGTGCTGTTTTCGGACCGCGCCATGAACCATCAGGCGCTCGGCCTGGAGTGGTCGGCCAGCCAGCTGACCTTCCTGGGCGCATTCTTCATCCTGGTTCTTGCGCCATTCTTTGCCTGGCTGTGGCCACGGCTGGAGAAACACGGGCTCAATCCGAGCAAGCCTGCCAAGTCCGCCTACGGACTGATATTCGCCGGGCTCGCCTTCCTTGTACTGGTCTGGAGCGCGCGTCATCCCGAGGCCAACGGTCTGACCAATATCTGGTGGTTCGTGCTGGCATACTTCGTACTCGAGATTGGCGAAATGCTGTTGTCGCCGATCGGACTCTCGGCGGTTACCCAGCTTTCGGTGCCGCGCGTGGTCGGCCTGATGATGGGTGGCTGGTTCCTCGGGACCTCCTATTCCGAAATCCTGGCCGCCGAACTCGGCAAGCTGTCCTCCATCGAGATTCCCGAAGGGACGGTGCTCGATGTCGCCGAGGCGCTGGCCAAGTACGATGATCTGTTCGTGTTTTCGGCCCAGATCGGTATCGGCAGTGGCATCGTCGTGCTTGTCTTGACGCCATTGATCAAGCGCCTCATGCACGGCGTGCGCTGAGCCTGCCCGGGTCATCGGATTGCCGGACGCATTCGTGGCGAGCATGATGCGCCCATGGATAAACCCGCCAATGCAATTCTTGCTTCCGCCTGCGCCTCGCCCGTCGAGGCGGCCGCGATGGTGGCCAACTGCGTGGCCTACGACATCGAAGGCAAGCGCATCGGTGATATCACGCTCGACGAAATCAGCGATGTGCTTGAACGCCCCGACACGTTTGTCTGGGTAGGACTGGTCGAGCCCGACGAAGCCCTGCTGGAAAAATTGCAGGAAGAATTCGGCCTGCACGACCTGGCCATCGAGGATGCGCACAACGCCCATCAGCGCCCGAAGATCGAGGCCTATGGCGATTCGCTGTTCATCGTCGCGCAGACGGCCCAGGTCGTGAGTGCGACGATCCAGTTCGGCGAGACGCATATCTTCGTCGGCAAGCGCTATCTGGTCACCGTGCGCCATGGGGCCTCTCTTTCCTATGCGCCTGCACGGCGGACCTGCGAGCAGTCGCCCGACATGCTCATCTATGGCCCCAGTTATGCGCTCTACGCGGTGCTCGATTTCATCGTCGACAACTTCATGCCGATCGTGCGCAGCTTTCGCGAAGACCTGCAGGAGCTTGAAGAGGACATCTTCGAAGACACGTTCAAGCGCGAAACCATCCGCCGGCTCTACAACCTGAAAAAGGAACTGGTCACGCTGCGACTGGCCATCGGACCATTGCAGGACATACTCAATCAGCTCACGCGCATGTACACCGGCCTGCTGCGCGACGAAGTGCGCCCGTATTTTCGCGATGTCTACGATCATGCCGCGCGCATCAACGAATCGACCGACACGATGCGCGAAATGCTGACCGCGGCGTTGACCGTGAACCTGTCGCTGGTCACCGTGGCCCAGGGCGAAGTGGTCAAGCGACTGGCCGGATGGGCGGCCCTGCTCGCTGCGCCCACCTTGCTGACCAGCTGGTATGGCATGAATTTCCATCACATGCCCGAAGTCGACGAGAAGTGGGGTTATTCGGTCATGATCGCCGTCACGATCGGCATATGCGGCGGCCTGTTCTGGTTGTTGCGAAGGGCGAAGTGGCTGTGAACGAGATGCAGACCGAATCCGGCGTCGTGAATCGACCATCGCTTGCGATTCGACTGCGCGAGCGACTCCCCGAAATCCTCATCGAAGCAGCGTCCGTTGTCGTGGCATTGCTGCTGGCACTGGCCATCAACAACTGGAGTGAAGAGCGGCAGCAAACCCTGCGGGCGGATGCGGCCCGTGCGGCGATCCTCGTCGAGCTGCAAGAGAACCGAAGCGAACTGGCTGGCGTGCAGCCGAATATCCGGGCCACGCTTGAGAGTCTTCGCGCAGCGGTCAGCTCGGAAGCCCCGCAACCGAAAGAGCTCAGGGTCGAACTCGACATCGCGCTGCTTTCATCGGCCGCCTGGCAGGCTGCGGCCACTACGCGGGCCAGTCAGTCCATTGACCTGGCCTGGATCACGCGCATGGCCAAGGTCTACGAATTGCAGGAAAATTTCCAGCGCGTACAGAACCTCGCGGTGGATCAGCTGGGTTCGATAGCGCCGGAAAACGGCATGGATGGCCGCGAGATCGCTCTTTCGATGATTCCTCGCCTCAATGCGCTGGCGCAGATCGCCGACGGACTGATGCAAGACTACGACAGAGCGCTGGCCTCGCCGCGGAACTGATTTCCCGAATTGAACGCCTGCATGGCCAGGCAAGGGCAACGCGTCGCCGAATGTCGGTTCCATCCCGACCGGCCCTGAGACAGGCGCCGCGCTTGCCGCCACTTCTTGCGTCGCAGCTTGACCATACCTTCCGGCACGGACAGGCTCTGGCGCAGGCAATCTGTTTGCCGCGGAGGCTGCATGCGGGGATTCATGGGAAAGGTCGGCTGGTTTGGCGTAGCCGTGCTGGGTGCATTCTGTCTGGGCACGGTCGCCCTGCATCGGGGCGAGACCATCAACGCGATCTGGCTGGTCACGGCCGCGGTGTCGATCCTGATGATCGGGTACCGCTTCTACTCGCGATTCATCGCCGAACGTGTGCTGCAAGTGGATGCAACCCGGGCCACCCCGGCCGTGCTGCGCAATGACGGGCTTGACTACGTTCCGACCGACAAGAGCGTCGTCTTCGGTCATCACTTCGCCGCCATCGCAGGTGCCGGTCCGCTGGTCGGTCCGGTGCTGGCCGCACAGATGGGCTATTTGCCCGGCACGCTCTGGATCCTGGTCGGCGTTATCTTTGCCGGCGCCGTGCAGGATTTCATGGTGCTGTTCTTCTCCACGCGTCGGGATGGCAAGTCTCTCGGCGACATGGCGCGCGCGGAGTTGGGTCCAGCCGCCGGCGTGGTCGCCATGATCGGCATCCTGATGATCATGTTCATCATTCTCGCCGTGCTCGCCCTGGTCGTGGTCAAGGCACTTGCGGAGAGCCCCTGGGGCACCTTCACGGTGGCCATGACCATGCCGATCGCGGTGTTCATGGGCATCTACCTGCGCTGGCTGCGGCCGGGCAGGGTGCTTGAGGTGTCCATCATCGGCCTGCTGCTCCTGCTCGCTTCGATCTGGCTTGGCGGTGTGGTCGCGCAGGATCCGGTCTGGGCCGGGCGCTTTCATTTCGAGGGGCGCGAACTGGCCTGGATGCTGATCGCCTATGGATTTCTTGCGTCGGTGCTGCCGGTCTGGATCCTGCTCGCACCGCGCGACTATCTGTCGACCTTTCTGAAGGTCGGAACGATCGTGCTGCTCGCGCTCGGCATTCTCGTCGCGGCGCCGGACTTGCGCATGCCGGCACTGACCCGCTTCATCGATGGCAGCGGTCCGGTCTTTGCCGGTGGCCTGTTTCCTTTCCTGTTCATCACGATCGCCTGCGGCGCCGTGTCGGGCTGGCATTCGCTGATTTCCTCGGGCACCACCCCGAAGCTGCTGGCCAATGAAAGCGAGGCACGCGCGGTCGGTTACGGTTCGATGCTGATGGAGGCCTTTGTCGCGATCATGGCCTTGATCGCGGCCTGCGTGCTCGATCCGGGCGTCTATTTCGCCATGAATGCTCCGACCGCCTTGCTTGGGACAAGCGTCGAATCGGCCGCCCAGGCCATCAACCAGCTCGGCTTCGTGATCACGCCGGATGTCCTCAGCCAGACCGCCACCCAGATCGGCGAAACCAGCATCCTCTCGCGCTCGGGCGGGGCGCCGACACTGGCTGTCGGCATGGCCCAGATCATCCATTCGGTGATTCCCGGCGAGGGCATGATGGCGTTCTGGTATCACTACGCGATCCTGTTCGAAGCCCTGTTCATCCTGACCACGGTCGATGCCGGAACACGGGTCGGCCGCTTCATGATCCAGGAGCTGGCAGGGATGGTCGTGCCGGCCTTGAAGAGGACCGAATCCTGGGCAGGCAACGTGATCGCGACGGCGCTTTGCGTCAGTTGCTGGGGCTACTTCCTCTATCAGGGTGTGGTCGATCCACTGGGCGGCATCAATACCTTGTGGCCCTTGTTCGGTATTGCGAACCAGATGCTGGCGGCCATCGCGCTGACGGTCTGCAGTGTGATTCTGATCCGCAGCAAGCGTGACCGCTATGTCTGGGTCCCTCTGGTTCCGACCGTGTGGCTGGTGATCTGCACGCTGACGGCGGGCTGGCAGAAAGTCTTCGACGACAACATCCGCATCGGCTTCCTTTCCCATGCAGCGAAGTACGGCGATGCGCTCGCGCAGGGGCAGATACTTGCGCCGGCGAAGTCCCTGGACGACATGCAGCGCATCATCATCAACGACTCCGTCAATGCGGGTCTCGCGTTGTTGTTCATGAGCATCGTGGTCGTCGTCGTCGTGTTCGGCCTTCGGGCCTCGCTGAAGGCGCGGCGCGTGGATCGGCCAACGTCGGTGGAGATGCCGTACGTTGCGCTGGAATCGGTGCGGTTGTGAGTGGGGTCAGGAAGGGAGGCGGCATGAAAGCCAACGACAAGAGCAAAGGCGCTGCATTGGGGTTCATGGCTTCGGTGCAGGAAATTGACTGGGCTGAAACCTTTCTCACTTGTTGGCGCAAGTCGGTGCAGATGGCCCGCCGCAGCATCGGCGTGCCGGATTACGACGCCTACCTGGCGCACGTTCGCAGCCATCATCCCGATCGGACTCCGATGAGCTACGAAGCGTTCTTCAAGGATCGACAGAATGCGCGCTACCGCGGTGGCGGAGGTCGCTGCTGCTGATGCTGATCGAGCAGGGAGTGGGAAGTCGGGGAGTGCTCTTTCCTTCTCCCGGCGGGAGAGGGGAAATGGCGCTGCGAATTGAGCATGAATGCCGACTGGATCCAGTCTCGTTCGGTTACCCGGGAAACTTCACCTTCGCAAAATCGACTGCCTCAAGGCCTGCTCGACAGCGGCGCTGGCGTGGATGGCGGTCGTGTCGAAGAGCGGCACATCGACATCGGCCTGCCGGATCAGGAGCCCGATTTCGGTGCACCCGAGCACGATGCCCTGCGCACCTCGGGCGACCAGGTCCTGGATGGTGCGTTGATACATTTCGCGTGAGGCGTCGCTGATCGTGCCGAGGCAGAGTTCTTCGTAGATGACGCGATGGACGGCGTCCCGACCATGGGCGTCTGGCGTGAGCACTTCAATGCCGTGCGGAAACGAAAGTCGATTCCGATAGAAATCCTGCTCCATGGTGAATCGCGTGCCGAGCAGGCCGACGCGGCTGAGGCCGGCGGCATGCACCGCCTGCGCGGTGGCATCGGTCACGTGCAGCAGCGGAATGGTGGTTGCCTCCTCGATCGCTGCCGACACCTTGTGCATGGTGTTGGTGCAGAGGACGAGAAACTTTGCACCACCGGCCTCCAGTGCACAGCCGGCGTCGGCCAGGATCCGACCGGCCGCATCCCAGTCGCCGGATTGCTGCAACTGCTCGATTTCGTCGAAATCCACGCTGTAAGAAAATCAGCCGCGCGGAATGCAGGCCACCAAGCCGGGCCTTGACCTGTTCGTTGATCAGGCGATAGTAGATCAGGCTGGATTCCCAGCTCATGCCACCAATCAGGCCAATGGTCTTCATTCGTGCCCCTGCTTGCGTAGGTCCGGGATGACCCCCATCCTTTTCTCCATGCAAGAAATCTACCAAATCGCGACGATTTTCCATGGCATCAGTGCTGTCCGATGCCGGGAACTCTTGCCGTGGTTGGGTCGCCATGGATCTGTTTGAAGACGACACGCGCAACAGCGAGGTACGCAAGGAATCTCTTGCGGCCGGGGCCAGCGTCTTGAGGAATCTGGCGCGCGGCCGCGCGCATGAGCTGCTGGATGCCATCAACGGCGTGCTCGAAGCGGCTCCGCCGCGCAACATGCTGATTCCCGGTGGCGCAAGGATGTCGGTGGCCATGAGCAACTGCGGGCCCCTGGGCTGGGTCAGTGACCGGCGCGGCTATCGCTACGAAGCGCTGGATCCGCTGAGCCAGCGGCCCTGGCCGGGCATGCCGGCGATCTTCATGGCGCTTGCGGAAGAGGCGGCGACACTCGCCGGGTTTCCCGGTTTCCGGCCGGATGCCTGCCTGATCAACCGCTACCAGGCGGGTGCGCGCATGGCTTTGCATCAGGATCGCGACGAACCTGACCTGGGCGCGCCGATTGTCTCCGTATCGCTTGGTCTGCCGGCAACCTTCCTGTTTGGCGGCCGCACGCGCTCGGAAAAGCCGATTTCGATCCCGCTGGGACATGGCGATGTCGTCGTCTGGGGCGGACCATCGCGCCTGGCCTTTCACGGGGTACGCCCGCTCAAGCCCGGCGACCATGCACTGACCGGTCCGTGCCGCTACAACCTGACCTTGCGCAGGGCCGGCAGCTGAAAGGGATGCGCCGACCTTGCACCGAGGGTCTGTCTGGCTGCAAGGTCGGCCTTCTCATTCAATCGGCAGACCGATCCCATGACCCGTCATGCAAGCGGAACCTTCGAAGTAACCCTCAATCCTCTGGACCTCAATGAGGTCGGAGAGGGCGAGACCCGAGGCCGGATCTCGATCAACAAGCAATTCCGCGGCGACCTGGAGGCCACCAGCATTGGCGAAATGCTCAGTGCCATGACAGCGGTAAAGGGATCGGCCGGCTATGTCGCGATGGAGCGGGTGACCGGGAGCCTTCACGGCCGCAGCGGCGGCTTTGTCCTGCAGCATTCGGGCACCATGAACCGCGGCGAGCCCAGTCTGGCCGTGATCGTGGTTCCGGACTCGGGAACCGGCGAACTCGAGGGCATCAGCGGCTCGCTGAGCATCGATATACGCGAGGGCGTCCACCATTACGGCCTCGACTACGTCCTGCCCGGAGACGACTGACGCTGCCGGGGTCCATTGGCAGGGCGGTCTCCCCGCTCGTGCGCCGCTGGCCCTGTCATGGCATAATCCGCGACCTTTTTCGCGTCCCGGTATTCGCCGGACGAACCGCAAACCCTTGGAGTCGCAATGGATTTCCTTATCAGTTCCGCGTATGCACAGGCCGCGCCCGCTGCCGGCGCACCGAATCCGCTGATGTCTTTCCTGCCGCTGATCATCATCTTCGGCATCTTCTACTTCATGCTGATCCGCCCGCAGATGAAGCGCGCAAAGGAAGCCCGCGCCATGGTCGCCGCACTGGTCAAGGGTGACGAAGTGCTGACCACGGGTGGCCTGGTGGGCCGCATCGAGGATATCGCCGATTCCTTCATCACCCTGGAAATCGCTGACAACATCAGCGTCAAGGTGCAGAAGAACGCAGTGACGGCAGTCCTGCCAAAAGGCACGATCAAGCAGGCTTGAGATCGCATCGGGCGAGCCCAACGCTCTGGTAGCCGGGCGAGAGGACGGATCTCTGCCGATCGCAGCAATGGCGATCGGTGAGCCCGGGCTGCAGCGCGGAACGGACGAACGATACGCTGGGCTCTTCGGCATCAGCGCAAAACCGGATTGGCAAGAATGAACGATTATCCACGCTGGAAACACATCCTGGTCGCCCTGGTGGCCGTTATCGGTGTGTTGTACGCAATACCCTCGCTGTATCAGAAGCAGCCGGCCGTGCAGGTCCTGGCCAGCAGGAACAATGCCGTTGTTGACGAAGCCCTGAAGGAGCGTGCCCTGCAGGCCCTGCAGGAACGCAAGATCGAATTCGAGCGCGTCGACATCAACGACGATCGCCTGCTCGCGCTGTTCCCGAACACCGATTCCCAGCTGTCCGCCGCGAGTGCCTTGCGCACCGATCTCGGCGACAACTACACGGTCGCGCTGAATCTGGCCTCCACGGTGCCCGAGTGGATGCGCATGATCGGCGCCAACTCGATGCCGCTGGGACTGGATCTCCAGGGTGGCGTGCACTTCCTCATGCAGGTCGACCAGAAAAGCGTGCTCCTGGCACAGGAACAGCGTTATGTGGACGACATCCGCAGCCTGATGCGCGAGAAGGAAATTCGCAACGTCAAGGTCGATCGCGGCGCCCAGGGCATCATCGTCCAGGTTGCCGATGAAGAGGAGCGCGATGCGGTCGCCGCTGCCATTGGCGCCAATCTGCTCGATCTCAATGTCGCCGACGGCCAGACTGTCAGTGGTTCGCCGACCCTGGTGGCCACGGTCAAGCCCGAGCGCATCAAGGAAATCGCCGACAATACGATCAAGCAGAACGTCGGCACCCTGCGCAACCGTATCAATTCGCTCGGCGTGGCCGAGCCGATGATCGTGCAGCAGGGCGACAGCCGCATCGTCGTCGAGCTGCCGGGCCTGCAGGACACCGCCGAAGCGAAAAAGATGCTCGGCGCGACCGCCACCCTCGACTATCGGGCCGTCGACGAGAGCGTCAACGTGGCCGACGCCGTGCGTACCGGATCGGTACCACCGGATTCGCGCATCTACTACTTCAAGGATGGCCGTCCGGCCGTGCTCAAGAAAAAGGTCATCGTCACCGGCGACGAACTGGTCGACGCCTCCAGTTCAACGGATCAGCAGACCGGCACGCCAGCCGTATCGGTGGTGCTGAACTCGACCGGTGCACGCAGCATGCTCGATTTCACTTCCCGCAACGTCGGCAAGGGCATGGCCGTCGTGCTGGTCGAGCGTATCCCGGAAGTGCGTATTGTCGACGGCAAGGAAGTGCGCAGCGCGAAGATCGAGGAATACATCATCAGTCTGGCGACGATCCGCGGTGTCTTCTCAAGCCGATTCGAGACCACCGGACTGGAAAGCGCCAAGGCAGCCTCGGAGCTGGCCCTGCTGTTGCGCTCCGGTTCGCTGGCCGCGCCGGTGGATATCGTCCAGGAGCGCGTGATCGGTTCCACACTTGGTGCGGACAATATCCGCAAGGGCATGCATGCGGTCATTCTCGGCATGCTCCTCGTGGTCGTCTTCGTGGGCATCTACTACAAGGTGTTCGGGCTGATTGCCGATGTTGCGCTGCTGATGAACCTGGTCCTCATCGTGGCCGTGCTCAGCATCTTCCAGGCCACCCTGACCTTGCCCGGCATTGCCGGCATCGTGCTGACCCTCGGCATGGCCGTCGATGCCAACGTGCTGATCTGCGAACGTATCCGCGAGGAGGCGCGCAACGGCATGACACCGTTCGCGGCCATTCGAGCCGGCTATGAAAAAGCCTGGTCGACCATCCTCGATGCCAACGTCACCACGCTGATCGCCACGCTCAGCCTGATGACCTTCGGATCCGGCCCGATTCGTGGTTTCGCGATCACCCTGTCGATCGGCATCCTGACCTCGATGTTCACATCGGTGTCCGGAACCCATTCTCTTGTTGCGCTGATTTTCGGTCGCTCCAAGCTCAAGTCGTTGCCGATCTGACCTCAAGGATTCATTCATGGAACTCTTCAATCCGAACAGCAAGATCGACTTCATGCGCTGGGGCAAGACCAGCCTCGTCGTTGCGACCATCATTTCGATCCTTGCTGCAGCAATCATTCTCACCCGCGGTCTCGACTACGGGCTGGACTTCACGGGCGGTACAAGCATTGAAGTCAGCTACGAGAAACCTGCAACCGTGGCCGAAGTCCGTTCGGCCCTGACCGCCGGTGGATTCGAAAACGCCGTGGTGCAGACCTTCGGTGGCACCAACGATTTCGCCATCCGCATCGTCGCCGACAAGGAAGCGGAAGCGACCACGCAGGAAGCCAGTGCACAGGCCAATGATCTTCTCGCCGCCAAGGTGCTGGCAGCACTGCAGACGCAGCGTTCCGATGCCAGTGTGCGCGGCAGCGAATTCGTCGGTGCACAAGTCGGCGAGGAGCTGCGCGAAAGCGGCCTCGTCGCCATCATCTTCGTCGTCATCGGCATTACCATCTATCTGTGGATTCGATTCGAGTGGCGATTTGCCGTCGCCGCGATCATCACGGAAATCCACGACACGCTGTTCACGGTCGCGATCTTTGTCTTGATCGGCGGCGAATTCGACTTGCCTGCGCTGGCTGCGGTGCTGTCGGTCATCGGCTACTCGATCAACGACACCATCGTCGTCTTCGATCGTGTGCGTGAAATGTTCCGGGCCTCGCGCAAGGGTGAGCCGGCCCAGGTTCTGAACAAGTCGATCAACACGACCCTGTCGCGCACGATCATGACGAGTTCGACCACGGCACTCGCAGTCGGCACGCTGTATTTCGTCGGCGGCCCGGCCCTCGAGAACTTCGGCCTGATCATGCTGATCGGTATCTTCATCGGCACGCTGTCGTCGATCTTCATCTCGAACCCGTTGCTGCTCGTGCTCGGTGTCTCCAAGCAGGACCTGATGCCGGTCAGCAAGGACGATCCGGCGCTCGAACGCCGTCCATGAGGCTGGATTGGCACTAGAATCCACGGGGCGCTTCGGCGCCCCGTTTCGTTTGCGGAGCATGCAGACTTGCCAGTCAAACCATTTCGACCACGAAAGCGCCCGCCTCAAGCGCCCGCATCGACCGGTCAGCATGGTCTTGCACGCGTGATTTCCAAGCGCGGCATCTGCTCCCGATCTCAAGCCGAAGTGCTGGTGCGCGCGGGGCGAGTCCGTGTCGGGGATCGCATCGTCCACGATCCCGAAGCGCGAACGGACAGCGACGCCAGCATTTTCATCGACGATGAGCTGGCCGTCCCGGCATCAAGAAAATACCTGATGCTCAACAAGCCACGCGGGCTGGTAACCACCGCTGACGACGAACGGGGTCGCGACACGGTGTACAGCCTGTTCAAGGATCGCGAACTACCTTGGCTGGCGCCTGTCGGGCGACTCGACAAGGCCAGCGAAGGACTGCTGCTGTTCAGCAACGACAGCGAGTGGGCCGCACGCATTACCGCCCCCGACGCCCATCTCGAGAAGACCTATCACGTGCAGATCGATCGTCTGCCTGATCCCGACTTGCTGACGAAACTGGAATCGGGGATCGATGCAGATGGCGAGCGCCTCTCCGCAGTTTCTGTCGTCGAGTTGCGCCGTGGCGAGAAGAACGCCTGGCTCGAAGTGATTCTGGATGAAGGCCGGAACCGGCAGATTCGTCGGCTTCTTGCAGCGTTCGATATTTCAGTATTGCGATTGGTGCGGATTGCGATTGGGTCCTTGTCGCTGGGGGAATTGGGGAAAGGGGAGTGGCGGGAGTTGAGTCTGGATGAGGTTGGCTCTCTGGGTTCGCCGACTTTATAGACGGCAGTGGATTGCTGGATATTGTCGGAGTCCAGGAACCCTCTGTAGGAGCGCCTTCAGGTGCGATGCTTTCGGTTGGGTCTTGCGCCAACTATGCGTTGTGAAGCAAAAGCGAAGCTTTCACATGATTGCGTCGCGTCGACGTTGAGGCACTAGCCCAAAGCTTTCACTCGCCTCCGGCGATCGAGTCACTTTTCTTTGCGTGGCCACTGCGCCGCAGGAGCGGCGCGAGGACTTCCGAAAAGCTACGCCGCTACGCGGCGCGGCATCCCTGCCTATTTTCACTCGCCTCCGGGCGAGCGAGTCACTTCTCTTTGCGTGGCCAAAGAGAAGTAACCAAGAGAAAGGCCACCCCGACGCAGCGGTCTCCGGGCTCCTGCCCTCCGACTTCGCGAAGTGGCTCCGGGGGTTGGCTGACAGCACATCCATGTGCTGGCAGCCAACTGACTCGCATCCTTGCGAGCCACCCTGCGGGCCTTTCCTGCGCCACTCCGCCACTGCATAGGGGCCCCGGTCACTGTGCTTCCTGCGCAGCAAAGCCGAAGCAAAAGCAGGCTCGCGCGAGCACATGGATCCGGATCGCCTTGAGCTTTTCCTTCTCCCGTACAGCGCAAGAAGGTCCCGAAGGGGGATGAGGGCGCTCTTGATTCTGCCTTTGCTCTGGCGCGCAGGACGCGCGCTGATAGGGTCCCGTCGCACGTGGCGAGGCTGCGGAGGAATTGTCCGTAGGATGGCCCACAGGACGTGGGCCAGTTTGCTGCCAGTCCATGGATGGACTGTCAGCAAACCCCGGCGCTGGCTCGCGCACCTGAAGCACAGGGACTGTGCGTAGGGCGCGTGCGTGGGGTGGCCTTCTCTTTGGTTACTCTTCTCTTGGCCACGCAAGAGAAAGTAACTCGCTCGCTGAAGGCGAGTGAAAGCCTTGGGTTGTTGCCACAACACCAGCGCAGTTTGCGCGCAAGACAAAGTAACTCGCCCGCCCGGAGGTGAGTGAAAACCTTGCTTCAATGCCCACGTTGGCAATACAACAACAGATCGTATGCTCGATCAGGCGCCATCAATGAGCGTTTCGCGAATTGTCCTAATCACAATGATCTGGGTGACAGGTTTGTCAGCCTGCACACTGGCCGACGCGCAAACCGACATTTCGGTTGAGCTTGCCGCCCATCCCAGCTCTGGGCTGATTCCAGGTCAGCCGATCGTGTTCACTCTGGCTGTGACCAATCACGGGCCGGTAGCCGTGCCTACCTCTGGGTCCAAGTTTTCGCTTTTCAGTTCAGATTTCTACGATCAGTTCGATGTTGGCTTTCCAGGAACAGCGGACTGTCAGGGATTCGGCGCAATCATCTCGGACGGAAAAACATTCCACTACAATCTTGTATGGTTTCCAACGTCTCTGGATCAGGGCGCGCTGGAAGTTGGTGAAATCCGCAGCTGTCGCTTTACATTGGCGCTTTCAAATCAGGCGCCTCCAGTCTGGCCATTCAGTTTCGGCGCTGCAGAATTCTTCGATGACATCAACCCCGACAACAACGTATCAACCGTAATCTTGCGCCGCGGAGATATCGCGCCTGTCGAGTTGCCTGCGCTGACAATGTCCGCATTCATCCTGCTCACCACAGCACTCGCTTTTACGGCTTGGTTAGCGCTTCGCGGGCGGCGGCGACTTGGGGCATCACTGAATAGGCCGTAGTTGCAGCGCAGGCTGGGCGCTTCTCAACAGCCGAATGGCTAGTCATCCAGCCCTGGCGTTTTTTCTTTGCAATTCAAGGGCAGAACTGGATCCCAGCCTGACCAGCCAATCGGCTGTTGAAGGCCGCTGCGATGATGAGCAGGGACATACTCGGTGTTGCTTTAGATGACCCCCAACTTCTTCCCCACCTTCACAAACGCCTCCACCGCCCGATCAATCTGCGCAATCGAATGCGCCGCGCTCATCTGCGTGCGGATGCGGGCTTGTCCCTGCGGAACGACCGGATAGAAGAAGCCGATGACGTAGATGCCTTCCTCGAGCAGGGCGCTGGCGAACTGCTGGGCGAGTTTGGCGTCGTAGAGCATGACCGGGACAATGGGATGGTTGCCGGGGCGCAGGTCGAAGCCGGCTTCGCTCATGCGCTTGCGGAAGTGTTGCGCGTTGGCCTCGACCTTGTCGCGGAGATCGTTCGATCGCGAGAGGATCTCGAAGACCTTGATGCTGGCCGCAACCAGCGGCGGTGGCAGCGTATTGGAAAACAGATAGGGCCGCGAACGCTGGCGCAGCAGGTCGATGATCTCGCGGCGGCCGGTGGTGAAGCCGCCCGATCCCCCGCCCAGGGCCTTGCCGAGCGTCGAGGTGTAGATGTCGACTTCATCCATGACACCGTGCAATTCGGCCGAGCCTCGGCCGTTGGGGCCGACGAAGCCGGTTGCGTGCGAGTCGTCGACCATGAGCAGGGCGTTGTACTTCTTCTTCAGTGCAACAATCTCATCGAGCTTGGCGATGTAGCCATCCATCGAGAACACGCCGTCGGTAGCGATCAGGCGCGAGCGCTTGTCCTGCGTCTCGGCCAGGTGCTTTTCAAGTTCGGCCATGTCGCTGTTGGCATAACGCCGACGCTCGGCCTTGCACAGGCGGATGCCGTCGATGATGGAAGCGTGATTGAGCGCGTCGGAGATCACGGCATCCTGGTCGGACAGGATGGTTTCAAACAGGCCACCATTGGCATCGAAACAGCTGGTGTAAAGGATGGTGTCCTCGGTACCGAAGAATTCCGAAATGCGCGCTTCCAGTTGCTTGTGCAGATCCTGCGTGCCGCAGATGAAGCGCACGCTGGCCAGACCGAAGCCATGCGTATCCAGGGCGAGCTTGGCTGCTGCGATGACTTCGCTGTTGTCGGCCAGTCCGAGATAGTTGTTGGCGCAGAAATTGAGGACTTCGCGTCCGTCCGTCGTGCGAATGGCCGCCGATTGCGGCGTCGCAATGATGCGCTCGGTCTTGAACAGGCCTTGTTCACGGATCGATTCGAGTTCGCTGGAGAGGCGTTCGCGGGTGCTGGAGTCCATGGTCGGTTCGCTGTTCCGGAAAACCCCGATTGTCCTTCAAACCGTGGCCTGGCGCACACCCGTCGGCGGAAATCGGGCGAAAAGTCCTCTAGAATTGAACGCCATCTGGTCTGCTTCGGGATATACAGCGCATGAAGTTTCTGACACTCGGCGTGCTTGCATTGTTGCTGCCAGCGACGCTACACGCCGAACCCAGGCGAGCTGATCCTGCTGTCCTTGCGGGCATTACCGATGACTATGCGTTTTCGCTGCCACGCGGCCTCGCTCCTGGCGAGATCAATCTGCCGCCCGCGGCAGTGCCCGATCTTCCCTTCGCTCCGCCCACCGGAACCGTCCGCGCCGAGGCGGAATTCGAGGCCAACGAAGGCATCGTCGTGCGCTGGGGTACTTTCAATTCGCTGTTGACGGAGATGACGGTACCGCTGACCACCGCCACGCCACCTTCGACGGTCTATGTCGTGGTCAGCAGCACCAGTCAGCAGAACTCGGCGAGTAGCACCTTGCAGAGCGCCGGCGCCGACATCGCCCATGTGCGTTTCGTCATTGCACCCACCGATTCGGTCTGGATGCGCGATTACGGTCCGCGCTTCATCATCGATTCCGGTCGCCGCGCGATTGTCGATCACACCTACAACCGGCCACGCCCGAATGACAACCTGATCCCGATTGCGTTCGGCAATTATCTGGGCGAACCGGTGTATGCGATGCCGCTGATCCATGGCGGAGGCAATTTTCATCTGTTCGCCGATCGCGATGCCTACATGACCCGGCTGATCGTCAACGAAAATCCGGGCCTGACCGAGCAGCAGATCCAGGACACCTACCTGGACTATCAGGGGCTCGACCTGACCCTGACCGATCCGTTCCCGCAGAGCTTCGACTCGACCCAGCACATCGACATGTGGATGTTGCCCATGGCCAATGGCAAGGTGCTGATCAGCGAATACGACGCAAGTGAATCCGGTGGCATTCCCAAGGCCGTCAGCGACTCCACAGCCCAGCTGATGGCGGGCAGGGGCTACACGGTTTTCCGCACCCCGGGCTGGAGCAGTGGCGGCACGCACTACACCTATGCAAATTCGGTCATCGTCAATGACGTCGTGCTGATCTGTCGTTTCAGTGGTCAGACCGCGCGCAATGCACAGGCCCGCGCGACCTACGAGGCGGCCATGCCCGGATACGATGTCATCGATGTCGATTGCAGTTCGATCATCCAGAGTGCCGGCGCAATCCACTGCATCGTGATGCACGTACCCGATCTGCTTTATCGGAGCGAATTCGATACCCAGAGCTGATGCGGGAATGCCGAAGCACGCGTTGGCTTTGGCGGCATGAGCAAGCGGATGAACCTGCTCGATGCCGCGCCGATTCCCGGTGGCGGCGAGCTGCGCCTGTTCGAGGAGGGCGAACACTACTCGATCAAGATTTCCGGCGGCGGGGACTTGATGTCGACACGCATGCATGGCTCCGAGGATGCGCTGGCACGCATCGCCTGCGAGCGGATCCTGTCTGCGAAGAGTCCCCGCGTGCTGATCGGCGGTCTTGGCATGGGCTTTACTCTGGCCAAGGCGCTTGAGCTGCTACCCGACAGCGCATCGGTGATCGTTGCCGAGCTGGTGCCTGGCGTGGTCACCTGGAATCGCGGGGCATTGGGCCGGCATGCGGGATTTCCGATTCTCGATCCGCGCGTAGAAGTGCGCGAATGCGATGTGGCCGAGTTGATCGGTGCGGGGTCGCAGATCTACGACGCCATCCTGCTCGATGTCGACAACGGACCTGACGGACTGACCCGCGAGGAAAACGACGGTCTGTACGCGTTGCGCGGCCTGGCCACTGCCCATGCCGCACTGCGCTCGGGTGGCGTGCTTGCGGTGTGGTCCGCGCACCCTGACCGGAAGTTCAGCCAGCGACTGCGCGATTGCGGATTCAGCGTGGAGGAGGTGCCGGTTCGCGCACACGGCAACAAGGGGGCGCGGCATCTGATCTGGTTGGCTACTCGGCTTGAGAGTGTCGGCGCTCTATCGAAACCGGGCTCGACCAGCAGAAAACCACGTACTCGAAACCGGCGTTGAATATCGAGGGCCGCGGATTCAGTCCGCTTTCGCCAGACGGTCCGGATAGGGCGCGCTGCGTCCTTCTTCGATC
Organism: Dokdonella sp.; assembly: GCF_041395345.1. Lineage (GTDB taxonomy): Bacteria > Pseudomonadota > Gammaproteobacteria > Xanthomonadales > Rhodanobacteraceae > Dokdonella. The sequence continues at coordinate 169,958 of NZ_JAWLAR010000002.1, read as the reverse complement.
ACCAGATTCCAACCGCGCGAGGTCAGTTCACGCTGGCTGCGCATGGTCGACTGGCCCGAAATCAGGATCGTCTTTTCGCGATGCCGAAACTCGGGGCGATCGATGAAAGCCTCCACTTCCGAGGTCCAGGCAAGGTAGTCGACCGGCAGGGGCAGCACGCGCTCGCCGTCCTCCGTGTCGTAGGCCAGACCGGCTCCGACCACAAGCAGGCTGCCGCCATGCGCGCGCCGGCCAAGGCGGGCCGACACCAGCTGCAGCGAATTGACCAGATAGCGCGCTTCCAGTTCCGATTGGGCCGTCATGCCGAGTTCGAGCATGGCATCGCAGCCGTTGGCCGGCTGCAGTGCCGCGAGCTGGTCGACCAGCGCCGTCTGCAGGGTCGGTGTGAAGGTGCCGCGACGCAGAAACTGGCGCATCAGCAGGTTGTCGCGACAATAGCGTTCCAGTCGCTCGGCGTTGAACTCCCGCAGTTGCGGGCCATCCAGTTTCCAGACCAGCTCGTTGAGCTGGCTGCCCTTGTCGAGAACGACTGCGCCGACGCCGCCGACCGAGGCCAGTGCCGCACCCGCTGCGTAGCGTCCACCCGAACCGGCCCAGGCCAGCTGATCGAGACGTTCGCGCAGATACGGGTTGCTGGTGTACGGATCGATGCCGAGGCGCTCGGCCAGTTCGCGCCTGACCTGTGAATACTTGATCTGCCGCTTCAGTTCACGCGCAATCTCGCTGCCGGCATCTCCGACCCAGCCGTAGTCGGTGTCCGCCAGCTGAGTGGCGGCCTCGGCGCGGTCGATATCGCGTGTTTCGGTCATCGGGCCGTCGGCGCGGGGATAGGGATCTCCTGCGTTGCCGAGTTCCTTCGCGGCGTGGTCGGAAAGCGATTGCGCCTGTCGGCCGAGCTTGTCGAATCGTTTGCCGAAGTAGCGGGCGACCCCGCGCGGTATGCCGGCCAGCGTCTTGATGGGATGCATCAGCACCTGACCGATTCCGGCTCCCGTGCGCGTCACTGAATCGCTCGCCGCATCGATGAAGGCTTGCGAATGCGTCATCGCGTCGAGGGTTTCCAGTGCCGGCATTTCCGCGACCCGATCAGCCAGGATCTCCACGCTCTCCGCCCGCACCGGACCCTGCGGCGTATCCAGGGTGAACTGCGCCATGTAGCCACGGATCTCGACATGCGGGTCGAGCGTATAGCCGGGACCCGACATCAGTGCCGGTTGCACGAACGCGGTCGCGCCGAGCACCGGTTCCAGTTCGAATGGTGTCGTCCTCGCCTGCACGCCGGGTGGCGCAAGGTTCAGCAGCAAGCATGCCGCGAGGAATGGGGGAACAGTACGCATCAGGCGTGCAGGGCGGTGGGCATTTCGAAGGCTGACATGGCATTGCGCACGGCAGGCACAGCCGCGCGGTGCCGGCAGTCTATCCCGATCTCGGCGCAGGAGATCGTGTCATGGCAGACTCCCGTTCCGGCATTCATCCGCGGTTTGGCTGGCTCGAATGCGGGTGGTTGCTCGCGACCGCGGGCCGCGCAGCGGTGAAAGTCAGGAATCCGGAGAATCCAGGGAACCCATGCAGGCAGCACATTTCATTCACGGAAACCGGCTCGAACTGCTTGCCGACCGACTGGCGGAGGATCTCCAGGCGCGCGGGCTCGATGATCCGATGCGGGCCCATGTTGTCGTTGTTGCCCACCCTGCGCTGGGGCGCTGGTTGCAGGAACGCATTGCCCGGCGCTGCGGCATTGCCATCAACATCGAACTTCCGCTGCCCTCCACATTCGCCTGGGATGTATTGCGGGCCTGCGATGCAGGCCTGTCGGGTGATTCGGCCTTTTCGCGTACGGCCCTGACCTGGCGTATCTACGCCAGGCTTCCGGAACTGGCGACCCGACCGGGCTTTGAGCCGGTGCGCAATTATCTGGGTGACGGTTCCGATGCGCGGACACGTCATGACCTGGCGGTGGCACTGGCGCGCGTTTTCGATGAATACATGGTTGCGCGACCGGAATGGACGCTGGCCTGGAAACGCGGCGTCAGCGTGCTGAAGGACAGCGATGAAGCCTGGCAGGCGGAACTCTGGCGCGAGCTGGTCGGAACCACGGACGAACCCGATCGCGCCAGTCTCATGCATGACGTGCTCGCGAAACTGACCACGATGCAGACGCTGCCGCCGAACATCCCCGCTCACGTCAGCGTGTTCGGCGCCTCTTTTCTACCACCCTTGCTGCTCGGATTCTTCCTCGCCCTGGCCGGCAAGATCAGGCTCGATTTCTACCAGCCCAACCCTTGCCTGGATTACTGGGGCGACGTCGTGTCGGAGCGCGAAATTGCACGTCGCCGCCGACTCTGGCGCCAGCATGGAAGGCGCGAAGTCGAAGACTACTTCGAAGTCGGGCATCCCCTGCTTGCTTCCTGGGGAACCCTGGGTCGCGAGTACCTCAAGGCCATCCATGCGCCGGACATGGTGATCCACGATGACGACGCATTCGTCATGCCGGAGGCGGACCATTTGCTGGCATGGTTGCAGCGCGGTCTGCTCCTGCTCGATCCTGCGCACGCATCACCTCCCAATGGGGACAACGATGTTTCCCTGCAGATTCATGGATGTCCGAGTCGGCGACGGGAAGTCGAGGTGTTGCGTGACCGGCTCCTGCGTCTGATCGAGGAATTGCCGGATCTCAAGCCGCACGAGATCGTGGTCATGTCGCCGCGCCTCGAGGAGTATGTCGCCTATATCGACGCGGTATTCGGCGATTCCTCCGACACTCTCTCGCTTCCCTACAGCGTTGCCGACGCCCCGCTCAGACGCAGCCATCCGCTGCTGGATACGTTCGCTCGCGTGCTGGACCTGGGCAACAGCCGGTTTGGCGTGGGCGAAATCCTCGGCCTGCTGAGCGAAGCCGCGATCATGCGGCGTTTCGAACTGGACGAAAATTCCCTGGACTGGGTGCGTACCTGGATTCGGGAAAGTGGCATACGCTGGGGGTTGGACGCCTCGTTCCGCGAAGAAGTTGGCGCGGCGGCCCTGAATGCCAATACCTGGCGCTTCGGTCTCGATCGTCTGCTGCTGGGCTATGCGCAAGGCGATGAAGCGCTTGTGCACGATGGCGTCGTGCCGGCAGCGAATGTGGAAGGCAGCGCGGCCCAGGCTCTCGGCCAGCTTGCGCGCTTCATCGACACACTCGATCGATGCAGGCGCGAGATGGCCCAGGCGCGCAGCGCGGAAGCATGGAAGCGCTGGCTGAATGACACGGTTGATGTTCTGTTCGAGTCGGAAAGCGAAGACAGCGCCGAGCAGGCTGCATTCAAGCGTCTGCGCGAAGTGATTGCCGAATTCGCCAATCAGGCACAGCCCTGGTTGCATGACGAGGCACTCGATTTCGACATCGTGCACTCTGTCATCGGTGATGCGCTTGAGGAGACGCGAGGATCTCGAGGAGGCCGGTTTGGGGTGAGCTTCTGCGGCATGGTGCCGATGCGCAACGTGCCCTATCGGGTGGTTTGCGTGCTCGGGCTGAACGCTGGCGAATTTCCGCGCCGACAACCCGCCGAAGGTTTTCATCTCATGCGTCGCCATCCGCACGCCGGCGATCGCAGCGTACGCGAGGACGATCGATTCCTGTTCCTCGAAAGTGTGGGTGCCGCGCGTGACGCGCTCTGCCTGAGCTATGTCGATCGTGACGAGCGCGCCGGTACGATCAGTCCGCCCTCGCCACTGGTCGAGGAGCTGCTCGGATTCCTGCGCGAGCAGTACCTGCCGGATCGCTGGAACGAAATCGAAGCGGCGCTTGTGCATCATCATCCGTTGCACGCCTTCGCGGCTGCTTGTTACGGCGAGGACTCTCCCTCGAGCAGCTATGACACGCGATGGCTGGTGTCAGCGCAGGCGGCGGCCGGCGACTGGCAGCAGGCACGGTCGTTCGTCGGCGCGCGTTCGACGGCATTTGACGCTATGAGCGATGTTCATCGTCTTGAGTCGGAATCCGGTCTGGTCACTGACGCCCCGAACCACGTCGAACTCGAGACCCTGCTGGGCTGGCTCAGACACCCGGCGCGCACCTATTTCCAGCAGACGCTGCAATTGAGACCACCGCAACATGAGGGGTTCGAGGATGTCGAACCCTTCAGGCCCGATGCATTGACCCGTTACGCCCTGGTCGAGAGATTGCTCGACCCTTCGACATTGCGACCCGACATCGAGCGGGCGCGCGGTGAAGGCATCTTCCCGCTCGGCCCGGTGGGTGATGCAGCCTGGGAGGATTTCACGGCACGTGCAGATGCGCTCGAAAGGGCAAGCCTGCGTCTGAACGGCGTGCTTCATCTTTCGGGCAGTGAACCGGTTCGCAGCATGCGCGCGGGGGCCGAGGACACCGTCCTGACAGGCGCACCCCGGCTCGTGTTCGACGGCAGGGAAAGAATCCTTCTTCTGCGTCGTCCCGGCCGCATTCGTGGTCTGGATCTGGCCCGGCTTGCGCTGGAACGCGCGTTGCTCGCCGCCAACGGCGAGTCCCTGCCGGCCTACGCCATCGGCTGGGAAAAGGATGTTGCAGCAGTACTTCGACTGGAGCCCCTGGCTGACGTCCGGACCTGGCTGGCAGATCTGCTCCGGATTCATCGCGAAGGCATGCGGCGGCCTCTACCGCTGTTTCGTCATAGTGCCGAAGCCTATGCATCGACGTTGGCTCACGGGGCCAGGAAACTTCCGGGGGATGCGGCGCGCGAAGCCTGGGAAGAAGCGCCGTATCCGGAACGCGACGACCCCTACGATGCGCTGGTCGCACGCAATCACGACGATCCACTGGGCGAAGAGTTCAGGCGCCTGAGCGAAACCCTGTTCCTGCCACTGTACCTGGCCACCACGGTGGTGAAGCCATGATGCGCGAACTGGATGTCGCCAGCGTACCGTTGGCCGGACAGCATCTGGTCGAGGCCAGTGCCGGTACCGGCAAGACCCACAACATCACCTTGCTGTATCTGCGCCTGCTGCTCGAATCCGGATTGCGTGCAAGAGAGATCGCCGTCGTTACCTTCACCGATGCGGCTACGCGCGAGCTGCGATCGCGATTGCGAATGCGGCTTGTCGAGGCGATGGAGCGGTTGCAGGAGGAGCAGGCGTCACCGGAGGATGATCTTGATCGAATCCTGAGCGGCCATCGCGGGGACAGCGTATCGAAAGAGCGGGCCTTGACCGTCTTGTCTGAAGCGATTGTCGAGTTCGACGAAGCACAGGTTTCGACCCTGCACGGGTTGTGCGCAAGACAGTTGTCCGATCTGGCCTTCGAAACCGGGAAGCCGTTTGTCGAGCTGGAAGCGGGCAGCCGGGGTGATGCGACCCTCGAGCTCGTTCGCGACTTCTGGCGGCGACACATCGTCGCCGAGCCGGACATTGCATTCGAGGCGATCCTGCGGCGCTGGCCGGATCCCGACAGCCTGGCGAGATTCTTCGCTCAGTCGCAGGCGCTGTCGCTGTCAGCGGATTGCATCGACCCGGTTGATCCGGAAGGGTTGATCGTCGATGCGCAGCTACGTCTTGAAACGGCACTCGATGCGTGGCGGAAGTTGCTTGAGGCGGGACAGGTTGCGGCAGCCGTGGAAGCCATCGACGAGCTGCTCGAGGGCAAGCTGCTCTCGGTGGACAAGAGCAAGGGCGCCCACCACGCCGCGGCCATGGACTCGCTGCGGTCTGCATTGAATGCAGATGACGCTGCAACAAGTCCGGACACGGACGCACTGCGACCGTTGGCACGTTCGGCCATCGACAAGGGGCGCGCAAAGAAGCTCAGGGACAGGAACTGGCAGCTCGAAGGCGCGTTGCAGCAGGTCGCCGATTGTGTCGAAGCGATACGCGTCGCGCGGGCCGAACGCGATGCGGCGATGCTGGCGCGCTTTCTTCAGGCGGCGCTGGCCTTTGTCCGTGCCGGCCTGGACGCGCGGCAGTCTCGCCTGCGCCTGCTCGGTTTCGACGACCTGATCGGCAATCTGCACAAACACCTCCACGGCGACAACGGTCCTGCGATAGCTGCCAGAATCGCCGAACGCCTGCCGGCCATCCTGGTCGACGAGTTCCAGGATACCGACGCCTTGCAGTACGGTATCCTGCGGCGCATCCACGCCGCGCGCAGCGACAGTGTCCTGTTCCTGATCGGCGATCCGAAGCAGGCGATCTACCGGTTTCGTGGCGGTGACATCTTCACCTATCGCAAGGCTTGCGAAGACACCGACGGCGAGCACACGACCCTGCTCGCCAACTGGCGTTCCGACGCGCGGCTGATTGCGGCAACCAATGCCGTGTTTGGCGGCGTTGACGATGCCTTCCTGTATCCGTTCATCGGCTTCCAGCCGGCGCACTTCCCCGAGCACCGCAAGCCATCGGCGCAGGAGTACACCGGCTCTGCTCCGATGACGATCTGGCGCTTGCCGAACTGCACAAACGACAAGGGCGAGGCAAAGCCCTGCAAGGTCGGAGATGTCAGTCAGCGCGTGCTTGCTGAAGTGGCCAGCACGATCAAGACGATACTGAGGGACGTCCCCGGTTCGACCGGGGATGCCCCGACCATAGCGGTGCTCGTCAATACCAATCGTCAGGCCGAACAGGCGGCGCACGAGTTGGCCAGGTGGAACGTGGCCTGCGACTACCTCAGTGCGGTCAGCGTTTTCGCCAGCGACGAAGCCGTTCAACTGGAATGTCTGATCGCTGCCATCAGCGCACCCGGCGATGCAGCCACCGTACGGGCGGCGCTGGCCACCGAGCTGCTCGGCGAGGATCTCGATTCGCTGCTGGCGGCGCACGCTGATCTGGATCGATGGGAGCGACAACTGGCGCGGATTGCGAACCTGCGCATCCGCTGGCAGGAAGCCGGACCTTATGCGGTGATCGCGCATTGCGTGCAGGAGGCCGGCGCGCGGCTTCTGCCGCACTGGAACGGTCGCCGTGTCGTCACCAACCTGCTGCATCTGGCCGAGTTGCTGCAGAAGGAGTCTTCGCGTCGCGCGTCGCCGGATGAATTGCTGCGCTGGCTCGCCGAACGCCGCGACGAAGCGGCAGCCAGGCGCGGCCAGGGGCATGCGGAACTGGTGCGCGCTGCGGATGACGGCGGCAGCGTGCAGGTGCTGACCATTCACCGCAGCAAGGGCCTGCAGTACGACTGCGTCTTCGCTCCCTTTCTTTTCTCCACCCGCTGGCAGTCGCTTTCCGATGCAACCGTGCCGGACCAGGCGGTGAGCTGGCATGACCAGACCGAGGCTCGCATCGATCTCGGCGGGCCGGAGTGGCTCGAGCATGCGTTGCTCAATCGCGAGGAGCAATTTGCCGAAAGCCTGCGCCTGGCCTATGTAGCGATCACGCGCGCGCGGCACCGCGTCTGGATCGCGTGGGCGTATGCGAATACCGGCAAGCCCGGGGACAACAGCCTGACCAGTCCGCTGAGCTGGCTCTGGTTTCGCGACCGCGACATGATCGACCCTGCTGAGCTTGGCAGTCTGGATCCGGATTCCCTTGCGGAAAAGCTGGATGCATTGGCCGCACGTTCGGATGCGAGCATTGCGATTGTTGCCCTGGACAACGACTCGCCTGTCATCGACGACAAGCCGATAAGGCATTCATCATCGATCTTGCAGGCGAAGCCGTTTGCAGGCCAGATCGATCGGCGCTTCACGACCTGGAGCTATAGCCGCCTGTTTGGCGGCAACCTGCATGCGCCCGTGGCCGATCATGACGAGACGGCTACGGCAGTGCCTGTGCTGACGACTGTTGCCGCCGACGATCCGGTACCGCAATGGCCGCGCGGCGCCCAGTTTGGCGATTGCGTGCACGCGGTCTTCGAGCAGATCCCGCTCGCCGATCTGGCTCGGCGAATTCCGCCCGAGCGGCTGGCCACGATTTGCGAGGATCACGGATTTCTCGAAAGTGAGCACGCCGTCGTCGCCGGCATGACGCGGGCCGCGGTATCCACGGAATTGCTGCCCGGTAGCGGGCTGAGCCTGTCCATGCTGGCGGACAACGAAGCGCGACCCGAACTTGAGTTCCTGTTTCCGCTGGAAGGGGCCAGTCTGGATCGCTTCGAAGCCTGCTTGCGCATGGATAGCCGCTATGCCCGACCCGAGGGCGATCTTCGCGCGCGACGCAGCTACGTGGCTGGCCTGATGACCGGGTTCATCGATCTGATCCTGCGTTGGCAAGGCCGCTACTACGTGCTCGACTACAAGACCAATCTGCTCGGTCCGGATCGCAGCGACTACGCACCCGAGCGTCTGCCTGCCGCAATCCGGGCACACGACTACGACCTGCAGTACCTGATCTATCTGGTGGCCCTGCAGCGATTCCTGCGTTCACGTCTCGGTGAGGCCTACGATTACGAAACGCATGTCGGCGGTGCGCTGTACTTGTTCGTGCGCGGCATGCGCGAGGGCGACCGCACCGGAATTCATCATGATCGGCCGCCTTCCCGTTTGATCGATGCGCTGGATGCGTGGTGCAACGGAGATGAACCATGAGCGCGTTTGAGCGAATGCAGGAAGGCGGATTCAGCGCGCTGGATCTCGCCCTCGCCGAGTCATTCGAGTCGATCTGGCCGGACAGCGATGCTTCGGCGCTGCAGCTCGCTGCGCTGGCCAGCTGGGCAGTCGGCCAGGGGCACAGTTGTTTCAGCACGGCGTTGCTGGCCGATTGGCCATCCGGCGATGCAGGAGAACGGTTTGCCGCCATCCGAGCGGATGCGTGGCCGGTGGCGCCCTTCATCGGTGATCCCGCGAGCGGTCTGCCGATTGTCGTCGATGGCCCGCATGCGTGGCTGCGCCGCTACTGGACCTACGAACGCGAAATCGAAGTGTCGTTGCAACAGCGATCCATGCCGTACGCAACGCTGCCCGATGCGGAGGCAGTGCGCGTGACGCTGGATCGCCTGCTGCCCCCTACCGATCCGGGCGAGACGGACTGGCAACGCATCGCCGCGGTGAACGCGTTGCGCGCGCCGTTGACGGTGATCTGTGGCGGGCCGGGCACCGGCAAGACCTACACGGCGCTGCGCGTGCTTGCCTTGATCCAGTCCTTCTCGGAGCTGCCCTTGCGCATGGGTCTTGCAGCGCCGACCGGCAAGGCGGCGCAGCGTCTCGGCGAATCGGTGCGGCAGGGCCTCGAAGCGCTGCCATTGTCGGACGCGGAAAAAGCAGCGCTGCCCGATGCGACCATGACCGTGCATCGACTGCTCGGCATGCGCCCGCAATCTGTCAGCCCGCGTTTCGATGCCTCACGACCTCTCGATCTCGACGTGCTCGTTGTCGATGAATGCTCGATGCTGGACCTGCCGTTGATGGCAAAACTCCTGCGTGCCCTGAAGCCGGGATGTCGTCTGATTCTCCTGGGCGATCCTGACCAGCTGCCGGCGGTGGAGAATGGCGCGGTGCTGGCCACCGTTGCGGCATGCAATCCGGACAATCGGTTCAGCGCCGCATTGGCGCCGTGGATGGGCGCAGCCAGCTCGGCGGAAATCATGCAACGGACCGCCGCGAACACTATTGGCGAACGTGTCGTTCGACTGGAGCGGCCGCGACGCTTTGGCGGCGACTCCGGCATCGCGCGCCTGGTCCGGGCCATTCGGGCCGGCGATGCAGCGGGTGTGTTCGAGGCCTTGTCGGACAGTGTCGATATTCTCTGGAATCAGCAGCCCTTGCGTTTCGACAGTCCGGAAGTGCGAGTCGCCGTGCGCGAGGCATGGCAGCCGCTGCAGAAGGCCGAGACACCCGAGGCTGCGCTGCAGGCCCTCGACCGCTATCGCATCCTCAGCGCCATGCGTGAAGGTCCGCATGGCGTGACGGGACTCAATCAGGCGGTTGCCCAAGTGCTGCATGGAGCGCAGGCCAACAATCCCCATTTGCCCGGCAGGCCCATCCTCGTCACCAGCAACCAGCCGGCGCTGGGACTCTACAACGGTGATGTGGGTGTCCTCTTGAGTGAACGCCCGGATGCGCCCCTGCGCGCCTGGTTCAGCCGTCGCGACGGCGGCGTGCTGGCTTTGCTGCCTGCGCAATTGCCCGCGCACCAAAGTGCCTGGGCGATGACCGTGCACAAGGCGCAGGGATCGGAATTCGACCGCGTTGAACTGGTTCTGCCGTCCGAACCCCACCCGCTGCTGAGCCGCGAATGGCTGTACACCGCTGCCAGTCGTGCACGCAAGCAACTGATCATGCATGCCAGTCGCGAGGTCATCAGTGCCGCGTTGGGTCAGCGCACGCGGCGCATCAACGGGCTGAATTTTGTCGATCCAGCCTGATGGCGGTCCTGTTCGTGTCCTGCCCATGTTCCGGTATCCTTTCGACATGAACTCGAACCAACAACACGATTCCATCCGCGCCGTGCTCTGGCGCGGTGACCGGTTACGGCTACTGGATCAGCGCAAGCTGCCCTTCGTCGAGGACTATGTCGATTGCATGAATGCCGCCGACGTGGCCCAGGCCATCCGCGATCTCGTCGTGCGGGGCGCGCCGGCGATCGGTATTTCTGCGGCCTGGGGCGTGGTGCTGGCGGCACAGCGGGGTCGCGAGGAAGCGGATGCCGCGTTGCCGCTGCTGCGTGCCGCCCGGCCGACTGCGGTCAACCTGATGTGGGCGCTGGATCGCATGGGGCGACGCATCGCCGAAGGCGCCGACGTGCAGGGGCTCGAGCGCGAGGCGCAGCAGATCCAGGACGAGGATCTGGCGGCCAACCGGCACATGGGCGAGCTGGGTGCCGCCTTGCTCGGCGAGAACACGGGCGTGATGACCCATTGCAATACCGGTTCGCTGGCGACGGCGGGCTACGGCACGGCGCTGGGCGTGATCCGCGCAGGATGCAGCAAGGGCAAGATCGTACGCGTGTTTGCCGGCGAGACCCGGCCATGGTTGCAGGGAGCGCGTCTGACCATGTGGGAGCTGATGCGTGACGGGATTCCGGCGACCCTGGTGTCCGATTCGGCGGCAGCTCATCTGATGAAGTCCGGAGCGCTGCAGTGGGTCATCGTCGGTGCGGACCGGATCGCCGCGAATGGCGACGTGGCCAACAAGATCGGTACCTATCAGCTTGCCATTGTCGCGCGTCACCATGGCGTGAAATTCATGGTTGTCGCGCCCGGCTCGACTGTCGACATGTCGACGGCCAGTGGCGCCGACATCGAGATCGAGATGCGCGATCCGGAGGAATTGCTGTCGCACTCGGGTCAGCGCACGGTGGTTGATTCCGCGCTCGCCTGGAATCCCGTGTTCGACGTGACCCCCGCCTCGCTGATCGATGCCATCGTCACCGAACGGGGGGTGATCGAGAAACCCGATGCCAAACGCATGCAAGCCCTGTTCGCCTGAGGTCGACGCCAGAGATCGTGCGCGCCGCACCCTGCAGGCAAGGGGGGCGGGAGTGGACCTGTGCGGCAGGTAGCCTTGTTTTGCATCGGCGGGTTCTTCGGCTTTCTGATCGATGCCGGCATTGTCCAGTTCCTGGTCTCCAGTTTTGACGCAAATCCCTACCTGTCGCGCCTGCTGTCGTTTCTTTGCGCAGCGACCGGCACCTGGCTCTTCAATCGGCGTTTCACGTTCAAGGGCGTCAGGCACTACGGCCACCTTGGCGAGTGGTCGCGCTACCTGTTCGCCATGAGCGGCGGCTTCGCGGTCAACTTCACGATCTATTCGACCCTGGTCTATCACACCACTCTGGCCCAGCGACTGCCGGCGCTGGCCGTTGCAGTCGGTTCCCTGGGCGGATTCGTGGTCAATTTCTCGGCCTCGCGGCTCTGGATTTTCAGGCACCGCAAAGGCTGACCGGGGCGTCGATTTCCGGCCCGATTCCGGGCATTGGCACAGAGCCTCCGTTGCCGGCAGCGGCTGCGCCGGGGCATGCCGGCCATCCGGCCGGCCCCCAGCCCCCGGATACCCCTGCAAAAGCAAGCGGAAGGGTGCCATTTCATGGTAATATTTCGCGTTTTCGCCACGCCGATTCCGGGGTTTTCCCGCGTGCTGATGGCGTTTCGTAACATCCTGATTTTAATGGAAAAAATACTCAATGGCTGAGTTCGCCAAAGAAGTCATTCGCGTCAATATCGAAGACGAAGTCCGGCAGAGCTACCTGGACTACGCAATGAGCGTCATTGTCGGTCGCGCCTTGCCCGATGTCCGCGACGGTCTGAAGCCGGTTCACAGACGCATTCTGTATGCCATGCAGGAGTCGAGCACGGTCTGGAACCGACCCTATGTGAAGTGCGCCCGCGTCATCGGTGACGTCATGGGTAAATACCATCCGCACGGCGACTCCTCGATCTACGATGCACTCGTGCGCATGGCCCAGAACTTCTCGATGCGCTACATGCTCATTGATGGCCAGGGCAACTTCGGCTCGGTCGACGGCGACAACGCCGCGGCAATGCGATACACCGAGTGCCGCCTGCACCGGCTCAGTTCCGAACTGCTGGCCGATATCGACAAGGAAACCGTCGACTTCCAGCCCAACTACGACGAGAAGGAACTCGAGCCCACGGTCCTGCCGGCCCGTATCCCGAACCTGCTGGTCAACGGCTCGGCCGGTATCGCCGTCGGCATGGCGACCAACGTGCCGCCACACAACCTCAGTGAAGTGCTCGGCGCCTGCATCGCCCTGATCGACAATCCGGATCTCGGTTTCGAGGACCTGATGCAGATCGTTCCGGGTCCGGATTTCCCGACTGCCGGCATCATCAATGGCTCGGCAGGCATCGTCGAGGCCTATCGCACGGGACGCGGACGCATCCTGGTGCGGGCAAGGGCCGAGGTCGAAGTCGAGGCCAATGGTCGCGAGACGATCATCATCAGCGAACTGCCGTTCCAGGTGAACAAGGCGCGTCTGATCGAAAAGATCGCCGAGCTGGTCAAGGAAAAGAAGATCGAGGGCATCTCCGAGCTGCGCGACGAGTCCGACAAGGACGGCATGCGCGTGGTCATCGAAGTGCGCAAGGATGCGATGGGCGATGTCCTGCTCAACAATCTCTATCAGCAGACCCAGTTGCAGGTCACCTTCGGCATCAACATGGTGGCCCTGGTCGATGGCCGCCCGCGCACGCTCGGCCTGCAGGAAATTCTCGAGGCGTTCATCCGCCATCGTCGCGAAGTGGTCACGCGGCGCACGATCTTCGATTTGCGCAAGGCGCGTGATCGCGCCCACATCCTCGAAGGTCTGACGGTTGCCCTGGCCAACATCGACGAGATGATCGAGTTGATCAAGACCTCGGCATCAAGCGATGAAGCCAGGCAGCGCATGCTGGCACGCCGCTGGGAACCGGGGCTCGTGCGCGCGCTGCTGTCGGCCTCTGGCGCCGACTTGTCGAAGCCGGAAAAGCTCGATCCCGGCGTCGGCCTGACCGACGCCGGCTACCAGCTTTCGGAAGTGCAGGCTCAGCAGATTCTCGAGATGCGTCTGAGCCGACTGACCGGTCTCGAACAGGAAAAGCTGACCGACGAGTACAAGGAGCTGCTGCAGACCATCGCCGGCCTGCTCGAGATCCTCGAGGATCCTGCGCGCCTGCTAGCCGTCATCCGCGAAGAGCTCGTATCGCTGAAGGAAGAGTTCGGCGACGCGCGACGCACCGTGATTCAGGCCAATCTCGACGAGCTCGACATGCTCGACCTGATCGAGCCGGAAGATGTGGTCGTCACGCTTTCGCACACCGGCTACGCCAAGCGCCAGCCGGCCAGCATCTATCGTGCGCAGCGACGCGGTGGCAAGGGTCGTTCCGCTTCGGCGTTGAAGGACGAGGATTTCGTCGAGCGCCTTTGGATCGCCAATACTCACGACACCTTGCTGACCTTCACCAGCGCCGGCCGGGTCTACTGGCTCAAGGTCTACCAGATTCCGGAGGCCGGTCCGAATGCGCGCGGCAAGCCTATCGTCAACCTGCTGCCATTGCAGGATGGCGAGAGAGTGCAGGCGATCCTGCCAGTGCACGAATACTCCGAAGACAAGTTCGTGTTTTTCGCGACCGAGAGCGGTACGGTCAAGAAGACCCCGCTGACCGAGTACTCCTATCAGCTGCAGAAGGGCAAGATTGCGATCGGCCTGGCCGAAGGCGATGCCCTGGTCGACGTCAAGATCACCGATGGCGAGAGTGACATCATGCTGTTTGCCTCGAACGGCAAGACGGTTCGCTTCGACGAAAACACGGTTCGTTCGACCGGTCGCACGGCAACGGGCGTGCGTGGCATTCGCCTCGCCGAAGGCGAGCGCGTGGTCAGCCTGATCGTGCGCGAGGGCGATGGCGAAATTCTCACCGCCACCGAACGCGGCTATGGCAAGCGCACCGAACTCGCCGAGTATCCGCGCAAGGGTCGTGGCAATCAGGGTGTGATCGGCATCAAGTGCTCCGAGCGCAACGGTGAGCTGGTGGGTGCGGTGCAGATCACCGACGAACACGAGCTGATGCTGATCTCGAACCAGGGTACCCTGGTGCGCACGCGCGCCGCCGAAGTGGCCAGGGTCGGGCGCAATACCCAGGGTGTCACCCTGATCCGCCTGCCCGACGACGAATCGCTGGTCGGACTTGTTCGCCTCGACGCGATCGGGGACGAAGAGGGCGACGAGGAAGGACTCGAGAATGCGACCGGTGAATCGGCTGCACCCGCCGCGGATACCACAGGTGGGGATACGCCTCCGACAGCCGAATAAGAAGGCCTGACAACTGCCAATCAGGCCTCATTCCTTCGACGATCCAGGTCAATGCTGGATAAGTCTCTGCTCGTCATCCCAGCGAAGGCTGGGATCCAGTTCTTGTTCCGTCCTTTGTGGATCAAGGGCATGACCGGATGACCAGCCGTTCGACTGTTGCACACCGCTGGAATGACCAGAAATGAGGCATGCAGCGTTTCCCCGGCTCAATGCCGTGCCGCTGACCCGGAATCGTTCGCAATCGGAAGCAGCAGCACGAATTCCGCGCCGGGTTCGCACTGGCGAACATCGGCCTCGCCGTGCATGGCGCGCGCAAGCTGGCGCACCAGCGCCAGTCCTATCCCGGTTCCCGGAGCCTCGCGTCGCATCTCGTCACCGCTGCGGTAGAACAGCGTGAAAATCTTGCGCAGTTGTGAAGACTCGACACCGGGGCCGTAGTCGCGAACCGAGAATGCGATCTGGCCACTGCCTTGCCGGCTCACCCTGATGTCGATTTCGCGCCGATCGGCTCGAGCCGAAAACTTCAATGCGTTGTCGACCAGGTTGATCATGATCTGCACGACTGCATCGGTATCCACCAGAACGGAATGTTCCGCGGCCTCGGCGGCGATGTCGTGCTTGCAGGTAAAACCCGCGCGCACGATCTGACTGTCAAGTCTGGAGCGCAGCAGATCGGCCAATTCGGACACGCGGACCAGACCGAGATCGAGTTGCAGTTCACTGCGTTCGAGCCGGGCCAGTTGCAGCACGTTGCCGATCAGCCGCGACAGGCGTTCGCTCTCGTCGTGGATGAACGCGTAGTACTCGCGCTTCCTGGCTTCGTCAGGCCAGCCTTCGCGCAACATCTCGGCATACATGCGGATCGAGGTCAGGGGCGTCTTCAACTCGTGGCTGACGGCGGAAACGAAATCCTGTTGCTGGCGGGCCAGCTGGATCTGGCGCAAGCCGAGTCGATAGAGAGCAAGAAAGCCGAGAACGAGCACGCTGGTCAGCAGGACCCCGGCCCAGGTGATGATGCGCCCACCCGGACCCGCAGGCAGCGAGCGCACGTTCCAGAGCAACTGGAAGTCTCCGAGCGGTGCCGACAGGCTCGTCTGGTGCAGCAGCTCGCCTTGTACTTCGGCAGCGCGACTGAGCATGTAGCCACCGCCATCTGCACGTCGCACGCTGAGCACGTCATTGCGATAGGCCACGACCATGTCGCTCATCTGTGCCAGTGCGCTCTCTTCGAAGGGGCGCACAAGTGCCTGGGCGATGAAGGCGTCCTGGTCAATGATCGCGCCCTGTATCGTGCGCTGCCCGTCGCGCCAGACCTTCCGGTAGAGCACGCCATAGCCCCCTTCGAGCAGGCTGAACTCGAAGGGATCGAGCTCGCTTTCGAACATGCGCACGCGTGCAGGTTCGAGGCTTGCAGCCACGGCGTCGTCGACATTCAATGATTCGGGCGCGACAGACTGCTCCTTGCGCTTGGCACGCACCTGCACATTGTCCCTGAGGCGCTGTTCGTAGGCCGGTGCCGAGGCGCTGTCGTTTGCCTTCTGTTCGCCCTTCTGGAAATTGCGTTCAAGACGAAGGTCCTGCACCTGGCCAATCTTGTCGACCTCGATGCGCGATCCGGTCGACTGGACCTTGCCAAGTTCCAGGATGGCGTTTTGCGAGGCATTCGGAGTGGCCTTTTCGGCGATCTGCGATCGCACGCCGACATCGGCCTCGGCGGATTCGGCCATCCCGCGTTCCTTCTCTGCCAGAGTGTCGCTTTCCCTGCTGCCGTCGATCTGGCGATCAGTATCCGAAGACGCTGCGGTCACTTCATCCTTGCGAGCCTTGCTGCCGGTATCCGATGCAGGTTCGCCGGCCCGGTCAGGTTTTGCGTCGTGCGTGGCGAGGCCGCGTTCAAGCAGGCTGTTCTGGCGCAACACGTCCAGCAGCCGGTTGCGCAGGCTCACACGGGTCCGCAGCTGTTCGCTGTCCAGACCCCATGCAACAGGATCCTGGAGATCATCGGGCAGGGCGGGCGTACTGAATGCGCCATCGGCGTCCACCTGGAAGTAGCCGATCAACCCGGGAAGCTCCGAACGCGGTGGTACATCGGAAAGGGGAGAGCGCTGCAGCAGTTTGGCGTTGGCAGGATTGCTGGCCAAAGCGGCGAACTGATAGTCGGCGTAGCTGCGATCTTCTTCGGTTCCCAGCATGTTCTGCAGGTTGGAGTTGATGCGCAGGCCGAGTTCTTCGGCCAGTGTCCGGTACTGGTGGAAGGCCTCGAAGCGGATCTGTCTTTGCGTCTGCAACAGCAGGATCACGGTCGGAATCATCAGGCCCGCAAAGAGCAGGGCAAGGAAGACGGCCAGGCGTCGGCGACTGAGCAATCGGGGCTGCCAGCGACGCATTTCAGTGCCCACTCATCAGGCGATAGCCACCACCGCGAATGGTGACCAGGTGCTGCGGCTGGCTCGCGTCCTCTTCGATCTTGCGGCGCAATTTCGCGACATGGATATCGACGGTGCGTGTCTCGATATCCATGTGCCGGGCGTAGCCCCATACCTTGTTCAGGAGTTCCTCACGCGGTACCGGGCGATCGGAGTGGTCGTGCAGGTATTGCAGCACCTCGATTTCGCGGCGTGTGAATCGCACCGGCGCGTCCTTGACGGTTGCGCACAGATTCAGTGCGTCGATCTCGATGTCCTTGCCGAGCCGGATCGTTCTTTCTTCGGATGCCGAAGTCCGGGTCCGGCGCAGCACAGCCTGTACGCGCAGAACCAGTTGGGCAACCGAGAACGGCTTGGCCACATAGTCGTCAGCGCCTAGCGCGAGGCCATGGATGACATCGTCGTCGGCTGATCTTGCCGTCAGCATGATGATCGCCTGTTCGCGATCGACCTGCCGGATCGATTCGCACACTTCGAAGCCGTTGCGTCCGGGCAGCATGACATCGAGCAGGATCAGGTCGAAACGACCGCTGCGAGCCATGTCCAGGCCGCTGATGCCGTCCTCGGCGAACTCGACGTCGAAGCCGTGATAGACGAACACATCGACCAGGCCGGTGCGGATGGCGACCTCGTCCTCGACGATGAGCAGGCGTTGCTTGCGTTGCAAGGGAGCAGCTCTCCATTCGAATGGGATGACGAAACAGGCGGGTCGGCGCCAAGTCTGCGCCGTTCGACTCGGAGCCTGCCCAAGGGCAAATCCAGGCTGCCAGGTCCAATCGCCAACCTCCCCTCATGGTTCGACAAGCTCGCCACGAACGGAGTCCGGTTTCCTTCGGCAAGCTCAGGACAAGCTGGACCCACCACGATCGGAAGCCTATCAATTCGCATGACCGGGTGCTTGTAAATCCTTTGTAAACATCGCCGCAATGAATTTACCGAGCCGGGCCTACACCCGGTTCAGCGGATTCCGGAGACTGGATCGCAGTCCACAACGGAGTCCGACCATGGCCCTGATATCCCGATTGACCCGCTTGTTCCGTGCCGATGCGCATGCCGTGCTGGATCGACTGGAAGAGCCCGACATCCTGCTGCGTCAGGCCGTTCGTGAAATGGAGAGCGAAGTCGAGCGCAACGCGCAGGCGCTGAAAGCCCTGGAACTCGACTATCAGCACGCTCATGTCCGCGCGGCAGAGCTCGAGTCGCTGATTGCGGGAATCTCCGGCGAACTGGATCTGTGCTTCGAAGCGGGCAATGAAAAGCTCATCCGCATGCTGCTGCGCCGGCGTCTCGAAGGCGAACGCCTGCTTGCTCATCTGGGTCAGCGACTCGGGCGGCTTCAGGCCGAGCGCAGCGAGCGTGGCCGCAGTCTGGACGAGCAGCGCCAGAGTCTGGAATCGATGCGTCAGAAGGCCGCCGCATTCGATGTCGATTCGTCTTGTGCGCCGCGTGACGCGAGCGTCTGGGGTCAGCCCGACCTGAATATCGCCGAGTCGGACGTCGATCTCGCCCTGTTGCGGGAGCAGCAACAGAGGAGGGCGTCATGACTCGCCCGGGATTCTGGCGTGAAGCCGGGGTTGCGCTGACACTGAGCGTTGCCGGCGGCCTCGCCTGGAGCGCGCTGAGCTGGATTCTGAGTCCTGCTGCAGCCATGCGCTGGGTCATTGCCATTCTCGGCATCATCTATGCCGTGCTGCAGCTGCGCGCATTCGATACGCGGGTCGGAAGAATGCTGGCAGTCGGTCTGTGGATTGCACTGAACATTGCGTTGTTCGCATTCAATCCGCCGCTGACCGCGTGGCTGCTGGCCCAGGCAGCTGCGATCTGGGCCTTGCGCTGCTGGGCTTTCCACGCCGGCATCTTCAGCGCGATCGCCGACGCCGTGCTTGGACTGTTCGCTGCCGCAGCCGGCGTGGTCGTCATCCACGCTACGCACAGCGTATTTCTGGCCTTGTGGAGCTTCTTCCTGCTGCAGGCCCTGTTCGTGTTGATTCCCGACGCGCTGCGCAGCACGCCACCAGCCTCCACCCCCGACAACGCGGATCGCTTCGACCGGGCACGTCGCTCGGCAGAAGCCGCGTTGCAACGTCTCGCCAACCGTCACTGAAGGAGATCGTCATGAAGACCCGATTGCTGATTCCTGCTGTTTTTGTACTCACGGCTGTGGCCGTGCTCGCCTATCCGCTGACCCGCGCAGGCACCCGACACGTCGTTGCCCCTGTCGCACAACCGGTGCCTGCTCCGGCCGCTACGGCGGCAAACGGAAAGCCGCGGATCGATGCCGTGTTCGTGCTTGATACCACCGGCAGCATGGGTGGCCTGATCCAGGGGGCGAAGGAAAATATCTGGTCCATCGCAAGCAGCATGGCCCAGGCCAAGCCGACCCCGGAGTTGCGTATCGGCCTGGTCGCCTACCGCGATCGCGGTGACGCCTATGTCACGCGTGTCGTCGACCTGTCCAGCGACCTCGATTCGATGTTCGCCACGCTGATGGACTTCCAGGCCGATGGTGGCGGTGATACGCCGGAGAGTGTCAACGAGGCCTTGCACGATGCCGTGCACAAGATCTCCTGGAGCCAGGACAAGGACGCCTACAAGGTGATCTTCCTGGTCGGCGATGCGCCGGCGCACACCGACTACGCCGACGATGTGCAGTATCCGGAAACGATTGCGGCAGCGATGGCGCGCGGCGTTGTCGTCAACACGATCCAGGTCGGCAACAACGCCGGCACCCATGAGGAATGGCAGCGCATCGCCTCGCTGAACCAGGGGGAGTACTTCAAGGTTGATTAGTCCGGTGGCGCACTGGCCGTATCGACCCCGTTTGATGAAGAGCTTGCGGAACTCTCGCGCGAACTGGACGAGACACGCATCTTCTACGGCGATGCCGACAAGCGCCAGGAACTGGATGCGAAGGTCGCTGCCACCGACAAGCTGCACGCCAGCAGCACGACCGGTTCGCGGGTCAAGCGCGCCATGTTCAATGCATCGGCGGCAGGCAAGGACAACCTGCTGGGCGACAGCGAACTGGTCGACGCCGTTGCCAGCGGTCGTATCGAACTCGCCGATGTGCCGGAGGCCGAACTGCCCGCACCGATGCGCTCACTGAGCAAGGAAGAGCAAGTTGCTCTGGTCAAGCAAAAGGCCGAAAAGCGCGAGCTTCTCAACGAGAAAATCGCCGCAATCGGCAAACAGCGCAATGACTATCTCTCCAGCGAGTTGAAGGCGCGCGGCGACAAGATCGACTCACTGGACGACCAGATCTATGGCGTGGTCAAGGCACAGGCTGGCAAGAAGGGCCTGGACTACGACAAGCCGGCCGCACACTGAACTGACGGGAGGCCTCGCTCATGAAACTGCACTGGATTGCCTGGTTGTTGCTTGCGCTGGCGCTTCCCTCAATCGCCAGTGAACCACGGCCGCTGTCGAATCCTGCCATCGACATGGACGGCTATCTTGCACTGGCCAGCGAAGCGGCTGCCCATCGTCAGTCGCGCCGACTCGACGAAGCGGATTTCAGGCGCATGAGCGAGGCGCCAGGCACGATCGTTCTCGATGCACGCAGCCGCGACAAGTTCGAACTGCTGCATGTGGATGGTGCGATCAACCTGAGCTTCCCCGACATCACGGTTGCGAGCCTGGAGACCCTGCTTCCGGACAAGGATGTCCGCATCCTCATCTACTGCAACAACAACTTCAGCAACAACGAAGATGCATTCCCGAGGAAGCTGAAAACGGCATCGCTGAACCTGTCCACGTATATCGCGCTGTACACGTACGGCTACCGAAACATCTACGAGCTCATGCCGTTGATTGACACCGACGAGACGCAATTGACACTGGTTTCGTCGGAGTGAGCGCAAGTGGCTGGGATGAGCTCGCTGCATTGTTCCTGCTTCCGCTGGTGGGACAGGAAAAGCACCACCCTCATCCGCCCTCCGGGCACCTTCTCCCGCCAGCGGGAGAAGGAAGAGCACCACCCTCATCCCCGTGATTCGCCGCGTCCTGCGGCTCACCGTTCGGGCCGGACCATTTCCGCCAGCGTGAGATGGAATAGTGCGGAGTGCCTTTCCTTCTCCCGCTGGCGGGAGAAGGTGCCCGGAGGGCGGATGAGGGTGGGCTTTTGCCTGGATAATATCGAAGCGCAGCAGCTCGCCGCGCCAGTGCAACCCAGGGTGGATGTGCGAGTGTCTTGGTGCCGAATCCACGACAACCGTTCGTCCTGAGCCTGTCGAAGTACAAATGCACGAATATGGCAACATCAGATTCCGCTGATGGTTCCCCTCGGCACGCTCAAGGCAGGCTCAGCTCACCACGAACGTCACGTGGTTTCCATTGCCATGCGCAGGAAAGGCCCACTTCGACAAGCTCAGTGCGAACGGTGCCGGGAAGGGCAAGCTGCATCAGACTGCTGTCGCGAATCCCGATTCCCGAGACCCCAATGTCGGCCTCTAGAACATCCCGGTTTCAAGCTTGGCCGCGTCGGACATCATGGTGTGGTTCCACGGCGGGTCGAAGACCAGGTCGACATCGGCCTCGCTGACCGTCGGAATCATTTCGAGCTTGCTGCGTACGTCCTCGACCAGGATCTCGCCCATGCCGCAGCCCGGTGCGGTGAGGGTCATGCGTACGTTGACTTTGCGCTGTCCGTCTTCGGTCCTTTCAAGATCGCAGTCGTAGACGAGGCCGAGTTCGACGATGTCGATCGGGATTTCGGGATCGAAACAGGTGCGCAGCTGCGACCAGACCAGCTTCTCGACATCTTCATCGGCCGCATCGGCGGGCAGCTCGAGCGGGGCCGGTACCGGCTTGCCAATGGCATCGGCATCTGAACCGGCGATGCGAAACAGGTTGCCGTCAACGAACAGCGTGAAGCTGCCACCCAGAGCCTGGGTGATATAGCCGGCCTGGCCCGCTGGCAGGGTGACGCTCTCGCCTTGCGGCACCATGACGGCCGGGCAGTCGCGCTCGAAGCGAACCGGTTCGGAACTGGAGCTGTATCCACTCATGTCGTAGCGCTTTCCGCCTTGCCTGTCGATTGCGGCCGCCTATTATGGGGCCTGTGCCGCCTGCACGCAGGTATATCGGGTCATTGTCGGTCCCGATCAAGCCGGCAGCGGTTCTCCGACCAGGCCGGTCTCGCGCAGGCACGCACCAAGCAGTCGCAATGCGGCTTCGATGTCTGCGGGCGGCAGGGCCGAATAGCCCAGCAGAAGGCCCGGGCGTGTGGAATTGCGGAACGAATACGGCGCCACCGTGTACAGGCCGAGGCCGCGTTCGCGTGCGTGCGCGACCAGTCGTTCGCAATCGGCCTGGCTGCCGGACCTGAGCCATGCGGTCAGATGCATGCCGGCATTCGAGTCGACGACCTCCAGCGCGTGGCCGGCGTGGCGTCGCAAGCCGGCCAGCATGGCCGAGCGTCGGGCGCGCAGACTCTGTGAGGATCGACGCAGGTGTCGCTCGAATCCGCCGCTGGCCATGAAGTGGGCCAGTGCCGCCTGTTCCAGCGTATTGCTGCCGCGGTCTTCCAGCCATTTCGCCGCATGGAAGGGTTCGCGCAGTGACTCGGGCAAGACCATGTAGCCGAGCCGAAGTGCAGGGAACAGGGTCTTCGAATAGCTTCCGATATAGATCACGCGGCCGTCGTGATCGAGTGACTTCAGCGCCGCCAGCGGGCGCCCGCCGAAGCGGAACTCGCCATCGTAATCGTCCTCGATCAGCCAGCTGTGGTGCGCCGTCGCCCATTCGAGCAGCTCCACGCGGCGCGCGAGCGGCAACAGCGCGCCAGTGGGAAACTGGTGCGATGGCGTCACCACGGCCAGCCGGGCGCGGTTCGGCAAGGCAGCAGGTACCAGCCCGTGATTGTCGACACGTACGCCGCGGATACGTGCACCATGCGCGGCGAAAACCTGTCTGGCACCGCGATAGTGCGGATCCTCCAGCACCACGACATCGCGTTCGTCCAGCAATACGCGTGCTGCCAGCGCGAAGGCCTGCTGGGTACCGGATACGACGAGAATGTTTTCGGGTTTTGCACTGACGCCGCGGCGGCGGGCCAGGTAATCGCAGATCTGTTCGCGCAATGCCGGCAAGCCGCGCGGGTCCGGGTAGTCCAGGTCGACACGCTCGACGGCCCGATTGATTTCCCGGCGCCAGGCGCTGGCAAGAGCAGGGTTGGTCAGGGGCAGTCCGTATTGCAGGTTGTAACGCAGATCCTGGTGCTGGTGGCCGGGAATGAAGGCGCCGTCACTGACCGCCGTCGCGCGGCGCGAAAAGCCGGACAGCGGCGCGATCAGTTCGTCGCCTGCCGTGCTTTCCGGTAGCGGCAGGCGGTTGCCGACATCGGCGACATAGCTGCCGGATCCAACCCGGCCGACCAGGAATCCTTCCGCTTGCAGCTGATCGTAGGCGGACAGCACCGTGTTGCGGGAGATGCCCAGTTCGGCGGCGAGATTGCGGCTGGCCGGGACGCGCGAGCCGGGCGAAAGCCGTGCCTCCAGAATCGCCGACTTCAGCGCGCGGATCAGCTGCGCGTAGCGCGGACCCTGTCCATCCAGTTCCATGTACATGATTGGCCCTAGTCAATTGGTCATGCGTGGCACTCGATGGTACCAATTTCCGCTGGCATGCTGGGCCAATGCAGTCGACATTCCGAGGTTTCGTCCCATGCGCCAGCACCCCCGTAGCAAGGTCCGTCGAGTTGCCCAGCGCGGCCACTACGACAGGGAAACGATCCACGCCATCCTCGATGCGAGCCTGATCGCACATGTTTCGTTTGCCGATCCAGAGGGCCAGCCCTTTGTCATTCCGATGTTGTATGCGCGCGAGGGCGACAGCCTCTACCTGCACGGCTCCATAGCCAGTCGCCTGCTCAAGTCGGTCGGTTCGGGAATCGCCACCTGTCTGTGTGTGACCCTGATTGATGGCCTGGTGCTGGCGAGGTCGCACTTCCATCACTCGATGAACTACCGGTCCGTGGTGGCCTTCGGCAAGGCAACGCCGGTTAAAGACTCCGCAGAAAAATCGGCAATTTTCGCGCGCTTCGTCGATGCATTGATTCCAGGCCGTGCGCAGGAATCGCGGGCGGCCGATCGCAACGAGCTCAACGCCACGGCCCTGCTGCGCTTTGATATCGAGGAGGCCAGTGCCAAGATCCGCACGGGTGATCCCAAGGACGATCCGGCTGATCGCGAACTGCCGCTATGGGCCGGTATCGTGCCGGTTGTCCAGAAATACGGCGAAGCCATCACGGCGCAGGATGCCTTGCCGGGGACAGCGGTTCCGCCGTCGGTACTGAGCCTGCTTGCCCGGCAATCCTGAGGCTTGATGCGACTTCTGGCGGTTACGTTGTCGACGCACGGCCGGTATGATCGCGCTCCCCTGCCGTTATCGCTGATGCCAATGAACTACACCGATGCCGGAAAAACCGGCGCTGCAAATAATGTCCGCTGAGCTGAGCGGCAAGCAGACCCTGAACCGGATCGTCGGAATCGCAACGGCGCTGATGTGCGCGCTGGCGGCGGGCGCTGTCTGGTGCGTGCTGCAGTTGTATTCGCGCATGGACCTGATCGGGCTTTCACTGCTGATCGGCGCCATGATCGCGTGGATCCTGCGCCGCCAGGGATTTGGAAAGACGCTGGGTGGCGCCTTGCTCGCTGCGGTCTGCACGGCACTTGCCTGCGTCTATGCCGGCTACCTGCTCGCCGCTGCAAAGGTGGCTTCCTTCCTCGGCATTCCAATGCGCGCGACCCTGACCACGATCGGCCCCGACCTGGCCGGCGCCGTGGCCTGGGCCGACCTGACCCCGATCCACATCGGCACCCTGATTCTTGCCGTCGTATTGTCTGCGTGGATGGTCTGGCGCAAGGCCTGATTGGCCCTGAATCAGGAGCCGGATTGGCAGGGCAGAAGCTGCATGGGCGCTTTCAGATGAATTCCGATTGCGCTTCGTGTTTGCGCGTATGATAGATACCTATAGAACGTAACAAATAGATGAACGATCTGCTATAGCCATGCGTTCATGATCAAGGCCCGATAGCGCGGGCCCCGATTCCTCGCAGCACTATTCGACGCGCCGGAGAACGCGAGAGCCTGCAGTGCCAGCAATATGCCGCGCCTCGTGCGGGCAGTCAACCGGAATGATCGCGAACCGGCAGCCCCGTTGGGACTAGCTGTGGCGATATCGCAGTTGATTGCGATGCTGTCTCGCAAAAATGGTAGTCCAGCGACTGCAGACCCAATGCAGTACCTGGGTGCGACCGTAACACTGCCCGAACCAGTAACGAGTGTGACACCTGGGGCGGTACTTGAAATCGTATTCAGGGTGACATTCGCTGTTGTTGCAGGCGCACCGTCGAATGTGTCATTGGCGAGCACGTTGCCTGCGAAGCCCGAGGAAAGGGGAGTTGCGGTGACTGCCCGCTGGCATCCTGCCCGGCCGTACCGGCTTCTGAACCGGCCAACTGCATTGTTGCTTCTCCGACTTTGATGGCGCTACTCGATCCAACGGTCGAGTCCCAGGAATGGTACGTTGTGCGCGAAGACGCAATTGCCTAACATTGCGCACTGGAACTTTCTTTACCTATGGAGATGCATGAAATGAGAATGGCAACCTGCAAACTGATGGCTGGAGCACTGTTGGCAGCGTGCGTGGCTGGTACAGCATTCGCCGCGCCAATCACTTTCCCGTTCCGTTTCGTTGATCCGGCAAGTGAGGCGCAGGCAGTCGGCTCAATCACCTTCGAGGACACCTTGC
The DNA here is from genome assembly GCF_041395345.1 of Dokdonella sp. GTDB lineage: Bacteria > Pseudomonadota > Gammaproteobacteria > Xanthomonadales > Rhodanobacteraceae > Dokdonella. Next base: position 144,131 of record NZ_JAWLAR010000002.1, on the reverse strand, counting down.
TGCAGAACCCTGGCGTCAACGACTTTTCCCCGCTTGACCGGCGGTGCTGGCACTGAATGTCACGGTTACCGGCTCGACCAACGGCGATGGCAGTTTCACTCTTGCTGATTTCAGTCGGGTAGTCTTTGACACCAATGGCGCCGCGCTCGATTTTGGCACCGAGTGGTTGGCCAGCCGACCAGTGGCGGTACCTGGGAACTCCGGATGGTTTGAGCGGTATCTCCAATCTCTTCTCAGGCGGCGGGAAAAGGGGATGCACCGTATTCCGTTCCGGTAGTTGAGCCGTTCGGAAGCAACAATCCTCCAAATGGAGTGTTCTTCTTCACACTGGGTGCCAACGGCGGATCTACTGAACCCATGGAATTGACTTCAATGGGCGTGAACGGTGCGCCGGCGGCGCCTGCCGTGGCATTGCCAATCAGCCGTGGTGTCCTGATGTTGATGGCAGGCCTGCTGGCTCCAGGAGCAGTCTTTACGCTTCGTCGCCGCCATCGCCAGATCTGACTCAAGCCCTGCCAGGTGAGTTGATCGGGATGTTTTGGCCCGCCTTTCGGCGGGCCTTTTTCATTCGACGATCGTCGTCCCGCCCAGCAATCGTGGCAAGGGCAGTCCGACTTGATTGCCCGATCGCTGGCATGCTTCCGGGTGGATCAAGCCAACAAGTGGGACTGGGGATCTTTAAACCAGTGTGCTCTTGGCGGTTTTTGCGCGAACATGTCGATCTACGGATTGAGGAACGTCTCGACACTGACGAGTGATCTGTCCGGCGTCAGTCTTCAAGTGGAGATTCTCGATCATGCTGTCGGAACTGGCGCCTGCTGGGCCGGGGCAATCTAGTTTTACTGGTCCGATTGACTTGCCTTGTTGAACCCAAGGCGAATGAATTTCGATGGCGCCTGAGGGGCGGCGAGATTGCCGGTGACTGCCATCCAGGCTTGCACATCGTGAGTCCGACTTTCTCGTTCATGAAGCTGCAACCGGAATGCCAAGCTTCCTTGAGCTTGCGCATGAACAGTTCCTCCTCGGCGCGCGCGAGGATTCGTACTGGCCGAAGACATTGAATGTTCTGGGCATGCCTGACAAGAGATCATCGGCCCATAGCGGCGAACCGTAACGGCTGCGCGCATCGTCCTTTTTGTTGAAGTACTGGTCCTTGCATTCGGTCCAGGAGGATCCGCCGCCATCCAGCGCGGCATAGACCAGCAACAGGAATGCAAAGCCTTCGGCGAGTCCGCTTCGTCAGCGGCACGCAGGGCGGTGGCAGCGGCGAAATAGGCGCCTGCACTTTCACCGGCAATGGCAAACCGGTTCCTGTCGGCGCCCAGTTCCGCGGCGTGGTCCCAGACCCAGCGAGTCGCATCAAAAACATCATTGTGCGCATCGGGGATACTTTGTGTTCGCCAGCCGATAGTCAATCGCCACTACGATCGCATTTGACTGCAAGGCCAGGTAGCGGCTGAACTCGTCGTGACTGTCGAGGCTGCCTGCGACCCAGCAGGCGCCATGCACGTAGATCATCAGAGGCTTCGGAGCCTTTCCGCCCGGTTCGTAGATGCGAATACCGATCTTCCGTTCGCCCAGCGAGATCGTTCTGTCCTCGACCTTTGGCAGCTCGAACTTCGTGGGTGCCGGCTTCATTCCTTCGACCTGTTGCTCGAAGGCTCCGACGCTTGCCGGCGTCGATAACCAGGCTTCCTGCGCATTGCTGCAGGCACGCATGACAGGCCGACTGAACAGTCGCTGCCACTTGCTCGGCGGAGCCGAGAGCTTCGGGGATTTTTGTTCGTTCCTTCGAAGCACTTTGGAATGTCCTTCGACAACCTCGAATCCCGGCCTTGACTCGTTCAAGAAGCGAACGGTTGTGGTGAGTCAGACTCCACTCTGGCGTTGGAACGCGTCCAGATGGGTGAGATACAGGCGCAGATCGAACTCCAACTGGTGGTAGTCCGGCTCCATGTGCGTGCACAGCCGATAGAAGGCCTTGTTGTGCTCGGCTTCCTTCAGATGCGCCAGTTCGTGTACCACGATCATCTTCAGGAACGCGGCGGGCGCATCGCGGAACACGCTGGCGATGCGCATTTCGCGACTGGCCTTGAGCCTCGCGCCCTGGACCCGCGAGGCGGCGGTGTGCGTGCCGAGTGCGTGTTTCATCACTTGCAGCTTGCCGTCGTAGATGATCTTGCTGAGCGGTACCGACTTGCGCAGATGGCGCTCCTTGAGCGCCTGCACGTAGTCGTACAGCTGGCCGTCCGTGCGCACGGCATGCCGGTCGCCGTACTTGTCCTGCAAATGCGTGCCGAGCCGATCCTGCTCGATCAACGTCTGCACCCTGGTCAGAACCTGGGGCGGGTAGCCAGCGAGGTATTTGTCGAGTGGCATCAGCAGCGGGCCGGAAAAGCGCGGAGGAGGGCGGGTATGATGGGCCCGGACTCCGAAAAACGAAAACCGGACATGGCAAAGGCGAACCCACTCCAGGAACAGTTGCTCAAGGCCGGCCTGGTCAAGAAATCGAAAGTCGCCGAGGTGGCCCGCGAGCAGAACAAGGCGAGGCATGCCAAGGTCCCGCCGACACCGAGCGCCATTCAGGTGGAAGCGGAGCGGACACGCGCCGAAAAAGCCGAGCGGGATCGCGCGCTTGCCGCGGAACAGAAAGCCAGACGCCATATCACCGAGCTGGCTGCCCAGGCCCGCCAGATCATCGAAGACAAGAAAGTGCCGCGTTCGGGCGAGGTCGAGTATCGCTTCACCGCCGACGGCGCCATCCGCAGCCTGCTTGTCAGTGAAGAGCAGCGCAAGATGCTGTCATCCGGTGCGCTGGTGATTGCCCGCCTGGGCGAGCGCTACGAATTGTTGCCACGCGTGGCTGGCAACAAGGTACGTGAACGCGACGCCAGCATGATCGTGCTCGACCACGGTCAGGATGCTGAAGCGGAATCTTCGCTGGGTGCCTCCGAAGACGATGCCTACTACGCGCAGTTCAAGGTGCCGGACGACCTCGACTGGTAGCCAGCCAGGTCAGACCGAGGCTCCTCAATCGGGTGCATTGCGTGCGAGCCTCGAAAGGCTGTTGCAATCCGCACAACAACGCACCGATCATGGGTTGAACTGCTTGCATTGCGGAAACCCTCTCGATGTCGGATTCGAAGAGCGAGTCGACCAGTCGCGATGACTGGCTGGTCCACTATCTGGAGTTGCCGCGCTACAAGGCGATCTTCGTTGTGTCGATCGGATTGTTCCTGTGCGGCTTCCTGCTGATCTTCCAGCCGTTCGGCGTCAGCAACTACGACCCGCAGTTCGAGATTGATCTCGATTTCGTCGGCTACATGCTCGGGCTTGGAGGCGCGGTCACGGCGGCCCTGGCGGCCAGCGAATTCGTATTGCGTCCGCTAATGCTGCCGGCAGCCACAAGGGGCTCGATGATCGGCTGGATTGCCTGGGATTATGTATTGGCCGGTTCAGTCGCCTACGTCTACTACAACCATCTGGGTGACTGGCACGATCTGAGCGTGGCCAGTTATCTCGGATTCCTGCGCGATGTCGGCCTCGTCATCAGCTTTCCTGTCGCCGGATTTCTGCTGCACATCCGCCACATCGGGCTGGCTTCCCGTTTCGTCCATTTGACGGCCACTCCGCGCGGCGAACCCTCGCAGGAACTTCTGCAGTTCACATCGGACAACGGCAAGGACGTACTGACCCTGGCTGCCGGTGACCTGCTTTATCTCGAGTCGCAGGACAACTATCTCGAGGTGGTCTATCTGCTCAACGGCGAGCGACGCAGTCAGCTGATCCGTTCGAGTCTAAAGCGGGTCGAGGCGATGGACCTGCCCGGACTGGTTCGCTGTCATCGATCGTTCATGGTCAACCTGCTTCAGGTGCGTGCCTGCAACGGCAATCAGCATGGCCTGAAACTGAGTCTGACCAGCGTCGATCAGCCCTTGCCGGTGTCTCGAGGGTACACCGCGGCCATTCTTGAGGCGCTCGGTCCCGACTAGCGCTACTCCGAAATCGCTTCGGACACGACCGGGCCATTCCTCCCTCGTGGGGCAAATTCATCCCTGTCGAGCATGCCCGACCTTCGAGTCGATGGGCATTCGTCCCTGACGGCGTGGCTTGATCCCACGCCTGTCCCGCACTCCGGACTGGCGCGCTAGAGTCCTCCGCATTCGCTCAGGAGGAATCGCCATCATGACCAACTGGCTCCACATCGCACTGACCGCAGGTCTGGTCTACGCGGGCTTGCTTTGCTACTTCGCTGCGAAGCGGCAATGGACCTGGGCCGCTCTGGGCGTGGCCCTGGCCAACTTTCTGTATGTGCTGCTCAATCTCGCCGCTCCGTTCAGGGGTCTGCTCGATCCGGACTACGCGGGCTACAAGATGGGCATGCTTCAGATCGCGCCGGGTGCATGGGTCACTGTAGTTTCCGGCGGCATCGTCGTCGCAGCCCTGGCTGCTGCTTGCTTTGCCCTGCTTGGTCGGCCCGGTCGCGGCATGGTCTACATCGCCTTGACTGACACGGCATTGCTGCTGCTGATCGGGCTTCCCGAACTGGTCAGTGGCCTGATGGACTATCAGGCTTACCGAATCGAGCTCGGCGAATACCTGAAGATACCCGGCCTTGTCGCCGTGCTTGTCAGCGGCGCCCTGTTCTGCCTTCCCTTGTTGCTCAGCATCGTCTGGAGCACTCGCCGGATGCGGCCGCGCATGACCCGCCCGATGGATACCAAAGCCCAGGCACATTCTTCCCACTCTTGAGGACATCACCATGAACACGATCGGCACCCATCGACTTGCTGCCCCGAAGTCAATCGCCCGCCTGATCAAAGTCGCGATGGCTTGCGCGGTTGGATTGGCCTCGGCGGCTGAGGACCCGGCAGGCGCCCCGCTGGTCTATAGCGATCTTGATGCGTTTGCTGAAGCGATCGACAAGATCGACGCCGGCAGCGAAGTGTTGCCAACACTGCAGCGCTATATGGACGAGGCATCGCCGGGCATGCAGATCTTTGCCAGTCGCTTCGGCACCAGCGCAGAGTCGATCGCGGAAAAGCTGATGAGCCACCCGAACTACTACCACTACGTCGCTGGATTGGGCTCCAGCATCAAGGCCGGAAATGCGGAATTGCAACAGGCCATCGGAAAGCTTCAGGCCGATGCACCGGCTGGCGTACGGCCCGTGCCCATCTATTTTCTTGTCGCCAACATGCGCGCTGGAGGCAATCCGGGCCTGGTGCAAACGCCCGAGGGTCCGCGCCCGGCAATCGCCATTGCCGTCGAACTGATGTCGCTATCGGATGAGGTCGATCTTGCCGAGTTTCCGAAGGGCGCGCCGGGCGTCCAGCTCGCCGATCTGCCGGCGGTGGCCGTGCACGAGATGTCGCACATCTTCCAGATGCAGCTCCAGGGCATGGACAACTATCGGTCGCTGTATACCGATCCGGCTCGCTCGACCAATCTTGCCTTCGCGATTCGTGAAGGCTGCGCAGACTTCCTGGTCTGGCGATCCACCCGGATGCGATTCGAAGATCGCTATCAGTATGTTGCCGAACATGCCGATCAGCTTTGGGCGGAATTCAGCGCCGTGCTGGATCAGCCGGTCGACACGTCAGCCAACTGGTTCGGACCGCGCAACGCCGATCAGCCGGAACGGCCGATGCAGGTTGGCTACGGACTCGGCATGCAGATTTGCCAGGCTTTTCATGACAGCGCCAGCGACAAGTCCGAGGCGATCGCGCAGATTTGCGGCGCCTATCTTCCAGAACACTTCCAGGCGATTCTGAAGCCGTATGCCGCACACATGGAACGATTGGGGAAGTAGAAACTGTCGACTGCGCCGAATCGCGAGCGGCCCAGTCTTCGCTACCCATACTCCGCTGCAATGATCAAGCTAAAGAGTATTGACCAGCGCCTCGATTCGCTGGGCATCCTTGTTCTTGCCGGCTTGGCGATAGAAAGCGATGGCGCGCCTGGCGTCACGAAGTGCTTCGGCACTGCCCGACCCATGGGTGGCGATGCGCAGTTGCATGGCTCGCTCCATCGCAGGGCCGGCGAAATGCGGGGATTCGCTGTGGCACTCTGCGGTCTGTTCGAGGTAGCGTGCCTGGTCGGAATCGTCGGTCGGCATGGGCAGGGCAGCAGTCGTTGGTTCGAAGTACACCCCCGGTGGAAACGGGTCAGGAACAGGTGGAATCAGAGGTGGACCTGCCTTCGTCGTTGTCCAACTGAAACGGGCGCAATAGATTCCCAGTGCAGGGTCAAATCGCATGGCGAATTCACTGATGGGATCGATCTTGTTCATCGTTTCCCTGTCGTCGACAGCTTCGATCGAGGCAGCGCGATTCTCCGGTCCGAATGCCAGGTCCCACTGGCCATTGATGCGGTAGAGCTGCGCCAACTGGCGCAGCGCATCCTTGACGTACGGGCTGTTCGCACCCAGCATCGCGCGTCTGGCCTCGATCAGTCGTGGCCAGAGCGCAATCAGGCGGTCCAGCTCGCGCTGCTCTGCATAGAGGGCAAGCAACTCATAGACCGCTACCGCATGAGATGCAGAGGTCTTGCCATCCAGTTGCTCTGTCATGGCGAGTTGGGCTTCTGCGATGACAACGGCGACGTCGATTCTTCCCGCTCGCGCGGCGCTGACCATCCATTGCTGCCGGGACCTGAACAGTTCGGATTGCTCTGCGGTGTCGCGCATCTCGAGGACCTTCAGCGCGCGCGTGTAATGCATGATCGCGTGTTCGGGAGGACCCAGGCGACCGAGTTCGGATTCCGCATCGGCAGCAAACGACAGCGCGCCATCTGCAGATTCCCATTGACTTCGGCCTGGATCGCTCAACAGTTTCCAGGCGCGATCCGCATAAAGCTCAGCCTCGTTCAACCGGCTCATGCTGAGCGCGGTATTGGAAAGTGTTCCAAGGATCATGACGCTATTCGGCGGAGCCGATGAATCAGTCTGCGCTTCGAGGATCACGAGTGCGCGCTCATACATGCGCTTCGCGTCAGCGAACTTGTCCTGATATTGAAGGGCATCGGCGATGTTGGACACGGCGATCCCGTAGTCCGTATCCCGACTCGCGCCGCTTCGGTCCAGATCGGCAAGCCTTGCTCGGTACCACCGTTCGGCCGTGACATAGTCCTTGTCCTTCATGGCCAGGTTGCCGAGCTCGTGGTACTCGGATTCGACCGAGGCTTGCACCTCGCCCGGCCCTCCCGGTTGCGACAACGCGACAATGCCTTCCAGTGCCGCGATCAGCTCTTGCCGATCATTGCCACGCGCGATGTCTGCCTCCAGTCGAAGTGACTCAATGGCATTGAGATTGGCAACCTTCTCGAAGCGAAACCCGGCAGGCCCTGTTCGAACGACCTGTAGTTTCGAGTCCTGCGCGATCATCCGCATCAGGAAGTCAATCGGTACGCAGGGAAGCTCGAAGCGCAGAATCCTGTCGCCCACTATTTCGGCATTGGCGATATCGAGGTGCTTGAGTTGAATCACCTGCTGGAGCAAGTCACTGGTCTTGCCATCAAAGGCGAGCGCGACGGTTGAGGTGCTCGCTTCGGCACCCTGGCACTCTGCAACTGCCGGAGCACCCTGGGCAGAAATGGCTGGGTACGGCAGCAGGAGTGCGGCAATAACGCATACCAGGCGCATGTTCATTGGCAGGCTCCAGGGGTCAACAGGTCCAATGGCACATTTCGCCCAGTTTACGACGTGTTCCGTTCCGCACAACGTGGAAGCTGCACCTGGCTGTTCAACGCACGAACTGGAAAAGCGTGAACCGGACCGTAAATCGGGACTTGGATCGGGACGCCCACGACATGCCCGGTACATGCCGCCAGTTTTTCGACAGCATCTTCCGGGCCTCTTCGTGTTCGCTTACCCTTCGACGTGTCGCCTGAAGTTGTCGAGGATCGCCTGCCAACCGTTGCGCTGCATTTCGACCGGGTTCTCCGACTCGGCGTCAAACTCGGTTGTCACCCGTGTACTGCTGCCTGAAGGCTCGAAGGTCGTGCGCGCCTTGCGACCGTCGCTCATTGCAAGCGTAACGGCGCTGTGCGGCGCAACCTCCTCATAGACGCCCTCGAAATCGAAGCCGAAGCTGCCGTCCTTCGCCTCCATGCGTGCCGTGTAGTTGCCGCCAGCGCGCAAATCCACTTTGGCGTCGGGACAGCACCAGTCATCGGACGCGAAGTTCCACCGCACGATGTCGGCCGGAGAGGTGAATGCCTCCCATACACGTTCGACAGGCGCGGCGACGATGGTTTCGATCTTTATCTTCATTGGCTCGTCTGCTCTATCTGCTGGTTGATGGGCGAGTGGTCTTCCTGGACGCTGAATGAACGGGTCCATTGCGATACCCATTCCGGGAACGACCGGCTGGCGTGGTCGTCAAGCACAACTTCCACGCCAACGCATTGACAATCGCCCCAGGAAAATCTCCGCGACTGTCGTCAGGCCTAGCTTTCCAGTTCAACGATCGGCGCGAAGCCGCCGAAGATGAGGCGCTTGCCGTCGAATGGCATCGGGTTCCGGGCGGGGTCCATGCGCGGGTCGGCTTTTTCCGGATGCTCCATCCATTCCTTCATCTTGCCGAAGGCCGCGTCGCGTGTTGGCTTGTCCGGCCACTCGATCCACGAGAATACGACGGTCTCGTCGTCTTTGGCCTGCACGGCCTTGCGGAAGTCCGTGAGCTTTCCGTCCGGCACATCGTCGCCCCAGCATTCGAGAATGCGAGTCGCACCGAGTTCCATGAATACGCTGTCACCCAGATTGGCGTGGTCGATGAATTTCTGCTTGTTGGCGGTCGGTACCGCGATTGCGAACCCGTCAATATAGCTCATCACTTTTCTCCTTCAGTTTGAGTCGACAGCAGCTTCAAGTGCTGCGATGTCGATCTTTCGCATCGTCATCATTGCGTCGAAAGCGCGTTTCGCCTTGTCACCGTCGGTGCTCGTCGTCAGATCGAGCAGGATCTTCGGCGTTATCTGCCATGAAAAGCCCCAGCGATCCTTGCACCAGCCACAAGCGCTCTCGCTGCCGCCATTGCCGACGATCGCATCCCAGTATCGATCGGTTTCCTCCTGGTCGTTGGTGACAACCATGAAGCTGACCGCCTCATTCGGGGTGAATACGGGCCCGCCATTCAGGCCAACGAATCTGCGTCCGAGCAGGGTGAACTCGACGGTCAGTTCGCTGCCTGCCGTTCCGCCGGGAAAATCGCCCGGTGCGGTATTCGCGCGAAGTACCCGACTGTCGGGAAAGGTGGCGGCGTAGAATTCGGCCGCCTTGCTGGCCTGGCCGTGATCGAACCAGAGGCAGGTGACGAGATCAGTCATTGCGGGGTCTCCTTGTGTCTGTCAGGTGAGGATCGTTTGCACTCCGCCGAGGCGGCCTTGAAAAAGGCATGTTGGGCGTCATACGCACGCTTGAAGGCAAGTCTGCCTTCGCCACGCGCGACGAAGGCCAGCAGGTTCGGGTACTCCTCCAGCAAGCGCGTATCGGCCAGTCTGCGCAGAACGTCGATCGTCATCAGATCGCCGACGCTGAATGCCCCGTCGAGCCAGTCCGCTTCGCCGAGGCGCCGAGACAATTCGTTCAGTCGAATGCGAATCCGATCGTCAACAGCACTCAGGCGCTGTTCAAACCACGGTTCACCCTGTTCGCGATATTCGACCACTTCGCGTTCGACAATGGGCGGCTCGATCGTGCTGAGTGCCGCGAACACCCAGCTTGTTGCACGTGCCCGGGCGTTTGCAGCTTCGGGCAGCAACCCCTTGTAGCGATTCGCGACATGCAGAACGATCGCGCCCGATTCAAACAGGACGAGTTCGCCCTCCTCATAGGTCGGGATCTGCCCGAAGGGGTGCCGCGATCGGTGCGCGGCTTCCTTCATCGCAGCAAAGGAGACTGGACGGACGTCGTAGCGCTGGCCGACTTCTTCGAGTGCCCAGCGCACCCGCATGTCTCGCGCCATGCCCTTGCCCTGATCGGGCGAGCATTCGAATACGGTGATGATGGGGCTGGCTTGCTGCTGCATCATCGTGCCTCGCATCTTGAAGGTGCGGCCTGGAACAACAGTTCGACGTAGCGACGCAGGTGGTTGACGCTGTCCAGAGCCACCTCCCGATCACCCGTGGCCTTGGCCAGAATGAATGCACCTTGCAGGACTGCCTGGGTGTGGAGGGCCAGGCTCGCCGGAGTCCAGTCTGCCTGGAGGTTCCGCGCCGACATGGCTTCCGCGATATCTGTTTCCAGCGTAGCGGCATGCCCGAGGATGCTGGCCGCGCAGGCATCGCGAATCCCGGGGTAGGTGCGGTACACCTCCTGGGCCATGGTGCCGACGAGGCAGGTGAACTCGGCAAGATCACCGTCGATGATCGCGCCGCGAAAGTCGATATAGCCGAGCACCCGGTCGAGCGGGTCCTTGTGCGCATGATAGGGCGCGCTGCGAAAGAATTCGGATGTCGTCTCGGCCCAATAATCTGCCGCTGCGGCGCCCAGGGCCTCCTTGCTCTTGAAGTTGTGAAAGAAGGCGCCCGAGGTCACGCCGGCGGAGTCACAGAGGTCGCTGACCGTGGTGGCCGCAAATCCCTTGGTCCGGATGACATCGCGGGCCGCCTCGAGGAGGCGGGTACGGGCGTCACCGCGTTCAGGATCCTGTTTGGTAGGTCTGGGCATGTGAAATAAATACCAATCAGTCGGTATGTATGTCAATACTTTCCCGAGACGTATTGCACGGGGCGGTCGGCACCGAAAAGGTAAGCCGCGAGCAATCGGTTCTGCCCCGGCCGTGACGAGGAAAGCCAAGACCATGGGCCAGTGAGGGAACAAGGGCGCCGGAAGCGCTCGGCGGGAACGACGACTTCACGCGGCGCCAACGGATTGCGATGCCTTCGGATTTTCCGGACCCCATACCGAATCGGAGCCGTTGAACGGATTTATTTGAGGAAAGTTTCAGGATTCCTTCATTTCTTTTCGGTCATCCGCGGCCATGCTCGTGCTGCCTGGGTGCTGCTGATCAGGTCGCCATTGTTGTGGCGGTGTCCTTTCCGCTCGAACCCTGGCTCAGCGTTGTCGCGACAGGCTGGCTCGCGAGTTGGGGCTGTCTTGATCGAGGCTGGCTGAGCCGAATTCCCTGCGCGCGTCAACCACTACCAACAAGGATCATTGCATGCTGAACAAGTCCTGGCTCGCTGGCCCCATGACAATCCTCCTGTTTTTTTGTCCGGGTTCCCCGGAGGCAGGCGTGCCATTGGGCCCGATCGTTCAGTTGGATGCCGATTTCAACAATCGCACGCCGGGTGAGGCGCTCGGTGAGGGAGGCGCCGCTCTAGGCGAACCAGTCGACTTGTCCGTCCTCGACGGTGAAATCGTCGAAAACACGCCAGATGAGAACTACCTGCTTGTTACGAACAACAGCGGCTCCACCAATGGCAGCAACCTTCGCTGGCAACTCATCGGGAACGCCGAGATCACCAGCGGCGTTGCCCGATTTTCCTTCGATTTCACGCCTGGAGCGCTGGATCGCTACTCCATGGGTATTCGGGAGAGCGGCGCATCCGCGTTCAGGTTCCTCGACGTGACGTTTTTGCCGAGTGGAACATTCAGTGCTTCTGATGATGCGGGCGCCATTGGCGTTGCCAACAATACCTATAGTCCGAACGTGAACATGCATGTGGTCATGAGCTTCGATATGGATGCGGGCACCAGCGCAATGACGGTCAACGGCAATACCGTGTTCAGCGGTCGAGCACACGGAATCGTCGGTCGAGGCGTCGGTCGATTGCTCACCGGATATTCCAGCGGGCACGGCGCGCAGCCCTTCAAGCTTGACAACATCAAGGTCACCCATGTTGTCCCGCTACCCCTCGTCCTGGACGCGGATTTCGACACGCAGACTGTCGGCCAACCCATTGGCCTGGGCGGTGCTGCGTTTGGCGAACCGAGTTCAGCGAGTCCGGGTCTGACTACTGAAGTGCTCGATGCTGGCATGGGCAACCGCATCCTCCAGCTGAACGCTTCAGTTGGAGGGGGAGCAAAGGCACTGCGCTGGCAGTTTCTCGACAACATTGAAATTACAACCGGAACGATCGCTTTCGATCTGGACGTGGGCTTCGGCGTAGTCGACAGCTATCAGTTGAACGTGCGCGAGGCCGGCTCTTCGGCGTCCAGCTTTACCAACCTGTACTTCCTGTCCAACGGCAACTTGTACTTGACCGATGCGGCAGGCGTCGCGGCCATTCCCCCGGCCAGCTATTCAGCCAATCAGTTCTATCGAGTGAGGCTGATTTATGACATGGACAACGGAACGTACACGGCAATGCTCAATGACCTGGTTCTGGTCGAAAATCGGCCGCATGGCGTCAGCACCGGTCGCGGCATCGGCACCATCCTTACCGGCTTTCAAAGCATCACGGCGTTCGGCGGACCCATGTGGGTTGACGCCCTGCAAGTCGGCTCAAGTGACGCTGACGGCATCGCCAGTGAAATTGCATTCCTGGTCGAGCCAACCAGCGGACTGGCCAATATCGCACTGACTCCGTCACTGGAAGTGGGCGTGCTCAACGTATTTGACCAGCTCGTGAGCGATGGGTCGATCGTTGGAGTGGAGATTCTGTCCGGCCCGACAGGCGCCACCCTCAGTGGCGCGATCGAGCCCACAGTCGGCGGGGTAGCGAGATTCGATGCCCTGGCTGTGGACCTGCCAGGCACCTATCGGCTGCGTGCATTGGCTGGGGACCTCGCGATCGACAGCACAACAGACCTCGTCGTCGAAATGGATCCGGACGTCCTGTTTCAAAACGGTTTCGACTAGCCGCTCCTGTAGGGGTCGTCAGAGCGAGTTCATGGGGCAGCCCCGCCATGCCGCCTGGCGCCAGCGAGCTGAAAGCTGCCGATCCGGACGCCTTCCTCGCCGTATACCGGGCAACACAATGACTTCCGGGCTGACGACCTTCCCAAACCGCGGGGACAGCCCGCCCGTACATGCGAAGAGCAGATGCATCGCCGCGACGCTCAATTGACCTTGCAAACCCTATCCATCCAGTTGAAGGAAAGAGATGAAAGCCACTCAAGCCAGCATCCGATTGCTTTGGACCCGCACCTTTCTCCTGATTCTTGCGGTTGCCCACGGCACTGCCGCATGGGCGCAGTATTCCGCCTCCATCGATATCAGTGAGCTGGATGGGGGGATAGGCTTCAGCCTGAATGGCGTCAATGCCGTGGACTGGCTGGGATACAAGGTGGGCGCCGCCGGCGACATCAACAATGACGGCATTGACGATTTCATGGTGTCGGCGGTATTCAACGATGACGGCAACGTCAATGCGGGAACCATCTATATCGTTTACGGCAGTGAAGACCCCATGCCGGCGGTGTTCGATCTGACCACGCTGGATGGGTCAAACGGCTTCAGATTGCTGGGCGATGATGAAAGCGATATCGCCGGAAGTACCATCAATAGTGCGGGCGACATCAACCATGATGGAAGGAACGACATCGTCATCGCGGCAGCCAATCATGCAACGCCTGGCCTGGTGTTCAATGGCGCTACCTACGTGCTGTTCGGGGCGGATTCGTTTCCTTCCAGCCTGGATCTGGCGGCACTGGATGGAACCGACGGGTTCGTCGTCTATGGGCGCTTTGCGGGTGATCAGGCAAGTTCGGCAGATGGCGCGGGCGACTTCAATGGAGATGGCATTGATGACTTGTTGCTCGGTCATCAGGCCCACGATCCGGGGGTAACCAATGCTGGCGCCGTCTACGTGATTTACGGAAAGGACACGGCCTTCGCCAGTGAGTTCGATCTGGACAACATCAATGGTGCCAACGGGGTCGTTTTCTACGGTGAGCTGACAGGTGACATTGCGGGAACCCAGGTGCGCGGCGCCGGAGACTTCAATGGCGATGACATTGACGACATCCTGATCAGCGCCAGTCGCAGGGATACGAATGGCGGTGACTCGGGTACCGTCTATCTTGCCTTCGGAAGTGCTGCCGGCTGGAGCGCGGTCAACCAGCTGGCGGACCTCGATGGCACGAACGGAATCATCATCAATGGCGAGACCTCCAGCAACTTTCTGGGTTCGGCCATCGATGGAAGCGGTGACTTCAATCACGACGGGTTCACCGATATCCTGGTTTCGGCTCAATTTGTCGTTGACGGGTATCAGGCAACGTACTTGATACTGGGCAGAAGTGGTCCACTTGTGGCAGAGCAGGATGTTTCCGCGCTGGCTGATCTGTCGATCATCACCGGAACCACCGACTTTCTGGGCTCGCCCTATGAATACAGCCTCTCCTTTGCGGGTGACATCAACGGAGACGGGTTGTCTGACGTGGTCATTGGTGACTATCAGAACAGCACCAACGCGACCTATGCCGGCGCTGCCTATGTGGTGTTCGGATCCACGTCCATCGTCAATCCGGTAATTGCTGCCGACGACCTGAACGGCGAGCAGGGCTTCGCGGTCTTTGGCGAATTCGAGCAGGACTCGGTCGGCACATCGGTCAGCTCGGCAGGTGATGTCAATCACGATGGTGTCGACGACTTCATGTTCGGCGGCTATTTTGTCGACAGCAATGGCACCAACTCGGGCTCGGCCTATGTTGTCTTCGGCAACGACGCCCTGTTCGTGGATTCTTTTGAGTAGCCATGCTGCGGGGGACTTGCGGCAGGAGTCCCGGGCTTCTGCTTGGGGCCTTGCATCGATGTGCAGGCTTGATCTGGCACCCTGTTGCTTTGGCCTTGAACTGGCTCGGTGAACCAGGACACCCACAACTTGCCAATGGATGGTGCTCGGTGTGGGCGTGCCTCCCTTCCAGCGTCCCCGATTGCACCGGGTGTCCCGATTACGCTGCCGATTGTGGCTTCTCGCTGCGCAGGGAGAATCAAGCCGTAGCGCGGCATGAATCAGTGGTAGGAGGTCGGAGAAAGCTCTATTTGACAGACTATCAGCAGCAAGCCGTAGAGGCCTGTAATTGAAATCTGCAGGGGACGCCTGGAGACAAAAAATAGCCAGAAGGGAAGAACGGCGAGAGCGAACAGCATTGCGCCCTGGGCATTCAGCAAATCTCTTGACCACCAGACTGCGTCGGCAACATACGCGATTGCGTTGTAGAGTGCGAGTGCGAGCAAAGCGAGCCGGCCATCGCGCTCGAACCCCTTGCGTAGCTCGAGATCCTACGCGCGCGCGGTTCGGAGGGGAAGAAATAGGGCAGCTGCAATGAAGAGCAACAACGGCATCGAAAGCAGGAGCAGGAAATTTCCCACGGTCCAGGCGCTCATGGTCGTGGAAAGCTCGGCGATGCCCCACCAAAACTGGATTTGCGCGACGAAGGCGAATACCGCCCACGTCAAGGCAGGAAATCGAATTTAAGCCTCCCATCGTCAATCCGGTGATTGCTGCCGACGACCTGGACGGCGAGCAGGGCTTCGCGGTCTTTGGCGAATTCGAGCAGGACTCGGTCGGCACATCGGTCAGCTCGGCAGGTGATGTCAATCACGACGGTGTCGACGATTTCATGTTCGGCGGCTATTTCGTCGACAGCAACGGCACCAACTCGGGCTCGGCCTATCTTGTCTTCGGCAACGACGCCCTGTTCGTGGATTCTTTTGAGTAACAATGTTGGGGGAACTTCCGTCAGGAATCCTGGACATTCGTTTCGGGGCCCTGAGTCCATGTCCGGGTTCGATCCGGTCCCCCTGATTTTGCGATGAACCGGGACACCGACGACTTGCCAGCCAATTGCGCTCGGTTTCTGCGCGCCTCATCTTTGTCTGCATGCGGAAGCCCGGCCACAAGCTGACTGGTCAAGCTTTCGAGTGAGTCATGCTTTCCGGATCGGATAGCGTATCCCCCAGCTATTGCTGCGTTCTTGCTCGCAACACCTGCTGCAGTGAGACTAGGAGTACTCTGTGGTTTGTGGGCAAGAGGAACGAATACGATGAACGGAAAAACCATCGTGCTGGCGGTCGTCGTGGTGGTCATTGCATCCGCAATCATTGTTTCCTGTGGCGAGTCGGCGACACTTCCGGTCAAGGCTGGAATGGGGCCCTCTCCCGAACTTCCGCCGCCCAACCCGACCCTGATTCCAACGGTCAAGATTGCCAAGGCAGTGGGATGGCCGACAGGAATCACACCTGTGCCCGCGGCCGGAACCCGGGTCAACGCGTTTGCGACCGGACTCGACCACCCGCGCTGGCTACTCGCATTGCCGAATGGCGATGTCCTTGTTGCCGAATCGAATGCGCCTGCCAAACCCGAGGACGGCAAGGGCATAAAGGGGTTCCTCACGAAAAAAGCCATGGAAAGGGCTGGCGCCGGTGTTCCGAGCGCTGATCGGATCACCTTGCTCAGGGACACCGACGGCGATGGCATCGCGGAATTCCGCAGTATCTTCATCGAGGATCTGAAATCCCCGTTCGGCATGGCGCTTCTCGGCGATCAACTGTTTGTCGCCAATACCGACGGCGTGGTTTCCTTCCCGTATGAGGCCGGCACCACCGAGATCAGGACTGCGCCCACAGCGATTGTCGATCTGCCGGCCGGGCCGATCAATCATCATTGGACGAAGAGCCTGATTGCCAGCCCGGACGGCAGCGCACTCTTTGCGACCGTGGGTTCGAACAGCAACGTCGGCGAGAACGACATGCAGGCAGAAGTCGGGCGCGCTGCCCTCTGGAAGATCGACCCGGTGTCACGAAGCAAGACGCTTTACGCCACCGGATTGCGCAATCCCAATGGCTTGGCCTTTGAACCCACGACCGGCATGCTGTGGACAACCGTTAACGAGCGCGATGAAATCGGCAGCGATCTGGTTCCGGACTACATGACGTCCGTCCGTGAGGGTGGATTCTATGGATGGCCTTACAGTTACTTCGGTCAGCACGTCGATGTGCGCGTCAAGCCTCCTCGGCCGGACCTCGTTGAAGCAGCACTCGTGCCCGACTACGCCCTGGGTCCGCATACGGCTTCCCTGGGCCTGGTCTATTCAAGTTCGACGGCCTTGCCGGACCAGTTCCGCAACGGCATGTTCATCGGTCAACACGGATCCTGGAATCGCAATCCCCCCAGCGGCTACCGCGTCATTTTCGTGCCGTTTGCGCACGGCAAGCCCAACGGCGAGGCGCTGGACATCCTGACCGGATTCCTGAGCGAGGAAAACACGGCGTATGGTCGTCCCGTCGGTGTTGAAATTGGCGGAGACGGTGCATTATTGGTCGCGGATGATGTCGGCAACGCGATCTGGCGCGTCGTCGCGGACTAGTCGGGAACAAGCGGTGATACGGAAGCGCATGATTACGCCCGGCATACTTGATCCCATGGCCGGTGTTGAGAGGAAAGCCTTGCACGTGGCTTTCGGAAACAGGGAAGGCGAGCCGAAGTGGCTGCCGCCCGGGATGCGCGACAGTTCGTTGTAGAGGCTGACTACACTTCTGCAGTTCGAGATTGAATGATGTTGCTGGAGGTCAATTGGACGCCGTGAAGCAGACAGAGCTTGACTATCCCTATTTCGACGACAAGCCAGTGGCGCTGGACTGGCTGGACTGGTTCATCGTCCTGGCGGCCCTGGCGCTCGGCCTTGCGGTTCTGACCGACCTGCCGTTGCCGCTGGAATGGATGGGCAGCACGGCTGATGGCCTCACCCGCGCCATCCTGTTTTTCGTCATCCCGCTGGCCGCACTCTATTGGCGGACGGGCGGCAGGATCGGTGTGCTCTTCAACGGATTCCGGATGTCCTATCTGTGGTGGGGCCTGGCGTTCGGCGCACTCAATCTCGTGTTCTCGCTCGGCGGGGGTGCCCTGCTGCTGCAGGTGCTGGATCTTGCCAGCAATGAAACCGTCGCCGGGCTCGCCAAGGACGGACCGGCTGGCGGGGCACTGGTGTTCTTTTCGCGTACGGGCCTCCAGCTGTTCGGTGAGGAAGTGATAACGATCCTGCCTTTCCTTTTCCTGCTGTGGCTGGGCGTCAAGAAGATTGGACTGTCGCGCCGCACATCGGTTGTCGTTGCGTGGATCGGTTCGGCGCTGATCTTTGGCGCAATCCATTTGCCGACCTATGACTGGAACGTATTCCAGGCGCTACTCGTGATCGGACCGGTCAGGCTCGTGCTGACCCTGGCCTATATGAAAACCAGGAGCATCTGGACCTCGACCATCGCTCATGTCTTCAATGACTGGACCATGTTCATCGCAAGCATCGTGCTTGGGTCGATGGCGGCATCGGCCGCTTGAACAGGGCAACGGCGGGTGTCGCAGTTGTCGTGAATGACAAAAGGATGCCTACGGCACCGGTGCCGCCCGGAATTCGGTCTGGCTCGCGGTGGCCAGGCTGACGAAATAGATCGCAGCCGATGCGGCAGCGAAGCCCGGAATGATTTCGTAGACGCCTGCTCCACCCATGAAACTGACGTCCCAGCCCATTGCGATCCAGCCCATCACGGTCAGCGCGCCTGCCATCAGGCCGGCGACTGCCCCTGTCCCCGTCATGCGTCGCCAGGTCAGCGCCAGCACGATCAGCGGACCGAAGGCGGCACCGAAACCGGCCCACGCGTGGCTGACCAGGCCCAGTACCCTGGAGGTGGGATCCCATGCGATGACGGCAGCGACGATGCCGACCACCAGTACGCTCACGCGACTGACCAGCACGGCCTCCTTTTCACCGGCTTCCTTGCGCAGAAACAGCCGATAAAAATCCTCCGTCAGCGACGATGAAGCGACCAGCAGCTGGCTGGAAATGGTGCTCATCACCGCCGCCAGCAACGCGGCAAACAGGAAGCCGGTCACCAGCGGGTGGAACAGCATGTCGGCCAGCACGATGAAAATCGTCTCGGGGTCAGCGACCTCGATCCCGTTGCGCACCGCATACGCACGCCCGAACACACCGAGGCTGATCGCGCCGACCACGGAAATGATCATCCACGACATGCCGATGTTGCGAGCGGTCGGAACGTCCCGGAGTGAACGAATGGCCATGAAGCGCACGATGATATGCGGCTGCCCGAAGTAGCCGAGGCCCCAGGCGATGGCCGACAGGAAGCCGACAACCGAAAGCCCGGAAAACCATGACAGGTAGTTTGGATCCAGTGTCGCCAGTGTTTCCGATGCCTGTGCGAGGCCGCCGCCACCCGATCCATAGAGCACGACCAGTGGCATGATGATCAAGGCCAGCATCATGATCACGCCCTGGCAAAAATCGGTAAGGCTGACGGCAAGAAAGCCGCCGATCACCGTATAGACAAGCACCACGCCCAGTGTCAGCGACACACCGGTCGCGTAAGTACTCATCGGGCTGGACGCGAGCACGCTGCTGAAAGCACTTTCTGCGAGTTTGCCGCCGGCTACCAGGCCCGACGCGGTGTACACGGAGAAAAACACCACGATGATCACGGCCGAGACAACGCGCAAGGCCATGGCTCTGCTGGGAAAACGGTTGGCGAGAAATTCAGGAATAGTCAGGCTGTTGTCGTAGCGTTCGGTCTGCTCGCGCAGGCGCGGTGCGACCACGATCCAGTTCACCAGTGCGCCCAGAGTCAGGCCGATTCCGATCCAGGCCGAGGTCAGGCCGGCGACGAACAGCGCTCCTGGCAAACCCAGCAGCAGCCAGCCGCTCATGTCCGATGCCCCGGCGGAAAGCGCCGCTACCGCGGGTGAAAGCTTGCGTCCGCCGAGCATGTATTCCTCGGCAGACGCCGTTGAGTTGCGATAGGCGTAGTAGCCGATCGCAAGCATCAACAAGAAATAAATACCCAGACTGATCCATACACCAATCGCCATGAAACCTCGCTTTCAAGAGCTTGTGGACGTGCGTCCAGAACGATCCAGTCAATCACACCCTGTGCTGCAGAATCAATGGAAGCCGACCTGAACTGCTATTGATTGAAGCTGCACGAGAATCCCAGGGCACGCATTTGCGCGAGCAGAAAAAGCCAACCGCGGCCCGGCAATTTCCTGGCCCTATTGTCGGAAACCGGCGACAAGCGACGACATTCCGGGCCCATCGCGCTTCGTGATTCTGCTAAGGCGCCTGCGCCTGCTCCGCATACAGGCTTGCTGCAAAGTCCGGGTCGTAGCAATCGAGTGCATGGTGCAGCGCGCTATCGAACAACGGGGCGGTGCCGTCCAGTATTCGCCTGATCCAGAAACCTGCAGCCTGGGCAACATCGGCGGGCTCGCCTTCGTCGATTGGACCCAGAGCCTCCGCCATCGGCTGCAAGGCGTCGAGCAGATAGTGACCGCGTCCGGATTGCAACTCGGCATAGCGCGCGAGGATTTGATCGCGAAGGGCAGGCTGCTCGTTCAAAGCGCGCCATGCGATGGCCTGCTCGTCGAGCAGAAGGATGGTTCTGTAGCCGTGCTGCTTTTGCAGCGTGTCGGCAATGCGGCTGGCATCGTTGACGGCAGAGCGCAGTGACGGGACATCCGCCTGGTAGCGATTGATGCCAATCACCACGGCAATGCTCTGGCTGAAGCTCGTGTCGTCCGTCACCGTATTCCCACTGCTGACGTCATGCGGGCCGCTGAGGAAGATCGTAGGCGGAGACATCGCTTGCAGTGCGCCCAACAGACCCGCGTCGCGCAGATCGGCAGCGATGTTGCGAATGGGCTGCAAGGCTTCATCGGGCTGGATGGGAGGTGCCGGCTGTGGTGTGAGGTCAAGCAAGCTCTGCCACAGCACAGGCACGGTCACTGTCGATGCCGGGGTGTTTCCGCAGGTGGCTGCGCCGGCGGGTTGCGCTCGGCGTCGTGGTCGGAGTCAACTCCCAGCGCGCGCTTCAACGCCGCCCATGTCGAATCATCTTCCGCTGCAGGCAGATCCAGCGCTTGCGCGGCAATCGCGTCCGTGACGCCCCAGCGCGCCTGATCCTCGGGGCTTATCTCGAGGAAATTCCTCGCGCGCAGCACCGATCATCGCCTCGGCGGACAAGGGCGCATTCAGCGACAGGTTGTCGTCCGCCCTATTGAACAACGGACTGATCGGATGCTGACTATCCAGCAAGTCGAAATAACCTTCTGCATTGATGTCGTTGATCGGCAACTTGATCGACTGCGTTCCGTCAACGTCGAGGAGAAAGACTCCGAAGTCGTCAAGGACGGTGATGAGCTCATCTTGCAGGCCGACCCGCACTTCGCCGCTGACGAAAGTCCTGCGCCACTGGCTGCCGCTGGCTTCGTTGGTCACCGTCAACACGGCGTTGGGCGTGTCTGCACTCAAGCCCTCGGTGTTCAGGTCGATGCTGTAGCCGGCATCGCCGGAGGCGCTCCCGGGTTCGCTGCTGCCTCCCTGGCCTGCGTGGCCGAGGGTGAGCCATCCGATTTCCCAGAGCCAGGCATCGCCGCGCCAATCGCGCGCCAGCAGGCGCGATCCATCCGCTGAAAACGACAGATCCCGAATGCCGCTTTCGCTGCCGCTGCCGCGTTTGAGTACGACCACAGGCGCGGCATGTTGCCAATGCCTGTTGGCTTTCCAGAGCGACAGCTCGCCTTTCCAGTCCGCCGTGGCGATCAACGAGCCGTCCGACCGGATCGCGAGTCCACCGCAGACATGGCATTCGCCTTCGGTCGAAAGGCGTACGCCGTCGATCTCGACGCCGAAGACCAGCGAATCCGATGTCAGCACCGGCGGGTCGGAGTCAAATACCGTCAGAACGCCGGCGCGGACACGCCCGTCGGCACTGCTGACGCGATGCAAGGGCGTGCCGTCGGGATTTTCAATCACGAGTTCGCGGTTGTCGGATGCCCACGGTCGCAGTGTCTCCAGCGTGGCTTCCGAAACCCTCTGGCCGTCGAGATCCAGCGCGAGCTTGCCCTGTGGTTGTTCGTCTCCCTCGTCAGGCCAGATCAGATAGCGGCCCGTACTGTCGAACTGCGCTCCGGTGTATTGCTGCACGCGAGTCTGGCTGCGGCGCGTGCCGTCGCTGGAGAAAATCGTCAGCTCGCCGATGCCGGATTCGTCGTTGTCATAGTGCCAGGTAGCGATATGCTGGCCGTCGGGCGACCACGCAACCTCGCCGACATCCTCGCCCAGTTTTCGCGCGAACGGCGTCGAGATGATCGAGCCACGATCGGCGATGAAGCCGCTGCCGTAGAGCGCCTTTCGCATCAACCAGAGCGCGGGCTTGTGATCAGGATGCAGCGTCAGAGCGGCAGCAGCGAGCTTGAAGCCGAGCGTCGCGTTGCCTTCACCGTCGATCGCGCCGCGGGCGCAGCGGTAAGCGCATTGGCCTGCGCCAGTCGGGTCTGTTCTTCCGCCTCGATGCGTCGCTGGTCCGCTTGCGCACGACGTTCCGAGGCGATCAGGCCGAGCGCTCCAGCCAGCAGTCCGAACAGGGCAATCGCCGCAACCAGCCCGATCGCCGTATTGCGCAGGAACCGCCAGCGGGAGATGCTGGCGCGGCAGAAGCGGTCCTCGATCTGGCTGAGCTGGAACGGCTCGGTGCGGCGCAGCGACCAGAGTCGCCGGCTGCGAAGCTTGTCGCGCCAGAGCAGGCCGGATCGATCCGCCGGGGCGGCGCTGGACCATTCCTCCGCGCTGCGCTGCAGGGCGTGCAGGAACGGCAAATCCGGCTCGTGATCCTGCGCCTCGTGCGTCCATTGCAGCAACTGTCCCCAGGAGCTGACCAGGGCATCGTGCGCGGGCTCGACAAAGGCCTGGCCCTGATCATCGACGCCGCGTACGACCAGCCTCGCCCCGACCAGTCGCGTCAGCACCTGCTGCAAGCGCTCGCTTTCCTCGGCATCCCTGTTCTGCAGTTGCGATTCGCTGACCCGCTGGCGCACCAGCGCGCCGTGCTGAACCCGCAGCATACGCAGCATCAGTCGACGCAGGGTCGCCTGCTGTGCGGCGTCCAGCTCGGCCAGCTCGGCATCGGCGCGCGAGCGCAGCGCGCCCACGACGCCGCCCAGCGCATCGTAGTCGGCCTGGGTCAGGCAGCGATCATCCGACGCGCGCGCGATGTAGCGCAGATACATCTCGGCGAGAGTGAAAGAGAGCAGAGGCAGGCCACCCGGCATCGCAGCCACTTCATCGACCAGCTGCTCAATCAGCGATGAGGGCTCGAAGTAGAGAACGCGCTCGAGCGCAGGGCCTTCGATCGCGGCACGCAGATCGGCGCGCGACATTTGTGGCACCACGAAGCGCCCGACTTGCCAGAGATCCGCCAGCGGCGAATGGTCAAACAGTGCTTCGAAGTCCGAGCGCAGCGTCAATACCAGGTGCAGACGGCCATCGGCCTGTTTCAACATCGCTGCAAGTTGATCGAGAAAGCTCGCGCGCTGATCTGCCGAGCGGGTCATCGTCA
This sequence comes from Dokdonella sp., assembly GCF_041395345.1. GTDB lineage: Bacteria > Pseudomonadota > Gammaproteobacteria > Xanthomonadales > Rhodanobacteraceae > Dokdonella. The sequence goes on along the minus strand of NZ_JAWLAR010000002.1, from coordinate 120,837 downwards.
GCAACTCTTCGAACTGGTCGATGACCAGCAGAAGCGGTGCGTCGGTCGATGCGAGCAGGCGTGCCAGCGCCGATTCAATGGACGCGGGCTGAGCGCCGGAAGACTCGTTGTCGAGCGAGGCTTGCAGTGCGCGCAATGGATCGCTGCCCGGGCGCATGAGCGGCAGGATCTGCCACGTGTGCTCGATTGCCATGCGTGGGATCACGCCGGCCTTCACCAGGCTGGACTTGCCGGTGCCGGATGCGCCCAGCACCACGGTCAATGACTGGCCGCGAATTTTCGCGACCAGTGCATTGATGGGTTCTTCGCGGCCGAAGAACACATCGGCGTGGCGCGTTTCGAACGCGGCCAGTCCGCGGTACGGGTTGGTGTCGCCGGTGAGGACAGGCGCCGAAGGCAGGCAGCGCTCAACCCCTGGCACCAGAAAGATGAACTCGCCCTTGTCGTGCTTGCGCAAGGGCCACAGACCCGGAGTCTGCCGCGTGCCGTACTGGATGCTCTTCGGCTGCAGCCGATCCTCCAGGTACATGTAGAGCTCGGTGGCGGTAATCACGCCGTCACCGTCCTTCGGGACCAGATCCGCCGCACCGACCAGGCCAACCAGAAGCGCTTCGGCGAAGGGCGAGTGCGCACCGCCATCGCCACGGTTGCCGAAGTCGCCGCCGCTCCATTCATCGGCGGCGGTCTGATCGTAGGCTGCCGACGTGATCAACTGCCAGGCCGGATCCTGCAGGAAGCGGTCGAAGCGCTCCTGATAGACCGTGGGCAGTGCAAACGACGCGTCGCGCCGCGCCGACCAGCGAAAGGCACCGGAAAAGCAGCTGTCGAGAATGATCAGCATATGCCGGCAGGGAAGCGACATCAGGGACTCGTTCAGCCGGGTCATCTCGAGATAGCTGGCCACATTCCCGCGACGCGCATCCTGCGGCAGCAAGAATCCCTGTGGACCTTCGTCGCCGCTCACCGCGACGCCGTGGCCGGCGAAGTAGAACAGCACGCGATCGTTGTCCCCGACACTTGCGGGCAACTGGTGCTCGACGAGGTCAAGCAAGGCCGCCAGCGTGGCCTGCTCGTCGAGCAGGAGAATGGTCCTGTAGCCATGCTGCTTTTGCAGCGTGTCGGCAATGCGGCTGGCATCGTTGACGGCAGAGCGCAGTGACGGAACATCCGCCTGGTAGCGATTGATGCCAATCACCACGGCAATGCTCTGGCTGAAGCTTGTGTCGTCCGTCACCGTATTCCCCTGCAGCGCCGATCCGGGACACTCAAGATGTCACCCGTGCTGATCCGGGGCACTGGTGATTCGGGCAAGCATACGGGACCAGCTTGAGTGTGTCCCGGTAGTCGCCTTGTTTCGATACAATTTTGGTGCGGGTTCGCGGGGCTGGACCCGCTGCGTACGCGGCTGGCGGCGCTTTTTTGTCCCCGTGGAGATTGCAGATGTACAAGATGATTCTGACGGCACTGCTCATTTTCGCTGCGACTGATGCCTTTGCGGCGGTGGAGGGACACTACCGCGCCAACGGCACGGATGCGCCACCCAAGTACGCGCTCGCGAAATGGGGTGACCCCTACATGGACAAGCCAACCACCAAGGTGATTCTTTCGGAGAAGGACGCGAGCAAGGAATCCAGCCCTGATTTCAGCGCTCAAATGGGCGATTTGGGCAGTGCAATCGTGATTACTCTGGTAGCTTCCGACGATGGCTACGACGTTATTGGAGCGGAATTCGCCCATCCAGCATTGAAGCGCTCCGGCGTAAGCAGCATCGGTATCCTCGAGGCGCGCGACGTTGTTGTTGCGAACGGAACGATCAGCGGGCAAATTGTCAGCGTGGCCGACGCATCGATATTCGACGAGCCCGTCGAGATCGACCTCAAGTTCAGCGCCAAGTCTCCCTGATCCTCAAAGGCTCGAAGCCTGAAGAGACGCGCAGTCGATTGGGCTGAGTCAGGAGTTGATTCGAGACACCCGCGGCACGATCCGGGACACCCATGGCCTTCCCAGGCAATCGGGAAAATCTGTGGGTATCCCGGTTGTCAGTGTCAGGCAAGGTTTGCGCGTTTGCGAACGCGCGGCTCAGCGGTACGACCCCGGTCCGCTCCAGACCTCCTTGCCCAGGCGGTAGACCCGTTGAATATTGATGACTTCGCGGGCGTCGCCGATGAACTCGAGTTCCGGTGAATCCATTTCGACCATGCGACATTCGCCGGAGCCACGCCGCAGCGCCACCTCCAGCGGGCAGACCATGCGTCGCAAGGTACCGGGCATCGGAAGATAGAGCTCGGTCATGCCCTGGTTGCGCCAGGCGCGCAGGCGGTTTTCGTCGGCCAGATCGTAGTACACATGGAAGCCGTCGGTTCCCATGTTTCTTCCAACCGGGGCCGCATTGTTGCTGCGCCCCCGTTTCCTGCCGAGCTTGGCGGCCAGTGCCGCGTTCGCGCGGGCGTTGTCATTCGGGCGGAAGCCTGGTGGCGGTCCAAACGGCTTCTCGGGTGGCTCCGCGGTGTCGGGCGGTTCGGGCTCGGTGATGGGCAGTACAGTTGGAGTGTCGGAAGTATCGTCCAATCGCGCGACTGGCGTGGGCGGTCTGGGCGCGTTTGCGCGTGGTGCCTTCGGACGCTTGGGGGGCATCGGCTTGCGATGTATGGGCTCAGGCCAGGGCGGCGGCGGCTGACTGACCGGCTCCTCGTCCAGCAGCGTCACTTCCATGGCGCTGCTACCCGCCTGGCCCTGTGGCTCGGTCGTGGTGATCGGGGTGGGCGGCGACATCAGGACAAGTGCGAACAGCACATGCAGCAGCAGCGTCGACACGACCGCCACGCCACGTTGCACGCGCTCGGAACGGTCCCTCGCTGGATTGACGGCGCCGCGCAGCGTTCTGCTAATGCCACCGGCGATAGGTGGAAACGTCAAGTGGCGGATCCTCAAGGTGTTTCTAAAGTGCGCGACAAAGCAGGGTGGGGAAGTCTAAGGGAGGAGAGGTTGCAGGACACCCGCAAATTCAGGGGATAGCGGGCGTCCCGGATGTTGCCATTCTCGCAGGAAGTTCAGGCAGCAGGGGCTCGACAAAGTTCAACCGAGGGGCCGTCAGGGGCTGCTACGGGATGCCCGCGATTTCACTGGGCCATCGCAATCGGAAAGCAGGGGTCAGGCAATGGGTGTCCGGGTTGCTCCGGTATCCGGTTCGCCCTGGCAAGCGCCTTCGAGGATGCCCTGCAATTGATCGGGATTCTTCCAGTGATCCCCGCAGACAAATCTGGGTAGCGCCCATCGATTGCTTGTCTCCGTAACATATTCGCCTGCGGTACTGAATGCGGCGAGAATTCGATCGCTGTTCTGGGGAAAGTAGATGTCTCGCAGGTATTCACTGACATGGCCATAGGGATAAGCGAACAACTTTTCCGCGCGCTTGCCGACCTTGCTTTCAATATAGTCCTGCGCCCCAAGGACCTGAATGTCAGCATCCCCCTTGTCGCAGATGTCGAAGAATGATCCTCGCTTCTGATCCTTTTGGGCCACGCTCGACAACGTTGGATGCAGGTGATCCCAACTGTGATTCGCAATCGAGAGTACGTCCGTTTCGGCCGCAGAAAGCCACCAGTCATCTCTCCAATCGTCGCGACCCGCGATACACGTATGATCAAGTTGCCAGCGCGCTTCAGGCGAAGCGATTACGAACGAGGTTGCAAAAGACGCGTCTCGACAGTACCGCGATTCCTTGTAAAGCCGACTCGCCCGGATGATGTTGAAGAAGCTTGCGTAGGTGCCCACTTCCGGGTGATGGAAGTCGATGAAGTCGGAATTTGCGCCGTCGTCAAACGTGATGGCTACCTGTAGTTTGCCTTTCGGACTGGATGGAGCGGGGGCTAATACCTCTTCGACGATCGATCGTAAGGAAACAATTCTACCGTCCATCGAGTAGATCATGTTCAAGTCTGCTGCGAGCGCGACGTGATCATTCGATCCATAGCTATCGTCCGCGCCATTCAGTGAGTGATAGGTAAGAATGGGAATTCGCATGGATTTCGTGCCATTGAGCAGAATGTCGTAAAGAGGAAGTTTCAGGGAAGCTTCAGGACACCCGCAAATTCAGGGGATAGCGGGCGTCCCGGATGTTGCCATTCTCGCAGGAAGTTCAGGCAGCAGGGGCCCGATAAAGTTCAATCGAAAAGTCTCAGGACATCCACAATTTCAAGGGAATGGTGGGCACCCCAGTTGCTGCTCCACCCGAGCCGGTACAGTCAGTGCTTGCTGGCAGCGCGCTTTGCATTCTCTTCCTCCAGCCGCGTATCACGCCAGGCGCGATGGATCGCTTCGGCGATGAAGTAGGGTGTCCAGACCAGTGGGAAGATCCAGGCCGGTGATGCGCTCCTTTGGGTGCCGTCGGCTAGTGTCTCGGTGTGGCCGGGCACGAAGAGGACCAACATCATCATCGCCACGAAGCCCGCGCCCCAGAGCATGAAGGAAATGCCGGCACCTCGCTGCAACCACTCCAGATAGGGCCGACTGCCAAACGCGAGTGTGCGTGGTGGCCAGATGCGCGCAATCAACAACCAGAATGCAATGGTCCAGGCTTGCGGCATGTACGAATTCTCGCCCGTGAGCCAGGCTGCGAACAGATAGGCAAGGATGAACAGTGCAAACCAAATCCAGCGTCCCGCGGCGCGACGTACGTTGTAGAGCAGTCCGGCAAGAAACAACGTGAACGACAGATACATTTCAAACACGACCGGCCATAGCAGCAACGAGCGCAAGGTGTCGTACTCGAAACGATCGCGCAGCAGCCAGATCGCGAGGAACGCGGCCGCCGAAATCAGGTCCAGCGCACCGACACGGAGCAGGCGAAGGCGATTCATGCGCGAAGCATAGGGCAGGGCGACCAGATTTCGCACTGTCCCCGCAGTCGTGGGCACCTGCCTGGAAAGCTGGATTCGGGTCACCCAGGATCTTGCCAGGTATTGGGGGGCGACAGTGCGCGTCCCAGTTGCTTGCTTGTCGGGGGGCAGTCATGGTCTTCAGATGGTCCCGTCGGGATCGCGAGTGTCCCAATTGCTGCCACGGCAACACTACTGTTCTGCACAATTTGGTAAACTCGAATCTCCTGCAAATGTCGACAAGCAACGGCGCTCCTGCCGTGCGGATGCTGCAGGCCTGAAAGGAAGCCCCGATGAAATTGCCTGCCATCGCATCAACCTGTGGTTTGTTCCTGTTGGCAGGTGCCGCGAATGCGGGCACGCCACCTGAATTGCTCGACTACCAAGGTGGCTACTCCATATTGGGGAACATGCTTGGTGTTGCCGCCCTCGGTGTAGGGGACCTTGATGGTGATGGGAATAACGAAGTTGTCGTTTCTGGAACGACGGTGACGTTCGGTGGCCCGGGCCTGCTGAGTGTGCTGCGTTCGGACGCGGGAAACCCGGACGGGTATTCGCAGGTTGCCTTTACGGAAGCATATGCCGCGGGTATCAAGACAGCTGCCCTGCTCGATCTGAATGGGGATGGCGCGGAAGAAGTCGTAGTCGGACTTGGCGATGGCAGCGTGCGCGTACTTGAAGGTACTTCTCTGGTTCCACGAAGTGAAACGGCCAGCGTCAGCGGCAATATCGGACAGTTCGCGCTTTCGGATGCGGACAACAATGGATCGCTGGACCTCGTGGTACTCAGCAGCGGCGCAATCACCTTGCTCGATCCGCTCACTCTGCAAGCTCGAGGATCCATTGCGCAGGGAGCATCCAGGATGGCCATCGGCAACGTGGACAACGACGCCCTTGTGGAGGTCGTACTGAGCTCGGGCAAGGTTTTGCGGCTGACCCGTTCGGGCTCCACACTGGTATCGCAGACCGTCTGGACGTATCCCGCCGGGGCCTTTGGAATCCAGGTCGGCCTGGTCGATATCGACAATGACGGCAAGCTGGAACTGATCGCCGAGTCGGACTGGGACTACCTGACCGCATTCGACGTTGACCTGCAATCACCCAAGTGGCAAATCAACTCACTTGGTGACCTCGATGCGATGAGCTTCGCTGACGTCAATGGTGATGACGTCCCCGATGCCCTGATCGGAAGCGGGCAATGGGGTGACGAATCGGCGATTGACCTCACTACTCGACAAGTCATCTGGTCCGTATCGAACCCGAACTCCGGTACTGGTCGCGTCATCGTTGGCGATGTTGACAACGATGGTGTTGGCGAACTCCTGTGGACTGGGGGGCACAACAGCACGGGCCCTGACAACCTGTATGTCTATTCGCTTCCAGCCCTCACGCCAAAATGGATGACCTTGCACACCGATGGGCCGTTCAGCGCCGTTGCGGTGAAGCCTGCTCTGGGTAGTGCAGGGGCAAAGATCGCATTCGCTTCGTTCGAAAGCGAAAGTGGTTACGACGATGGCATTGTCTGGCAGTGGAATGCATCGACGCTGGCGCCACTGACACGAACGGAACCCGGTACATTCGAGGGGTTTGCCTGGACCGGCATTCATGCGCTTGCCTATGGAGCCCCGGGCATTGCGGGTGAACAAGCATTGCTTGTCGGAACCGATCGTCTTTACGACGGAGCGATCTATGGACTGGATGAAGATACTTCGACGGTCATGTACCAGCGCTTGTACGACGAGGGCTCACCGATCAATGCACTGGTCGCGGCAGACCTGGATGGGGACGGAAATGGCGAAATCGTGTCGGGCAGCTACGGTGCACATACCGGATCGCCTGGTCGCTACGTCATGGTGACTGACGAGGCCACCGGCGCAGAATTGTGGCGCTCCATCAATTTGAGCTCGACTTTTGGCGGTGTCATCGACATTGCTGTTGGCCGCCTCGATGGTGACAGCATCAAGGATATCGCTGCGATCGCGGGCAATGGCAGCGGGGGGTATCTGTTCCAGTTCGATGGAGCCAGTCACGTGCAGTGGCAGTCCAGCGATGCCAGCTACACGGCCGTGGCCACGTTCGATGTCCTCGGCGACAGCCGCGATGAGACCGTTGTCGGTACTAGCGCCGGCGCAGTGCTGGTTCTCGATGGAGTAACTCATGCCGTGGTCGGAAACCTCCAGGTTGGTTCGGGGGCTGTGGCTGCAGTGCGTGTCTTCCACGAATCGCAGACGACTGCGGTGCGGATAGCGGTACTGGTAGATGAGCAGCTTCGTGTGTTTGATCTGCAGTCGGGCACTTTGCTTGCAATTTCGCCACACATGGTGCGGCAGACCCGTGCACTCGAAGTGATCGACGCCAATGGCGACAATCAGATGGATATCTTTGTCGGCGGCGAGAGTGCGTTCCGCGCCTATCGCCTGCACAACGACTTGATCTTTCGCGACGGTTTCGGCTGAAGCCACAACGATGTAGACCTGGACCAGGTTCGACCGGGACTCCGGATGTTGGGTGCCCCCGGATGTTCTTCCGCCCGCTCAAGATGGTCCGCTCGTACTTCGAATGGGGGTCGGGCGCTTCGAGGCGGATGGATTCCGGATAATGTGCCCTGCGCTGAGCCAACCCTCACCGGATACCAATGGCAGCAATTGCCGTAAGGAGCGCCCAGCGGATTCTGTGAGTGTCCCGGTTGGTGCTCTTTTGGCGTGAGAAAAGTACACTCAGACACGGGTTTCCAAGGGAATGGTGAGTGTTCCTGTTGCTGCTCCACCAGGCAGAGGGAAAGTGGGTGTCCCGGCTGGCGTCAGGCCGGATCGCGTCGCTCGAACTGCTGCTCAAAGCGGGGTCACGTCGGTCCCGGACCGCGCGTGCGGGTTGTTCCCTCTTCCGCCGAACGGCCGTTCGTCGCATCATGGGCGCGGGCAAGGGCAGGGAGAAGAATCATGGGCGACGAAGGTTTCGGAGGTGTGCTGCGCGACCTGCGCTCGGCAATGGGCGGGCTGTTCTCGGGGGGCACACTGGATGAGACGCGGCGCGTTACGCTCGAAGTGACGTTTGGCCTGATCGGCTGGCTCGCCAAGGCCGATGGCGTTGTCACCAGCCACGAGGCCGAATTTGCCAACCGCCTCGTTGAGGAACTCAAGCTGCCAACCAAAGGCAAGGCCATCGCCAAGGCCGCCTTCCTGCGTGGCCAGCATCGCAAAATCGATGTTGCCGCCGAGGTCGCGCGCTTTCTAGCACAGCATCCCAAAGGCAGCCCCGAGATCAGTCGCCTCTACGACACGCTGCTGCGCCTCGTCGCCGCCGACGGCCGCGTCTTCAACCACGAGCGCGCCGCGCTCGAAACGCTCACCGATGCGTTCGGCTTGCCGCGCAGCGTGATCGATGCCCGGCTCGCGGTGATTCGTGCTGAGGCAGCGGGTTGAAGGAACGCTGCTACAGTGCCTTTGGGAGCCAGCGTGTAACGAGCACGGGCGCCGCACAATGCGGCCTTCGGGGACAGTTCGGCGGGGCAGGGAAATGGTTGAGCTGATCAGTCTTGCTGGAATTCGACTCCAGCACTATTGACCGGGGCGTATCGCTTGCGGAATCGACCGAGGTACAAATGGTGGGTGTTTCGGTTGGTGTCTGTTCCAGTTGCCGATATCAGTTTTCACGTACTGAGCATTCCCGCAAATTGTGCGTGTCCCAGTTGTCGCCTGCTAATTTCTGGCCGCCTGCGCGATAAACTTCCCACGTCGCCGCGCCGCAGTCAGTAGCAGAATCGTAGCGACCGTGGCGACGGCGATGACCAGCACAGAGCTCTCCGGGCCGAACATGCCACCAGTCAACCAGTCAGGCCCTGCATAGCGAATTTCGAGCGGCGCCAGAGTACGCCACTCCTCGATGCCGGAGAGCGGCACCCCGCTGAGCAGAATCGTGAAATTCCAGGCGGCGTGGTTGGCGGCTGTCGCCCACAAGTTGCGCGTGAAGACGAACACGCCGGCCCAGAACGCGCCCAGAACAGTCACCGATACGATCATGAGCACTGCGTCGATCGTTCCGCCTTGTGCGACGTTCTCCAGATGCTGCAGTGCAAACAGTGCTGCCTGAATCGGTATCGCGATGACCGTTCCCCAGGCGCGCTCAACTATCCGGAACAACACGCAGCGAAAGACGAGTTCTTCCAGAGTCGCTGCGATACCGATCAGTGCCGCCACGCCGAACAGCGCCGTCGAAGCACCGCGCATGAGGATGAGTTCGTACGCGCCGATCGCGAACAAAACAGCAATCGGAATGCCGATGAGGACGGCACCACTGGCTCCACCGATGAGTATAGAAACCGGCTTCAGCCTCAACTCGTCGGCTTTTCGCCTTTCGTGCAAGCGCACGTATACCCAGTAGCCCGCGATCGCCGTGAACAGGATGCCCGCGCGCCGAATAGCGCTCAGCGTCTCGGGGCTCGGCTGGAACATCACATCGATCAGGGGCAGAAGGCCTTGCCGAAAGACCATGATTGCCCCGAGAACCAATGTTCCGCCGAGCAGCAGTGACCAGAGCATGCGTAGGGCTACGCGTATTTGCTGTCGTGCCGTACGCGACGGCGCCGTCAGAATGCTGGGACCTGGATCAGGAGGTTCAAGCTGCGTTGCGTCATTGCTCATGCGATTGGGTTCGAGAGTGGAGAAGGGCGCATCTCAACCGACAAGGTTGGCAATCACGAGCATGTATTCTCGAGAACTTGCGCCTCGAGAATACATGCGTATTCCAGGGGTGAGCGTGCGGTTTTCAAGCGGATACGTTCCAAGTACCCATGGTTGCATTGCCGGCCACTGAATTGACCCGACTTGCCGACAAGGAAAGCAAGACCGGGATACCCAATGCCCCAGTATCGATCACCCGGGTTGATCAGGGATGCCCATGATTTCGCCCCATGTTATCGCCAGGCATTGGGGACCAGATCGTGGGTGTCCGGGTTGTCCGGCTTGTCAATTGTGAGTGTCCCGGTTGTTGGCTATTCCGCACGTTCGACGGCAACCGGCGCCGGCACCACAAAAACGCGCGTGCTCGGGTCTGCCATTCCGGTTTTGCGCCAACTACGATAGCGCTGATCCAGGAGGGCAACGGCGTCTTGACTGCCCGGCTCCAGCCCGAAAATGACCAACGTCAGCCACGGCATATTGGGATTGTCGGTTTTGCGGAACAGACTCACGAAGGCGCTCGCGCTACCGGTTCCCTGGCAGCGTTTATCGCCACCGGCAGCCGCGCCCGCTGCAAGTGCCTGCATGACGTCATCAGCCATGGCGGTATCGTCGTTCCAATTGGCGGGGTGCAACGCTGCGAACGTCTTCGGCACCACCTGGTTGGTCGCCATGGTGTTTGCCTGGACACTGACGTGCGGCGCACCAAGGCTCCCCTTGAAGCCTTCCACAGCGTCTCCCGTGAACGCCAACGGGGATGTGCCGTCGCTCAGAAGGAGTGCGTATTGCTGCTCCGCCGGCGCGTAGGTGCTGCTCGCAGCGGTGATCCGCGCAAGGATCTTCTCGGGCGGCACATCCTCCGCAAGCCACTTCACCGCATCCGTGCGCGCCTGTGCGTTGCTCGCTGCCTGGACGATGACGACACCCTTGCCGGGCACCACCTCGGCGATCCCGTACACGAGGTAAGAGCATGAGGCGCCAGCAACCGCGATGGTGCCGGTCGTGGGGTTGTCGACGATGATCGACCACGTCGCAGACGCATTGCCTGTGACGAAGAGTGCCAACAACAGCACGCACTTCTGCGATGGTAGGAACTTGAATGGCATGGCGGGTTTCACAGGGCTCTGATTCCAATGCACGGTTTTGGCAGCTCTTCCAGAAAACTAGTGTCGAACGTCACGAACAGTAGTAAGACGGGGGAAGTAAGACGGGGGAAGTAAGTCGACGGATTAAGAGGGGGAGATAAGACGGGGACATCCAGAATTCCTTTATCTTCAATTCACGCCTCTAGACTCTATCCGGCATTGAGAAATTGCACGTACTCCGGGCAAATTTCCGGTTGATGAGTCAATTCTCACTTGCTACCACGCGAGCTATTGCCGCCAGGTGCGCCTGCGCAATCTTTGGATGTCCCGGTTGTGTTGCGTTTGGGTGTCCCAGTTGTGTTGCGTTTGATTTTTCAATCAACGGGTTGGTCCGGAACGCCCATGATTTCGCCAAGCATTGGGGGCCAGATAGCGGGTGTCCCAGTTGTGCACAATCTAGATGGGCATGCGGAATAGTGGGTGTCCCGGATTGCCGATTGTAGGCGAGCGCGAGGGATCAGGTAGTGGGTGTCCCGAACCTCGTTGTTGTTTCCCAGCGATTTCCGGTAGTGCCGCTAGTGTAGAATTGCGTGTGAAATCTAAGGTTTCGGCATAAGACACTCAAGCCGAAATTCATTCTTGCACACAGGCTGGTGTGTGCAAGGTTGCCCGAAAAAAATCCAGGGACGCATAAAAACAGGGAGATGGAGATGTTGCGCAATTCAAGTTTCGGCACGCTCGTTGGTGGGCTTGCCTGCCTGATCCTGCTTGCCAATGCGGCGGCAACCCGTGCGCAGCAGATAGATATTGCTGGTCCAGCAGGTGCCGACGGCTTCGGAGCAGCGGTTGCGGTGCTACCAAACGGCAACATCGTGGTCATTGATTCGGCTGGCGGAGCCTCAGGTGAAGGCCGGGTCTACCTGTACAGTCCGACGGGCACTCAGATCAGCGTCTTCAGCGGCAGTAGTCCCAACGACCTGATTGATAGCAAGATCACGGTTCTGGGAAACGGCAATTTTGTAGTGAGCAGCCCGAGTTGGAGCAATGGTGCAAACGCAAATGCTGGGGCAGTCACCTGGGTCAATGGCAATACGGGAATGTCGGGCGTGATTTCTACGGCCAACTCCCTGGTTGGGACAAAGGCGAACGACCGCGTTGGCGATAGCTATGGCTTCTTCATCGGTGTCACCGAGCTGAGCAATGGCAATTTTATAGTATCCAGCCCCGCGTGGGACAACGGCAGCAATGCTGACGCGGGGGCGGTGACTTGGGCTGATGGAAATGGTGGTTTGTCGGGAGCAGTGTCAGCGGCCAACTCTCTTGTCGGGAGCAAGCCGAACGACCGTGTTGGTTACACGTTTGGTTACCGCGGAGTGACTGCGCTGACCAACGGGAACTATGTCGTACCCAGCTATTATTGGGACAACGGCGAGATCGTGGATGCTGGGGCTGTGACCTGGGCCAACGGTAACACGGGCCTATCGGGTGAAATTTCCCAGACCAATTCCCTGGTAGGCACGACAGCGGAAGACTTCGTCGGGGGAAACGGCGTGACAGCGCTCAGCAACGGCCACTATGTGGTGAGCAGCACGGCTTGGGACAATGGCGCGAACACGGATGCCGGGGCTGTGACCTGGGCTAATGGCAACTTTGCCTTGACGGGCGTGGTCTCGGCGGCCAACTCTTTGGTAGGGAGTTCGACGAACGATCGCATCGGCTACAGCTATGACGGTGTTGCCGCGCTAAGCAGCGGCCACTTTGTGGTGAAGAGCCCATTCTGGAGCAACGGTCCTGCTGCGAGTGCCGGCGCGGTGACTTGGGTAAATGGCAACGCTGGTCTGGTGGGGGAGGTCTCGGCGGTCAATTCCCTGGTTGGTACGACCGCGGGAGACTTCGTCGGCGGAAACGGCGTGACCATGCTCAGCAACGGCCACTACGTCGTGTCCAGCGCCGGTTGGGACAACGGCGCAGTCATCAATGCCGGGGCGGTGACTTGGGCCAATGGTAGCGTAGGCCTGTCCGGTGAAGTCTCGGTAGTCAATTCCCTGGTTGGCGCTTCCGAGGATGACCGTGTGGGCGTCAACAGTGTGACAGCGCTGAGCAACGGTCACTATGTCGTGAAGAGTCCAGAATGGAACGACGGTGCGCTCTTGGATGTTGGGGCAGCGACGTGGGCCAATGGCAACACTGGCTTGATTGGCGTGGTCTCGACGGCCAATTCGCTGACCGAACGAATACGGACGACATGGTCGGCATCGACGTTGCCGCGCTAAGTAACGGCAACTATGTCGTGGCAGCAGGTATTGGGGTGGCGGCATTGGGGCGGTGACTTGGGCCAATGGCAACATTGGTCTTTCGGGCGAAGTATCGGTGGCCAATTCCTTGGTAGGGGGCACTGCAGAGGACCGAATTGGCAGTCAGGGGGTGACTTCGCTCAGTAACGGCAACTATGTGGTAATCAGCCCTGACTGGGACAACGGCGCGAGCGCTGATGCAGGTGCAGTGACATGGGCCAACGGCAATATTGGTTCTTCAGGCGAAGTTACGTCCGCAAATTCCCTGGTGGGGGTCACCGCAAATGACCGAATTGGCAGTCTGGGGGTGACTTCGCTTGGCAACGGCGGCTATGTGGTGAACAGCCCTCAATGGAGCGATGGCTCGATTGTGTTCGCGGGGGCCGTTTCCTGGGCAAATGGCATAACTGGCTTAGTGGGTGAAGTCACGGCGGCAAATTCCCTCGTCGGTACTCGTTCCGGTGACAGCGTCGGCGACGGCGGTGTGTTCTTGGTCGGCAACGGCAACTATCTTGTGGTGAGTTCACTGTGGAACAACGGAGCGATTGAGAGCGCCGGTGCTGTGAGCTTTGGTCGAGGCTCGATTGGCATTTTTGGACCGATCACCGCGTTAAATAGCGTTCGCGGATCGGAAGCGCACCGTGGCAATTCTTTGGTGTCTGCTTATGACGCATCTCGGGATACGCTGATCGTGGGACAACCAGCAGCCAATCTTGTCAGCCTGTTCAAAACCGATCTTCTGTTCAAGAGCGGTTTTGAACAAGAGTGATTTGCTTCGGAATCAATTTGTAGCTGAACCGGTTATGGCTTAGACGGTAACAAGCAGAATTCCGAGGTTCGGCCTTTCAATCGGGCGCCAAGCCAACTTTCGGTCGTTGCCATCACCAGATCGTTCCGTCAGGTGCTGCCAGGACAAATTGTGGGTGTACCGGTTGTTCTTGTTATTAGTCGACCAGGGGTATAGCGTCACGATATTGAGGTTTCATGAACATTCTCCACGACATGAGTGAGGAATGTATTGAAATGTATTCGTTGTTGTTGACATCAACTGGTTTCGTGTCGAATGTCAGCAATATTGCGGGCGCGCACGGATCACCAAAATACAATGACATTCGCCATTCATGAGACGGCAGCCCTGTTGCTTGCGAAATCCTTCGAGCAAAAAAGTCCGTCTTCTCGGCTCGCTCCGCTTCTGTTGGGGCAGATACGTAAATTCTCGAGAAGCGCTCCAAAATTACTGTGCGACCGTTGTGAAGCAGCGATTCCGCCGCCACGTCGGCGTACTGCATCAAGTCGTCAAAGCGCAGCAGTTGCCCCGTCGGAACGTGCATGAACCACGAGTCGTAGATTGGTGTAGTGCGAAACGACTGCGTACCGGGGCGGCTTGTTACTCGGTTTCCGCTAGCTTCAATGCTGGCGAAGTCTCCCGCCCGTAAGAGTCTGAAGCCGATGGAAATTGAAATGAAACCATCTATGTCAGTACCGTGTTCGTACCGAGTATGTGCCGCAGCGTCGATCAACCGCTCCGCAAAATCGTGCTGTGCCCGATCGAGTGGCGCAAGCTCACTTCCAGTCACGGCGTAACTGATATTGGCCTTGTAGCCATCACCATGCCTGTCGTCATAGACATGCTGGCTGATCGTCTCCGATATGGGATGGCGGCAGGCAGGAACCATCCAATCCTGCGAAAACGTCATCCCTTCCGCCGAGAGTAAGAGTTGCGCCTCGTTTCTCGATAGCCCCCTCCGCTCGGGCTCGACCGCGTCCGATTCTTCCAGCTCTGCCGATGGATGACCTCGGCCTTGTACAAGCCGTTAATGGTTTCGCCAAGGCGTTGTCGTAGGAACGCCGACGCTACCGACGGAAGGCTCGATCCCGGCTTTAGCCAGACGTTCCGTAACGGATCGAGACGTACTGCAGCCTCGGCCGTGGTGATCAGACCGCCCTGTCGGTCGACGGCATGAGCGCCTGCTCAAGGCACGAGCACGAAGTCGGTTCGCGATGAGCTTGATACTTTCCAACCCACGATCCGACGGCGAACACGTCGATGACAAATGCGACATAGACGAAGCCTTGCCAGGTCGAGACATAGGTGAAGTCCGATACCCAGAGCGCATTTGGAGTTCAGCCTGAACTGCGGTTTACAACATCGGGCATGCA
Source organism: Dokdonella sp. (assembly GCF_041395345.1). Taxonomy (GTDB): domain Bacteria; phylum Pseudomonadota; class Gammaproteobacteria; order Xanthomonadales; family Rhodanobacteraceae; genus Dokdonella. The sequence goes on along the minus strand of NZ_JAWLAR010000002.1, from coordinate 105,745 downwards.
GCCGCTGTTGCTGTAGGTGGTCCTCACAACCCGGTCGTTTACGCCTTCAGGCCCAGCCTCTTCATCAACCGGGCACGCGCGAGCGATCTGGATACCTTCCGAAGCATCTGCTTCCATACCTTGCGTGCGCCGTGACTTCCTTGTTCTCGCGCCATACGCGCAGAATCAGGGCACAACGCCTCATCACGGATTGCACGCACAGGACGAAGGGCGGGATCAGCCGCCTTGCAGCCTGCTCGTAGTAAGTTGACGGAGCGATCGGCAGGACTCAGATCGGCTCGACTCGTAGACATCTCGGTGATCGTTGATGAACGCGTCATCGTTTGAATGCGGTCGAGCTCCGCCGGGCAAAATAAGCGCTGGCCTTGCGCAGAATCTCATTCGCCTGACGCAGCTCTCGAACCTCACGCTCAAGCGCCTTGATGCGTTCCTGCCTGAGGTAGACCTGCACGCAAGCCTTGATCCGCTCGGCCTGACGCACCCAGCGTCTCAATGTTTCTGTGGTGCAGCCAATTTGCACTGATCGAATTCATCGCGCCCACTGCGACGAATACTCCGCCTGATGATCCAGAACCATTCGAACTGCCCGCTCGCGGGATTCCGGTGACACTCTTTCTGATTTCTTCATGACTCCATCCTCTCAAAGGTTGGAGCCTCCGGAAAAGCCGGGGCGATTCAATTGGCCAGCCATCACCATGCCGTCGTCAAGACATGCTGGTATCGTCTCCGATATGGGGGGCAGGCAGGAACCATCCAATCCTGCGAAAACGTCATCCCTTCCGCCGAGAAAGAGTTGCGCCTCGTTTCTCGATAGCCCTCCGCTCGGGCTTCTCAAGGTGACACAGGTTCCCTGATCAGTCTGCTCGATGTTCCACGTGAACATCCATTTGTGAATGTGATGGAGGTCAGAATAGCCGCTTCTATTTTCATCAAGAACTGAAATTGGCGTCGTCTCGCAATCAACCAATGTGACGTAGCGCGGCTCAAGCTCGCTGAAGGGAAGAACTCGGTCCCCAACCGCCACGGCGAGTTCTTGCAATGTCGTTTGCTCCGCTCCAACCAACGCAGTGCCTTGGATCACACAAGCTGCAAGTATTGCGCGCATTACCTTGTGCATTGTTGCTCCCAAAACCTTTCTTGGTGTGTGTGAGCTGGGACACCCGTGATCCGCAACTGGGAACGAGCAACTGGGAACGAGGACATCCAAAGTCTCGATATCATCTTACGTCGCGAGTAGACGATTTCCTACAGACAGATCCTGATCCTGATCCGGGACACCCAAGATTTCACCATCGTAGGAAATTGTCGATTTGAATCGCCCCGGGAATCCCGGAGACTCGTTTGTGTGAGTCACGCCGCCATGGCGAGCTCACCCTGTTGCTGATAATAGTTGGCTTCGGCTTCTGCAGGTGGAATGTCTCCAATCGGACCGAGTAGGCGCTTGTTGTTGAACCAGTCCACCCAGTCCAGCGTGGCGAACTCGACCGCGTCCGGATTCTTCCAGCTCTGCCGATGGATGACCTCGGCCTTGTACAAGCCGTTAATGGTTTCGGCCAAGGCGTTGTCGTAGGAATCGCCGACGCTACCGACGGAAGGCTCGATCCCGGCTTTAGCCAGACGTTCCGTGTAACGGATCGAGACGTACTGCACGCCTCGGTCACTGTGGTGGATCAGACCGCCCTGGGTCGGTCGACGGGCATGCAGCGCCTGCTCAAGCGCATCGAGCACGAAGTCGGTTCGCGATGAGCTTGATACTTTCCAACCCACGATCCGACGGGCGAACACGTCGATGACAAATGCGACATAGACGAAGCCTTGCCAGGTCGAGACATAGGTGAAGTCCGATACCCAGAGCGCATTTGGACGTTCAGCCTGGAACTGCCGGTTTACAAGGTCATTCGCATGCAGCCGCTTTGTTGCTGTAGGTGGTCCTCACAACCCGGCCTCGTTTACGCCTTTCAGGCCCAGCCTCTTCATCAACCGGGCTACCGTGCAGCGAGCGATCTGGATACCTTCCCGAAGCATCTGCTTCCATACCTTGCGTGCGCCGTAGACTTCCTTGTTCTCGCGCCATACGCGCAGAATCTCAGGGCACAACGCCTCATCACGGATTGCACGCACAGGACGAAGGGCGGGATCAGCTCGCCTTGCAGCCTGCTCGTAGTAAGTTGACGGAGCGATCGGCAGGACCTTGCAGATCGGCTCGACTCCGTAGACATCTCGGTGATCGTTGATGAACGCTGTCATCGTTTGAATGGGCGGTCGAGCTCCGCCTGGGCAAAATAAGCGCTGGTCCCTTGCGCAGAATCTCATTCGCCTGACGCAGCTCTCGAACCTCACGCTCAAGCGCCTTGATGCGTTCCTGCTCTTCCGAGGTAGGACCTGCACGCAAGCCTTGATCCTGCTCGGCCTGACGCACCCAGCGTCTCAATGTTTCTGTGGTGCAGCCAATTTTTGCACTGATCGAACTCATCGCGGCCCACTGCGACGAATACTCCGCCTGATGATCCAGAACCATTCGAACTGCCCGCTCGCGGGATTCCGGTGACACTCTTTCTGATTTCTTCATGACTCCATCCTCTCAAAGGTTGGAGCCTCCGGAAAAGCCGGGGCGATTCAATTTGTGACTCAGGTATTCCATTAGAGAGAATCGGTGGACTAATCAATGAAGTCACACTCCAACTGAGGCAGTCGAAGTTATTGCAAGAGGAACGGGGTGTTCGCCTAGCTACGGTGGAAGCGTCGCTGAACGCTGCGCAGTTGGAGTGGGGCGTTGCCGCGCGAAAATACTGACTTGCAGCGCCGCCCTACAAATGAGCAAGAGTTCAGAGTGAGCGAGATGTACAAGCGCATAGGGTACCTTGACCGCCGAGATGAGGATCTCGCGGAAAAGGCGAAGTTGATGGAGGTTGTAGATTCACTGTCAAAGCAAAAAGCGACACTGAATGACAGTCTAACGCGGTTGAAGATTCGAAATGAGCAGCTTGTTTTGAGTCAGCAGAATCGCCTCAAGGATGCCTATTTTTCAATATCTGAGAGCGTGAGAGGGTTGCTGGCGCAAGATCTGAATCGGCAAGACTCGTTCGAGAATCCAAAAAAAGTTGATTTTAGCTTTGGTGACAATCGAATTAGCGTTGATGGTCATACCTATTTTTCGGCGAGTTCCCGCGCGGTACTTAGGAGCGCCTTTTTTTTAGGCTTTCATGCATCAGCAATGCAGAATTCTTACTTCAGACACCCGCGGTTTGTGATGCTTGATACGATCGAGGACAAAGGGATGGAGGCTGCGCGTAGTCAAAATTTCCTGCGATTGATACTAGCCACTAGCGAGAATGGCCCGGCGGAAAATCAGATTATCTTCGGCACGGCAATGATCGCCGATGAGCTGAATAACGAAAAGTTTGTAGTAGGCAGGTTCTATACGCGCGATCAGAGGTCGTTGGACTTTCGATAGTCTGAAGATCGAGGAGTAATAAGGTTTAAGGGATCTCAAGCCTATTTCTTTATGCTAGTGGGTTCACTATCGTGATGCTTAGTTTGCCGCTTCCGCTTTAGACGTAATGCCAAGGAACTAAGTGGGCAAGAGGCCTATATCTCTGTGCCCGATCAATGCCGCCCACCCCCTCAATGGCCTTCAACTCGCCAATCAGCTGATTGGCCGCCTCCTTACCATCCACATCCAACATCCGTGTGTTATCCGCATAGAACAACGCATTCTCAATCCCGGCAAACCCCATCCACTTGCCCCACTTGATCACAATCGTCTGGCGGGCTTCGACCACATTGAGGATCGGCATCCCGTAGATAAATGAGGACTAGTCGGCCCCGGCGCCCAGACCAACACCCCCTCACTCACAAACCGCCGCCAACCCCACGCGATCCCGCGTCACCCTGTCCGCCAACCGCCGCCCCAACCTGATACACGGCTTCTCAACAAAGTCATAAACGGCCGCGGCGATGCAGATCGTGATCATTGTGATGACGCCCAGATAGACGCTGAGATGTCGGGTTCTCCACCAGGAATCCACCGGTAGCCGGTAGAGAATCGACAGCGTCGTGTAGAAGACCACGGGGTGGAACAGGTAGATCGAGTAGCTGATCTGACCGAGCCACGTCATCAGCGGATTTCGGATGCGAAGCACCGTTGCGCCGAGCAGGACGATGCCGATGCCGATTGAGTAGGGCACCGTGTAGCCCCAGGGCAGTCCGGCGATCAGGGTCGAGACCAGGGGATAGCCGACCAGGTAGAAGAGGACGAGTGCGTAGAAGGTGATGCGGGCGGCAGGATCCTTCAGTTCACGGTCGTACCAGGCCCGAAACAGCGTAGCCATCGACATGATCGAAAGATGCACCAGCCACAGGGTGATGCCGTAGAAAAACAGCGTGTGACCCTGGCCTTGGGCGATCAGCCACACTAGAACGATCAGTGCGAGACCTCCGGAGAATGCGGCGATCCGCGAATAGTTGCGGATATTCCCTGTCACGAGGAACACGAGGCAGATCGCGTAGAACGCCAGTTCGACCAGCAGTGTCCAGTACAGGCCGATGGCAGGGGGCACGCCTGCGAGGTCCTGCATCAGGGTCAGATTGACGAGGAAATCGGTGGTCGTGAATGCTTTTCCCCACAGCCAGTGGCAGGCGAACGCCCCGGCGGGAATGGAAAGCCAGTAGGCAGGGTAGATCCGGAACAGCCGCTTGATCGCGAAATCGAGGCCCGCTCCAGGCACACCGGGCCGCGTGCTGAAGGGGATCACAAAACCGCTGATGACAAAGAAGGCGACCACGCCGATGCGGCCGAAGTCCCACTGGTGCGAGATGTCAAACAACCATCGACTGGCGCCGGTCTGCGGACTGAGCGTGTAGAACGATTCGCTGACGTGCATCCAAACCACGAGCAGCGCGGCGATGGCCCGCAACGCATCGATGTGCTGCAGGCGTTCCGTGCCCGATGTCATGTTCGTCAGCCGCTAGTGCGAGGGGATGGCGCCACGGGGCATCAGTGGCCCCCGCCACCCTCGATCCCCTTCAACTCGCCAATCAGCTGATTGGCCGCATCCTTGCCATCCGCATACAGCATGCGCGTGTTGTCGGCATAGAACAGGGCATTCTCGATGCCGGCGAAGCCGGTGCCCTTGCCGCGCTTGATCACGATGGTCTGGCGTGAGTCGACCACATTGAGGATCGGCATGCCGTAGATCGGTGAGGACTTGTCGGTCTTGGCGGCGGGATTGACCACGTCGTTGGCGCCGATGACGATGGCGACGTCGCAGGTCTTGAACTCGGGGTTGATGTCGTCCATGTCGGCGATCAGGTCGTAGGGCACGCCGGCTTCGGCGAGCAGCACGTTCATGTGGCCGGGCATGCGGCCGGCGACCGGGTGGATCGCGAACAGCACTTCCTTGTCGGCCTTGATCAGGGCCTGGGTCAGCTCCCAGATCTTGTGCTGGGCCTGGGCCACGGCCATGCCGTAACCCGGCACGATGATGACTTTCTCGGCCATGTAGAGCAGGGAGGCTGCGTCGCTGGCTTCGATCGGTTTCTGTGCGCCTTCGATCGCTTGGCCTTCGCCGCCGCCGCCGAAATTGGAGAACAGCACGCCACTGATCGGGCGGTTCATCGCCTTGGCCATGAGCTGGGTCAGGTAGGTGCCGGCGGCACCGACCACGGTACCGGCGATGATCAGCGCCTCGATCTGCATCACGTAGCCTTCGAAGGCCACGGCCAGGCCGGTCAGCGCGTTGAACAGGGAAATGACCACCGGCATGTCGGCGCCGCCGATCGGCAGGGTCATGAGGATGCCGAACAGCAGGGCCAGGGCGAAGAAGGCCACGATCAGCCAGGGCTCCACCTGCCAGGCGATCAGGGCGATGCCGGCGACCAGCGCTGCGGCGAAGATCAGGAAGTTGAAGACCTGCTGGCCCGGGAAGTTGAAGCGCTTGTCGAGCACGCCATCGAGCTTGGCCCAGGCGATGATCGAGCCGGTCATCGATACCGATCCGATCAGCGCGCCGAGCACGGCCAGTGTCACCGTGACCATCGGATGCGATCCGGAGGTTGGATCGGAGAACTTCAGCAGCTCGCCGGCGCCGATCGCGGCAGCGGATCCGCCGCCCATGCCGTTGAACAGAGCCACCATCTGCGGCATGTCGGTCATCGCGACCTTCTTGCCCCAGAGCCAGGTCGGGATCACGCCGACGGCGATGCCGAGCAGAATCAGTTCGATGTTGTGGGCGCCGGTGATGGCGAAGGTCGCCAGGGTGGCGATGACCATGCCGATGCCGGCCTGGATGATGCCCTTGCGCGCGGTGACCGGCGAGGACATGCGCTTGATGCCGAGGATGAACAGCACGGCGGCCAGAAAGTAGCTCGCCTTGGCGATCCAGATCAGCATTTCTTGCATGGCCATGTCGCTTTTCCCCGAATTACATGGTGAATGTCTTGGTCGGCTTGCGCAGTGTTCTGGCTGGCCGTCGGTGCCGCGGAGGTGCAGTGCGCAGCGCTTGCAGCGCAGCAAGCGCCCGTTTGACTATTTCTTGTCCTTGCTCGACTTGAACATCTCGAGCATGCGCTCGGTGACCACATAGCCGCCTGCCGCATTGCCGGCACCGAGTACGACGCCGATGAAGCCGATGGTCTTGGCCAGGGTCGAATCGGCGTGGGCCAGCGCGATCATGGCGCCGACCAGGACGATGCCGTGGACGAAGTTCGAGCCCGACATCAGCGGCGTGTGCAGGATGACCGGAACGCGACCGATGATTTCCTTGCCGGTGAAGGCGGCGAGCATGAAGATGTAGAGGGCGAGAAATCCGTCGATCATGAGGAGGCTCCTTCGATCGCCTGCTTGGTCGGTTCGTGCTTAATCTCGCCGGCGTGGGTCAGGCAGGTCTTGGCGATGAGTTCGTCATCCCAGTCCAGGGTCAGTACGCCGTCGGCGAGCGAAAGCTCGAGGAAGTTGTAGAGGTTGCGTGCGTACATTTCGCTGGCGTTGATCGGCGTGGTGGCCGGCAGGTTGCTGGTGCCGATCACGCTGACGCCGTTGTCGGTGACGACGGTCTTGTTGGCTTCGCTGAATTCGACATTGCCGCCGGAATCGGCGGCGATATCGACGATCACCGCACCGGGCTTCATGCCGGCGATCATCGCCGCATTGATGATGCGCGGCGCCTTGCGCCCGGGCACCGCTGCGGTGGTGACCACCACATCGATATTCTTCAGATGGTTGGCCAGGGCTTGCTGTTGCTGCTCGCGTTCCTCGGCGGTCAGTTCGCGGGCATAACCGCCTGCTCCGGCGGCGGAAACGCCGAGGTCGAGGAATTTCGCGCCGAGTGATTCGATCTGCTCGCGTGTTTCCGGGCGCACGTCGAAACCTTCCACCTGGGCGCCGAGGCGCTTGGCCGTGGCGATGGCCTGCAGTCCGGCGACGCCGGCACCGACGATCAGCACCTTGCTCGGGCGGATCGTACCGGCGGCGGTGGTCAGCATCGGGAAGAACTTCGGTGCGCGTTCGGCGGCGATCAGCACGGCCTTGTAGCCGGTGACGCCTGCCTGGGAGGACAACACGTCCATGGCCTGGGCGCGCGTGGTGCGCGGCAGCAGTTCCATGGCGAATGAAGTGATCTTGCGATCGCGCATGGCCTTGACCCGTTCCGGGCCCAGGTGCGGCGCAAGATGGGCGATGACGACTGCACCTTCTTTCAGGTGGCCGATTTCCTCGACCGTCGGCGGCTGCACGCGAAGAAGGACATCCGCACGCGAGAGCGCAGCGGGGCCGTCGGCGACGACTTCGCAATCGATGAAGGCGGTATCCGGGAAATAGGCCGAGGTACCGGCCGATTTCTCCATGACGATCTGGGCGCCACGCGCCTTGAGTTTCTTCGCGACTTCAGGAGTCAGCGCTACGCGGCGCTCGCCCTCGGCAGACTCGCGCAATACGGCAACGACAACCGGCATGGCTCCCCCTCGACATGAAGTCCGGCCTGCATCCTAGCCCGGAAGTTGAAATAGGTCGAGGGGAGGGATGCAGGCCGGCTGTTTGTGCTGGATTGGCGAGGATGGAAGCGGGGTTGGGCCAAAATCAGGAGCACCACCCTCGGCGACTGCTCCTGCGTAGCGAAGCACAGGGATGTGCGAGTGACGCGGGCGCAGGAGGCGCTGGAGCGACCTCTACCTCCTGCATCCATGCAGTCGTCATCCCCCTCCGGGACTTGAACTCGCACCATCCCTGGTGCTCGCCCTACGGGCAGCATTCGCTGCTCAAAACGGCAATCCTGCCGTTTGGTCTCCCGCCAGCGGGAGAAGGAAGCAGAGCGTGACGTTATGGGGTGATGTGCCTCTCCCGCTGGCGGGAGAGGCTGCCGACAGGCTGGTGAGGGTGGGCCTACGGAGCGTGAGAACAAACTCGCGAATCAAGAGCACCACCCTCATCCCCCTCCGGGACCTTCTCCCGCCAGCGGGAGAAGGAAGCAGATCGAGACGTTGTGGAGTGATATGGCCTTCCGCCAGTTGGAGATGGAAGCAGGGCTAGAGGCCCTGTTGGTGTTTCAGGGGCCATACGCTGGGGTGCGGCTGGGGCATTGGGTAGACTGTGGGGAGTCTTGTCAGGGTTTGCCGATGTCTCTGGAATTTCTCGAAAACCGTTTGTCGGTGCCTTCGCGTCAGTTGGGTGCGCCGGGTCCGGATGCGCAGCAGCTTGATGCGTTGCTGAGTGCGGCGATCCGGGTGCCGGATCATGGGCGCCTGGCGCCGTGGCGATTGCTGCTGGTTCGTGATGAGGCGCGACGTTCGTTTGGCGAGCAGCTGGCGCGGATTCACGAGCAGGTTGATCCGGGGGCGGGCGAGGCTGCCCTGATCAAGGATCGCGAGCGCTATCTGAATGCGCCGGTGATCGTGGTGGTCATTGCCCGCGTGCAGTCCGGGCACAAGGTGCCGGAACAGGAGCAGGTGCTGTCGGCAGGTTGTGTGGCCTACAACCTCCTGCTCGGCGCGCAGGCGCTCGGGTTCGGGGCGCAGTGGCTGACCGGTTGGGCCGCCTATGAGCCTGAGGTCTGCAAGCTGCTTGGGCTGGACGAGGGCGAGCGGGTCATCGGTTTTGTCCACATCGGTACGGCGCTGGAGGTGGCCTGCGAGCATCCGCGTGCGGAGCTGGCCGACGTGCTGGGCGAGTGGACGCCGTGAGCGCTGAGCGGGGCACGTCCGCCTACCTGGTGGATGCCAGCATCTATGTGTTTCGAGCCTGGCATTCCATTCCTTCGGATTTCACCGATGTCGACGGACATCCGGTCAATGCGGTGCACGGTTTCACCCGATTCCTGCTGGACTTGCTCGAACGCGCGAAGCCGACCCATGCCGCGATCTGTTTCGACGAATCGCTGACCAGCTCGTTCCGCAACGCGATCTATCCGGACTACAAGGCCAATCGCGAAATGCCGCCGGAAGAATTGCATCGCCAGTTCGCCTATTGCCGCGAAGTTGCGGCGGCGCTCGGCATGACCGTGCTGACCGATTCGACCTTCGAGGCCGACGACCTGATCGGCAGCGCGGTCAGCGTGCTGGGGAAAATCGATTGCCATTCGGTGATCGTTTCTGCCGACAAGGATTTTGGCCAGCTGATCGGCGATGCGGTGGAGCAGTGGGATTTCTCGCGCGACCAGCGCTGGAACGCGCAAGGTGTCAAGCAGCGCCTCGGCGTGCATCCGGAACAGGTAGCGGATTTCCTCGCCCTGATGGGTGATGCGGTCGACAACATCCCGGGGATACCGGGCATCGGTGCGAAGACGGCGGCGGTGCTGCTGTCGCACTTCGGTACCCTGGATGCCTTGTTGTCGCGTTCGGATGAAGTCGCCTTTCTGCGCATGCGCGGTGCGGCCAGCGTGTCGGCCAGGTTACGCGAACATGCGGCATTGGCCACCTTGTCGCGACGCCTGACCGGCATTGCGCTCGACGCACCGGTGCCGCTCGATCTCGATGGCTATGCGCGCAAGACGCCGGATGATGCGGTCGTCGCGGAGTTGTTCGAGCGAATCAGGCTCGGGCCGATGACGCGGGCGCGGGTGAGGGCGTTGGTGTAGGGCGGAACGAAGACCGCGCGGTTTTCGTAGGAGCATGCTTTAGCCGTCCCGAAAAGGGGACTCCCTGCGGTCGCGAGGCCCTTGTCGCAACATGCGAAAAAAGCATCGCGGCTGACGCCCCTCCTACAAAAGCGGGAAGAGGCATCGCGACCGGAAGGAGTCTCCCAATCCCCAATCCCCAATCCCCAATCCCCAATCCCGGCTCCACTCACCACAGCGGTCGGGAGAAATCGAAGTCCGGTTGCTTGAGGGGTTGGGAGAAGGCGGGGCCTACGGCGTAGTCGACACCCAGCCTCAGCAGCAGGTGGGCGCGGTTGATGTTGTCGACTTCCGGTGCGATGACCGAGGCGCCGGCTGCGTGGGCCTTGCGGACCAGGGCGAGCACGGTGTCGGCGACCGAGCGGATGCTGCCGAGTTCGTGCACGAGGGTGGGATCGAGGCGCACGAAGTCGGCCTGCAGCAGGCGCAATGCGTGCACGGCGGCCCAGTCGCGGCCGAAGTCGTTGAGGCAGACGCGGATGCCGAGCTTGCGCAGTTCGAAGATGCGTTCGCGGGCGCGTTCGCCGGCATCGATCAGGGGCGAGCAGGGCAGGTTGAGGGTCAGGCCGGTGCCGGAAAGATGGTGCGCCTTGAGTTCCCGATCCAGCCACCAGCACAGATCGGCGCTGAGCAGGGAAGGAACCGATTGCGGCACGAAGATGCGCAACTGGCGGCCTCGCTTGAGCTGCTCGCCGCGCATTTCCAGCGTGTGCTGCAGCAGCAGACGATCGATTTCGGCGAGCTGGTTGGTCTCGGCTGCGGCCGGGGCCATTTCGTCGTAGCTGATCGAGCTGCCGGGATTCTGCGTGCTGAGAACACGGAAACGCAGATCGAACTGGCCGCTGAGCTTGCCTGCCAGCGGCACGATCGGCTGGAAGTCGAAGGTGGCCTGTTCGGATTTCAGCGGGCGTCCCATGACGGCGCGCACCGCCAGCAGCGGATCGCTCGGCAGCAGGGCGGCTTCGCGCGCTTCGTACCAGAGCACGCGGTTGCCGCCCATGTGCGTGCCGGCGATCTGCGCGGCTTCCGCATTGGTCACCATCGTGTCGACGCTGATCATTTCTCCGCCGAGCAGGGCAAGCCCGATACTCGCGGTCAGCACGTATTCCTTGCCGTTGAATGTCCACGGTTCCTGCGCAAGCTGGGCGCGGATATCCTCGGCGACCATCGTCACTTCGCCGCGCGAGCGCCGGTGCACGAGCACGAAATAGTGGAAATCCTGGTAGTGCGCGGCGATGTCGGTGGTATCGAGCTGGCTGCGCAGCAGCTGGCCGATATGCGCATCGAGTGCGGCGAGACCGCTGATGCCGATGCCTTCACGCAGGGCCTGCGAGCGGTCCAGCGCGATGCACATCAGCGCAGCCGAACGGTCGCCGGCCACGTCGGCCAGTTTCTCGATCAGCACGGTGCGCGGGAACAGGCCGGTGCGCGGATCGCGCCCGCCCGCCGCGCCGATCAACTCGCGCAGTCGGCGCGAACGGTTCAGGCGCGACAGCAGTGCGTGGGTCAGATGGCGCGCCTTGACCGGTTTGAGCAGAACCTCGTCACTGCCCGCGGCGATCGCATCGAAGCGCTGGCCAATGTCGCCGCTGGCCGACATCAGCACGATCGGCAGGGCCGCGTACTCGGTCTGTTCGCGCACCAGCTGGATCAGTTCGAGGCCGTGAACATCGGAGAGTTCCTGGTCGACGACGAGAACGTCGGGACGAAACTCGGGCAGGGCGGCCAGCGCACTCTGTCCGTTGCTGGCCAGGCGCACGGTCATGCCTTTTTCTGCCAGCCAGCGCGCGCGTTCGCTGGCGGCGACCTTGTCCACTTCCACCAGCAGTACGCGCCAGGGCGTCTGCGTGGCGTGCACGAGCAGTTCATCCAGGCAGGCGATCACGCGCAGGGAGTCCAGCGGCATGCTGAACACGCCGGCGGCTCCGGCGCGCATGGCCAGCAGGCGATCGCCGAGATCGCCGTTGCGCGAGAACACCAGCAGCACCGGTTGCGCGGCCAGTTCGGATTCCCTGCCTTCATCCAGACGCGCTCGAATGCGGCCCAGGTGGCTCAGCGAACGCGCATCCAGGAGCAGGGCGCCGGGACGGGCGACCTTCAGGAATTCGAGCAGGGTTTCGATGTCTTCGAAATCGTTGACCTGATAGCCACGTTCGCGCAGGGCCGGCACGAGACCGGGTGCGGCGCGGACGGTTTCGCCGAACAGGCAGGTGGCCCGCGGCAGCCAGGTCGGTCCTTCGGCAGCACGCGGCAGATCGGGACCGGTTTCGGGGAGGGACGCGAGTTCCGGATCATCGACACCGGCCGGACTGGCCTCGCCGTGCAGCGAGCGCACATCGGCGGTGGCCGATCCCGAGAGTTCATTGAGGGCGCCACCGAGCGCGTTGACCATGCCGGCCAGGCATTCGAGCGCGTGCTCGTTGGGCACCAGCTTGTCGTCGATGAACGAACACAGGTACGCGGCCAGCTCCAGTGCCGAGCCGTTCACGCCCTGCAGGCCCAGGGCCTCGCTGGTCTGCGCAATCTGGTCGAGCTCCTCGCCGAGCAGGCGCGCGGCATGGTGGTCCCAGCCTGAGCGGGCCAGCGGCTGCCAGCGGCGGACCAGGCTCAGGCAGCGCTCGCGCAGGGCCTCACGCGCGGTCGAGTCGGACAGTCCCTGGATTGGAGTGGAGCCAGTCATTGATGCAGTCGACACCTGACGATTTGTTTTTCTCCGGCCGCTTCGCGCCCGGTGCGACGGATGGAGCCAGGAGCGTTGGAGGTAGACATCATGTTGGACGGGATTGAACGGTCGCCAGAAGCTCTCTTGATCGAAGGATCCGCCGCGGGTTGCGTTCGGGTGGCGCTGAATGGTTCCTTGTTCGTCATTCCGACAATGGTCGGGATCCTTTACTGCCCTTGATTTGCATGGATGGAAACAAGCGCTGGATGACCAGCCATTCGGCTCGTGAACGCCACTGGTACGATGGCTCGTGAAGCGTTGTCCTGAAGCTCGATGTGCGTCTCAGCCCATGGATGCGGGGCGCAAACACGGCCCGAAGAGTCCTCCAGCCCGGCACATGCTGCGCACCTACGCACGGAGAGTGGCTGAAGCCCGGAAACGTCGCCGTGCGCTGCAGCACAGTTTACGCCGACCATGGCCTGGGCATACCCTGAAGCGACGCGAACTGACGGATCCGGGCCATGAGAAAGCACCTGCACAAGATCGCCTTTGTACTGTTCCTGCTCGCCCTTTTCGGCGATCTGGTGATCTGGGGAGCGGTGCCGGATTTGCCCGAGATCGGCGCCCACATGGTCAAGTCAGCCCACGCCGAAGCCATCCTGGCCTCGACCTACATCGCCCTGGGGACGCCGCTGGACGGGCTGTTCGGCTCGCTGCATGGCATCGGCACAAGCCTGATGACCGATGCGACCGAGCCCTTCGTGGAGCACATCCTCAGCGAGCCCAACCTGGCCATGGACCTGACCCTTTCCGGTTCCGCCAACAGCGCGCTGGGCTGGATCCGGACCTTCTACTGGGCGCCGCCGATCCTGCTTGTTGTTTTCCTTGCACTTTTTGCAACGAAGCCAAAAGTGGTCAGCCTGATCCGCAAACGCTGAATCCGAAAAATGTGATGGCGATCACACATGAGTTTCGTTGGGCTCTATAGGTTCGACGGGTTTCCACAAACCCGAAATCTTGGGAAGTAAACAAAGGATCGTTCAGGTAGGGGTGCCTGTTCGATCAGTCGCGGATGACAAGACAGTGTGATTCGATTCGGACAAAGATCCGATGCAGCGGCGCGGGAGGTGGACGGAGACCCCATCAAGGGGGTGCTGCAACGCAGCACTCATACGATCATTCTTCAACACTGGAGATAACTGTGAATTCGGATTCGATCACAGCGTTACGTCGTACCTCTCTGGCTGCAGCCATGTTCGCGTTTATCGGTTGCAGTGCGCTGGCCAATGCCGCCGCCGTCACTTCTGCTGACATCCAGACCTATGCAGACCGCGCCAATTTCTCGGCAGACCTGTCGAGTGCGGAAATCACCCGTTTCATCGTCACCTACGCCGAAAACGCACCCGAGCGCAACGGCGTTGCGATGCGTGCGGACTTCGATCGCGTGGCCCGCGAGACGGGCATGAAGGTGGTGCACGAGCGCACGCTTGCCACCGGTGCAGAACTGGTAACGGTCACCCGAACCAAGGACAGCGCGCGTCTTTCCGGTAACAGCAACGAGGCGAGAGCGCAGGCCGTAATGGTCGCGTTCGCAAGAAACTCGGCAGTGGCCTATGTCGAACCGGATCGCATCATGCGCCCGGTCTTTTCGCCGAACGACACGAGCTATTCGGCCCAGTGGGACCTGTTCGAAAGCACCGGCGGCATGAACCAGCCCTCGGCCTGGGACATCTCGACCGGCAGCGGCATCAGGGTGGCCGTGATCGACACCGGCATCACCCCGCACAGCGACCTCAGCGGCCAGACGGTTGGCGGCTACGATTTCATCAGCACCTCGTCCGCAGCGCGTGACGGCAATGGCCGTGACTCGAATCCTAATGACGAAGGCGACTGGTTCGGAACCAACGAGTGCGGCGTTCCGTATTCGTCGAACTCGAGCTGGCATGGCACCCATGTGGCCGGCACGATCGCTGCGGCAACCAACAACTCCAAGGGCGTGGCAGGTGTCGCCTTCGGCGCGAAAGTCGTGCCGGTGCGTGTGCTCGGCAAGTGCGGTGGCAGCACCTCGGACATCGTCGACGCGATCGTCTGGTCGTCTGGTGGTTCGGTCAGCGGTGTACCGTCGAACCCGAATCCGGCTCGCGTGATCAACATGAGCCTCGGCGGCAGCGGTTCCTGCGGCTCGTTCCAGGCTGCGGTGAACACCGCACGCAACAACGGCACCGTCGTTGTGGTGGCGGCCGGCAACTCCAATGCCAACGTGTCGGGCTTCTCGCCGGCGAACTGCTCGGGCGTGATCTCGGTGGCCGCAACGGACCGCCAGGGCAATCGCGCTTCGTACTCGAACTACGGATCCGGCATCACCCTGTCGGCACCGGGTGGCGAGACGGCAACGCAGTCCAACGGCATTCTTTCGACACTCAACAACGGCACCACCACGCAGGGCTCCGAGGGCTACGCCTACTACCAGGGCACCTCGATGGCGGCGCCGCATGTGGCGGGTCTCGCGGCGCAGATGCTTGCAGTCAATAGCAGCCTGACTCCGGATCAGGTCAGAAATGCGATGACGGCCAATGCACGTGCATTGCCGGGATCCTGTTCCGGTGGTTGCGGAGCCGGCATCATCAATTCGCTGGCCACCCTGCAGTCCCTTGCAGGTCCGGGCAATGTCGCGCCGGTGGCCAACTTCAGCTTCACCACCAGCGGACTGACGGCCAACTTCACCGACACCTCCAGCGACAGTGACGGCACGATCGCGTCGCGTTCCTGGAACTTCGGCGATGGCACCACGTCGAGCTCGACCAATCCGAGCAAGACCTACTCCTCGGCCGGCACCTACAGCGTGCAGCTGACCGTGACCGACAACGATGGGGCGACCAACTCGAAGACCTCGTCGGTGACCGTGAGCAGCGGTGGCAGTGGCAGCAATGTCCTGCAGAACGGCGTGGCCGTGACGGGCCTGTCCGGTTCGACAGGCGACACCGTGCTCTACACGATGTCGGTGCCCGCGGGTGCCAGCAACCTCAAGTTCCAGATTGCCGGCGGATCCGGTGATGCGGATCTGTATGTCCGCTTCGGTTCGGCTCCCACGACCAGCACCTATGACTGCCGTCCGTACCTGAGTGGCAACAATGAGACCTGTGACATCAGTTCGGCACAGGCCGGCACCTACTACGTGATGCTGCGTGCCTACTCGAGCTATTCGGGCGTCTCGTTGACCGGCAGCTACACGACAGGCGGTGGCAGCAGTTGTACGCCTTCGGGAACGGTGCTCTGCAACGGCTCGTCGGTCAGTGGTCTTTCCGCAACCCGCAACAACTGGACCTCGACCTACACCCTCGTTGTTCCGGCCGGTGCCAGCAACCTGAGCTTCCAGATCGCCGGTGGTTCGGGTGATGCCGACATGTACGTACGTCTGGGTTCGGCCCCGACGACGAGCAGCTACAACTGCCGTCCGTATCTGAACGGCAACAACGAAACCTGCACGTTCACGGCACCGACACCCGGTACCTACTACGTCAGGATTCGTGCCTACTCGACGTTCTCGGGAGTCACCCTGAGCACCAGTTACACGCCCTGAATGGGTTGACGGCGCGTGGGGAGCGCGCGCCGACCTTGAGCGACCGGTCTTGGGCCGGTCGCTTTTTTTGTGCCAGGAAATGCCGCGAAATTCAGCAATGACCCTGTTGGGTACGCACAAGCCTTCGGTACACGGCAAGCACTGAGCATTTGAATTCCACTGAAGCCTGCTTAGCTCCCTCTCCCCTCGGGAGAGGGCGGGGGTGACATTCAGGAGTGCCCCTGTTGGGTACGCACAAGCTTCCGGGACACGGGGAACACAGAGCATTTGAATTCCACCGAGGCCTGCTTTGCTCCCTCTCCCCTCGGGAGAGGGCTGGGGTGAGGGTACGAACTGCCGGTACTTTCAGCCATGCATACACGCACACACGTGGCTTGTTCGCCGTAGAGCGAACGATTGAAGTACGTCCAGATCAATGCTTTCGGCTTGTACTAGCGCTTCTATCCTGAAGCTACGCAAGTATGGAGACTGGTGCGAATGCGTACCCTCACCCCAACCCTCTCCCGGGGGGAGAGGGAGTCAGATGCTAGCCTCGCCGCAGCCTTCTCCCGGGGGGAGAGGGAGTCAGACAGGAATGGCGCAGACTGGACGCCGATATCTGTGGCTCGCCGGGATGACGAGCTTTTTGGAGCTGCCCCGGTTTGAATCGGGTCAGACCGGTTCGAAGCGGTTGGCGTCGCGATTCTTGCGCACGTGCGCCGGATTCCAGATGCGGCCGTTCATGGCGATGTAGACACCATCGGGCAGTGATTGCACGGCTCCGACCGCACAACCGATATTGAACACCGCGTCGGATCCCTGGAAGCGGGCCGGGTTCAGGGCGCCGGTCAGGATGATGACTTTTTCCTCGATGCTGCCGAGCACGGCGGCCGTTTCGACCATGGTGTCGGTGCCATGCGTGACCAGCACATGCTTGTGCGGCTGGGCTTCGATCAGACGCCGCAGCAGGTCGCGATCCGCGTCTTCGATATGCAGGCTGTCCTTGCGCATGGCCGGCAGCACGTCGAAGGTAAAGGCGACGCCGAGTGCCTCGAGGATCTTGCCGATCTGCGGCTCACCGATCTCGTAGGTGGACTTGTCGTCGAAATAAACTTTATCGATGGTTCCGCCGGTGGTGACGATGGACAAGTGCTGCATGGGAGTTCCTTGGTATTCCGTTTCTAGGTATTGGGGGTATCGAGCAGGTCGACGGCGGCGCCCGGGTCGGGGCTGCGCAATTCGGACAGGCCACGTCCAACGAATCGGCTCAGGGCTTGCGCCGGTCGTCGATCGGCCGAGTGCGCCAGGGCATGCGCGGCATTCCGATAGAGCAGCGCAGCGGCCATGCTGCGCGCCAGCGTGAATGCCAGGTTGCGCGCACCGGCCTGCAGGGCCTGGCGGTCCTTCGCATACGCGGCGTGCCATTGTTGCGCATCCGCGAGAGCGTTCCGGATGGCCTGTTTCGCCGGGCCGAGGCCGAGGGAGTCGCCTTCGATTCCGGTTTTTTCGAGCAAGTCGGCAGCGCGCTCGAACAGCGGATCCAGTCCGATGCTGGCCGTCGCGCGCAGCGCATCGAGGGCGAGCACGTTGGTGGTGCCTTCCCAGATCGGGAAAACCTGGGCATCGCGCAACAGTTGCGGAATGCCGGTGTCCTCGATGTAGCCAGCGCCTCCGAAGGCTTCGCAGGTTTCCGAGGCGATCTGCACGGCCAGCTTGCCGGTCCAGAGTTTTGTCAGTGGCGTGAGTATCCGCAACAAGGTCTGTTCACCGGCATCGGCGCTGCCACTCTCGCTGCGACCAAGCAGATGCGCGACTTCGAACACCAGCTGGAAGGCCGCCTCGAAATCCGATTGCAGGTCGGCCAGGGTGGCGGCATGCAGCGGATGTTCGATCAGGCAATGGCCAAAGGCGCGGCGCTGGTGCGCATACGCCGTTGCCAGGGAGAGACAGCGACGCATGGTGGCCAGCGCGCACACAGCATTCCAGGTGCGCGTGACATTGAGCATCGGGGCGATTCGGCGCACGCCGTGATCGAGGCCGCTGACCGGAATGGCAAGGGCGCCGTCCAGATGAATCTCGGCGGTAGGCAACTCATGCGTGCCCAGTTTCTGCTTGAGGCGATCGACGCGGATACCGTTCCAGTGTCCCTGCGCGTCGCGGGTTTCGACGTAGAACATCGCCAGCGCGTCGGCGCCGTCGCCGGCACCTTGCGGGCGGGCCAGGGTCAGGGCCATTTCGCCGATCACGGCCGAGGAAAACCACTTGCGCCCGTACAGTTGCCAGCGGCCATCGGCGTCGCGACGCGCTTCGGTCTCGCTGTTGCCGACATCCGAGCCACCGGCCAGTTCGGTCATCCACTGCCCGGATAGCCACAGCGATTCCGGATCGGTGGAAGTCAGTCGAGGCAAGGCGCGCGCCATCAGTTCCGCATTTCTGGATGCCCTGATCGCACTCGCCGCACCGTCGGTCATGGCCAGCGGGCAGGTGAAGAATTCGCTGGCCACGTGGTAGAGGTAGATCCGCGCGAACTGGTCGCAGCGCGCGAATTCGCCATGGGTCGGATCGTAGCCTCTGGCTACCAGACCGTAGCGCGCGGCCATTTCAGCGCCATGCTGCCAGGTCGGCGTCAACTCGATGCGGTCGATGCGCTCGCCCCAGGCATTCCACTCGGTCAGGACAGGTTTGCTCGCGCTGCGCGAGCGCGCCTCTGCCCAGGCCTCGGCGGCATGCGCGCCGAGCGCATCGAGGTCGGCATGGATCGAGGATCGAACCGTCTCGGGCACGCGCTGCCCGAGCCAGGTCTGCAGAACGCGATCGCTGCGGTACTGATTGTCGAGCCTGGGCGGCGAGGGATGATTCATGCCCCGGGATTATAGACCCCGGCCCGCCGCCCGCTTCGGAATCAGGCGGCGAGGCGATCCTCCCGGCCAATCGATTCGTGGGCTGCGTCGAGTACCTTGCGCTTGTGCTCCGCACTCATGTTGACGCCTTCCGCACGGACCACTTCGATGTCGGTGATTCCGAGAAAGCCGAAGACGCCGCGCAGGTAGGTTTCCTGGAAGTCCATGCCGGCGGCGGGCGAACCGGCGCTGTAGACGCCACCACGCGACGAGGCAATGACCAGCTTCTTGCCGCCGGCGAGTCCTTCCGGTCCATTGGCGCCGTAGCGAAAGGTCTTGCCGGCCACGGCGACCCGATCGATCCAGGCCTTGAGCTGGCTTGGAATGCCGAAGTTGTACATGGGCGCACCGATCACGATGACATCCGCGGCGAGAAACTCGTCGAGCAGCTCGCCACCGCGTGCGGCAGAGGGATCCTCGGCGTCGGCCGCCGGCGTCCAGTGCGGCAGGGGATCGGCGACGAGATCGTGATAGCTCACCTGCAGGCCCCCATGTTGGCGGCGCAGCGACGTGACGATGGCAGCGGTCAGCTCGCGCGAAACCGACTGGTCGCCGAGCGCACTCGAGTCGATATGGATCAGTTTCATTGAATTCTCCTGTTCGATGCTGGCGAGTCCAGCGGCTGCAAACAGACTATGATCTGTACAATGAAGTGATAAGTAGGCGAAAATAAGATACATCGTTCATTGAGGAGAACAATGATGCGACTGGGTGGCGATGCGCTCAGTGATCTCAATGACTTGCGCTTCTTCGTCGAGGTGGTCGAGCACGGCGGTTTTTCGGCGGCCGGGCGGGCCCTCGGCGTACCCAAGTCGCGGCTCAGCAATCGGGTGGCGAAACTCGAGGAGCGGCTCGGCGTGCGCCTGCTGCAGCGAACCACGCGGCGCTTTGTCGTCACCGATGTCGGCGAGCGCTTCCTTGCCCACTGCCGGGCCATGATCGAGCAGGCCGAAGCGGCCCGCGATGTGGTCGAGGAATTGCGCAGCGAGCCTTGTGGCTGGGTCAAGCTGAGTTGCCCGATTTCGCTGGCGCCGGCGGTCATGGCCGAGCTCGTGCCCGAGTTCCTCGCGCGCTATCCGAAAATGCAGGTGCGGCTGCTGGTCAGCGACCGCCGCGTCGACCTGATCGGCGAGGCCTTCGACATTGCCATTCGCGTGCGCAACACGATCGATACCGATGCCACCCTGGTCCTGCGCACGATTGGCCAGGCACGCGTGATCCTGGTCGCCAGCCCGGTCTTTCTCGAGCAGCATGGGCGGCCGACCGTGCCGCAGGATCTGGCTCCGCTGCCGCTGTTGTCGATGCGCGAGCACGAAGGACCGCAGCAGATCGAACTCTTCGGCGCGAACGGCGAGCGCGAACAGGTCCGCATGCAGCCGCGTCTGATCTGCGGCAGCTTTCCGGTGCTGGTCAATGCCGCGGTGCGCGGCATCGGCGTGGCACTGGTTCCCGACTTGAGCGCGGCCCCGGCCATTGCCCGTGGCGAGCTGATCGAATTGCTGCCCGACTGGTCGATGCCCGAAGGCATTTTCCACTTTGTCTATCCGACCCGGCGTGGACTGCTGCCCGGTGTCCGCGCGATGGTGGACTTCCTGGCCGAACGGCTGCGCGTCGCCTGAGCGCGCTCGATCAGGCCTGCTTGCGCCCGCCGCGCGCGATCCAGCCGAGGATGAAGGTGAGGATCACGCAGAGCGCCACTTCGATCAGGGCCGGAGTGCGCATGGTCGGTTCTGCCCAGGCGACGACGACCCCGTGAGTGAAATAGCCGAGACTGACGATGCCGACCCAGAGCAGGGCGCGTCGTGCACCGCGGCGCAAGGCCAGCAGCGGCAGCAGCAACGGTGGCAGGGTCAGCAGAAGGGCGAATCCGATTTCTCCGTTCGCCGGCGGTGCCAGGCGGGTGTACCAGAGCAGTTGCAGTGCGACCAGGGCAGCCCAGGCGATGAAACCGCAGCGCAGGGCCATCATGCGCGGGCAGCCAGTCGCGAACAGGTTTCGGCAATGCGCTTGCCGAGGCAGCGGGCAAGTATCTTCTCGTCTTCACTGATCGGCCTGTCACCGCTGGCTCCATCCACATGGCTCGCGCCATACGGCGTGCCACCGGTGGTCGTGCGATTCAGGGCGGCTTCGGTGTAGGGAATGCCGACGATGAGCATGCCGTGGTGCAGCAGCGGCAGCATCATCGACAACAAGGTGCTTTCCTGCCCGCCATGCATGGTGCTGGTCGAGGTGAAGACACCGGCGGGTTTGCCGACCAGGGTGCCCGATGCCCATTCCGCGCCCAGCGTGTCGATGAAGTGCTTGAGCGGGGCAGCCATGTTGCCGAAGCGCGTCGGGCTGCCCAGCGCGAGGCCGGCACACTCGCCCAGATCTTCGGCGCTGACATAGGGTGCGCCGTCCTCCGGCACGGGCGGCTGCGCACTCTCGGTGACCGCCGCCACGGGCGGAACGCTGCGCAGGCGGGCACTCATGCCGGGCACTTCCTCGACTCCGCGCGCCACCAGACGCGCGAGCTGGGCGACCTTGCCGGTACGGCTGTAGTAGAGAACCAGGATTTCAGTCATGTTTCTTGGCATTCCAGGGCAGTGTGGCCTGCGAATTGGACGCAGGGTGCCATTGAGCTAATCTCGACGGATGACAGGACTGAAGTTTGCCACGTTCGTCGCAGGTTCCCCGAACCGCGTGCCCTGTGACAGGATGACGGCCATGCCAGACAGGAACGGACCTCGGGTTGCCGAAGCGTTCATGAATGGCACCCGCCCGCGCTCGTCCCTTGAATCCACACTGCTTCTCGCGATTGCGGCGACAGGTCCCGCCAGTGCATTTTTCGCGGAAAGCGGCGCGGATCGATGGCTGGCTGCGACCTCATGAGCAACCCGGACTAGATGATGCGCACACGACTGGATCGCGAACGCAGCCTGGCCTTCCTGGATTTCACCTGGGAACGGTTCCTCGAAGACCGCTGTCTGCAGACAGCCGGCGCGCTCGCCTTCACGACCCTGTTTGCGATGGTGCCGCTGACCGCCGCGATCCTCGGCGTGCTCTCCGCGTTCCCCGTGTTCGAGGAGTGGCGCATCAAGCTGACCGTCTGGGTATTCAACAACTTCGTCCCGGCAGCGGGCGATGTCGTACAGAGCTACCTGACCGAATTTGCGGCGAACGCGAGCAAGGCGACCGCCATCGGCGTGCTCGTACTCGTGTTCAGCGCGATCTCGCTGATGATGAGCATCGAGGATGCGTTCAACCGGATCTGGCGGGTCAAGGCCCACCGCGGCGCGGTCTCGCGCTTCGTCATCTACTGGACTGCGTTGAGTCTCGGTCCGATGCTGCTGGTCGCGGCCGTCGCGATCAGCTCGTATCTGGTCGCGCTGCCCTTCATCGACGCCGCGGCGACCCAGTTTTCTCTGAAGGCGCGCGTGCTCGCCGTGCTGCCATTCCTGATCGTGTGGGTCGCCATGATTACCGGCTACATGGTCATCCCGAACCGCAGCGTGCGCTTTCGCGATGCGGCCCTGGGCGGACTCATTGCCGCGATCCTGTTCGAGGCGGCCAAGCACGGATTCGCCTGGTATGCCGGCGGGATCGCCACCTACCAGCAGGTCTATGGCGCGCTTTCGATCGTGCCGATCTTCTTCCTGTGGATGTATCTGTCCTGGATCATCGTGCTGCTCGGCGCCTCGATGACGGCTTCGCTGAGCTCGTTCGACTATCGCCATGCCGAGGATCGCATCGATCCCGACCAGGAATTGTCGGGCCTTCTGAATGTGATCGGCCGACTGGCCGACGCCCACCGCGAGGGTCGGGGTTTGCACAGCGCCGAGCTGCTTGAGCTCGAGCCGTATCTGACCGACGATCTTCTGCAGCGCTATCTTGGAGACTTGAGCGAAGTGTCGATCATCCGGCGCACCGAAATGGACGAGTGGATCCTGGCGCGGGACCTGGCCGGAATCACGCTGCTGGATATTTACCGTGCCGGCAACTACCGTTTACCGGTGGGCAGTCAACGCCTGCCGGGCGAATCCGCCGAAAACGAGTCTGGCAAGCCGATGCAGGAACTGGCAAGGACATTGTCCGCGAAGCTGAAGGTGCCGCTGTCCCGCATCGTAACCGTGAATCCACCGACGGAGACCGAGGAGTCTCCCGAGAAGCAGGGAAAAATCGAATGAAACCATGGCAGACGGGCCTGCTCGGCCTGTTCATCCTGACTGCTCCGGCCTGCGCGCTGGCGGAGACCGCGGAAAGGCCCGCGTTGAAAGTCGAGACCCTGGATGGCAAGACCTTTGACCTGGCCAGCAAGCGCGGAGAATGGGTCGTCATCAACTACTGGGCAACCTGGTGCGCACCGTGCATTGCCGAAATGCCCGAGCTTTCCGCCTTCATCACGGCGCGCAAGGACGTCAGTGGCATCGGTCTGGCCTACGAGGATACGGACCGACAGGAGATCATCGACTTCCTCGAAAAGCGGCCGGTCGACTACCCGATTGCACAAATCGACGTGGATGACCCGCCCGCCGATTTCGCGACACCGCGTGGCTTGCCGACGACCTACCTGATTGCCCCGGATGGCACCGTGGCCAAGCAGTTTCTCGGCCCGATCAAGGACAAGGATCTCGAGCAGGCCATCGCCGCAGCGAAGTCGGCCAGCGGAGGCTGATAGCGTCATGGCCTGCGCCCGCTTCCATGTTTCCGGACGCGTGCAAGGCGTCTATTTCCGTGCGAGCACGCGTGCCCAGGCACTGCACCTGGGTATCTGTGGCTATGCACG
This sequence comes from Dokdonella sp., assembly GCF_041395345.1. Taxonomy (GTDB): domain Bacteria; phylum Pseudomonadota; class Gammaproteobacteria; order Xanthomonadales; family Rhodanobacteraceae; genus Dokdonella. The sequence goes on along the minus strand of NZ_JAWLAR010000002.1, from coordinate 81,753 downwards.
CAACCTGCGTGACGGCCGCGTCGAGGTGCTCGCCGAAGGCGAGGAGGAATCGCTGAGCGCGCTGGAACAGTGGTTGCAGCACGGTCCGGATGGCGCCCGCGTTACCGGCGTGGAGCGCGAGGAGGTCGAGGGGCAATCGCTGAGCGGCTTCTATACGCGCTGAGTCGGCAACGCGTCGATGCATTCGGCCGGGCATGGCATTCGCATGAATCCCGCGTGCCGAGGCAGCGTCACCCATCGTCGAGCTTGCAAGAGGCCGGCATCTCGTCGCATTCTGCCAACCCGCCGCGGTCGCTTTTTCCCTTCACCTCGAACCAGGTTTCCCTGATGAAACAATTCACAGTGCTGCTAGCGACCTCCTGCCTGCTGGCAAACCCGCTGTTCGCGCACGCGCAGGAGGAGAGTGTTTCTGCGGTCGCGCCGACCGAAGTGGTGGACAACCCGACCACCGAGGTCGATGCCGGTGGGCAGCCCGAGTTCCTGAAGAAGGTCACGCCGGACGGAATTTCGCTCGGTGTCGGCATGCTGGTCACCAAGGGCATCCTGCTCGGCGAGGATGCCAGAATCTATGTGGTACCTACCGTGGGCTACGTCGGAGAGCGCGTATTCATCACCGGCATCAGCGGCGGCGTGCACCTGGTCAAGCACAACGGCTTCGCCCTCGATGCACTGCTCTCGGCCCGGCTCGACGGTTGGGACGCGGATGACCTGAGTGCCAGCGAGCTTGCCGAAGTCGGTATCGATCGCGACCTGCTGGTCAACCGGAAGAACGAGCTCGACGCAGGATTCGGAGCGTCGTACTCATCGTCGGAATGGGGCAAGCTGAGCCTGACCGCAAAGGCGGATGTTTCGAATGCCAGCGACGGTTACGAGATCGCGCTTCTGTACCAGGCCGCATTCGACTGGTGGGGCGGCGCGCTCATTCCGAGTGTCGGAGTCAGCTACTGGTCGAACGATCTCAGCGACTATTACTACGGCACGCTGCCGCAGGAAGTGGCCGCCGGTGTACCGAGCTACCAGCCCGGTTCCGCCATCGTGCCCAACCTCGGCGTGACCTTTCTGCGCACGATGCCGAAGAACTGGCTGTTCTTTGGCGGACTTCAATACCAGTGGCTGAGTGACGACATCCTCGACAGTCCACTGGTCGATCCGAGTGCGCGCAATGGCCTGCCGAGTGTGTTCCTCGGCTTCTCGCATTCGTTCGGGAAAATTCACTAGTTCAGGCAAGCAGGTCACGCCGGTACTGGCCGAACCTGAATTGAAGATGCGTCTCTAAGCCTTCCCGCTTGCAGGGGAGGGTCTCGGACTCTCCCGCATTGATGTTGATCGGTTTGATTTGTTGCGCGAGAGCGCAGGAGCGCAAGAGCGGGCGAGTCTGAGCGGGTGTTTACTTATTGGGTCTGCCTTGAGTTGATAGAGCAAAGCTTTCACACGCCTTCGGCGCGCGAGTTACTTTCTCTTGAGTGGCCAAGAGAAAAGTAACCACTGCGCTGCAGGAGCAGCGCGAACGGCGCAGCCGGCCCGCAGGGCGTAGGGCAGGAGCCCGGAGTCAAGAGAAGGCCACCCCACGCACGCGCCTTACGCACAGTCCCTGTGCTTCAGGTGCACGAGCCTGCTCCGGGGTTCGCTGACAGTCCATCCATGGACTGGCAGCAAACTGGCCCACGTCCTGTGGGCCATCCTTCGGACAATTCCTGCGCAGCCTCGCCACGTGCGACGGGACCCATATAGCGCGCATCGTGCGCGCCAAAGCAAAAGCAAAGCCCCCCCATCCGTCTTCGGCACCTTCCCCCGCAGCGTGGGAGAAGGAAATGCACAGGCCAAACGCAAATACGGAATTCGCGGGAGTCTGCTTCGTCTTGGCTGCGCAGGAAGCGCAGTGAATGGGGCCCCTATGTAGCGGCGGTGGGGCGTAGGGAAAGCCCGCAGGGTGGCTCGCATGGATGCGAGCCAGTTCGCTGCCAGCACAGGGAGGTGCTGTCAGTGAACCTCCGGAGCCGCGCCGCGCAGTCGGAGGGCAGGAAGCCCGGAGACCGCTGCGTCGGGGTGGCCTTTCTCTTGGTTACTTCTCTTTACGTCGGGCTCCTGCCCTCCGCCCTTCGGGCCAGCTGCGCTGTTCGCGCCGCTCCTGCGGCGCAGTGGCCAATCAAAGAGAAGTGACTCGCGCGCCGAAGGCGTGTGAAAGCACTTTGAAATTGGCAAACACGGCGCGCCAAACGCAGGCCTCGTTGGAAATCTGGCCCCTGAAAATGCCAGAGTTTTGTAAACACCCTTTGAGACTCGCCCCTGTGGAAACGGCGTTGCCGCATGATCGTCCGGAGGGGCCAGGTCGCGATGCGATTCGATCAGCGCAATACGCGGTGCGGATCAGGCCTCCGCTTCATCCTTGTAGGCGTCGATGGGAATGCAGGCGCACATGATGTTCTTGTCGCCGTAGACATTGTCGACGCGGGCGACCGGCGGCCAGTACTTCTGCTGCTTGAGTACGGGCAACGGGAAAGCAGCCAGCTCGCGTGGGTAGCCGTGCGTCCATTCGCTGCCTGTCACCATCGTCGCGGTGTGCGGTGCATGCTTGAGCGGATTGTCTTCGCGATCGAGCTTGCCGTCCTCGACGGCGCGGATTTCCTCGCGGATCTCGATCATCGCGTCGATGAACCGATCCAGTTCATGCAGCGATTCGCTTTCCGTGGGCTCGACCATGAGCGTGCCGGCGACCGGAAAACTCAGGGTCGGTGCGTGGAAGCCGAAATCGATCAGACGCTTGGCGACATCTTCCGCGCCAATGCCGGTGGCATCCTTGATCGGGCGCAGGTCGAGGATGCATTCGTGGGCGACGAGGCCGTTGCGGCCGGTATAGAGCGTCTTGTAGTGCGGCTCCAGACGTCTGGCGATGTAGTTCGCATTGAGCAGGGCGACCTGGGTCGCCTTGCGCAATCCGGCCGTGCCCATCAGGGTGATGTACATCCACGAGATCGGCAGAATGCTGGCGCTGCCGAAACTGGCTGCGCTGACCATGCCGACCGCTCCTTCATTGCCGAGGGTGCGCGGAAGGAACTCGGCCAGATGCGCCTTGACGGCGCACGGGCCGACGCCGGGGCCACCACCGCCATGCGGGATGCAGAATGTCTTGTGCAGATTGAGGTGGGAGACATCCGATCCCCACTTGCCGGGCTTGGCCAGTCCGACCAGGGCATTGAGGTTGGCGCCGTCGGTGTAGACCTGGCCGCCATGTGCGTGCACCGCTTCGCAGATCGCGACGACATCTTCCTCGAATACGCCGTGCGTCGAGGGATAGGTGATCATCAGCGCGGCGAGTCGATCGGAATATTTCTCGGCCTGGGCACGAATGTCATCGACATCGACATTGCCGTCCTTGTCGCATCGTGTGACCACGACGGTCATGCCGCACATCTGCGCCGAAGCCGGGTTGGTGCCATGCGCCGATTCGGGAATCAGGCAGACATCGCGATGGCCCTCACCGCGCGAGCGATGCCAGGCACGGATGGCGAGCAGACCGGCAAACTCGCCCTGGGCGCCCGAGTTGGGCTGCAGGCTGACGGCGTCATAGCCGGTGATCTCGACCAGCATCGCTTCGAGCTCGTCGATCAGCTGCTTGTAGCCCTCGGCCTGGTCGGCCGGGGCGAGCGGATGGATGTTGGCGAATTCCGGCCAGGTGACCGGAATCATCTCGGCGGTGCCGTTGAGCTTCATCGTGCACGAACCGAGCGGGATCATGGTTCGGTCCATGGCCAGGTCCTTGTCCGCCAGCGCGCGCATGTAGCGCAACAGTTCGTGCTCGCTGTGATGCGTGTTGAACACCGGATGCTGCAGGAACGGCTGTTCGCGAAGCAGGCCGCCGGGCAGGGCGTCTGGGGTTGAACGGTCGACGGCGTCGATATCGCCGATCGAGGTGCCGAACACGGCGGCCAGGGCCTCCAGGTCGGCGCGCGTGGTGGTTTCATCCACGCTGATGCCGACGCTGTTCGCGTCGATGGCGCGCAGGTTGATCCGTGCGGCTCGTGCTTTGGCGTGCAAGGCCGCGGCGTCGACGCCGACGACGTGCAGGGTGTCGAAGAAGTCCGGTCCCACGGTCAGGCCGGCCTTGCGCAGCACGCCAGCCAGGATGGCGGCCAGCCGGTGCGTGCGACGGGCGATGCGGGTGAGGCCGTCGGGCCCGTGGTAAACCGCATACATGCTGGCCATGACGGCGAGCAGCACCTGTGCGGTGCAGATGTTCGAGGTAGCCTTCTCGCGGCGAATATGCTGCTCGCGCGTCTGCAGGGTGAGGCGATAGGCGGGCTTGCCTTCGGCATCGATCGAGACGCCGATCAGGCGCCCGGGCATGGAGCGCTTGTAGGCATCGCGGCAGGCCATGAACGCGGCGTGCGGGCCGCCGAATCCGAACGGCACGCCGAAGCGCTGACTGTTGCCGATGACGATGTCGGCACCCCAGGCACCGGGGGCGCGAATCAGGGTCAGGGCAAGCAGATCGGTGGCGACTGCGACGAGCGCGCCGCGACCGTGCACGGCATCGGCAAGCGCGGCGTAGTCGTTGATCTGGCCAAACGTGTTGGGGTACTGCAGCAGCACGCCGAAGCTGTCGACATGTGCGGCATCCGCGTCGTCGCCAACGTGCAGTTCGATGTCGAGACCGTCGGCGCGGGTGCGCACGACTTCGAGCGTCTGCGGGTGCACGGCGCTGGAGACATAGAAAACGTTCGACTTCGATTTCGAGGAACGCCTGGCCAGGGTCATCGCCTCTGCCGCCGCGGTCGCCTCGTCGAGCAGCGAGGCGTTGGCGATTTCCATGCCGGTCAGGTCGGCGACCATGGTCTGGAAATTGATCAGCGCCTCCATCCGGCCTTGCGAGATCTCGGCCTGATACGGCGTGTAGGCGGTGTACCAGGCCGGGTTCTCGAGGATGTTGCGCAGGATGACGTTCGGCGTATGGGTGCCGTAGTAGCCCTGTCCGATGAAGCTGCGGAAGACCTCGTTCCTGTTTGCGATCTTGCGGATCTTGGCCAGTGCCTCGACCTCGGTGACCGATGCCGGCAAGGCCAGTGGTGCCGGCGACTTGATCTTGCCCGGCACGATGGCGGCCATCATCGCCTCGAGCGAATCGCGCCCGATGAACTTGAGCATGTGCTCGATTTCGGTGTCGTTGGGCCCGATATGGCGCTCGACAAAGGCCGAGTGATGTTCGAGATCGAAAAGGGAAGACGAGGCTGGCTGGGTCATGATGAAGGCGTCCGAAAGTCACGTGCGAAGCCGCACGGTGGGCGCCCCTCTGTCCTTTTGCCTGAGAGTTTGAAAGCGTGCCGCGGCAACGCTTTTTGCCCCTTCGGCGCCGGACTGTGCCGATGCCGGCTGCCGGTCTCTCCAGAGTTGTCTGCGCGCGGAGGTATCGGGGCCTGAGCGATTACGGGCGTTGCGCCTTCGGCAGTGGGTCTGGCCCACTTCTCCCACCGCGTGTAACGGTGCACATGATACCCCTGTTTTCGCGCAACTGCCTGCCTGTCATGGCCAGGGCATGGCACGGACGACGCGAGCAGGACTCCAGGCCGCAGAAGCAAAGCCCGGGGGCGATCGGTTATTCGATGCCGAGTTTTTCCAGGCGATAGCGAAGCTGGCGCAGGGTCAGGCCCAGTTGCTTGGCGGCTGCGGTGCGGTTCCAGCGCGTCGCCTCAAGCGCCTTGGTGATCACCGCACGCTCGGTTTCGGCCACGGTGGCGGCGAGATCACCGCTGTAGGCGGAATCGGGCAGCATGATGCCGGGCTGGGCTTCGCCTTCGCGCGGACGCGCCGGTGCGTGGTGGGCGGCGGCGGCCGGACGTGTCGGCATGGCCGTTTCGCCGGGGCCGCTGGTTTGTGCGGCCGGTGCGCGCGCAATCAGGCGCATGTCATCGGCGCTGATCGAGCCATCTTCGCAGAGCGCGACGGCACGCTCGAGGATGTTTTCGAGCTCGCGCACATTGCCGGGGAATTCGTAGGCGCAAAGTGCCTTGAGTGCGTCCGGTGTGAGTCGCGCCGGTGCGCGATCGGACTCGCGGCCGAGGCGCTCCAGAATGCGTCCGGCGAGCAGCGGAATGTCATCGCGGCGTTCGCGCAGGGGCGGTACGCGCAATTCGATGACATTGATCCGGTAGAACAGATCCTGGCGGAATGATCCCAGGTCGACGAGTCGGGCCAGATTCTTGTGCGTGGCCGAGAGGATGCGCACGTCCACCGCAACCTCGGCGCGCGCGCCGATCGGTCGGACTGCCTTTTCCTGGATCACGCGCAGCAGCTTGACCTGCATGTGCAGGGGCAGCTCGGCGACTTCGTCAAGAAACAGGGTGCCTCCATCGGCGGCCTGGAAAAGCCCTTCCTTGTCGGCATGCGCGCCGGTGAAGCTGCCCTTGCGATGGCCGAAGAATTCGCTTTCCATCAGTTCCGACGGAATCGCGCCGCAGTTGACCGGGACAAAGGCCGCCGAAGCGCGCGGGCCCAGCTCGTGGATCAGGCGCGAGGCCAGCTCCTTGCCGACACCGGATTCGCCGGCCACATAGACCGGAGCCTGGCTGCGGGCGACCTTGGCGATCGTAGCGCGCAGTTCCTTCATCGGCTCCGAATCGCCGACCAGCTTGGCACTGTAGGCATCCACGCTGGCCTTTTTTTCCTCGGACAGGCGCAGGGCGGTCTGCACGAGGCGGCGCAGGACGTTGATATCAACGGGCTTGGAAACAAAATCGAAGGCGCCCGCCTTGAGTGCGACCACGGCTGCATCGACGTTGCCGTAGGCCGTGATCATGGCGACGGGCGTATCCGGATACTGGGCCGCGATCAGCTCAATGACCTCATGGCCGGTGCCGTCGGGCAGGCGCATGTCGGTGAAGCACAGGGCATAGCGGGATTCCGCAAGGCGCTGCTTGGCCTCGCTGACGGTTGCAGCGGTTTCCACGATCAGGCCCATGCGGCCCAAAGTCAGGGTCAGCAGCTCGCGGATATCCCGCTCATCGTCAATTACCAGTGCGTATTGTTTGCTCATGCCGTCGTTCGATGGGCGCGGGATGCGACGTACAAGATTAGTCTGCGCAGGCCGTTAAGGCAAAGTATTCGGGTCATGTGTCCCCGCCAGGCTTGGCCTTTCGCATGCACTCAAGGCTGCGATTCGAAGCCGCTGGCAAAGATCCTGTCCGACAGCGGCGCCGTATTGGCGGTCGCGGCGTTGTTTGACGAGTCTGGATCGGTATTCGGCGCATTGACTACTGCGGTCACGGTATTGGAAAGAACGCCCATGGCGTTGGCCACGATGGTCGCGTTCACCGTATAGGCCACCTGCGAGCCGGCGGGCAGGCTGACGGATTGGGAAATGTTGCCACTGCCACCGGAGGTGCAATTGGCGCCTGCGCTGGCCGCGCAACTCCAGGTGACGCCGGTGTAGGTGGCCGGGAAGGCGTCGAAAACGATGACGCTCGGCGCGTCCGCCGGGCCGATGTTGGCAATCGTCATGCTGTGGCTGAGTGCTGCACCCGGCGTGTAGAGATCGGGTGTGGTCGTGATCGTGGCCGAAACGTCGGCCTCGCTACCGCTCGACTGGCAATCGACAACGGCGCGAATGACCCAGTCGCCGGACACGCCAAAGGTTTCCGACGACGCCCAGACGAAAATGCCGCCACCAAGATTCGCGTATATCGCATTGCGGCCGGCCTGGATGCCATTGGTGTCATTGACCAGGCTGGGACCGCTGGCTGTTGGCGCCTCGGCGAAGCGATAGGCCACAACAACGGTTTCGTTGGTCACGACCGGTACCGAGAGTGGAATCGTGCTGTTGTCGTCGAGATAGCGATACTCGTTGAGCACGCCGTCGGTGAGCACGGGCCCGGCAATCTGTTCGGCGAGGACGCCGGGTTCGGGATAGGTGCCGGCGCGATGGATGTCGATCGATCCGCCGAGCAGCTTGCCCGTGTTTCCGGAGAGGGAGCGCCAGAAGATCTGGGCGGCAACGATGTTCCCCGTGCACGGCGAGGTCAGCCAGCTCGCGCCTTTTTCGTTGGCAACGAAACCGGCCTGCACAATGCCGGTCGAGAAATCCGTAAGCGAATCGTTCTGGACGGTCACTTCTGCGGCACCCGCCGTTGCGGCGGCCAGACTCAGAAACAGACATGCGAATCGGCTGTCCATGAGCTTCCCCTGTCAATCCGAAGCGAGTTTCCAGCCTACGCCTGCGCGGCAGGCAAGACTGGCACGGAGTCACAGAAAGGCCATGCCACGTGTCCTGCGTCGCCTCAGGGCTGGACTGGATCCGCGGCACGGCCCTCGCTGCCCTCGGAAGAACTTCCAGCGGAGCAGTCAGGAAATCCAGATCAGGCTGGCAAATCGGCCGCTGCGCCGATCGCGTCGATGGGAATAGAAGCGTGGGTCGGTCCGGGTGTCGAATCCCCCGCCACCGATCGAGGACAAGCCCGCCTCCTGCAATCGCATCCGGGCCAGGGCGGGGAGATCGCACAACCAGTGGCCTGGCCGGGTCGCCTGAAATGCGCTTGCGGCGGCTGGCCCGGACTGCATGAACGCTGCATGGACCTCCGTGCCGACCTCGTAGGAGTCCGGCCCGATGGCTGGACCGATCCAGGCCAGGATCCGGTTCGGCGCGGATTGCATGGCGGCAACGGTCTGTTCGAGGACACCGGCTGCCAGGCCGCGCCAGCCGGCATGGGCAACGGAGACCTCGCTGCCATCCTCCGCACAGAACAGGACAGGCAGGCAGTCCGCAGTAAGAATGGCCAGAACCCGGCCCGGGTCGCGCGTGGTTGCGGCGTCGGCTTCAGGTTCTGATTCGGCAGGATTTGCCGACGCGCTGCCGACGCGGACCACGCCGATTCCATGGACCTGATGCAGCCAGGCAGGACTGGAAGGCAGGCCGAGGGTGTCGATGATTTCATGTCGATTGGCCGCAACCGCCTGCGCATCGTCGCCACAGCGACTGCCGAGGTTGCAGGAATCAAACGGAGGCCGGGAATAGCCCGGCATCCGGCGCGTCGTCACGACAGCATGCACGCATGCCGGTGCGGACCAGTCCGGGGTCAGCCAGGCGCCCGTCACGACTTGCCGGAAAAATTCCGGTGATCTTCGCGCACGGCCTCGATCAGGGTCGTCATGTCCGGCGGTCGCTCGGCTTCGATCGCCACGGTTTCGCCGGAGCCGGGGTGCTGGAGCTCGAGGCGCTCGGCATGCAGCGCCTGGCGCCGGAAACCGCGCAGAGCCTCGATCAGTTCCGCCGTCGCCCCCTTGGGCAGGCGCAGGTTGCCATAGGCGAGATCGCCAACAATGGGATGGCGGACATGCGCCATGTGCACGCGAATCTGGTGGGTGCGACCTGTCTCGAGCCGACATTCAACCAGGGTCATGGCGCGGAATTTCTCGCGCACCCGGTAGTGGGTGACGGCCTCACGACCGTCTTCCCGGACCGCCTGCCTGAGACGGTCTACCGGGTGGCGTCCGATCGGCTGGTCGACCTTTCCGCCCGAAACCATCGGTCCGTAGACGAGTGCCTCGTATTGGCGATGGACGCTGCGCTCGGAAAGTTGCTCGACCAGCGCGGTATGCGCACGCAGGGTGCGAGCAACAACCATGAGTCCCGAGGTGTTCTTGTCCAGCCGATGGACGATCCCGGCGCGCGGAATGCCGGCCAGTTCCGGATCATGATGCAACAGGGCATTCTGCAGCGTGCCATCGGGATTGCCCGCACCGGGATGCACGATCAATCCGGCCGGCTTGTTGACGACAATGAGATCGGCGTCCTCGAAGCGGATATCCAGCGGGATTTCTTCCGGGCTGGCACTGACCTCGCGCTGCATGCGCACCTTGATCTCCACCGATTCGCCGCCGTTCACGATATGGCGCGGAATAACCTTCTGGCCATCCAGCAGCACATCGCCCGACTTGATCCAGGTGCTCAGGCGCGAGCGTGAATAGTCGGGAAACAGGTCGGCCAGGGCGGCGTCGAAGCGGCGGCCGGCGGATTCGACCGGAATACTGGCGTTCAGGATGGGTTGCGCAGATGTCATGGGCGTCGATCAAAGGGGCTGCAGGATTGACGCGGGTTTCCGACGCCAACGGCGTTCGGGTTATGATCGCCACCCACCATCATCGCAGAGCCCCCCTCCGCATGCGAGTTTCCCGCCAAATCCGGGTCCTTTCCCGGCTCGTTGTTCTCCTGCTGGCCTTGCTGCTGGTCACAGGCTGCTCCCTGTTTGGAAAAGACAAGGCCGATCCGCTTGAAACGCTGTCGGTCGAGCAGTTGTATGCCAAGGGCAAGGGCTATGTGGATGCCGGCGACTACACGGCTGCCGACAAGGTGTTCTCCCGCCTGATCGCGCGGTTTCCGTTCGGCGACTACACCGAGCAGGCCCAGCTGGACAAGGCCTATGCGCTGTACAAGATGAACAAGCCGGATGATGCCTATTCGACCATCAACCGCTTCATCAAGACTTACCCGGCGCAAAAACACATCGACTATGCCTATTACCTGCGCGGCCTGATCAACTTCGATCGCGAGGAGGGCATGCTCGAACGCTATGCGGGTCTCGACATGACCCAGCGTGACCAGGCCTTCGTGCGTCAGTCCTTCGACGATTTTGCCGCCCTGATCAAGCGACACCCGGAAAGCGCCTATGCGGCGGACGCCAAGCTGCGCATGATCTATCTGCGTGATGGCATGGCGAAATCGGAGCTCAACATCGCGCTGTTCTACCTGCGCCAGGGCGCCTATGTCGGCGCAGCCAACCGGGCCAAGGCGATCATCGAGACCTACGACCAGTCACGCTACGTCGCGGATGCACTGGCGATCCTGGTGCTTTCCTACGGCAACCTGGGGCAGGAATCCCTGGCCGCCGACACGACCCGCGTACTTGAACTGAATTTCCCGAATCATCCGTCGCTGAATGGCGACTGGCCGCAGTGGCGTTCGAACTGGTGGAGACTGATTCCGCTCTCCAACCGCGGCACCAAGCCGGTGCTTGCGGACGTCGAGGAATAATCCGGCCGAAGCGAGCCGAATCGGGTTTTCAGTCCCAGCCTGAAGTGATCGGATAGCGCCGCTCGCGACCAAATGCGCGGCGCGACACCTTGGGCCCCGGTGCCGCCTGCTGGCGCTTCCATTCGCTGATGCTGACCAGATGCACCACATGCTTGACGGTGCCTGCATCGAAGCCCGCGGCGACGATCTCTTCGCGCGATTGCTCCTGGTCGACGTAGCGTTCGAGGATGCCGTCGAGAATGTCGTAGGGAGGCAGCGAATCCTGGTCGGTCTGGTTTTCGCGCAGCTCTGCCGACGGCGGCCTGTCGATCACCTGCTGCGGAATCACGCGCGATCCACCCCGGCGCAATTCCTGCTCGTTGCGCCATTGCGCCAGCGCGTAGACCTCGGTCTTGTACAAGTCCTTGATCGGCGCGTAGCCACCGCACATGTCGCCGTAGATCGTCGCATAGCCGACCGCATATTCACTCTTGTTGCCGGTGGTCAGCAGCAAGCCTCCGAACTTGTTCGACAAGGCCATGAGGATTACGCCGCGACAGCGAGACTGCAGGTTTTCCTCGGCGGTATCCGGTTCAGTGTCGGCGAAAATCGGCGACAGCGCATCGAGAAAACCCTGGAATGGTGCGGCAATCGGGATGGTTTCGATGCGGACGCCCAGTGCCGTGGCCTGGTCGACGGCAAGATCGTTGCTTTGCCCGGATGTGTAGCGTGACGGCAGGCGCACGGCGGTCACATTTTCCGCGCCCATGGCGTCCACGGCTACGGCCAGCACGAGGGCCGAGTCGATGCCGCCGGAGAGGCCGATCCAGACCTTGCTGAAACGGTTTTTCGCGCAATAGTCTCGGGTGGATCGCACGATGGCGCGCCAGGCAAGGCTCTCGCGACTCTCATCCGTTTCCTCGGGCCAGTTCCGCGTCTTGAACGTGCGCGTGGCCGAATCGAAATCCGCGACGAGCAGGTGTTCCTCGAACGCGCGTGCAGCGGTGTGCACGGTGCCATCGGCGTCGGCGAGCACCGACGCGCCATCGTAGACGACCGAGTCCTGGCCGCCGACCACGTTGAGATAGGCCAGGGCGACGCCGGTTTCCTGGATACGTGTTTCAAGCAGCGCATCGCGGCGCGCGAGTTTTCCATGATCAAACGGCGAGGCATTGGGCACGACCACGAGCTCCGCGCCTTTTGCGGCGGTCTCGGCCAGCGGCTCGGCGAACCACAGGTCTTCGCAAATCACGATGCCGATGCGGACGCCATTGATGTCGAACGCCATGGGGCCGCCATCCGGATCAACCTCGAAGTATCGGCGTTCGTCGAAGACCGCGTAATTCGGCAGTTCGCGCTTGCGATAGGTGCCCATGATCCTGCCTTCGCCAAGCAGGCTGACGGCGTTGTAGACGATCGATCCCGCCGATTGAGGCCAGCCCACCAGGGCGGCAATTCCGGTGATGTCGGCAGCCAGACTGTCGAGCTCGCTTTCGCAGGCTGCGAGGAAGCTCGGACGCAGCAGCAAGTCCTCGGGCGGGTAGCCGCTCAGGGCCAGTTCGGGGAAGACAATCAGGTCAGCGCGATGGCGGTCGCGGGCATCGGCAACCAGGGCGCGGATGCGATCGGCGTTCCGACCGACCGCGCCAACCGGAAAATCAAACTGGGCCAGCGCCACGCGCAATGTAGGCATCGAATTTCGTCGGCTATGAGTGAGGCGGCGCCACCCGCCAGCGGGATTGTCAGCAGATCGCGCCGGCAGCGGGATCCCCGGTCACGCCTTGCGCGCCACGAGTTGGGTTGTCCTGCAAAGTATGCCACGCCGGTTCATTCCGTTGCTTTCAGGCCGGTCGGCTGGACCTCCCGGACCAGCCGGAAGCCAACGTCATCGTAGCCACGGTCCGATTCGAGCGCACGAACGTTTCGGACATCCACGTCGGGTCCGTCCTGCCAGGATAGGCCAAGGACTTCTCGACGCGAGCAATCGCTGCCGCACGCGGATGACCACTCCGCCACATTGCCGCGCAAGTCGTGCAAGCCTAGGGCGCTGACCTGGTAGCGTCCTGCCGGCGCGGTGTTGGCTTGCGCGTCATTGCAGGAATGGCGCAATTCGATGCCTTTGGTACTGGCGTCGCGAACATTCCCGAGCCGGCAGGCGGATCCGCTCGAGGGAATTGAGCGTGCGGCCGCCATCCACTCCTGCCTGCTCGGCAGCCGGTAGCGTTGACCGGTGCGTCGTCCGAGCCAGGTTGCGTAGGCTTGCGCATCGGCAAAGCTGATGCAGACAACAGGCTCGGTGCCCGATTGGCGGAAACCCGGATCGCGCCAGTCGCGGCGGTCGAACAGGCGCAGCGGCGACAGGCGATTGCGGCAGCGTGAGGCTTCGCGGCGAGTAGCATTGGCAAAGTCTGCATAGTCGTCGCGACTGACTTCATTGCGCATCATCATGAAGCCCTGCTCCAGGCGTGATCCGGCATAGTCCGCGGGTACCAGCAGCAGTGCAGGGCCGCCTGCATCCCTGACTTCGACGCCGATGGCCGGCATGCGGTTCAACGAGTCCGCCAGGTTCGCGAAACCGGCGGCAGTGAACTTGAGATCGCGAGCCAGCGCCAGGCCGTCTTCGGCCTTTGCCGTTTCGGCCCGGTCAGCCAGCGCCGTGACTGTTGCCAGCAAGGCATCGGACAGACTGCTGCGCAGCGCGCCGAAGGCGGCCGATCCGGCCAGACCCGCCTGATCGGCCAGTTGTTCGAGTTGCCGATAGTCGCTGCGCACGGCATCAAACTTTTCCGCGCGGCACGCCTCGACAAGCACCGGAACCAGGGCGTCGATCACGGCTTCCAGGCCGGCCCGCGCATCGGCATTGCCGGGCTCCTCCTCGAGGATGCGGAGGTAGGTTTGCGCCGCGTTGGCGCCCTCGGGAGAGAGAAATGCGGCTTGCGAAAACTGCTCCTGCGCCAGTGACAGCAACCTGATCATGTTCAGGTCGTGTGCCGCTTTGGCTTCTGCCTCGGCAGTGCTCAACGGCGCGATCGCATCCGCCGGCTCCGCGCGCTGGGCGTTCAATCGGGCCATCCAGGGCAAGGCCAGCGTCACCAGGGAGACGGCCAGCAGGGCGCCCACCGCTACGAGCAGTGCAGGTTGATGGTGCGTGGCGTGGCGCAGGCGTCCGATCGGCCCGGCCGCGCGGCGCAGTTGTCGCTGGATCGGGTCGAGCGCGCGCTGCATGGCTTGTGCATTGCGAAAGCGCTGCTCGGGCTGCTTGGCCATGGCCTGGTCGATGAACGACTGCCAGTGCGATTTTTCGACGGGCAGCCTCGGCACCGGATCCTGCGCATGCATCAGGGCCAGGGCCAGCGCGTCACTGGACTGGAACGGCAGCTTGCCGGTCAGCAACTCGTAGGTCAGAACGCCGAGACTGTAGAGATCGGAGCGCCCGTCCACCGGATCGGCGCGTGCCTGCTCGGGGCTCATCTGGGCCCCGCTGCCGATGACGAGCCCGTCTCCGGTAATCCTCGAGTTGAACTCGCGCTGTGCCAGGGCTATGCCGAAATCGGCAAGCTGCGGACGGTCCGCGTTGTCGAACAGGACGTTCTCGGGCTTTACGTCCCGATGCACGATGCCGCGCGCGTGCGCGTAACCGAGTGCATCGAGCAACTGGCGCAGCAGGGCGATGAGTCCTGGCTCGTCATCACGGTAGTCGCGCACGCTGAGATCGCCCTTGGCCAGATAGGGCATTACGTAGTAGAGATCGCCGTATTCGGTTCGACCGACTTCGTGAATGACCACGATGCCGGGATGTTCGAGCTTGGCGATGATGCGTGCCTCGTGCTCGAAGCGGATGGAGAGCGCCTCGTCGAACGCGCGCGCAGGGCGCATGACCTTGATCGCCACTTCGCGATCAAGCGACTCCTGGACGGCCAGATAGACGGTCGCCATGCCGCCGAGTCCCAGGCGCCGCTGGATCCGGTAGCCCGGAATACTCGGCAGCGGAACAGGCAGCTCGACAATCTCGGCAGAAGTCTTGTTTTCAGTCATTGCATCGACATCATGGTCATTGTCCGATGTGCGCGGGACAATGGACCGGTACTGCCCCCCCGGATGCACCGAGCGAGCAGACTAGCGCAATCGGCGCAATTTGCCCTGAACCGCACTCGAATGCGTTCCCGTGGCGCGTGCAAATGCAAGAAAGCCGCCGGATCGCTCCGACGGCTTTTCAGATCAGGCCAGCGAGTCCGGCCTACTGCATCTTCTTCGCGAGGGTCGTGCCGAGGTCCGCAGGAGACTTGACCGTGGTCACGCCGGCCTTCTCGAGCGCCTCGAACTTGGCTGCGGCGGTGCCCTTGCCGCCGGAGATGATCGCGCCGGCGTGGCCCATGCGCTTGCCGGCCGGGGCGCTGGCGCCGGCGATGAAGGCGACCACCGGCTTGGTCACGAACTCCGAGATGAATTCGGCCGCTTCTTCCTCGGCGCTGCCGCCAATCTCGCCGACCATGATGATGCCTTCGGTCTGCGGATCTTCCTGGAACAGTTTCAGGCAGTCGATGAAGCTCAGGCCGTTGATCGGGTCGCCGCCGATGCCGATGCAGGTCGACTGGCCGAGGCCGGCATTGGTGGTCTGGAATACCGCTTCGTAGGTCAGCGTGCCCGAGCGCGAAACGATGCCGACCTTGCCGGGCTTGTGGATGTGCCCGGGCATGATGCCGATCTTGCATTCGCCCGGCGTGATGATGCCGGGGCAGTTCGGTCCGATCAGGACGGTATCCGGATACTGCTTGAGCACGTTCTTCACGCGCAGCATGTCGAGCACCGGGATACCTTCGGTGATCGTGACGATGACCTTGATGCCGGCATCCGCGGCTTCGAGGATGGCGTCCGCGGCAAACGGCGGCGGCACGAAGATCATCGATGCGTCTGCACCGGTCTCCTCGACCGCATCATGCACGGTATTAAAGACCGGCAAGCCGATGTGCTGGCTGCCGCCCTTGCCCGGGGTGACGCCACCGACCAGCCTGGTGCCGTAGTCGACGGCCTGTTCGGAATGGAAGGTACCCTGCTGGCCGGTGAAGCCCTGGGTGATGACCTTGGTGTTCTTGTTGACCAAAACGCTCATGGATCAATCCTCGAAAATTCTTTGCAGTTGCTGGGCGCCTGTGGGGGTGATGCTGTTGCACTCTGTTGAACATCAAGAGCAGGAGCATCGCGGCTGAAGCCGCTCCTACGGGGGCCTGTCGTGGTTATCTTGATTCGGGCTCAGGCGGCCTTGACCGACGCGACCGCCTTGTTGGCGGCATCGTTGAGGTCATCGGCAGGCGTGATCGCGAGGCCCGAGTTGGCCAGCAGCTCGCGGCCCTTGTCGACGTTCGTGCCCTGCAGGCGAACGATCACCGGAATCTTCAGGCCGACTTCCTTGACCGCCGCAATGACGCCTTCGGCGATCAGGTCGCAGCGCACGATGCCGCCAAAGATGTTGATCAGGATGGCCTGGACCTTGTCCGAACGCAGGATCAGCTTGAATGCCTCGGTAACGCGTTCCTTGGTGGCGCCACCGCCGACATCGAGGAAGTTGGCCGGCTCGCCGCCCGCCAGCTTGATCACGTCCATGGTCGCCATGGCCAGACCGGCGCCATTGACCATGCAACCGATGTTGCCGTCCATGGTCACGTAGTTGAGGTTGTGCTGGACGGCGGCCGCTTCGGCCGCGTCTTCCTGGGTCAGGTCGCGCATGGCGGCCAGCTTCGGATGGCGGAACTCGGCATTGTCGTCGGAGTTGACCTTGCCATCCAGCGCCATCAGCACGCCGGAGTCGAGGATGGCCAGCGGGTTGAGTTCGACCAGGGCCAGGTCTTTCTCGTTGAACAGCTTGTACAGGCCGAGCATGATCCTGGTCAGCTGGTTGGCCTGCTTGCCATCGAGGCCCATGTCGAAGGCGAGCTTGCGGCACTGGTATGGCTGCAGGCCCTCGACGAAATTGACCTCGATCGTGTGAATGTCTTCCGGTGTCTCGCGGGCGACCTGTTCGATGTCGACGCCACCCTGGGCCGATGCGATGAAGGATACGGCCTTGCTGTCGCGGTCGACCAGGATCGAGAGATACAGCTCCTTGGCGATATCGGTTGCGTCGGTCACCAGGACCAGGTTGACCGGCAACGCACGTCCGCCGGACTGGTAGGTTTCCATGTCGCGACCGAGCATGCCGGCTGCGGCCGCCTTGACCTCATCGGTGGATTTGCAGAATTTCACACCGCCCGCCTTGCCGCGGCCGCCGGCATGGATCTGTGCCTTGACCATCCACTGGGTTCCGCCCAGCGCCTTGGCCGCGTCGACGGCTTGTTCGGGGGACGAGGCAACTTTGCCGGGAGGGACCGGGATTCCGTATTCGGCGAACAATTCCTTGGCTTGGTATTCGTGGAAATTCATGCAGGCACCTGGTTGGGAGAGTCACGGTTCACGCCGTTGCACTGCTGGCAACGGGCGCAAGCCTTTGAGCGGACAGGGAAAAGCGCCGGCACCGGGATTCCGGGCCGACCCGCGGAATGGGCGCGTATTCTGGGCACTTCGTGCTGCGAATGCAAAAGCGGGCGGCAATCGGGTCGAGTTCCGGTCATCCGCTCCCGTTTCGCTGAGATCCATGCGGACCTGGCGCGATCTGCCGGCGGGTCCTCGATCGAGCTGGCGTCTCCAGCATCGTGCCTCGGGGGCGCGATGGTCACGCGAAAAGTACAAGCCTATGGCAATGCGACCCGCGTACCTATAATTTGTCGGGCATGGAGAATCCGACTTGACTGAACGCAGAGCCCGCCGGGCGGACGACGTGTCGGGTGACATCACCCGGCGCGAGCTGTATTTCTTCAATTTGTATCGACTGCTCGAGTCGGTCATCTATCTGGCTCTGGTCTTCAGCCCGCTTGCCGTCGACTGGATCAGGATCAGCCATTCGCAGATGGGTCGGGTCGTTGCCCTGGTCTACTGCGCGGTAGCCGCGATTCTGCTGATCACCACCGAGCGCATGCGCAAGAACCTCAGCGCAAGCATCGGCCTGGCGATCGCCCTGGATACGCTGGCCGCCTCGCTGGTCCTGTTTTCGATCAGCGGGGGTCACAGCTCGATCCCGATGATGCTGATGGTCAACGTCGGCGTCTGCGCGCTGCTGCTGCCGTTCCGCCAGTCGCTGGCTCTGGCCACGCTGGCGGCGGTCGGGGTCATGGCACCGCCGATCTATGCCTACGTCAACGAAAGTGCCGTTGATCGCAGCGTGCTGGAGGCGACCCTGTTCGGGCTTGCCTACCTCGCCGTGGCGGCGCTTTGCGCCCATCTCGGCCGCCAGATGCGCGAGACCGAAGCGCTGGCCGAACAGCGCGGAGTCGATCTGCTCAACCTCGAACAGGTCAATGACCTGATCATCCGGCGCATGAAGACCGGCGTGCTGCTGGTCGATGATGCCAACCACATCCTGCGCATCAATGAATCGGCCTGGCATCTGATCGGAAACCCCTCGCCGAGCGAGCGTGACCTCGGCCAGGTTGCCGCCGAACTTTCCCGTCGCCTGTACCACTGGCGCCATTCCGGTCGCATCGACCAGAACCCGGTTGCGCTGGCCGCCGACGTGCCCGAGGTGATTCCACGCTTCTCCCGCATGGCGCCGAATGACGATACGCACATCCTGATCTTTCTCGACGACACTTCGCTGCTGTCGCGCCGCGCCGAGGAAATGACTCTCGCGTCGCTCGGCCGACTGTCGGCGTCGATTGCGCACGAAATCCGCAATCCGCTGGCCGCAATCCGCTATTCGGCGCAGCTGCTGGCTGAATCGGAGAGCATGGAAGAGGAAGATCGCCGTCTGGTCGAAATCGTCAACAACCATTGCACGCGGGCCAACGAAGTCATCGAGAACATCCTCCAGCTATCGCGCCGCGAGCGGTCGCGACCGGAAAGCATCGACGTGAACGCCTGGGCCCTGAACTTCGTCGAGGAATACAAGCAGAACAACGACCTCGGCCAGGATCATTTGCGTGCGATTACGCAGAATCGCCAGATCGAGGCCATGGTGGATCCGCAGCACCTGCAGCAGGTGGTCTGGAATCTCGTGCAGAATGCAATTCGCTACGGACGCGAACCCGGCGCGGTTGCGCGCGTGGTCGTGGTGGCGCGGCTTGCCACGGACAAGGGTCCGCCCTTGCTCGAAGTGGTCGATCGCGGCCCGGGCATTCCGGCCAAGGTGGCTGCGCAAATCTTTGATCCGTTCTACACGACCAGTGAATACGGAACCGGGCTGGGTCTCTACCTGGCGCGACAGATGTGCGAATCCAGCCAGGCCACGCTCGAATACGTGCCGGTGGCCGGCGGCGGCGCCTGCTTCCGCATCACGCTCTCCGCTGCGGCGACGCTGGTTCCGCGTGGTGCGGCACAGACGGGCTAGCTGATCCGACCGTCAGGTACAGGGCATCAACCTGGTTGCTACTCCTGGACGCGAATCCCGCGCTTGACCCCCTTTCCTCTCGGCAGAGGGTCGGGGTGACGGTACGCAATTGCGGCAGTCTCCAGATGTCGCGCTCTCCCAATGCGGTGGGTATTGTCAGATCCGGAAGCGCAATGGGCGGCAATCCCCTGCCTTCTCTCGAGACTTGAGGAAAACTTCGGTAACGATGCAAATGACGAAAATGTCAGCGCATCGTACCCTCACCCCAGCCCTTTCCCGGAAGGGGAAGGGGCTCAAGCGGCCAGAGGGCTGCGTCGCTGCTTGATTCCTTGCCTGGTTGCCACCATTTCGCGTGCATCGGCGGCGTGGCCGCCCCATGAAATCAAGGTGGTCCCGCATGCGCATGGACAAACTGACTTCCCGCTTCCAGCAGGCCCTGGCCGATGCCCAGAGTCTGGCGGTTGGACGCGATCACAACATGCTCGAACCGGTGCATGTCCTGGTCGCCCTGCTCGATCAGCAGGGTGGCTCGACCCAGCCGATGCTGGCCCAGGCCGGCGTCAACGTCGCCGCCTTGCGCACGCGACTCGGGCAGATCCTGGACAAGCTGCCGAAGGTCGCCGGGCAGGAAGGCAACATCAGTGTCGGCAACGACCTCAATCGCCTGCTCAACCTGACCGACAAGCTGGCCCAGAAGCGAGGAGACCAGTTCATCGCCAGCGAGCTTTTCGTGCTGGCCGCGCTCGAGGACAAGGGCGAAGTGGGTGCCGCCCTGAAAGCCACCGGTGGCAGCACGGCCGCGCTCGAATCGGCGATAGAACGCATGCGTGGCGGCGAGAAGGTCGACGATGCGAACGCCGAAGAAAGCCGCCAGGCTCTGGAAAAGTATTGCATCGACCTGACCGCTCGGGCCGGCAGCGGCAAGCTCGATCCGGTCATCGGGCGTGATGAGGAAATCCGCCGCGTGATCCAGGTTCTGCAGCGGCGCACCAAGAACAATCCGGTCCTGATCGGTGAGCCGGGAGTGGGCAAGACCGCCATTGTCGAGGGTCTGGCCCAGCGCATCATCCATGACGAAGTGCCCGAGGGCTTGCGCGGCAAGCGCGTGCTTTCGCTGGACATGGGTGCCCTGATCGCCGGCGCAAAGTTCCGCGGCGAGTTCGAGGAGCGCCTCAAGGGCGTACTCAACGATCTGTCCAAGCAGGAAGGACAGGTGATCCTGTTCATCGATGAATTGCACACCATGGTCGGCGCCGGCAAGGCCGAAGGCTCGATGGATGCCGGCAACATGCTCAAGCCGGCACTGGCGCGCGGCGAGCTGCATTGCGTGGGTGCAACCACGCTCGACGAGTATCGCAAGTACATCGAAAAGGACGCGGCTCTGGAACGTCGCTTCCAGAAGGTATTCGTCGGCGAACCCAGCGTCGAGGACACCATCGCGATCCTGCGCGGCCTGAAGGAAAAATACGCCGTCCACCACGGGGTGGAAATTACCGATCCGGCCATTGTTGCCGCGGCGACCCTTTCGCATCGCTACATCCCGGACCGGCAGTTGCCGGACAAGGCCATCGACCTGATGGATGAGGCCGCTTCGCGCATCCGCATGGAAATCGATTCCAAGCCGGAAGAGCTCGATCGCAAGGAGCGTCGCCTGATCCAGTTGAAGATCCAGCGCGAGGCACTGAAGAAGGAGAAGGATTCGGAGTCCAGGCAGCGCCTGGCCGATCTCGAAAGCGAGATCGATGCGCTCGAGCGCGAGTTCTCCGACCTCGAGGAGATCTGGAAGGCTGAAAAGGCGGCCGTCACGGGCACCACGAAAATCAAGGAATCGATCGAGCAGGCGCGCCAGGAAATCGACGCGGCCATGCGCCAGCAGGATTTCGCCAAGGTTTCGGAGATCCAGTACGGGCGCATCCCGCAGCTGGAGAAACAGCTTGCTGCCGCGCAGGAAACCGAGCAGCAGGGCTTCCAGCTGCTGCAGGACAAGGTCACCGCAGAGGAGATCGCTGAAGTCGTCTCGCGCTGGACCGGCATTCCGGTTTCCAAGATGCTCGAAGGCGAGCGCGACAAGTTGCTGCGCATGGAAGACTCGCTGCATGAGCGCGTGGTCGGGCAGGATGAAGCGGTCAAGGCCGTGG
Source organism: Dokdonella sp. (assembly GCF_041395345.1). Taxonomy (GTDB): domain Bacteria; phylum Pseudomonadota; class Gammaproteobacteria; order Xanthomonadales; family Rhodanobacteraceae; genus Dokdonella. Next base: position 60,203 of record NZ_JAWLAR010000002.1, on the reverse strand, counting down.
CTGATGCGATCCGTCGATCGCGCGCCGGCCTTTCCGATCCGAACCGGCCGAACGGTTCGTTCCTGTTCCTTGGCCCGACCGGTGTCGGCAAGACCGAACTGTGCAAGGCGCTGGCCGAGTTCCTGTTCGATTCGACCGACGCGATGGTGCGCATCGACATGAGCGAATTCATGGAAAAGCATTCGGTCAGTCGCCTGATTGGCGCGCCGCCCGGATACGTCGGCTATGACGAGGGCGGTTATCTGACCGAGGCGGTCCGCCGTCGTCCCTACTGCGTGATCCTGCTCGATGAGGTCGAGAAGGCGCATTCGGATGTCTTCAACGTGCTGCTGCAGGTGCTCGATGATGGACGCCTGACCGACGGCCAGGGCCGCACGGTCGACTTCCGCAATACCGTGATCGTGATGACCTCCAACCTCGGCTCGCAGTTCATCCAGGAAATGGCCGGCGACAGCGAGGAGCAGTACACCCAGATGAAGGCCTCGGTGATGGGCGTCGTGCAGGCGCACTTCCGTCCCGAGTTCATCAACCGTCTCGACGAGATCGTCGTGTTCCGCTCGCTCGACAAGGCGCAGATCCGCAAGATCGCGCGTATCCAGACCGAATACCTCGGCAAGCGCCTGGCCGAGCGCCAGTTGCACCTGGAAATTTCGGACAAGGCGATCGATCTGCTCGGCAATGTCGGTTTCGATCCGGTCTACGGTGCGCGACCGCTCAAGCGGGCTGTTCAGCAGCAGCTGGAGAATCCGCTGGCCCGACAGATCCTGGAAGGGCGCTTCCAGCCGGGTGATTCGGTCAAGGTCGATGCCGAGGGCGGGCAGCTGGTGTTCGCGACGAGTTGACCCAGACAACGCTGATCGAGTGGAGAATCGATTGCGCGTTTCGTAGGAGCAGGCTTCAGCCGCGATGCCCTGGTCGCAATCCGCTGAAAAGCATCGTGGCTGAGGCCATTTCCCACGAAGAGCTCTCCTGCGCGTTTCGTAGGAGCAGGCTTCAGCCGCGATGCCGTTGTCGCAATCCGCTGAAAAGCATCATGGCTGAAGCCATTTCCTACGAAGAGCTCTCCTGCGCGTTTCGTAGGAGCAGGCTTCAGCCGCGATGCCGTTGTCGCAATCTGCTGAAAAGCATCATGGCTGAAGCCATTTCCTACAAAGAGCTCTCCTGCGCGTTTCGTAGGAGCAGGCTTCAGCCGCGATGCCGTTGTCGCAATGCGCTGAAAAGCATCATGGCTGAAGCCGTTTCCTACGAAGAGCTCTCCTGCGCGTTTCGTAGGAGCAGGCTTCAGCCGCGATGCCCTGGTCGCAATCCGCTGAAAAGCATCATGGCTGAAGCCATTTCCTACGAAGAGCTCTCCTTCAGCTTTTCGCGCCAAAGGTCGGCGTTCGGGATGTCCAGCGCATCGGGATCAAACACCGGTTCCTTGCCGGCCTTGCGCTGCGCTTCGTAGTCGCGCAGGGCCCTCAGTGCCGGCTTTTGCAGGATCAGGATGGCAATGATGTTGAGCCAGGCCATCAGGCCGGCGCCGATATCGCCCAGCTGCCAGGCTGCACCAGCACTTTTCATGGTTCCGAGCGCGACCATGCCGAGGATGCCGAAGCGCAGGACCAGGGTGATCCAGGGACGATGAATCTTGCGATTGATGTAGGCGATGTTGGTTTCGGCCATGTAGTAGTAGGCCACGATCGTGGTGAAGGCGAAGAACAGCAGGGCCAGGGCGACGAAGCCCTCGCCGAAGCCCGGAATCACCGACTCGACGGCCGCCTGGGCAAAGCCCGGACCCGCTTCGATGCCGGGCAGATGGCTGACCAGCGCCTCTCCAGCCGGACTGATCACGTTGTACATGTCGGTCGACAGGATCAGGAAAGCGGTTGCCGAGCACACCAGCAGGGTGTCCACGTAAACCGAAAACGCCTGCACGTAGCCCTGTTTTGCCGGATGCGCGACTTCGGCGGCGGCGGCGGCATGCGGGGCGGTGCCCTGGCCGGCTTCATTGGAATAGACCCCGCGCTTGACGCCCCATTCGATGGCCAGGCCCAGCATGGCGCCAAATCCGGCTTCGAGGCCGAAGGCGCTCTTGATGATCAGGGAAAACACCACCGGGACCTGGTCGATATTGATGACCATGATGCCGAGCGCGATGAGGATGTAGGCCACGGCCATGAACGGCACCACGAATTCGGCAAACCGGGCGATGCGCTTGACGCCGCCGAAGATGATGAAAGCGAGGCCGGCGACGATGAAGGCGGCGGTGATCCAGGACTCGACGCCCCATGCGTTTTCAATGGCAATGCCGATGCTGTTGGCCTGCACGCCAGGCAGCAGGAATCCGGTGGCGATGATCGTGGCGAAGGCGAATGTCCACGCATACCATTTCAGGCCGAGGCCTTTCTCGATGTAGTAGGCGGGGCCGCCGCGATAGAAGCCGCGATCATCCTTTTCCTTGTAGATCTGTCCGAGCGTGGCCTCGACGAAGGCCGTGGATGCGCCGAAAAAGGCGACGGTCCACATCCAGAAGACCGCACCCGGCCCACCGAATGCGATAGCCGTCGCGACGCCGGCGATATTGCCGGTGCCGACCCGGCCCGACAGCGACATGGTCAGGGCCTGGAATGAGGAAACACCGGAGGGCGAGGTCTTGCCGCTGAAGATCGAGCGGATCATCTCGGGGACCGAACGCACCTGCATGAAGCGCGTGCGAATCGAGAAGTACAGGCCTGCACCCAGGCAGAGCGCGATGAGCGCCTTGCTCCAGATCAGGTTGTTGATCAAGGTGATGATGGAATCCAAGGGGGTCTCCAATTGGTCAAGGGCACCGAATCAGCGCGACTACGGCTTTCCGAACCCGTCGCAGCCAGCATCCGGTCTTGCAGGATCGGGTGAATCGTCCCATCAAGCAAGCGACGGTCCGTGTGGACGGGCCGCTGGCGCTGTCGTGCTCGCACGATCCTGTGGTATTGAAAGGCGGGCTTGCGGCACCATGTCAGCGCCAGATTTCTGCGCCTCCAGTGAATCCCATGCCGATCTACGAATTTGAGTGTTCCGCCTGCCAGACCCGTTTCGAACGCTTGCAGAAGCTGTCCGACGCCGATCCGGATACCTGCCCCGAATGTGGCATGAAATCGGTCCGTCGACGCGTCACGGCGCCCGCATTCCGCTTGTCCGGATCCGGCTGGTACGAGACGGATTTCAAGAAGGAAGGCGACGTGAAGCGAAATCTCGCCAGTTCCGAGCAGGCACCCAAGCCGGAGGCATCCAAGCCTGACGCGCCCAAGGCCGAACCTGCCAAGACCGCAACCAAGGCTGAGCCCTCCGCCTCCTCGTAAGGAGACATTCAGGATTGCCGTGACTAGACTGTGGCCTCACACCGAGAGGAGAGCTGCCGTGTTGGGAAAAACAGTTGCTGTGGGGATTGCGCTGCTTGGGTCCATGTTCCTGATGCCGGAGTCTCACGCCCAGCGTTACGGGCAGGGTTACGGCGCCAATGAAATTGAATGCTCCAGTCATGACTACCGGTTCAAGCGCTGCGGCGTGAACTGGACTGATGCCGTGCTTGTTCAGCGCCTGTCCGATTCGAGCTGCTCGCGCGGGCGCACCTGGGGCATCGATCGCAGCGGCCTCTGGGTGGATCGTGGCTGCAGTGGCGTGTTTCGGCGGGTTGGAGGCGGTGGTCACCATGGCGGATGGAGTCCGGGTCCCGGCTGGGATCGTGACTTCAGCCTGACCTGCGAGAGCAAGGACTACCGCTACCGCATGTGCCAGATCGATATCGGCCGGAGTGGCGGCGTGCGCATCCAGCGCCAGCTTTCCAACACCGCATGCATCCAGGGTCGTACCTGGGGCTACAACCGTGCCGGTGTCTGGGTCAGTGGCGGCTGCGCCGCCGTATTCCGCGTCGATCGACGCTGGAATTGATCATTCGGGCCCACTGGGCCCGATCCGGAAACGCCCGCCCCCCGGCGGGCGTTTTTGTTTGCGGTGCAGCATGATCGCCTATAGCATTCCGCGCCTTGCAACCGGAGCTTCCCATGCGCAGTCATCTTTGCGGCCTCATCGACGAGTCCCTGATCGACCAGACCGTCACCCTGTGCGGCTGGGTGGATACCGTGCGCCTGCAAAGTCATGTCGCCTTCATCGACCTGCGCGATCACGAGGGCATCGTCCAGATTGTCGTCGAACGCGAATCGACCGAAGCCTTCCGTCAGGCGGCCGAAATCGGCTATGAGTTCTGTCTGCGCGTGCAAGGGCGGGTTCGCCGGCGCGTCAGTGCCAACGACAAGTTGCGCAGTGGCCAGGTGGAAGTGGTGGCCGAGCGCATCGAAGTCCTCAACAAGGCCGAAGGCCTGCCGTTCGCGCTGCACGAGAATCCGAACGAGGAAACGCGTCTCAAGTACCGCTATCTCGACCTTCGACGGGCCGACATGCAGCGCAAGATGCGCTTGCGCACCCGGCTTGTTTCGGCCTTGCGCCACTATCTGGACGGACGCGGCTTCCAGGATATCGAGACACCGATCCTGACCAAGGCCACGCCCGAGGGCGCGCGCGACTATCTGGTGCCGAGCCGCGTCCATCCCGGCGAATTCTTCGCCCTGCCGCAGTCGCCACAGTTGTTCAAGCAGCTGCTCATGGTGGCCGGCTTTGACCGCTACTATCAGATCGCGCGCTGTTTCCGCGATGAAGACCTGCGCGCGGACCGTCAACCCGAATTCACCCAGCTCGACATGGAGTTCGCCTTCGTCCAGGAACAGGACGTGCAGGATGCCGTCGAGGCGATGATCCGGCATGTTTTCCTTGAAGTCAGCGAGGTCGATCTCGGCGGGCCATTTCCGCGCATGACCTACGCCGAGGCCATGGCCCGCTATGGCTCGGACAAGCCCGATCTGCGCATTTCGCTGGAACTGGTGGATATTGCCGAGCATGTGCGCGACCTCGAGTTCAAGGTGTTCAGCGGGCCGGCCAACGATCCGGGCGGACGCGTGGCGGCATTGCGCGTGCCGGGTGGTGCCGTATTCACGCGCAAGCAGATCGATGAGCTCGGTGCGCACGCAGCCAAATTCGGCGCCAGGGGCCTGGCCTGGCTGCGCGTGGACGACCGCGCTGCCGGACGCGACGGCATCAACTCGCCGGTGGCCAAGTTCCTTGACGATGCCTGCCTGGACAAGCTGCTTACGGCAACGGCGGCGCAAAGCGGGGACCTGCTGCTGTTTGGCGCTGGCGACTACAAGACCGTTTGCGACTTCCTCGGCGCCTTGCGCGTGAAGGTTGCGCGCGATCTCGGCCTGGTCGAAAACGCCTGGAAGCCCCTTTGGGTGGTCGATTTTCCAATGTTCGAGTACGACGGCGAGGCGAAGCGCTTCGTCGCCCTGCATCATCCGTTCACCGCACCCAAGATCGATGACGTCGCCGACTTGCAGGCCAATGCGGCGATTTCTGTTTCGCGCGGCTACGACATGGTGCTGAATGGCAACGAGATCGGCGGCGGCTCGATTCGTATCCATCGCCCGGACATGCAGAGCGCGGTGTTCGAACTGCTCGGAATCGGTGCAGAAGAGGCCGAGGCCAAGTTCGGCTTCCTGCTCGAAGCCCTGCGCTTTGGCGCGCCTCCGCACGGCGGCATCGCCTTCGGCATCGACCGGATTGCCGCGCTGATGGCGGGCACCGAATCGATTCGCGACGTGATCGCCTTCCCGAAGACCGCGAGTGCGCAGGATCTGATGACCGATGCGCCCTCGGCGATCGTCGCGGGCCAGCTTGCCGATCTGCACATCCGTACGATCGAGCCCGAGGCCGAATAGCAGCGATCGATCGGCCCTTCCACAGCACCGACGTCGACCTCCGATGGCTTCCGTCCAACCCGAACATGTGATCCTGCTGCATGGCATCTGGATGCGCGGCATCACCATGCTGCCGCTGGCGCGCCGATTGCGTACTGCGGGTTTTACCGTGGAGACCATCGACTATCCCAGCGTGGTCGGCGCCTGGACCGATACCTCGAGCCGGCTCTGCCGGCACTGGCGTGGAATGACCGGGCATACCGTGCATGTGGTCGGGCACAGCCTCGGCGGCATGCTGGCTGCGCAGGTGGCCGAGGAACAGAACGATCTGCCGCCTGGCCGCCTGGTCTGCCTCGGCTCGCCCCTGAATGGCAGTGCGGCGGCCAGCCGGCTGCTGCGCGTACCAGGTGGACGCTGGCTGATGGGGCAGAGCGCGCCGGTCCTGGACCGCGGGCTCGCGCACTGGTCGGGTAGGCGCCCGCTAGCCATCATCGCCGGCAGCAGGCCGCTCGGCCTTGGTGGCCTGATAGGAGGTCTGCCTCGACCGCACGACGGCACGGTCAGTGTCGAGGAGACCCGCCTGGCCGGCGCCGACGCGCACTGCATCGTTGAGACGTCGCATACCGGCCTGCTGTTTTCGGCCGAAGTGGCCTCGTTGACCGCATCGTTCTTGCGCGAGGGCCGTTTCCCGACACTCGGGGCTGCAGCCTGATGTCACGCCGCAAGCAACCTCCTGATAGAGTCCGCATCTTGTTTCGCGGATCCCGACCGGTGCCTGGTTCAGATCTATGACAGCTATCCGAGTCAGCCGAATGACGGCCCATCCAGTCAGAGCGCCGGGGCAGGGAATCCAGTGATCCGTATCCTTGGCATCGACCCGGGTAGCCAGCGCACCGGTATCGGCGTGATCGACGTCGGCGAGGACGGCCGTTCGCATCATGTCTTCCATGCGGCGATCAATGTGCTCGACAACGAGACCTTCCACCTCCGGCTCAAACAGATATTCGACGAGATTGGCGTGATCATCGAAACCCATGCCCCGGCCGAAGTCGCCATCGAACGCGTCTTCATGGCGCGCAATCCGGATTCCGCGCTCAAGCTGGGCCAGGCACGCGGTGCGGCGATCTGTGCCGTGGTCAATCGCGGACTTGCCCTGGCCGAATACGCCGCAAAGGAGGTCAAGCAGGCCGTCGTCGGTGGCGGTGGCGCGGACAAGAGCCAGGTACAGCACATGGTCGGCGTGCTCCTCGGCATCCCGGGAAGACTTCAGCCCGATGCGGCCGATGCGCTGGCCGTGGCCCTGACCCATGCGCATACGCGCTCCAGCACCGAGCGCCTCGGCATCCCCAGAACGGCCTGGAGGCGGCGTCGATGATCGGCCGGCTGAAAGGGACGCTCGTGGCCAAGCAGCCGCCCTGGATCATGGTGGACGTGGGCGGCGTCGGTTACGAGATGGAAGCACCCATGTCGACGTTCTACGACTTGCCCGAGGTCGGACAGCCGGTCACCTTGTGCACGCACTATGCGGTCAAGGAGGATTCGGTCGCCCTGTACGGATTCCTGCGCGAGTCGGAGCGCAGCCTGTTTCGCGGCGTGCAGAAGGTCAGCGGCATCGGTGCCAAGATTGCGCTGGCGGTGCTTTCGGGCGTATCGGCGGAGGATTTCGCGCGATTCATCGAGAGCGGTGATGTGGCTTCCCTGGTGCGTATTCCCGGAGTCGGCAAGAAAACCGCCGAGCGCATGATTGTCGAGTTGCGTGATCGGGTTGATGGCCTGGTGGATGGTTCGTCCAGCTTCATCCCGGGGAACCCGCCGAAGGATCCGATCAGTGAAGCCAGCGTTGCCCTGCAATCGCTCGGCTACAAGCCCAACGAAGTCACTCGTCTGGTCAGGGATGCGAGCGCGCCGGGCGATAGCGCCGAGGACATCATCCGCAAGGCGCTCAAGGCGGCACTCCGTTGAACGCGAATCAGCCAGCTCAGGCAGCTCGACTCGAGCCCGCCCGGCCCCATCATGGAATTACGGCATGAGCAGTTCCTCGCACGAAAACAGCGCCAGCAACAAGCGCCTGCTGGCCTTGTGCTTCGGCGTTATCGGCGTTGTCTATGGCGACATCGGTACCAGCCCGCTGTACGCATTTCGCGAGGCTTTCAACGAGCAGCATGGCGTGGTTGTCGCGCGCGAAAACGTACTCGGCGTGCTGTCGCTGATTTTCTGGTCCCTGATCACCGTTGTCTCGATCAAGTACGCGACCTTCATCCTGCGCGCCGACAACAAGGGGCAGGGCGGCGTGATGGCCCTGATGGCCCTTGCCCAGCGTGGCGTCAGGCGGCTTCGCGCGAAGTGGATCATCATGGTGATCGGCTTGTTCGGCGCTTCCCTGTTCTTTGGCGATGCCGTGGTGACCCCCGCCATTTCGGTGCTTTCGGCTGTCGAAGGCATCGAAGTCCTGGCGCCCTCGCTGGAGCGCTATGTGGTCCCGGTCACGGTGCTGATCCTGCTGGCCATCTTCTCGATCCAGAAACACGGAACAAGCCGTGTCGGACCGTTGTTTGCGCCGGTCACCCTGGTCTGGTTCATCACCCTCGGCACGCTGGGAATCATGGGCATCACGCACGAACCCGCGGTGCTCGAGGCGCTGGTACCGCACCACGCGGTCATGTTCTTCGTGCACAACGGAAAGATGGGCATCTTCGCGATGGGCGCCGTCGTCCTTTCGATCACGGGTGCCGAGGCGCTGTATTCGGACATGGGTCATTTCGGCAAGAAACCGATACGCCTGGTCTGGTTCTTCGTTGTCCTGCCCTGCCTGATGTTGAATTATCTGGGCCAGGGCGCGCTGGTTCTCTCGGACGCCAGCACGGCAGAGAATCCCTTCTATCGGCTCGTGCCCGAGGGCTTGCTGATACCGATGATCGTGCTCGCGACCATGGCCACCATCGTCGCCTCGCAGGCGGTCATTTCCGGAACCTTCTCGATGGCCAGGCAGGCCGTTCAGCTCGGCTACCTGCCGCGAATGAAGATCCTGCATACCTCCAATCAGGAGGAAGGCCAGATCTACCTGCCGACAATCAATCGCATCCTGCTGGTTCTGACGATTGCAGTCGTCATCGGCTTCCGTTCCTCGGAAAACCTGGTCAGTGCCTATGGACTTGCCGTCGTCGGCACGATGCTGATCAACACCCTGCTTGTCGTCATCGTGGCTCGCCGCATCTGGCGCTGGAATTACGGGCGCGTAGTCGCCGTCGCTATCGTCTTTCTTGGCGTCGATTCACTGCTCATGACGTCGGTCATCGACAAGTTCATCTACGGCGGCTGGTTCCCGCTGGCACTCGGCGTAATCGTGTTTACGCTGATGATGACCTGGCGCAAGGGTCGCGAGCTGGTCATGCGCGAGATCAAACGCGCAGGACTCGCTCTCGAGCCGTTCATCGCTTCGATCAGCGCGCATCCACCGGTGCGTGTGACGGGTACCGCGGTTTTCCTCACCGCCAACCCGGACGGCGTGCCGAACGCCTTGCTGCACAACCTCAAGCACAACAAGGTGCTGCATGAGCGCAACATCATCCTCACTGTCGAGGTGCTCGACGAGCCGTTTGCCGAGGCCAAAGACCGGATAAGCGTCGCGCCTCTCGCGGATGGCTTCTATTCGATCAGCATCCGCTACGGATTTGCCGAGGACACCAACCTCCCGGCCGCCCTCGCTACCGTCAGCGATTGCGGATTCCCGTTTGACATGATGGACACGACCTTCTTCATCAGCCGCGAAAGCATCATCGCCGGCGACCGGCCGGGCATGGTGATCTGGCGTGACCGCCTGTTCGAATTCCTCGCCCGCAACGCCACCTCGGCCACCGCATTCTTCGAAATCCCCGGCAATCGGCTGATCGAGCTCGGCACGCAGGTGGAGATCTGAATTGCGGGGAATAGGGAATGGGGAATTGGGAATGGGTAGGGGCTGGCGGCATGTGTTTTACTGCGCATTCAACGCATTTCTTGAAGTGCGAGCTTTCGGGAACCTGAAAAGCCAACGATAATGGCTCTGCCCGTTCCCCATTCCCCATTCCCCACTCCCGCCCTTCAAATGACCGACCGCCTGATCGCCGCCAGCGCCGACTCCGAGGACGAGCAGATCGAAGCCAGCATCCGGCCGCAGCGGCTGGTCGACTATCTCGGCCAGGAGAAGGTGCGCGAGCAGATGGGCATCTACATCGAGGCGGCCCGCCGGCGCGCCGGTGCGCTCGATCCCGTGCTTATTTTCGGTCCACCGGGGCTCGGCAAGACCACGATGGCGCACGTCATTGCCAACGAGCTGGGGGTCAATCTTCGCAGCACTTCGGGCCCGGTGCTCGAGCGTGCCGGTGATCTGGCGGCGCTGCTGACAAACCTGCAGCCGCGCGATGTCCTGTTCGTCGACGAGATCCATCGGCTCTCGCCGGTGGTCGAAGAGGTACTTTACCCCGCGCTCGAGGATTTCCAGATCGACATCATGATCGGCGAGGGCCCGGCTGCCCGATCGATCAAGCTCGATCTGCCGCCGTTCACGCTGATCGGCGCCACCACCCGTGCCGGCCTGCTGACCGCGCCGTTGCGCGACCGCTTCGGTATCGTCCAGCGCCTCGAATTCTATTCGGCCGCGGAATTGACCCGGATTGTCACCCGCGCGGCGGGCATCATCGGCGTCGACTGCGATGCGGAAGGCGCAAGCGAGATTGCACGCAGGTCGCGCGGAACCCCACGTATCGCCAACCGACTGCTGCGACGGGTACGCGATTTCGCCGAGATTCGCGCTGACGGCAAGGTCACCAGCGCGGTCGCCAGCGATGCCCTGAAGATGCTGGATGTCGACGCAGAAGGTTTTGATGCGCTTGATCGACGCATGCTCTCGACCATCATCGAATTCTTCGATGGCGGGCCGGTGGGTGTGGAGTCACTGGCTGCCGCGCTCAGCGAAGAGCGCGGAACCCTGGAAGACGTGATCGAGCCCTATCTGATCCAGCAGGGATTCCTGATCCGCACCGCGCGTGGCCGCATGGTGACGAACAGGACCTGGCGCCATCTCGGCCTGACCCCGCCGCGCGGCAGGGATGTCGCCTCCAGCGGGGAGTTGTTCGATGGTGCGCCCGAATGACCGATGCGCAGTTCATCCGGAACGGAGTGGCAATACGTTGAATCGGACAGTTCCGTTCATCTGGCCTTTGCGCGTGTACTGGGAAGATACCGATGCTGGCGGAGTCGTCTATCACGCAGGCTACGTGCGCTTCTTCGAACGTGCGCGAACCGAGTGGTTGCGAGCGGCAGGCATCGGTCAGCAGGCACTCCGTGAGGAACACGGCGTGGTTTTCGTAGTCCATGGGATGGACATCCGTTTCAATCGTCCGGCCCGGCTGGACGATCTTCTCGAGGCCAGCGTGGTCGTGACCGAGTTGCGAAGTGCCAGTTTCAAGGTTGAACAAGCCCTGCGCCGGCATGCCGAGGAACCTGTTCTTGTCGATGCGCGTGTGCGTATCGCCTGCGTCGAGCCACAACGCTGGCGACCGTGTGCCATTCCCGAATTCCTGCTCCAAGAGATCTCCAAACCATGAATCACGAACTCAACGTTTTCGCCCTGGTGTGGGGCGCAAGCCTTCCGGTCAAGTTTGTACTGTTCATCCTGGTGCTGTTTTCGCTGATCTCCTGGATCATCATTTTCCGCAAGCAGGCCATGATCAACTCCGCCGACTCCAGCGCCAACGAGTTCGAGGAGCGCTTCTGGTCGGGCTCCGACCTGGCCGCCCTGTTCAAGGACGTCAATGCCAGCGGTGAGCGGATTGGCGGCATCGAGGCCATCTTCGAGTCGGGCTTCCGAGAATTCGCGCGTCAGCGACAGCGTCGCGGTGTGGATTCAAGGTCGTTGCTCGAAAGTGCGCAGCGCGCCATGCGCGTGTCGCAGTCGCGTGAGGTCGAACGCCTCGAGCAGAACCTTGAATTCCTCGCCAACGTCGGCTCGATCAGCCCCTACGTGGGCCTGTTCGGCACGGTCTGGGGCATCATGATTGCGTTCCAGGGTCTCGCGAACGTCAAGGAGGCAACCATCGCCATGGTCGCGCCGGGCATTTCTGAGGCCCTGATAGCGACCGCCATGGGTTTGTTCGCCGCCATTCCGGCCGTCTGGGCCTACAACCGCTTCGCTACCCGCGTGGAACGCGTGGCACTGCGCTACGAGACCTTCCTCGAGGAATTTTCATCGATCCTGCAGCGTCAGGCGCATGTCGATGACTAATGCGTCCTCGATCGAGTGCAGCCATGTTCCAGGTGCATCGTGGGCGGCAGGCCGAACCCCGCGCCGTGCCCGGGTGCGTTGCACCTTTCCGTCTGTCCCACGGCGGCGCACGTCCCTGAGCCTGGAGTGGCCCGATGCAGCATAGCTATCGCAACCGCAAGCGCCGCAAGCTCAAGGCGGAAATCAACGTCGTCCCGTATATCGACGTCATGCTGGTGCTGTTGATCATTTTCATGGTCACTGCGCCGCTGATGAATCTGGGCGTCGACATCGAGCTTCCGAAGTCGAACGCGGCCTCGATACAGAACGACAAGGAACCGGTGATAGTCAGTGTCGACAAGGACGGCGCGTTGTTCCTCACCATTGGAGCCAGCACTCGCGAGCCGGTCGACGAGGACACCCTGGTCAACAAGGTTTCAGCTTTCGTCCGTCAGAATCCCCAAGTGCCGGTCATGATCGGCGGCGACGAGAGGGTTGATTATGGTCGGATCTACGCAGCCATGGTGTTGTTGCAGCAGGCTGGGGCACCCAAAGTCGGGCTCATGAGCCAGCCGAATCCTCCGGCCGGGGACGCGAAGGCCAGGTGATGGAGAGCTTTTCCGACAAGGCGCGTGCAGTCCTGTTCTCGCTGCTGCTGCATGGCCTGTTCGTGCTGTTTATCGGCTTGGGATTGCTGTGGACGAAGGAGTCGCGCGTCGTGGTCATGCCGGGACCGGTGATCGAGGCCAGCCTGGTCGGACCCACCAGTGCGCCGAAACCCTCGGCCAGGAAATCCGCGCCAAAACCGGCGCCACCCAAGCCCGCACCGCCGCCTCCGCCGAAGGTCGAGGAGCCCAAGCCGAACGCAGTACCCCCGCCTGAGCCGCCGAAGCAGGATCTCATCGAGCAGCAGCGGATCGCGGCGCTGGCAGAACAGAAGGCCGAGGCGGATAAAAAGGTCCAGGAGGAAAAACGCCGGCGCGAGCAGATCTTGCTGGAGCAGGAAAAACAGGAAGCGGAACGGCAGAAGAAGCTCGAAGAGGTACGCAAGCAGCTGGCTGCCGCGGAAAAGAAGAAGAACCTCGAAAAAGAGCGCCTCAAGCAGCTTCAGGACAAGAATCTGGCCAAGCTCAAGAGCCAGGAGGCCGAGCGCCAGAATGAAATGATCGAGCAGGAATCAAGAGAGGCCCAAACCGGCGCCGGAGGTCAGGACGCCGATCTGGTCGCACGTTATGCGGCCGCGATCCAGGCAGCCGTGACGCAGAACTGGAATCGGCCGGAGTCGATTCAACCGGGTTTGCGTTGTACCTTGCGTATCGTGCAGATACCGGGAGGCGACGTGATTTCAGCCAATGTCACCTCGCCATGCAACGCCGATGGCGCGGCGCGACTTTCGATCGAGCAGGCTGTCCTGCGCGCGGCGCCACTGCCGTATCGGGGCTTCGAGAAAGTGTTCAGTCGCGACATCACCTTCAATTTCAGATTCGACGGGCAAGGATAAATGCTGATGATTAAGGCAACGCTGATCAAATGGCGCAAGCGTCACGACCCCAGTCTGCGGGCAGATCGCGGCGCGCTGACGCGGATGGACTGGCCGTCCTTCAAGGCAGCGCAACGAGGAGCTGCGCGCAGACAGGCGTCGTCTGACCGACCGGTTTTCACGGAAAGAAGCGGTGTCCAGAAGGCCCGCCAGTGGCACCGCGAGTCTTGTCAGGGCAACAAGCCTTCACGGCGCCTCGCAGCACGACTCGCAGACCTTGTGAATGCCATGGCGATCGTGCCATCCGATCAGCGTTTCCCTCGCCGTTTCATGGGGCGTCTCGGACTGGTCTTGCTGCTGCTGGCGAGCAGCCACGGCGTGTTTGCCCAGGGCCTGAGCATCGATATCACCGATGGCAGCCGCACGGCTGATCCGATCGCTGTCGTTCCATTCGCCTTCGAAGGCGCGGGCCTGCCGCCCGAGACCGACGTTTCGGAAATCGTGCGCGCCGATCTGGCCCGTTCCGGCAAGTTCTTCACCCTGGCCAGGCGCGACATCGTCGAATTTCCGACCCGCGAAGCCGAGGTAAAGTTCGCTACCTGGCGCCTGCTCAAGCAGAACTATCTGGTGGTCGGCCGGGTGGCCGATGCCGGAGACGGCGCCCTGCGCGTCGAATTCGAATTGTTCGATGTGGCTCGGCAGACCCGCATGATCGGCCTCGCCATCAGCGGTCAGCGGACGGCCATGCGTGATGTGGCCCACCAGATCGCCGATCTGGTCTATGAAAAGATCCTTGGCGAGCGCGGCGCATTCTGGACGCGCATTGCCTATGTCACCTCGGTCGGGCTCGGGCAGAACACCCAGTACGCGCTGATGGTTGCCGACTCGGACGGCTTCAACCCGCAGGTCGTGGTGCGCTCGCGGGAGCCATTGATGTCACCCGCCTGGTCGCCGGATGGCCGCCGCCTGGCCTATGTCTCGTTCGAACGCGGCAATTCCTCGATCTATATCCAGGATCTTTCCACCGGCTCTCGCGAACTTGTTTCCGCGAAAAAGGGCATCAACGGTGGGCCCGCATTCTCTCCCGACGGATCGCGCCTGGCGGTCAACCTGTCGTTTGCCGGCAATCCGGATATCTACATCATGGACCTGGCTTCGCGCAGCGAGCGACGCCTGACCAACCATTTCGCCATCGATGTCGAAGCGGCCTGGATGCCGGACGGCAGGAGCATCGTCTTTACCTCCGACCGCTCTGGTAAACCGCAGCTATACGAGGTGCCGGTTTCCGGGGGCGATGCCACCCGATTGACCTTCGAGGGTCAGTACAATGCGCGCGCCACGATCTGCTGCGACGGCAAGAAAATCGCCATGGCACAGGGTAATGGAAACGTGTATCGTATTACGGTTTTGGACCGCGCTACGGGGACTTACAACCAGATCTCACCGGGCAACATGGACGAATCGCCGAGTTTCGCGCCGAACGGCAGCATGGTTCTCTATGCCGCCACGGAAGGACCGAGAGGCGTGCTCTATGCAGTGTCTGCCGATGGACGGGTCAGGCAGCGCCTGGTGCTTGCGGACGGAGATGTGAGGGAGCCCGCCTGGGGCCCGTTCCGCCAGCGTTAATCGAACCCAGCATAAGAATGAGAAGTCCGGAGCACCGGCACGAACACGTCGTGAACAGCTGTCCCATCAATGAACATCCGTAACCAACCTATTTGTCCGAGGGGAACACCCATGAAGTTTGCCGTACGTATTCTGTTTGCAACCATCCTTGTCGCCGGCATGGCCGCCTGCGCAAAGAAGACCGTCAAGCCAGAGCAGCAAGAATCGGCGCCGCCGGTTGCCCAGACCAAGCCTGCTGATACCAGCGGCAAGTACAAGGTCGGTGACCTCGACAGCGACTCCTGCCTGCGTCAGCGCGTCGTCTACTTCGACCTCGACCAGACCGTGATCAAGTCGGAGTTCCAGGCCCAGATTTCCTGCCATGCAGCCTATCTGCGTCAGTTCCCGAATGCGCGCGTGACGCTTGAAGGCAATGCCGACGAGCGCGGCACCCGCGAGTACAACCTGGGTCTCGGCGAGCGTCGTGGCAATGCCGTGCAGAGCGCACTGAGTGCAGCAGGTGCATCCTACGACCAGCTGACCGTCGTCAGCTACGGCGAAGAGCGTCCGGTCGATCGTGGCCACGACGAAGCCGCGTGGGCCAAGAACCGCCGCGTCGAAATCGTCTACACCAGCGCCAACTGATGTTTCTGCGTCAATCACGTTTGAGCAAGTGCGTTGTAGCAGCGGTCGTCATGACCGCTGCTGTGCTTGTTGCGCCGGCGCAGGCCCAGCAACGCCTGAGCCTGTCCGAGCGTGTCGAGCGCCTCGAGCAGCAGGTTTCGGGCAACGGCAGTTCGGGCAGCATCGATCTGGTCAACCAGATCCAGGCTCTGCAATCGCAGGTGCAGGTTCTGCAAGGGCAGGTCGAGGAGCTGCGCCACGAACTCGGCCAGGCGCAGCAGCGCTCCAAGGACCAGTATATCGATCTCGATTCGCGCATCGGCCGGATCGAGGGCGGCGCGGCCGCGACTTCGGCGACACCGGAACCGGGTTCCATGAACCAGGATCTGCAGGACATCGAGCTCGGTACGACATCGCAAGCGAACACAGGGTCGCTGACGGCCACCGACATGCAGTTGTTGCCGCCAGCCGAGACCAGCACCAGTGCACCGCTCGAGCTCGGTGAGCCGGCCACGCAGGAGCTTCCTGCCGCCGCCGACCCGGAAGCCGAAAAGCGTGCGTACGACGAGGCCTTTTCCGCGCTGAAAGATGGCCGCTATGCGGAATCGGCGCGTCGATTCCAGGCATTCATTACCGACTATCCGGATACCGACCTGACCGGCAACGCGTACTACTGGCTCGGTGAGTCGTACTACGTGACCCAGAACTACCAGGTTGCACTGGATACCTTTGCGACGCTGCTGGCCCGTTTCCCGCAGAACCAGAAGGCTCCCGATGCCTTGCTCAAGACGGGCTATTGCCAATACGAGCTCAAGCAGTGGGATGCGGCCGAAGCGACTCTCAACCAGGTGATCGCCACCTATCCGGACACCACCGTTTCGAGGCTGGCCCAGGGGCGCATGCGCGCCTTGCAACTGGAAAACCGACGCTGAGCCCGGAAACGGGCTCCCCCTCGTCATGGTCGTGGAAAGCTCCGTAGCGGATCCGCTCGCATCGGACAGCACGTTGTCGCGGTTGCGGATCAGCGAGATTTTCCTGTCCCTGCAAGGCGAGTCCGACAGTATCGGCTGGCCCACCGTTTTCGTTCGCCTGACCGGCTGCCCCTTGCGCTGCGTCTGGTGCGATACCGAATATGCATTCCACGGTGGCGAATGGCAGGTCATCGACCACATCGTGGCGAAGGTCGCCGAATTCGGCGTTCGCCATGTCTGCGTCACCGGTGGCGAGCCGCTGGCACAAAAGCGATGCCTCGCCCTGCTGACGGCGTTGTGCGACCGCGGCCTTGAAGTTTCGCTGGAGACATCCGGCGCACTGGACGTTGCGGATGTCGATCCGCGCGTGCGCAAGGTGGTCGACGTGAAGGCGCCGGGCTCGGGTGAGGTTTCAAGAAATCTCTGGAGCAATCTCGATCACCTGAACAGGCACGACCAGCTCAAGTTTGTGCTGGCCAATCGCGAGGACTATGACTGGGCGGTAGCCAGGGTCCGCGAACACAAGCTGCAGGAACGCTGCCCCGTGCTTTTTTCGCCGGTTCACGAAAAACTCTCACCGCGGGAACTGGCCGACTGGATTGTCGCTGACCGCTTGCCGGTGCGTTTCCAGATGCAATTGCACAAGTTGCTCTGGGGCGAGACACCGGGGCATTAGGATTGTGCTGAATCGAAGGATTTTTGCAGGAGGAGGCTTCAGCCCCGATGCTCTTCGGCGCATCGCGACAAGAGCATCGGGGCTGAAGCCTCCTCCTACGTACAGCCCCGTCACCGCGTACTCGGGGCATGCCTCAAGGAACTTTCGGTGGCGCATTTCAGAATCACGGTAGAACGAAAGTGTCGAATTCCAGCTGAGAAGTACTTATTGGCGACACAGCCAGGAATCTAGAACTCAAACCACCATGGACAAAGAAACAAGCAAATCGGCCGTAGTTCTTGTCTCCGGTGGCATGGATTCCGCTGTCACCCTGGCCTTGGCGCGTGAGCAAGGCTTTGTTGCCCACGCCCTCAGTGTTTCCTACGGGCAACGGCACTCTTCCGAACTGGTTGCCGCGGCACGCATCGCACGGCAGCAGGGTGCCGCCCAGCACAAGACCGTGACGGTCGACCTTCGCTCCATTGGCGGCTCTGCGCTGACAGCGGATATCGAGGTGCCCGAACAGGGGGGCGATGGCATCCCGGTGACCTATGTGCCCGCGCGCAACACGATCATGTTGTCGATCGCGCTTGGCTGGGCCGAGGTGCTCGGTGCGGACGACATCTTCTGTGGGGTCAACGCGGTCGATTACTCGGGCTATCCGGATTGTCGACCTGCCTTCATCGAGGCGTTCGATCAACTGGCCAATCTCGCCACGAAATCGGGCGTCGAGGGGCATCGCATGCGTGTCCACGCGCCATTGATGCGGATGAGCAAGGCCGACATCGCCCGCGAGGGCATGCGCCTCGGTATCGACTTCGCCGAGACCGTGTCCTGCTATCAGGCGGATGCGGAGGGCAGGGCCTGCGGACACTGCGATGCCTGCCGGTTGCGCGCCGAAGGATTCGCGGCCGCGGGAATCAAGGATCCGACACGCTACCGTTAATCGTCGAATGTCGCTAAACTTGGCGGTTCGCACGTCACATGCGGGCAGCGGCCGACTGTTTCCTGGTCCAGCCGGCCCGAATTGCTGTCGTCGAATTGCGGGTCTTGGCAGGAGCGGCTGTAGCCACGATGCTTTTTTGCGACTTCCTTCGAATGGAGGAGTGATCGATTCGAGGCTTTGATGCTTGTCATCTCAGCCCGGACCCTCACCCCGTACCCTCTCCCGGCGGGAGAGGGGGAGTGATCGATTCGAGGCTTTGATGCTTGTCATCTCAGCCCGGACCCTCACCCCGTACCCTCTCCCACGGGGAGAGGGGGAGTGATCGTCGCGCTTTGCGCGACAGCGGTATTTGATTGAAGCAGGGGGCCGTTAGCTCAGCGGTAGAGCAGTGGACTTTTAATCCATTGGTCGAAGGTTCAAATCCTTCACGGCCCACCACTCCCGGTCACTCGCAGGCCGACCAGTCGCCCAGGCGCCCTGCGGCGCCCGACAATTGCCACAAGACTGTCCGGGCCGCGCCCGTTCCTGCAGGTCTCATGGTCCTCGAAACCTACGAGGAGCACGATCATGCAGGCGCGCAACTGGACTCAAGGTGTCACCATCAAGGCAATGGGCGTGGGCTTGCTTGCCCTCCTCATGCTGATACCGCTCTGGCAGGTTCAAAGCCTGACTTTCGAGCGCCAGGGTCTCGAGCAACAGGCGCGCATGAAGATCGCCGAGCGCTGGGGTGGGATCCAGCGTGTAGGGGGTCCGGTCCTCGTGGTACCGGTGCGCTGGCAGGTGCAGACCGACAAGGGCTGGATCAATCGCGACGAGCCCTATTATGTCCTCCCGGAACGCCTTGATATCCGTGGAAGTCTCGAGTCCGAAGTGCGCAGCTACGGAATCTACGCGACGCCGATCTACACAGCCGCGCTATCCATGTCCGGCCATTTCAGCGACGAGGCCATGGTCAAACTGGCATCCCAGGGCGGCGTGCCTCGCTGGGACCAGGCCGTGTTGCGTTTTCCGGTATCGGACGTGCGCGGCATACGCAACCTGTCGCCCTTGCGACTAAACGGCGAAGAACGCTCGTTCGGCCCCGGAAGCGAAGGCCTGGGCGGCATCAGCGCAACCGAAGTGCCATGGCCGATCGATACCGCTCCTTCCGCGGGCAAGCATGCGTTCTCGCTTGAACTGCGACTTGCGGGCACGGCCGAGCTGCATTTTCTGCCACTGGGCCGCGAGACCGACGTCACCCTGGCCGGGACCTGGCCGGATCCGAGCTACGCGGGCTCTTTCCTGCCCGAGCGGCGCAAGGGCGATGCGTCCGGCTTTGAGGCCCACTGGCAGGTGCTCGACCTCAATCGCAGCTACGGGCAGCAGGGTCCGACCTCGAGTCTGCAATTCCAGGCCCTGCAACAGTCAGCGTTTGGCGTCGAATTGTTCCAGCCGGTCGGCACTTACCAGCGCAACGAGCGCGCCGGCAAATATGGCGTTCTCTTCATCGCACTGACGTTCGTCGCCCTCTTCCTGTTCGAGGCCCTGGGGCGCTGGCGCGTGCATCCGGTCCAGTACCTGATGGTGGGTCTGGCCCTCTGCACGTTCTATGTCGTGCTGCTGGCCTTGTCCGAGCAGATCGGCTTCGCCTGGGCTTATGCCCTTGCTGCCATGGCCGTGGTCGGCATCATCGCGGGCTACGCTGCAGCCTCGGCCCGCAGCCGCGGAGCGGGGAGGATGCTCGGTGCGCTGCTGGCCCTGGTCTATGTGCTGCTCTACGGCCTGGTCATCAGCGAACAGTATTCCCTGTTGATGGGCGCAATAGCCCTGCTGCTTGCCATCGGCTCGCTGATGTA
The DNA here is from genome assembly GCF_041395345.1 of Dokdonella sp. Lineage (GTDB taxonomy): Bacteria > Pseudomonadota > Gammaproteobacteria > Xanthomonadales > Rhodanobacteraceae > Dokdonella. The sequence goes on along the minus strand of NZ_JAWLAR010000002.1, from coordinate 40,075 downwards.
CCTGACCCGGCGCATCGACTGGTACGGCCTGGGCGGCGTGTCCGTCGACAGCACAGGTAGAATGCCGTCATGAATCTTCTCGCCATTGAAACGTCAACCGAATGCTGTTCGGTCGCCCTGAGCTGCGACGGTGCCCTGTACGCGCGTAGCGAGATTGCGCCTCGTCGCCACGCGGAGTTGCTTCTGCCCATGTGCGACGAGGTGCTTGCACAAGCCGGTGTATCGCGCCGGCAGCTGGACGTGATTGCCGTAGGTCGAGGTCCCGGCGCCTTCACCGGTGTGCGTCTCGCCATTTCAGCGGCGCAGGGCATGGCGCTTGCCCTGGATCTTCCGGTGATCCCGGTTTCGTCGCTGGCGGCGCTGGCCATGCAAGCCCCCGCCAATGGCAAGCCGATATTCGCCGTGATCGACGCGCGCATGGGCGAGGTCTATGCCGGAACCTTCCGCAAGACAGCGGAGGGCCTCGTCGAACCGATTGGATCCGAAAGCGTGGGTTCCGCCGAGTTCCTGGATTTCTCGGGCGCAGGCGAGTGGAACGTCGTCGGAACCGGGTGGGAAACCTATGCCGCCATCATCCGCAACCGGATGCATGGCGAGCCGGTCTGGGCGAAAGGCCTTTGCTATCCGCAGGCAGCCTGTGTGGCGCGACTCGCCGTTCAAGAACACGAGGCCGGCATCGGCCTTGCCCCGGAACTGGCCTTGCCGGTCTACCTGCGAGACAAGGTCGCATTGACCAGCACGGAGCAGGCGAACGCGCGGCAGGGATGATCCTGAAGTCCCGTCAGCTTCTGCGCTGAAGTACCAATTCGAAGGCTTGACCGTCCTCATGCCGGGCATCCCAGTGGACTACCTGCATGCCATGGCGTGGCGCGACCTGATCAAACCACTTGCGTGAAAAATACGTGACATGCGCCGGAACGTGCAGGTAGGAGTAGTTCTTCCAGGCATCAATGCCCATGTTCGGCTTCCACCCTGTTGGACGGTAGGGTGCAGTCACGAAGAGTTTCCCACCCGGCTTGAGGCGACGTGATATCGCGCCGAGCATTGCTTCCGGATCCACCAGATGCTCGATGACATGGGTCATTGATGCAAGGTCGAACTTTTCGTCCGTCGGCAGAGTATCCAGACTTCCGACATGGTATTGATCGACCCAGTCGCATTTCTCCGCGCATTCGCCGCTGACGTCCTGAGCTACCGTATGGCAGCTGGAGTCCGAATCCTTGCTTGCCCTGGAAACCCAGGCGTATCCGGCTCCAACCTCGAGTACGCGGGCCTGGCTTCCCGGTAGCAACCGCCGATGACGGACCGCACCTCGGTAGTAATCGAGAATTCGCTCGACCTGTTCCTCGGACGTGTAGTGATCATCCGCGAACTGGACCGACTCCTCGTAGAGAACGCGCAGGTCGTCATCAGTAGGAGCAGGGCTCAGATACACCGAGTCGCACCGCGGGCAGTGAATCAGCTCGAATTCGGAAGTGTGAAACGGACCTGGATGCGTTGGCGAAACCTTGCCGACTACTGCAAGCTTCGCGTTCTCCCTGCAGGCGCGGCAGAGCGTTATCGGCTTTCGCTTGAAAAACATGGGTCTTGGGCTCCAATGCCTGTTTGAGTCGAACGCTTCGTATAATCCCCGGACTACCTGGCCCGGATGCCCCAATGAACCTGATTTCTTCAACAGCAGCGCGGCAACGGGAGGATCTTGCGCGCGCGTTCAGCGTAGCAGAGCCTTTTCGACATGTGGTCATCAATGGCTTTCTTGATCCGGATTTCTGCGCTCGGCTGGCACAGGATTTTCCAGGGTTTGAAGAGCGTCACGCGCTGAATGAAATGGGCCAGGTTGGCGGCAAGGCCGTGCGAATGGATGTGCGCGACATATCAGATGCCTACAGGGAGCTGGACGAATTCCTGCAGACCTCTGAATTTCTCGACTACGTTTCAACTTTAACCGGTATTCCGGATCTGCTCTACGATCCCGACTATGTCGGCGGTGGTACCCATGAGAACCGTCACGGGCAGGGGCTCGACCCGCACGTCGATTTCAACTACCACCCACGCACGCACTGGCATCGCCGCCTCAATCTGATCGTTTATCTCAATGACGAATGGGATGCAGCCTGGGGCGGGGAGCTTGAATTGCATTCTGATCCCTGGGACGCAGCAAGCAACCGTACGACCAGCGTGTCCCCGCTGATGAACAAGGCCGTGGTTTTCGAAACGACCGAGGCTTCATGGCACGGCTTTTCGAGTGTCCGGCTTCCCGAGAATCGCCAGAATCTGTCGCGAAAATCATTTGCGATCTATCTCTATACGCGGACCCGGCCTGTCGAGGAAACGGCGCCGCCGCATGCGACTATCTATGTTCCCGAGATGATGCCGGTGGACTGGCGAGCCGGCCGGGAGCTGTCCGAATCGGACCTTCGCGCTTTGCGCAATCGCTTCGCGCGTTTGCGCACCCAACTCAGATATCTCTACGATCGCGAGAAGCATTTCGGCGCGCAGATCACTGCTCTCGAACGTGCGCTCGCCGAAGCTCGGGACTCGCAGCGCCTGGAATTGCAGGGTTATGCAGTCCAGCCAAGAGGAGCGAAAGGGCTTTGGCCAGATGGATGGGCAGCAACCGAGTTCGAAGCTGCCTTCGAGCCGACGCGACGAGCCAAGGCGATAGTCCTGGACCTCTGGGTGCCGAATCAACTGCAGACGGATCAGGTGCTACGGATCGAGATGAACGGGGAAGTATTCAACCAGGATCTGGTGCGCGGTTCACGCACCCCGATCAAGCTGAAGATTCGCTCAGGCGCCGGAACCGCTGTGAACCTCAGGATCCACGCGGCAGAATCTTGGCGCCCCTCCGTGGACGACCCATCAGGTGATTGCCGGGACCTGGCGTACAAGATCGTTTCCGCGCAATTGATCCACTGAACCAGTCTTTCAAGCAGCTGGGCCATTGCCAGTGCGAACCGATTCTTGTCGAATCCGATCCCGTTTCTGCTTCGCTTCAGAAAAGAAATGAAGCGCCATTCCCGCTCCCGGCCGTGTTCCGGTTGCGGGCCGGGCACACAGCCGGCGCTGGAAAGCAATCGGACTCTCCGAGGCCCTGGTGAATCGATTCACCATCCTGGCTCGATGACAATGCCGTGTTCTTTGGTATGCAGATCAATTTCAAGATGAAGGTTCGGCCGAAGAACCGGAATGGATTCCGCTGCGCGGGCTGCCAGTTTTTTCAATCCGGTGCCCTGCACCAGATAGTAGTCCCGAATGACCTTTACCTTGCTTGGCCTGAAGTCGGGTGACAGAAGACTGAAATAGCGGACCAGTTCATGCTTCGAGAATTCACGCCAATGATGGGCATGCGTGCGCGTATTCAGAATTCCATCGACGCTCAACCCGCCAGCAAATCCACGCAGGAACCTCATGATGTCCCACGCGCGACCATTCCAGGCCTAGTAGTTGGGCGTGGTCACCAACAGGCGACCATTCGGAGCAAGAATCCTGTGAACCTGCTTCCAGAACCTCACCGGATTGAAGGTTATGTGTTCGATGATTTCCGTAACAGGATTACATCGACACTTGAATCCGGGAGTACGTCGAGTTCGATGCCGGCTTCAAGGTCGTGGCAAGGTATCAGTTCGATATCGTTCGCACGCGCAAGCGACTGCACGCTCGTCATCTCGAATGTAATCGGCATGTCTACCGCGATGACTTCAAAACCAGCCTGCTTCCAGAGAATTGCCTGGTGCAGCCAATGCGCACCAATATCCAGCACCCGCTTTCCTCGAGACAATTCCCAACTCGAACAGAACTCTTCAAGCGTTGTGGCGAATCGACGGTAGTGATGCGTCAAGTACTCCCAATCGGTATTGTCATGTGGCTCAAAATGAGTCGCGAAAGTCTTGGCGTCAGGAATGGATGGCTGCACTTGGTTCGTCCTGAAAACTCATTGGGCCAGTCAAGGCGCGAGGTTGTTCAATCAGCGCAGCAAGCGATCGGCTAGGGAGCGGGATGTTGAGCCGGAGCGTACAGCACATCCGAAACTCGTGGAATCAGCCACTCGGAAAAGACGTTTCGGCCAAGGACGCTCTGGTGATAGAAATCGCCGAAGTACAGGCATTCTTCTGCACCTCTCGAGTCGAAAAAATTCGTCGCATCGATCAGCTGGATTGTTCCATCTGAAGCAAGCGGCTGGAGCACGTCCAGAGCCCACTGGTGGAGTCCATCGGCATTGGCGTCCGATCGCCAGATTCTTGCGGTGGGCATCAGAATGACGATCGGCCGCCTGGGCCACTGGATGGATCGAAGCTGCCCCTGTACGAGCTCGCGGGTCCGCACCATGAACTCAGGCTCAGGCGACTCGCGCCTGAGTCGGGCATAGTCTTGCCTTGACGCCAACGTCGTCCGAATCTGGCTGCATTGACTCCTAAGCCCGGGCAGCGATTCAACAGCCGCTTCGACTGCGTCGCATGATGCCAGCGTTGCCACATGCCACTTGCACATGTTGCCGGGCAATTCGAATTTTTGGAAGAGTCTTTCTGTTTCGTCTCTTGCGGATTTCTTGCGGATTCTGTTCAGCCTCGAAAATGGATCGGAAAGAAAGGCGCGGATGTCTTCACGCCAGGCGAAAAGTGCCAGCCGACTGCCGAAACTCTCGATTTTGGAAGCTTCAAACGGGACGTGTGCGGCAACCCATGCATCCTCCGAAGCGGTCCGGAATGGCTGCACGATGCCGAGCTCGTAGTACCCGTTTCCGTACCAGGCCAAGTCCTGAACCGAAAGCGCAATGACGCCGCCCTCGATTTCCGGATGGTGCTGTTCCAGCCAATCCGAAAGTACTCCTATTGTCATCCAGTGGGTGCCGGGCATGCTCAGGTTTGCGTGCACCATACCGTGCTTGCGGGCAGCGTCTGCAATGAGCTCGTGGTCAAGGCCGTACTCGGGGCGAGAGCTTCCGAGAGTCACGAAGTCCAGTTTCGACAGGGAGGCGGAAAGCAGGCTGCGTTTGACCTCGATGCTTCTACCTGCATGGCTGCGAGGTTCGGCTACCGGCTCCCAGGCACCCAGGCGAAACAGCAGCTCGACGGCTGCCACCAGAAAAAGTGGCAGAACGACGATCAGGATTTGCCTTGTTCGTGACACCTGCTTACCTCTCTGCCGGCAGGTCGGCCAGAACCGTGGCGAGTCCCAAGCCCGGGTCGAGCACTCCGAGACGGTACTTCTCGAAGTTCTGGTAGTTGCCTACATATCCCGTAAAGCCCTTCTTGCGCGGCAACTTCATGCGCGGTTCGGAAGGCTTGCCATCAATGAAGCTCGGCAGCGCGAAACCTCGGATCCGGTTCTCTGCGTCGAGCACGACCATCGGGCCCTGCTTGAGGACCCATCGGATTTCATCCTGCACGACTACGCTGAACGTGGCCGCCGGTTCGCCCGTGAATGCGTCCTGCAAGGTTTTCAGTCCATAGACAACGGCAGCCACGTCTCCGTCCGGCGCCCTGGTCTTGACGGCCTCGCCGAGGAGGGAGGATTCCGGGCCGGCGAACATGGCCAGTCGCCGGGAGCGCAAGAGTTCGAGTGTGTGCGCCACGTCTTCGTGTCGAGCGGAAGCGTCGTCGGGAAACATTCGTGGATCGAAAACACCGGAGAGGATCGCTGCAGCGGACGCCTGACTGTTCTTGTAGACCGCTTCGCCCCAGCCTGCCCATTTTCTATGGCTGGGATAGAGCAATAGCGGGATACACAATATCGCGGCAAGCGTGGGCATCCGGATCGCCGGGCGCGCGGTATCCAGTCTGAGCAAGCCGAGGATGGCAATGCCGATCCAGAATGTGCAGGACCAGGGCAGGTATCGATCAGCAAACAGTTCGTCCGGCAGCCTTGCCATGTAGTCGAGACGTCCGATGCCGATAAGTATCGAGATGGCCGCGCCAAACAGCGACATGGTCAGGGCGATGTTTTCGATGGCAGTGGCGGGAGCCCGACGACGCATGCGTTTGACAACAACGAGCGCCAGCATGAGGAAGCCTGTCAGTCCGAACAGGAGTGAGCCGGCTTGCCGCAATCCGGACCCGGTCAGTTGCTGGATTCCGTTGGCGGACGAGGCCAACACGACTCCGGCGGTGGTGGTTTGTGCGTCAGCGCTCATCCACGGGTACAGCGGCGGGTCGGCGAATCCCAGCCATGCATTGACCCAGGGCGATCCGATCCAGCGCGCGGCGGTCGCGATGCTGTCAATCGGTCGGAGTTGCAGCATCTGGCGGACGCCGTCGTCGCTTGGCAGCACCCAGAGGTATACGAACAGCGAAACGCCAAGGCCAACGGCCAGGATGGCAACGGCGCGCAAGGGAACCCGAGACAACCAGGCCACCAGTGCGACGGCAGGAAATGCGGCGACACCCGCACCAAAGCAGAACATGGCGCCCGTACAGAAGAGTGTCGCCAGTGTCATCCAGCGCGCTGGTGCATTCCGTGATGCGCGCTGCGTGCACGGGGCAGCCAGCAACACGAGCAAGCCAGGCAGGTAGACGTGCAGCAGCTCGTTGCCATGTAGCAGCATGCGTGCATTGGCCAGCCAGAAAATGCCGATCAGGGCTACCGCCACGGCGGCTGCGCGCATCGGCATGGAGATCGAGTGCTGCCGCCACACAGCCAGTGCAGGAATCGCAGCCATCAGAAAAGCGCAGCTCGCTCCCACCACGATATGCAGGATCTGGTTGGCGTTCATCCAGTGGATCTCGGCCAATGTGATCAGGATCGGCAGAATCGGGCGATGGCCGTTTTCGAGCTGGATGATGTTTTCCGGAAACGCGAACTCGAGGTAGTGCGGATACATCTTGTACTGGTCGAACATCGGCTGGCGCCAACCGAAATTGACGATTTCGAGCAACCCGGTCAGAAGAAAATAGCCGCCTTCCAGCAGCAGGATCAGGGTGACCAGAAGGGTCGCTGTTCGCTTCAACAGGCCGAGAGCCGAGGGCGTGCCGGTACCGAAAAGGATTGTGGATGCCTGTGATTGCATGTGCCGTCCTGGCTAGAATTGAAAGTAGATGAATGGTGTGCTGACGGCTGGCGTAAACCAGATCAGGGCCAGGAGCGCGCAAGTGACCGTGCCGACAAACAGCGGCCCTTCGCTGGCGCTCATGCGCTGCTTGATCCGGCGATCGTTGCCGAGGAACTGGGCATAGGCAAGCAATCCGAGCAGTACGCACAGCCCCAGGTGGCTGTCCTTGTCAAAATCGAGGAGGGAAAAGCCGCCAAGGTTGGAGAAGATCTGTGCCGCACCTGCCAGATCGGGCGCGCGGAAGAAGATCCAGGCCAGGCAGACAAGATGGAAGCAGATGGCGACGCGCAGCAGGCGGAAGAATCGGCCTTCGCGGTTCCATCCGGGCCAATGCTTGTGGATGGTGCGTTCGACGGCGAGGTAGGCGCCGTGCAGACCGCCCCAGATGACGAAGTTCCAGCTTGCGCCATGCCAGAGTCCGCCCAGCAGCATGGTCAGCATGAGATTGACCATGGTGCGACCCGGACCCTTGCGGTTTCCACCCAGCGAGATGTACAGGTAGTCGCGCAACCAGCGCGAAAGCGTCATGTGCCAGCGTCGCCAGAAATCCTGGATCGACTCCGCGACATACGGGTAGTTGAAGTTTTTCGGAAAGCGGAAGCCGAGCAGCAGGGCGCAGCCGATCGCGATATCGGTGTAGCCGGAGAAATCACAGTAGATCTGGAAAGCAAACGCGTAGATCGCGAGCAGGGTGTCCCAGAATCCCTGCCCCAGCGGGGCATCGAATACCGGATCCACGACGAGGGCCAGATTGTCGGCGACGACCATCTTCTTCACGTAGCCCAGTGAAATCAGGATCAGGGCCTGGCGAACCATGCCGAAGTCGACGCTGCGATCTCGATCCAGTTCATGGAAGAACTCGCCGTCGCGAACAATGGGCCCGGCGACCAGTTGCGGAAAAAAGGCGATGAACAGCGAGTAGTCGAGCGGATTGCGCCGCGGCGGACTGTCCCCGCGGTAGACATCGATGGTGTAGGAAAGACTCTGGAAGGTATAGAACGAGATGCCGATCGGCAGCAGCAGATCCAGCGGCGTGATCGGCATGCCGATGCCCGCCAGAGAATCCACGGCATTCCAGTTCGAAATGGCCCAGTTCGCGTACTTGAAGAAGAACAGCACGCCGAGATTTGCGACCAGGCTGATGACCAGCAACTGGCGCGGCCGCCTGACCCGGACAATTCCAAGACCGATGGCGTAGTCCGTGGCTGTCGAGAACAGGATCAGCAGCAGGTACAGCCAGCTCCATTGGCCGTAGAAATAGTAGCTGGCTGCCAGCAGCATCAGCTTCTGCGCCGTCGGCCAGCGCAGCAGCGCCTGGTTCAGGGCCAGGACGACAATGAAGAATGCGACGTAGTGAAATGAATTGAACAGCACAAGCAATCAGCCGCGAAGGCGAGAGCGGGCAACCTTGAGAAAATAGCGCAATCGCCCCAGCCGTCCGGCGTAGAGCGCGGAACGTGCCTGCTCCAGCTGGGTGCTTGCACGGGTGATATCGCGATAGAGCCTCTGGTTGTGCTGGTCGCGCCGCTTCAGCAGCACGCGCAATTCCTCGACGTCGGCCTCGCTCAAGGTCCTTCCTGCGACGAATTTGTCGGGCAGGGGGCGGTCCACGTAAATCGTGGAATGGGTGTCGGCCAGTTCGTCGGCCGGCCGATCCCTGGTGTAGAAGTAAAGCGCGATCGAGCGCCGGCTGAGCTGCTTGCGCGACTCCGGCAACGTGATCCGGCTGAAGCCGTGCCAGCTCGACTCGGTGGTCTCGAAAATCACGCAGCGATTGAAAGCAGGAGTGATCAGACTGATTTCGTCGTCATCGGAACGCGGATCGGAGTGGATCTCGAGCGAGCCGCCCCAGGCATCTTCCCACTCGCGATTCAGGTAGACGATCAGGTTCAGCCGGCGATGCCAGTTTTCGACCGGATGGCGGTTGAAGTCGACATGCGAATCGAGATCCTGGCCCTCGCGGTTCTCGTGCGTGCCGCCGCCGAAGTACCAGGGATCGTAAATCAGGCCATCGATGCCGGTCAGGCGCCCGACCAGTTCGAGAAAGGTTTCGGACTGGATCAGCTCGTCGAGCTGCTGGTAGGCAGTTCCGAGCTCGTGTACACGCTCCACGGTCGACTTGTTGCCGAGTTCTCCGGCTTCGTTGCGTGCGTTGCCTCTCTCGAACGAGGGAAACTGGGCGAGCAGGCGGTCGGCGAATTCGCTGTCGAGGAAATCGTCGATGACGACGTGACGAAACGGTTTCCTCGGCGCGAAGCGCGCAGCGATGTCGCCAGAGTTCGCAAGGACGTCGGGATTGAGCAGGGAATCGGGATTGGCAGGCATGGGGGCTACGCGCGTCGGTGAGGCCGCGTGGTGTGTGCGGATTGGGTATCAGGGAGCCATCGTTTCTGGCCCGCTATTTTCCACTATTGCCGGGGATTTCACACGCATGCGCTGCAAGACCTTCAGAATGCCTTCCCGACTTGACGCGCGAAGCAGACTGGGCGCCAGTTTGCGCAGTTCGGCCTGATCGAGTGTGTTGACGATTTCACGAACCTCAAGCAGCAGCCCGGGGTGCATGCTGAATTCGGTCAGGCCCAGGGCAATCAGCATGGCCGTGAAATACACGTCGCCGGCAATTTCCCCGCACAGGGTGACCGGTCGATTGGCGCGCTTGCAGGTGGCGATAGTCTGCGCAATCAGGCGCAGGACGGCCGGGTGCAGGGGGTCGTAGAGGTTGCCCAGCTCGTTGTTGTTGCGATCGGCGGCCAGCGTGTACTGGACCAGGTCATTGGTGCCTATCGAGACGAAGTCGAGCTTGCGAATCAGGCTGGGCAGGGCAATGGCGGCCGCCGGCACCTCGATCATGGCACCGACTTCGAACTGATCGGTAATCTGGTGGCCCTCGTAGCGGAGTTGCCTGGCGCACTCAAGGATCATTCGCCGAACGGTCACGATTTCCTCGATCGAGCTGACCATCGGAATCAGGATGCGCACCGGGCCATAGCTGGTCGTGCGCAGAATGGCGCGCAGCTGGGTATGCATGAGTTGGGGCGTGCGCAGCGAAAGGCGTACGCCGCGTACGCCGAGGGCCGGATTGAGCTCGTCCTTCAGCACCAGCCCTGCGCTGTCCACCTTGTCCGCGCCGAGATCAAGCGTGCGGATCGTGACCGGCAGTCCGCCCATGCCAAGCACGAGGTCGCGGTAGGCCAGGAACTGCTCTTCCTCGCCAGGGGCATCCTTGCGTTGCAGGAACAGGAATTCGGTGCGGTACAACCCGATGCCGGCGGCACCACAGGAACGCGCCTGCGCCACTTCACCCGGCAACTCAGCATTGGCATGAAGGTGGATGGCTACGCCGTCGAGGGTTCGCGTGTCGGCATCACGCAGTCGCTCGCGCCTTTTTTCGTGCTGGGCGGACTCGCGCTGCCATTGGCGGAAGCCGGCGAGATCCTGAGCGGTGGGATGGACAATGATCTGGCCGCTGTCGCCATCGATCAGGACGAGGTCGCCATCCTGCAGATGCGAGAGCGCCTCGTGCGAACCCACCACCATGGGCAGGCGCAACGAACGGGACAGGATGGCGCTATGGGAAAGCGTGCTGCCAGCCGTCAGCACGAAGCCGAGTACGCCGTGTTCGGCCAGCGGCACCATTTCGGACGGTGCGACCGTGTCACTGATGAGTATTTCGCCGACTCGAGACGCAAGTTTGCGCTCTTCGACGCTGGATTCGCGATTGAGTGCGCCCTCGACACGGCCGATGACATGCTCGATGTCTTCACGACGACTGCGCAGGTAAGGGTCGTCCATGGCTTCGAACACGGCCACGAGGCTTTCGCGCTGCCTTTTCAGGGCTGCACTGGCGTGGAAGCGGCCTTCGCGAATCAGGTCGTGCAGACCCTGGATGAAGACGGGGTCCTCCAGGATCAGGCTGTGGGCATCGATGAATTCGCCCACTTCCCGGGCCAGCGGTCCTTCAAGCTTGTCGCGCACTGCCTGCAATTCGTCGCGCGCAGCAGACAGTGCTTCATCGATGCGCTCGAGCTCGCCTTCGATTTCGTCGGCTTCGAGGCGGGATTCATCGACCAGGTAGCGGCTGGGTTGTTCGAGGCGTGCGCGTCCGAGCGCCATGCCTCGCGATGCACCATTGCCTTCCAGTCTCAGTCGCACGCCTTGTCCTGCTCCTTGTCGGCTCCCTGTCGAACTATACCGGTTGGGGAAGGATTTCGGCCGGTAGCCGACAGACTGCCTGCGCTTTTCAGGCCCAGGGGACTGCCATGGATCATGCGCTCACCGAAGACCGGGCTTCCCAGCCGGACTTCAAGGCCCCCGGATGACTCTGACCGGCTGCTGGCGCATGCATCCCGGCTGTGCGAACCGGCCATGCCCTCCTGCAGCGGGGGAAATGCTATTGGCCCTCGTCGAATTTCCGCTCGAACAGATCCACCAGGGCGGCCATGGCGGCTTCTTCGTCAGGGCCGTCCACGCGCAGGGTGAGGACCGCACCGAGACCGGCTGCGAGCATCATCACCCCCATGATGCTTTTCGCATTCACTTCCTTGCCGCGGTAGCCCATGAATATCGTCGACTTGAAACCGTGCAGGGTCTGCACAAGTTTCGCCGAGGCCCGCGCATGCAGGCCGAGCTTGTTGCTGATGGTGATTTCGCGTTCAAGCATGATCGATGAATATTCCTCCGCGTCCGCCGCTGGCTGCGGTCTGCGCGAGTTCGTCCAGTGATTGCTCCGGGTAGTTCAATACCCGCAACAGCATGGGCAGGTTGAGGCCAGAGACGCAATGCATGTTCAAGCCCAGGGCCGGCAGGCGCTGGGCCACGTTGCAGGGCGTCGCGCCGTACAGATCCGTCAGAACGAGGACGCCGCCTCCGTCATCGAGTTCGCGGGCGTGGCGTGCGGCCTCGGTCAGCATGTTGTCGGGATCCGCGCTGGAGCCCACTTCGATGACGTCCAGAGGCAGGGTCATTTTTCCAAGCACGTGCCGCGCAGCGGTGACGAGCGCAGCGCCCATGGCTTCGTGGGTCAACAGGAGTACACCGACGCTCATGCCTGGAACTTCCCAAGGCGCCAGAAGCGCCGGTTCAACTGCGTATCAGGGTACCCGACTCCGTGTCCTGGCGGGACCATGGTCGCTGCGGGCGCGTCGATTTCATTCGAGTTCACGGTGATAGCTCAGAACCTGGGTGAAGGATTCGCGAAAGTGTTCGGCCAGGCGTTCGACCAGGTGGACGGAACGATGGCGGCCGCCGGTACAACCGATGCAGATGGTGACATAGCTGCGGCCTTCGTCCCTGAATCGCGACAGCCAGGTATCCAGAAATCCCTGCAGATGTTCCCGAAACAGGACCACGTCCGGCTGAGCCTCCAGCCACTCGCGCACGGGCGCATCGCGCCCGGACAGTGGACGCAGCAACGGATTCCAGTGCGGGTTGGGCAGACAGCGTGCATCGAACACGAAATCCGCGTCCGGTGGCACGCCATGCTTGTAGGCGAAGGACTCGAACAGCAGGGTCAGCGAACCGGCCTTCATGCCCAGTTCGGCGATGACCAGCCGCCGCAACTGGTGCACATTCAGTTCGCTGGTATCGATCACGCGGTCGGCGATCGCGGCGACCTGGCGCATCAGCTTGCGTTCCAGGGCAATGGCATCGGCCAGTCCTAGCCGGTCGCCGGAGAGCGGGTGGCGACGCCGGGTTTCCGAATAGCGCTTGATCAGCACTTCATCGCGCGTGTCCAGAAACACCAGCTCATAGGCGATGCCGACTTCGGCGAGCCCGGCCAGGATACCGGGCAAGCGGTTCAGATCATCGGCGCGGTTGCGCACGTCGACTCCGACCGCGAGACGCGGATGCAGGTCTCTTGCGTCCTCGGACACGGCCCTGACGAAGGCAGGCATCAAGGCGCTGGGAAGGTTGTCGACGCAGTAGTAGTCGAGATCCTCCAGGGTGCGCAGTGCCACCGACTTGCCGGAGCCGGACAAGCCACTGACGACGATCAGTCGGATCTTTGCGGCGTTCGAAGTGGTGTCGCTCATCGGGTCACCATGGTGGCAGGCGGCGCAACTGATGCGCCTGGCGGTCGACGAAAGTCTGCGCCGGGTCGAGTCCTTTTGACTTGAGCATGTGACTGCGCACGGCGGCCTCGGCGAGCACTGCGATGTTGCGTCCCGACGCTACCGGGATGACGATTTGCGGGATCGGCACATCAAGGATATCGCGGTAGCCGACGTCGCCGTAGAGCCGTTTCATCTCGTCATCGGCTCCGGTCTGGGTCATCGGTTGGAGATGCACGACCAGGCGCAGGTATTTCGACGGCTTCACCGCCGTGTGGCCGAACATCTCGCGTACGTTGAGAACGCCCAGGCCGCGTACTTCAAGCAGGTCCCTGAGCATTTCGGGGCAGGTGCCGTCGATGACATCGGGTGCGATCAGGGTGAACTCGGGCGCATCATCGGCCACGAGGCGATGGCCACGCGTGATCAGTTCGAGTGCAAGTTCGCTCTTGCCCGTACCGCTTTCGCCGGTGATCAGTACGCCGATCGAATTCACTTCCATGAGCACGCCGTGCAGGGTGACCTGCCTGGCCAGTCCGCGCGCCAGGTGGTACTGCAGATAGGTGAGCAGTTCGTGGCCGCGCTTGGGGCTGGTCCACAACGGAGTCTGCGATTCTTCGGCTGCATCGCGCAGGTCGCCCGGAATGGGCTGGTCCTTGGTCACGATCAGGGCAATCGAGCGATAGGCCATGATCTTTTCGATCGTCTCCCAGCGCTGCCGTGAATCGAGTCCGTCCAGATAGGACAATTCCTCGGTGCCGATGATCTGCACCTTGTTCGGATAGATGATGTTGAGGTAGCCGATCTGCGAAGGACGCCGGGACTTCTTGTCGCCGGGCTCGATTGCGCGGCCTTCGCCACGAAGCCCCGCGACCCAGCGCAATTGCATGCGCTCGCCGACAGCATCGTAGAGTTGGCGCGAAGTCAGTCTGTCCATGCGGATTCCCCGGTACTCTTGCGTTTGAATTCTGCCAGTTTCGCGATCACTGCGCTGGCATCACCTGCTTCGCGCAAGTCGGCGGTCAGCTGCCTGTCCGAAAACATTTCGGCGAGTTCTGCCAGCAGAAGCAGGTGTTGATCGGCGAATCCGGTTGGCACGACCAGCGCGGCGACCAGATCGACGGGCTCTGCATCCAGCGCGTCGAATTCGAGTGGCGTCTGCAACTTGATGAACACGGCGCGAACCTGCCCGGTTTCCTCGATTCGGCCATGTGGAATGGCCACGCCATGGCCCAGGCCGGTGGAGCCGAGATCTTCCCGGGCCTGCAAGGCCTGGTTGATTTCCTCTTCGTCGCCCTGGTCTCCGGCCAGCAGCGTGGCGATTTCCGCCAGCAGTTCGGTCTTGTCGGCGGCGACCAGATCCGCTCGCACGCGTTCCGGTGTCAACAGGTCCAGGAATGACATGCGAGGCAGAAAAGGTCGAGAGTCGGAGGAGGGCACAGTATGGCATCGCAGCGCGCCCAGACGTGATCCGGGCGGATTCTGCAGCGACGGCGGGCGCTAGCCGGGGTATCCGGCCTGTTTCGAATTGCAGGCCGGATACCCAAGGAACCTATTCGTAGCGAGTGGCGCGAACCTCCTCGTTGTGATGGTTGGTCAGCTTTTCCTTGTGCTTTCGAACTTGCGCGGTGAGCTTGTCGGCCAGCGCATCAATGGCGGAATACATGTCGGCAGCGACTGCATCGGCGTGCATCGCCTTGCCGGACACCAGGATCGTGGCCTCGGCCTTGTGCAACAGTTTCTCGATGCCGAGTACGATCGATAACTCGTGAAGGTGGTCAAAATGCCGGTTCAGACGTTCCATCTTGGACTCCGCGTGCTGACGCAGTGCGGGCGTGACATCGATCTGATGGCCTTTGATTGTGATCTGCATAACAACCTCCTTCTGTAAAGGACCGGTCCTGCCGGCCCGAATGGAATCGCTGTACGACCGCGATTCCGCTTTTCTGCCTGTTGTTCGAACGGCGCATCGGATTCGACACGGAAATCGGGCAGGCGTTCCCGGATCAGTCGGGCGCGCACCGGATCAGCCCAGTCGGCAGCGATCGTTCGACGATGGAATGTTGAGCGCCTCCCTGTACTTTGCGACGGTACGTCTGGCCACGCTGATGCCGCGGCGGTTGAGTTCGACGGCCAATGCCTGATCGGACATGGGTCGAGCGGCTTTTTCTTCATCGATCAGTTTGCGGATCATTGCCTGAATGGCCGTCGCCGAAGCCGCGCCACCATCGACGGTGGAAACGCCGCTGGAGAAGAAATACTTGAATTCGAACGTGCCGCGCGGCGTATGCAGGTACTTGCGCGTGGTCACCCGGGAAACTGTCGATTCGTGCATCTCGATTTCCTCGGCGACATCCCGCAGTACCAGCGGACGCATGGCCTCGGGGCCGAATTCAAGGAAGCCCTCCTGCGCCTGGACAATCGCCTGGGCCACCTTGAGAACGGTTTCCGCGCGCGTCTTCAGACTCTTGATCAACCAGCGCGCTTCCTGCAGTTGGCCCCTCAGGTAGTTCGCGTCGTCGCGCTGGGCGCGGGCGATCAGACTGGCGTAGTGCTCGTTGATGGCGAGTCGTGGCTGGCAGTTGGGCGAAAGCGAAACCTGCCAGCGACCGTTGATCTTGTGCGCATAGGCATCTGGAGCCACGTATTCGGCGGCCCCGCTCGAATAGCCGGCGCCGGGCTTGGGATTCAGCGAGCGAACCAGGTCGATGACGATATCGAGTTCGTCTTCGTTGGCCTTGAGCTTCTGGCACATCCGCGTGCGGTCGTTGCGTGCGAGCAGGTCGAGGCAGTCGACGACGAGCTTGCGTGCCATGGTCAAGCCTGGCGTTTCTGCTTCGAGTGCCTCCAGTTGTATGTCCAGGCATTCGCTGAGCGAGCGCGAAGCGACGCCGACGGGATCGAACCGTTGCACGCGATGCCGCACGGCTTCGACCTGGTCGACACTTGCCGTGAACAGGTCAGCCAGACTCTCGCAGATGACCTCGTTGGTTTCATCGAGATACCCGTCATCGTTGATGGCCTCGATGATCGCGGTCGCGATGCCGCGATCCTGCGCGGAAAGCGGCGTCAGATTGAGTTGCCAGAGCAGATGGTCGCGAAGGTCTTCCGATTCGGCATCCTGGGATTCAATGCCTTCTTCGTCTCCGCCTCCGGATACGCGGTACTCGCGCATGTCCCCGCCGAGGTCCAGGGGCGCGTCGTCGTACTCGGGCGTGTTGTCGGGGATATCCGTGTTGCGCTCGTCGGTGGAATCCACCGGCGCGCTGATGGTGTGCTCGGGCGGGGCGAATTCCTCGACTGCTTCGTCTTCCGGCTCGTCCTCGTCCAGATCCAGCAGGGGATTGGATTCGAGCGCCTGATTGAGCTCCAGCTCGAGCTCCATGCTTGAAAGCTGCAGCAGCTTGATGGCCTGCTGAAGTTGCGGAGTCAGCGCAAGCTGCGACTGGATTCGAAGTTGTAGAGCGGGTTTCATGCCCGTTTGGTGGTCACCATCTGGCCTCATGCAATCCTAGCGCCAATTGCCACCCAGCGGCAGATCTTGACGCTTTCGCGAATGCGGTCCAATCTCAGCCGATTGGTCCTGATCAGGATCTCTTGTTGCGTGCGCACCCGCTTGGTTTCCCGCCTTTCCGGCTAGATCGGAATGCCCGGACATGGCCAAAATGGGCAGGGCATGTGCCATTCACAGACGGTTGTTTTCGAACATTCGAGGGGGAACAGTGAGGCGCTACTTCTTTGTACGCATGCTGGCGTTCGGCTTGGCATGCAACGGGCTGGTCGGGCCTGCCATCGCTCTGGAAATGCAGGATCGGACTTCGTTGCCCATCGCAGGGCCGCAGTTGTCTGCCAACACAGAACTTGATGTGCGCCATGCCGAGCCGCCGCCGCGTTTCGAGGTTAAAGCGCCAGAAAACGCCCCGAACGTCGTGATCGTGCTGGTTGACGACATGGGATTCGGGCAGCCGAGCACATTCGGGGGCGCAATCTCCATGCCGACACTGGACCGCCTGGCTTCCGGCGGGCTGCGATACAACAACCTGCACGTTACGGCGCTGTGCTCGCCCACGCGCGCTGCACTGCTAACGGGCCGCAACCACCACACAAACAATACGGGAGCCGTTCAGGATGTTGCCACGGCATTTCCGGGATATACCGGCGTGCGGCCCAACAGTGTGGCGCCGTTGGCGGAGATGCTCAGGCTCAACGGCTACAACACGGCTGCATTCGGCAAGTGGCATTTGACGCCGCTTTGGGAGACCAGTATCTCCGGCCCCTATTCGATGTGGCCGACTTCGTCCGGTTTCGAACAGTTCTATGGCTTTCTGGGCGGTGAAACGAACCAGTGGGCACCCTTGCTCTACGACGGTGTCGCGAAAGTGGAGCTTCCGCAGGACCCCAACTACCACTTCACCACAGACATGACGAACAGGGCGATTGCCTGGGTGCGTTTCCAGCACACCATGACCCCTGAGCGACCGTTCTTCCTCTATTTCGCCCCGGGCGCGACACATGCGCCGCATCATGTGCCGAAGGCATGGGCCGACAAGTACAAGGGTAAATTCGATGCGGGTTGGGACGCTTATCGGGAAGAAACGCTGGCGCGTCAGATAAAGCTGGGTATCGTGCCTCCCGGGACCAGGCTCGCTCCGAAACCGGCTGCCATCAAGGATTGGGATACCTTGCCCGCTGAGGAACGCAAGCTGTTTGCGCGCCAGATGGAGGTCTTCGCGGGCTACGCCGAACAAACCGACTACGAGATTGGCCGCCTGCTCAAGGCACTTGAAGATCTCGGTGTGGCGGACAACACGCTATTCATATACATCGCCGGCGACAACGGGGCCAGCGCGGAAGGCGGCCTGAATGGCACTTCCAATGAAATGACCTATTTCAATGGCGTGCAGGACAGCGTCGCCGATCAACTCGAACACCTTGATGCGTGGGGAAACCCTGAAACCTATCCGCACTTCGCTGTTGGCTGGGCAGTAGCCGGAAATACCCCATTCGCATGGACCAAGCAGGTTGGCGGCGATTTCGGCGGCAGCACCAATGGAATGGTGGTGAGCTGGCCCGACGGCATCAAGGCAAAGGGAGAACAGCGTTCCCAATTCAGCCATGTCATCGACATTGCGCCGACCGTTCTGGAAGCGGCCGGTCTGCCGTTCCCGAAAACAGTCAACGGGACCGTGCAGAAACCCTTCGAGGGCGTGAGCCTGGCGTACACTTTTGATGACGCAAGGGCGGCTGACCGGCACACCACGCAGTATTTCGAGATTGCCGGCAGCCGGGGCATCTATGACAACGGCTGGTTTGCCCGCACGATCCATCGAGTGCCCTGGGAGGCGACACCACCCCCGCCATTTGACCAGGATGTCTGGCAGCTCTATGACACGCGAAGCGACTTCAGCCTCGCCAACGACCTTGCGGCAGAGAATCCGGAGAAGCTGGCGGAATTGCAGGCGCTGTTCATGACGGAGGCCGTGAAGTACAACGTGCTGCCGCTGGATGATCGAAGCATCGAGCGGATGGATCCGGAATTGGCCGGGCGCCCGGATCTGATGGGAAAGCGAACCTCGCTGACCCTCTATCCCGGAATGACCGGCATGATGGAAAACACGTTCCTCAACGTCAAGAATCGCTCGGTAACCATCACGGCGGATATCGATGTGCGCGAGTCGGACGCCAATGGCGTCATCGTCGCGCAGGGCGGGCGCTTTGGTGGCTGGAGTCTGTACCTCAGGGAAGGCAGGCCCGAGTACGCCTACAACTGGGTGGGCGTGGAGCGTTACACCGTGGCCGGACCTGATTCGATCCCGAAGGGCAGGTCGACCATAAAGGTGGAATTCGACTATGACGGAGGAGGCCGCGGAAAAGGCGGCACTGTTGTGCTCTCGGTTGACGACAAGAAGGTGGCCGAAGGCCGCGTCGAGAAAACCAATGCCTTCATCTTTTCACTCGATGAAGGCGCAGACGTCGGTGTAGACGAAGACACGCCCGTGACGGAAGCCTATCGTGCCGGAGTGAGCAGTCGTTTTGCCGGAAAGATCGAGAAGGTGAACATCCAGGTCAGATAGCGGCCACGAGCCTGCGGCTTCAGTGGAGCTCGGGTTCTCGTGCGGGCATATCCGGAGCTGCTTGCCGTTCTCGTGCGGCCGTCTCCGGATAGTGCCTGCTGCATGCGGAGTGCGTCGGTTGCCGGTTTTCACGAGTCACATGCGGAATTCCTTACCGAGGTAGACCTCGCGCACCTGCTCATTGGCCAGCACTTCCGCAGGTGAACCCTGGGTCAGCACCGTGCCTTCGTTCATGATGTAGGCACGATCGCAGATGCCGAGCGTCTCGCGGACATTGTGGTCGGTAATCAGGATGCCGATATTGCGGGCCTTGAGCTGGCGCACGATGCGCTGGATGTCGACCACGGAGATCGGATCGATGCCGGCAAACGGTTCATCGAGCAGGAGGAAGCGCGGTTTTGCTGCGAGTGCGCGCGTGATCTCGACGCGTCGGCGCTCGCCACCGGAAAGGCTGACGCCCTTGCTTGCGGCGATATGGCTGATTTGCAGCTCATCAAGCAGGGACTCGAGCTCGCTTTCACGCCCGTCGGCGTCGAGATCCTCGCGCAATTCGAGAATGGCCATGACGTTGTCGGCCACGCTCAGGCGTCGAAAGATCGACGGCTCCTGCGGCAGGTAGCCGACACCGAGGCGTGCACGCTCATGCATCGGCATGTTGGTAATCGTGCGTTCGTCGAGGCGGATACTCCCCGAATCAGCGCCGACCAGGCCGACCACCATGTAGAAGCAGGTCGTCTTTCCGGCGCCATTGGGACCGAGCAGGCCGACGACCTCGCCCTGTTTCAGTGAAAATCCGAAATCCCGCACCACGGTGCGACCTGCATAGGATTTGCGCAGGTTTGCGGCATGCAGCATCAGGAACTGGGGTCCGCGGCTGGTTTCGGAGCGGTGCGGGGCTTGGGCTTGAAGGTCATGTGAACTTCACTGCCGGCCTGCTGGCTGCCGCCCTCCATGGCCCCGGTATTGGTGTTGTAGGTCATGCGCGGGCCGCGGAATTCCGAGCGGCCTTCCTGCACGACAATGACATCGCCGGTCAATTCCGCGAGACCGGTATCCGTGCGGTAATCAATGGTCAGCGCGCGGGCAGTCACCTTGCCGCCTCCATCCATCAATTGCTCCAGGTTGGCCGGCTTGCCGGTCAATACGAGCCTGCGACCGTCGCCGTCGCCCGCGATTTCGGAAATCCTGGCTTCGTCGCCGCCCGCCTTGAGCGAGCCCTGAACCATGCGAACGTTGCCGCTGAAGACACTGACGGTATTCGTTCCGAACGAGCTTGTATTGGTTTGTGCGCGCACGTCCAGCGGTTGGTCGCGGTCGGTACTGAGCGCTGATACCGGAGCGGCCATGGCGAGCAGCAGCAGCGCCGGAAGAGTGATCGCTGCGGGGCGAAATCCAGGATTATCGGGTGCGGGGTTCGAACGTATTGTGGACATCGGACAACAGCTCCAGAACTTTCGTGTTGAGATCGCCGCGCAGGCCTGTGCCCCGCAGTATAGAGCCCGGTTGGCTTATCTGCGCCGCTGCCGCGGTTTCGAGCTTCTTTGCCTTTGGCATGGCGGTCAGGTCTGACGTGGACAGGACTGCCGGTGGCACGGTATCCGAGACAACCCGGTGCATTTCCACATTGCCCTCGAGCTTCATCAGCGATCCATCCTGGTTGACCCAGGCAGCGTCGGAGGTACCGACCCAGGGATTGCCGTCCTTGTCGACCATCACGTAGTCCGGCGTCGACACGAAGATCGAACCATCCTGACTGCGCCGGGTGAGGCGTGGCCCGCTGATCGTGAAACTGAGACGGCCTTCCGAGTCGAGCGCGTTCAGGGAAAAATTGTCCAGCGTGTAGCTCGAGCGCGGCGGGCCGCTGAAGGTCGGTTCAAGCGGCGGCGGACGGGTCAGGAAGAGCAGGATCTGGCTGCCCGCCGCCAGCAGGGCGAGCACGATCACCACGGCGATGAATCGGCGGTCGATCACCATGATGTGCAGGCGCGTGCCCGGAAGTCGTCATGTAGCATCGGATCAGGGCCTGGCCAGATGCAGGGCCAGTTCCGCGTCGGCCTTGCCCTGTGCGGCAATCAGAAGATCGCAGACTTCGCGCGCCGCGCCACAGCCGCCTTTCCGTCCGGTGCACCAGTGCGCGCGGTCACGCACCCACGGGTGCGCGTCGGCCACGGCCACGGCCAGTCCGACCCGACTCATGACAGCGAGATCGGGAAGATCATCACCGGTGTAGGCGCATTGGTCGGCCTGCAGCTGCAAGGCTTTCAGCAGCTGCTTGAAACAGCTGAGCTTGTCCTCCTGGCCCTGATAGACATGGGCCACGCCAAGGTCGGCCATGCGCTGGGCAACGAGGTGGGAAATCCGGGCGGTAATGATGGCGACCTCGACGCCGTTCGCAAGCAGGCGCTTGAGCCCGAGTCCGTCGTGCACATGGAAGGCCTTCAGCTCGTGGCCGTCTTCGGAGTACCACAGATGCCCGTCAGTCAGCACGCCGTCGACATCGAATACGGCCAGCCTGACACGGGCAGCACGTTCGAGGATGTCGGTGGGGATGCTGGATGGGGGCATGGTCCGGGGAGCTGGGAATCGAGAATGGGAAATGGGGAGTCGGCAGAGCGAAAAGTGGAGTCATCCAATACGGCGAACCGAAAAGAGGCGGGCATTTCAAGGCATTTGCTTGAACCTATTCCCTATTCCCGATTCCCCACTCCCGGCACCTAGACCACCCTCGCCCTGAGCAGGTCGTGGATATTCAGCGCACCGACAACCCTGTTTTCGTCGCTGACGACGAGCAGGGCGTGAATCTTGTGCGTTTCCATGACCTGGGCGGCTTCCGCGGCAAGCTTGTCGGCCGTGATCGTCTTCGGGTTTGAGGTCATCAGTCGCATGACGGGTGTATCGCGCAGATCGATATTGGCATCATCGACGGCGCGGCGCAGGTCGCCATCGGTAAAGACGCCGAGCAACTCGCCGAGTTCGTTGGTCACCGCGGTCATGCCGAGACCGGTACGGGTCATTTCGACCAGGGCCGTTGTCAGCGATGCGTGCTGGTCGACAATCGGGATCTGCTTGCCCGAGTGCATGATGTCGCTGATGCGAACCAGCAGTCGGCGACCGAGCGTGCCTGCAGGATGCGAGCGGGCAAAGTCTTCCGAAGTGAATCCGCGCGCCTCCAGCAAGGCGATGGCCAGCGCGTCGCCCATGACGAGGGCTGCCGTCGTGCTGGCGGTCGGGGCCAGGCCGAGCGGACAGGCTTCCTCGGAAACCGAGACATCGAGATGCACGTCGGCCAATTTGGCCAGCGACGAGAATTCGTTTCCGGTCAGGGCGATCAGTGGCACATTCTGGCGCTTGATCAGCGGAAGGATCGTCAGCAGTTCATCGGTCTCCCCGGAATTGCTCAGGCTCAGGACGACGTCCTTGTGGGTAATCATGCCGAGGTCGCCGTGGCTGGCTTCGGCGGGGTGCACGAAGAATGCCGGCGTGCCGGTCGACGCCAGGGTCGCCGCGATCTTGCGCGCGATATGTCCGGATTTGCCGATGCCGATGACGACGACCCGCCCCTGGCACTCGAACATGAGCTGGCAGGCGCGCAGAAAATTGCCGTTGACCCTTGCCTGCAGCGCCTCAATGGCCCTGGCTTCGGTCACAATCACCGTCATCGCGCTCTTGCGTACGGTCAGTTCGTCCAGTACAGGTGGGGTCGAGGTCAAGCTGGCAGGGGTCAGTTGGGCATTCATCAGGCTTGGATTGAGTAGCGAAAGGGCCGGATCGGAAAGCGATTGATTTCGGCGAAGCGGTATTTTGAGTAACATTGGCTTTCCCTATTGTATCCGTTACCCCCTGCTGGCGCTCAAGACGGGCCGAGCGGGCCTTCCGTCGCAGCTTCGACAGGATTTCGCCTCCCCATGGACACCCGGACCATTCACGATCTCATCCAGTCAGGCCTGCCCGATGCGGACATCTCCGTGGAGGGGGCGGACGGCGTCCATTTCGAGGCGAGGGTGGTCAGCCCGGCGTTTGCCGGAAAACTGCCCCTGGCGCGCCACCGCATGGTTTACGCCACTCTTGGTGAACACATGGGGAATGCCATTCATGCGCTTTCCCTCCGTACACTGACACCGGAAGAGGCCGCGGGCGGCTGATTCCCACACAACCGGACCGGCCTCGCCGGCGCTGGCGCAACGCCTGTCCCCCGCAATCCGGGGCAGCAAACTCACAGTACCCATGAACCAGGAAACACGCGGGCAATGGCCAAAATTGTAATCAACGGCGGTGAACCGCTTCACGGTGACGTCCAGATCTCGGGCGCCAAGAATGCGGTCCTTCCGATCCTTGCCGCCTGCCTGCTGGCTGACGAGCCGGTCAGCATCGCCAATGTGCCGCATCTGCATGATGTCACCACGACCATGGAGCTGCTTGGCCAGATGGGCGTGCAGCTGGTGGTCGACGAGCGCATGAAGATCCACGTCGATCCGCGCACCACCCATCGATTCTTCGCTCCGTACGATCTGGTCAAGACCATGCGTGCGTCGATCCTTGTGCTGGGACCGCTGGTGGCCCGTTTCGGCGAGGCCGAAGTGTCCTTGCCGGGCGGTTGCGCGATCGGCTCGCGCCCCGTCAATCTGCATATCCAGGGCCTGCAGGCGCTGGGTGCCGATGTCCGCGTCGAGAATGGCTACATCAAGGCCAGGGCCAAGCGCCTGAAAGGTGCCCACATCGTTCTCGACCTGGTCACCGTGACCGGTACGGAAAACCTGATGATGGCAGCCGTGCTGGCCAAGGGCACGACCGTCATCGAAAATGCCGCGCAGGAACCCGAAGTCGTCGACCTGGCCAATTGCCTGAACAGCATGGGCGCAAAGATCAGTGGCGCCGGAACCAACTCGATCGTCATCGACGGCGTCGAGCGCCTCGGCGGCACCGACTACGAAGTGCTGCCGGACCGAATTGAGACCGGCACCTTTCTGGTCGCTGCAGCCATCACCGGTGGCAAGATCATGGCCAAGCGCGCGCGGCCGAAGACGCTGGATTCTGTGTTGTCGAAACTGGAGGACGCCGGCGCGCATGTCAACACCGGCGATGACTGGATCGAGCTCGACATGCGTGGCAAGCGAGCCAAGGCCGTCAACATCACGACCGCGCCCTATCCGGCATTCCCGACCGACATGCAAGCCCAGTTCACGGCGCTCAACTGTGTAGCCGAAGGCGTTGGCGTGATCACCGAAACGGTGTTCGAGAACCGCTTCATGCACGCGCTGGAACTGCAGCGTCTGGGCGCGGATATCCAGCTCGAAAGCAATACCGCGATCATCAAGGGCGTGAAGTCGATGACCGGTGCGCAAATGATGGCAACCGATCTTCGCGCCTCAGCGTCGCTGGTGCTTGCGGGTCTCGTAGCGACGGGCGACACGGTCATCGACCGCATCTACCACATCGATCGCGGCTATGAAAACATCGAGGAAAAACTCGGTGCGCTTGGCGCGCGGATTCGACGTTTGCCCTCCTGAAGCAGGGAGTGGGGAACAGGGAATCGGACAAGCGCGCGATGGCGTGCTCTGAGACCGGGTGAGCAACGCGATAGCCTTCAGGTGAATTGGCAAAGCCGCTCCAAACCGGCTCCCTATCCTCTATTCCCCATTCCCGGTCGCGCTAGCGCCCCTCCAGCGACGCCAGCTTCAGGGTGATGATGTCGCCCTTGCTCTCGACTTGCTCGATCTGCACGGGAACCCAGCCATTGGCGCCGTCAAACCAGCTCTTTGACGTGCGCTTTTCGCGCACACGTTCGAGACAGCGGGTAGTGAAGGTTCCGGCGGGTACTGCAATGGTTGTTTCGCCGCATTCGGTGTAGCGCACATCCTCGATCGCCCGCTTTTGCGCAACCTTGTATTCGAACTGATTCGAGTTGCGCGAGAGGTCTGAAGCCAGAGCGAGCGTCAAGGCGTGACGATCGATCGTGTAGGGAACCAGTTCGTAACGGACGTCGCTCTTGCCATCGATCATGTGGACCTGCCGCGCGTTCCAGTCGAACTCGCCATGACGCTGGCGATTCTTGAAGGCGAGATCCTGGCGAAAATCGTAGGTCACGGTTTCAGGGCGGCCATCTACCCATCTCACGGTCGACTCTTCGGCCACGTCGAGTCCGGCCATCTTTGCCAGTGCTGAGGTGCCGACCGTGCTCGTACGCAAGGTCCAGGTCGAATCCGGATTCTCACTGAGCTGGATCGTGGTTCGGGCGACTTCGCTGTTGTTGCGCAAGGCGATGTATTCGGCCTTGAACGGCGCGATGGGTGAACTGGCGATTGCCGCCGTGCAGGGCAGCAGCGCGAAAAGGAAGAGTGCAGGGAGATTCTTCAAGGAAATGCCTCGATCTGGACTGGTCGCATTCTTATTCATGTCACATGAACGCCGCCTGCGATCATTCAGGCCTGATTGCCAGGCTGTCGTCAGCCTCAAGCACCAAGGGGGAATTCAGTGCACGGCTATCCAGGCAGACTACTCCGGAAGACCAGCACAGGCGACCACTGGCAATCATCCCGACACTCCGGACCAGCAATCGATGCTCGAGTGGCAGCAGTCGATCGGCGAGGTTCTGCGCGGTGTCGCCGGCAAGGATATCGATGCCGACCTGTGCGATCACGGGTCCGCCGTCCAGATCCGCAGTCACGAAATGGACACTTGCCCCGTGCCGGGTTTCACCGGCCTCGAGTGCACGTCGGTGCGTGTGCAGGCCCGGGTACAACGGCAGCAGGGAGGGATGGATATTGATGATGCGACCCAGCCAAGGGGCGAAGGCGCGCGGATCCAGGATGCGCATGAATCCGGCCAGAACGACGAGTTCCGCCTCCAGCGCTTCGATCCGGGCAAACAGCGAGCGGTCATAGGCAAGTCTGTCCGTGGCTTCGCGCGGGTCGCAGACGAATGCAGGGATTCCGGCAGCGGCGGCCAGCTCAAGTGCCCTGGCCGAGGGCTTGTCGGAAAGCACGCCGACAATGCGGATCGGCAACCGGCCGTCTCGTTGCGCGTCGATCAGGGCCTGCAGGTTGCTACCTCGGCCGGAGGCCAGGACGACAACCCGCATCGGCGCTTTCATGGACTGCTGCAACTTCGGCTAGCGGATATGGACGCGATCATCAGCCTGGGCAGCGACGATCTCGCCGATGTTCCAGGCCTGCAGACCCAGTGTTTCGAGGGCATCCAGGGTGGCGACGGCATGATCGCGCGCAACGATCAGCGTGTAGCCGATGCCGCAATTGAAAGTCCGCCACATTTCCTCTCGAGCGACATTGCCCTCGCGTTGCAGCCAGTCAAAAACGACGGGCGCCTTCCAGGTGCTGCTGTCGATGTCGATGCCGAGGCCTTCGGGCACGACACGAGTGATGTTTTCCTGCAGCCCGCCACCGGTGATATGAGCCATGCCGTTGATGGTCAGCTGTTGCATGAGCTTGAGCACCGGCTTGACGTAGATTTCGGTCGGCGCCATCAGCGCATCCGCCAGGCTGATGCCACCGAGATCCAGATCGAACGGACTGCCTGCACGATCGACGATGCGACGGATCAGTGAATAGCCGTTGGAGTGGGCACCGGAGGCGGCAATGCCGATGATCGCGTCTCCTGCCTGGATGCGGCTGCCGTCGATCAAGGCGAGTTTTTCGACGGCGCCCACGCAGAATCCGGCAAGGTCGTACTCCCCGGGCGGGTACATGCTCGGCATTTCGGCGGTCTCGCCACCGATCAGTGCGCAGCCTGCCAGTTCGCAACCCGTCGCGATGCCGCCGACCACCGACACGGTGGTGTCGACATCGAGTTTGCCGGTGGCAAAGTAGTCGAGGAAAAACAGCGGCTCGGCACCCTGGACAAGCACGTCGTTGACGCACATGCCGACCAGGTCGATGCCGATCGTGTCGTGGCGATTGAGGATCTGGGCCAGCTTGAGCTTGGTGCCGACGCCATCGGTGCCCGAAACGAGTACGGGCTCGCGATAGCGTCCACCCAGCTCGAACAATCCACCGAATCCACCCAGTCCTGCCATGACTTCCTTGCGGAAGGTCCTGGCGACCAGGGGCTTGATCCGGTCGACAACGGCATTGCCGGCATCGATATCGACGCCAGCGGATCGGTAGGTCAGGGCCTCGTTCTCGTTCGACATGTTTCAAAGCCGGATACGCGGGGCCGCGCATCATATCAGTCCGGATGGACTAGGTAAGGACCCTTCGGGCAGACTTGCTGTCATTCTTGTCGTGCCGGGAATCTTCCGTATGGGTGTTGCTGAATTGGATGGATCGGCGCGCGCCGACCGACTGGCGTGGAAATTTCGGCATCAAGCCGCGCTATTCGCGAGATCGGGAAAGGCGCTCGCGCTGTTCCTGATCCTGTTGCTGTCGGCAGGCATGGCAGTTGCGCATGCAGCGCCGGCGACCTATTCGGGCGAGGCGCCTGTCGCGAGCCAGTCCGAGGGCGAACGCGCCGAAGCCCTGAAAACGGCCCTGGCCGCCGTCGTCATTCGTCTCAGCGGCGATCCCGGCATCCTCGCAAACGGCAACGTGGCGGCTGCGGTGGCGGAAGCAGAAAAGTACGTGCTGCAGTATCGCTATCAGCGCGGCACGGCTAGTGCGGATTCCTCCGATGCAACTGCTCCGGCACTGGTCCTGGTCGCCGAATTCGACAGCAACGCGGTGGATCGCATGCTGGCAGGTCTGGGCCTGGGTTCGGCCAGTTCCGCCGTCGCCATCGATACGACGCCGACCGAGCACCGCATATGGCTCGGTGGAATCCATTCTGCGGAGGATTACGCGCGTGGTCTGGGCTACCTTTCCAAACAGTCGCTGGTTCGCCAATCCTGGCCGGTCGAGGCCCGCGGTGATGGCTTGCTGGTGCGTGTGAGCGTCAGTGGTGGATTGCAACGTTGGCTTGATACGGTTGACCGCGAGGGTGTGCTGCGGGTCAACAGCGCCAGCCCACCGCTGGAAGGCATCGATGCCACCCTGGTCCTGAATCCCTGATCGACCATGCTGCGCCACCTGCCCAATCTGATCACCGGGCTGCGTATCCTTCTGGTGTGGCCGGTTTTCTGGTTGATATCGACCTCCGAATTCAAGCTCGCCCTGATCCTGGCGGCGGTCGCCGGGCTCAGCGATGCCATCGACGGATTCCTGGCCAAGCACTTTGGCTGGCAGAGCCGACTCGGCGGCATGCTCGATCCACTGGCCGACAAACTGCTGTTGCTGGCGTGTTTTCTGGCCCTGACCGTGATCGGGATATTGCCGGGCTGGTTTCTCTTCCTCGTGATCGGCCGCGACGTGCTCATCGTGTGTGGTGCCGTCGCCTACCACAACCTGATCGGCCCCTTCGATGCACAGCCGAGCCAGTTGTCGAAGCTGACCACGGTGGTGCAGATCCTGTTCGTGCTGGAGGAACTCCTGCGCCTGGCCTGGTTTCCGGAGCTGCCCGGCCGCCAGCTCCTGCTCGTCCTCAGCGCAGCGCTGACCCTGATCAGCGGTCTACACTATGTGCTGATCTGGTCGCTTCGCGCCAGGAGGACTCTGCATGAGCGCAACTCCCAATAGCCTCCCGCCGAGCGTGGGCGGAAATCTCGATATCCGTCTCAAGTGGCTGATTCTTGTCGCTTTTGTCGGCTGGATCTTGTACCTGCTGGGGCCGGCCCTGGTGCCTTTCGTCATCGCCGCCCTGTTCGCCTATCTGTTCAATCCGCTGGTGCAGAAACTGCAGGGCGTGGGCGTCGGGCGCGCTCTCGGAACCACCCTGGTCTTCCTGATTCTGACCCTGGCCATGGTCGGCATCGTGCTGGTGCTGATTCCTTTCATCGATCGTCAGGTCTCCAAATTCATCGACCAATTGCCGCGCTGGGCAGAATGGGGACGCAACGTGGCCTCCCCGTGGATCGAATCGCATTTCGGGATCAGCCTCGAGTCCGTGGACAGCGAAGGCCTGATCGGCATGCTGCAGGGGCACTGGAAGGAGGCAGGCGGTTTCGCGACATCGGTTCTGGCCAAGGTGTCCAAATCCGGATTCGCCATTGTCGGATGGGTGGTCAACCTGGTCATCATCCCGGTTGCCGCCTTCTATCTGTTGCGTGACTGGAACATCGTTGTCGAACGCATCCACGCCCTGGTGCCGCGCTCGATCGAGCCGGTCGTGGCACGGCTGGCCCATGAGTCGGATGACACCCTCGGCGGGTTCCTGCGCGGCCAGCTCAGCGTGATGATCATTCTGGGAACGCTCTACGGCATCGGTTTGTGGGCGGTTGGCCTCAACGTCGGACCCCTGATCGGAATGATTGCCGGCCTGATCAGTTTCGTGCCCTATCTGGGGCCCATCGTCGGCGTCGGCATGGGTGTGGTCGCTGCGCTCGTTCAGGGTCTGGACACCTTGCACATCGCCATGGTGCTGGCAGTTTTCGTGATCGGACAGCTGCTCGAGGGTTATGTGCTGGTGCCGAAACTGGTCGGAGACAAGATCGGCATGCATCCGGTAGCGGTCATGTTCGCGATCCTGGCCGGTGGCGAGCTGTTCGGCTTCGTGGGTGTGCTGCTGGCCTTGCCTCTGGCTGCGGTGGCCATGGTCCTGCTTCGCTATGCCTATGAGCGATACACGCAAAGCGAGATGTACCAGGAGGCAGAGGCGGTTTCCGACATCGTCGTTGCCGATGAAGCGGGTAACCCGACAGGCAGCGGGACAAGCACGGCCGTCGTTGGAGGCGTCGTTCCGGCTCCGGACAAGCAGGGCCCAGACGCCAGCGCATGAACAGGCAACTTCCGCTGGCGCTGCCATGGCCGGCGCACCAGCGATTCGAGAGTTTCCTGGCCGGTGCCAATGCGGCGGGCGTCGATATTCTGCGCCGGGCGGCCCATGCGGATGGCATCGACAAGGTGTTTCTGGCCGGGCCCGGCGGCAGCGGCAAGACGCATTTGCTGATTGCTGCCTGTGCCGAGGCAAGCAGTCTCGGCCGCCGTGCGCAATACCTGGATCCGGCCACCGTTTCAGGCCCCTTGACCGAGGCCATCAGACAGTTCGGCGGCAGCGACATGCTCGCCATTGATGACGTTGACCTCATCGCCGGTAGCGCCGAAGCCGAGCACGCACTGTTTGATCTGCACAACCGCTGCGTCGCCGAAGGAACCACGCTCCTGTTCGCGGCTTCCGATCCGCCGGCGGCATTGCCGCTGGTCTTGCCCGACCTGACCTCACGGCTGTCGGCCTGCACGCAGTGGCAACTGCGC
This sequence comes from Dokdonella sp., assembly GCF_041395345.1. GTDB lineage: Bacteria > Pseudomonadota > Gammaproteobacteria > Xanthomonadales > Rhodanobacteraceae > Dokdonella. The sequence continues at coordinate 9,666 of NZ_JAWLAR010000002.1, read as the reverse complement.
GCGCTGGACGAAACCAGCCGGCGCGAGGCCTTGCGCGAACGCGCCGCTTCGCGCGGCATCGAGCTGGATCAGGCTGTGCTTGACTGGCTGTTCACGCGTCGGGCACGTGATCTTGGCGCCCTGACCGAATTGCTGGATCAGATCGATCTTGCCGCGCTGGCTGCGAAACGCCGGGTCACCGTGCCGTTCCTGCGCGAGCTGCTGGAGAATGTCAGGCAGCCCGACGAACCCGGTTCATGAACGTCCGGCTGTCAACTCGGCATCGAGATCCTGCAGGCGCTGCGGCGTTCCGACATCGGTCCAGTGACCGGCATGGTGCTGGCCACTGACCTCGCCTCTCAGCATCGCTGCGCGCAGCAGGGGTGCGAGTGGGAAACGCGGTGACGACTGCAGGGTGCACGGCTGGCCCGCAAAAACGTCCTGCCATCCGTCAAACAGGCTGGCTCGATAAATGCCGATTCCGGAATAGGTCAGACGTGGCGCTCCTTCGTCGACAACCGATCCATCGGACTGAAGGACGAAATCGCCTTTTTCGCTGTGCTGCGGATTTGCGACCAGGACCAGATGTGCCGCGCCGCCTGGGTTTGCGGGCAGGTCGCGCAGATCGAAGTCCGACCAGACATCGCCATTCAGCAGCAGGAACGGGTCCTGGCCGAGCACGGGCAGTGCATTGGGCATGCCGCCACCGGTTTCCAGTGGAATCGGCCCCTCGTCGATGAAGTGCAGCTTCAGGCCCCAGCGATCGCCGTTGCCCAGGGCCGATGGAAACTGCCCGGCCAGGTGCGAGGTATTGATGACCACATCGCTGACGCCGATCTCGGCCAGCGCTTGCAGATGCCATTCGATCAGCCTCCTGCCGCCGACCTTGAGCAAGGGTTTGGGCGTGGTATCGGTCAGTGGGCGCATGCGCTCGCCGCGTCCGGCGGCAAAGATCATGGCATGGCGTGCGCTCACGACGCAGTCGTCTCCGCAGCATCGCGCACATCGCGCTGACCCTTTGCACGCAAGAGCAGTGCGCGCAATCCATCCAGTTCGGGATAGCGGGCGGCGACCTCGACGGTGTAGCGCCAGACCAGGGGCAGGTCGGCAAGATACTGGTTCTTGCCATCGCGATACCAGAGCCTGCAAAAGATGCCGAGCACCTTGATGTGGCGTTGCAGACCCATCAGGTCGAACCAGCGCGCGAAGCGGGTCGCATCGACTTCCGGCCCGATCTGGTGACTGGACTGCAGGCGCATGCGATAGCTTTCGACCCAGCCATCCACGTGTTCGCGATCCCACTCGATGTAGCAGTCGCGCAACAGGGACACCAGATCGTAGGTAACCGGACCGATCACGGCATCCTGAAAATCCACGATGGCCGGATTCGGGAGCATCCCGTCATGGCTTTCGGACGGTCCGGGTGACATGAGCAGCAGATTGCGGCTGTGGTAGTCGCGGTGGACGAACGCTTGCGGTTGCTCTTCGGCGGATTCCACCAGGAAACCGAAGGCCGCTTCGATGATCTTTTCGTCTTCATCGCTCGGGCTGTATCCGAGGTGTCGCTGCAGGAACCAGGTGGGCATCAGGTTCATTTCATCGATCAGGCGCCGACGGTCGTAGTGCGGCAATCCGTCGACGCGGACCTCACGCTGCATCCTCGACAGTGCATCGAGTGCGTCCGCGTAGAGACGGTCGGCAGTACGCGCATTCAGCTCGGGCAGATAGGTGCGATGGCCGAGATCCTCCATCAGCACGAAGCCCTGCTGCGCATCGGCGGCGAACACTTCGGGCGCATGCAAGCCTGCTTCGCGCAGGCGCGCATCGATCTCGAGCCAGGGCAGCAGATCCTCCTTGTCGGGCGGCGCATCCATGACGACCCAGGTGGCCAGGCTGCCGGAATCGCCGGTTTGGCCCGAGACGCGCCAGTAGCTGCGGAAGCTGGCGTCGGCAGAGGCGCGCTCGATATCAAGGTCGGTACGCCCAAGCCGGGCTTCGACAAAACGGCGCAACTGGGCGGGGCGGTCGGTGCGGGTACTCAAGGGAATTTCTATTCAGCGAATTGGCAGACAGTGTAATTGACTCACGCCGCGGGAGCGGATTGCCGAATCGCTGGCCGGTCGCAATATCAGTTCGGCCCGCAAATTGTCCGAACCGTTGCTTCGCCCGCTGGCGGGAGAAGAGTCATTTGCGCTCCATTCGACAGATACCCAGGCGAGCCAGACGACCTTGATTTGTAAGCATCCGGTCTAAATAGTACAATTTCGGTCCTAGTTGGAGGCGCCATGCTTCGTGTCAGCAAACTCACCGATTACGCGACGGTCGTGATGACCTGCCTCGCGCTGGCGGATGCCGAGGAAATCCTCAGTGCGCAGCAGCTGGCTGAACGCGCGCGTCTCGAGGTCCCCACGGTCAGCAAGTTGCTCAAGCAGCTGGCCCATGCCGAGCTGGTTGAATCCAGACGCGGTGTCAATGGCGGCTATCGTCTGGCGCGTGCGCCGGCCGCGATCAGCGTGGCGGATATCGTCACCGCCATGGAGGGGCCGATCGGGATGACCGAATGCAGTGCGCAGTCGGGAACCTGCAACCACGAGCCGCACTGCGGTGTGCGCATCAACTGGCAGCGCATCAGCCTGGCCATCCGGGTTGCCCTGGAAGGCGTCACCCTGGCCGACATGATTGCGGTACCCCCAAGACGTTCGATGGGCATCCCCGTCCACGTCGCCATTGCATAGCTCTCGAAGGCGAGCGGCTGGACGGATTCGACGAATCCACGCCGCAACCTGACCAAGGATTTCCAGACTTCATGACAACCGACGCCCAAATCGCCGAACCTCTCACCAGCATCGGCAACGAGCGCATCGTCGAGGCGATGAATCGTCGCTATGAGGCCGGCTTTGTCACCGACATCGAAACCGACAGTCTGCCTCCCGGCCTCAACGAGGATGTCGTGCGCTGGATATCGCATCGCAAGGGTGAGCCGGCATGGATGACCGAATGGCGTCTCAAGGCGTATCGTCACTGGTTGACCATGATCTCGCCCGAGTGGGCCAAATTGCGCATCGATCCGATCGACTTCCAGGCGATCAGCTATTTCGCCGCGCCGAAGGAAGGACCGAAATCGCTGGCCGACGTCGATCCGAAACTGCTCGAGACCTACGAGAAACTCGGCGTACCGCTGCATGAGCGGGCCCGACTGGCCGGTGTCGCGGTCGACGCCGTGTTCGACTCGGTCTCGGTCGGCACGACATTCCGCAAGGAGTTGGCCGAGGCAGGCGTGATCTTCTGCTCGATGTCCGAAGCACTGAAGGAACATCCCGAGCTGGTCCAGGCCTATCTTGGAACCGTGGTGCCGAGCAGCGACAACTATTTCGCCGCGCTCAACTCGGCAGTGTTTTCCGATGGCAGCTTCGTCTTCATTCCGAAGGGCGTGCGCTGCCCGATGGAACTGAGCACCTATTTCCGCATCAACGCGATCAACACGGGGCAATTCGAACGCACCCTGATCGTGGCCGAGGAAGGTGCCAGCGTGTCCTATCTCGAAGGTTGCACGGCGCCCATGCGCGACGAGAACCAGCTGCATGCCGCGGTCGTCGAACTCGTTGCGCTGGATGATGCCAGCATCAAGTATTCGACCGTGCAGAACTGGTACCCGGGGGACGAAAATGGCAAGGGCGGCATCTACAATTTCGTCACCAAGCGCGGTGATTGCCGTGGCGCGCGCTCGAAGATTTCCTGGACCCAGGTCGAGACCGGCTCTGCGATCACCTGGAAGTACCCGAGCTGCGTGTTGCGTGGAGACGATTCAGTCGGCGAGTTCTATTCGGTTGCGCTGACGCATCACCACCAGCAGGCCGACACCGGCACCAAGATGATTCATGTCGGCAGGAACACGAAGTCGAAGATCATCGCCAAGGGCATCAGCGCCGGGCGCGGCCAGAATTCCTATCGCGGCCTGGTCAAGGTCGAGAAGGGCGCTGCCGGCGCGCGCAACTATACGCAGTGCGATTCCCTGCTGATCGGAAAACAATGCGGTGCGCACACCTTCCCGTATATCGAAGTCAGGAATCCGAGTGCGATCGTCGAGCACGAAGCCACCACATCGAAGATATCCGATGACCAGATGTTCTATTGCCGCACGCGAGGCATTGCCGAGGAAGATGCGGTGTCCCTGATTGTCGATGGCTTCTGCAAGCAGGTGTTCCGCGAATTGCCGATGGAATTTGCGGTCGAGGCCAAGAAATTGCTCGAAGTCTCGCTGGAAGGAGCGGTCGGATGAGCTGGAAGGTCGGACAGAGGGAAGCATTCGAACGCGAATTGGCAGCGGCCTCCGCCGCGCAGGTCCGCGGTGATGCGCAAGCCGAATTTGCCCATCTGGAACGTGCACATGTGCTCGGGCAGCGCATGACCCTGGCGCACACCCGCGCACATTGGCGGATGTTCCGCTTCGGACTGCGTCAGCGCGACCTGCGCGAGGTGGTCGGTCAAATCCTGCGCATCCCCGCGGCGCTGACCAAATCCCGGATCTGGGTGCCGGTTGGCAACACCGGAGGCGCCAACGTCAATCCGTTCCGGTCGATGCCGGTTGCGGATGACCTGCGCCACCATGTCGATTGAAGGCATTGCGAACGGGCAATGAACGCGAACAAGTCGATCAGGTTTCGGGTGGCCGGCGAGCAGGATATTCCGGGAATGGTCGCCGTACGTTTTGCCGTGCGCGAAAACCGGCTTTCGGATCCCGGCTATCTGACTCCGCGGATGTGGCTCGATGGCCTGCAAGCGAGTGGCAACGCGAACTCGTGGGTCTGCGAGCTCGACGGAAAAATCGTCGGGTTCTCGACTGGACGCGTTCGCGAAGCGGACATCTGGGCGCTGTTCGTCGATCCAGAGTTCGAAGGGCGCGGCATCGGCCAGCGCCTGCTTGATCTGGCTGCCCGGTGGCTGACTTCGGAAGGTGTCACAGTCATTGAACTGAGTACGGCTGCGCAAACCCGCGCTGACAATTTTTACCTGAAGCAGGGCTGGGAGCGCGGCGAGCTCAATGCCAGGGGAGAGGTCGTCTACCGCAGAAATGTCGCGGTGCGTCCCGGACAAGTAACGAATCAGACACATTGAATTCATTTGAAACAAGGTGCGCCGCATGGCGCCACATGGACTACATGAAATGCTGAAAATCGAAAACCTGCACGTCCGCATTGCGGGCAAGAACATCCTCACCGGCCTCGATCTTGAAGTGAAGGCGGGGGAAGTGCACGCGATCATGGGGCCGAACGGGGCCGGCAAATCGACGCTTGGCAACGTGCTCGCCGGTCGTGAAGGCTATGAAGTGATCGAGGGTTCGGTCAGCTACAACGGCAAGGACTTGCTTGCGCTTGATCCGGAAGAGCGAGCCGCCGAAGGCGTGTTTCTGGCCTTCCAGTATCCGGTGGAAATACCGGGCGTGAACAACACCTACTTCCTGCGTGCCGCACTCAATGCCCAACGCAAGCGTCGAGGCGAGCCCGAACTCGATTCCATGCAGTTCCTCAAGCTGGTGCGCGAGAAGCTGGCCGTGCTGCACCTGAAGGACGAGTTGCTGCATCGCGCCGTCAACGAAGGTTTCTCGGGCGGCGAAAAGAAGCGCAACGAGATTTTCCAGATGGCCCTGCTCGAACCCAGGCTCGCGATCCTCGACGAGACCGATTCCGGTCTCGACATCGACGCGCTGAAGATGGTTGCCGATGGCGTCAACGCAATGCGCGATCCGAGTCGCGCCTTCGTGGTCATTACCCACTACCAGCGCCTGCTCGACTACATCATTCCCGATTTCGTTCATGTGCTGGCCGACGGCCACATCGTCGAAAGCGGGGACAAGTCGCTGGCCCTGAAGCTGGAGGAGCATGGCTATTCCTGGATCGCCGAGCGCAAGCTGGCCGGAGCGGCCTGATGGCCGGTGGCTTTCTCGAACCCCTGCTTGCCGACGGCGCCGTGAGCGCGGGCGGTCGGGCCGCGTGGCTGGACGAGGCGCGCACGCACGCCTTGCAGCAACTGGCCCGCGAGGGCATGCCCGGACCGCGCAACGAGGCATGGAAGTATTCAAGCCTTCGCGCCCTGGACCAGCGCAGGTACCAGCGCGGCGACGCAGGTGCCAGCGATCGTGAACTGGACGCCAGGCTGTTCGATTTGCCCGGGGTCGATGGTCCGTGTCTGGTCTTCGTGAATGGTGCCTTCCGCGCCGAACTTTCGAATTTACCAGCGATCGACGGGCTCGAAACAGGAACGATTTCAGATCTCCTCGAAAGCAATCCCGAGTCGTTGCAACGCTTTCTGGCGCAGTCCTGGGACGATGTCTCGGAGGTCTTTGCAAGGCTGAACACGGCACTCGCCGCTGACGGCCCTGTGATCCGTGTTGCTGCGGGCAAAAACATCGCTCCCGTCGTGCATGTGGTCATCGCGGGTGCTGCCGCATCAGCTGATCTGGCCTGGCATTTGCGCGGCATCGTGGAGCTCGGCAAGGGGGCGAGCCTGAAGCTGGTCGAGCACCACGTCGGCGAAGCAGGGCAGCAGCACCTGGGCAATCTGCTCAGCCAGGTTTCGGTCGGCGATGGCGCTCGGCTCGACATGCTTCAGATCCAGCATGCGGCAGAGTCGTCCAGCCTGGTGCGAAGAACCGAAGCGACGCTTGATGCGGACGCGGTCTTTCACTTGCGCTCGATCGAAGCAGGCGCGCAGTGGATGCGGCATGACCTGGCTGTCGGTCTGCGCGGCGACCGCGCGCAGTTCGTGTCGCGAGGCGCGTTCGCCTTGCGCAATCGCCAGCATTCCGACACGCGCCTTGATGTGCGTCATGCGGCGCGTGATACCGCTTGCGACATCGTCTGGCGCGGCGTTGCCGACCAGCGCTCTCGCGGCGTGTTCCATGGCGCCATCACGGTTGCGCCCGGAGCTGACGGCAGCGACGCGCAGCTGAGCAACAAGAACCTGCTGCTCTCGGAGCAGGCCGAGATCGATACCCAGCCGGTTCTCGAAATTCACGCGGATGAGGTCAAGGCCGCTCATGGAGCCACGGTTGGCCAGTTGGATGAGGCTGCATTGTTCTACCTGCGCTCGCGCGGCCTGTCGGTAGACGAAGCACGCTCGATGCTGACCCTTGCATTCTGCCGCGTTGCATTTGATTCGATCGAGAACGATGCGCTGCGCGAGCACATGGATTCGCTGATGCGGGAGCGCCTGCCGCGAATGACGGAAGCGCTGCTCGAGCCAGGAGATTCGGAATGAATGTGAATCCTTCGACCAGGGTCGAGGAAGGCCCGCTCGACGTCCCGAGGATCCGCGCGGATTTCCCGCTGCTGGCTCGAACGGTTCACGGCAAGCCGCTGATCTACCTGGACAGCGCGAACACCTCGCAGAAGCCGTCGGCGGTCATTGACGCGGTAGACAACTTTTTCCGCCACACCAATGCCAATGTCGCCCGGGCCGTGCATGCGCTGGGAGAGGAAGCCACGAGTGCCTATGAATCGACCCGCGACAAACTCGCCCGGTTCATCAATGCGCCGTCACGCAACGAAATCGTATTCACCTCGGGGACGACCCAGGCGATCAATCTGGTTGCCTACAGCTACGCCTTGCCTCGGCTGAAGCCCGGCGACACGATTCTCGTTACCCAGATGGAGCACCACGCGAATATCGTGCCGTGGCAGCTGGTTTGCGAGCGCAGCGGCGCGAAGCTCAAGGTCGCGCCGATCAATGAGGCAGGCGAGCTGATCGTCGAGCGCTTCGTCGAGCTGCTGACCCCGGAGGTCAAGCTGGCCGCAGTCGCGCATGTTTCGAATGTGCTCGGTACGATCAATCCGGTCGCATCGCTGTCTCGCGAATGCCGAAAGCGTGGAATTCCCCTGCTCGTCGACGGCTCGCAGGCTGGGCCGCATTTGCGTATCGACATACGCGCGCTGGGTTGCGACTTCTATGCCTTGACCGGGCACAAGCTGTTCGGCCCGACCGGGACCGGCATGCTCTGGGCCAGGCGCGAGCATCTCGATGCCATGCCGCCATTCTTTGGCGGCGGCGAGATGATCCGCGAAGTGCGTTTCGAAGGCACCACCTTCGCTGATCCACCGCACAAGTTCGAGGCCGGTACGCCGAATATCGCCGGCTTCGTCGGACTCGGTGCAGCACTGGACTATGTGGAACGGATCGGGTTCGAGAAGCTGGCTGCGCACGAAGGTGACCTTCTGGCGCATGCCACCGAGGCGATGCGACGTGTACCCGGACTGCGCATCATCGGTGAAGCGGCGGAAAAGGTGCCTGTGATCTCCTTCCTGATCGAAGGCGCGCATGCGCACGACCTTGCAACCTTGCTCGACCACGAGGGCGTGGCCGTGCGTTCCGGGCATCATTGTGCCCATCCCTTGATGCAGTTCTACGGCGTGGCAGCCACCCTGCGTGCCTCGATGGCGTTCTACAATACCTTCGACGAGATTGACGCATTCATCGCGGCAATGGCTCGGGTACGCAAACTTCTTGCCTGAGGTTTTTCATGACTGAATCGAGTTTTCGGGCAGCAACCCTGGCCGATGTCGACGCGATCATTCCTCTGGTCGAGTCCGCCTACCGCGGCGATGCGAGTCGCAAGGGCTGGACTACCGAAGCCGATTTTCTCGACGGCCAGCGCATCGACCGGCAGTTGCTCATCGAGTTGATACAACGGGATGATGCGCGCGTCGTCCTGCTAGAACGTGATGCGGAGCTGCTGGCCTGCTGCGAGCTTCAGGATCAGGGCGGCATCGCCTACTTCGGCATGTTCTCGGTGCGGCCCGAGGGGCAGGGCAGCGGCATAGGAAACCGGATGCTGGTCGAGGCGGAACGGATTGCCACGGAAGAATGGCAGTGCCGGGAAATGCGCATGACCGTGATCGACATCCGAAACGAGCTGATTGCCTGGTACGAACGCCGCGGCTACCAGCGCACGGGCGAGTACAAGCCGTTTCCCTACGGCGACGAGCGCTTCGGCATCCCGCGCCGGGATGACCTGCGCTTCGAAGTGTTGCGTAAGCCCCTGAATACAGCAGCGCAGTAGGAATTGGGAAAGCTTCGTCGGCATGGATTGCGGCGAGCAAAGAATGCATCGAGTCTCCATGCGCGAAAACCAGGCCGCCAATGCGGGGTTGGCGCGAGCAAAACCGATACCCCGCAGAACGCGGTCGAAGCTGCAAGGGCTCCAACGGGCCATGTCGTAGAAGCCTCCCACGATGTATCCGCGTCGCCGTCCTTGCAGGCGCGGCCATTGGGGCCTGCAAGCCCTCGAACAGCCCAAAGAGTTTTGCTCGGCTCTTGCGCAGCGCAACAAGTGCCGATACACTGCGCGCCAATGTACTAACGCGTTAATACGTTATGAAGCGTCGATCGATCGAGGCGGAGACGCCGGCTGCGAAGGCCGAGGACAGCCTGTGCAAGGCATTGCTTGCCCTTGATTCCGTCCCTGCGATGCGCGCATTCCTGCGCGACTTGTGCACGCCTTCCGAGCTGGAGGCGTTGGCGGATCGCTGGCGTGTGGTGCCCTACATTCTCAAGGGCATGCCCTATCGGGAGATCCACGATCGCACGGCGGTCAGCATCACCACCATTGGCCGTGTCGCCCGATTCCTGAGCCAGGGCAACGGCGGCTACCTCGCTGCCCTGGCGAATCCGGAGACAGCAAGGCCTGCCAGG
>NZ_JAWLAR010000001.1:0-435268 GCF_041395345.1 Dokdonella sp. | reverse complement strand
CAAGAATGAATTCGTCGCGCCGCGCATGAAGGCCTCAACCAAGGCCGGGTAGTCCGTGATCGTGCTGGCCTGCCGCTCCGGCGGGCCAGCGTCTCCACTGCTGACGTGCACGTCATTCCTGCAATCGGCTCTGCTGCTTGCAGGGTGGGTGTAAAGTGTCGTGCTTCCCCGAAATGCAAGGCAGAGAGATACGGCATGACGACACAGGCTTCCTATCCCATCGGTACAGCGGGCGTTCCCTGGGGCGACGCGGAGAAGGCGCAATGGCTCGCTGCACAATCCATCCAGCGCAGCTACGCAATCGACGTAGTCAGCAGAATCGATGCATTGCGCGAACGCTTCGACATTGCGCAATATGGAGAGCTCGACTACCCCGAACAGAAGTATCCCCTGTTCGTGATCAGGAGTCGCGAATTCAACGACGCGCTGCCGACCGTGCTGATCACCGGCGGCGTGCACGGCTATGAAACCAGTGGCGTGCATGGTGCCCTGCTGTTTGCCGAACGTGATGCGGCCGGCTATGCCGGCAAGGTCAATCTGATCATCGCGCCTTGTGTCAGTCCCTGGGGCTACGAGCGGATTCATCGCTGGAACCGCGATGCAATCGATCCCAATCGTTCCTTCCGCGAGAACAGCCCGGCACAGGAATCCGCCGCGCTGGTCAATCTGGTGGCTCCAATCCGGGACAGCGTGCTGATGCACATCGATCTGCACGAAACCACGGACACCGACGAATCCGAGTTCGGTCCGGCACTGGCGGCACGCGACGGCAAGCCGTTTGAGCCGGGCGAGATTCCCGATGGCTTCTATCTGGTCGACGACACCGAGAGTCCGGAACCCGAGTTCCAGCAGGCGATCATCCGCGCCGTCGAAAAAGTGACCCACATCGCGCCGGCTGATGCCAAGGGCGAGATCATCGGCTCACCGGTCGTGTCTCCCGGCGTGATTCGCTACCCGTTCAAGCCGCTCGGTCTGTGCGCAGGCGTCACCAATGCCCGATTCACGTCCACCACCGAGGTCTATCCGGACAGCCCGCGGGCCACTCCCGAGCAATGCAACGAGGCGCAGGCCGCCGCCGCATGTGCGGCAATCGATTTTGCGCTGGCCAACCGCAGCGCGGCAACGCGAGGTCAGTGATCGAGACCCACCGGCTTGGACCGCCAACGTGTAGCGGCAGCTTCAGTCGCGATGCTCTTCCCGGCAGGTTGCGCCAGTAGCATCGCGACCAGAGGGAGTCCCCTTTTTGGGGCGACCAAAGGGAGTCCCTTTTGGGGACGAACGTAGGAAGTCCCATTTCGAGACGGCTGAAGCCGCTACTTCGTTGGCTGGATTTACCCAGGAACCTGACCATGTCCGAGCACACTGCCGTCATCGAATGGAATCGCGATTCGGCGGACTTTGCGAATGACACATACAGCCGCGCACATCGCTGGACATTCGATGGCGGTGCCGTGGTTGCCGCTTCGGCGTCGCCGCATGTCGTGCCGGTTCCGCTTGCCGACGCCAGCGCGGTCGATCCGGAAGAAGCGTTTGTGGCGAGTCTGTCCAGTTGTCACATGCTCTGGTTTCTTTCGATCGCCCGCAAGCGGGGATTTGTCGTTGATTGCTATCGCGATGCGGCGAGCGGCCGACTCGGCAAGGACGTGAACGGGAATCTGTCCATGACCGTCGTGACCTTGCGACCCGAGGTGCAATTTGGCGGCGACCATCAGCCCGATTCGGCGCAGCTCGAGTCACTGCACCACGCCGCACACAAGGCCTGCTTCATCGCAAACTCGGTGAAGACGGAGGTGCGCTGCGAACCGGTTTTCCCCGCCTGATCCGGATTCGGCCTTGATCAGCACCCGCGACCGGCGACTTGAGGTTGAGGTTTCCACCGCACGAACAGTGACCTGGCCCGACTCTATCTCGAGGCGTCACGCACAACCGGACCCTTTCCGAGGACATGCGAACCGTATTGGCGGAGGCGCCATGACTCAGCCAGATCAGTGATGGCTGTTTCGACATCTGTGTCGGTGCGGCGCTTGTCGCACGCAGCACGCGGCCCGGCGATGTGGAATTTCGGGCGTCTAGCGATCCATCACGAGCAGGGTTGATGTTGCAGAGGCCAGCAGGCGACCGGAACCATCGATCAGCTTCGCCTCGGCATAGCCCACACGTCGACCGAAACTCAGGACGCGACCCTCGGCGCGAACCTTGCCGGTGTCGGCCGTCATCGCCTTGTGGAATGCCACCTTCAGCTCTAGAGTGGTGTAGGCCTGCGTTGCGCTGATGCGCGAATGCACGGCGCAGCCGCAAGCGGAGTCGAGCAGGGTCGCAAAGTAGCCTCCATGCACGATACCCATCGGATTGTAGGCGTGCGGTCCTGGTTGACCTTCGAAAACGGCCAAGCCTTCGCCGACTTCCACCAGGGTGAAGTCGAGTGCGTCGCCGATACCAGGCCGCTTGCCCGAGGCGATCAGTGCGCGCAGCTGTGCCAGTCCGTCAAGACCTTCCCCCTGGATTTCCTTCATGCTCATGCGTGTGCCTCGAGGCCAAGCCTGGCCTTTATCAGTTTTCGGGATGCCACGAGAATGGCATCGGATTTTTCGGGCTTTGGCTCGACCCGTGCCAGCGACAAGGCTCCGACCAGCTCGGCGATGATCGATCGGGCCAGGCTATCGGCATCGGCCTGCCCAAGTGCAGCGATCATTTCAGCGACAGTCCCGGCCAGATGATCGACGCCACGCGAGAATTCGACGCGCGACACACGGCCGAGTCGCGGCAGATCCGAGGACAGTGCCGCAATCGGGCAGCCGCTGGAACGCTCGTCGCGATGTCGGCGTGAAAGGTAGTAGTCGATGAAATTCTGCAAGCCCTGTGCCGGGCTGCCGTTCTCAAGTTCGCTACGCAGGCGCGTTCCGGACAATGTGAACATGTGGGCGATCGCGGCGGCAACCAGATCATCCCTGGAGTCGAAGTGGGCATAGAAGCCGCCATGGGTGAGCCCGGCACTGGCCATTACGCTGGCGACGCCTACGCGATCGGGGCCTGACTCTCGAATGGAGCGGGCGGCAGCATCAAGCACCCGCGTGCGCGTCTCCCGCTTGTGGTCCTTGTCGTAGCGCACAGTTGCTGCCCGGCTTTTATATGATATAGATCATATAATGGTTGTACACACGTTGCAACGCGCTCCTTGGACCTTTGATTGACCGACTTGATGCCAGGAAAGACAGGCGCTCGCACGGTCTGGATCATGGCATGCCATCATCCGCTCATGATTTCCTTTGTCGTCCCGGCCCATGACGAGGAGCGCCTGATCGGAGCAACCCTGGACGCTCTTGACGCAGTCATTCGCGCCCTTGCCGAACGCGCCGAGATCATCGTTGTCGTCGATGCGTCGACCGACGCCACCGCGGCTATCGCAGGGCAGCACGGCGCCACCGTGATCGAAGTGGATTTCCGGCATATCGCGGCTACACGCAATGCCGGCGCAACCGCGGCCAGCGGAGATCGACTGTTTTTCGTGGACGCCGATACGCGGGTCGATCTCGCGGTCGTCAGCTCGGCGCTGGCAGCACTGAAATGCGGCGCCGTGGGTGGAGGCGCAACCGTCCGCCTTGATGGCCCGCTATCGCGAAGCGAACGCATCGCCCAGCGCTTCATTGCCTGGCTGCTTCGGCTGACGCGTATCGCGCCGGGATGCTTCCTTTTTTGTACGCGTGCTGCCTTTGATGCCGTCGGCGGATTCGACGAAACCTACTTCGCCGCCGAGGACGTCGCCATCAGTCGCGCCCTGGGTCGGCATGGCACGTTCGTGATCCTTCGCGAACCGGTTCGCACCTCGGCGCGCAAGCTCAGGACGCATACGATAGGCGAGCATCTCAAATTGATGTTCCAGCTTGTCTGGCGTGGCCGAAGCCTGCTGAGATCCCGCACCGATCTCGATCTCTGGTACGGGCGTCGGCGCCAGCACCCGGATTGACGGCGCCTCGACGAAGAATTGATGCGCTGCGTCAATGGGTACGCTGAAGGGTCAATGCCGGTTCGGCGCCTGTCGCGCCGGGCAATTTCGCATGAAATCTGCGGGCAATTGCGGACATTCCACAATTGACCAAGGGAACCAAGTTGCGCATGCCTGCAATAAAAGGCAGGCGCCAAAGCGTCTGGATTTCCAGCCCGAACCCGTTTAGGATCGACCCACTGCGGTTTCGGTCCATACTCGACGGATAATTGCAAGGGGATTGTTCATGATTCGAGAACTTTTTTCAGCCGGACTGTTTCTGGCCCTGACCGCGACTGTCGCCGTTGCGCAGTCTGACGAGGATTATTCAGCGCGAGTGTCCGGAAACTACGTACCCGGATCGGTTCTCGGTGGAGGCCCGATCGCACCCGACAATCTGTTCGCGGGCACGGCGCTCAATGGTCCTGGCACCAACAACAATGCCTACCTGATCGACCCGGTGACCAGTGCCGCTACTGCACTGCTTGATCTCGTGCCGATTTGGGGAGCGACTTTCGACCCTGCTGGCAATCGCATTCTCTACACGACTGAAGCTGGCGCCTCGGGAACCGTGGACGGCGCACCTCTGTTCGAGATTCCGATCGACACCGGTACACCGGCTCTGCTTGGCGTGATTCGAGACGATACAGGCGCAGAATTTCGAATTGACGGGCTGGCGATGTCGGGTGGCGTTCTCTACGGCAGTCGTGCCGCTGCAGACCGTGACGGCATCTACAGCATCGACATGACGACGTTTACGGCGACCTTGCTGATTCCTTCAACCGACAGCATCAGTGGCATCGATGCCGACCCCGCGACCGGTACGATATATGGTGTCGACGACACGATCGGCAGCCTGGTCCAGATAGACATTGGCGCAGGCACCATTACGCCGGTTGTTGCCTACCCCGATGCCGCCGAGACCGACATCGACGGACTCGCCGTCGGCAACAATCGCGCCTATCTGATTCCGGATGACAACGCCCCCGGCCTGATCTATGTCTACAACCTGCAGACCGCCAGTTTCGAAACACCGCTTACCGCACCGTGGGGGGTGACAGAGGATACATTTGCGGGCGGCGCCTATATTTCCGGCGCACCCGAACAACCGCTCGGCCCGGTGGCAGAGCTTCCGGTATTCGGTACCAAGATCGCCGCACTGCTCGCGTTGCTTCTCGGTACCCTGGCGATCGTGGTGCTGCGCAGACGCGCCACTCGCTGACGCGGCGTCCTGACCGACCTACTCGATTGAACAAACCCCGGCCCTGGTGCCGGGGTTTTTTTCCACGCGCATTCAGGCGCCGACAGGATTCAGGCCAGGCCCTTGCAGACCGGTTGACCTGCGCTGTTCGCGGGGTGTCCTGGAAAGTACCTTACGCCCGCTCGAGCATCTGCAAGGCAAACCAGTGCTGCGGATCTGTCCAGGTTCGCGTCACACGCAGGCCGGCCTTGGCCGCCATCGCTTCGAACTCCTCCTGCGAGTACTTGCAACTGTACTCGACCAGTATCGTTTCGCCTTTCGCGAAACTGTAGCTGTGGCTTCCGACGCGAACCGATTGGTCAATCCGGCTGACGATGTAGGTCTCGATGCGCCCGGCCAGCGCGTTGTAGCGTGCCTTGTGCGCAAACTGCTGCAGCTGGAAATCGCCGTCCAGTTCGCGGTTGATACGGGTCAACAGATTCAGGGTGAAGTCGCGCGTCACCCCCGCGGCATCGTTGTAGGCGGCCTCGAGAATGGCGCTGTCCTTCTTCAGGTCGATGCCGACCAGGGCCGATCCGGTCTTTCCCATCTCGATGCACATCGTGCGCAACAGGCCGGTCGCCTCGCGCTGCTCGAAGTTGCCGAGCGTCGACCCGGGGAAGAAAATCACCATGCGCCGCGCATCCTGTTCCGGACTCGGCAAATCGACCGGCTGGGTGAAGTCGGCGGCCACCGGCAACATGTCGACGTCCGGAAATTCCTCGGCGAGACTCTCGACACTGGCCGCGAGCGCGCTGGTCGATATTTCCACCGGCACATAGCCGACCGGGTCCTGCATCGCATCGAGCAGCAGTCGTGTCTTGATTCCCGCACCGCTGCCATATTCGACGAGCACGGCACGCGGACCGATCGCTGCAGCGATGTCGACAGCGTTTTCCTGCAGGATCTCCAGCTCCGTCCGGGTCAGATAGTATTCGGGCTGCTCGCAAATCTGCTCGAACAATTCCGATCCGCGCGCATCGTAGAAATATTTGGACGGGATGCGCTTGGGTGTCTGCGACAGGCCGCGGTGTACATCCACCGCAAACTCGTCGTATGGGGTCTCGGTCAGTCTCTTGGCTGGGTTGGCGGGAGTCATCGGTCCTTTCCAAGGCGCAGCCCCATGAACTGCCAACGATCGGCCGGGGCAAAGAAGTTGCGGTAGGTCGCTCGCATGTGGTCGGCGGGAGTCACGCAGGATCCGCCGCGCAACACGTACTGGCCACACATGAACTTGCCGTTGTATTCACCGAGGGCACCGGATGGCGCGCGGTAGCCCGGGTAGTTGATATAGGGGCTCGATGTCCATTCCCAAACATCGCCGAACATCTGCTGCAGCCCGCCAGCAGGCGCCGGCGCGCAAGGATGCAGGATTCCGCTCTCGACATAGTTCCCGATCATCGGATCGATTGCGCGCGCGGCCACTTCCCATTCCGCTTCGGTCGGAAGGCGCGCGCCAGCCCAGCGCGCAAACGCGTCTGCCTCATAGAAGCTGACGTGGCTGACCGGTGCGGCGGGATCGATCTCCCTGACGCCAGCCAGGCTGAACTCCTGCTGCAGATCTTCCGACCAGTAGAGCGGACGATCCCATCCGCGCTCGCAGACCGTATTCCAGCCCTCCGACATCCACAAGGTCGGCGTGCGATAGCCGCCGGCGCGGATGAATTCGGCGTATTCGGCGTTGTTGACCGGTCGGTTCGCCAGTGCATGCGGGTGCAGCAGTTCACGGTGCCGCGGCGATTCGCAGTCGAATCCGAAGCCATTGCCGTCGTGGCCCGTTTCAACGATGCCTTCCCGTCCGTTGATGAATTGCATTGCCAGGCCTCGCACCGGGGGAATATCCGGACGCTCGCGATAGACGGGCCTGAGGGGGTTCAACCAAAAAAGATGCTTGATATCGGTCAGCAACAATTCCTGATGTTGCTGCTCGTGGTTCAGCCCGAGGGTGGTCAGTGCATCACGCTCCGCGTCATCGCCCGCGACCAGGATTTGGAGCATGCGCTCATCCACACGTTCCCGATATTCCAGGACTTCAGACAGCGTGGGCCGGGTCAACAGGCCGCGCTGCGGCCGCGCATGCATCGGGCCGACCGACTGATAGTAGGAGTTGAACAGGACCATCCATTCCGCATTGAACAGCCGATAGTCGCTCGCGCGGCTCAACAGAAACTGCTCGAAAAACCAGGTCGTGTGGGCGAGATGCCATTTGACCGGACTCGTTTCCGGCATCGACTGCGCAACGGTGTCTTCGGGCGCCAGTCCGGCAAGGAGACTCAGGCTGGCCTGACGCACACGCTGATAGGCGTCCCGCAGCGATTCGCCCGACGCGGTCGCGACCGGTGCAGGTAGGGCATCACCAGCATTTTCGGATTCGAGCATGAGGGAATCTCGTTCCGCCAGATTGCGCACATTTTCCCTGTCGCGTATTTACCTGATGTGAAGGAAGGCGCCAAAGCCTCCTCTCCGCACCCAGGTTCGCATCAGGCGACCGTGCATGTCGCTGTAATCATTCACAGTACCCGTCAACGCCGAATACTGTCAGTGGTCAAGAAACTCGACGACGCCCGTCTCCAGTGAGTATTCGGCGCCGACAATCTGCAAGCCTTCTTTTTCTATGAGGTTCTCGAGGATATCGGAACCATGACGAAGCTGGTTGACCGACATGCGGATATTGTTGCGCACGGCTCGACGCACCAGTTCTTCCGGATTCTTCGCAATCTCGGTATCCATCAACGCCTCGACCGAAGGACGCACGCGATTGACGATGGATTGCAGGTTGCGTGACTGGTCTTCGGAGCGGCGCCCGAGTTCCTGGATCGTGGCCAGGATGGCACCGCACTGCGAGTGACCCAGCACGACAACGAGCCGCGTGCCGTGCTGCGTCGCTGAAAACTCGATGCTGCCGATTTGCGAAGGCGCAACGATATTGCCTGCCACGCGAATGACGAACAGATCGCCAAGCCCCTGATCGAACACGAGTTCGGCCGGTACACGCGAGTCCGAGCAACCGAGAATGATCGCAAACGGTTCCTGTTTGGTAATCAGTGCGCGGCGACGCTGTTCACTGCTTTGACCTTCACTGCCACCCAATTCGGCGACAAATCGCTGGTTGCCATCCTTCAAGCGCTGCAAGGCGTCTGCTGCCAGAACCATTGAAAACTCCTGATGCATGATGGGCCAGGGAAGACAGGCACCTTGGCCAGCCTCCGATTGTGACGCATCGGCAACGCCACAGGAAGTGACTGGCACCGCGCATGTGCGAACGTGCGAAACTCTTTTCTCGCAACCTCACCGCCGGGCAAGGGCTGGCGCCTGCCGCTGCCACTCGGCACGTTGCTCCTGTCAGAACTTCACGATTTCCCTGAATCCGCCCCAGAACATTCGCCTGGTATCGAATGGCATGCCTTTCGGGTCCACCATGTCCTTCAGGCGCGGATCAGCCATAGCCGCCTTGTTGGTCTTGTTGCGTTGTGTCTTGTTGGCGTGGATGATCCAGGAAAATATGACCACTTCGCCCTCCTTGAGCTTGACGCTCCGAGGAAACGAGGTGCGCTTGCCAACCGGCACGTCGTCACCGACACATTCGTGGTAGGCGAGCGCGCCGTGATCCATCCATACCTTGCCGGCCTTGCGCGCGATTTTCTTGTAGGCGTCCAGCTGGTCCCTGGGTACCGGTATCACGAAACCGTCTACGTAGCTCATGCTCTACTCCTCTGATCTTGAGCGGCGATTGCAGAACGCCGGAGTGACACGCGTGAGCATTGGCGCGTGCCCCACCTGCCTGCAGTGAGGCGATTTCTGCATGACACTTGAATTCCCGGCTCCGGCCCCATCTACTTTGCCGGGCTGTTGCCTGTAGATCCACGAACGGAGGCTAGATGACTTCTTCCACACATGTCCAACCTGCTGGCAAAACCGAAGCCATCGTTTCGGTCCGAAATCTCGGCAAGGTCTATGCGGGGGGCTTCGAGGCGCTGAAGAACATCAATCTGGACATTCGTCGTGGGGAAATCCTCGCTCTGCTCGGCCCGAATGGCGCAGGCAAGACCACGCTGATCAGCATCATCTGCGGCATCGTCAACGCCAGCGAGGGCTCGGTCGTGGCCGACGGTCACGACATCGTGCGCGACTATCGCAGCGCCCGAGCAACGATTGGACTGGTGCCGCAGGAATTGCATACCGATGCGTTCGAATCGGTGATGGCAACCCTCAAGTTCAGCCGCGGCCTGTTCGGCAAGCCGCCTGACCCCGCGTATCTGGAAAAGGTCCTGCGTGACCTGTCCCTCTGGGAAAAACGCAACAACAAGATCATGACGCTGTCCGGCGGCATGAAGCGCCGCGTGCTGATCGCCAAGGCGCTGGCGCATGAACCGAAAATCCTGTTCCTCGACGAGCCCAGCGCCGGAGTCGATGTGGAGCTGCGCCACGACATGTGGCAAATGGTCAGGCGCCTGCGCGAAAACGGCACGACCATCATCCTGACCACGCACTACATCGAAGAGGCCGAGGAGATGGCCGACCGCATCGGCGTGATCAACAAGGGCGAACTCATTCTGGTCGAAGACAAGAACGTACTGATGCGAAAACTCGGCAAGAAGCAGCTGACCCTGAGCCTGCAGCAGGCCATGCAAAGCATTCCCGAGGGTCTCGCCGGTCTGCCGCTGGAATTGTCCGAGGATGGCATGACCCTGACCTACACATTCGATACGCAATCCGAGGAGACCGGCATTGCCGGCCTGTTGCGCAGACTCAATGAGCAGGGCATCGACTTCCGCGACCTGCAATCCAGTGAAAGCTCGCTGGAGGAAATCTTCGTGAATCTGGTGCGCAAACCCAAGGGAGACCAGGCATGAATCTGCATGGCATTCGCGCGATCTACCGATTCGAAATGGCGCGCACGTTTCGTACCCTGATGCAGTCGATCGCATCGCCGGTACTTTCGACCTCGCTGTACTTCATCGTATTCGGTGCAGCGATCGGCTCGCGCATGGGCGAAATCGATGGCGTCGGCTACGGCGCCTTCATCATTCCGGGACTTATCATGCTGAGCCTGCTCAACGAGAGCATCTCGAACGCCTCGTTCGGCATCTACATGCCGAAATGGGCGGGCACGATTTACGAACTGCTGTCTGCTCCGGTCTCGTGGATGGAGGTCGTCATCGGCTACGTCGGCGCTGCCGCAACCAAGTCGGTCATGCTCGGACTTCTGATCCTGCTCACCGCACGATTTTTCGTCGACTATGAAATCGCCCATCCGGTCTGGATGTTCGGCTTTCTGGTGCTGACATCGGTCACCTTCAGTCTGTTCGGCTTCATCATCGGCCTGTGGGCCGATGACTTCCAGAAACTGCAAGTGGTGCCATTGATGGTCGTCACACCGCTGACTTTTCTCGGCGGCGCGTTCTATTCGATCAGCATGCTGCCGCCGATCTGGCAGAAGATCACCCTGTTCAACCCGGTGGTCTACCTGATCAGCGGATTCCGCTGGAGCTTCTACGGCCAGGCCGATGTGCACATCGCGGTTAGCACCGGCATGACGATCGGCTTCCTGCTGGTTTGCCTGACCATTGTCTGGTGGATATTCAGGACCGGCTGGAAGCTGCGCAGTTGAGCGTGTGCTGATCGGGCGGCGGAACCGAGTCAAGGGTCCCGCCGCCTGAAAAGGAATCCGGATCAATCGAATCCGTTGGCGTAGATCTCGTCTACAGGCGCGGTGTAGCGTCCCAGAATCGTGTAGTTCGTCAGAGTCGAGTAGGCATCCACGATGGCGGTATAGGTGCCCGCAGACGGAGCCGGGAAATCGCACTGCTCTTCATCGCTGGCACCGGCAGACTGGCAGATGATCTGGCCGTCGAATTCGATGCTGAGGTCGGCATCCTGATTGGCCACATTGCCGCTGGTTTCAAAATGCAGGTTGATCGCGCCGGCCGGGACTTCCAGCGTGTAGAAGCGCTTGTCACCCTGTTCTGCCTGCTGATTGGTCAAGGCCACGTCGTTGACGAGCGCAATCGGCGGCGCGTAGAAACGCACGATCTTGCTGTAGCTTCCGACAAGCCCGCCATCATCCGTCACGCTCAATGAGACGGTATAGCTGCCTGGTGCAGGGAAGGCATGCACGGGATCGACGTTGGTCGAAACCGGACTGCCGTCACCAAAATTCCATTCGTGCGCAACGATGCCACCATCGATATCGATCGAGGTATCGGTGAAGCTTCCATCCAGCCCTGCGATCGCGACATTGAAATCGGCCGTCGGCGCGGCATTGCCGACATTGCCATTGAGCAATACACGCCAGGCGCCACGACTGTAGGTGCCGGCCGTCAGCACGTGCGGCAGGTCATCGATCTCGAGGTCCGAAACGACGACGCCGAGCGGAAGCCCGGCCGAGAATGCGCTGAAATTGTCACCGCCGTCCGTGCTTTCATAGACGCCGATGTCGGTGCCGACGAAGATGCGCAAGGTGTCGAGCGGGTCGATGGCAACCGCGTTTGCCGGCACATTCGGCAAGCCGGAACCGACTGCCGTCCAGTTCGTGCCTCCACTGGTCGAGCGATACAGCCTGGCTCCGCCGAATCCGGCCCGGGTGATGAAGACGCGCTGCGGATCGGCCGGATCCATGGCTACATCGGAGACACGGCCACCGGGATAGTTACCGGTAACATCCGCGAAAGCCGGCGTCGGAATCCCTGCGTCAGGACTGGACCAGATCTTTCCTGCGGACGTGCCGACATAAGTGGGTGTCAGCGTGCCGAGTGTCTGCGGGGTAATCACGACAACGGCACTGCCGAGATTGCCGCTGATCGCGGTCCAGCTGTTGCCGCTGGTACTGGCCCGATACAGCACGTTGGACGCCACGAACAACTGGCTGCCCGCGGTAGCCAGCGGCGTGACCCAGGGAAAACTGGACGACGGCACAAGACCCGAGGTGGACATCCGCGAGAAGCTGCCGGTCGAGCCGCCCGTGAAGGAACGCACGATGTAGGGCAGGTTCGAGGAAGGGTAGCTGGTCTGGAAAACGATATTCGGATCGTTCTGGTCGATGACGTTCATGAAGCCGTCGCCGCTGGCGAATGTCAGATTCCAGAAGGCGCTGGTTCGCCGCCCCGAGGAGCTGTTGTCCTGCGCGCCGCCGAAGACGATGTTCGCATCTCCGGGATCCACCGCGATGTCGTAGAACTGGGTGATGTTGATATTCGCGTTCATGTTGGCGAACGAAGAGCCGCCGTTGTCGCTGCGCCAGATGCCGCCATCGCTGCCAATCCAGAAGCGATCCGGGTTGCTGGTCGAAAAGCGAACCACGTGCGTGTCCTGATGCACGGTCTGTCCGGAACCCCAGGAGCTCGTAAGCGGCGTGAAGCTGGCGCCCGCATTGGTCGAACGGGCCGCGCGAATCGTGCCGATCAGGACGATATCCGGATTGGCCGGATGCACGGCAATGGTCTGGTTGTAATTGCACTGGCCTTCGCAAGCACTGCCATTCTGCTGGACCCAGTTCTGCCCGCCATTGACGGTTCGGTAGACCCTTGAGCCCATCAACACGTAGAGGATGTTGCTGTCGCTTGGCGCCATCGCAAGTCGAAGCCGCGTGCCGCTGACCGAAATCCCGGTGTTGGCCGCAACCCAGGTCGCGCCGCCATCGACGGATTTCTGCACGCCGACGCCAATGAATCCTGCATAGACCGTGGCGCTGCCGGGGACAAACACGATGTCTTCGACATTGCTGCTGCCAACCTGGGTCCAGCTCAGACCCTTGTCGGTCGAGCGGTACATGCCGGCTCCGCCCAGATTGCCGTTTGCATCACAGGTACCGGCGCCACCCACCAGAATCACGTTGCTGTCGGTCGGCTGCACGGCCACGGCGTTGACGACCGACAGTGGCATTGCGGTCGGGCCGCTGCCATTGCGCGCATTCCATGTCGCACCG
The DNA here is from genome assembly GCF_041395345.1 of Dokdonella sp. Classification (GTDB taxonomy): domain Bacteria; phylum Pseudomonadota; class Gammaproteobacteria; order Xanthomonadales; family Rhodanobacteraceae; genus Dokdonella. The sequence goes on along the minus strand of NZ_JAWLAR010000001.1, from coordinate 422,122 downwards.
GCGTCTTCGCTCAGGTAGACGCCCTGGCCGAAATAGCCTGCACAAGCGCCACCGTTCTTGTCTCCCGTGCCTACCCAGACCGTATCCGGTGCCGCTGGATCGATGGTAATGGCGCCAATCGGCTGCGTGCCGATGTCGTCGAACAGCGGCGTCCAGCTCTGGCCTGCGTTGACCGTCTTCCACACCCCGCCGGCAGCGCTTCCCACGTAGACCGTGTCGTCATTGCCAGGCACTGGCGCAATCGCATTCAGGCGGCCCGCCACCCGGCCCATGATCCAGTCGACCATGTTCATCGATGAGGGGCCGAGCTCCTGCCAAGCCTCGCCGGATGCCGCGCGCAGCGGGTCTGCCCACTGGCGCTGCAACTTCAGCTCGGCGGCTGCCTCGGCGCGCAAGCGCGACGCGTCGGTGTGCGAGCGCAATGCCCTGGACTCTTCAAGCCAGCGTTGACGCTGTTCGATCTGCCAGCTTTCCTCGCGCGGGTTGTCGGCGCTGTCTTCGGCCGCAATCGCGGCATGAGTCGTCAGGGTGGAAAGCAGGAGCACGACGGGCAGCAGCAGTCCGAAACGACCGCAGATAGGATTCACAGGCACTGGATTTCCCCAGATCAGGCGGGAACAGGTCGACCCGCTATCGAACAACAAACCGCGAAGAGTATCCAAGCCCTGGCCGCATTTCCACGAGTTTCAGCGTACGACAGCGCATGCGTTGCCGAATGCGAACTGCCTGGGCGCAGCGAGCCTGCCCGCTTCGGCGGGAGTCCGCATCGGAGAAGAAGGGGAAATGCTGCTAGTCGTTGCCGTATCGCTGACTGGCCGGCACCAGCGGCGTGACATTTCCGGCAGGTCGCGCCTGCGCCTCGGAGGCGCGACGTTCGAGCCAGTTGAGCAACGCTGTCCAGTCCTCACGATGGGCAAGAATGGCCTTGCTGTCGTTGTCGAATACACTTTGACCGTGATCGGCCAGGCCGACATAAACCTGCGAATCGCGAACGCGGATCATGGCGGCCTCGGTCAGGCGATCCAGCGTTGCATCAAGCTGCCTGGCTGAAACCGTTCGCGCACGCAGGCGGTTGGCGACCATGGCGACGCGCAAACGGCCTTTGCGCACTTCGTCGAGCTTGCGCACCATGTCGATGAAGCCGAGCGTCGCGCGCAGGTCGATCGGAGACGGCACCACCGGAATGACGAGCGCATCGGCATGTCGTGCGAACTGCGAGAATTCGTGCGATCGCAATCCGGCCGGTGTGTCGATCAAGAGTACTTCGGTCTTGGCCGGAATGCGCAGGACCCATCCCGAACTGAGTCCATACGTCGGGTCGTTGCTGGCCAGCGCATGCACCGGTGGAAGATGGGCGGCACGTTGCTCGCACCAGGCCAGGGACGAACCCTGCGGATCGCAATCGATCAGTGTTGTGTGGCGACCGCTGCGCGCGAAATACCCTGCCAACGAGGTTGTCAGCGTGGTTTTCCCGCAGCCTCCCTTGCTGTTGGCGATGAGCACTCGAAACATGCTGCCTACCCCTGATGCCATGCCGTGCGAGCGGCCTGATGCCCGCACTCTACGCCAGTCGCGGTGCGGAGAGAAGTCAGGTCATTCCTGAACTTGGCGGCGCATGTCACTGATTGCACCACAAAAAAGCCGCCGACCCTTGGGCCGGCGGCTGCTCAGTTTGGATGCTTGCCTGGTGCTAGTCCGCGCGTGGCAAGTGGATCGTCAGGCCCGAGGTTGATGCGAGTGCCAGCTGCAGGTCGTCCCTGCCGCCGACCAGCAACAGCTGCCCTTCAGCCAGGCCGATCGCCAGCTGCGCCGTGCCCTCGGCCACGGCCGTCCAGGCACTGACCCGGTCCGGGCCGAGCAGACGCACCAGCAACTGCTGGCTCGTGCGCAGGGCCTGGACTTCGTAGCGGGCCTCGCCGTTGCCGATGCGGGCCAGTTCGACGATCCGGCCCTCACTGGTCCAGGCACCGGCCAGGGCCAGTGTCTTCACCGTGTCGCCCGCCAGCGTGCTGGCCGTGTCCGGATTGACCAGCGAGTCGCCGTCCTCGGCACCGTCACCTCCCGGATCAAAACCGTCGCGGAAGATCACGATCTGGGTCAGGTCCGTGGCGCTGTCGTTGCCGGGATTGCTGTCGCTCGCGGCCGTGACCGTCACTTCGGTCTCGATCAGATCGGTCGGCAGCGAGGCGTTGTCGTCCACCCACGCATTGAACAGGTAGACCACGCCACCACCAGCCGGAATGCCCAGCGCCGCGTCGTTCAGGTTGCCCGTGCCGCTCGGCGTGCACGAGGCACCCGGGCTGACCTGTACGCATTCCCAGCTCGGGCTCGCGTTGAGCAGGGTGATCGGCAGATTGCTGACCACGCTGGCACCGCTGATGTCCGTGTTGCCCGGGTTGTTGACCACGATCGTGTAGGTCAGCAGCTTTCCGTACTGCACAAAGCTGCGGTTGTCGGTGATCGTCACCGCCAGATCCGGCGCATCGGCCTCGATGATCTGCAGCACGCCACTGGCCTGCGGGCCGGTGTAGTTGCCGTCGGTGATCGTCGCGACCACGGCGTACACGCCCACCGCGCTCGGCGCCGTGGCGCTGCCGTTGTAGGTCACGCTGTAGGCCACGCCACTCGGCGTCGAGGACACCGTGGCCGACTTCGGCGTGCCGTCGAAGACCTGGACCAGATTGCTGAGCGCCAGGGTCGCATCGGCCGGCGTGATGCTGGCCGTGTTCGTGCCGCTGGCGGCATAGGTCGTGCCGTTGCAGGTGGCGCTGACCGCGTAGTCACCGACATTCGGGCCGAACACCGGGGTCACCACGCAGGCCGTGCCCGGCTCTTCGGTGATGAACGCCGTCGCCACATGCGTGTTGCCGTCGTAGACAAAACTCAGCTCGTCCCACGTCACCGTGCCGATGATCGGATCGTTGGTCAGGGAAAGGCTGGCGGTCAGGTTCATGCTGTCGCTGCTCGCGACGACCTCATAGCTGCCGGCCAGGTTGTTGGCCGTGGCCGTGCTCGAGATGACGCCGTTGTAATTGGTCACGCTGCTCGGGGTTCCGAGCACGGCCGAGGCACCGCTCATCGGCGGAATGAAACTCATGCTCTCGCCCATCACCGCACCGCCAAGGACATCCACCATTCGCGCCTGCAGCGGATTCGCGAACGCCGTATTGACCAGGGTCGACTGGCCGCTGCCGGCGTAGGCAACCACCGCCGTCGGGCTGTTGGAGCCGCAGGCCGGATTGCCGATCGGGTTGACCGGCAGGCCGTCAGCCACATAGGCATTGCTGCCAGTGACCACGGCGTTGCCGCCGCCGTACCAGTTCGATCCGACGACGAGGTCCTGGGCCAGGCCGTTGTTGACGTCCGCCGTGATGCTGCCAACGATGGCGTTGTGCAGGATGCGGATGCCGGTGTTCGGCACGCCACCGAAGAACGGGAAGGTCGAGATGCCGCGGTTGGCGCCACTGATGCTGTTGCAGCTGAAATCGATGGACTCTTCCTTGTCGGAGAGGAAAAGACCGGTGGCGACGCCGGACACCTCATTGCCACGGATCTGGATGCCGGCAGCATTGGTGACAACGAAGGCGTTGCTCGTGCCGACGCTCATCGGATCGCTGATCACATTGCCAAGGATCGACGAATTGAGCACCGAGCCATTGCCGCCATTCATCTGGATGGCGATGTTCTCCACGCTGTCGAAGTGGTTGTTGGACACCTCCGCGTTGATCGTGCCCTTGTACAACTGGATCGCAGTGCCGTTCAGCCCGGTTCCGCCGATATTGGCAAACAGGTTGCCCGTGATCGTGAAACCGCTGGCGGGATTGCCCGTGCCCGGTTCGAAACGGATGCCGACGCCATTGCCGATATCGACGATGCGGTTGTTGGCCAGTTGCAGATTGTCGCGACTGGCTCCGCCGGGAAGGATCGCGACACCGGTATCCACGCGTATCGTGAAACCCCTGACATTCGAGTTGCTGGCAGCCAGGGTCAGTGCGGTGCCACTGGGCGGATGGATGGTGGCTTCACCCATGCCGGTCCGGAGCGGATCGAATCCTGTTGTTCCGCTGAACGGCCCAAGCAGCGTCACGCCCTTGTTGAGCACGACATTTTCGGCATAGACGCCGGGGCCCACGAGAATCAGGTCTCCACTCTGGGTCGCCGGATCGTCGATCGCGGCCTGGATCGAGCAGAAGAAGGTTCCGCGCGAATTGTTTTCCACGCTGCGCTCAAGATGCTGCCCCGCCGGATTGCTGACGCTGCGACTGTCGACATCGTTGCCGGCAAAGTCGTTGCTGCCGACTGCGACGCAGGTGGCCGGTGCATTGCCGCGCGAGAAGAAGTCGTTGGTTGCCGCCTGATTGCTGTCGCCGGGAAAGCCGTCGTTGCCTGCCTGCAGCTGCAGGGCGACGTCATTGGCCGACAGGGTGTTCGCATAGACGCTTGAACCGGTGCCTTCCATGACGATGCCGAAGCCGTCATTGGGGCTGCCGGCCACCGGCACCCAGCCGCTGACCGTATTGCCGGTGACCACCACGCCGGAGACCGTATCGGTCTCTCCGCAGGTCGGGCAATAGCCGCGCCGGATGACAGAAATGCCGCTGACGTCGCGCTGATCGGTCGACGTCGGCATGGCCGGACGCGTGACCATGTTGTTGCTGACCACGATCGAACCGTCACCCGTGGTTTCGCCGGTACCGTTCGGCAGCTTGATCTCGATGCCGAAGCGGCCGGTGTTGCTGATCGTGTTGTTGTCGATCAGGTTGGCGCCTGCGCCGGACTGCAGGCCGATGAAGGCCATGCCCGAATCGCCGACGTTTTCGACCACGTTGCCGGTCACCGTGACGCCGGAAGCGGTACCGTCCTGCAGCTCGATGCCGCAACAGCCGGTCATGTCATGCACATAGTTGTCGGTGATCGTGATGTTCGACTTGTAGCCGTTCCAGATGACCAGACCGCGCGCCGCCGAAGCACTGACTTCGTTGCCATCGAAAGTGACGCTGTCGACCGGGCCGTTCATGTAGACGCCGCCACCGTTGAATCCGCCGAGATCGGCGCGGCAGTTGGTGAGCACGGTGTCGACAATACTGGTGCCGTGGTTGCCGGCAGCACCATAGATGCAGGAGTTGTGCACGTTACGCACGCTGAGGTTGGTGATCGTGCTGCCCATGCGACCGTTCGGCAGGGTGATGCCGGGCTGGTTGCCATTGCCGCCATCGATGATGGTGCCGGCACCCGCACCGCTCAGGGTCATGTTGTCGTGGCTGAAGGTGACGTTCTCGAGGTAGAGGCCAGCGGGTGCACTGAGTTCGTCACCGTCGATGGTGCCGGCATCGTTCATGCCGGCGCTGATGCTCGGGAACAGGGCGCCATCACGAACGCGGGTCACCAGACCGTTGATGTACTCGGTCTCGGCGATCGATCCACCCGTGATGTTGACGACCGGCTGGGTGCCGCGCAGGGTGAATTGCTCGAGACCACTGACGCTGTGCCCAAGCCCCGTGAAGCTGTTGTCCGCGCAGACCGTGATCGGCTGGTAGCCGGTGTTGCCGGTGTCATCGAAGACATTGATGCCGGTCAGCTGGGTGCCGAGCGTGGCAGCGTTTTCGACGAAGCTGTTGTTGCAGATCGAAACGTTCTGCACGGTCGTTCCGGGGCGCGCACGCACCGTGATGCCGACCTGATTCAGCGAGTTCGTGCTGCCATTGTCGGCGAACGTCGAACCGGTCACGCTGAAGCCGTTGATGGCGCTGCCTGCGCCACCGGTCTTCAGCCAGATGCCGCCGCCGAAGCCGCTGGCGTTGGCGTTGTCGTTGGACAGGAACTGGCTGTTGCTGATGTTCCAGTCGATGATCTGGCCGTTGCCGCTGGCGGATGCACCGAACAGGATGATGCCGGCACTATTGTTGCTGAATGTCGTACCGCTGATGCTGACGTTGCTGGCCTGGGTCGTCGTTGCCGTGCGCATGCCACTGCTCGCATTCGCATCGAAAAGGCTGTCCTCAATGACGATGTCGTCGGATACGCCGACAAGATTCAGGCCCACGCCGCCATTGCCGCTGAAGCTGACCTGATCGAAGGCGATATGGGATGCGCTGCTGACGAGTACGCCATCACCAGCCGGATTGCTCACGCGCAGGTTCTGCAGCAGCAGTGGCGCGGCCATCGATGCGCCACTGGTATTGATGGTCACCGCATTGCTGACCAGGGTATCGATGGCCGAGTTGCCGTCACCAATGATTTGCACGGCTTTGGCCAGGGTCACGCTGTCGCTGTAATTGCCCTTGGCCACGTACACCGGGCCGCCGACATCAACATGCATGACGCCCACCGGAATCGTGGCAAATGCGTTGATGCCGAAGTAGACGGTACCGGGATTGACCGCGCCATGGTTGAAGACCAGCGGATCGCCATAGCTGCTGCCGGCATAGTCGTCATCGACAAAGACCATCGGCGTGGTGGCCATGATGCCGTAGTCGACAATGCCGAGCTGCGGATCGGCCATCTGGTCGAACGTGTGGCCGAGCAGGCTGGACTTCTGGCTCGCCGTCATTGCCGACGGGACAACGCCGTCGAATTCGTTGTTGACCGCAATGACGTTGCCGCTGAACGGTCGCACCTGGGTATTGGTATTCGGGTTGCTGCCGATCGCGCCGGCGTAGTCGAGGAACGTGCAGGTCGGTGCGCTGACCGTGTTGCAGTTGTTGTTGTCGAGGTGGAAGTACCAGCGCAGGTTCACGTCGAACTGATTGGCTTCGCCGGGAGCGGCGCCACCGAACAGGAGGCTGCCGAACGTGGCTGCGCCATTGTCATTGTTGTCATCGAGGAACTCGACGGCACGACCGGCGCCAGCGATGCCGCTGCCATTGAAGATGTTGCCTGTCGCGGTGATCGCCATCGGCAACGGCGCTGCCGGCGTTCCGGTGCTGAGCTGCTTGTTGCTGACCACGAGCGACTGGAAGTCGCTGGCACCGGGTGCCGGGGTAAACGTATTTCCGCTGAAAAGGGTGCCCGGGAAGTTTTCGACCAGCACGCCTCGATAGCTGCCCTGATGGCCGGCAAAGGTGTTGCCACTGACAGTCAGCGGGATCGCCTGGGAATTGCCGATCAGGCGCATCAGCGAGAAGTCTGCGGGATACGGCGTGCTGTCGTTGATGCCGGCAGCCGCATTGATCTGGTTGTTGCTGATCGTGAGTGCGCCGGAGCTGGCGTTTGGAACGGCCAGTTCGAGGCCGCGTCCGTTCAGGGTATTGCCGTCGATCAGGGTCGTGGTTGCCGACGAGGCAACGGTGCTGGTCGGAAAGCGCACGCGGATGTCATGGACACCGGCCGTAATCTGGTTGTTGGTGATTGCACCCGTACCGCCATCCATGTCAATTGCGATGCGCATGAACAGGCTGGTCGGGATATCGACCACGCCATTGAAGGTATTGCCGTTCACCGTGACGAACGAGCCGTTGACCCGCGGCAGGCCTTGAGAGTTCTGCGTGTCGTTGATCGAGATGGCGTTGCGGAATCCGTAGCTCGAATTCACGAGGAAATTGGATCGGCTGGACATGAAGCTGTTGTCGGCAATCAGCAGGCCATCGACGAAGCCGCTGGCGAGGATGCCTTCAGCGACAAAGGTCTGGTCCATCGCGAAGTTCAGGTTGCGGACCTGCACGTTCCTGACCCCGTTGATGACGAGCAGGGCCTGGTTGGTCGGTCCGGAAATGCGGGTCAGGACTGGCTTGTCGGCCGGATTGCTGCCCTCGAGTCGCAGGCCTTCCTTGTTCACCAGCAGCGGGCTTACATAGGTACCCGGTGCAATGCTGATCGTTTCGTTGATCGCGGCCTGGCCGATTGCGTACGCGATGGTCAGGCAGGGGGAGCCGGCACTGGTGCAATTTCCCGTGTCGACACCCCCCGCGGCATTGACGTAGCGGATGGTTCCGCCCGCGTGAGCCATCCCGTTGGCGCCAAGCATGGCGACGAGAAACAAGACACAGCTGCTGAAAGTGCGGCGCAGCGACAGATTCAATCTTTCCATGATGGTTCCTTTCTGATGGTTCTCATTCGGGCGACCGGCTGGCCGCCCAGATCACGCGTGCTTTCTATGCAAGGGTCGTACCTGAACGAAGCAGCACGGTGGCAATAGTCTTGAAAAGACCTGTCGAGAGGCTTGCGAAGGATAGTTCCCGCAGATGAATCCGTACTCCAGCCGAGGCGGCACGATGACACAGCAAACGTCTACATGTGCCAATCGATGCACAAAAAAGCCGCCGACCCTTGGGCCGGCGGCTGCTCAGTTTGGATGCTTGCCTGGTGCTAGTCCGCGCGTGGCAAGTGGATCGTCAGGCCCGAGGTTGATGCGAGTGCCAGCTGCAGGTCGTCCCTGCCGCCGACCAGCAACAGCTGCCCTTCGGCCAGGCCGATCGCCAGCTGCGCCGTGCCCTCGGCCACGGCCGTCCAGGCACTGACCCGGTCCGGGCCGAGCAGACGCACCAGCAACTGCTGGCTCGTGCGCAGGGCCTGGACTTCGTAGCGGGCCTCGCCGTTGCCGATGCGGGCCAGTTCGACGATCCGGCCCTCACTGGTCCAGGCACCGGCCAGGGCCAGTGTCTTCACCGTGTCGCCCGCCAGCGTGCTGGCCGTGTCCGGATTGACCAGCGAGTCGCCGTCCTCGGCACCGTCACCTCCCGGATCAAAACCGTCGCGGAAGATCACGATCTGGGTCAGGTCCGTGGCGCTGTCGTTGCCGGGATTGCTGTCGCTCGCGGCCGTGACCGTCACTTCGGTCTCGATCAGATCGGTCGGCAGCGAGGCGTTGTCGTCCACCCACGCATTGAACAGGTAGACCACGCCACCACCAGCCGGAATGCCCAGCGCCGCGTCGTTCAGGTTGCCCGTGCCGCTCGGCGTGCACGAGGCACCCGGGCTGACCTGTACGCATTCCCAGCTCGGGCTCGCGTTGAGCAGGGTGATCGGCAGATTGCTGACCACGCTGGCACCGCTGATGTCCGTGTTGCCCGGGTTGTTGACCACGATCGTGTAGGTCAGCAGCTTTCCGTACTGCACAAAGCTGCGGTTGTCGGTGATCGTCACCGCCAGATCCGGCGCATCGGCCTCGATGATCTGCAGCACGCCACTGGCCTGCGGGCCGGTGTAGTTGCCGTCGGTGATCGTCGCGACCACGGCGTACACGCCCACCGCGCTCGGCGCCGTGGCGCTGCCGTTGTAGGTCACGCTGTAGGCCACGCCACTCGGCGTCGAGGACACCGTGGCCGACTTCGGCGTGCCGTCGAAGACCTGGACCAGATTGCTGAGCGCCAGGGTCGCATCGGCCGGCGTGATGCTGGCCGTGTTCGTGCCGCTGGCGGCATAGGTCGTGCCGTTGCAGGTGGCGCTGACCGCGTAGTCACCGACATTCGGGCCGAACACCGGGGTCACCACGCAGGCCGTGCCCGGCTCTTCGGTGATGAACGCCGTCGCCACATGCGTGTTGCCGTCGTAGACAAAACTCAGCTCGTCCCACGTCACCGTGCCGATGATCGGATCGTTGGTCAGGCTGAAGCCGGCATTCGGGCTCAGCACACCACTGGCTGCGCTGACCATGTAGCTGCCGGCCAGATTGTTGGCCGTGGCCGTGCTCGCAAGCACGCCGTTGAAGTCCGTCGTGCCGCTGAGCGTGCCAAGCACGGCCGTGGCTCCGCTGATCGGCGCACTGAAGTCCACCGTCTCGCCCATCACCGCACCGCCCAATGTGTCCACCACGCGCGCTTGCAGCGGGTTCGCAAACGCCGTGTTCACCAGCGTCGACTGGCCGCTGCCGGCGTAGGCCACGATCGCGGTTGGATTATTGGCGGTATCCGGATCGGGGGTGTTGCAGACGTCCGTACCGATCGGCGTCGCCGGCAGCGGGTCGGCCACATGCGCCCCCATCGCATTCAAGCCTGAAATCGTCGCCGCGCTGCCGCCATACCAGTTCGAACCGATGTCGATGCCCTGGGCCAGGTTGTGGCTGATGTTGCTGTTGACGGCCAGCGCATTGTCGAACACGCGGATGCCGGAGAACGGATCCGGGATGCCCGTCGATGTGCTAAAGCCGTTGTTGCCGGAACCGTCCACCGCGTTGCACATCATGACGACATTGCTGCTGCCGCCATACAGGGTCAGGCCGGCGGCATTCGCGTCATTGGAAGTATTGGCGTCGCTGATCTGGTTTCCGATGACTTTGACACTCTGCGAAATCGCGACGTTGATGCCGTTTGCCACCGTGTTGATGATGCGGTTGTCGGTGATGTCGATATCTCTGCTGTTGTTGAGCTGGATGCCACCGAATCCGGAGTTCTCGATGCGGTTGCCATCGATCGTCCCGCCAGTGGCTTTCCAGAGATTGATACCCGATCCGATCGCGGAATCGATGTTGCGGAACAGGTTGTCGCTGACCCTCCAGTTGGTGACCCGACCCGTGACGATATCGCCGTTCGTGTAGAGGGCCGAGCCGCTGTGCACGTCAAGTACACGGTTGTTGACGACTTCGACATCGGTCGAGCCGCCGCCATAGTTGCCACCGGAGACGATCGCGCTGTCATTCACATCCGCAATGGTGAAGCCGTCAAGGCGGACGTTGTCTGCGTTGATGCGTACCGCGCGTCCGATCGGCGGCGTAATTACCGCTTCGCCGGCGCCGGTTCGGCCGACATCATGGCCGGGGACGCCGAGGAACGGCCCGCGCAAGGCGATGCCCTTGTTGATGATGACGTTCTGGCTGAAGCTGCCCGCTTCAACATCGACACTGCCGCCGACCAGGGCATAGCCGATGCCGCTGTTGATTGCGGCATTGGCGACGGTGTAGCTCATCGAACCCGGATCGTTGTAGTAACCGTTCGCGGAACGCACGAAGACATTGTCGACGCCGGTGATTCCATCCGTGAAGGCGACAACGGGAGCCGCGCCAGCCAGGGCCAGCACGTGCGTCACGTTTGTGTAGCTATTGCCTGCACCGATCGTGAGTTTTGCCGAGCCGGCCTGCTGCGTCGTGTCCTCGACATAAAATGCACCCACGGTGATGTCAGAGAAGGCCACATTGCGCACGATCATGTCGTTGACCGGACCGGTGTAGAAGGTCGCGTCGGTAGCCTGCACGCCGGCACCGACGCCGACGACAGTTCCACCGTCGATCAGGCTGGAACTGCTGACCGTGCTGGTGATGTTGTTGAGCAGGTAGCCGACACTGGCGCGGCTGGCAACGACTGCGCTGCCGTCAATCACGTTGTTGCTGACCACGGTGGTCTGGGCGCCGCCCATGGATTCGATCCAGAGGCCCGACCACTCGCCCGTCTCTGCGACATTGTCGACCGCGATGAACTGGTTGTCCGCAATCGTGTAGGTCGTCGCGTTCTGGTAGAACAGGTTGTGGAAGATGCCCGTGCGGGCGGCGTGGATTTCGTTGCCGCTGATCGACGGCGCAAAGCCGAGCGGTGCTGCGCGGTGGTTGTTGTTGGTCTGTACGCCCACGCGCACTTCGCCAAACAGGTTTTCGGTGACCTGGGCGTAGAAATTTTCCTGCAGGATGATGCCGCGACCCCATACCGATGGTCGAGTGATGTTGACGAAGCGGTTGTGACGAATGATATTTCCGCCAACGGCAGCACCGATGGCATAGCCGTCAATGCCTGCATAGACAATGTTGCGGATGACAAGGTTCTGCAGGTCGTTGTCGTTGCCCTGCGCGTAGATGCCCCCTGCAACGTCAGGATCGGCGCCGTTGAATGCGACGCCCGAATTCAGGCCCGGATTGTCGCCATCGATGACCAGGCCATCGAGAACGATGCCACCACCGGACATGTCGACGACCGATGTCTCGTAGGAGCCATAGCCGAGCCCGGCCTGGGCGACCGCAGGAACCACGATCGTCTCGTCGGCATCGGCACTGCTGCGCGTACGTGCATCGACGCCCGCCTGCTCGCCGATCACGCTGACGGATCGGGTAATGACCAGGTTGCCGCCATTGCCGTCGGATTCCGGATACAGGCCCTTCGCCACGTAGATCGTGCCGCCGACCTGAACTTCAGCCAGCGCTGCCGAAATGCTGGCAAACGCATCGACGCCATATGTGGCAGGCACGGCAATACCGCCATTGACCTGCGGATGGGTGAAGCTTTCGGGCTGGCCCGGGATATCGCCAAGGAAGTCATCATCGACATAGACGACGTTCGGGCGCTGGGTGATCGAGGCGTAGGCCTCCAGCGTTTCACCATGACTCTCCACGGCACCTTGTGATCCCGGCGCAGCGCCGATGTAGCCAAGGAATTCCCCGGACGGCTCCTGCAAGCTGGTGATGAAAGCGAAACCGCTCGTGATTTCGCTGGCGTAGGCGGAGGCATTCAGCGCATCCAGTGCCTGCATCGCGAATGCGGTGGTCTGGCTGTCCGCGTTGGTATCGATGGCGCCACCCGCGGCAGCGGTACTGCCGACGAAGCCGCCACCCGGTGCTTGCCAGGCAAGCATCAGGTTGGCGAGCTGCGCGGTGCTGTTGGCCGCCGCCCACTTGCCGCTGGTCGGGTCGAGGTCGATGCCGGTCACGGCAGAGGCCCAGATTGCTCCGGTCAGTCCCACCACGTCATAGGTCGAGTGCGCGGCGTCCGAGGCATTCAGACTGCCGAGAATGGCCTGCATGAAGGCGTCGCGGGCGACCGTCTCACCGGCCAGCTGAGCAGCGATGGCAGCCTTGGACAGGTCCCACGCGGCGAGCTCGGGAATGTTCTGGCTGGTCCTCGAGCCGAGCACGGCATTCGCGTAGCCAGCGGCGTCGAGGTTGGCCGATGCACCGTAGATGCCGGCGGTCAGGCGTGCCCAGAATTCGGTATCGGCAAAGTCTGCGTACTGCGGATCACCCGAATCGATCGAGAGTTGCTCGAGGAACAGCGGATCGTGCGTGGCAAAACGATGCTGGCCGTCGCCGTAGGTCATGCCGGGCACGCAGTCATTGATCTGGCAGGCGCCGTTGGCGGCCGCCGCGGCAAGAAAGGCCGGATTTCCACTGCGCTCCCAGGCTCGCAGCAGGCCGAGCGCGGAGGCGCCCTGGGTATTCGAAGTTGCGGCCTGTCCCGGAGTCCAGGGGAAGGCACCGGCGGTCGGGCCGGTCGTGATCTGCTGGCTGATCAACCAGTTGGCGGCGTTGTCGCTGACCACGTCGGCCTGGGCCGTCGTTGCAAACGCGAGAGTCGCCAGAACAATCGTGGCGAGGCGGAGGCGAAGGGGCCTGAACAAGCGTACGGCTGCGTCCATCGGGACTTTTCTCCATTTCGATTTCGGGGGACGGACGCGGGCGAATACCGCGGCCGGGGCACGGCCGAGCGACATGCAACTGTTGTGCCAAAACAACAGCGCGCCGCATCGAATCTCGCGGCAGAGGCATCGCGTCGGCTGCCGTGATCGCAAGTCCGCGCGGGTCCATGAGCGCAGATCAGCGTGGCGCAGTCATTCCGCGCCGGACTTGAGGTTTTCGCTCAGGAAACCGGCGATGCCGCTCCATAGCGCTTCGAACTCCTGCTCGTCCTCGAAACCATGACCGGCATTTTCGAAAACCAGCCCGACGGGCGGACGCCCGTCCAGATCCAGCAGGCGTTGCAGGCGCAGGGCGTGCTCGAAATCCACGCGTGGATCCTGTTTTCCGTGCACCAGCATGACCGGTACGCGGATGTCGGCGTGCCGATACAGCGGCGAGGTCTCGATCATCTGCTCGAGTTGGGTGTTGGGATCGCCGATGATCGTTTCGAGTCTGATTCGACCCTGCCGGGTGCGCCCGGAGTCGCTGGCGGTGAAGAAAAGCAGACGATCGGTCACGCCTGACACCGAGATCGCGCACCGATACCTGTCCGGATCACGCGCGACCGCGATCAACGCCGAATACCCGCCATAGCTGAATCCGAGCGTGCACATGCGATTGGGATCCAGCGGATACTGCGCCAGCGCCTGCTTCAGCGCCGCATCGATATCGTCTTCGATCAGGCCGCCGAACTGGTGATGACCGGCCTCGCGGAAGGCCCGACCATAGCCGTCGGAGCCGCGATAGTTGACGCGCAGGACGGCATAGCCGAGCGAAGCGAGAAATTGCACTTGGCGATCGAAATGCAAATGGTCGCTGACCCCGACCGGACCGCCGTGTGGCATCACGACCAGGGGTCGGGGCGCAGCACCCGATGGCAAGGTGAGAAAGGCATCGATCTGCAGGCCGTCCGTGCCGCGGACCGTCAGCACCTTCGTTGGCGCGAACGGATACTGCGCCAGCCACGGCATGCTCTCCTCGATCAGTGCTGCCTTGCCGGAACGCGTGTCCAGGTGATGGATTTGCGGTGGGGACCCAGGGCCATCCACGCGCAGGATCAACTGGCTGGAATCCTCGCTCTGGTCGATCACCGAGACACTGCGTCCGGGAAATGCCTTGCCGATCACCTCGGCGCGCTCGCGGTCGTGTCGGTCAAAGTACTCGCTGACCAGTTGGCCACCCTCGTAGTACTGCGCGCCAATCGGATTCAGGCGTGCATCAAACAGCGGCTCGACGATGTCGACCCCCGGCTTGCGGAACAGGGTTCGTGAAATGCGCTGGCTGGCTATGTCAAATTCCACCAGCTCATGCTGCCCGCGATCGAGTTCGCTCAGGCCAATCATCGACTTGCCGTCGGCGGACAAGGCCGAAGGCTGAAATCCGGTGCCGGGAGTCATGCGGAAGAATTCGACGAAACGGTCGCCCTGCCGGTTCATCAGCACACCCGCTCCGTCACGAATCACGACAGCAACACTGAGCTGGCCGCTGCCGTCGGTAAACCACCAACGCTCATCCTTCAATCCGACGTTGATGCGGTCGGCCGGATCGGCGCGAAACTGGCTCAGAGAATCTTGCCTGGACACGTCCAGCTTGTGCACGAGCAGGCGACCGCCGCGGCCGCTCGAAGCGAACAGGATGTAGCGCGGCTCATCCGGAAGCACATCCAGAACCCGTCCCTTGCGCCTGAAATCCAGTTCCGTGTATCGATGCCGGCCACTGGCTTCAGTCGCAACATGAAAGATCGAGACACCGGGCGTTCCGCTCGCGTCAAGAAACGAAAGCAACAGGGTTTCATTGCCCGACCAGTTCAGGGACTCAAATTCGAACTCGCTTGTGGTGAGCGGTTGGCGCTCGCCGGCTTCCAGGTCGACCATGCTGACGACCCACTGGTCGGCGTCCGGCTCCCGGGTCTGCACCGCCAACAGCCGGCCATTCGGGCTGACACTGGTCCGGATCTGGCGTTCGGCCTGCCAGAGCCTGTCGATCGGCAACGGCAACGGACCCGGCTGCGGCGGCGCACGGAAGGCGGCATGCGGTCTTGTCCTGGCTGTCGCCTGCGCACGCAGGCCGCGATAGAACTCGGGAAACGGATCGGTGTAGTGACCCGAATAGACGAACGGATAGCGTGCGTACACGGCGGCGTGCTCCGACTCGATCCAGTCAATGGCAGCCAATCCGTGATTGACCGTATAAATGTGCGCACTGCCGCTGCCGGCCGGATCGAATACCAGTTCACCTGGGTAGGCGACCTGGCCCGCGGGCACCACAAAGTGAAACTCCGGATTGTCCTCGAGCTTGAATGTCTGACCCGCTTGCGTGCGCAGACTGTCCCAGGCATAGCGCCCGGCCGCGACCCTGAACAACTGGAAGCTGCGGCCCGGGCCGGCCCTGCGCAATACAGCCGAGCTGGCGATCGAATGCTGCTTGCGCATGACTACGACATCCAGGGCGACGCTGGAATCGAGCACGACCACGAGCAGTCCTTCGTCGGCTTGGAGTTGAAGCGACTGGCCGGGATCGACCGGGTACATGCCGGCGGCCAGCGCGGCTGGCGATGCCAGCAGGCAGACCACGGCAAGGATCAGACATGCCGCCGAGCCTCGCTCCGACCCAACCCTGATAGCGAATCCTGTTCTGCGCATGCAAACCGCCTGCTCGAACGTTGATGCCAGTGTATGCGATCAACCCTGATGAGCCATGCGTCAGTGGTCACTTGCATGGCAGCTCCACTTGGCATCAACTGTCTTCTCGGATATCGCTTCTGCCAATGATCCGAAGCAAGGCACAATTCCATGAGGCACACCCTGCTGTTCATTTCGCTGGCGCTCCTGGCGAGCTCTGCTCCGGCGAATCCTCTGCCCCCGGCGACGCGAGCCGAAGTCACGGCCCTGCTTGACGCGCTGGCCGGTTCTGACTGCGAGTTCTATCGCAACGGACGCTGGTATGCAGGATCGAAGGCTGCAAGCCACCTGCAGCGCAAACTGGACTATCTCGAACGAAAGGATCTGTTGACCACCGCCGACTCCTTCATTGCGCTGGCCGCAACCAGGAGCAGCATGAGCGGTGAGCCGTACCAGGTGCGCTGTCCCGGAGAGACCCCGGTACCGAGCGCGGAATGGCTGAACACGAAACTGGACCAGATTCGCACGCATCCCGCCGAACCGCCTGATGGTTCGTGACAATGAGCCTTCCTCAACGAGCAAGGGGTGACGTTGCCGGGCTGGCAACTGCGTTCGATGCCTGCGCGATGGCGCATGCAGGATCACCGGCGCCGGAGCTGGGTGGATTCTCGCCCTAGCAGCACGTATTCCTCGGCTGGGCCCAGATCTGGCGTGGCAAGTATCGGGAAAAAGCCTTGCGCAACGGGATCCTGACCAATGTCCATGCGCCGGGCATGTCCCTTGCGCAAACCGTCCGCAAATTTGAAGGCTGGTACGGCGCATTCGATGTTGGCGGGGAACAGGCGCCGTATCTGTCACCGGAAAAGCGCGTGAAAGTCTGGTAGCCGGAGCGGATGCCCGGTCTCGCCGCGGGCATCCGGTCCGGTCGTCTGGCAAGGTTTGCGGAGATCCCGTGTCATGGGCCGCGTCTGTGGCGACAGGCGACTTCCGATGTCAATTCCTGCCGCTGCCGGTCGCGAGCGGGTCGCCAGGCGGGCCGGCGCGCGCGCCAGGAAGGCTGGCCCGCCCCTTGCATTGCACTCTCATCGACCTGAATCGATGAATTCAAGATGAGAATGGACGCAGCCTTCACCGAAGTCGCCGAGGAACCGGTCAACCACCTGCCCCAGGTCCCGGCCAGCAACGATGCGCGCCAGCGCAACGCGCTGTTGCTGTTTCCGCCTGGCGCCCGCTTGCCCGAGGGCTGGCAGGCACCGTGGATACAGGCCGGCTGGAACGTTTCCAATTGCAGCGGTTCGGACCGCATCCCGGCGGCCCTGCATGGCCCCGGTGCGTCGGCGCTGATCGCCTCACCCTGGGCCGAGGTCGGCAAGCCGGCCCTGAGCGGCACGGTGGCGCGCGGCCTGAAGACCCTCGCCCAGTCGACCGGCCCGCTGCTGGATACCAGGCCGGCGAACGCTGTTGCTGCGACTGGCATGTTGCGTCGCTCGGACTTCCTTGCCCTGCTTGCCCAGGTGATCTCGTCACCGCAGGAGGGCTGCAGCGTATTGCTGTCGGTGGCTGTCGATCAGGCCCCCGCCCTGACCGCCTCCCTCAAGCGCACCGGTATCTTCGAGCTCGAGGAAAAGATCTCGCAGCGCCTTTCTTCGGTCATGAAGAAGACCGACGCGATGACAATCTGGCTCGAGTTCGGATTCGGCATTCTCATCCAGCGCACCGACAGCGCAGAAGTTCTCGAGCAGGCGGAGCGCATCTGCTCCAGCATTGCCAGCAAACCCTTTCTTGTCGACGGCGAACCGCGCCTGCTCACCGTTTCCGCAGGCCTCGCCCTGCCGCCGCTGGAAAACAACGGCGACGGCGCGCAACACTGGTTTGCGTCGGCGTTTGCGGCCCAGGGCATGGCCAGCCGGCATGGCGGCAACCGCAGTGAAGGCGTACTCAGCCGCGACTACGAGCCGATGCCCGCCGAACGCGTGCTGATCGTTCGCGAGTGGGTGCAGGAGGCGAAATCCGGCAGCAACATCATGATCGAATTCCAGCCACTGATGCCAATGAATGCCGGCGCCGGTGAGTTGTACTCCGTACACGCCAAGCTGCGCGACTATCGCAACCCGCTCGGTGGCGTGTATCGACGCGAGTACCTGCGCATCGCCCGTGAAGCCGGCGCCATGGTCATGATTGACCGAACCAGCCTGTTCCACGCCTTTGAAGCCCTGCAACAGGAATTTGACCGCGGCCGCGAAACGCGGCTGCTGGTGCCGATCGAACTGGACACGCTGAAAGATCTCCCCTGGCGCTGGTTCGAAGCCGAGTTGAAGCGTCGCCGACATCTCGCAACCCGACTGACTGTCGAGATCGAAGCCAGTCCCGTGCTGATGGACAAGGACAGCATCAAGCGCATCGTGCGCCTGCGTCACTACGGTGTGCGCGTCGGCCTGAGTGATCGGCGCGAGCGACTTGAACAGGTCGAACTCTGGGCCAAGTTGCCGCTGGACACCTTGCGGCTGCAGTACACGGCGGCGCAGGCGCTGACCGACGTGCAGTTCAGTGCCGTCGTACAACCCTGGCGCGTCAAGGGGCGCCACCTGATCATGGATTCGGTCGAGGATGTCGCTGCCGTCTCGCGACTGTCCGCGCTCGGGGTCGATTATCTTCGCGGCAACGCGCTGGCCGAGATTGGCCCGCGTCTGGACTACGATTTCACGACGCTGGCCTGAGCCGCAGCGCTCGAGGCAGCGCCTCACCAGGGCAGCGGATCTCCGCCGTTGCCGAGGAATTGTCCGATTGCCTCGGGATCGAAAACCAGCGCGTCGATGACCTTGAGCATGTTGCTGACCGACTGGCTGACGTCGAGGTCGGCATTTTCGCCACCCATGTCGGTTTTGACCCAACCCGGACTCAATGCCAGAACGGCGATTTCGCGTTCCGCTAGCGCATGTCCGAGCAGGCGCACAGCCATGTTCAGCGCTGCCTTGCTGATGTTGTAGCTCGGCGTTCCGAACCGCTTCGTGCGCTCGATCGAGCCCAGACCCGAACTGATCGCGACCACCCGGGCCTTGTCCGCCAGTTGCGTCGCCAGGGCCTGGGTGAGCAGGAACGGACCTTGCGCATTGGTGGCGAATGCCTGGCTCAGCGCCTTGGCCTCGACCTCGCCAAACGTCTCGCCCGATGTCAGGACACCTGCGTTGTTGATCAGTACATCGATGCGAAGCTCGAGCATGGCGACTTCGCGCGCAAGCTCGGCGATCGAGCGAGGGTCGGCAACCTCAAGCGGCAACACCTTCAGGCGGCCCGGATACTCGCCGCTGAACTGATTGAGCTCCGATGCGCGAGCGGTATGCCGGCAGGCGGCAATCACGCGATCGCCGCGGGCGAGCAGCTGACGGACGAACTCGAGGCCAAGTCCGCGGTTGGCGCCGGTGATCAGATATTGGGCCACGCCTTTCTCCTTTCATTCGGCAATATCGAACTTTTGCCGATGCGCCCGAGTCTACTCCCCCTCGTTACCAACGACCGTTGCGACAGGATGCGCGCGACGCTAGCCTGACCGACGACGCCCGATCCCCGATGGAAATCTTCATGCGCAAGTTTCTCTGCTCTGTATTGCTGCTGTTCGCCCTGGTGGGTCCGGCCCTTGCCGCCACCGACAGCATCGATATTCCGTTCACGCGATTCACCTTGCCGAACGGTTTGACCGTGATCGTGCATGAGGACCACAAGGCGCCCGTGGTTGCCGTCAGCATCTGGTATCACGTGGGCTCGGCGGACGAGCCGGCCGGCAAGACCGGCTTTGCCCATCTGTTCGAACACCTGATGTTCTCGGGCTCGGAGAACCACAAGGGCAGCTATTTCGAACCGTTCGAGCAGGTTGGCGCCACCGACATGAATGGCACGACCTGGTTCGACCGCACCAATTATTTCCAGACGGTTCCGACCACGGCGCTCGACATGGCCTTGTGGATGGAGTCCGATCGCATGGGCCACCTGCTCGGCGCGATCGGCCAGGAAGAACTCGACACCCAGCGTGGCGTCGTGCAGAACGAAAAGCGCCAGGGCGAGAATCGCCCGTACGGGCGCAGCGACGAGAACGTGCAGCTCAACTCGTTCCCGGCCAATCATCCCTACCAGCACAGGACGATCGGCTCGATGGCCGATCTCGATGCCGCATCGCTGGCCGACGTGAAGCAGTGGTTCAACAACTATTACGGTGCGGCCAACACGACAGTCGTTCTTGCCGGCGACATCACTCCGGAAATCGCACGCGAGAAAATGCTCAGGTATTTCGGCGATATACCGGCCGGCCCTCCGGTCCCGCGCCAGCAAGTCTGGATTGCCGAACGCTCGACCTCGACGCGCGGCACGCAAAAGGACCATGTGGCCCAGGTGCGCATCATCCGCTCCTGGAACGTGGCCGAACTCGGGCATGCTGACGGGCCGCTGCTCGATCTTGCCGCGGACGCACTCGGCGGCGGCAAGACATCGCGGCTTTACCAGCGCCTGGTGTACCAGGACAACCTGGTCGACAGCGTATCGGTGTCCTACCAGCCCTTCAGCCTGGCCGGCCAGTTCGAGCTTGCTGCTGACGTCAAGCAGGGGATCGATCCGACTGTCGTCGAGAAAGCCATCGCCGAGGAATGGTCGAAGTTCCTGGCCGAGGGTCCCACCGAAGAGGAGCTGGAACGCTCGCGCATGTCCAGCCGCGCCGGCTTTGTCCGCGGTCTCGAAAGGGTGGGCGGCTTCGGCGGCAAGGCCGCGGTGCTGGCGGGGTCGCAGGTCTATCGCGGCGACCCGGCTGCCTACAAGATCGATCTTCAGCGCATCCAGGACGCCACCCCCGAATCGGTCAAGGCCGCCGCCAACCGCTGGATCGCGCGCGGTGACTACACCCTGACCGTGGTGCCCGCGGTCGAAGGCGAGAGCCTCGCCACCGATGAACCCGAGGGACTGCCCGCGCGCGAGGGCAAGCCTGCGCCGGTGATTCCGGCCAAGGCCGAATTCTCGACCACGAAATCCACGCTTGATCGCAGCACCGGCGTCCCCGAGGTCAGCGAATTTCCGAATCTCGAGTTCCCGACGATACAGCACGGCATGCTCAAGAACGGCATCGAGATCACCCTGGCAGAACGCCACACGATTCCGGTCGTTCAACTGCAACTTCTGTTCAATGCCGGCTATGCCAGCGACCAGGGGCGCACCCTGGGTACGTCTTCCTTCGCAATGGCCATGCTCGATGAAGGCACGCTGGAACTTGATTCCGTCGAGATTGCCCGACGCAGCGAGCGACTCGGCGCCTATATCAACGCGGGCTCCGGGCTCGACAGCTCGGGAGTCAGCCTCAACGCATTGACCTCGCAGCTGCAGGCCTCGCTGGCCCTGTTTTCCGACATCGTGCGAAACCCGGCCTTTCGCGACGCCGATATCGAGCGCATTCGCGGTCAGTGGCTGTCCTCCATAGCCCAGGAAAAAACGCAATCCACCGGCATCGCGCTACGCACCCTGCCGCCCCTGCTGTATGGCGACAAGCACGCCTATGGCATTCCGTTCACCGGCAGCGGCACGGAAGCCTCGATCAAGTCGCTGGACGCCGCAGACCTTCGCGAATTCCATCGCGATTTCATCCGCCCGGACAATGTCCGCATCCTGATCGCCGGCGATACCACCCTGGCCGAGATAACCGCCCAGCTCGACAAGGCCTTCGGTGACTGGGACAGCGCCGAGACACCGGTGCCGAAAAAGAATATCGGCAAGGTCAAGGCGCAGAAGAAGCCGCGCGTCTTTCTCGTTGATCGCCCCGAATCGCCGCAGTCGCTGATCCTGACCGGACTGCTCGCACCCTCGACGCGCGCACCCAACAATCTCGAGATCCAGACCATGAATGGCGCCTTCGGCGGCACCTTCAGCTCACGGCTGAACATGAACCTGCGCGAGGACAAGCGCTGGGCCTATGGCGCATCAAGCTTCCTTCCCGACGCCATCGGCCAGCGGCCATTCATGACCTACGCGTCCGTGCAGACCGACAAGACCGCCGAATCCATTGCCGAAGTGCTCAAGGAAACGCGCCAGATCATCGGCGACAAACCGCTCACCGATGCCGAGATCAGCAAGATCAAGCTCAACAACGTGCGCGAACTGCCGGGCAGTTTCGAAACCACCGGATCGGTCCTTGGCGTACTCGCCCGCAACGCCCTCTACGATCGCCCGGATGACTACATCGAGACACTCAAGTCCCGCATCGAATCCATCAAGGATGCAGACGTCGAAGCCGCGGCACGCGAGATCATCCATCCCCACGCGATCACCTGGGTGATCGTCGGCGACCTCAAGCAGATCGAGAAGCCGATGCGCGCGCTCAAGCTTGGGGAGGTGAAGGTTCTGGATGTGGATGGGAAGGTTGTGCGCTGAGGGCGCGCTTTGGCCTGATTGTGAGTGTGTATCCGCCCGACACGTGCTCGACTGTCGCTGACGAATCCGGTCGGAAACCATAAGCGTTGCTTCCTTCGTACTTTGACGGACGCTCGGTAGAGGCAAGTCCTCCTCGAGCACAACAAGATCAAACCCCATATCCGAGTCCATTCAGCCGCCCCCACCTAAACTCGCCGAGTCCACTGCCACCCTTGCCGAGAGCCCCCGCAATGAAAACCCTCGTTGCCCTGATCCTGATCACACCTCTGGCCGCCTGCAGCTGGGGCATCAAGCTCGATTCCGCAGGGCGTGAAGTGCGTGTTGCCTGGAATGACGATGTCAGCGGCTGTCGCGACCTCGGCAAGATCACCGTATCGGTGCTCGACAAGGTCGGGCCCGTGGACCGCAGCCAGATCAAGATCAATGACGAACTTGAAGTCATGGCGCGCAACGAAGCGGCCGGCATGCAGGCCGACACGATCAAGCCACTCGGCGATGCCGCCAACGGTGAGCAGAGTTGGGGGGCGTATGCCTGCCAGTCCGGCGACGCAGCATCCGCTGGCACCAGACCCGCGCCTTCGAACGATACCGTGGAAACCTTTCCAATCAAGGAACAGTGAAGGCCGGGGAATTTCCGGGCGTCCGACGTCACGGTTTCGCCTGCCCGTACTCGAAATTGATCCTGCACTGCTGCACACTCCAGTCCAGGGGGTGCCGCCAAGCGGCACGATGACGAGCACAGTGTCTACAGCATGCAGATTCTTCTGACTGGAGCCAGCGGATTTCTCGGCCGCAGCATTGCCGCCGCGATGGTGGGCGGCGGCCACAAGGTGCGCGCGCTGGTGCGTGCCGAAAGTCGTGAACTCGCCGAACTCGGCGTCGAGCAGAAACATGGTCAGGCCAGCGCGTTCGAAGACGTCTGTGCCGCTGCAGACGGCTGCGAAGCCATCGTGCATTCGGCTGGCTGCAGCGATCCGCTCGCCAGCATCGAGACCCTGCATGAAGCCAATGTGCGCACGACCGACTGCATGCTCGGCGCCTGCGAACTGGTCGGAGTACCGCGTCTGCTGCTGACATCCTGCGCCAACGTGGTGGTGGGTCAGGTAGACCTGGCTGGGGTGGACGAGAGTCAGGCCTATCCCGATCGCTGGACGTCGGCCTACCCGCATACCAAGGCTCTGGCCGAGCAGCGTGTACTGGCCGCCAACAGTTCCGAGTTGGGCACCTGCGTACTGCGTCCGCATCTGCTCTGGGGCGCGGGCGAAAGGCGAATCCTTCCTGCCCTGCTCGATCTGGCCCGACGCGGCAAGCTGCGACTGTTCGGTGAGCCGGACTGCAAGATCGATCCATGCCATATCGAGAACGCGGCGGTCGCTCATGTCCTCGCCATCGACAAGCTGGCCCCGGGTTCTGCGATCGCCGGAAAGGCCTATTTCATCGGCCAGGGCGAACCGATCAGCATCGAGAATTTTCTCAATGCGCTGTTGCGTGCAGGGGGCTTTCCACCCGAGAAGCGCCGCATGTCTTCACTCAGTGCGCGTGCCCTGGCGACTGCGGCCCGTGCCGGCTCCGACAGCACTTCACCCCTGATCAACCCCTACCTGCTTGAACTTTTCAGCCACGCAAGCTGGTTCAATCTGGCCGCGGCCAAGCGTGATCTCGGCTACACGCCCAAACTCAGTACCGCCGAAGGCATGAGTCGCCTGTTCACGGCATTGACCCGTTCGCGCATGCAGAACCGGACCCCTTGAGTCCGCCGGAGTCTCTGCGCCGCTCTGGCAGCGTCCGGGCTAGAATGTGCCGATGACGATTTCCGACCCTGCCGAAACGCAACGCGCACCGAACCCGATCCTGCAGATGCTCGGACGAGGACTTGAGAGGGCGCTCAATCACGCATTGAGCCTGGATCCTGAAACCCGATCCGCCCTGACCAAGCTCGATGGGCGTGCCGTGACAGTGGAATTCCGCGGCAGCGGACTGGCCCTGCGCCTGGTGGTCGACGGCGAGCGCCTCGCTGTTGGCCCCGCCTTCGCGGGCGACAGCCAGCTGCGTGTATCGGCCACACCCGGCAGCCTGCTTGGCATGGCATTTTCACGTCTGCGCGGTGATTCCGATGCGGCCGTTCCGCCGGGCCAGGTCGAGATTGCCGGCGATGCCGAGCTCGCGCGGCGCCTGGAGCGCCTCGCCACGCGTTTCGAACCCGATATCGACGAAGCGTTCGCGCGAGTGTTCGGCGATGTGGTCGGATTCCAGATCGCCCGCCTGTTCCGGCGTGCCTTCACGGTCGCACGAGAAAGCGCCCGTTCGCTGGTTCGCGACGGCGCCGACTATCTGGTCGAGGAGAGCCGCGACCTCATTGCGAAACCGGAGATGGAAGAATTCCTCGACGAGGTCGACGCATTGCGCGAACGCGGTGATCGCCTCGAAGCGCGCATCCGTCGGCTGGATCCGGCGCTGCGCGCATGAGGAAGTCCCTGCGCTCACTGCCGCGCCTGCTGCGCATCGCCGCGGTGATCGTGCGTTACCGGCTTGATGATGTCATCGACGAATCCCATCGCTTTCGCCTGTTGCGCTGGGCACGCCTGGTCGTACGCCGCGCGCCCGCCGAGGTGGCCGCTTTGCCGCGCGGAAAGCGCCTGGTCCTCGCGCTGACCGAGCTCGGCCCGATTTTCGTCAAGTTCGGCCAGATTCTCTCGACCCGACGCGACCTTCTGCCGGCCGATATCGCCGACCAGCTGACCGCCCTGCAGGACAGGGTCGCTCCGTTTCCGGGCGCACAGGCGCGTGCGGCGATCGAGTCGTCGTTGGGGGCCGGAATCGCGGAGCGCTATGCGCAATTCGACGAGAAACCGCTGGCGTCTGCCTCGATAGCCCAGGTCCATGCCGCACAATTGCCGGACGGGCGGGAGGTCGTCGTCAAGGTGCTGCGCCCGGATATCCACGCACGTATCGAAAGTGACATCGACCTGCTTCGCTCCCTCGGCGAAATCGTTGAGCGCGTGCATCCTCGCGCCGACAAGATCCGTCCGCTGGCCGTCGTTGCAGAAATCGAGACGACGCTCCGCAACGAGCTGGACCTGCAGCGCGAAGGCGCCAACGCCAGCCTGCTGCGACGCAATTTTCTCGACTCCGATGATCTCTATGTGCCCGAGGTGATCTGGTCGCATACCCACGTGGGCGTGCTCACCCTGGAACGCGTGCGCGGCATTCCGGTCGATGACCTGGCCACCCTGGATGCCGCCGGCATTGATCGTGTGCGCCTTGCCGAAAAGGGTGTGCAGCTGTTCTATACCGAAGTGTTCCGCGACAACTTCTTCCACGCCGATGCGCATGCGGGCAATATCTGGGTGGATGCCTCGCGACCGCAGAATCCGCGCTTCATCGTGCTGGACTTCGGCATCATGGGCACCTTGCCGGAAAAGGATCAGTACTGGCTCGCCGAGAATTTTCTGGCCCTGTTCAGCCAGGACTACAAGCGCATCGCCGAGCTGCACCTGCGCGCCGGCTGGATGCCTGCCGACGTGCGCATGGATGAGCTCGAATCGGCCATTCGCACCATCTGCGAGCCGTATTTCACACGCCCGTTGAGTGAAATCTCGCTGGCCGAGGTGGTCGTCAAGCTGTTCCAGATGGCGCAGCGCTATCAGCTCACCCTGCAGCCGCAACTGATCCTGATGCAAAAGACCCTGCTCAATATCGAGGGGGTTGGCCGACTGCTGCATCCTGAAATCGACATCTGGGCGACCGCGCGCCCGGTACTGGAGCGTATCTGGCAGAAGCAGCGCGGCCCGAAGATGTTCCTCAAGCGTCTGCGCCAACGCGTGCCGGAGTGGCTGGCCGCAGCACCCGACATGCCGCAACTGATGCACAGCTATCTCGATCAGGTGACCAGCGGCTCGCTGCAGCTGCACATTGCCTCGGAGGATCTGCGCAAGCTCGAGGCAAACTCGCGACGCAGTGCAAGGATCGCCGTGCCCCTCGTGCTCGGCGCCACCCTGGCGATCTGTGCCGTGTTGCTGCAGATACTGGACAGCCAGGTGCCGCGCTGGTCCGGCGTTTCGATCGGCGCAGCGGGCCTGGCGCTGGGCGCGGTGGTCGGTTTCATCGCAGCGTTTCGCTCACGCTGACGGATACCGACTCCACCATGATCCTCCACTGCGACGAGCATCTCGTCGTCGTCAACAAGCCGGCCGGCATGCCTGTGCATCGCAGCCGCATGGTCAACGACGATGACGCCTATCTGATCGATGTGCTACGCGATCAACTCGGTGGTCGGCTGCATCTGATCCATCGACTTGATCGCGCCACCAGCGGCGTGCTGCTGATCGGTCGCAACAGCGAAATCGCCGGCACCCTGGGCCGGCAGTTCATGCAGCGCGATGTCGAGAAGACCTATCTCGGCGTCTGTCGCGGCTGGCCGGAAGAAACGGGTGAGCTCGACTACGCCCTTCCCGGCGTGCGCGAGAACAGTGACCGCAAACCGGCACTGACGCGTTGGAAGCGACTGCATACCACGGAAGTACCGATCGCGATCAACCGCTACCCACAGCAGCGTTATGCCCTCGTGGAGATCTCGCCCGAAACCGGCCGTTACCGGCAGATCCGTCGCCACTTCGCGCATCTGCGCCATCCCCTGATCGGCGATACCAGCCATGGCCGCACCGAGCACAACCGGCTGTTCAAGCAGCATTTCGGTGTGCACCGGTTGCTCCTGCACGCGTGGCGCCTGCGGTTCGAGCATCCTGTCGAGCAGCGACGCATGACAATCGAAGCACCTCTGGATGCCGAATACACCGGTTTGCTGCAGCGCTTCGAGTGGCGCCTGCCGAGCGAAAAACAAGAATCGTAGGGGAGGGTCTCAGACCCTCCCGCTTCTACGGGAATCCGGCGACCAAGCCAGGAGCGGGCGAGTCTGAGACTCGCCCCTACGAGTCCTCTTCGAAATGGATGTGGTTCGGGAAACTCTGCGTCATCCGCAGTTGACCCCTCCTCCACCATCATTCGCCCCACCCCGCTAGAATAGCCGCATGCTCGAAATCGACGCCCAGCTTGAAATCCCCGACGACGAACTGGTCGAGCGCTTCGTGCGCTCGTCCGGCCCGGGCGGGCAGAACGTCAATAAGGTCGCCAGTGCGGTCGAGTTGCGTTTTGACGTGGCGAACTCGCCGTCGATACCCGAGCCCTTGCGCGAGCGCCTGCTGGCACGGCGTGACCGCCGCCTGACCGACGATGGCGTACTCGTCATCCAGGCCAACCGCTTTCGCGACCAGGCCAAGAATCGGGACGACGCTCGGGCGCGCCTTGCCGAAGTGATCCGCGCCGCGCAGTTCGTGCCGAAAAAGCGCGTGGCAACACGTCCGACGCGCGCATCGAAGGAGCGCCGGATCAGTGCCAAGAAGAAGCGCGCGACGATCAAGTCCGGACGTGGCGCGCAGAACTGGAGCAGTGATTGAAGACTTCCGCGCTGCCGGCTCGCCTGCCACCTTCCGTGCCCCAGTTCGCACCAAGTGCATGGCGTCGTTTCATGGGCCGTCTGTTTGTCGGCTGTGGCTGGCAGCTGGCCGGCGAGATGCCTGACGTGCCGCGGGCGATCCTGATCGCCGCGCCGCATTCCTCGTGGTGGGACGGCGTCTGGGGCCTGGGGGTCAAGATCGCGATCGGTGCCGATGTCTCGTTCATGGCCAAGCGCGAACTGTTTTTCTGGCCGCTGGGCTGGTTCCTGCGCAAGCTCGGCGGCATCCCGATCGAGCGCAGCGCGACCCGCGGCGTCGTCGAGCAGATGGCCGCACGCCTGCGTGACAGCACTCAGCTCTGGATCGGCATCGCACCGGAAGGCACACGCAAGAAGGTCTCCAAGTGGAAAACCGGTTTCTGGCACATCGCCCGCAAGGCCGATGTGCCGATCGTGCTGGTGTACTTTCACTATCCCGAGCGTACCATCGGATTCGGCCCCCTGTTCCACACCACCGATGACATGGAAGCCGACCTCGACCGCCTGCGCGATTTCTATGCGCCGTGGCGCGGCAAGTACCGCAGCATCGGGTGATTCAGATCAGGGTCATTCGACTGCGCTAGTGTCCACTGCTTGACCATCCATGCAGAGGGAATCGCAACCCATGAGTACACGCATCCTTGGCCTCTCCGGAAGCCTGCGTCGCAAATCGCTCAACACCGCCTTGCTGCGCGCGGCGCAAACGCTGATGCCCGAGGGCGATGCCCTCGAGGCCGCGACCCTGCATGGCATTCCACTCTACGACGGAGATGTCGAGGCGCAGGATGGCATTCCATCGGCCGTTGACGAGCTCAAGGAGAAGATCGTTGCCAGCGACGGAGTGCTGCTGGTGACACCCGAATACAACAACAGCATGCCCGGTGTGTTCAAGAACGCGATCGACTGGTTGTCGCGACCACCGGACGATGCGGCACGCATCTTCAAGGGCCGTGCGGTCGCCGTGATCGGCGCTTCGCCAGGCGGTTTCGGGACCATCCTCTCGCAGAACGCATGGTTGCCCGTGCTGCGCACGCTCGGCGTCCGGCACTGGGCCGAAGGCCGCCTGATGGTCTCGCGCGCCGGCAAGGCATTCAACGAGGAAGGCGAGCTGGTCGACGAAAACACCCGAGAGCAGTTGCGCAAGTTCCTCGCCGGCTTCGTGGACTTTGCGGCGAACAATGCCTGAGGGCTTGGCCGCTCCAGGCTTCGGGAGCATTTGACCGACCGGTGGCTGCCACTGGCTCTGGGGGAGGGACCCGCCGTTTCTGCTTTCTCCCGCCGCACTGCGGACGCATTTGAGCCATGGAGACCCGCTGGGTAGGATTGCTCGGATACACGGGTGATTGTTTGGGGCGGCAATGGCGCTCCTGACGAACCAACGGTGAATTCCGACCTGCTAGAGTTCACCCATGTCCGCCCCCGAACAATCCGCCATGATTCTGTTGCGCAACGCCGAGGTGTTCGCGCCGGAGCCGTTGGGCCGCCGGCATCTCCTCATCGGTGGCGGCCGCATCCTCGCCGTCCTGGCTGCCGATGCGGATGCTCCGCATGGCATGCCCATCGAGGTCATTGATCTCGATGGCGCGCGCCTTCTCCCCGGCTTCATCGATGGCCATGTACATGTAACGGGCGGGGGCGGCGAAGGCGGCTTTGCCACGCGCATCTCGCCGCTGCCGCTGAGCCGATACACGCACAGCGGGGTGACCTCGGTGATCGGCCTGCTCGGCACCGACGATTGCGCACGCAGCACGCGCGAACTGGTGGCCAGCCTGCTCGCCCTGCGCGAACAGGGGCTGGGCGCCTGGGGCTACTGCGGCGGCTATCATCTGCCGCCAACGACACTGACCGGAAGCGTGCGCGGCGATATCGCCTTTGTCGATCCGCTGATTGGCGTCGGCGAACTCGCCATCAGCGACCACCGCAGCAGCCAGCCGAGTCTCGACGAATTGCTGCGCATCGCCTCCGAGGCCCATGTCGGCGGACTCATGAGCGGCAAGGCCGGCATCGTCCATTTGCACCTGGGCGATGGGCCGCGCGGGCTCGATCTTGTCCGTCGCGCCGTGGCCGAAACCGAGCTGCCGGCACGCGTATTCAATCCGACCCACGTCAACCGTCGCCGAGCCCTTTTCGAGGAAGCCGTCGAGCTCGCCGGAAAGGGCTGCCACGTTGATATCACCGCGTTCCCGGTCGAGGACGGTGAGGATGCCTGGAGTGCGGCCGATGCGCTGCAGCGCTATCTGGACTCCGGCGCACCTCCTCGTTGCGTGACGGTCAGTTCCGATGCCGGCGGCTGTCTGCCGTGCTTTGATGGGGAAGGTCGGCTCAGCCACATGGATGTCGGCACGCCGGGAGCATTGCTGGTCACGCTCCAGGAACTGCTGGGCCGTGGCTTGCCGCTGGAGCGTATCCTTCCGGCCTTCACCAGCAATGTCGCGAGCCTGCTGCGCCTGCCGCGCAAGGGGAGCATTGCCGTCGGCAGCGATGCCGACCTGCTGGTTCTCGACGACAATGCGGTTCTCCGGGACGTCATGCTAGGGGGTGAGTGGCACCTGCGCGACGGCGCGTCCCTGCGACGCGGGCCTTTTGAACCGGTACCATCCGCAACCCACGACAAGACTGGTTCGAATTGATGTGTCCAAGCAAGGTGGCAGACGGTGAAGAGCGCGGCTGGATCATTCCGATTGGCGGCGCCGAGGAAAAGGAGAACGATCCTCGCATCCTGAGCCGTTTCGTTGATCTTTGCGGTGGCGAAGAGGCCGACATCGTTGTTCTGCCGACGGCCAGCCGAATGCTCGATACCGGTCCGCGATATGAGCAGATTTTCCGTGATCTCGGCGCTGCGCAGGTCGAGTCGATCGAATTCGACACACGACGCGATTGCGAGGAAAAGGGCCGGCTCGAACGCATCGAACGCGCCAGCGGCATCTTCTTCACCGGCGGCAACCAGTTGCGCATCACCACCCTGCTTGGCGGCACTCCGGTGGCCAAGCTGATCCGCCAGCGCAACGCCACCGGCGTGCATGTGGCCGGCACCAGTGCCGGCGCGGCCATACTCAGCGAACACATGATCGCCTTCGGCGAGGAAGGCGGCTCGCCGCGCGCCGGCAGCGTACGTCTGGCGCCGGGGCTTGGCCTGACCAACCGCTTCATCATCGACCAGCATTTCCGCCAGCGCGACCGCCTCGGCCGCCTGGCCACGGCGCTGGCCTTCAACCCCTTCGCCATCGGTATCGGTCTCGACGAGGATACCGCCGCCTTTATCGGACCGGACAACACGCTGGAAGTCGAGGGCAGTGGCTCGGTTACCGTCGTCGACGCCGCCGACCTCCAGTTCTCGTCGATGGACCGCGCGGATGAAGGCGACGCCGTCTGCCTGCTCGGCCTCGGCGTGCACATGCTCGTACATGGCGCTACCTTTAATCTGCACACGCGTCGTGCCGGAGCCGGAACGCTGATCTCTGCCAAGGAGTAATCGCAATGCGCATTCTCGATCGTTCGGTGTATGTCGGCCCCTCGGCGTATGCGCATTTCCCGGTTATCCGCCTGATTCTCGACCTCGAAGCACTCGAATCCTGGCCCACCGGCAAGCTCGGCGCGGCTTATGTCGACGCCCTTGTCGAAGCCCTTCCAGGTCTTGCCGAACACGGCTGTTCGTACCGTGAGCCGGGCGGTTTCATACGACGCATGAAGGAAGACGAAGGCACCTGGCTCGGCCACGTCCTCGAACATGTCGCGATCGAACTGCAGAACATCGCCGGCGAGGACGTCACCTTCGGCAAGACGCGCAGCATCGATGACCGACCCGGCGTCTATTCGGTGGTCTACGAATACGCCCAGCGCGAGGAAGGTATCGCTGCGGGCGAACTGGCCCAGCGCCTGCTCTGCTCGCTGTTGCCGGCCGAGATCCGACCCGCCGACATCGTGCCCGAGGACTGGAACTGGCCGGAAGCGCGTGACGCCTTCATCCGCTATGCGCAGCGTCGTGCACTCGGTCCGTCGACAGCTTCGCTGGTCAAGGCAGCCGAGGAGCGCAATATTCCGTGGCTACGCCTGAACGACCAGTCACTCGTCCAGCTGGGGCATGGCAAGTTCCAGCAACGCATCCAGGCCACGATCACGGGGCGCACCTCGCAGATCGCGGTCGAATTGGCCGGCGACAAGGAGGAAACCAACAAGATCCTCGGTTCGCTCGGCCTGCCGGTGCCGCGCCAGGAACTCGTGCAGTCGTCCGAACAGGCGCAGCGAGCGGCGCGCAGGCTTGGCTATCCAGTCGTGACCAAGCCTTACAACGGCAACCATGGTCGCGGCATTTCGATTCGCCTGAACACTGATCTCGAGGTGGCCGCAGGATTCGCCAAGGCCCGCGAGCACTCGCGATCGGTCATAGTCGAGACCTTCCTTGAGGGCGATGACCATCGCCTGCTCGTGGTCAACGGCGAACTCGTTGCGGCGACGCGACGCACGCCGGGTCATGTGATCGGCGATGGCAAGCACACGATCGCCGAGCTGGTCGAGATCGTGAACCAGGATCCGCGTCGCGGCGTCGGGCACGAAAAAGTACTCACCCGACTTGAACTCGATTCCCAGGCCGAAATGATGATGGCGCGCGCCGAAGTCACCGCCGACAGCGTGCCGGCCGAAGGCCAGGTCATCCACCTGCGTTCGACGGCCAACCTTTCCACCGGCGGCACGGCCACCGATGTCACCGACGTGATCCACCCCGACAACCGCGACATGGCGGTGCGTGCGATCCGCGCAATCGGGCTCGATGTCGGCGGCGTGGATTTCCTGACCACCAATATCACCGAAAGCTACAAGTCGATCGGCGGCGGCATCTGCGAGTGCAATGCCGCACCGGGCTTCCGCATGCATGTCGCCCCGAGCGAAGGCAAGTCGCGCGACGTTGCCGGTCCGGTCATCGACATGCTGTTCCCGACGGGTACGCCCTCGCGCGTTCCGATCGCCGCGCTCACCGGCACCAACGGCAAGACCACTACGGCACGCATGCTTGCGCATATCGCCAAGATGGCCGGCTATACGCCTGGGCTGACCACCACCGACGGCGTCTACATCGATGGTCAGCGAACGGTCGAAGGCGACATGACCGGCCCGGTTTCCGCGCGCATGGTGCTGGCCGATCCCCAGATCGATTTTGCCGTGCTCGAAACCGCGCGCGGAGGCCTGCTGCGCGCCGGCATGGGCGTGCCCAGGGTCGATGTCGGTGCAGTGCTCAACGTGCAGTCCGATCATCTCGGCATGAAGGGCATCGACACGCTCGAACAGCTGGCCGAGATCAAGCGCATCGTGGTCGAGGTTGCCGAAGAGTGCGCGGTGCTCAACGCGGATGATCCCAATGTGCTGAAGATGTCGGGCTACACCGATGCCAAGGTCATCTGCTACGTCACGATGAATCCGCAGCACGGCCTGGTCCGCGAGCATATCCGCGCCGGCGGTCGCGCCTGCGCGCTCGAAGCCGGCATCAACGGGCAGATGATCACGCTCTACGACAAGGGCAGCCACATTCCATTGCTGTGGACGCACCTGATCCCGGCCACCCTCGAAGGGCGCGCGATGCACAATGTGCAGAACGCGATGGTCGCCGCCGCGATGGCGTTCTCGATGGGCATCAGGCTCGATGCGATCCGCCAGGGACTGCGCACCTTCGACAGCACCTTCTTCCAGGCACCCGGACGCATGAACGTGTTCAGCGAACATCCGTTCAAGGTCCTGTTCGACTACGGCCACAATGCGCATGCAGTTGGCGTGATGGCGGATCTGGCCCAGCGCCTCGATGTCAGCGGTCGGCGCATCGTCGTGCTGGCCGGGCCCGGCGATCGTCGCGATCAGGATCTGCGCGAAATCGCCGACGCGGTCGCCGGCCGCTTCGACCACTACATCTGTCGCCGCGATGATTCGCTGCGCGGGCGCGAGCCGGACGAAGTACCGAAACTCCAGGCCGCGCGCCTGCGCGAGCTCGGCGTTTCCGAATCGGCGATCTCGATCATTCCCGATGAACAGGAGGCCATCGATGCCGGCCTCGGCATGAGTGAATCCGGCGATCTCCTGCTGATCTTCGCCGATGCCCTCGTTCGTTCGTGGAAGCAGGTGATCAAGTTCAGGCCAAAAGGAGTGCCGGAAGCTCCAGTGGTCGAAACACCGCCTGCGCCTCAAGCCGCGCACGCAGTTGCCGTCGCGGAGCAAGCGTTCGTTCCCAGCGAATGGGACGGCGTCGTGCGCGACGAGCGCGGCATCCATCTCTCGCGGGAGCAGGACGACTGAGCGCCATCGTTTCCCTTTCCTTCGAGGACTCGCGTCGGCTGACCGGACCCAACCTCTACTTCGCCGAGCCCGGCGCAGTGCTGGAGGCGGTCGGCGAAGTCGCCGACAGCGCCGTCGCGGCGTGGCGCGCAAACATCGCCACGATGCGCGAGCATCTGGGCTGGCCCGAAGCGACGCTGTGCGTGCGGGCGCATCGTGGCGGCATGGCGCTTGCGTTCGCGGCCCCGATCGACCAGTTGTTCACGGCCACCGAAGTCAATGAGTGGGCCTGGATGGCGGCGATCGGCAAGACCGAGTTGTTCGCGCCCGGCCATCCGCACGGCACCGATCCGGATTCGGCATTGCAGATGCTGCTGCGCCATTCGGCCGCCGAGCGACGCCCGGACCTGTTCGCCCTGATCGAGATCGCAAGCAAGCGCGGAGTGCCGGTGCTGCTCGACGATGACTGCCTCAGCATCGGCTCCGGCAAGCGCAGCCAGATCTGGCCGCTGGCCGCGCTGCCGCATCCTGATACTGTCGCATGGAGCCGGCTGGGCGGCATCCCCACCGCCCTGGTGACCGGTTCCAACGGCAAGACCACGACCGTGCGTTTACTCGCAGCGATGCTGAACGCGCATGGCCTGCGCTGTGGTTTCAGTTGCACCGATGGCGTGTTCATTGACGGTCGCATGCTCGAGGCCGGTGACTATTCCGGCCCGGCCGGTGCGCGCAGCGTGCTTCGTGCACCGGTCGAAGCCGCCATTCTCGAAACCGCGCGCGGCGGCCTGCTCCGGCGCGGCCTCGCGGTCGGTCGGGCGGATGCGGCTATTGTCACCAATATCAGTGACGATCACTTCGGTGAATACGGCATCGACGATCTCGAAGGCCTGACCGACGCCAAGCTGATCGTGGCCCGCGCGCTCGA
Source organism: Dokdonella sp. (assembly GCF_041395345.1). Taxonomy (GTDB): domain Bacteria; phylum Pseudomonadota; class Gammaproteobacteria; order Xanthomonadales; family Rhodanobacteraceae; genus Dokdonella. Next base: position 387,116 of record NZ_JAWLAR010000001.1, on the reverse strand, counting down.
TCCACGCGGCACGCTCGTGCTCAACGCCGACAACGAACTGTTGCGCAAGCGCGCACAAGGCCAGCCCTGCCGAGTGGCCTGGTTCTCGCTCGACGACAGTCACCCGCTGCTGCGCAGTCATCGGGCGAATGGCGGTACGACCTGCGGCGTTCTGGACAATCGCCTCTGGCTCAGCCATGGCGACGCGCGTCTTGATCTCGGCGCGGTCAGCATGATGCCGCTCAGCGCAAATGGCCACGCTGCCTACAATATTTCCAACATCGCAGGCGCGAGCTTGCTGGCTGACGCGCTGGGAGTCCCCGCTACAACCATCAGCGATGTAGTGCTTCGGTTCGGCCTGGGTCGCGAGGACAATCCCGGTCGACTCGAACGCTGGCAGTTCGGCGGCATCAGCGTTCTGATGGACTATGCGCACAACCCGGAAGGACTGCACGGTCTGCTTTCGATCGCCCGGGCGCTGGGCGGCTCCGGTCGCCTGGGCCTGATCCTCGGCCAGGCCGGCAATCGCGGCAACACCGAAATCCGCTCCCTCGCCGCGATGGCGGCCAGGTTCGAACCGGCCATCGTCGTGCTCAAGGAGATGCAAGGCTTCATGCGCGGACGTGCCAGAGCCGAAGTGGCGCAGCTACTGCGCGACGCGCTGCTTGCACTCGGAATGACGCCCGAATCCCTGCCCATGATGCCCAGTGAACAGGCCGCAGCGCGCGAGGCTCTGGCCTGGGCACGACCCGGCGACACGATCGTCCTGCCGGTTCACGAGAGAGCGGCAAGGGATGCGGTCAGGCGATTACTCGATCATCTGGAGGAGACCGGTTGGCAAGCCGGTCAAGCGTTACCCGGCACTTCGTAGGAAACGGCTTCAGCCGTGATGCTCTCCTTTCACGGGCCGAAAGGCATCGAGCCTGAAGGCTTCTCCTGGGGCTTCATTAGCCGAATGGCTGGTAAAGACCGATAGACGACGCGGGGTTTCGACCACCGTCCTCGCGCTGCTGCTTCGTTGTTGACTTCAGTCGCGATACTCTTGACCCGGGTTGCAGAAACGCATCGCGACTGAAATCTGCTCCTACGGTTTGCTCCTGCGGTCTGCTCCTGCACGACGCAAGTTCCGGTCTCAGCGACTCTTCGATGATTTGTAGGGGCGGGTCTCAGACCCGCCCGCTCCATGCTTCTCAAGCAATCAGGGAAAAAACGGAAGGGTCTTGGACCCTCCCCTACACATGAACCGGCGATCATCGCCCGTTGCAGGAGAGTGCAGGAACGCACCTACTCCTTGTGCGTCTTTATCGAAAGCCCTTCCGCCGTATTGCTGAGGATCTCGAGATCGATGTTCGGCTGGCGACTGCGCCGCTTGATCAGCACATCTTCGCCATCGTCAATCTCGATCTTGTAGCGCTCGCCCAGGGCTGAGCTCTTGATCGCCTTGCGGATCATTCGGGCCGCACTGTTTTCGCGGGTGCCCTTCGGAATGTTCACCGTGACTTCCACCGCATCCTGGCCTTCTGGGGTCAGGCGCAACACGATGACTCCCGCTTCCTTGGCCTTGTGATTGCACTTGATGCGCCACTTGTTGGACGGGCTGGCCGAGGCCGCCGTGGCCAGCAGCACACCGAGCACGAAGACGGCCCATTTCTGCAACAGGCGATGATTGATCGAGTGGGTCATGGCGCGCTCCTCTGCTTCCTGTTCCGGTTGATTTGACTGCGTCGAACTTTACTTTGACCCGGGTTGAAACGCGACTCGGGTCAGCTTTGCGCCGATTGTTCCAATTGGTGAACAATCTGTCCTCAAGCGATGGCCTACTGTCGACGCCGGTCAGGCCCTATTGTGGGTGCATCGAAGACGCTGCAGCACGCGCGTCCACCGGGAGATGAGCATGAAGAAGATACTGGCAGTCCAGGATGCGCCGGCGCCCCACTGGGTCGGAGACGGCTTTCCGGCGCGATCCATGTTTTCCTATCACAGTCACGCCGCACAGCTGAGCCCGTTCCTGTTGCTCGACTATGCAGGCCCGATGAAGTTCGAGCCGGCGACGCGCCCGCGCGGCGTCGGCCAGCATCCGCATCGCGGCTTCGAGACGGTCACCATCGTCTACAAGGGTGAGGTCGAGCACAAGGATTCCACCGGTGCCGGCGGCAAGATCGGCCCGGGCGACGTGCAGTGGATGACCGCGGCCTCGGGCATCCTGCACGAGGAATTCCATTCCCGGGAATTCACGCGCGAAGGCGGCGTGCTCGAAATGGTCCAGCTCTGGGTCAACCTGCCGGCAAAGGACAAGATGTCACCGCCGCGCTACCAGACCCTGCTCGATCGGGAAATTCCGGTTGTCGAACTGGCCGATAACGCGGGCAAGGTTCGCGTTATCGCCGGCGAGCACGCCGGGCAAAAAGGCCCTGCAAAAACGTTCACCCCGATCGATGTCTGGGATATCCGCCTCCATCGTGGTGGAACCGGCACGTTCGAGGTTCCACCCGGGCGCACGCTGGCGCTGATCGTGCTGCAGGGCACGATCATGGTCAACGCCGAAAGCGTCGCGCGCGAAGCGCAGATGGTCGTGCTTGGCCGCGATGGCGAGCAGGTTTCGATCGAAGCCAACACCGATGCCACGGTCCTGCTGCTGAGCGGAGAGCCGATCGCGGAACCGATCGCCGGCTATGGGCCGTTCGTGATGAACACGCAGGCCGAAATCCGCCAGGCCATGGATGACTTCAACAGCGGAAAGTTTGGCCAGATCTCACGCTGAAGGGAGCGAGCCGGGCCGCAAGGGCCCGGCAAGCACCTACGGGATCAGCGCGTAACCGGAAGTCTGCAGATCGGCCAGTGTTGTCATCGCCGACAAGGCCACCTGCACTTCACTGCGCACTTCGTCGCGTGCATAACCTGCGTGAACCATGGATTGGCCACAAAGATAGAACTCGACGCCCGCTTCATGCAGCGCGGCGAAGAGCGCCGAGTTCGGATTCGGTGAACCGAAACGTGCCTGGTAGGCGCTGTCGGTGAGTACGCTTGGCGTGGTCTTGCCGTGGATCACGACGGCGAGCTTGAGCCTGTCGGCTGGCACCTTGGCCATGGCATAGAGGTTGACTGCGCGGGCAGCCGCTTCGATGCGACGATTCTGTCCTGCGTCGTTGACATCTCCCGTTGTCGCGTCGATGACGACACGATGCATGACGCCCGTCGCCGGCAATGCGGCAGCGCCATCCAGCGCATACACGCCGCCGCCAGCCACAATGCGCGGAAACAGCAGGGGCGGTCTTGAGGGTTCCTTCGCCACCGTCCTCTCCGTCTCCGACTTGGCAAGCTGTTCGCGCACGGCAGGTTCCAGTCCCTTGAGTCCCCAGCTCGTGCCGAGCGCTATCGCATCCTCGGTGGACTTTCCGTGCAGGGTCGCAGCGCGCAGCGCGATCAGGGCGCCGACTCGATTGCTCGAACCGCAATGAATCAGCGTCGGTGCATTGCCCGAGGCGGTGACGAGCTCGTCGAAGCGCTCGACGTTCTCGCGAGTAAGGCCGCTGGCGCCATCAATGGGCAAGTTGCTATAACGCATGCCGGCTTCGCTGACGGCCGCTGCCTCGTCGAAGTCGGGCGTCTCTTCATCGTCGCTCAGATCAATGACGACTTCGATACCCGCCTGCAAGAGCGCGCCGATATCGTCGGCCCCGAGGCGACCGCTGGCGATGAAATTCGGCGCGTGTCGACTCATGTTGGGCAAGCCTTCGAGTGACTTGTGATCCAGAGTGGCTGCGGCCATCGCTGGCGTACAGAGCATGAGCATCGCTATCGGAACGAGCAGGCGCATGGGGGAATCCTCGAATGATTGTTTCAGGCACACCGCGTACGGCCGCCGCTGCATGGCGCTGTCACGGTAGCACCGATGTCTGGTAGCCGGCAGCCCGCGCGGCGAGCGCGGACCAGGCAGTTCAGCATCCGAAGGACGGGCGACGCTCAGTGTCCTGCCTCGGGCTCCGCGGTACCGCGGTCTGCCTGATCAGGCAGCTTGCTGCATCCCGGTTGGTCGCCAAGGCGCGCATTCAGTTCCAGACAGAGCTGTCGTGCCTCCTCGATGCGGCCGTCGCCCTCCAGCAGACGAGCCAGAGCCAGCGTAGCACCCGGATGCAGGGGCGAATGAGCCAGCGCGCGTTTGTACCAGGCCTCTCCTTCGTCGCGCCTGCCCACTTCGACGAGACGGTCGCCCACCAGCACGGCAAGCTCGGTGTAGTACGGCAGGATGTGCTGCTTCTCTTCCGCATAGCGACGCGTCATTGCCGCGTGGGCGTCGATCATGGCCTGGATGGACTGCTCCCGCTTGCCGGTCAGTTCCAGCGCTTCGGACAGGTTGATCAGCGCGCCCCAGGCGTCGGCATCCAGTCGCAGTGCGGTCCGATAGGCGTCGATCGCATCATCGAACTTCGACTGTGCTGCCAGAACCAGACCCAGTGCCCGGTAGCTGAGGCTGTCGCCGGGAGCAAGCGCAATCGCGCGCCGCGCAAGCAATTCGGCGCGCTCGAGAATCCGGGTTGCCGAGGGTTCCTGCAGGTGGCCATCGGCCAGCGATGCGGTCAGTGTCGAAAACGTTTCCGATCCGCCCGATGGCCTCGAAGGCCAGCGGATCTGGCGTTGGGTCAGGGCGTTGGCCAGCCCGCGCAAGGCCGCCACATTGTCGGGCTCTTTCGTCAGGATGCGCTCGTACAACTCGACTGCCGCTTCATTGCCTGCGCGCGAGTAGCGGTAGTAGAAATCGTCCGCACGCTCGACAACGGTGGAGTCAATCGAATCCGCCAAGTCGGGCGTCTCGGCTGAGTCGCCAAAAGACAAGGCAAGCGTGATCGCAATCGCAGCCGCAGCAAGGACAACGATGGCGACGCCCCAGCCGCGCCGCCCGGAGTGCGTGACATGGCGGTTCGGATGGGCGGATTTCTCCGCCATCGCCGGAATGCCAGGGCTGTCCCGGCGGGTCGACTCGTCTTCGGCAGTCGTCAGGGTCTCGACCGGCGCAATCAGTCGATAGCCGCGTTTGGGTAGCGTCTCGACGTAACGCGCCGCCTTGGCGTCGTCGCCGAGAGCTCGGCGCAACTTGAACATGGCGCGTGCCAATGCGTCGTCGGCGACGACAACATGTGGCCATACCGCTTCCAGTATTTGTTCGCGGCTTAGCACCTTGCCCGGGTGATCGGCCAGCAGGCGCAGCAAGTCCATGGTCTTGGGCTCGAGCCGTTCGACTTGATCACCGCTCTGTATTTCGCCCGTGCGTGCATCGGCGTGCCAGTCGCCAACGCGGAAGCGCTGCCTGGTTCCTTCGCAAGTTGTTGATGGTTCGTTCAAAATCTTTTGGTCAGGGATTCAGGAGGATTGCGTTCTGGCAGTGTGCCGGGGCAGTCTGTCTCATGCCAGTGCGTTTCGCCATCGACGCGGTTTCACGCACAGGAGATTTTCATGCCCCCCTTTACCCACCGATTCGCCGTCATCTTCGCTGCCTTCCTGCTGCTTGCAGCGCATGCCTCGGCAGAGACGCCCGCCAGCCCCGCGAAAGAGGGTTCGATCCATTCGGCGGAAGCGGCTCGCTCCGACCTGAAGCAGCTGTACGAGACGCTGCAGGTTTCGCACTTCGACTTGTTCGTCCACCGTTCCAGGTCGGAGTACGACCAGCGCTACGAATCCTTGCTGAAAGCGCTCGATTCGCCCATTTCGCAATTCGAGCTGCAAGTTGCCCTGCAGAAGTTCATGGCCTTCGGGCGCGTGGCCCATTCGCGCATCGACTTTCCCTCGCTGGAATTCGAACGCTACCGGGCCTCGGGGGGTGGGATCCTTCCGCTGCAGGTGAAGTTGCGGGACGGACGCGCCTGGGTTGTCGCCGATCTTGGCGAAGCTGCAGATCCCGAGATCGCCGCAGGCGAAGAGATTGTCGCGATCAACGGAAGCTCATTCAAGCAGTGGCGCGAGCGCCTCGTGGCGCACGTTTCGGCCGACAATGATCGCCTCGCCGATACCTTGCTGGAGCTGCGTTTCACCGCCCTGCTCTGGCTCGAACTCGGCCCGACCGAATCGTTCGAACTCGCCATCCGCGACCAAGCCGGCAAGGTTCGTACGCTGCAGCGGCCTGTGCGCAGTCGCGAGCAGATGCAGGCAGCCGCACGCCGTCAGCCGAAGCGGCTCGAGCTCGACTGGAGCACGCGCGAAGCGCGGATGCTGGATGCGAATGTCGCCTATCTGCGCCCGGGTCCCTTTTTCGATGCGCGTCCCGACGCGCAGGACATGTGGGACACCACCGAATTCGCGGCGTTCATCGATACCAGCCTGGCTGAGTTCGCGGAGTCCGGGGCCCAATCGTTGATCATTGATCTGCGCGACAACCCGGGCGGTGACAACTCCTTCAGCGACCTGCTCGCACGGCGCTATGCCGATCAGACCTTCCGCTTCGCCTCGGACTTCAAGATCAGGGTCAGCGAGGCGGCCATCGCATCCAATGCAAAGCGGCTGCACCCCGGGAAGAACACGGGCACGGCAGCCCAGCTCGCCAATGCCTATGCAGGGCACGAACCGGGAGAGATCATCGATTTCCCTGTTCCCGGCGTCGACCCGGCCGCCAAAACGCAGCGCTTCCAAGGACGCGTGTTCGTCCTGATCAACCGCTACTCGTACTCGAACGCGGTCATGCTCGCCGCGCTGAGCCAGGACTTCCATTTCGCCACCATCATCGGCGAGGAAACTGCCGATCTGGCCAGTACCTACGGCGCCATGGAGCAATTCACGCTGGATCACAGCGGCATCGCCGTCGGCTTTCCCAAGGCACATATCGTCCGCCCGAGCGGCGACGAAGCGTCGCGTGGCGTGGTTCCGGATATTGTCATCGAGACACCCTTGCTCGAAGGCGAGAACGATCCGGTGCTCGATCGCGCCATCAGGATTGCGCGGGCGGACAACTGATGCCGCAGACCTGAAAATCACCGCGACGGTAGCCTGAACGCGTGAATGCCTGCGCGGCTTCCCTGTCATTCGTGGCCAGGCAGGCTGTCGGGTCCCGAGCGTGCCGGTGCTTGCCGGGTTTCCCATACGCCGACAATCTGTTCATGCCCGCACTCTTGGCTGTGCGTTTCCGGTCTCCATCTGTTGAGGAACCCGACGTCTGGAAACCCCATGAGCGCGCACTTGCTACCGACCGTCTTCCTGCCCCACGGCGCCGGACCCTGTTTCTTCATGGACTGGCAGCCTGCCGGCACCTGGGATCGAATGGCGCGCTGGCTGGGTGGCCTGAGCGCGCAACTCGGTGCGACGCCGAAAGCGCTGCTGGTGGTTTCCGCCCATTGGGAGGCGCCGGTCTTCACTGTCAACGCGCAGGCCGCACCGGGTCTGCTCTACGACTACTCGGGATTTCCCGAACACACCTATCGGCTGGAGTGGCCCGCACCTGGCTCACCCGCGCTGGCAACGCGCGTGGGCGAACTGATAGCTGCGGCTGGAATCGAGCATGCGGAGGAGAGCCAGCGCGGACTGGATCACGGCGTATTCATTCCGATGAAGCTCGTCTTTCCCGAGGCAAGGGTACCTGTCGTGCAATTGTCGTTGCAGCAAGGGCTCGATCCTGCCGAACACCTGGCATTGGGCCGCGCACTGGCTCCCTTGCGCAGCGAGGGCGTTCTGATCATCGGCAGCGGCATGAGCTTCCACAACATGCAGCGCTTTCGACGCGACAATTTCGGGGTCGATTCCGAATCGCTGCGCTTTGATGCCTGGCTCAGCGAAACGATGTCATTGCCGGGCGAATTCCGGGAACAACGCTTGATGGACTGGGCGAACGCGCCCGGTGGTCGGGATGCTCATCCGCGCGAAGAGCATTTGTTGCCCCTTCATGTGATCAGCGCCGCCGCGGGCGAGGAATCGGGCGTCAGGCTGTTCGAGGATCGCGTGCTGGGCAGTGTGCAGTCGGCCTATGCTTTCGGCTGGGTGCCAGGCTGACCTGCCGGGACGGCCACCGCTCGTTGCCAGCGTGCGAGCTCCGACCAGTGAGACTCCTCATCGCGCCATCGAAGCCTGCTCCGGCAAACGCATGACCGCAGCCATCGTGGCAATGCCGTTCCAGAGCATGCCGACGCGCAGGTTCTCGTTCTCCGCATGCTGGTTGTTGTCGGGATTGGCCAGTGGAATGACCAGGGTCGGTGCACCGGTGATCTCGGTGATCAGGAACAGCGGCAGGCTGCCACCCATGGTCGGCGTCATCAGCAACGAATCTCCAGCAACGCTGCGCATGGCCGTGGCGACGTCGCGTGCGACCGGCAGATCCATCGCCGTGCGCGAGGCTGGATAGCCACCGGGTTGCAGCACGACCGTTGCGATCTTCGCATGGGCGAGGCGCTCGGCATCAGTCGGTGCGCGATCGATCACGAAATACCCCTGCTTGCGGATATGGTCTACGAGGCGCTGGTACTGGCCTTCGACGGTATTGCCCTTGACCATGCGCAAGTCCAGCGTCGCGCGCGCTTCAACGGCAATCACGTTGCGCGCCTGGCTGCCGACATCGGCGGAACGAATGCCGTTGATGTTGAGCGAGGGCAGATTGATCGATTGCGGAAGAGACACGCCACGCATCTCGCTTTCGGTCAGGCCAAGATCGCGCAGCAGTCCGGCTTCGTCATCCGGTGCCGCCGCCAATGCAGCCTCTTCGGCCTCGCCGAGTGGTTCGACACCCTCGTACCAGCCCTCGACCAGTACGCGTCCGTCTTCACCCTTCATCGAACTCAGCAGCCGGGCCAGGCGCAAGGCCGGATTCGGCGCGAAATTGCCGTAGTGTCCACTGTGCAGCGGCCGCTTCGGGCCGTACACGGTGATATCGACATTGGCGTCGCCACGCACCCCGAAAACGAGTTGCGGGCGACCACTGATATGCACCGGCCCATCGCAGATCAGCCAGGCATCGGCAGCCAGCAAGTCGCGATGGCGTTCCAGCAGTTCGCGCATGTGCGGCGAGCCCTGTTCTTCCTCGCCATCGAAGAAAAACTTGATGTTCGCGCTGGGCTGCTGGTTCGTGGCCTTGAGCGCGTCCACCGCGGCAAGCATCGCAAAAACGCCGGCCTTGTCGTCGGAGGCCGCGCGCGCGTAGAGGCGCCAGTCCGGATCAATCGGATGATTCCTGTCCCGGTCGACAATTTGCGGCGAAGTGTCCAGTCGTCCCTTTCGCCACACCGGCTTCCACGGATCACTGGCCCATTCGCTCGCATCCACGGCCTGACCGTCGTAGTGCGCATACAGGACCAGGGTGCGCGTCGCCCCGGGCACCTTCCACTCTCCGTATACGGCCGGTGGCGAACTGCGATCTGCATTTTCGAGCAGGCGCGGCGACAGGCCACGACGCTTCATCATCGCAAGCAGCGCATCTGCATTGCGGCGAATCGCGACCGCGTCGGTGGCCACGTTGGGCAAACCAAGGAAGGCCTCGTACTCATCGAGCAGTGCATGCTGGTGCGCTGCGGTCCATTCGGCGATGCCGTCGACCGGGGCGGCAACTGCAGAGGGTGGCAAATGCATGCAGAGCAGGACAACAAGCGATGCAGCGAACCACGTACCCGAGATTTTCATGTGCCTTTTCCTTTCCGAAATTGCATGCCGACCCATCCTTGCATGTTGCACGCGCGTCAACCAACCTGCTGCCACATTCAAAGCTGCCGCGCTACCAAGCTGATCGAGCCGTCGCGAGGAACTGATCGCGAGGTTGGGTAGAAGACGAAGGAAGATTCAACGGCTCACTACGCGTGGCATGCGGCTTGGAGTCACTTCAAGGGCTCGATGCTAGCACTGCCTGCCTGTTCACCGCATTGAGCTGGAACGGCACCGTCCATGCTCAAGTCATCGGACTGCGTGCGCGATGCAGATCTCCTCAATGTATTTCCTGCAGCACTGCAATATTCTCCCGTGATAGGCTCAACCCCGAATTCCCGTCACGACAGCGGATTGGCAGCTTGGAGGCAGCGTGAAGACTGGACGTCATGGACATCTTTGGGGCGTGATTCTCCTGTTTCTCGTCCTTCCACTGGCCGCTTGCCAGCAGGCGCACAAGGGCGAAACACGGCCATTATCGATACAGTCCGGTGTACCGGCATCACTGCCCGCCATCGTCTCGGCACAAACACGAGACGGTCGCGGAATTCCGAATGGCAGAAGCGATTCTGATGAGCCGTACCTCAGACTCCAGATGCCGGTTGCCACCGCGCCGGACTTCGGACTAACCGAGCACAATCCGGTAAAGGTCGGGCCGTTCGATGAAACGATGCCGCACCTTCTTTACCTGAATTCACTACGCGGTCCCAATGGCGAGCCGTTGGATTACGAGCGCCTTGGGGCCTGCTGCCCGTTCGACATCGACAACGAATTGCAGGGTGGGCTGCTCGACATCTACCGGCTGCGAGTCGATGGACGGATCGGTGAGACTTACCTGTTCGTCGACATGTACCGCAGCGCACCGCTGCAACTGCCAGCTGGATTCACCCAGCGCGAGTAGCGTCCTGCCCCCGCATTCATTGGGTCCTTCTGCCGAAAGCCGGACCCGCATTCGCAACGTTCGTGACAGTGTCCATTCAAGGAGGAAGACGGTGGCCCACTTCAGGGATTCGGAAAATCTGACGCGCTGGGTCCGGATCCTGCTCTATGCGCAGATTGTCGTCGCCATTGCCTCGCTGATCTCGGGTTACCTCGAGTACCAGCTGCTCTTGAGCCTGCAGAACGGAACCTTCGAGGCCGTGGAAATCGCCTTGGCCGAGAGCGCAGCCGGCGATCGACGCCAACTGGTGGTCGGGGTCGTCTATCTGATCCTGCTGATTGTCTCGGCCGTCGTGATTCTCAAATGGATCCATCGGGCCAACTACAATGCCAGGCAACTCGGCGCGAAGGGCATGGATTTCACGCCTGGATGGGCGGTGGGCTACTACTTCATCCCCATTCTGAATCTGTTCAAACCCTATCGGGCCATGAAGGAGATCTGGAAGGCGAGCAAGAATCCCTCCAGGTGGGCAACCCAGCCAGCCAGCCGAATCCTGCCACTCTGGTGGGGTCTCTGGATCACTTCCAACATCCTGGGCCAGGTCATCTTCCGGCTTGCGCGGCGTGCCGAAGAGATTCCGGAGTTGATCGGCCTGAATCTGGTCTCGCAGATCTCGGATTTTCTCGATATTCCCCTGGCCCTGGCCTTGCTGGTCCTCGTCAATGAGATCCATGCAATGCAAACCACCCAGCGCAGGCGAATCGAGTCAGAGGGTGAGGTCGAAGCAGTCGAAGTTCCTGTGTGAGCCGGATGGCGCGGGCAACCGCGCTCTGCTTGCACCGGAACACGCGGGCTCCACAAGTCTGTGTCACGACTACCCGTTCGCCGAGGTCGGATTCCCTGCCTGTCGGCAAGCTATGCCCGGTCGCTGCCTGATCCAACCTCAATTTCCGCCGTCTGCTAACCTTTGATGGTCAACAGCAGGAGCGGCACATGGTCCGGTTTCGTTCGATCCAAACGCCTGCGCGTGGCGGTATTTGGCTGATCACGCTGATAGCCCTGTCGAGCACGTCGGTGCTGGCCCAGCGCACCGTCAAACCAGTGTTGCATGGCGAACACTGGATGGCGATCACCGGCAAGCCGCTCGCTGCGACCGCAGGCGCACTGACCTTTGCCCGCGGTGGCAATGCAATCGATGCGGCCTGCGCGATGCTGGCGGCGACTTCAACCATGTGGGACACGCTCGGTTGGGGTGGCGAGACCCAGGCCCTGATCTACAACCCGCACACCGGCGAGGTGAAAGGCATCAATGCATTGGGCGTTGCGCCGACGGGTGCGACTGCGAAGTTCTTTCGCGACAGGGGCATGGTCTATCCGCCCGAATACGGACCGCTTGCCGCAGTGACGCCGGGCACGCCGGGCGGCCTGATGGTGATGCTGGCCGAATACGGCAAGTTGAGCCTGGCCGAAGTGCTGGCCCCGGCAATGGAAATGGCCAAGGGCTATCCCATCGAGCAGTCGCAGGCCGACAACATGGAGAAGCGCCGCGACGTGCTCGCACAGTGGCCGGGATCGACGAAGGTGTTCCTGCCGCATCTCGACAGCAAGGATGCGAGCAAGCGCGCTGCGCCCGAAGCCGGCGAAATATTCCGCCAACCCGAGCTGCTGGCCACGCTGCAGAAGCTGGTCGATGCCGAAGCCGAAGCGCTGTCCGCCGGCAAGACGCGCAAGCAGGCCATCCAGGCCGCCTACGATCGCTTCTATCGCGGCGACATTGCCAAACAGATCGTTGCCGGCTCGGCCAAGTTCGGCGGCCTGATGACGCTCGAGGACCTTGACCGCTGGCAGGTCCACATCGAGGAACCGGTCAGCACCGGCTACAAGGGCATCGAAGTCTACAAGCTGACCACCTGGGTGCAGGGACCGGTGATGCTGCAGGCACTGAACATGCTCGAAAAGCTCGATCTCAAGAGCATGGGCTACAACAGCACGCGCTACATCCACACCCTGTATCAGGTCATGAACCTCGCCTTCGCCGATCGCGACTTTTATTACGGCGATCCCTACGTGGCGCCGGTCGAGCCGATCGCCGGGCTGTTGTCGAAGGAGTATGCCGACCAGCGCCGCGCCCTGATCAACAATGAACGTAATGACCCGGACGTGAAGCCGGGTGATCCGTATCCGTTCCAGAATGGCAAGAATCCGTATCTCGACTTGCTCAAGAAGTGGACGCCCATCCCGCCCAAGGCGATCGCCGAAGGTGCCGAGGGGTTTCAGCAATCAAGCCTGATGAGCAAGGATGAAGGTTTTCTCGCCGGGACGACATCGATCCAGGCCGCTGATGCCGAAGGCTGGGTGATCTCGGTCACCCCGAGCGGCGGCTGGATTCCGGCCTTCATCCCGGAAGGCACCGGCATCGGCCTGAGCCAGCGCATGCAGAGTTTCGTGCTTGACGAAGCGCTCAATCCATTCAACGTGGTTCAGCCGGGGCAGCGCCCGCGCGCAACCCTGACCCCGAGCCTCGCACTCAAGGACGGCAAGCCGCTGATGGCTTTCTCGGTGCAAGGCGGTGATACCCAGGATCAGAACCTGCTGCAGTTCTTTCTCAACATGGTCGAGTTCAACATGAACGTGCAGCAGGCCGCCGAGGCGCACAACATCCTCAGCTACCAGATGCAGAGTTCCTTTGGAGCGCATCAATCTCAACCTGGTCGACTCCAGCTGACCCCGAGAGTCTCCGAATGGGATCGCGACGAACTCGGCCGCATGGGCTACGAGGTCGAAGTCGTCGACCGCACCTACAGCCCGATCACCGCGATCTGGATGGATCAGAAGAATGGAACGATGTGGGGTGGCGCCAGTGAGCAGGGCGATGACTACGGGATTGCGTGGTAGATGGGCAATCCAGAACAGTGCGTTCTCGGAGCGCTACGCAGTTTCTGACGGAAGAGCTTCAGGTAGTTCGGCCATTCAGAAGCCACGGTGATCGACAGGCCCCATGCGAACTCCGAACACGCTTACTGCGTGGAGCACTTGACCGGTGTAGTGATCTTCGGCGCGATTCTCGACAAGCTGACCGTGGCCCCAGTTTGTCTTCATAGCCGACAATCCAATTATTTGCTTATAATTTAAACGTGGCAAAGACGGAATGGGTGCATTTTCAGCATCAGAACCCATCAAATGGAATCAAGGAGAGAGCAATGAATGCTGGAAGATTGGCGATGCGCTTTTGTCTGGCGTTGGGGCTTGTATCGGTCGCCTTCGCTGCCTCGGCCGGCAGCGTCAGCGAACTGCGCAAGCAGGCCGAAGCCAGCATGTTGTTGACCGGGTCGGTGGAGGTGACACAGGAAGGCACGTTGCGCCGCTTCGAACTGGACCACCCGGAGAAGATCGATCTGGCCGTTCGCGATTTCGTCGAGCGCAACATCAAGTCCTGGTCGTTCGAGGTCGGGTCGCTGCCAACAGGCGTGCCCGCCAACGCCACGATCCTCAACAACATGAGTATTCTGGTCGTGGCCAAGCCTATCGAAGGTGACACCTTCTCACTGAGGATCGCGGCCTCGTACTTCAGCGCGAAGGAACCCGAGCCGGACACAGAAGTGCGCTATAGGAGCGTGAAGCCACCGGAGTATCCGTTCAGCGCGGTGCGCGCAGGCGTCAGCGGAAAGGTCTTCCTGCTGGTCAGGATCGATCGCAATGGCAACGTCGAAGAGGCCATGGCCGAACAGGTCAATCTGCAAGCGGTTGCCGACAACGAAAAAGAGATGGAACGTTGGCGCAACGTGCTGGCCCAGGCGTCGCTCAAGGCGGTAAAGCGCTGGAAGTTCACCATTCCCACGCGTGGCGAGCAGGCGCTTAGCGACGCCTTCATTGCCCGAGTACCGATCAGTTTCAACCTCCGTCGCAAAAAGGAGGCGGAGTATGGCCAATGGACTCCCTATATCCCGGGTCCCCGGCATTCGAATCCGTGGGAAAATGCGGATGACAATCCCGGCTTCGCTCCCGACGCACTGGCTGCCAATGGAGGTGTCTACTCCAACAATGGCTTGCGTCTGAAGTCGCCAATGCTGGGAATGGCCGACGGTAGCTAGCACGAATACTCGGCAGGAATCCTGCCCATACAACGGCTGAGCTAGCCAGTCCGCAACCTGGGTTGACCAATCACGCCTACGCGTTCCGAAAAGCGGTGGCGACGCACATGCCAAGGTGCCCGCCGATCTCGAGCAAGCATATCTGTCATCTCCCCGGATTTCCTCGTCGCGACTCCAACTGGCCGCAATACTCGATCTGCACCGACTCTCCCATGTCCAGGCGCGATGTAGCCTAGAACGAATTGAACACCTCGCCCATGTGCGGGTGCACCGAGTCTTTTTCGACGATCCCTGCTTCCATCATCTCGGCGAATACCTTGCTGGCAGTGGCCGATGCAGCGTCGGATGCCGCCTGATCCAGATATTTCGCAATGACGACGCCCTTGCCGTTGCCATACGAGATCAGGTCGATGAAGTCGGCGCCGAGGCTTTCCAGCTCGCTGCGCATGGCCTCGGTAAATTCTCCCACCTTGCCCATGTCGGATGCGGCAAAACGCGTGATTCGATAGACGGCCAATTGATACTCCCGGTTCAGTTGTGGTCTTGCGGGGCATTCCGCTCGAACGGTCAGGGTATAGGAAGATCCTGTACCCGTCTGCGCCCGACAGTGGCTGCAGTGCATTCGGGCGCTTTCGGCTCTTCCCACAAGGTGCCCCAGGTCGCCAGGACGCCTGTCCCTTGTTTCGTGAGTGGCGCGGTTGCCTGAGCGAAATACGGCAACGCCGCAATACCCGAGTTCGGGGCGAACCAACAGATCTCTTCGTTGCTCCGCTGTCAACCGAGTGTCGGGCGTAGGCTTCTTCATGACACTTGAGGCTCAGTCGAGTTCGCCGAAATCGCGACTTGCCTGCATCTTGCGTGTCCAGTCTTGTCTTGTGGGTACTCCATATTTCTGTTAATTGATCAAGACAGAACATTTTCCACCCAGGGGATATCACCATGCGAGGATTGCTCCGATCATTCATCGTGTTCGGTCTGTTGCTGTTCGTGCTGCAAGCGGCCGCTTCGGCACCGCAGAATACTCAGGCGCCTTACCTCACTGTAGTGGGCGAGAAGGTCGAGCACTTGCCACTGGCCTCGACCCAGGTGGATGTACTGATCGCGGGTGTCATCGCCGATGTCACCGTCAAGCAGGTCTACGAGAATCGGGGCAATGTACCGATCGAGGCCTTGTACGTGTTTCCAGGATCACCTCGCGCCGCCGTTTACGGCCTGACCATGCGTGTGGGTGATCGCCTGATCACGGCAAAGATCGCGGAGAAAGAGGAGGCGCGCGAAACCTACGAGGCAGCCCGTGCCGAGGGCAAGACCGCCAGCCTGCTTGAGCAGCTCGACCCGAGCATCTTTCGTATGAATGTGGCCAATGTGCTGCCGGGCGACCGCATCGAAGTAGTACTCAAGTACACCGAACTCCTGGTACCTGATCGCGGCACCTACGAGTTCGTGTTTCCGAACACGATGGGCAGTCGCTACGGCGAGACGTTGCCCGTGAAGACATCCTCGGACAGCGAAGTCGTCGACTATGCCTTCAGCATACATGCGCGAATCCGCAGCGCCATCCCGTTGCAGGATGTCAGCAGCCCTTCGCATGCGGTCGACGTCAGTTATCCGAACACGATGGAGGCAGACATCAATCTGTCGGAGGCGGAGTTTCAACGGGCCGGCGCCGCCGACTATGTCTTGCATTACACCCTGGCCGGCGACGCCATCCAGACCGGCATGCTGATGTATCCGGCGGGCGACGGAGGCTACTTCCTGATGATGGCCCAGCCTCCGACCCGGGTCTCCGCGAACGCAGTCACCGCGCGCGAGTTCATTTTCGTGATCGATGTCTCCGGCTCGATGAACGGACAGCCGCTGGATGTCTCGAAGAGACTCATTCGTGATCTGTTCACCAGCCTGCGGTGGACCGATCGCTTCAATATCGTGCTGTTCGAGCACGGATCCCGCGTGCTTTCGCCGAAGCGGTCGTTGACGGCGAGTCCGGACAACCTTGATCGGGTGCTCAATGCCGTATCCAGCGAGAATGCCGGCGGTGGCACCAATCTGGTCGCTGCACTGGAGACCGCCTATGCCCTGCCGGAAGAACCCGGCATGGCGCGCTCGGTGATCGTCATTACGGATGGCCAGATCGCCGCTGGCGGCGAAGCATTTGCCGTCGCTCGATCACAACTGGGGCGGGCCAACACGTTCGCTTTCGGTGTTGGTGGCAACGTCAATCGACCCGTGATCGAACTGCTGGCACGCGCTGGCAATGGCGAGCCATTCATTCTCGAAAATTTCAATGAGAGTGACGCGGTTGCAGAGCGTCTGCGCAGCTACATCGATCGCCCCTTGCTGACAAATGTGAGCTTGCGTCCCGAAGACCTCGAAGCCTATGACCTGGAGCCGAGTCAGGTCGCCGACCTGCTCGCCGAGCGACCGATCATCGTGGTCGGCCGCTATCGGGGCCCGGCGCAGGGCGCCATGCTGGTCAGTGGCGTTTCCGGCAACGGTCCCTATCAGGCAGCGGTCAGTCCCGATGCAAATTCCATTTCACCGCAGCTTTCCGCGCTTCGTCTGCTCTGGGCACGTACGCGCATGCAGCGTTTGCTCGATGAACAGTCGTCACCCGGTTGGGGATACTCGGGAGGAGAGCCGAACGCAGCCGAAATCACTGAACTTTCGCTGGCCTACGGACTTCTGTCGCCATACACGTCCTTCGTCGCTGTCGACGAAGTAGTGCGTGCCGATCAGGCTGCGAGATCAGTCCAGCAGCCGGCCATTTCCAAGACACTTGAGAGTCCGGAGGAACCCCCGCTCGTGGCAGCATCACCGCCGCCACCGCCAGCCCCAAGTTACAGGAGCGCGGGAACAGGTAGCGCATTTGGCCTGACACGCACCATTGGTGCTGCGCTCGGCGCAAGTCTCGTTCCCTCTGGTAGCGTTACAGCCGTTCACACCATCGGCAAGCGAACTTTCGAACTTCGCGATGCTACCTGGACCGATCTGAGCTATCGGGATGACATGACCTTGCTGCGCCTGCGTGCCGACAGCACGGCCCTTGCCCGCCTACTTGAAGCCAGACCCGAATGGGCCGCAGCCGTTGCACTCGGCACGCGCGTCATCATTGTCATCGGAGATGTCGCGTTGCTGATCGCGCCAGAAGGGTTCAGCGATTATCCGGAAGCGACGCTGCAATCCCTGTTGCGTGGATGACACGAATTCTGCTCGCACTCGGTCTGCTGGCAGCACTGACAGGCGCCGCAGCCGAACCGTCCAGACGAGATGCCGTCTTCATTCTCGGCGAGGACACGGCGGATGCAGGCAGCTTTTACGCGCCTGCGACGGCGTATTACAAGGAGCGCATGCGCTCGGACACCGACTTGCTTGTGGTGGGTGCTCGATCGTTGCAGGAGGCACGCGAATGGCTGGTACGCTCGCACAAGTCGGATGACCCGCCCTGGGGGCGCATCATCCTCGTTGCGCACGGCTCACCCTGGGTGGGGCTGGCCGTTCCACTCTATGCCGACGGCACCCGTGCCGATCTTCCGGATCTCGAACGCGCGCTGCAACGCGGAGAGTTTCCGGCCCTGCCGCGCAGCATGTTCGACACCCGGACTCGACTGCTCATCGAATCCTGCGGAGTCGGCCGGCGTGTCGACCTGCTGGATCTCTATGCACGTCTGTTTGGGGGCGCAGATGCCAATCGGCGCGTTGTTGAGGCCAGCTACAACTGGATCGAGTTCGGCCAGACTGTTGATGCGGATGGTGGTGCCAGGAACTGGCGCAGCGAGCGCCTGTTCGAAGCGCAAGTGGCACCGCGCGCAGAGCTTGACGCCACTCGCGAAGAGCGCATTCGCAAGCAGCTGACTGCGCGGCTTTCAGAAGCGGCCGGTGAGACATCTTTCGCCGGCGAACTGACATGGCGCACGGCGCCGGTTCGCATCGAGCTGGCGATTACCGACAACACTGCGTGCCGGTCGGATCGTGCGGTTCGACGACTCAGTTCGCATGCCTCCGTCATCGACAAGCTCAGGGCCTACGGTCTCGACAGGGGCGACCTCGCCTGGCATGTCGATGCCGCGACATCGGGATGTACCCTGGTCGGTCAGGGCACCCTGGCGGTTCTTGGCCAAGGCAGTCTTTTGGGCGAGCTGTTGCCAGAGTAGGTCGGTTCGGGCTTCGCGCCAGACGCGTGAACGCGCTCGGATCATTGCTCGATTCCGATATGTGCAATGCATGGCATGGACAAGCTGTCCACTGTCGCGCCCGTTCTCGTCCGGTGATCATGGCTTCCTCGCTTCGCAAGAACACATTGCGCGTGAAACACTTTGTGGAACAAGTGGGGTCATGCGATGTTCACTGCTGGTCCTGTAGGGTGAGTGTCCTGCATAGGCAGGAAAGCATTCACTCGCCACGTCGCCGATGGCTATTCGGCTTGACTCCGTGGCCAAATCAAAGGAGCTATCCCATGACGACTACCCGGAATGAAATCCGTTTTGAAAAGATTGGCACCCTCAACGAACTGATCGAGGCCACGCGCGACAGCGCGAATTTCTATACGGACGCCGCCAAATCCGTCGACAACCCGGAGCTCCGCCGCCTGTTCGACCACATGGCCAGTTCCAAGAACGGGCTGGTTGGCTCGATGTCGAAGGAGGTTCGTGCGGAAGGAGCCGAACCGGCCAAGGCTGGCACGTTCCGTGGCGCCCTTCGTGAAGTCTATGAAGAGGTCCGCACCAGCATGGGCCGGGAAAAGAGCGACTACAGTTACGTCAGCGAACTCGAGAAGAGCGAAGATCAGCTGATGGAGGCCTTCCATGACGTGATCAAGAGCGACTCCGCGCCGAAGGAAGTGAAGGAATCCCTGCGCAGCTATCTGCCAACCGTGCAGGCGCACCACGACACCTTGCGCGACCGCAAGTGGAAGATGGAAGCGAGGCATTAAGTTGGGCCAAGTCCCTGCGTCCTCGGGCAATGGCGTGATGCAAATGATCTGACCAGGGATTCTGGCTACGTCGGAAAACAGAAATCCTGGTGTCAGAAGTAAACGCGGGACGGAGCCGACAGCTCCGTCCCTTTTTCTTTTCGCTCGGGTCAACCAGCAGGATCGAGGGTGCCAGTAGTGGAGTGCGCTACTCGAAGCCGTCAGCGAATAGCACGTCGTTGCTGGGTGGCGACACCGCGTTGCCGCCATTGCCCGTGCTATCGGTGTTGTTGCCGAGGTTGACGTCCAGCTCGTTGGCATCCACGGTCGCGGTCAGGTTGAAAGCACCGGCCTGATTGATCTGGTAGATCAGTGTGATGTTTTCCTCGTCGAACTCATTGAGCCGGGAAATGGTGCAATCGAGGTTCAGGCACAGATCCCCGAATGCGCTCAGCAAGGTCAGGTTTTGTGGATTCGCACTGATGTCGACCGATGTCGCGGCATTGGGGCCGCCGTTTGGAATGCGCAGGGCATATTCGATTTCCTGACCGGCGTAGTAGGGCGGTGGACTGACCAGGACCAGTTGCGCGGCGACATCTGCATTGGGAACCAGTGGCCTGATCAGCGCTGCCTCGTTGTCGGCGAGATTCGGATCCTGTTGCCCGGGTATTGCATACACCTGGAAATTGAGAGCGTCGACGGTGCCTGGAACGGCAATTGGGGCGAAGAACTGTGCGAGCAAAATGATCTGGCTGTTCGCCGCCAGTTGCGGGATCACACAGGGATAGCTCGCACAGCCCTGAATATCGATCAGCTCGGCGCCGGGAAACGTGTAGTTGAGCTGGATGTTCGAAGCCGGATCGTCGCCGGCCTGTATGGCAATTTCAAACTGCAGGTAGCGATAGCTGTAGTACGGCCCGGCATCCAGTAGTGCCAATGCCACGGCAATATCGGCCTTTTCAACGCCGCCGCCATTGTTGAGGTTGTCGATATTGTTGCCGAGGTTGATGTCGACCTGATTTGCGTTCACTGAGGCGATGGCATTGAACTGATCGTCAGCGACAACCGCCTGGATGGCAACGGTGCGTGATCCACCGCTGCCGATATTGGCCACGTCGCAGGTCAGTCCCGACACCGACGTACAGCCGGAAAATGCAATGTTGTTCAGGCTGTCCGGGGTGAATCGCAGCTCGACTCCACTGGCTGTTTGCGGTCCGAGGTTTGCGATGTGCGCCTCGTATTCGATCGTCTGGCCGACAAAGAACGGCGCATCGGTCATCAGGTCCATCACCAGGGAGAGGTCGGAGCCCTGGTAGATCGGGTGCAAGATACTGAAGAAGTTGGTGCCACTCGGATCGTCTTCGTCGGCGTCTTCGTAGGTCGAATCCACCGTCGTGTGTGCGTTCAGATCGAGCGTGAACGGACTGTTGAGATAGCTTCCCAGGGTCATCTCGATCGGAATGGTCAGCGTCTGCCCTGGCTGAATGCTGGTGATGACACAGGGAATCGTATTGCAGTAGGCCGAGTTCACGCTTGCGACAAAGGCATGGGTGGCATCCATATCGAAACGCACGTTGGTAGCGGGGCCGGGGCCAGCGTTCTCCAGCTCGGCAAAGACGACGATGCGCTGACCACTGACATAGTCCGGGCCGGGCTCGATACGGGCATCGACCGATACATCGGCAAACCCGGTCGCTTCATAGGCACCGATATCACAAAGCGTTCCGCGTAGCTGGCCACGCTGATCGACCGGCTCGCAATAAGTTGGATTGCCGGCATTGATCGCTCCCGAATCCGGCCTGCCAATTGCGCGTGTCATGGTCAGTCCGCCGTTATCGGCGAGCGGTCGCAGGAAGACATTCTCGGGTAAATCACCCAGGCAATTGGCAGGATTGGCCGTGTAGTTGGTGGCATACAGATTGTTCGTGTTGAGGATCACGTTGGTGCTGAACAATTCGCAGCTCAAGAGAAGCGAATTGCTTGCACTGAGAATGGAGTCCGTGAGTCTGAACTTGTAGCTGCTGGTCACGTGGTTGAGCGTTACGGATGAAGAATTGGTGAAGCTGAATGCAGTCGGTGGAAAATCCGGGTTGGGAATGCTCGAGGAAAAAGTCGTATTGATGATCTCCGCGACCGACTGGCTACCGCCAATGCCAAATTCCATTTCGTCAATCAGGCTGCGCTCGACCAGCAGAGTGCTGCTCGACACGCCGATCGCGCCTTGTGAGTTCTGGAGGAACAGGGAATCGACCACATGAACAGAAGCATTCTGGGCGGAGACAGCGGAGCCGCTCTTGTTCGCCTGCACCCTGGTGCGCTCCAGAGTGAGGTCGCCGCCGGTTACATAGATTCCGCTGCCCTGCCCCTGGGTGTACTCGTTTGAAATCACAACCGAATCAACCAGCTGGACGTTCGCGTTTTCGATACGAATGCCCGCGCCGGCACCGTCCAGCAAGCCGGTCTTTCCGCCGCCAATCTCCACGCGCAGCAGGGTCACATCGGTGTTGTTGCCGACGATCTTGAGCACCCTGCGTTGATCATTCCCCAATATGTAGAAGATGCCTGCGGCACTGGCTGAACGGATGGTCATGTCGGAGGCAATGGGAGGCAGGTCCGAAGTGAGGGTGACCACCCAGCCATCGGGGGCGATGATGACGTCGCTGCCCGAACCGGCCGCGCAATTGCCGATCGGTGCGTTCACATTGGCTGCCGTTATCGCGTCCGCCAGCGTACAGCCGTTCGGCCCGATGTTGATATTCGCGGCCATCGCAGCCCCTGACAGCGAAGCCAGGCACAGGCTCGTAATCATGCGTCTCATGTTTGCTCGCTGCGCAACGAAAGGAACGACGAGCATGGCTGGCTGACGGGGGATTTACCTTCAGGAATCCTGAAATTGTCGTGAAATCTGGGCGCCAGGCATTGATATGGCGAAATCGGCGAGCTGATGGCACCGGCTTGAAGCTGGACCCGCGGCGCCCTCCGACTCATTGGCAAAACGGCGCGTTTCTCGATGCCAACTGGAATGCCCAGATGGATCTCCATCTCGTGCTCTCTTTCATGGCACATGGTCTGCCCGCAGGACGGGTTGCGAACTGTTCGAGATGCGGGCCGCCGACATAGCATGGCGCTGGCTCACAGCTCGTGAAGGGCTGAAAGGATGCCCTCCCCAGGGATTGAGCCCAGGTCGATTCTCGCCTTGGCGGCCGCCTGGACCGAGGGCTTTACAGCTTGCGTGCCGACACCACCGGCACTTGCCAGACAACATCGTTCGGCGGCGTTTCAACGCGCCGGGTTCCGAACCGGGCCAGGAATTCGCCGACATGGACGCAGACTTGTGCAAGGCATTGACGGTTGGACGCCCGATTGCGAAGCAACCTGCAGAGCGGCTCCCTCGCAAGGAAACAACCAACGCAGCATAGTCCGACGTGGCTGCACAGGCAGCCACGCGCTTTCGCTTTTCTACGGACTGCGCGGCCGTGATGTCGCCAGTGCCTCGTCGAGCATTTTCACCAGCGCATCACGGTCATACGTGTAGGGTTGGCCTTCATTGAGCTGGACCAACTGCTCGATCTGCTTCCGGATCGTGATCTCGGCTTCGCGCTGGTTTGGCACCACCATGTAGCGGCGCTTGGGATTGTCGCCAAACAGGGCCAGCTCGGCCGCGGCGGCCACTTCATCGGGTTGCTTGTACTTGCTGCGATCCGCTATCGGAGAGTCGACTCCCGTTCGCTGTGCCGCATTCTTGCCTATCTCCGAATCGTAGTTGCCCGGCTCGATCACGCTGACTTCCACGCCGAGTGGCTGCATCTGCTTCGCCAGTGAGTCGGTAAACGCTTCCACTGCATGCTTGCTCATGGCGTAGGCACCCAGCCTCTCCGAAGCGAGAATGCCCGAGATCGAACCGATCGTCGTGATGCGCCCCTTCTGTTCGATGATCATCGGCGCGAACGCGCGCGTGACAAGGTAGGGGCCGTAGGCATTCACCTTCATGACGAGGTCGAATTCTTTCGGACTGGTTTCGGTCAGAAATCCCAGGGTCGCGACTCCGGCATTGTTGACGAGCCCATGCAGCCCGCGGCCGGCGTCCTCGATCGTCTTGACTGCGGCATCGATGTCAGCCTGTTTGGTCACATCGAGCTGGAGCGCTTGCACGTTCTCGATCGCATTGAGCATGTCGATGTCGGCCTGCTTGCGAGCGCCTGCATAGACGAAATAGCCCTTTCCAGCGAGATGCTCGGTGATCTTCTTGCCGATGCCGCTGCTCGCGCCGGTGACCAGCACGGCCTTGGCTGGCTCGGACATCGTTTTCGCCGAGTCTTCCGATTGTGCATGGGCCGCGAGTGAGGAGAATCCGAATAGCGCGGCGATTGCAATCAACGTAATCCGCATGAGCATGGTCTCCGGTTCGTGATCCGGTGCGAAGCTCCCTCCGAGCTTCGCAACCCTGGGGTAGCAATGATCTCGAGCATGGCATAGGCGCGATGTGCCCTCGCGCATTCGTGCCAGTGCGTCTGCTACGGCGACGGCCTGGTCTCGTTCAGCAGATAGCGCTGCAGGAACAACATTGACGCCGCGGTGAAGTAGTCGCTGTTGGTCTTCTTCCTGAAGCCGTGGCCCTCATCGTTGTAAAGGAGATACCAGACCGGCTCACCATTGTCGCGCACGGCCTTGACGATCTGCTCGGCTTCGGTGAACGGCACGCGCGGATCGTTCTTGCCCTGGGCGACAAACAGAGGTGCGCGAATCTTCTGCGCGTTGTTCAGTGGCGAGATGCGCTCGAACACCTTCTGCATGTCCGGATCGCGTTCGTCGCCGTACTCGGCACGTCGCAAGTCACGGCGGTAATCTTCCGTATTCTTGAGGAAGGTTCCGAAGTGCGAAATGCCGACGACATCGATACCCGCCTTGATGCGCTCGGGATAGTTGGTCATCGTGGCCAGCACCATGTAGCCGCCATAGCTGCCGCCGAATACCGCCACACGATTGGCGTCAAGTTCGGGCTGCAGGGCAACCCAGTCAAGCAGGGCGCCAATGTCCTTTACCGAATCCTCGCGCTTTTCGGCATTATCCAGGCGCAGAAAGGATTTGCCGTAACCGGAAGAGCCGCGCACGTTGGGGTAGATCACGGCAACGCCGAGCTCCCCGACCATGTATTGGGTGGTCGAGCTGAAATACGGTGTGGACTGGCTTTCCGGCCCGCCGTGGATGTTGATGACGACGGGCACTTTGCGGGTGGCGCTGGCATTGGCCGGCTTGTAGTAGAAGGCCGGGATCGTGCGAGCCTTTCCGTTGACCTTGTCGAAGGTCGGAAAGCGGATCAGCGTGGGCGATGCGAATTTCGCGGTGTCGAGGCCGCCGACTTCGCTGCGTGTCCAGCGTGTCATGCCGGCTTCGGCCAGGTCGATGACATAGGCGTCACTCGGCGAAGTGGCCGAGTTCAGGGTCAGCGCCAGCCGCTTGCCGTCCGGCGAGAACGACAAGCCGCCTATCAATCCCACCGGCAGCGTCGGCAGGGCGATCTCGCGCTGCTCCGGCAAGCTCAGGACATGCAGGGTGTCGATGCCGTCTTCGTTGCTGACAAAGGCGAGATGGGCACCGTCGTCGGAGATTTCCAGCGCATCGACATCCCAGGGAATGTCGCCGCTCAACTGCTTGTAGTCGCCGCTGGCCGGATCGTGGTAGCGCAGCGTCTTGAACTCGCTGGGCTTGCCCTTGAACGGTTCGTCCGAGACGAAATACACCGCATTGTCCTTGCCGGCGAAGCGGAAATCGCCGAACGCCGCCTTGTCGCCGTCAACCGGAAACATCCTGAGCTTGCCCGTCTCGAGATCGACCTCGCCCGGATAGGATTCGTTGATAGAAACATAGTGAATGACGAGCAGGCGCTTTCCATCGGCGGAGAAATCCATCGCCCCCCAGGCGCCGCCCTCGGTCACAACGGTCTTTGCGGTACCTGCCTGCATGTCGCGAATCCAGATGTCGTAGTCCTTGCCGGTGCGAGAGGTGCTCGTGTACGCAAGCAGGTTGCCGTCTGCAGAAAACAATGGGCCGCTGTTTTGCGAGCGTTTGCCATCGGTCAGCAGCGTGGTGTCGCGTGTACCAAGATCGAACCAGTAGAGTTGCGAGAACTCGTCGCCACCGGCATCGCGCGAAAAGACGAAACCCTGGCGCGCGGAGGCAGCGGGTGCGGGCGTCAGGCTGCCCACCGGCTCGCTGTAGAACGTGAGCTGTTCGCGCATGCCCAGTGGTTCGCATACGCGATGGGCCTGGTTGGTCTCGGCAAAGCGGGTACTGATCAGCAGACACTCCGAATCCAGCCAGCCGGCAACAGGCGCGCCCCGCGTGTTCTGATAGCGGTTGAGCTGATCGGTAAGCGTGGCTGGTATCGGCGGGATATTCTCGCTGACGCGATTGCCCACTTCCTCGCGGCTGACGGGGTTGTCCGCCAAACCCAAGGACGGCAGCATTGCCAGCGTTGCAGTGAAGCCGGCAACAGCGCGAAAGGCAACGTTCAAGGTGCAAGACCGCATGGGCATTCTCCGCAGTATTTTGTCGGGAGCCTAACCCATCGCAGCGATCATCGCGACAACGCCGGTCCGGCCTCGTCCGACGTCTCGGCTGCTGCGACGGATGCGCTCATAATCAGCCCATGGCCAGGCACGATCCCGACGACCTCAACCGACCGATCCGGATCAAGGGACGCGGCGCGGGCAGCAATCGCGAGGGGCGCTTCGAGGCGTTGTCGAAAACACTGGAGGATGACGGCTGGTATCGCGAGGAAGAAGCTGCGACACGACCGCCGACGCGCGTTTCGATTGAGCGGGCGCGCTCGATCATCAGCCACAACGATTCCCCCGACATTCCGTTCACGCAATCGATCAACCCGTATCGTGGCTGCGAACATGGCTGCAACTATTGCTATGCGCGGCCGACGCACGCGTACCTGAATCTTTCGCCGGGGCTGGATTTCGAGACGCAGCTCTACGCCAAGACCAATGCCGCCGAACGCCTGCGTGCCGAGCTGGCCAAGGCGGGCTACGTCTGCGAGCCGATCACCCTGGGCGCGAACACCGATGCCTACCAGCCGATCGAGCGGGAGTATGGGATCACGCGCGAGATCGTCGAGGTGCTGCACGACTGCCGGCATCCATTGACCATCGTGACCAAGAATGCGCTGGTCGAGCGCGATCTCGATCTGCTGGCGCCGATGGCGCGTGAAAACCTGGTCCAGGTGTTTGTCTCGATCGGCATTCTCGACAACCGTCTGGCAAGCACGTTGGAGCCGCGCGCAACCGCGCCGCACCGACGCATGCAGATCGTTGCCAATCTGCACGCGGCCGGCGTGCCCTGTGGCGTGCTGGTCGCACCGATCATCCCGGCGGTCACCGACATGCACATGGAACACGTGCTCGAACAAGCGGCCGCGCTCGGTGCGAACATCGCCGGCTACACCGTGTTGCGCCTGCCGCTGGAATTGAAGGATCTGTTCCGCGAGTGGCTGGACCTGCACGTGCCCGATCGCGCCGAACACGTGATGAGCCTGATCCGGCAGATGCGCGGCGGACGCGACAACGATGCGCGGTTCGGCTCTCGGATGCGCGGCGAAGGTCCCTATGCCGACCTGATCCGGCAGCGCTTCGCGCTGGCCTGTCGCAAGCATGGCCTGAAGCGTTCGCGCGAGTTGTCGCTCAATCGCTCGAAGTTCGTGGCGCCGCGTCGGGATTCGGCGCAGGGCGACTTGTTTTGAACTTCGGTTTAGCGCGCTACGGCGCATCACATGCAGGGCCCCGATGTTTGGTCCTTCTCCCCTTGGGAGAAGGTGTCAAAGAAGATGGAAGCTGCCCGTCTGATTGAAGTCCGGGCTTCGCAGGAACCCTCATCCGGCCTGCGGCCACCTTTTCCCGTTGGGAGACGGAATCGGTCTCGCATCCTTCGCACTTCGGGGCACCCTCTCCCGGCGGGAGAGGGAACCAAGGTCAATAGCCGGTCGTGCGCAGTTCCTTCATGACTTCTTCGTGCGTGGCCTGCACCTGCGCCGAAGGTCCGCGTGTAAGCAGGCTGACCGCGACGATGGCAATCGTCGCTGCGATGAAGCCGGGGATCATTTCATACAGGGCACTGCCGGATTGCTTCCACAGCACGACCGTCAACGTGCCGACAACCATGCCGGCCAGGGCGCCATTGCGATTGACCCGCTTCCAGTACAGCGAAAGCAGGATGACCGGACCGAATGCGGCACCGAAACCGGCCCAGGCATAGCTGACCAGGCCGAGCACGCGGCTGTCCGGATCCGAGGCGATGGCGATCGCGATCAGGGCCACGATCAGAACCGTGGTGCGACCGACCCAGACCAGCTCCTTGCTGCCCGCACTCTTGCGCAGGAAGCCGCGATAGAAATCCTCGGTGAGGGCGCTCGAACAGACCAGCAACTGGCAGGACAAGGTACTCATGACGGCGGCCAGAATGGCTGACAGCAGGATGCCGGCTATCCACGGGTTGAACAGTTGCTGGGCAAGCAGGATGAAGACGCGCTCGGAGTTGTCGTTGACTTCGCCTGCAAAGGTCGGGTTGGCGCCAAACCAGGCGATACCGAAAAAGCCGACGGCGATGGATCCGGTCAGGCAGATGATCATCCAGGCCATGCCGATACGGCGCGCAGCGGGAATCGACTTGACGCTGTCGGCGGCCATGAAGCGGGCCAGGATATGCGGCTGGCCGACATAGCCGAGTCCCCAGGCCATCGACGAAATGATCGCGATGACGCCGCCGGTACCGACCCACTCCAGGCGTTTCGGGTCGACCTGTTCGATCACGGCCAGGCTCGAATCGAAGCCGCCGTTGCCCACGATCACCATGATGGGCGTGAGAATCAGCGCGAACAGCATCAGGGTGGCCTGCACGGTGTCGGTCCAGCTGACCGCAAGGAAGCCGCCGATCAGGGTATACAGGATGGTGGCGGCGGCGCCGTACCAGATCGCCTGTGCGTAGGGCACGCCGAACGTGCTTTCGAACAGGCGCGCACCGGCGACGATACCCGAGGCGCAATAGACCGCGAAGAACAGCAGGATGATGACGGCGGAAAAGACGCGGAGGATGCGCTTGTCGTCGGCGAAACGATGAGTGAAGTAGTCGGGCAGGGTGAGCGAGTTGTTGGTGCGCTCGGTGTAGACGCGCAACGGTCCGGCGACATAGCGCCAGTTGGCCCAGGCACCGAGAATCAGTCCGATGACAATCCAGGCTTCCGATGCGCCACCAACATACAGCGCGCCCGGCAGGCCCATCAGCAACCAGCCGCTCATGTCCGAGGCGCCTGCCGACATCGCCGTGACATAACTGCCCAGCGAGCGACCACCGAGGATGTAGTCGTCGAAGGTGCGCGTGGAGTACCAGGCATAGAAACCGATCGCGATCGTCGCGAACAGGTAGACGGCGAAAGTGACGATCAACGGCGTACTGGCGGTCATTGCAGCTCCCTGGGCAGGCGAGAAAAACGGGCCCGGAAGGCCCGCTCAAGTGCGACAGCTTAACGCGTGTCCACGGGTTGATGCCCAACGTGCGGCTCGTGTGGCGCGCGCGAGAGAGTTCCCGTTCGTCTGTAGGAGCTCCCTTCAGGGGCGATGCCTTTCGTCTTCTTGCCCTTTCGGGCAGAAATGGCTCAAACACCGGATCTTGTTCGCAGGTTGTTGAAAAGCATTGCCCCTGAAGGGGGCTCCTACCCGGATAGAGGCTCCTCGTGTCACGCGTAGTCAGGTCGAGATGGCCAGGCGCTCGCCGTCATAGATGCGCGCAGTGATGAAGTAGACCAGCACGGCGGCGAGCGAGGTGCAGGCCACACAGAGCGCGATCTCGGAGCTGGCCACGAATTCGCCGCGCATCAGGCGCGTGATCGTGACCTGCTGGCCGACCAGCGGCACCGCGTACATCCAGGTTTCGGTCTTGAACGGAAATACCGACATCAGCAGGGTCGGCACGGCAGGCACGAACATCAGCAGCGAAAGATAGGTCTGCGCTTCGCGGAAGGTCCTGGCGAACGCGGCAGCGAGCGTCTGCAGCGAGGAAATGAGGAACACCAGCGGGAACATCACGAGCAGGGTCAGCAGGGCGAAGCGGGGGCCGATCGAAAGCGTCATTCCGAGCTTCTCGGTCGGCATGAACTGACCGGCGAAGGAGAACGCAATGATGCTGAGCAACAGGGTGGTCAGCGCGAACATGCCGGTCGCACCGAGCTTGCCAAGCAGGATCTTCGAACGCGCGACCGGATTGGCGAAAAGCGGTTCGAGCGACTGGCGCTCGCGCTCGCCGGCGGTGGTGTCGATGGCCAGGGCCATGCCGCCAATGAAGGCACCGAGAATGAAGAAGTAAGGAAGCATCGAGAACATCATGCCGCCACGCGCCTGCGCGGTGGACTGATCCCGATTGGCCACGACCAGCGGTCGCATGATCGAGGGGGACAGGCCACGTGCGAGTACGCGCATGGTCGAGGTGCGTTGGCCGTAGCCCTCCAGGATCGCGCGCAGCCGGCCCACCGAACCCTGCGCATCGCGCTGGGATTCGTCGTAGATCAGTTCGACTTCCGCCGGTTCGCCCTTGCTCCAGGCCTCTCCGAAGCGTTCCGGAATGCGCAGCACGAGATCGACTTCCTGTTCGCGCACGGCGCGTTCGGGCTCGGCGATGGCCTCCTTGATGATGATGCCGCTCTGCTTGAGCGCATCGATCAGGTTGGCCGCATGCTCGGCACCGATCACGGGCACCGGCAAGGGTTTCTCGGCCTTGTCGAGTTCGCGCGAAACGATGCCGTTGATCAGCAGGACGAAGATCAGCGGCGCCATCAGCGGGCCGGTGACCAGGGTGTTCAGCACGGTGCGACGATCGCGGATGTTCTCGCGCACTTCCTTCCAGAACACGGTCAGTATGGACTTCATGCGGCGAGTCCTTCTGCGGATCCGATCACCTTGACGAACGCATCTTCGAGGTTTGGCGTACCCGCCTGTTCGCGCAGGGCCTCGGGCGAGGCGTCGGCGACGACGCGACCCTGCGCAATGACGACGATGCGATCACACAGCGCAGCGACCTCCTGCATGATGTGGCTGGAGAACAGCACGCAGCGTCCTTCGTCTCTCAGGCGACGCAGGAAGTCGCGCATCGCGCGGGTTGCCATGACGTCGAGACCATTGGTCGGCTCGTCGAGGATGCAGTTCTTCGGATCGTGGATCAGCGCGCGTGCGATCGCCGTCTTGACGCGCTGGCCCTGGGAGAATCCTTCGGTGCGGCGTTCGGCGATCTCGTCCATGTCGAGCGCCTTGATCAGCGCATCGCAGCGCGTTCTGATCAATGCTTCGTCCATGCCTTGCAGGCGACCAAAGTATTCGATGTTCTCGCGCGAACTGAGACGCTTGTACAGGCCGCGCGCATCCGGCAATACGCCCAGCCGGCGACGTACCGCGATCGGATCGGTGGCGGCGTCGATGCCGTCGACCAGCACCTGGCCGCGGTCCGGCTTCATCAGGGTGTAGAGCATGCGCAGGGTTGTGGTCTTGCCTGCGCCGTTCGGCCCGAGCAATCCGGTGATTTCGCCATCGCGTGCAATGAACGACACGCCATCAACCGCCTTCACGGCAGCGAACGCCTTGTGCAGATCCTTCAGTTCGATCATGGCGCGGCTCCGTTGAAATCGATGAAATGGGGAATCTGGCCGAGTTCGTCGGCACAGGCGACATCGAGCGCTGCCGGATCCAGCGTGTCCATGAATTCGCTGACCAGTTTCGGCAGGCAGCCACGCCCGATCACGTTGTGACCCTGGCCTTTGACGACGATGAGTCGTGCCGCTTCGAGTCCGGCGACAACCTGCTCGCCGTAGCGTGGCGGTGTGACCGGATCGAGCTCGCCTTCCAGCACCAGCACGGGCGTGTCGCCACGCGCCGGCTCATTGAAATCCGGCGGTCGTTCGCCATGCGGCCAGATCGCGCATTGCGACTGCATCATCTCGACCATCTGGTTGCCCAGCAAGGTGTCCGCAACGCTGGCATCGGCAACGAGGCGATCAGCGTCCTCGGCGCAGACCACCGAAAGCTGCATGCCACTGCCGGCGAGCTCTTCCACGCCTTGCGCGATGACGCCCATCTGTCCCATCAGTGCGGCGTCATTGCCGGCAAGCGCTTCGGAAACCGTATGCGGAATCAGCGCGGCCGTTTCCGGTGAGTAGGCAAACAGACGGATCAGCCCGGCCAGGCCGAAGGCATCGAGTCGCGCGGTTTTGGCTTCGAAGCTGATCGGATCGGCGTAGTGCACGTCGCGCGGCGCTTCGCGCAACTGGTCGCGCAGGCGCATCAGGTCGGTGTAAGGGTCCGGAAAGGCCGCTGCACAAGCTGGATGAGCCGCACAATTGGCGAACTGGGCCTTGAGTGCGTTATCGAGGTTGATTGCGAACTCGCCGCCGAGCGCGAGCTCATTCGGCACGACACTGTCCAGGACCATGCTGCGCACGCCCTCGGTGTGGCGCCTGGTGTAATGCTGGGCGAGGCGGGTTCCGTAGGAGA
The DNA here is from genome assembly GCF_041395345.1 of Dokdonella sp. Lineage (GTDB taxonomy): Bacteria > Pseudomonadota > Gammaproteobacteria > Xanthomonadales > Rhodanobacteraceae > Dokdonella. The sequence goes on along the minus strand of NZ_JAWLAR010000001.1, from coordinate 355,115 downwards.
CGCCGACCAGATCGAAGCGCGGCGCGCCCAGCGCCTGGCGCAGCTCTTCGAGATCGGCCACGGCATCGGACGTCGAGTAGTAGCGCGGGTCGGCATGCATGCCGACTTCTTCCGCACAGGCGCGGGTCTGTTCTGCCATGCGCTGCGGATCGAACTCCGGCATGGCGTCTCCGTCAGCAAGCGCCGCGCAGTTCAGTGGATTCGATTCGCCGGTGCCACGCTGGTCGAGCAGGAGTACGTGCCGGTGCCTGCGCGCAAACGCCAGTGCCGGTGCGATGCGCGGCCAGCTGTCGACGGCGGACTGACCCGGGCCACCGGCAAGGAACACGATGAAGTCGTCATCGGCCGCGCCGTTGGCCGCGACAAGGGCGAGACGAAGCTGGATCCTGCGGCTGGCCGGATCGGCTCGATTCTCCATGACCTCGAACGGCGCGCAATACGCTTCGGTGGTCGCGGCCGAGTGTTCCTGGGTCAACGCGCAAGCCTTGAATTCGAGGCTGCCAAAGCGAAAGGATTCGGCATGCGCGGAAATCAGGTACTGGCCACGCGATGACGGGGCAGTCGTATCGGCCCCGGTCGACTTGTGCAGCCTTGAATAGGCCACTACCGCGACGACAAGCGCGACGGCAACGGCAATCCGGTGGTTCTTCTTCATCGATGCGGCGTCTCAGGGGTCGGGGGTGAAAATCGCTTCGATCGCTTCGCCAAACAGGCGCGCGATGGCGAAGGCGAGCGGCAGGCTGGGATCGTATTTGCCGGTTTCTATTGCGTTGATGGTCTGTCGTGACACGGCCAGGCGCTCGGCCAGTTCGGCTTGCGACCAGCCGCTGGCGCCGCGGAGTTCGCGGACGCGGTTGTTCATCGATAACGCGCCTGAGCGAAGAACCGGGCGATCAGATAGGTGACCGACAGGGCCGGCAGGATCCAGGTCAGGACGGTCTTGCCTTCGATCGCCAATACATTTGCTCCCACCAGCAAAGACAGACTCAGACATCCGAGCCCGACCGTGATCGCGGCAACCGCCAGCGCCTCCAGATCGATTCGGCGCTGCAGTTCGTCGCTGGCCCGAACCAGGCGCAGCACCTCGCGTATCGAGAAGCCAATGGCTATCACGGGCAACAGACTCACGCCGGCACGCAATAGGGTCGGCGCCTCGGCCAGTGGCTGCCTGAGCAGCCAGAGACAGAGCGCGGTAGTGGCGAGATAGGCCAGGGCCGCGATCAGGCAACCGTGCAGGCGTCGCGGCGAAGGTTGTGGGGCGTTCATGTGTCGACCTGTGTCAAGTAAGCTTGACATCAAGAGTAACGGCCACCAGGCGATGTGTCAAGGACACTTGACATTTGTCGCCTGGAGCACAAGGACTCTGCAGGACCGGGCTTCAGCCGTGATGCTACGGAATCCAGGCCGTTGGGCAAGCACCGAAAGCCCGTTCAACGCGAGGAGATGTATTTCTCGCGGCGGATATGCGGCACCGGCAGGCCAGCCTCCTTCAGCATCGCGAAGCTCTGGTCGACCATGTCGGGATTGCCGCAGAGGTAAACGATATCGTTCTCGATGTCGGGCTGCAGGGTTTGGAGCGCCACCTGTACGCGACCGTGGACGTCGCCCGGCCTCGGTACGGCACGAGGTTCGCGGCTGAAACACGGGTGGAAACGAAATCCCGGCGTGGCTTCGGCGAACGCCGCGAACTCCTCGCCATACAGCAGGTCGGCTTCGTTGCGCGCGCCGTAGATCAGTTCGAAGGTACAGCCACGACTCTGCACAAGGCGGGCGATCAGCGGCAGCATGGCCCGATAGGGCGTGACGCCTGTGCCAGTGGCGACCAGCAGGTAGCGCGAATTGGTATCGGCATCCATCAGGCAGAAGCGTCCAAAGGGGCCACTCGCATCAACTGTTCCGCCGACTTCCAGATTGCCGAGCAGGGCCGTTGCCGCGCCGCCGTCGACATAGGACACGGCAATCTCGATCAGGCTGATCGGCGTGGCGTCGCCCTGAGCAACCGTGCCCACCGAATAGCTGCGCTTGGTCGGCTTGCCGTCTTCGTAGTTGAAATGGATCTGGATGAACTGACCCGGGATGAAGGCGAATGGCAGGCCATCGGCGCGTTCGAAGGCCATGTGGCGCACGGCCGGTGCGAGCATGTAGGCGGAGACGAGGCGAAGCGGAAAATGGACGATGGCCACGGCAAATACGGGGACGGGGAGTAGCCCGCTATACTATCAGGGCCGAGTTGGCCTCTTCGCCCCATCATTCCTGAAATTGTCCATGAGCACAGTCCCCGCGCTCGAAATCCACGAGCTGCGCAAGATCTACGCCGGCGGCGTCGAAGCCCTCAAGGGCGTTTCGCTTTGCGTCCAGCCCGGTGATTTTTTCGCCCTGCTCGGTCCCAACGGTGCCGGCAAGTCGACCCTGATCGGTGTCGTCAGCTCGCTGGTCAATGCCAGCTCGGGCTCGGTCAAGGTGTTCGGCGTCGATATCGAAGAAGACCGCGAGGCGGCCATGCGCCTGCTCGGCCTGGTCCCGCAGGAAGTCAATTTCAACTTCTTCGAAAAGCCTTTCGACATCCTCTGCAACTACGCCGGCTTCTACGGCATTCCTCGCGCCGAAGCAAAAGTCCGCGCCGAGGAGGAACTGCGCCGCGCCCAGCTCTGGGACAAGGCGCACACGATGTCGCGCACGCTTTCGGGTGGCATGAAACGTCGCCTGATGATCGCCCGCGCCATGATGACGCGGCCACGCCTGCTGATCCTCGACGAACCCACGGCCGGTGTCGACATCGAAATCCGGCGCGGCATGTGGCGCACCCTGAAGGAGGTCAATGCGGCAGGCACCACGGTCATTCTGACCACGCATTACCTTGAAGAGGCGGAAAGCCTCTGCCGCAACCTTGCCATCATCGATGGTGGCAACATCATCGAGAACGGGCCGATGAAGACCCTGTTGGCCAAGCTCGATGTCGAGGGATTCCTGCTCGATATCGACGGCGAGCTGCCGGCCGAGTTGCCGCGCATCGACGGCGTCACCATCCGCGCCGAAGACAGCCACACGCTGGATCTGGAAATGCCGCGCGCACGCGATCTCAACGGCGTCTTTTCGAGTCTCGATTCGGCCGGAATCCGCGTGCGCTCGATGCGCACCAGGACCAATCGCCTCGAGGAGTTGTTCGTCCGCCTCACCGGTGGCAAGGAGACGGCGGCATGAGCAAGCCATCGGCACACCCGAACCTGACCGCACTGTTAACGATCGCGCGTCGCGAAGTCATGCGCATCCTGCGCATCTGGGGCCAGACCCTGGTCCCGCCGGCGATCACGATGACGCTCTACTTCCTGATTTTCGGCAGCCTGATCGGCAGTCGCATCGGCGACATGGGCGGCTACGACTACATGGATTTCATCGTGCCCGGCCTGGTCATGATGTCGATCATCCAGAACAGCTACGGGAATATTTCATCGAGTTTCTTCGGCGCCAAGTTCGGCCGCCACATCGAGGAAATGCTGGTCAGCCCGATGCCGAACTGGGTCATCCTCGGCGGCTACGTCGTCGGCGCCGTGCTGCGCGGCCTGCTGGTCGGCATCATCGTGCTCTGCATCGCGATGCTGTTCACCAGGGTGCGCATTCCGCATCCGCTGATCACGATCGCCACCGTATTGCTCGGAGCGACGATCTTCTCGCTGGCCGGTTTCGTCAACGCCATCTATGCGAAGAAGTTCGATGACGTCGCCATCGTGCCAACCTTCATCCTGACCCCGCTGACCTATCTGGGCGGCGTGTTCTATTCGGTCAAGATGCTGCCGGACTGGGCCCAGACCATGACCCACGCCAATCCGGTGTTCTACATGGTCAACGCCTTCCGCTACGGCCTGCTCGGCACCAGCGATATCCCGGTCGGCGTCGCCTTCGCACTGATGATCGGGTTTGTCCTCGTGCTGGGCACGCTGGGATTGTGGTTGCTGAAGCGCGGGATCGGCTTGCGAAGCTGAATTTTGGTTAGCGGGGGAGCGGTTAGCGGGAAGAGCTGTTCTGGCGGCTAAAGCCCGGAGCCGTGTCGGCAACACGCCAAATGCCACAACGTTGATTCCGCCATCCGCCTGTTTCCTTCTCCCGCTGACCGCTTATGGCTCCCCGCCTACCGTCTACCGCTAGCCGCTCCCCCACTCACGACAAACTCAGATCCCGAAAAACGCCCGGCTCGTTGCCGTCGCATTGGCGGCAGTGAGTTCAACCTCTTCACCACGATCCCGAGCGAGTTCCTCGACGATGTGCCTGAGATACATGGGTTCGTTGCGGCGGTGCGAGGGTTTCGGCGTGACCGTGCGTGGCAGCAGGTAGGGCGAGTCGGTTTCGATCATGAGGCGGTCGGCCGGGATGTCGCGCACGAGTTCGCGCAGGTGGGTACCGCGGCGTTCGTCGCAGAGCCAGCCGGTGATGCCGATGTGCCAGCCGGCATCGAGGTAATCGACCATTTCCTCGCGGGTGCCGGTGAAGCAGTGCACGACAACCTTGCCGAGGCGGCCATCGAAAGCCTTCATCATGGCCATGAAGTCGGCATGCGCGTCGCGCTGATGCAGGAACAGCGGCTTGCCGCAGCCTGCGGCGATCTCGAGCTGGCGCTGGAAGGCTTCGGCCTGGGCCGCCGGTGGCGAGTAGTTGCGGTGGTAGTCGAGGCCCGTTTCGCCGACCGCTCTGACACAGTCGGACAGACTCAGTTCACGCAGCAGCGCGTCGGTGGCATCGTCATAGTCCACTGCATGGTGAGGGTGCACGCCCGCAGTCGCGAACAGCCGGCCCGGGTGGGACTGGGCCAGGCTCAGGGCCGTGCGGCTGCCGGCTGCACTGGCCCCGGTGACGACCATCCGGGTCACGCCTTGCGCCTCGGCACGTTCGAGGACCTGATCGAAATCCGGTCGAAACGACTCGTGGGTCAGGTTGGCGCCAATATCGATCAGCTGCATGGGAAGCCTGCATGGAGTGAAACGCCATTATGCGGACTGGCTCCCGATCCGCCCAGATCGCGATTTGTAAAAATGAGGTTCATTGCCAATTCACCGGGTCACTGCGAGACTCGCCCTGAACATCCCCATCCATGCTGGAGTGCTGCAATGAAGTCCCCTGTCAGATTCCTTATGGCCGTCATGGTGGCAACAGCCTCCATGTCCGCTTTTGCCGATCCGCGCATTCCTGTTGCTCAAGACCCCGACCGCGCCTCCCGCGTCAGTGCAGCGCAACAGGAGCGCATGTTGATGTTGACCAGGCGCGCGGAAGGTGCCGCTCCGAAAGCGGTTGAGGCGATCAACTCCGCGACACCCTCGCTGCCGACGCCGAATCCGCTTCGAGCCTACCCCCCATCCTGCCTCGCTGATCCCCTGCCCGATGTGCCGAGCGGTCCGCTCTTCAGCACCACGGCCAACCTCGCCGCCTACAACTCCAACGACGGAACCTATGAGCTGGAGGGTGTAACCATCACCATCTGGCGCGTCGCCTGCAGCAGCGCAATCTTCTTCAACTCGGCCACCCTGATGCGCATCCAGCGCCAGGGGCAGTATGAGGGGGACCGGGTTATCTATCCGTTGTTTCCAGTCATAGCTATCGAGCAGAGTACCAACGGCTTCGACGAAATCCCGCGACTTGCGCTTGATCCCAATACGGTGGTCAGCGACGTCCTGCCGGACTCTCCGATTATCGACAGCACGACGTATGTCCTCGAAAACTATGCAGGTGCTGGCGCAAACTACTTCGACTACAACCTGCCGTTCAGCGTTCAGTTCGACAACCTTTTTCCAAGCGACAATCTCTTCTATATAGACAATATCCCCGCCTACAATCCGAGCAACCTGACCTATCCAGCCGCGTTCCAGAACCTGCCGATTTCGGGCTATCTGGCTACCGCGTACTACGACCCGACCGCCAGTGGCGAGGGTATCGTGATGCAGGTCTTCCAGCGTCCGGGCGAACCCAACACCTTCGTGCTCAACTTCACCTGGTCGGCCTATGATCCCAGTGGCCTGCCATTCTGGCTGACCGGTCAGGTCGACATCGTACGCGGCGCCAAGGTGGCGACCACACCGATGGCCTATGTGACCGGCGGCGGTCTGGGCGGCGATGCCGGCGCAGCCGATCCGCCGACCATCTGGGGCACGGCAACCGTCAGTTTCCCGGATTGCAATCACATGAATCTGTCCTATGCGTCCAATCCGGGCTTGCCCGCGTTTGTCCCGCAAGGCAGCGGTTCGCGCAGCTGGATTCGCCTGGCCACCCTCAACGGGCTGCCCTGCGAGTAAGCCTGTCCTTCAATGTGCGTAGAGAAGACGGCGCGACTGGTTCGCGCCGTTTTCATTTTTCCGACCCGGATCGGCGATGATGAGAGTGCTTCCGCCGTACTGAACTGTCGTGCCGCCCATCCACTTCCCGATTGAAGAAATCCTGCCTGAGCTTCTTGAATCGCTGGTCGCGCATCCGCGACTCGTGCTCGAGGCGCCGCCCGGCGCCGGCAAGACCACCCAGGTACCGCCCGCCCTGCTCGACGCTGCCTGGCTGGATGAACAGCGCATCCTGATGCTTGAACCGCGCAGGATCGCGGCCCGTGCTGCGGCCGAATTCATGGCCGCAGCACGGAGCGAGCGCGTCGGTGAAACGATCGGCTATCGCATCCGGCACGAGTCGAAGGTATCGGCAGCCACACGCATCGAAGTGATCACCGAAGGCATCCTCACCCGGATGCTGCAGGATGATCCCGAGCTGCCCGGTGTCGGCGCGATCCTGTTCGATGAATTCCACGAGCGCCATCTGCACGGTGATCTCGGTGCGGCGCTTGCGCTCGATGTGCAGGCCAACCTGCGCCCGGAACTGCGTCTGGTCATCATGTCGGCCACACTCGATGGCGAACGCATAGCGCGCTGGTTCGATGCGCCACGCCTGAGCAGCGCCGGACGCAGTTATCCGGTACGCATCGAACACCCGCCTGCGCGCAGTGGTGAAGCCTGGCCCGAACGCGGCTGGACCTCGCATCTGCGCCGCGTCGCCATGCAGGCGCTGGCCGACCAGGAAGGCGACCTGCTGGTGTTCCTGCCCGGCCGACGCGAAATCGAACAGGCACGCGCCGTGCTCGCCGATTGCGCGGCCGAGGTACTCCCCCTGCATGGCGAACTGAGCCTGGCCGACCAGCACGCCGCGCTGGCTTCGGCACCCGCGGGGACGCGCCGCATCGTGCTGGCGACCAATGTGGCCGAATCGAGCCTGACCCTGCCGGGCATCCGCGTTGTCATCGATACGGGCCTTGCGCGCGAACCGCGCTTTGATCCGAACTCGGGTTTCTCACGCCTGCAGACGGTCACCATTTCGCAGGCTTCCGCCGATCAGCGTGCCGGTCGCGCCGGTCGCCTCGGCCCCGGTGTCGCGTACCGGTTGTGGCCGCAGAGTCGTCGCCTGGATCCATCGCGGACGCCCGAGATTGCCCAGGTGGAACTCTCGCAACTGGTGCTTGAGCTGAAGGCCTGGGGCAGCAGCACCCTCGACTGGCTCGATGTACCGCCGACGGGCGCCGTGGCGCAGGCCAGCGAACTGCTCGTGGCACTGGGTGCACTCGATGCCGACTCGAGCATCAATGCCTTCGGCCGCGCGTTGCTCGCCTTCGGTGCGCATCCGCGTCTGGCGGCCGCCGTGCTGCGCGCCGACGAGCGCGAGCGCGATCTCGCCTGCGATCTGGTCGCCCTGATCGAGGCACGCAATCCCTTGCGCGGTACGGCTTCTCGCGATGACGATTTCCGGATTCGCCTGCGCGCGCTGCAGGCATGGCGCCAGCGCGATGCGCAGGCCAGTCGCGAACTCGGTGCGGATCGCGCAAGTCTCGCTGCGATCGCGCAGTCGGCCGATGCCTGGCGTCGGCGCGCACGCGCTGGATCGGGCAACCCGGCCGCCAGCGGCCTGAGCGCTGCCGGTGACCTGCTCCTGCACGCATTTCCGGATCGCATCGCGCATCAGGATCCGGCCAATCCGCGTCGCTACCGACTGGCCAACGGTCGCGGTGCGCGCCTGCTCGACGAGAGCAGCCTGTACGGCGAGCCGTGGCTGGTCGTGATCGACCTGCGCTACGAGGAGCGCGACAGCCTGATCCTCGCCGCTGCACCGTTCGACGAGGCCCTGCTCGAACGCGAGTTTCCGCACTCGTTTCGCGATCAGCGCAGTCTGCGCTGGAATCGTGACAGCCGCGCCATCGAAGCATTCGAGGAGCGCTGCTTTGCCGGCATCGTGTTGAGCCGGCGCGCCGTGCCGGCGCGGCCCGGGGATGCGCTGCCGGCCCTGCTCGCCGCGGTGCGCGAGCTCGGCCTCGACGCGCTGCCCTGGAGCGAACCGGCACGTGAATTGCGCCTGCGCGTGGAATTCCTGCGCGAGGCGATGCCGGACTCGGGCCTGCCTGATTTTTCCGATGCGCAGCTGCTGGCCACGCTTGAACACTGGCTGGCGCCTGCGCTGGCGGACAAGCGCCGACTGGACGCGCTGCGTGCCGAAGAGCTGTCCAATGCGCTCGCTGCACAGCTCGACTACGCCACCCGGCGCCTGCTCGATGAACACGCGCCCATGACGATCAGCGTGCCGAGCGGCATGGATCGCCGCATTGCCTACGCTGCCGATGCGGGACCTGTCCTCGCGGTCAAGCTGCAGGAACTGTTCGGTCTGTCAGACACGCCACGCATCGCAAAGGGCCGTGTCGCGCTGACCCTGCACCTGCTCTCGCCAGCCGGTCGACCGATCCAGGTGACCCAGGATCTGCACGGCTTCTGGGAGCGCACCTACCCTGAAGTGAAGAAGGAACTGAAAGGCCGCTATCCGAAACATCCCTGGCCAGATGATCCCTGGACTGCGGTCGCCACGCACCGCGCCAAGCCACGACGATGAACCAAGCGCGGGCAAAAGGGTCGGAGTGTGCAAGGGTTACGCAACGTGTGCGGGTTTTCGTGCATCCAATCAGAATGGGCGACATGTGCGGTCAGTCGTGTCCACGCCGAAGCTCGAATGTTTCCGGAACCAGGGATCACGTTCTTGAACGGATTGAGTTTGACGCAGCATTTCCTTCTCCCGCTGGCGGGAGAAGGTCCCGAAGGGGGATGAGGGTGGTGCTTCTGATTGGCGAATTGTTGCACCGTGCTACGCAAGCCCACCCTCATCAGCCTGTTGGCAGATTCTCCCGCTGGCGGGAGAAGCACTGTCTTCGGCACGTCAAGTGCCAGATCAACAGTACATGTCGGGCCTGGAGTACTGGAGTGACCCGATCGCAGGATGGATTTTCCGGGACGTCTGCCGATGTGCCCGCACCTTGTCGGAGGAGAATCATCTAGTTTTGGCTCCAAATGTTGACAGGCCGAACAACCCGTTTCGCTACAGCCTTCCCCCATTCAAACCGAGGTTCTCATGTCCCGATTCAACCGCGCCCTGTTCTGGATGACCGCCTTTCTCGCCCTGGTGGCCGTGCTGGGTGCGCTGGTCGGGTCGCGACTGGTCGAGATCTTCCTCGCCAATCCGTTTTTCAACGGCGTGATCCTGAGCGTCCTCGCAGCAGGCATCATCGTGAATATCCGACAGGTCCTGATGCTCGCCCAGGAATCACGCTGGATTGAATCGTTCCGGCGTTCAAACCCCGAACGCGGCACGATCGGCAAGCCACGCCTGCTCGCGCCGATGGCGCGCATGCTTGGAAATCGCGAACGCGGCAAGGCGGCCTTGTCGGCACCTTCGATGCGCACCATCCTCGACAGCGTGCAGTCACGACTCGAGGAATCGCGCGATCTCTCGCGCTATCTGATCGGCCTGGCGATTTTCCTCGGTCTGCTTGGAACGTTCTGGGGGCTGCTCGTGACGATTCGCTCGGTGTCGGAAACGATCAGCACACTGAACGTAGGCAATGACGCACTGACCATGTTCGGCGCGCTGAAGGAAAACCTCAAGGAACCGCTGGGTGGCATGTCGACCAGCTTCTCGACGTCGCTGTTCGGCCTGGCCAGTTCGCTGGTGATCGGCTTCCTCGACCTGCAGGCCGGCCACGCGCAGAACCGCTTCTACAATGATCTCGAAGAATGGCTCTCGGGCATGACTCATCTTTCCTCGGGCAGCGCGCTGGAAGGCGATGCGTCGGTGCCGGCTTATGTGCAGGCACTGCTCGAACAGACTGCCGACGGCCTCGAGCGCATGCAGCGCGCGATCGTCGAGAACGACCGCGAGCGGCGCGGCATGAACGAACAGTTTGCCGAGATCGCGAGCCAGCTCGGTCGACTCAACGACCTGCTCGGCCGCGATGCGCGCGAGCGTCAGGGGGCCCAGCAGGTGCAGGAAGAACTGAAGACCGTGCTGCGCCAGATCGCCAGTCATCCGGCATCCGACTCGCGCCTGTCCGATGAATTGCGCAGCGAATTCAGGCTGCTGTCGCGCACGATTGCCGCTGCCGTCGGTCGTGGTGAGCCGCGCGCATGAGTGCACTGATTCGCCGGCGCCGGCGCGCCTTCGACATCTGGCCGGGCTTTGTCGATGCGCTGACCTCGCTGATCATGGTCATGATGTTCGTGCTGCTGATTTTCGCGATCGGCCAGTTCGTGCTGTCCGACACCCTGGCCGGCAAGAACAAGGCGCTGGATTCGCTCAACGCGCAGGTTGCAGAACTGGCACGCACGCTGTCCCTCAGCGAAGAACAAAAGAACGCACTGGATGCACGCGTGGCCGAGCTCAGCGCCTCGCTCGGCGCGACCCAGGCCGAGCGCAACCTGCTCGGCGGCGAGCTCGACGCCGCGAATGTGCAGGTGGCCAGCCTCAGCGCCGATATTGCCGCGCTCGATGCGCTCAAGACGCAACTCGAAGCCGAGGTGGCACGACTCAGCACCCAGCTCGACAGCACCCATCAGGATCTGGTCAAGCAGACCGAACTCGGCAACGCGGCCACGGCCCAGGTCGAATTGCTGAATCGGCAGATGGCCGCGATCCGCGAGCAGCTGGGCAAACTCGAAGCTGCGCTGGGTATCGCCAACCGGGATCTCGATGCAAAGGACGCGAAGATCGCCGACCTCGGCAAGCAGCTCAACATCGCCCTGGCCAATCGGGTCGGCGAACTCGAGCGCTATCGCTCCGAGTTTTTCGGCAAGCTGCGCGAAGCACTCGGCAATCGCACGGATGTGCAGGTCGTGGGCGATCGTTTCATCCTGCCCACCGACATCCTGTTCGAGTCCGGTTCGGCCGAACTTGATGGCAGCGCACAGGCGCGCCTGGAATCGCTGGCCACGACGGTACGCGAAGTCTCGGCGGAAATTCCCTCCAGCATCGACTGGGTGCTGCGCATCGACGGGCACACCGACAAGCGCCCGATCCATACCGATCGGTTCCCGTCGAACTGGGAACTCTCGACCGCGCGCGCGGTGGCCATCGTCAAGTATCTGGTCGTGCAAGGCATCCCGGCGCACCGCTTGTCCGCGAACGGGTTTGGCCAGTTCCAGCCCATCGACAATGCGAATACCCCCGAGGCGTTTGCGCAGAACCGGCGCATCGAATTGCAGCTCACCAACCGATAGCGACATCGGACGTCAGCAGAGCGCGCGCCGGACATGCGCTGCATCGATCGCCGGATTCCCCGCGTGGAAACGGCGACACGGTGTCGGAGGCTCGGCGACCCGTCGCGGTGTCTGATCCGCCGCTCAGGCTCGCCCGCAATGCAGATGGAAGTCCCAATGCACTTCGCGGACGCGATCCGGGCTACCCCAGGCACGGCGCAAGTCGGCCTCGACCAGCGAAACGGGGTCCTGCTCAAGCGCGCGCATGTAGCGCTGGCTCGCCGACCATGAGCGCAGGTAGGCCAGATAGCGATCCACGTTCCACTGCATGCGCAAGTAGAAGTTCGGAGCTTCGATGCGCTCGAATGGAAACGGCAGACTGGCGTAACCGCTTTCGACCAGGGCGCGCTCGGGTGGCCAGTAGGGCCCGGTCAAGTCGATGTAGACGCGATCTTTCTGGGCATCGACTTCGGTATCGACCTGGCAATCGGCATAGCTCCAGAACGCGACCACGCCACCGGGCTTGAGCACGCGCCGGGCTTCTTCGTGAAACCGCGGCAGATCGAACCAGTGCAGGGCCTGTGCGACACAGACCAGGTCGACGCTGTCGTCTGCGATCGAGGACTGTTCGGCGGGCTCGATGCGATACTCGATATTGGGCCGCGGCGTGGCGTTGGCGATCTGTTCGGCACTGGGATCGGTGCCGATGACCCTGTTGAAGTAGCGGCTCAGATCGACACTGGCCTGGCCATTGCCGCAGCCGGCATCCCAGGCGAGCTGCGGCGTGGCGACCTGCGCGACAAGAAACTCGAACAGTGCCGCCGGATACTGCGGTCGCGCTTCCCGATAGATCGCGGCGTGGGCCGAGAAATGATCCTTGAAGTTCACTGTCGAATCCTCAGTCGGGGGCCACGACTCGCGTGTGCCCGGGCGGCAGGTCGCCGAGCTCGTGATCGCCTACTCGCGTGCGCACCAGTCGCAGGGTCGGCAGGCCGACCGCGGCAGTCATGCGTCGCACCTGACGATTGCGCCCCTCGCGAATGCGCATCTCCAGCCACGAAGTCGGCACGGTCTTGCGGAATCGCACCGGTGGATCGCGTGGCCACAGCCATTCCGGTTCGCCTTCGAGTGCACGCACCTGCGCCGGCAAGGTCGGGCCGTCTTTCAGAGTCACACCCGAACGCAAGGCATCCAGAGCACGCGCATCCGCTTCGCCCTCGACCTGGACCAGGTAGGCCTTGGCCTGCCGGTGGCGCGGATCGGTGATGCGATGGGCCAGCGCGCCATCGTCGGTCAGCAAGAGCAGGCCCTCGGAATCCTGATCGAGTCGTCCGCCCGCATAGACGCCTTTTTGGCTGACGAAGTCGGCCAGGGTCGGTCGGCCCTCGCGATCGGTGAACTGGCAAAGTACGCCGTAGGGCTTGTTGAGAAGGATCAGCATGAATCCTGCTGTCCCGGAGAGGTGTCGTGGATGGATGCAGCCGGCCACCGTCGGTGACCGGCTGCATGCCCAGGCTCAGTTGCTGGCCGGGGTGGGCTTGTTCTTGTCCGTGCCCTGCTCGAAGATCTGGTCGCCTTCCGGCTTCACGAACTTGAGCGTCATGCGGTCGGACTCGCCAATCGCCAGATACTTGTCGCGATCAACATCCTTGAGTGCGAGTGAAGGCGGCAAGGTCCAGACACCCTTCTCGTGATCCTTGGTGTCTTTCGGATTCGCGTTGATCTCGCTCTGCTCGACCAGTTCGAATCCGGCGTCGGTGGCCAGCTGGATCACCTTCTCGGTCGGCACGTAGCCGGACCCTTCGAGTGCCTTGGCATCGGCACCTTCGGCGGCGCGATGCTCGACCACGCCCAGCGTACCGCCCGGCTTGAGCACGGCATTGAAGGCAGCGAACATCGCCGGTGCGCCCTCGCCCCAGTTATGCACGTTGCGGAAGGTCAGGACCACGTCGGCGGAACCGTCCATGCCGAAATTCGGCGCCTTGGGATCGTATTCGACACTCATGGCAGCGGCATACTGCTCGGGCCCGTCGGCCAGCTTGGCGCGGAACTTCTCGTTGTTGCGCTTTGCATAGTCCGAGGCGGAGTCCACCGGAAAGGCGGCGACGTAGGTTCCATTGCCCTTGAGCAGGGGAGCCAGGATTTCGGTGTACCAGCCACCGCCCGGCGTGATCTCGATGATGGTCTGGCCTGGCTTGACGCCAAAGAAGGCCAGGGTTTCGGCGGGGTGGCGATAGGCATCGCGTGCCTTGTTCTCATCCGAGCGCCAGTCGCCCGCGAGGACGACGGCTACCGGGTCTGCGGGCATCGCTTCAGCCGGAGCGGATTCGACAGGCGCAGCGGCCGGTGCAACGACTTCGGCGGGCTGGTCCGAGGCCGCTTCGGGTGCGGCCGACTGTTCTGCGGCCGGTCCGCAGGCGGCCAGAGCGAGGGTCAGGGCGAGCGTGAGGGGAAGCTGTTTCATGTTCGACTCCAGTACGTTGCCGACAGGGCGGCAGGGGGCCGCCAAGCGTACATCAACGCGCAAATGAATGAACAGCAAGCCCTGCCGGACCTGCCGGCTGGAAGGCGTCGCGACCGCACGGCCACTTGGCCGGAGCCTGCCTGAAGATGAATGCCAGCCATCGGTTCAGCTAGCAGTCGGGAGATTCTCGGACGGTATTCAGCTGACGAGGACTAGTGTGTTCACCACTCCACGCGATCGCCGAGCCGGTCCCGGTTCGCGATGGACGCCCCAAACAACAAGGAGATTTGTCATGCTGCACTACGCCATCGTATTCCTCGTCATCGCGCTGATCGCCGCCGTCCTCGGATTTGGCGGAATCGCCGGCGCGTCGGCCGGTATCGCCAAGATCCTGTTCCTGGTGTTCCTGGTCCTGTTCATCGTGTCGCTGGTGTTTGGTCGCAAGAAGCTCTAGTTGCGAAACAGCATGACCTGAATTGGGCCCGCCTTGCGGGCCCGTTTCGTTTCAGGCCTGCCGGTTTCCCCCGGCAGCTGCCGCCACGATCCGCTCACTTCAGTCGTGTTGCCTTGAGACGGGAAGATTGCGGATAGGGCGGAATGTCGCTGTAGTCGCCGCGTGCCAGGCCTTCCTGCACGCCACGCCACCAGTCCGCGTCGAAGATCTCACCGTGACGTTCGATCAGGGCCAGACGCAGGTGCGCCGGCACGCCGAGAAAGCGCGGGAACATCTCCGGGAAGACATCGCCTTCGCGCACGGTGAGCCACTCTTCCAGCGGGCGGGTCTCGTCTTCTTCCCGGGCTTCCGGAATATGCCGGAACGTGCAGGCATCCAGCAGGCACAACTCGTCGTAGTCGTAGAAGATGGCACGCCCGCCGCGAGTAATGCCGAAGTTCTTCAGCAGCAGGTCGCCCGGAAAGATATTGCTGCGAGCCATATCCTTGATGGACTGCCCGTAGTCGAGCATGGCCTGCAGCGCAGCCTCCGGCTCCGCTTCCCGCACGAACAGGTTCATCGGGCGCAGGCGTCGTTCGACGTAGCAATGCCGGACCAGCACATGCTCGCCATCGAGCGACACGGTCTCGGCGCACTGACCCAGCAATTCCTCGAGCATGCTTTCCTCGAACTGGCGCTGCGGAAAGCGCAGGTGGCGGAACTCCTGCGCATCGACCAGCCGGCCGATGCGATCGTAACGAAACACGAGCCGGTACTTCTCCTCGACCTGACGCCGCGCGATGTCTTTCGATAGGCGAACTGGTCACGAATCACCTTGAATACCAGCGGGTAGTCGCGCGGCGTGAACATTGCCATGACCATGCCACGTTCGCCGTCGGCGCGAACCAGGCGCTCATCCGCATGCATGGAAAGATGACGGAACAGATGGCGGTAGCGCTCGGTCTTGCCCGCTTGGCGCGACCCAGCACGGTGTAGAGCTCCTCGATGGGCTTGCGTGGCAACAGCCCGCCAAGAAAGACCACGATATCCGCCACGGTGGGCAGGTCGACATGGAAATAGCTGCGGGTGAAGCTGAAAAGCAGCGAGACCTGGTCCACTTCGGGTGATCACCGCATCGGCACGCACGCCATCGGCGTCACTGACCAAAGCGATCACCACGGGCACTTGTTCGTGCCCAGTCAACGCACGACCGACCAGATAGGCGCGGCGCTCGCGAAAGAAGGCCGTCTTGATCAGCTCGATGGCATGCGGGCGCTCGACGCCGCGTTCACGCATGCGCTTGCCCAGCGTGCGCGAGATCGAACGGATGCAACTGCCGATGTCGGCATAGCCGTTGGCGAACGGGTAGTCGGCCAGATGCGTCTGCAGACTGCGGTCAGTCCGTCGCTGACCGAGTAGCGGTGCAGATCGGCCGCATCGTCTATGCCCGCCGTCGGCTCGCTGTCGAGCGCCAGGAACTCGATGTCTGCGGCCACGCCATTGGTATGGAAGAAGCGGCGCGACAAGGAGTTGTAGAAGGCTTTTGAAATTCGCGATCGAGCAGCGGCCTAACTGTGATCTGCAACTCGTCGCGCGTCGCCGACCATACCTGGCGGGAACGCACGCGCTCTTCGAGCAGCAGTTCAAGCCGGCCGAGGGTTTCGCGAACACAGACATCGTAAAGATCGATACGCGCCGCGTCGACACGCACGTAGCTCCAGTCGCGTCGCTCGAAGCGCCGCTTGGCACGACGCGTGATATCGGAAAAGCGCGTTGTAGTCGAGAAAGGCGTCGAGATCAACGCCGCCGCGCGCTGCTGGATGGCGGCCGTCACGTTGGGACGGCCGGGAGTCGGAGTCGAGATTCGGGATTGGCAAGAGCAGCCTCGAAGCGAAGCGTCTGCGGATTTTCGATCACTCCGAATTCTCCATGCGAGCTCTCAAATCGATTCTGCCGCATCCCCACCAAATCCCGGGGCAAGCCTGAATTTGTCTCGTCGTCATCCCGGCGCAGGCTGGAATGACGGGCCATTCAACGTTTCCCCATTCCGGCTTTGAACAGCCGCATGGCTGTTCAGATCCGAATCCCTATTCCCTATTCCCTATTCCCTATTCCCTATTCCCTATTCCCGAATCCTGAATCCCGAACCCCGAACCCCGTCACCAAGCTACATCGCCGCAATCATGCGATCGGCGAATTCCGAGCATTTGACCCGGTAGCGCCATCCATCAGGCGGGCGAAGTCGTAGGTGACCTGCTTCTGACTGATCGCCTTGTCCATCGCGGCGATGATCGCGTCCGCCGCTTCGTTCCAGCCCATGTAGCGCAGCATCATCTCGCCGGAGAGGATCACCGGAACCCGGTTGACCTTGTCCATGCCGGCATACTTCGGCGCGGTGCCATGCGTCGCTTCGAACACCGTACGACCGGTGACGCAGTTGATGTTGCCACCGGGCGCAATGCCGATTCCGCCGACCTGCGCCGCCAACGCATCGGAGAAGAAGTCGCCGTTGAGATTCAGCGTCGCCACCACGTCGTATTCGGCCGGACGCAACAGGATCTGCTGCAGGAAGGCATCGGCGATGGCGTCCTTGACGATAATCTCCTGCCGGTCTTCGTTCTTGAACTTGCTCCACGGTCCGCCGTCGATTTCGACCGCGCCGAACTCGTTGTGCGCGAGTGCATAACCCCAGTCGCGGAAGCCGCCCTCGGTGAACTTCATGATGTTGCCCTTGTGCACCAGGGTCACGGATTCGCTGTCGTTGTCGATGGCGTACTTGATGGCCGCGCGCACGAGACGCTCGGTGCCTTCCTTCGAAACCGGCTTGATGCCAAAACCCGAGGTTTCGGGAAAGCGAATCTTCTTGTAGCGGTCAAAGCCTCTCTTGATCAGGGCAGCGAATTTCTTCGCGTCGTCCGAGCCCTGCTGGAATTCGATGCCGGCATAAATGTCTTCGGTGTTCTCGCGGTAGATCGTCATGTTGACCTTGGACGATCCTGACCGGCGACGGAACGCCATTGAACCAGCGCATCGGGCGCACGCAGGCGTACAGGTCGAGCATCTGGCGCAGGGCGACGTTCAGCGAACGGATTCCTCCACCGACCGGCGTGGTCAGCGGGCCCTTGATCGAGACCAGGTATTCGCGACAGGCATCGACGGTCGCGTCGGGCAGCCAGTTGCCGGTCTCGTTGAAGGCTTTTCGCCGGCAAGCACTTCCATCCAGCGAATCTTGCGCTTGCCGCCGTAGACCTTTTCCACGACCGCGTCGAAAACGCGCACCGAGGCGTTCCAGATGCCGTCTGGCCCGTGTCACCTTCGATGAACGGAATGATCGGTTGGGCTGGAACGTTGAGGATGCCGTCGGCGATGGTGATCTTCGCCACCGGCGGGCGGCGTGAGTTTGGTATCGGCCATGAAAGTTCCGTAGATGATCGGGGAGCGCCGCGGACCCGCCTGGAGGTGCAAGTACTGCGCGCTGGGCTGGCTATTGTCGCCGGATTGTGCCGATGGCGCCACTTGATCGGCGTTGCCTTGATCCAGCAAACGAGGCGCGGATCTTTCCGCGCCTCGTTCGGTCTTGTTGCTGGCGTCGCAAGCTTACATGGGAGCCTTGACTTCGAAGCTCTGGCTGGCAACCGGAGCGCCGTCGATCATGATGTCGACCTTGTAGCTGCCCTCTCCGGAAAACCGTCCGGCTTGGCGATATGGAAGGTCGTCGTGGCCGCACCATCGGGTGCGATCGACTGGCTGGTTTCATCAACGAGCTGGCCGTCACTGTAGGTCCAGCGCGCCACAATGGCGGCGTTCGGTGCCGCACCCGTGGTCTCGACGGCCGCGTAGACGGTGTCGGTGGGCGCAAAGGAAGTCGTGGCGGGAGCGGCCTACCGCCTGGTTTTGCATCGACGGCATTGCCAAGTGAAAGCCTGGAAAAAGTGACCGCTTCAGCAACCGGAGCCGGCGGCGGCGCGGTTTCGACAGCGGGCTGGCGCCGGCGCGACAACCGGTGCGGGGGCTTCTTCCTTCTTGCCACAGGCGGACAAGCCAACGGCGATGCCCAGGACCAGAAGTGCAGGCGCAAAGGGTGTGATTTTCATGGTGTGATCTCCTTGATCAGGGTTTGGCAACTGGAATCTTGAGCACCTGTCCAATCTGGATCAGGTCGGGATTGGTTGATGCGGTCGGTATTGGCTTGGCAGATCACGCGCCACTGGCTGGCCTTGCCGTAGAACTCTGGCAATCCCGGACAGTGTGTCGCCGCGTGTGACCGTATAGGTCTGCACCGTGCTGGCCGATTCAATGACGGGCGCGGTCGAGGCCACGCCGCTGACATTGCCGAAATCGGGTTTTTCCGGGGCCGGCTTGGCGGTTGATTCGCTGCCGCTTTTCACATTGGAAAAGTCCGCTTCTTGGGGTCATTGGACATCGTGGTCATCTCCAAAGCGAAACAGGCGCCCAAGGTACACCGGAGTCGGCGTTAAGAAACGTTTTTCCGGCGGCCGGATGTGAACAGTAGTTACGCCGTGTTCAACCCGTCCGATGGCCCTTATATTGGCGCGTGGCTGGCGCGGATTGTCGGCCGTGGCGTTCTCTTTCGATTGCTGCGCCAGGGGTTGATGTCGATGCCGCCGCGTCGCGTGTAGCGGGCCTGGACCGTCAGCCATTGCGGCCTGCAGCGTTCCAGCAGATCAACGAACATCCGCTCTTCGACACACTGTTCATGAAAGTCGTCGCGGTTGCGGAAGGAAACCAGACAGGCGCAGCAAGCCCTCGCGATCCATTTTCGCGCCGGCATAGGCAGCAATCTGCACGCTGGCCCAGTCGGGCTGGCCCGTCACCGGACAATTGACTTGAGCAGATGCGACACCAGGATCTCTTCGGTTTGTGTTTCGCTGGTCGTCAGGTAGCCGGCGTTCGGCGGCCTGGTAGTCGACGCTGATCTCCAGCGCATCGATGCATTCACCGCCCAGCGAGCGCAGCATTCCGCTCTCGACCGTATCCGATCTTGCAGTCGCACACCCACGGCGGCGCCCGCGGCAGCCGACAGGTCGCGAGCAAGGGTCTGGCGTGAATTCTCCGGCGAATCGCAACGATGCTGGTTGAAACTGTTGAAATAGAGCTTGAGCGACTTCGATTCGATCAGGTTCGGCGTAGTGCAGGGCACGCGCAGCTCGCCGATCGCCACGCAGGGCTTGCCGCGTGCGTCGAGCCAGGATGTTCATAGGCATTCCAGAAATCGACGCCGTCGAAGGGCAGCACATTACCGATGCCCAGCGCCTCGCGACCGCCTGCACGCGGAATCGGAAACAGCAGAGCCGGGTCGTAATGGCACTGCCGGCTGCCGTCTTTCCAGCGGCGAATCGTGGACGTTCGGATTCATCTGCGCATTCTACTTCGGGGCGCGTGCATCCGATTGTGCATGCAGGGACCGGCCGTGCGCGGCCGTGTCCCGATTCAGTGGGCCGCAGGCTGCGCTGCGGGTGCATCGTCCTCCAGCCGCTTTGACCGACTCGCCATGGTGATCCTGAGCCAGCAACAGATAGAAGGCCGGCACCATGAACAGGGTGAACAGTGTGCCGATGGTCAGGCCCGTGGTAATGACCAGGCCCATGTTGACCGACCAGCGGCCCCGGCGCTGGTCGCATCACCAGAGGCATCACGCCGAGCACCATCGCGGCCGTGGTCATCAGGATCGGGCGCACCGCGTTGCCGCGGCCTGCTCGATGGCCTCGCGTTTGGTCTTGCCGGCGCGCTGCACCATTGGCGAATTCGACAATGAGAATGCCATGCTTTGAGATCAGGCCCATCAGCGTAACCAGACCGACCTGGAGTGTAGATGTTGAGCGAAGTCGCCCAGCGATGAGAGAGCGCCCATGCCGACGAAACCCGGCAGCAGGGTGATTGATGAAGATCATCGCCCGAACATGGCCATCGGCACCGACACGAGGATCACGATCGGATCACGCAAGCTGTTGAACTGCGCGGCCAGGGCCAGGTGACGATGATCACGGCGAACAGCAGGGTCATGCGAATCCACCGGTTTCGGCCATAATTGGCGCGCCTGGCCGCTGCGCTGTAGTCCACCTGGTAACCGAAGGCGCGATCTCGCGAATGGTGTTGCGGACCAGTTCGATACCTTCACCCTGGGTGACCGAGGGAACACCGGAGAACGTGACCGAGTTGAGCTGTTGGAATCGGGTCAGGGGACTGCGGCACAACCGTGTCCTTGATGCTGGCAACGGTCGATGCCTGGACCAGCGAGCCATCGGCCGCGCGAATGTAATAGTCCAGCACCTGGTCGGGATTGAGCCAACCTTTGCAGCACCTGCGGAATGACGCGATAGGAGCGCCCGCCAATCGAGAAGTAGTTGACGTAGCCGCCGCCCAGCGCTGCACCGAGTGAGGAGCCTACGTCGGCCTGGGTCAGGCCCAGCGCAGTGACCATGTCGCGGTCCACTTCGAGCGTGTAGCCTGCGGCTTGTCGATCTTCAGGTCCATATCGACAAACCAGAATCCTGCCGCCGTTTCTTGAGCTTGTCGAGGACGTTTTTCGATACCAAAGATTCTCGAACGGTTCGGTAGTCGACATTACGGACCCTCGACCGGCTGGCCCTGCGCACCCGGCAATGACGGAAACTGGAATGCGAAGGCATTGGTCGACGCCATTGCGCCCCATTTCTGTTGCAGCCCTGCCGAATTTCGCGCCGCGCGAGCGCTCGCTCCACGGCACCAGCTTGGCACCGGTCAGCCACCGAAGTCGGACCGGCAAATCCGGTGAACTGGAAGGTTCGGCTTGACCTCGGGGATGCTCGCGGTATCTCGCATCTGCGCCATCACCTTCTTGATCTCGGCCGGCGCCGTATTGGGAGCGCCGTGGCAACGCCGATGACGATTCCCTGGTCTTTCTGCGGGGCCAGCTCGGACTGCGAGTTCATGAACAGAAACACGGTACCGGCAAAGATCATCCCGCCCATGACAACCATCACGATCCAGGTATCGAGCGTACCGTGCAGACGACGCTGGTAGCTCGAGTGTAGGCGATCGAACTGGCGATCGATGAAGGCGACCAGGCGGTTGCCTCATGGGTCGGCCTGAGGGAAGCGCGAACACATCATCGGGCTCAGCACAGAGCGATGATGGCCGAGACCGTGACGGCGCCAGCGAGCGTAAAGGCGAACTCGGTGAACAGCGCACCGGTCAGGCCGCCCCGGAATCCGATCGGCACGTACACTGCTATCAGTACAATCGTCATCGCGAAAGATGGGACCGGTCAGCTCGCGCGCGGCGACAAGGGCTGCCTGCAGCGGTAACGTCTTGCCTTCTCGGTGATATGGCGGTCCACGTTCTCGACCACAATGATGGCGTCGTCAACGACCAGACCAATGGAAAGCACCAACGCAAGCAGAGTAATCAGTTGATCGTGTAGCCAAGCACGAGCATCACGAAGAAAGCGCCGATCAGCGACAAGGGCATCGCGATGACCGGGATCATCACGGCGCGGATACTGCCCATGAACAGGAAGATCACGAGTCACGGATCACCAGCGCTTCGACCAGGGTCGTAATGACTTCGTCGATCGAGGTGGTGACAGTCGGTGGCGTCGTAGGCGATCTTTCCTTCCAGGCCGGCTCGGCAGCTGCGCCTCGATCTCCGGGAATACATTGCGAACACGCTCGGCGACATCCAGCACGTTGGCGTCCGGCGCGGCGTTGATTCCGATGAACACCGACTGCTTGCCGTTGATGGCGACGAAGGAGTTGTAGTCCTCGGCACCCAGCACGACATTGGCGACATCTTCCAGGCGCACGACTGCGCCATCCTTGCGATCTCACCGCAAGCTTGCGGGAACTCGTCCACCGGAATGCAGATCGGTGGCGGCGGTCACGCACCGGTGACCGGAATTGCCCCTGGTCGCGCCAACGGCAGCAAGATAGTTGCTGCACCAGGGCCTGCGACACATCAGCGGCCGTCACGCCCTTGGGCTGCCATGCGCACCGGGTCCAGCCACGCTCGCAGGGCGAACTGGGCGGCCACCGATCACAGCCCTGCACGCCTTCGAAGGAATCGAGCTGCGGCTTCGACCACGCGCACGTCGTAGTCAGTGATGTTGTTGGTCGGAAGAGTCTCGCTGTAGAAGCCGGCGGTCGCCGTGAGGTGGTCTGGCCCACCTGCACCGTGATCACCGGCTGCTGGCCTGCGGCGGCAACTGATTGGTCACCGCACCTGATCTGTGTCTGGATTTCGGTGAGTGCACGGTTGGAGTCGTAGCTGAGCTTGAGCGTGGCTGTGATCGAAGACACGCCGCTCTGGCTCGATGACGACAGATAGTCGATGCCCTGTGCCTGGGCAATCGCTGATTCCAGCGGCTGGGTGATGAGCTGCGACGGTTTGTGCATCGGCACCGTAGTAGACCGTAGTCACGGTAACCACGGCATTCTCGGTCTGAAACTGGCGCACGCTCATGTCGATGACCGAGCGCAGGCCGAGCACAAGAATGATCAGGCTGACGACGATGGCCCAAACCGGTTTGTTGATGAAGGTGTCAGTGAATTTCATGGATGTTCGCTATGTTTGGTGAGGACTGACGCGAGCTGCATTCGAGGACAGGCATTGAAACGATCATGTTCGAATGCCGGTGCCGCTCGATCACTTTTCTTGGGAGTCGGGTCTGCGTCGTCGGGCGGCATGCTGCTGTTGTCGATGATCACCGGCGTTCCGTTCTTGATCTTCAGCTGCCCGCTGGTAACGACTTCATCGCCTTCCCTTGATGCCACTGAGCACGTTGATCTGATCGCCACGCTTGGCTCCGGTCGTGACGAACACCGACTGCGCGGACGGCAGGTTGACCTGCCGTCCGCGCCCTTGCCGGTCGATGGCTTGACCAGGAAAACGGTTTCGCCATACGGATTGAAGGTAATCGCCGACTGCGGCAGGGTCAGATAGGATTTCTTGCTCGCCGACCTGCACGGCGACTCTCGCGAACATGCCGGGCTTAAGCAATTCCTCCGGGTTGGGTACGCTGGCTTCGACCTGGGCATTGCGCGTGGCAGGATCAAGTTTCGGGCTGATCGCGGTGACCTCGCCGAGAAAGGGGTGATCGGGAAACGAGTCCAGCGACAGCACCACTGCCTGACCCGTCTTGATCTCGCCGAGCTTGTCCTGCGGCACGTTCAGGTCGACGAGTACGGGATCGAGTCGCTGCAGGGTGACCACCGATCGCCCGCTCTTACATAGCTGCCGGGCGTCAGGCTGATGATGCCGATGCGGCCGCTGAACGGCGCCCTCAACTGGCGCTTGTCGATCAAGGCCTGCTGCTGACTGACACCGGCAACGGCTGTCTATGGTGGTGCTGGCTTCCGCGGTGTCGACTTCGGCCTGGCTGATGCCCTTGTAGGAAAGCTGCTTTCAGGCCCGGTCCAGATTGAGTTTGAGCAAGGCGGCGTTGGCTTTCGAGCTGGGCGTCGCTCGGCGACGATGTCATCGGCATTGAGTTCGATCAGCGTTCAGCCTTCCTCGACCTGCTGGCCTGGATCCTGCCTTCACCGCGGTCACCACGCCGCCGACATCGGCGCGTCCGCCCCTGACGGCACGCAGCGATCCGACACTGCTCTGCTCGGGCTGCCAGGACTGGGTCGTCACCTTCATGGAGGTCACCGTCTGCGGCGGCACCGGCATATTGGCTGCGGGTCAGCCCGCGACCTTAAGCAAGAATGTTCCAGCCGGATCAGCGCGGAAGCAGAAGGCCGACGATTCCAACCATGATGATCATGCGCTTGGTCGTGCTGGGCTTGCGTTCGTTGCGCGTCTTCATGCGCAGTCCATTGTTCGATGAATGGGTATCGGAAGCCGCCTGGGAGGCAGCGAACCGATACGCCGGGAATGGTTTTGTTCGATGTTGCATGTCTGGCAATGAACGATGCTCAGGTGACGCAGTGTCGATCGGGAACCGGCCGACTTGCCTCGGTGCCAGCGCTGCCGAGGAAGGTACCCGCGGCCGTCGGTGCGGGCAGCGATTGGCACGCGCCTCGATGATGAGAACGCGTGCCTGTTCGAACAGCCGCGATTCGATCAGCACTTGCAGGTAGCCGACCGACCCGTCTTCGTATTGGCGACGGGCGATGGCCAGGCTATCCGCAGTGGCCTCGAGCGCAGCTGCGCGAGGCAAGGCTCGGCATCGAGCTCCAGCGCGCGCAGAAGCGTCGGCGACGTTCTGGAATGCGGTCAGCATGGTGCGCTTCGATAGTCGGCGGACGCCTGGTCCAGTCCTGCTTCGGCCGCGCGCTTCGCGCACGCAGGCTGCCGCCGCGAAAGATCGGCTGGAGCAGGTTCAGACCATGCTCCAGGCTTCGCTGTTGCCACCAAACAGGTCGCCGCGTTCCAGTGCCTGCGACCCGAGCGATGCGGACAGCACGATATTCGGGAACAGGTTGGCGGTGGCGATACCGACTGCTGCCGTGGCCTGGTGCAGGCTGGCTTCGGCTGCAAGTACGTCAGGTCGTGCACGCACCACGGTGCCGACGGCAGGCTGACCGGCACCCTCGAGCGGCAGTTGCAGATCATCCAGGGTCAGGGCTTCAAATTCGGTCTTCGGAGGGAACCGTCCGGAGATAGACGGCCAATTGGGTCTGGGTCTGCGCCAGCAGCTTGCTCAGGGTCGGCAACTGCGCACCGCGCCGCTGCCGTTCGGCTGCGAGCGAACAGCACATCACCCTGGGACTTCACGCCGGTCTCGTACTGGCGATCGGTCAATCGGTAGCTCAGTTTGATAGATGCGGGTGATCTCCCTGTTGGCGAGGATTTGCCCGCGCGCAGCGAAGCTTCACGAATGCTCGTGGTCACGACGTTGGCAGCAAGACTCAGATAAGTGCCCTGCAACTGGTAGCGCTGAAGGTCGGCGGGATCGTGTCTTGCGCCCGACCGAGCGGCGCACGCCGCCAAACAGGTCAAGCGTGTAGCCGACATCAATCGACGCGTTGTAGATCGTGTAAGGCGAGGCGGAACCGGAGACCGGCCCGGTCGAGAACGGACTCTCCTGCCGGTTGGCACCTGCTGCCGCATCGACCGAAGGAAACAGACCGCCCTGGCGACGTCGGATTGCGCCACGGCCTGGCGCAGTGCCGCCTGGGCCGAGGCGATATCCGGGCTGTTGGCGAAGGCCTGCTCGACGCGGCGATTCAGCCTGCGCTGGCAAAACTCTCCCACCATCGAGCCGGAACCTGAGCGCCTTCGACCAGACGTTGCGCCGCGCCGGTGGGTGCCCGGCGGATACTGTCGACCTCGGCAGGTCGTCGGTCCGGTAGCCCGCGTTGTCGGGCAGCACCGGCGCGCGAAAGTCCGGTCCGACCGCACATCCGCTGGAAAATGCCAGGGCAGCGATCAGCAAGCCGGTCTGCTGGGCGACCGTGTTGACGAGTAATAGCGCGCCCGCCGGACCGGTCGATCCGAGGCGCGAAACTGTAAGCACTCATGCCTGAACCCGTCTAATTCAATACTTGCGAGTTCAATAACAGGCCGATCGCTCGAACAGACAAGCCCGAAAGTCATGCAGGGCTTCCACCGGTTCAGGTTCAGGAAAGATCGAGCCCGGCGCCCGCAGTTGTAATCGCATAGTAGGCGACTCGATCTCGTTCTCCTGAAGATTCCTGCTACAGCGGTATCGGTCAGGGTCGTCGGCAAAGATCCGATCCGTGATCGGCGCATCATAGGCGATTCGAACGCCAAAGGAGCGTGCTGGTGTTCTGATCACCGAGATTAGCGACAACGTTGATGGCTGCGCCAAACGGGTCGACTTCGTAGCTGAACAGCGGTGACAGGCTGGTACCGTAGCCACCTGCCCCGTTGCTGGAGCCGACGCTGGCATGTTCGACGAAATTGCCCGCCCGTCGTAGCTGGTGAAGTATGCGGTTACCGTACCGGTCGAATCGTCGAAGTGAGTAGAGACGCAGGTAGCGCACGAGGGTGCTCGGGCAACACCACCTTGTGTGCGAACCGGTTGTCAGTGCCGCCGGTCTGGAGATGCAACCGTTGCCCGGATAGCTGTAGGTGGTCGCGTTACCGAGTGGATGAAAGGCTGATCCGGCAATCCACAGATAGCCGAACAGGGTGCCTGCGGGCTGGTCGGCCTGGGCCGACTGCGCTGAGTGCGGATCGACCGGGTGATCGCCGGTGCGGCGACAGCCGGAAGGGCAAACGAGGCAATCAGCAATCCCAGCCAGGCGGCGGACAGCGCAGATACGTCGCAGTGGAGTAACCCTGTTGATGGTCATGGTCAAGCTCCCTTACGGTGGCCAGAACACGCGCATGCCGCAGCGGCGCTGGCCGGAATTCATCGTTGCCGTCAGTACATACGACTGCCCGGCATAGTCGATGGACAGGGGAGTCGACGCCGCGAAGTACCTGGTTGCATAGCCGGTGTCTTCCGACGAACTGCCGGTGAGCAGGTCACTCGTGCCGCCAGCGCCGGTATAGGCAGTCAGTCAGGAACAAGCCGACGCTGTTGGCAAGCCGTTGTTGTAGTAGTAGAGGCGCACGCCCTGGACTGCACTTCGGGCAGTTCGAGACTTGTGGTCAGCGCGTTGTCCGGAAGCTGCAACCGCTGCCCGGATAGCTGACCGTCTTAAGACTGCTGGTCCGCGGCGTGAATGCAGAGCCCGCGAGAAACAGGTACTGGGTGCCTCCTGAAGGTGCGGCGCTTCCGTCGGACGCCAGGTCGGGCCCTGGAGCGGTAGCTCAAGCATTCTGTGCCGGAGGAAATCCGTTTGGACGTCGCTTCGGTTGCAAAACGGGGAAGCGGGCTGCCAAACAGCGCTGCCACGACAACTACACCGGGTATCTTCTTGACCATGTCTTCTCCTTTGTCAGGGGTGCGACCCGCAGGTCACGCAACCAGCCTAGACAGTCGACTGTGCGGCCACCGTTGAGCAGGTCGCGGATGCAACCGCCAACCTGTTGGCATTGCCGGCGCGAGATTCGGCACGAAAACCAGTCCGCAGGCTCCGTCGGCGATGCGATCCCGCCCGTACGCGAATCTGTGGCACGCTGCCGAAACCCTTCGAGAGCCGGCCCGCATGACCTCAGACGCTTCGCACTCACGCGATCACGCAAGCCTGGAAGGCGAGTCCGCGCTGATCCGTGCGGTTGGCGGAATCGCACTCGGCGCCGCCATCATCAACATCATCGTCGGCGCAGGCATCTTCATGCTGCCGGCCATCCTCGCCACGCGCATGGGCAGCTCGGCACCGATCGCCTTTCTTGCCGGCGCCGTCGTGATCGTTCCGGTCGGCCCTGTGCTTTGCCGCAATCGGCAGCCGCGTATCCACCACCGGGCGGACCCTTATACCCATGTGACCGCAACATTCGGCCCGTTTTCAGGATTCATCGCGGGCGCCTCCTTGATGTGGATCTGCAATGTCTCCTCCAGTGGTGGCGTGGCGTCGGCGCTGGTACTGCAGGTTGCGCGCGCCTGGCCACAGTTCGAGAGACGGGCTGGCGCAGTCTGTTCCTGGTCGTGGTGTTCTCCCTGCTGGTCCTGCTCAATGCGTTCGGCGTCAAGCTCGGCGCGCGTGCGATTACCGTGCTTGCGACGCTCAAGCTGACACCCCTGTTCCTCCTCGCGACCCTGGGCTCGCTGTTCGTCGACTGGACCCAGGTGAGCTGATCACGATTCCATCCCTGGACCACTCTTGGCGCGGCGATGGTGCCGGTCATGTTTGCCTACTCGGGCATGGAAACCGCACTGATCCCCTTCGGGCGAACTGCGTGATCCCGCGCGCAGCGTGCCGCGCGCGACCATCGCCGCAATTCTGGTGGTTGTCCTTCAGGCATGGGCATCCAGATCGTGACCCAGGGTGTGCTGGGTGTCTCGGTCGGCGTCTGGAGTACTGCACCGATTGCCGATACCGCAGGGGCCATGACCTGGCACCCGGCCTTGTGGTGTTGCTGATCACCGCCGGTGTCTCGATGACCGGGTTTCTGATGGGAAATCTGCTGGCTTCTTCGCGCTTACTCTATGCACTCGGTCGCGACGGCTACCTGCCGTCGGCCTACGGTCGAGTGACGGCGCACTACCGCGTCCCCCCTGCTGGCCATCATCAGCCACGGCGTGATCGCCTGCGGCTTGGCCCTGGTCGGAAATTCCGAAGCCCTGGCGCTGATTTCGGGCGGAGCGATCTGCCTGCTCTATCTTGGCGTCTGCTCGGCGACCTGGTTTGCGCAGAAGCGTGTATCGCGCAGTGGCGGCATACCGATGCTGCTGCCGGGAGGCGCGCTGATTCCTGCGCTCGGTTCGCTGGCCATGATCGCGATCCTGTTCACCCTGAGCAGTGCCGAATGGGTGTCGATCATCATTGCGCTCTTGTCGCTGGTAGTTCTTTATGTCCTGGCTTGCCGGCTGCGCCAGCAGCGTTTTCGGCATCAGGGTGGAGCGAGTGGTATTGATGAATAGCCTGATCGGACGAATTGACCATGTTCCGAAGGTTGGGTCGATCGAGGAACTGAGCACCGCGGAAGCCAGTCTTGTCCACGGAGACGATGTGTGTGGCCGTCCGGTGGATGACCGCCCTTGCATGATCCATGTCCCGCTGTATTCGCGACGGACGGCACGTGTCAGGCTTGCAACATGATTTCCTTGAAGCTGGAAGGCAGTCGGAAACCATCGGCGGCCTGGCGATACGCCTGTCGCGATTCGCCGATCCTGACCCGCCAGACTCCGCCGCGCTGCACACCGGACGGGTGGTGCAGGATCAGCTCCTGCGGGCAGAAATTGACCCATCTGCTAGGGCTCACTGGTCGTATCCAGCGCTGCGAGGCGGTTGCTCAACTCGACCACGCTGGTGGCCGCCGGGTCGGCGCCAAGCCCAGGAGTGAATCAAGTGCTGCCCGATAGTGCGTCTTCGCCGACGAAGGTCTGCCCATGCGCTGAAAGTGTTCGCCAGTGGCCATTTCGACTTGCCACGGCTGTGAGCGGCATTGCCCGACTCCGAATGGGCAATGCGGAGGCCGCATCGAATGACGCCTTTGCCAGCTTCTCTTGGCCATCCATCGACTGCAGGGTTCCCCCAAAGCAAAATCCCCTGCGAATTCGCTGATGGCTGGACAGCCTGATTGGCCACTCCTGATCAGCGCATCAGCCTCGAGCAGGCGTGCTCGCCTGCGGTTGATTCAGTTCGAGAGCTATCTCCGCACCGATCAACAAGGTATCTATCTGCTCTGGTACGGAACGCATCCCAGGCATGTTCGCGTGCCCGATTCCACTCCACATTTGCCTGCGGATCGGCTGTGGCGGCAGCCCGTAACAGAGCCACGCTGCGCCGGGCAAGGCCACTGCGACGATCGTTCTCGCCGAACTGTTCCAGGGCCAGGCCAGCGCTTGCTCAACCAGAGGCGGAACTGCGCGCTGAATTTCCCGTATCGTGCAAAAGCAATCCGCGATTGTGAAGCAGCGCCGCAAACGCTGCACTTCGTTCGTCCCTGGGCTCGCGATAGATCGACTCGGCGACCGCAAGGGCGGCCTCTGCTGTGCCAAGCTGATCATCCACACGCAGCATCGAACCGAGATTGTTGGTGCGCGCGCGGTAGCGCGTAGACCTGGGATACAGCTGATCGGCGATTTCGACGCAACGACGCGTATGCGCGATGCCTTGCTCGTGATTTCCCAGCGCGAACAAGTCGTTGCCAAGCTCGACTTCAAGGGCCAGCTCATTGGCGGCCGTGGTCGGCTGCTCGGCGAACCTCCTCGGGCCGCTCGCCTGGAGCAAGGTCCAGTCGACGCTGGATGTCCTCGTGACCAATGCCTGGCCCAGCAGCAATTCGCCACGCTGATTGGCAGAGTAGTTCATTTCCACATTGGACAACTCGTGCCTGATTTCGCTGGCGCGCGACATCTTGCTTGCCGAGATCTTCATTGCAGCTCCAACCTGAAAGCACTGCGACGCGAACGACGGGTCGGATGCACCGGCCTGTTCACGCGTTTTCAGCGCGCTCATAGAGCATCCCCGCCCTGGTCGAATCGCCCGTGGCGTTGGCCAGGTTCGCCTGTGCCAGCTCCACTTGCGCGTGCAGCTTTTCGTCGGTGGTCCGTTCGGCGCTCGCGATCGCCTCCTCCAGCAGTCGCCGGGGCGCGCTCGTGGCGGCCAATGGCGATGTCGATACGCGCAAGGAGAGTAGCCATTTCCGCATGCAGCTCGGGCTCTTGATCAAGCCGGGATAGGCGGGCGCCGCGTTCGACCAATGTCGAAACGCGGGGGTCTTCGCCTCGGTACGATCGAGATTGCCAGCCTCAAACAGGTCGAACAGGAAATGCGGCACGTTTCGGCGCGTGCACTCTGCCGAAGCGCCTCGCGAGCCTGCGCTTCAGCCCGACGCGCCTGCCATTGAGTGGCCGCGAGTCCGGAAACGAGCACAAGCAGGGGATGGCAGATGCCGCCGCAGCAATCGGCCGCGGGCGGCGGCGCAGGAATGATCGCATTCGGAAGCCAAGACTGTCCGGCGTCGCTGTCACGACATTGCCCGATGTGGGCGCAGGCGGCTGAGGTCATCGGCGAGGGCGCGCGCATCGGGATAGCGGCGAGCCCGGTTTCGACACGCGCGGCCATGGCGACGATGTTGCGCAAGTCATTCGGCAACGCGGGGAGATCGGCACACAATCCGCAAATCACGCCGAGCGCATAGACGTCGGTCGCGGTGGTTATGGGTCCACCGTCCAGCTGTTCCGGAGCAGGCGTACTGGCGTCATCGCGCGCAAGCCCGTGTGCGTCGCCTCTTCCTCGACGTTCAGCAACTTGGCAATGCCGAAATCCAGCAGTCGGAACGCCTTCATCTGAAACGAGAATGTTCCCGGGCTTCAGGTCGCGATGCACGAGGAGGTCTTCGATGCGCGTGGGCAACAGCCGCACAAATCTCCACGATCAGGGCCACGCGCTGTTCCCAACCCAGTCTCGTTCGCGACAATGCGTAGCAAGATCGCAGCCGGTACCAGTGGTGCTGACCAGATAGGGGTACCGTCCTCCCCAGACCGCCATCGATGAGCGCGGGCGATGTGCGGATGGTGCAAACGTGGCTAGCACGCGTCGTTCGCGCTCGAATCGCTCCCGACCCAGTGCGTGCCGAGAGCAGCGAGACCAGAAGTTTTACCGCGGCGACCTGTTCGAAGTCTGCATCGATGCGACGCGCGCGATAGACCACCGACATGCCACCGCGGCCTATCTCCTCGATCAGCTCCCAACCGCCCACGCGACGGCCTCGCAATCCGTCACGAGCAGCTGCTCCAATCCGCCGCCGCCGCGAGTCCGGCAAGCGCGCCCATCGGCCTCGTCGATGTCCTCGTGGTTGGCAATCAGTCGCTTGAGCGCAATAAGGATTGTGGTTTCCATGCTCTGGCGAGTCAGCCAGTCTGCGCGGTCCCCGGGCTCGATCTCCAGCCACATCGTGAATAGCCGGTCGGCCTCCCGCCAACGCTGCAGCCGATCACAGTCCATCGGCGCTCAGACGAACCTTTGAGGAAGGCGCGCGAGCGCGCTCCCAGTCACGGGACACTGTTCGCGCAGACACGCTTCTGCAACTCCGGGCGATGGCTGGCAGTGACAATCCTGCGAAATAGCGCAGTTCGACCAGCCGACGCACCCGGATCGATCCGTTCAAGGTCGTCCAGAGCCAGATCGAGGTCGCTCAGGCCTGCTGCAGAGGCCTGCACCTCACCGTCTCCCAGTGTTACTTGCTGCAAGCCGGCATTGCGCTTGTCAGCCTGCGCCAGTCGCGCCTGGTCGACAAGGATCTGGCGCATGGCCAGTGCCGCGCACGTGAAAAAATGACGGCGATTTTCCAGCGACAACTTTTCTGCGCCGGCGAGCTTGATGAATGCCTCGTTGACCAGTTCGGTCGCCCCAGCCGGGTGGTCGACGCAAGCTGGCCGACACGCGCCAGCGCGATGCGCTTCAGATCGGAATAAAGCTGCTGGAAGACGGGGCCGAGATCGAGTGTCTGACTTCCTTCCTGCGCCCTCAGCAGTTCGGTAATTTCAGTCAAGAAGGAATCCTCTGCGATTCGCAATCCAGTCTATACCAAACATTCACAACAACGAGTCGCGCGAAGACGCTGGCGTATACGGGAAGGGCTGCGCACCTTTGATGTTGCGCGGCACGACAACGCCGCTCTGGCCTGTCGTCAACGCAACTACCTCGCCAGATTCGACGATCCTGGCGCGTGTCGGCCACCCGCGCGTCGGCAACGGTGGTGCCGACATTGAACTCGTCTGCCGTGAATGTGCATTCACTGACAGGTGCGCGCGGTCAATCGGTCTGCGTACTCGATATCCACGAGCCCACCGATCCAGGAGGGCATCGAATCGCGCTTGGCGACACGACGCTATCCAACGATTCGGAATGATGCCGCACTCGACCTGCTGGCCGATTGATTCGTGTCTCTCGAGTTGGAGGGATTTTTCGACGGATTCACGTAGCCAGCTTTGTCTGCCGCCGCGAAAGAATTCCTGGCAAGACTGGTCGGTTTATTGCGTATGTCAATTCAGCCCTGCCTGTTGCGGCGCCAACGACCGGTGATCCCCATGCCTAAGCGAAACAGAGACTCTCAGCCCGACTTTTCCTTCTCGTTGCATACAACCGTGTTCGACATCGGCCCATGCGTTAACCCTTACGGTCAGCAGCACGGGCTGCGACTACAGCGACTTGGCTTTCGTGGTAGATGGCCTGACCGGCGTACCCAGCCCGCACGAGATTACGCCTGCGCGCTCAGACTTTTTCCGTGCCGGATAGAAGCGAACTCGATGCCAGCGCCGCCAATATCTCGATTCGCGGGGGCTATGCCGGTTGCAGTGACTCGACCCCGAGCGCCGGTCAGCGTTCGATCATCGACGCGAGCGGAGGGGTCAATGGGACGGCGCTTGCAATCGAGGCTGCGCCCGGCGCTCACCGATCCACCTGGTTACGCTCAGGCGCATTACGGTGCGCGGAGGCACCCCGGCTGGCGGCAGCTCGGCGCTTGGCGGTGGCGGTCTCCTCATTCTCGGCAAGGTGTTCGTGGTTCTGGATGATGAGACTTTCATAAACAACGAATCCGGCAACGGCGGCGGCGTATTGATCGCCGGCTGGAACTCCAACAACCGACCAACGCTGCAGATCCTCTCCGATTCACGCATTGCCAACAACAGTGCGCAGCTGAGTGATGGCAGCATCTGCTACGACTATGCGTCGGTGTACATCGATGGCGGCGTGGTCGCGCAAAACACGGCGATGGAGACCGGTGGCAGCGTCTATCTGCACAAGAGTTGCGTTCTGGATTCGATCGTTGTTCCGGGCAGCGTGACCGGCCTGTTCGAGAATCAGGCGCAGCGTGGCGGCGGGATCTTTGCCATCAGGAACTCGCCGCTGACGATACAGGGCGACGCAAGCGCGCCGTTCTGGCTGGCCGGCAACGGGGCCTCGATTACCGGCGGCGGGATCGAGGGTCAGGGTGGCCGGGCAGTCGCACCGCCGTCAATCTGCTGACGAGCGTCTTTGTCGGCAATGAGGCGTCGCGCGGCGCGGCCGTTTACATCGCAGGAGACGTGGACTTGGCGATGCGTCCACTGGACGGCCACGAGCGCTGCGCCTTCCCGACGTGGGTTTCGAAGCATGTTCGGCCGTGATCGGCAACATCGCCCCATTCACGGACGGCTCGACAGGCCCTGGCAGTGTCATCGAGTCGGTCACGAAGCCCGGGCAGTCCGA
The DNA here is from genome assembly GCF_041395345.1 of Dokdonella sp. Taxonomy (GTDB): domain Bacteria; phylum Pseudomonadota; class Gammaproteobacteria; order Xanthomonadales; family Rhodanobacteraceae; genus Dokdonella. The sequence continues at coordinate 320,975 of NZ_JAWLAR010000001.1, read as the reverse complement.
GTCTCAACGTGAGCCGAACCGCGATTGTCGACAACGAAGCCGATGTGCTGCTGTGGCCTGCTGTGCGCTCGGCGGACTACGGCATCGTCGAAGGATCCTCATCACCCGAAACAACGTGACCCGAGTTGGTCTTCTCAAAATCTGGAGGAATTCTTCCAAGCGAGAACCGGATCGCATGGTCCACCGTTTCCGGCAACACCGAAAGGCTCAGGGTAGCAGCTATGTGCTTGCGCATTTTGCCTCGCCGTTGAACCTGACCGGGTCGATTGTCTATGAGCCCGATTTCGTCGATCAGGTTCAGCACCGGCAACGTCATGGCGGCGCTGCCTGCTGGTCGATGATGCGTAGGCTGGCCTTCACCCCAACTCCACGCCGCGCGTAGGCGTCGAACCTGAATGGGGGCTAAGCGCCATCCACCGACATCGCCTGCCATCGACATTTGTGCGTCGGCTTCAAAAGGCACCCGCCACGGACTTCCACGGCGCCCCATGGCTTCGATCCAGCCGGCGGTACCGAACACGTCTACGGCCCGGTCGATCTCGGAGCAATCGAACTCCCGTTCGACGACACCATTTTCGCCAATGGATTCGAATAAGTGTGCTCTGCGGCGAATGATCAGATTTATTGAAGGAGTGACTTGCGACACTTCAAGTCGGCCAGGCAAATACGCGGGATCCATCATCGTCTCATCACAGCGGAGTCCGACATGCGCAGGGGATCCATTGCCATTGCACCGATCATTGCCATCGCGATCTCCTGCCTGTGCATGAACAGCCGGGCGCATTCCATGAGCCCGCCAACCTTTGCCGACGGATTGCTCGCACAGGATCGCGAATTCGCCGAGAGGGCTGCAGCCGGCCGTTCGGCCGACGACCTGTTCGCACCGTTCGCGGATGAGGTGATCATGCCCGTGCCAGGCAAGGGTTTTGCCAAGGGCAAGCAGGCCGTGGTGGAGGCATTCAGGGCGCAGCCCGACTTCGAGTCCTCACGCATCGAGTGGACGCCTTTCGGTGCGGGTGTCTCCGTGAACGGCATGCAGGGCTACACCTTCGGCTTCATGGACGTGCACAGGGCGGATGGCGAAACCGTGCCGCTGAAGTACCTGGCCTACTGGCAACGCAAGGATTCGGGCTGGCGCGTGATTGCCTACAAGCGCGGTCGGCGTGCGGTGGGGCCACATGCGAAGCCGCCCGGCCCGCTCGTCCTTCCCGATACGAAAGCCTGGTCCGGTACAACGGAGGTTTCCACGGTCGATCTCGCGCAAGGCCTGGCTGCCGCCGAGCGCATGTTCTCCGATCGTGCGCAAGACATCGGGCTTGGTCCGGCGTTTGCCGAATTCGGCACCGCCCAATCGATGAATCTCGGTGGTCCCGCGCATGCGGACTTCGTCTTCGGTGCCGAGGCGATCGCGACCTTGGTCAGCGCAGGCCAACCGGCCGGCGGCAGCACGCTGAACTGGGCCGCCGACGAGCGTGTTGTCGTTTCCGATGCCGGTGATCTCGGCCTCAGCGTCGGTTTCATCCGCCACAACGCAAAAGCCGAAGATGGCAGCGAACGACCACCGATTCCGTTCTTCACGGTCTGGCGCAGGGCAGGGCCGGATCAACCGTGGCGATACATTGCCGAGTAGATGTAACGTCCAGGCTAGTCGAATCCCTCACGAAAGATCGTATCGTCGGCGCCCACGAAAAAGGCGCGCCGGACACGCGTCGTGTTGCCCTGCTGGTCGCGCACACTGACCGTGACATGCCGATCCCATGCCGATTGCAAGGGTGGCAGCAGCGCAATGCTCCAGATGCCATCGCCTTGAGCCTGGGCAAGATCGGCGAGTTCGGTGCCGGGCGCGCGTCCGTTGACGACGAAGTCGGCGCTGACACTGAGGCTGGTCAGGTCGACACCGGAATCGGCGTCTGCGAGTCCGAAGCGGATTGACTGCAGCGGCGCCGGATTCGCACGCGCACGCGGCAGGCTCAGGGCTACGGTGGGCCTGAGGTCATCGAGAAACCAGCCCAGATCCGCATTGCCGGTATCGATCGGCGCACCGAGATCGATCCAGCGCACGAACAGGAGTTTCTCGTCGGCCGTCAGGGGTACGACCGGACTGCCGGGAGGCGGCATCATGGTACCGGTGAAATCAAGATCGGCTTCATTGGCATCGCTGCCGGCAGGCAGGGTCGCCGGATTGCCCGGAACGGTTTCGGTCGGGTGCTCGGCATTGCTCCAGCCATCGAGGCGCTCGCCGAACAGTTTCCAGATCAGCAGACTGCGCCGACTCTGGAACATGCGCACATAGCGACTGGCATTGGTCTGGCGCCAGCTGCCATTGGAAATCACCGGCGCGTAGCCAAACTGCGCAGCGCTGTCAGCGGCCAATCTGCGGTAGTCGCCAGGCAGACCATCGATCATCGACGTATCTGCCAGATTGAGGTTGCCGGGCGGGCTCGCGCCCTGATGGCAGCCGGCACAGCGTTGCTGCAGCAAGGGCCGGATATCGCGCAGGAACTCGACGCTGACCTGTGCGATGTTCTCCACGCGCAGCGCCGGTTGTCCGCTGGCATCGAGTGTCAGCAGGGGTGTGGTCGTGGCGAGGTCGGGGACCACATGACCGGTCTGTGCGGCCGCGGTGCTGCCGAAGGCCAGCGGCATCTGGCTGTGCGCATGGCAACCGCCGCAGTCGGCGCGCAGCTCGCCGGGCCTGACCTGGTGCCAGGTCTGGGCCATGTTGAGGACCATGCCCTTGCGGTCCAGGGTCTGGAACGTGAACGGCGTATCGGCGGCAATGCGGGCAAGGAAACTCGTGTCGGGATTGCCTTCGAGATCGAGCACGGGTTGCCCGCCCGCACCGAACTTGCGCACCGGAATTTCGCCAAGCACGCGCAGGCGCTCATCGGCATGGCTGCTGAACTGGCGCCCTTCATTCGGACCGTAGCTGCGATGGCTATGCGGCTCCATCGCGAGGATGCGCACGGCCCAGATGTCACTGTTGGAATATTTTCCCGCATCGCTGCCCTGGCTGAACCAGTTGCTGGACTGGCCGTTCTCGCTGGTATTGAACGCATCCAGACCGTCGAAGGTGTTCGACCACGGGGTCACCGTGGCCGGAAAGCTTTCGCGCTTGTACAGGCTGGAACTCCCGACCAGGCCATAGGGCGTGCCGGCCGGCAACATCGGGTGCTCGCCGCCGTCATTCGGCAACCAGGCAAGATCGTCCGGCTCGGCGACACCATGGATACGGCTGTACGGCACCACCGCGCGCGGCCAGGCTTCGTTCCAGGCCGGATCGTTCTTGATCAGCACCAGATCCTGCGGCGACTGCACGACATTCCCGCCAACGATTTCATAGAGACCGGCATCGTAATAGGGCATCGGGGTTGGACGATTGAGATCGTTGGCCGGACCCGGTGTCCAGACCACGAGCAGGTTGCCGTCCGGCGCGGCGGACGGATGGGTGAACTTGCCGACCCGCTGTCCGTTGCTGCCGACCGGTGCGGCCTCGTCATCGCCGTGCGTGAACGGGGCCAGCGAAACCAGGCCGCCGCGTGGGGTGAACGGGATCGTGTACGGATACGGAAAGCCGCCGCCGACGGTACGCTCGATCAGCGGATTGTCGTCGGAGTAGGCGCTGAAGAAAGCCGGTTGCCCGGCCGGCGGTCGGGACGGTGTTCGATACAGCGTGCCGAACCCGTTGTTGTTGAGGTTGTAGTAGTCCTCGATGACCAGATCGCCCCCGGACAGCTGGGTCATGAAATGGAAGGCCTGACCCTCACGGAATGCACTGAGCACCGGCTCCCACTTGCGCCCGTCCGGCCAGATCGCCCAGACCCCCCACATGCGCCGGTCGCGCAGGCCCTGATCCTCATGCGAAGAGAACATCAGCCGGCCGTCGCGCAGGATGGTCGGGTGCAGCGCACTCGAAATGTTCATCGGCGCGATCTGGGTGACGTTCTGTCCATCCTCGTCCATCACGAACAGTTGCAGGGTCGGAGTGGTGTAGCCCTTTGGTGGTTCGAAACCGTTGCGGTTGCTGGTGAAGGCGATGCGTCCCCCGGGCAGCGGGCAGGGTCCGAGATTGAGGATGCCGTAGCCGAGCCGATTGAATCCGGACGGCGGATCGAGCGGGTTGGCCTCGTCCCAATTTCCGGCGCCGGTGTTTGGCGTGAACTCGCCATGGGTGAGCTGTTCGGTCTGCCGCGTGGCCAGATGGATGCGATGGATATCGGCACCCCTGATGGGAAGGTCGCCGCGCTGATGATTGAGCGACTGCGAACGCAGGTCCGGGAATTGCGCGTAATAGACCCACTGCGCATCAAACGAGACGAACGGGTCGGTAATGCCTCCATTGCCGCCCGCGACCAGCACTTCCTCGCTGCCATCCGGATGCAGCAGCATCAGGTCTGCACCCGGATCCATGCGGGCCGGATGGAACACCTCGGGCCAGGTCGTGTTCTGGTTGTCGCCGAAACGGGCCTGGCGCACGTATACGATGTCGTAATCGCGCAGGGTCTGCGCCTTCACGCCACCAGCAAGCAGCAGTGCCGACAGACTCGCTACCAGCGCGGGCAGGCAGTGGCGCATCCTCAGTTTCTCCATGGTGGCCGGGCCCGGTCAGCCCCAGCCTCGCTCGCTTTCGCTCAACCGTTGCGGGAATTGGCGATTCAATTCATCGACCGGCCCGGCGGGCATTCAAGTCTGCGCAGGCCCATGCCCTGCTATCGTGATCCTGCGCACGGTTTGCTCCAGCGAGACATCCGAGACGGGCTCCCGGCTGAAAAGCGGACCTGGGCCAGGCGATACGCCTGTCAGTGCGGGGCGTGGGGCACGGTTCTTGCAGCTTGTGCCCCATCCACACCCCCTGTTCCGCCAGCAGGGAGCAGATCACTCAACGGGCACTCCTGCCCGACTACCGGATTTCAGCTACTTGCGCATGCGCTGCCTGTTCTTGTCCTTGCTCTTGTCGTTCGTTTCCTCGACTGCGACGCACGCGGCCGAGCGCGCGATTTCTGCCCTCGACCTGGCCGACGAGGGTGCACCGACGTTTACCGTGTTCTCCTCGCGCGAAGGCTTGTCGGACGAAATATGGAGCACCGTGGGCTTTGACCGGAAGGGCTTTGTCTGGGCCGGTTCGGCTTCGTCACTGGCACGCTTCGACGGCTACCGCTGGACCGCATGGCCATTCCCGGAAGCGCACAGTCTGGTTCGCGACATGCAGGCAGACGCTGAGGGGACGCTCTGGGCCATTTTCGAACGCGAGGGCCTGGCCAGCTACGATGGCGAACGCTGGGCACTGCAACCTTCGGAGAGCAGGTTCCACCAGCGCTTCTCCGAAACCCGGACCGCCGACGACCGCTCGCAGCTCTGGGTCGGTCTGGATGACGGCTTCTGGAAGCAGGACGCCGACTACACGACCTGGACTGCGGACCCGGGCAATGCTTCGGTACGACAGGGACCGACCGCCAGCATCGCGCAAACCGATACGCTGTTCGGTGGACCCCGGCAATGGATGGCAGCCACTGCTGACGGGCTCTGGTATCGGGACATCGACAACACCGGCATCACCCGGCCCTGGCAGCGCTTCGAGCTGTTGGACCAGCCCGAGCTGCATTCGACCGACCTGATGCGTACGGTCAACCAGGGCGTCGAGGAGTTGTGGCTGCTGACCTATGGCGATGGCCTCTACCGGATTCGTGAAGACGGTATCCGGGTCTGGCGGGCCGCCAGCGGTGAATTGCCGACCGAAGCGATCTACTCGGCCGTGGCAACCCGAATGTCCAGTGGAAAGAACGCTGTCTGGCTGGCGTCGCGTGCCGGCCTGTTGCGCGTGATTGATGACGAGGTCGCGGTCTTCGATCGCCGCCACGGTCTGCCGTCCGACGCCGTGCGCGGCATCAAGCTGCAACGGAGCATGGATGGCACCGATCTGCTCTGGCTGGCGACCGAGCGCGGAATCGCGCGGGCGGCCCTGGCCGACACACAATGGCAAACCGTATCCCTGCTCGGCGCGCGCGAGAACGGCATCTTCAGCGTCCTGCCCGAAGACGATGGAAAGGGCGGGCAGCGGGTCTGGGTCGGCACTTCAAAACAGGGCCTGGGACTGCTCCAGGATGGCGAGTGGCAATACTTCACGCGCGCCAATGGCACGTTGCCGGATGAAGGCGTGCGTCAAATCTGGAATCTCGCCGGACCCGATGGCACCCGTTGGCGATTGCTGAGCCTCAATGACGGCGCATTGCTTCGCGTCAGCGACGATCTGGAGTTCACGCCATTGCCAGTGCCGTGGCAGCAGAGGGGTGAAGACATCGCCACCCATGCCCTCTCGCGAGTTTTCCAGGGAAAGACCGAACTCTGGTTTGCAACGCTGCGCAGTGGCGTCTATCGATTTCGCAATGGCGATTGGACGAACTTCCCGATTGGCGACGCAGGCAAGCCGTGGAGTGTGGTCAACCTCGGCCAGCAGGTGGATGCCCACGGCCGTTCCTGGATCTGGGCAGCCGGTCAGCAGGGACTGGCGCGTTTTGATGGCAGCGAATGGACGCCGCTGACGGGCATCAAGGGCCTGCCCGAAGACGGCTTTCGCGGGGTCACCGTAACCCGGACGGATGCAGGCGCCACGCTGTGGGCGAGCAGCAATCGAAATGGCGTCGTGCGACTGGCCATCGATGATCCGCGGAACCCGGTGATGATCAAGGACGACGCGGTACCTGCACCACCCGATCCGACCGTCTACTCCGTGCTTGAGGACAGTCGTGGCCGAATCTATGTCTGCACCAACAACGGCGTGCAACTGCTGACGCCGAAGTCGGACGGACCGGGATATTCCGAACGCGTCTTTCGCCGTCGCGATGGCCTGGTCCACGATGAGTGCAACACGAACACGCAGGTCATCGATGCGAATGACAGGTACTGGGTCGGCACGCTGGGTGGCTTGAGCATGTTCGACCCGGAGATCGTCGCCGCGCCGGGACATGCCGTACCCAAGCCCCTGCACTTCAGCGAAATGATCGTCGACGGCAGGACGATCGACCCCGAAGGGAGTACCGCGCTGGATCTGCCTGCGGGCACTCGCGACCTGATGATCGGATTCACGCTCCTGTCCGGCATACGCGAACAGGATTCCACTTTCCGCACCGAGCTGGTCGGACACGATGACGGGCCCGGTGCTTGGACCGAGGAACACCAGCGACGCTATTCCGCACTGGCTCCGGGCTCATACGCACTAAAGGTCGAGGCACGCGACTATGCAGGCATTCCGAGCTCGCCACGGACCCTGCATTTTTCCGTGAAGGCCCACTGGTGGGAGTTGCCCTGGGTTCGTCTGCTGTTCGTGCTGCTCGTGCTCGCTGCCGCTTCCGGTCTGGTCCTTCTCTACAATCGCGGGTTGCGTGCCCGCCAGCGCCATCTGAAACGCGAGGTTGCGCGCCGCACCCTGGAAATCCGTTCTGCAAATGAGCGACTGACCGAGCTGTCCTACCAGGATCCCCTGACCGGCGTCGCCAATCGCCGTCGCCTGATGGAGGCCGCAGACGCGGCAATCGAACGCGCAGTGACCAGGGGGTTGCCGATCGGCCTGATCGTCATCGATGTGGACCATTTCAAGGACTACAACGATCGCCACGGCCATCTGGCCGGTGACGTCGCCCTGCGCGCCGTCGCCCAGGCACTCGCCAGCGTCACGCGCGAGCAGGATCTGGTCGCGCGTTTTGGCGGCGAGGAATTCGCCTGTCTGATGGTGGATGCGAGCATCGACCTCGTTGCGCGCTGCGCCGAACGCATGCGCGCCCTGGTCGAGGCCCTGCCGCCTCGCACCCTGGGCAACGACAGCCAGACCATCACCATCAGTGCAGGCGTCATGAGCCGGGTGCCGGCGCCCGGCGACCATGCCGCCGACCTGCTGCGCGAAACCGACTCGGCCCTGTACCGGGCCAAGCACGAGGGACGCAATCGGGTGTGCCGGAGCATCGATGCGAAACGCGATCCGGTTGTCGAATAGCCAACTAGGAAGAAACAACAGGCACCCGATCGAAGCCCGCGCCCGCCCGTAGGAAGCGGCTTCAGCCGCGATGCTCCTGCTCCTGATCAACACAAGAAAATCGTCGCATCAGCTTTCGAAGCCGAGTGGCTGGTCTATCCAACAACGAAGCGGCAATTCGTGCCGAGCCATCGAGGCCCAGGTCATGATCGGCTATTCGGTGTGAAATTCATGCCTGACGCTCCTCGCCACAATGCAAAATTGCATCGCGGCTGAAGCCGTTTCCTACGGCGGCACCATTCAGCATCGCGGCTTTCCAACAACAAGCCACGCAAATTTCTGCTCGAACCAATACCCCGCCTACTGCCCCCCAGCCAGCGACTGAATCAGCACGTACCAGTGCTCGAGACCGTTGTAGAAGGCATCCACCGGCAGCCGTTCGTCAAGGCCATGGGCGAAGCTGTCGCTATCCTTCATGAAGTTGCTGCTGACGCCATAGGTCGGTATGCCCGCGGCGCGGAAAATCGTGCCGTCGGTGTAGTAGGAGGCCTGGTCCGGAACGACGGGCGTACCCGGGTGGCTGGCGTGCACGGCCCGGGAGACGGCGGACTGGATATCCTCTCGCAAGGGCGAGGCCTTGGCATCCATGGTGCGTTCGGCAATCTGCACGTCGAGCTTGTCGCCGACCACGCGCTGCACCTCGGCCTGGACCGATTCGATCGTGGTGCCGGGGAAGATGCGGCAATTGACCGTGGCCGTGGCCGATTGCGGCAGCGCGTTTTCGGCATGTCCGCCCTTGAGCATGGTCGCGATGCAGGTGGTTCGCGTGCGCCCGACGTAAGAGGGCTCCGTCGCCAGCAGGTCGGCTGCGGCCTTGTCGGTCGGATCCGCTGCGAAACGTGTCATCGCCTCACCGAGGGGTCCCGGTGTTGCCGCACCGGCCGCCGCCAGACTGGCCAGGGTCCATTCGTTCGACTGCACCGGAAAGCGGAATGCCTGCAAGGACTTCAGCGCGTCGGCCAGATCGTAGATCGCGTTTTCGACGCGCGGCTCGGAGCTGTGGCCGCCCGGGTTGGTTGCGGTGATCGCATAGGTCGCGGAGGTCTTCTCGGCGCCCTGCAGGTAGTAGATGCGCGCCTTGCCGGTTTCTTCATCGAGCACGCCACCACCGCCATCGGCATTAAGCGCGAATTCGGCATCGATCAGATCACGGTGATTGTCGACCAGATCGCGCGTCGTCAACTGATCGGATTCTTCGTCACCGGTAAAGACGATGATCAAGTCGCGGTCAGGCACGAAGCCTTCGCGCTTCAGACGCAGGAACGTGGCCACGATCAGGGACGCGTCCGCCTTGATATCCGAGGTGCCGCGACCGAAAAAATATCCGTTCTCTTCGATCAGGGTGAACGGATCGCGTTTCCAGTCGGCCGGATTGGCCGTCACCACGTCCATGTGTGCAAGCAGCAGGATCGGCTTGCCGCCACTTCCATCACCGCGATAGCGCACCACCAGTGATGCCGTCTCGCCGACCGGTAAGATCCGGATGTCCTCTGCGGGAATGCCGCCGGCCTGCAGCTTCTCTGCGAGGAACGACGCGTAGGCCGGTACCTGGCCGAGACCTTCGGAGGTCTTGAAGGCGATCGATCTTGCAAGAAGATCACGCGCCTCGGCGCGGGTCTCCGGGTCAACCGGCGCAGCGCTGGACTCGGCGACAAACATTGCCAGCAGCAGGAATGAGATCGGGAATTTCATGCAGGCGTGCGCTCCGGCGCCGGTTATCCGGCGCGCTCAATATACGCGCAGCCGAAGTTTCAGGGTGCCGGATCAAATCCATCCGCGAACAGGAATGACGTTTCCTTGAATCCGGCCTGCAGCACCCAGCCGGGATTGCCTGCCGGATTGCTGCGATAGGCACCGACGTCCGCTTGCGGGCTGCGCGACAGGGCGTTGAAGTCATCCTGCGCGATCGTTGTCGCATCGGCGGAGCCGACCAGCAGCCCGATTGTCGGCACCAGATCCATCGGTGGTGCGCCCGAATAGTTGGCCGATGCAAAGTTCGTGGCGATGTTTCCACCCGCATTGAATCCCGTACTGACACCGCTCAGGCCGCCTGTTCCGGCATTCGCCAGCATCGTGACCAGGCTGGTCGTGCCGTCCGCGTAAACGGCACGACCGCTCTGCGCATACAGGGCGTTGTTGGCGATCAACACGCTGCCGCTGACGTCGTTGATGTGGATGGCATCGCCGCTGGCCTTGAGTACGGTGTTGTTGACGATTTCGAGATTGCCCACCGTGCCGCCCTGGGAGCCGTGAATACCGATGCCATGAGCTGCCGCGCCGAGCACGATGTTGTTGCGCACGATGGCGTCGGCCGTGACCTGGATGCCGTTGTCACCGCTGTTCCAGACCAGATTGCGTTCGATCAGGTTCGGCGCGCCGTTGCCATGGGTGTGGTAGAGGGTGATGCCTGGATAGCGGGTGTCGTGGATGACGTTGTCGCGCACGATGTTGGCGTAGCTTCCAGCCTTGATCTCGATGCCATCGCCCTGGGTCACACCAGGATCGTTGAGATGATGAATGTAGTTGTTCGCGATCAGCGAATCGTGGATTCGGCACTCGTCGTTGTTGCAGCCGAGATAGAGACCCTCGGCAGTACCCCCGGCATGGTCAATCTCGTTGTGCACGATGGTCAGGCGCGCATAGACGCTGCCGATGTCGTTGGCACTGATCGCGTTGGCGGCAGTGTGGTGCACATGGCAATTGCGAATCGTGATGTCCGAGGAGGCGGTCAGGCGAATGCCGCGCGAGCCGCCGGTAAACTCGATGCCATCGAAGGTAAGGAAGGACGAGTTGCTGACATTGACGATGTTCTGGCCGCTGCCGACGTATTCGATGACCGGCTGCTCGCCGACCGCGGCCCGGATCGTGATCGGAAGCTGCGCGGTGCCATTCAGACTCAGCTGGAAAAAGCTGGTCAACGGATAGTTGCCACCGTGCATGATGAGGGTGTCGCCAGCGACCAGGTTTTGCATGGCGCTGCGGTAGTTGTCCTGCGGCGTGATCTCGATCACCGCCGCAGGTGCGAGCTGAGGCCCGGCGAGCGAGACCAGCAACAGGACAAGTGCGCGCAGGGTTGTCAGCGACACGAATGGATTCCCGATCATTGCCTTCAGGGACGCCCCATTCTCAACCGGAGATCGCCGCGGTTCCGTGCGCCTGTTCCGTCTCTGCGATCAGGAATGCCAGCGCATCGCCGCAGGATTCGGTGATCTTGAGCGACAGCAGATCATCGGCTCGCGTCCGACCGAGATTGACTGCGGCAATCGGCTTGCCCATCGCCGAGGCCATACGTGCAAACCGAAATCCCGAATACACCATCAGCGAGGAGCCGACCACGAGCACCGCATCGGCTTGCTCGAGATGGGCGACAGCGGCATCGACTCGTTCGCGCGGCACGTTCTCGCCAAAGAACACGACGTCCGGCTTCAGCACGCCACCGCAGCCTTCGCAGTCAGGCACATCGAATGTCGAGAAGTCCGCGTTGTCGAGATCGGCATCGCCATCCGGCGCTGGCGTCGACGGGATGTTCAGCCAATCGGGATTGCGCGCCAGCAATTCCCGCTGCAGCCCTTCCCGTTCGCTGCGTGCTTCGCATGCCAGGCAGCGAACCACATCCATTCGCCCGTGCAGGTCGATCACGTTGCGGCTGCCGGCGCGCTGGTGCAGGCGATCGACGTTCTGGGTCAGCAGGACTTGCTGGCGTCCTTGCCGTTCGAGTTCGACCAGGGCGCGGTGCACCGCATTCGGACTCGCGCGGCCGAAACGATTCCAGCCCAGCATGCTGCGCGCCCAGTAGCGGCGGCGGGTGGATTCATCGCCCACGAAGGCCTGCAGGGTCACCGGCGGCGCGCGCTTCCAGCCGCCCTCGGCATCCCGATAGTCGGGGATGCCCGAATCCGTGCTGCAGCCGGCACCGGTCAGCACGAACAGGCGTTGGTGGCGGGCGATGAAGTCGGCGAGCAGGCGCATCCGCAGAGCATAGCGCCGCAGGCTGCATTTGCCCGCAAGGCGCAGTGAGAATTGCCTCAGGCGCGACGACGTTCCGGTTCGGTCGCTTGCGCCTGATCGACGGATTCGGCCTGGTCGGCAGCGCGCGCATCCTCTTCATCCATGGCCGCAAGCACGGCGTCGACCGTGGTCGGACCTGCCCCGAACAGGCGAATCGCGGTTCGCGCGACCTGCCGCGTGTCGTACCAGGCATAGGCACCGACTCCGACTGCGCCGATAACCGGCAACCAGCGTGAGATACCGCCACCGACCAGACGCTTGGTAACACGCAAACCGACGGCCTGGGCAACGCGCTCGATCACGCGCACCGGGACATCCTGTGCGATCAGGCGGCCGCCCACCTGCACGACCAGATCGCGAACCGCCTGCGCCGCAGCGTGTTTGAACAGGCAATACATCATCTGCTCGCGATTCAGTCGCGCGCTGACCCCGTAGGCACCTGAAATGTCTGCAACCAGCTGGGCCTGGATACGCCAGATCGCGATGAGTTCGGGAATGATCGTCAGCCAGCCCAGCGGACCGGGCGGCAGGGCCAGGGTCCCGGCGGCGAGTGCTGCCTTGTTGGCAGCCGCCGAAGTCAACGCACGGACCCGGGCATCGGCATTGCTGTCGCGCACCTCGCTGGTCCTGGGCACATTGGAGAGCAGATCCAGCAGGTGCCGGCTGATACGGCTGGCCAGCGCCGCTTCCGACTCGGGCGCATTGCGGCGCGCGGGAATGTATTCGGATTTCTTGGTCATTGGACTATTGCCGTGGTTTTGACGATCGGACAAGGGCTGCCATGCAAGGCTGGCGCCAAGTTCGTTTTGAGGAATGCAACAAGCCTAGCGAAGCGCGGCTGAAGCGCTGCCGACCGGAGCCTCGGGGCCAGGCGGGACAAGCCTTCGCACGTCATCCCTGCGATGCTCGACAGCCGCATGGCGGGTCAGCGGGGAACGACGCGGTGTCCAGCGTTGTCCTGGCTCAGCGGGTCATCAATCGGGTGACGAAATCCGCCAGTTTCGTATAGGGCGGCCGCAGCAGGGACAGCGAGGACCAGCGCGCCTGGAACAGCACCGGCATCTGCTTGGAGAAGGTCAGGAAACCGGCATGTCCATGATAATGTCCCATTCCGGACGCGCCCACGCCGCCGAAGGGCAGTTCGCTCTGGGCGATGTGGATGACACAGTCATTGACGGTGACGCCGCCGGCCAGGGTAGAGCGCAACACGTGTCGGGTGCGCCGACGATCCTTGTCGAAATGATACAGCGCCAGCGGGCGTGGCCGGCTGTTGACGAACTTGAGCACCTCCTCGATGTGCCCATAGCCGATGACCGGCAGCACCGGCCCGAAGATTTCCTCCTGCATGACGCGCAGCTTCGGGTCCGGGTCGAGAACGACAGTCGGTGCAAAAATACGCCGCTCGGGGTCATGTGCAGCCGCATCCGGCAAGACCTCGATGCGTGTTCCCGCCTCGCCAGCCTCCGCCACCAGAGCCTGCAGGCGCTGATAGTGACCGTCGTTGACGATGCTGGTGTAGTCGGGTGTTTCCCTGAGCCGGGGATAGTGGCGCGCCACGTAGGCGCGCAATACGGCCAGGAACGGTTCGCGCTGGTCGTTCGGCACGAACACGTAGTCCGGCGCAATGCAGGTCTGCCCGGCATTGAGGAACTTGCCGGCGGCGATGCGTTGCGCGGCGGTCTCGATCGGATAGCCCTCGGCCACGATGGCCGGCGACTTGCCACCCAGCTCAAGCGTGACCGGGGTCAGATTGGGTGCGGCGGCAGCCATGACCTTGCGACCGACGGCGGTCGAGCCGGTGAAGAACAGGTGATCGAAGGGCAACGCGGCGAAACGGGCCGCCACATCGGCATCGCCGAGTACCGTCGCCACACGATCCTCGGGAAACACCTCGGCGAGCAGTTCGGCCAGCAATGCGGAGGTGCGTGGGGTGTTTTCCGAAGGTTTGAGCATCACGTGATTGCCAGCGGCAATCGCCGACACCAGCGGGATCAGGGCCAGGTTGACCGGGTAGTTCCACGGCGAAATGATGCCGACCACGCCCAGCGGGCGGTTCTGGACCTCGGTGCGCGCCGGCCAGAACATCGCGTCGGCGAGACGGTGACGAGGACGCGACCAGCGCGTCAGGCGCTTGCGCATGTAGTCGATCTCGTGCAGCACCGTCATGCCGTCGGTGAGCAGGCTTTCGTGATGCGAGCGACGCCCAAAATCGGCGCTCATGGCGGCCGACAATTCGTCAAAACGCCGGCGCAGGACTTCGCGCAGCTTGCCCAGATCCCTGAGGCGTTGCGCGGGCGTGGGCTCGCTCACCTGCCAGGCGGCGCGCTGGCGTTCCAGCAGCGCGTTCAGATCGGTCGTGGCAGGCATGTCCATGCGATCAGTCTAACCCTGATTGGACTTCCATTGACGAATGAAGGCGTGCGATCGGGCGGAATTTCCGGCTTCGGGCAAGCAGGTCCGCGGTTTCGCTTCTGCTCACCCTGGCCGCAGTCGCGTGATAACTTTCGCGCTTTGCCAGCGAAGATTCCGCCATGAGCATCCGCACATACAACGGCATCGGGCCGCGTCTGGGTCCGGGGGTCTACGTCGATCCGGACGCCGTATTGATCGGCGATGTCGAGCTGGAGGAAGATGCCTCGCTGTGGCCGTGCGCGGTAGCACGTGGCGACGTCAACTTCATACGCATCGGCGCACGCAGCAATGTCCAGGATGGCGCCGTGCTGCATGTCACCCACGACGGGCCGTACACGCCTGGAGGCGTTCCGCTGCTGATCGGCTCCGATGTCACCATCGGCCATGGTGCCATCGTGCATGCCTGCACGATCGGAGACGCCTGCCTGATCGGAATGAATGCGACCGTGCTCGATGGCGCCCGTGTCGGCAAGCACAGCATGATCGGCGCCGGGGCCATGCTCAGCCCGGGCAAGCAGGTCGGCGAAGGCGAGCTCTGGGTCGGCAACCCGGCGCGCTTCGTGCGCAAGCTCGGTGAGGACGAGATCGAGAAGCTCTTCTACTCCGCGCAGAACTACGTGCGCCTGAAAAACGAGTACCTCTCGGCGCTGACCCGATCCGGCTAGTACGCGCCGCCCGCGGATCGGACTGGCCGTGCAACGGGTCTGGTCAGGCTTTCGAGTTCATCGAGGTATTTCATCGCCTGAGCGGCATCGTTGCCGCACATGACCCGATCGGGTTGCAGCTGGCGGCACACTTCGGGGCGCTCGGGTCGGCCGAACAGGGCACAGGCGTTTGCCGCGGTGAGTTGCACGCAACGTACGCCGGCCGGCTTGCCATGGGGCATGCCGGGAATCGCCGACGAAATGGAAGGCGCGATGCAGCAGGCGCCGCAACCGATCCTGCAGTCCATCAGTCTTCGGCATCGCCCGGCAGGTAGGCGCGCAATTCAGCGTAGATTGCGTCGGTCTCCGGCCTTCGTCCATGCCAGACCTCGAAGGCCTCGGCAGCCTGTTCAACCAGCATGCCAAGGCCGTCAACGGCATGGCTGGCGCCCGCGCTGCGCGCCCAGGCCAGAAATCCGAATGAGGCACGGCCATAGGACAGGTCGTAGCAGACGGCGCGCGGTGCCATCAGGGACGGCGGCAGGGCCAGCGACATCCGGCCATGACCGGCCGAGGTCGCGTTGACGATCAGGTCGAAGGATCCCCATTGCCCGAGATCGCTCCAGTAGCGCGTATGCACGCCCTCCGGCTTGCCGATGGCGTCGGCCAGGGCGTCGGCACGTTCGGGGGTCCGGTTGGCGATGGTCAGTTCGGAAATGCCCGCATCGAGCAAGGCAAAAGCCACGGCGCGCGCGGCACCGCCAGCGCCCAGCAGCAGGGTGCGTCGCCCGCGCACATACAGGCCGTGGCGGCCGGTGATGTCGCGGATGAGGCCGACGCCATCGGTGCTTTCGCCATGCCAGCCTTCGCCGCGGCGAACCAGGGTATTGACGCTGTCGGCCTGGCGCGCGCGTTCGCTGACCGAAAGGCACAGGCGCGCCGCATGTTGCTTCAGGGGCAACGTGACATTGGCGCCAAGGCCGCCGCGATCGGCGAATGCGGCCAGTGCGCCGACGAAATCCTCGGCCGAAGCTTCAATGGCTCGGTACTCCAGCGCGATCGAAAGGTCGCGCGCAAACGCTGCATGAATTCGCGGAGAAAGCGAGTGCGCAATGGGCTGGCCAAACACGGCGTACAGGCCGGGCCCATCGCTGGCGCGGTGCACGGTCACGGGTTCCTCATCGATCATCTGCATGGATTCGCTCCGACTACGTTCGAGCCTCGGGCTCGCCCTCGCTTTACCAGTCCTGCGCGGGAACGCGCCCGGCGGCAGGCCCTGCACTCAACTTCCGATCCCCATCCACGCCGTGGGCTTCCCGGGTCGAGACTACTGCGTCCGGGACAAATCTGCACGCAACCAGCGCGCTGCCTCGATGGCGTAGTAGGTCAGGATCGCATCCGCACCGGCACGCCTCATCGCCATCAGCGCTTCGAGCACGACGCTGTGCTCGTCCAGCCAGCCGTTCTGCGCAGCCGCCTTCAGCATCGCGTACTCACCGCTGACCTGGTAGACGAAGGTCGGCATTCCAAAGTGATCCTTGACCCGCCGCACGACATCCAGATACGGCAATCCGGGCTTGACCATGACGATGTCGGCACCTTCGGCAATGTCGAGCTCAACCTCACGCAGCGCCTCGTCACTGTTGCCGACATCCATCTGGTAGGTGTGCTTGTCGCCCTTGCCGAGATTGGCCGAAGACCCCACTGCATCGCGGAAAGGACCATAGAACGCCGAGGCATACTTTGCCGAGTAGGAAAGGATGCGCGTATTGACATGCCCGGCATCCTCCAGCGCTTCGCGTATCGCGCCGATGCGGCCATCCATCATGTCCGAGGGCGCGACGATATCGAAACCGGCTTCGGCCTGGGCCAGGGCCATGCGGATCAGTGCGGCGATGGTCGGGTCATTGAGCACATAGCCAGCGGCGTCGATCAGACCATCCTGGCCATGCGTGGTGTAGGGATCCAGGGCAACGTCGCCAATCAGGCCGAGTCCGGGATGGCGCACCTTGAGTGCGCGTGCAGCGCGCTGGAACAGCCCCTCCGGATTCCAGGCTTCGCTGGCATCCTCACTCTTGAGTGATGCATCCACCGAGGGAAACAGGGCCAGCGCCGGGATACCGAGTGCGACGCATTCATCGGCCAGCTTGAGCAGATGATCCAGCGACAGACGCTCGACGCCCGGCATGGAGGGCACGGCTTCGCGCCGGTCGCTGCCGTCGATGACAAAGGCGACCATGATCAGGTCGCTGGCATCAAGGCGGGTCTCGCGCATCAGTGCCCGGGAAAAGGCATCGCGCCGCATTCGGCGCAAGCGGGTATTCGGGTAGGTCATCGGTCGCTCGCTGTCGGGTCGCCCACAGTGTAATGAATGCGGCGTCAGCACCGAAGTGGTTTTGCCCGAGCGACGCGGATGCCTTGCTCGGCCAGCTGAACGGAACTGCCGGCATGCGTCGCGCCTGCCCTTGCATTGCGAAACGCGTACTGGTCTCATGGCACGGCGCGCGCAGGGGGAGACCAGGGCGAGGATCGCTGCGGTTTCGGTCGCGCGGGACAGCCGAAAGATTCTTCCAGCGCATCGGACCAACGTGCTTTCGAGGCCCCCTTGAGCGGAATCCTGCTAGTCGAGCGATCGACCACCCTGAGCCATCTGTTGCGACGGACGCTGGCGGCCGCATCGTTGCCGGTACGTGCGGAAATCGGCAACTACCTGGAGGCCTACGACCACCTGCGCCGGGTTGGCAATCCGAACGCCAAGGAACTGCCCTATTCGCTGGCCATCATCGGCGCACCCGCGCGGCCGACCCGCGAGTATCGAGCCTTGCTTGAATACACGCGGCACGCGCCTGATGCTCCGGCGACGCTGCTGATGGCACATGAGGAGACGGCCGAAATCCGCGCCTGGGCAGCGGCGACGATGCGCGGCCGCTTCCTGCTCTGGTCGCAGTTCAGCCGCATTCCGGCATGTGTCGGCGAACTCGCTCCCGACGAGCTCGCCGGCGAAAACGCGTCCGTGGAATCCGGCGAACGCGTGCGCATACTGTTTGTCGACGATTCAAAGAGTGTCTGCCAGGCGTACAGCGATCTTCTCGAACGCAACGGTTACTCGGTCGATGTCGCCGCTTCGATTGCCGAAGCCGTGGAACTTTCCGACAACAACCCCTACGACCTCGTGGTCGTTGACTACTTCCTGCCCGATGGCAGTGGCGACGAGCTCTGTCGAAAGCTCAGCGAGCGCGACGAACCGCCGATCCTGGCCGTCATCACCGGCAGCTATCGCGAAGACATCATTCGACGCTGTCTGCAGGCCGGCGCCAGCGAATGCATGTTCAAGAACGAGGCGCGCGAGCTGTTCCTGGCGCGCATACGCACCCTCGCTCGCAACATCGAAATGCAACGCTCGGCCGAAGTGGGTCGCGAGCAGCTCGATGGCATTCTCGGCTCGGTCGGCGATGGCGTCTTCGGGGTCGATTCCGAAGGCCGCATCAGTTTCGTCAACCCGACCGGTCTGCGCCTGCTCGGCTATGGCGACGACAATGACCTGATCGGACTGCTTGCGCAGGCTGCCGTGCATCCACAGGAGGCTGCTCGCAGCTCGCCGCTGAGCCGGGCCTACAGCGAGGGTGTTGCAGTCCATCAGGTTGAAACCATGTTTCGCCGCCGCGATGGCAGTGGCGTACCGGTCGAATACACGGTGTTGCCGCTGCAGGTGCATCGAAAGGCCCAGGGTGCGGTGGTCGTGTTCCGCGACATCGCGGAACGGCGCACGGCCGAACGCCTGCGCTGGGAACTCAGCCACGACCCATTGACCGGCCTGCCCAATGCGCGTCACCTGCGCCAGCGCCTGATCGGCGAACTGGTTCGACTGCGCGACCGCGGCGGCTATTCGGCCCTGATCCATGTCGAGGTCGATCGCGACGACGAACATTCTCCACCGCGCGGCGACGAGCTGCTTCGCACCGTCGCCCATGCCCTGGCTCACCGCCTGCGCGAGGGCGACGTCCTCGCGCGGGGTGAAGGCGACAGCTTCCTGCTCCTGCTCAGCAGCGTCCAGGTCGACAACATCAAGGTCCTGGCCGAAAGTTTCCAGAAGCTGCTGGCCGAGCGTGAATACACCATCGGCGACGTGCAACACCGCGTGCATGCACGCATCGGTGCGGAAATGCTGAGTCCGCGCACGGTCACCGCCGACGAAGCGCTGGAACGCGCGCGGGCAGCGGCCGGAACCAGTCCCGCCGAAGCGGCAAAAGCCAGTGCCTTGGGCAAGAGCACTTCGACACCTGCACCGGCTCCGGTCAGCGCCCCGAGTGAACGCCTGCGACTGGCCCTTGAACAGGCACGCTTCGTCATCCTCGTGCAGCCGGTGGTGCCGACCGCCAACCTCCCGGACGATGCCGGCGAACCGGTTGGAGGGGCAGGCTGGCAACTCGGGCGTGGCGAAGAGGATCCGCTGTTTGCCGTGCAGTTGCGCATGGTCGGAAAGGACGGCCAATTGATCTTGCCGCGGGCATTCATTCCGCTGGCCGAGCGTGTCGGCATGGTCCAGCGCATCGACCTCTGGGTGATCAACGGCCTGCTCATGCATCTGGCCAACGAGCGCGCGCGCCATGCACCGGTCGGCATGATCGCGCGACTCTCGCCGGCGACGGTGGCGGACCCGGATTCTCTTGCAACGATCGAAAAGTCCATCATCGCGACCGGGGTTCCGGCGGAGCGCCTGATCCTCGAGATCAGCGACAGCCCGGAGCTGGCCAATCTGCCGGCGGCCCTGCATTTCATCGCACGCCTGCGCGCGATCGGTTGCCGTTTCGTGCTCAACGGCACCGACGCCGAGACGGGCCTGCTGCCATTTCTGCATTCGCAACGTCGTCCTGGCGATTTCGTTCGCATCGAGCGCAGCGTGGTGCAACGCGTGGCCAGCGACCGTGGCGACCTGCACCTGGTCACCTCGATTACCGGTCTGGCGAAGTCGCTGGAAATGCGCGTCATTGCCGGTGAAGTCGACAACGAGCAGACCTTGCAGGCCCTGCGCGGCGCCGGTGTCCACTATCTGCAAGGCAAGTGCCTCGGCGAAGCGCGCCTGCTCAAGCGCGTCGATTTCGGCAAGCTGATGGCGCTGACCTGAATCCCGGATCAGGCGCGCGGCGAGACGGCGCCGCCGATTGCCAGCGGATCAGCCTTGTCCTGGCGCATGCGCGTGCAAGGCATGGCGCTGCTTCTCGATGGCGCGCAGGGCATATTGATAGCCGCTGTCTACCGCGTATTCATAGGCCTTCCAGTTGAGCAGGCCGATTTCGCGCACCGGGGGCTCGAACAGCAGTTTGGCGAGCTGGCGACGCTCCGCGCTTGCGATTTCGGCATTGACCATGCCCGAGCGGATCAGCACATCGAAGATGCCCGGCCTCTGGCCGCGACCGAATTCGAACAGCAACTTCCATATCGAGGGCGTGTAGTACTCCTCGATGGTCGCGTGCAGGGCGTCATCGGCACCGATGTCGACAGCCGCGATCGTGCCGGGCTGCAGCGCATGCATGATGTCGGTCGGCAGGTTGTTGATGACGGCACCGTCGACATAGACCTGCCCGTGGTGACAGACCGGTGGCAATACCCCCGGAATCGCACAGGAAGCGCGCAGCCACAACCAGAGGGGGCCGTCGCGATGCGTTTCCAGTTGACCGGTGCTGAGGTTCGACGAGCAGCAGAAGTAGGGTAGCGGCAGGTCGGTGATGTCGCGGTCGTCATACTGTTCGCGCAGCAGACGAGCGACCCGGCGTCCGCGTGTGAGTGCCACCAGCGGCAGCGTGTAGTCGCTGAGCGGACGACCGGCGACGAAGCTCTGCCGATAGTTCTCGAACATTTCCTCATCCGACCACTCCAGCGCCACGCCTGCACCGATGATCGCACCGATGCTGGTGCCGCCCACACAGTCGATCTCGAGACCGGCCTCGCGCAAGGCGCGCACGATTCCGATCTGCGTGAAACCGCGCGCACCACCGCCGGAAAGAACAAGGTTCAGGCTGCGCCCGGTCAGCAGGCGGGCAATGCGGCGTACGTCATGCGCATCACGCACATGATGATGCGGAATGCCGGGTGTCTTGTTGAGCCAAAGTCGGGCCGCGCCCTTGATGAGCTCGCCGGGATGCAGCAGGATCAGGTTGCGTGGCCTGGACAGGGCCGTGGAGGCATCGGCACAGGCGCCCGCCGGCCATGCCTTCGGCGTATCCGCCGCATTGGCCAGCAACAGCAGGCAGTCGGCCTGGCGCACGCACAGCGCCTGCCATTCGTCATCCGCGTCGGCCACATAGACGACGAAGCGCGTGCGCGCCTCGATTTCGTTGAACCAGCTGCTCAAGTGGCCGAGGCCTGTCTGGCCATCGATCATCGTGCAGGTGCCGAATGCACCGAGCATCTTGACGAACTCGTCGGCGAAGCCGTGCAGGTCCACGCCCGCGTCGTGGCGCAGCACGGCGAACGTGCGCGGTGCGCCCAGCGTTGCATCTTCGTCTCGTGAGGACAGGCGGCGCACGGCAAGACGCGCCATTGCCAGCATCGCGCGCGGATGATGGTTGACCAGCTTGTCGAAATCGCTGCGCGAAAGTCGCAACAGTTCGGAATCGCGCAATGCCCGCACGCTGGCGTTGCGCGGCATGTCGATCATCATGCCGACTTCGCCGACGGTCTCGCCAGCGGCTACGACCCCGACCAGCTGCACATGGCCCTTTTCGTCGTTGCGAAAGGCACCGAGGCTGCCGCTCTTGAGAACAAACAGGGCGTCGCTGGGATCGCCCTGTTCGAACAGCGATGAGCCTCCCGGCAAGGCGAACCAGGTCAGTTCGCGGCCGAGCTCGGCCAGGGCATCATCGTCCAGTTGCCGGAATAGCGGCAATGCACGCAGGATCTCGAGGGTGTCGCGGCCGGCTTCGCTTTCCATGAGAGTCGTATCGAAGGGTCGATGCGCTTGATTTTGCGCCATCCACGCTCCAAGTTCACGGATCGACCCAGGAGTACCCATGACCAACCCGTTGCTGGAAAACACCGCCCTGCCCCGGTTCACGGCGATCAGACCTGAACACGTCGAACCGGCCATCGATGCGATTCTTGCCGAGTACCAGGCCGGCATCGATGCCATGCTTGCCAGTACCGGCGCACGCAGCTTCTCCAGCGTCATGCAAACCTGCGAGGAGCTCGAAGACCGTCTTTCGCGGGCCTGGTCGCCGGTCAGCCATCTGCACGGGGTCAAGGATTCCGAAGCCTTGCGCGAAGCCTATTCCGCCGCGCAGGACAAGATCGTCGCGTTCCAGACCGCGCTGGGCCAGAACCGCGAGTTGTATGCGGCCGTCAAGGCGGTCGGCGAGTCGGATGAATTCCCTTCATTGCCACGCGCGGCACGAACCCTGGTCGAGCACGAGCTGCGTGATTTCGAGCTGGCCGGCGTGGCCCTTGAAGAGCCGGCCCGTACCCGCTTTCGCGAGATCTCCAGCGAGCTAGCCAGACTCTCGACCGAATTCGAGGAGGCCGTGCTCGACGCGACCGACGCCTGGTCCGAGCACATCACCGACGAGGCCGGTTTGAGCGGCATACCCGATTCGGGGCGCGCGGTGCTGCTCGCCTACGCGCAGGAAAGGAAACTCGATGGCTGGCTGGTCACGCTCAAGCAGCCCAGCGTGCAGGCCGTGCTGACCTATGCCGACGATCGCGCGCTGCGTGCCCGCGTGTATCGCGCCTATGGCACCCGGGCTTCGGACCAATCGGACCAGGGCAGGTTCGACAACACGCCGCGCATCGAAAGGATACTGGCCCTGCGCCACGAAGCCGCCCGGATGCTCGGCTTCGCCAACACGGCCGACGAATCGCTGGCGACCAAGATGGCGCCGTCGGCCGATCGGGTCATCGAGTTCCTCCGGGACTTTGTGGCCAAGGCTCGGCCCATGGCCGAAGCCGATCTGGCCGAGCTGCGCGAGTTTGCGCGCAACGAACTCGGCATCGAGGATTTGCAGCCCTGGGACACCGGCTACGCGGCCGAGAAATTGCGCGAGAAAAAGTACGCGCTGAACGAGGAGGAGCTCAAGCCGTATTTCCCGTTGCCCTCGGTGCTCGACGGCTTGTTTGCCGTCATCAAGAGCGTGCTCGGGATCAGCGTGCGCGAACGCAGGGATGTCGATGTCTGGCACGAGGATGCGCGCTACTACGATCTGCTCGATGCCCAGGGTCGGATATTCGCCGGCGCCTACATCGATCTCTATGCACGCACCGGCAAACGCGGTGGCGCCTGGATGGACGTGTGTACCTCGCGTATCCGGCGTGGCGATGCCCTGCAGCTTCCGGTCGCCTACCTGGTCTGCAATTTCGCCCCGCCAACCGCCGAGCGACCGTCGCTGCTGACCCACGACGACGTAATCACGCTGTTCCATGAATTCGGCCACGGCCTGCACCACATGCTCACCGAAGTCGACTATTCCGGTGTTTCAGGCATCAGCGGTGTCGAATGGGACGCCGTCGAACTGCCGAGCCAGTTCATGGAGAATTTTGCCTGGAAGCGCGAGGGACTCGATCTGATCGCGCGCCACTGGCAGACCGGCGAACGCCTGCCCGAAGCCTTGTTCGAACGGATGCAGGCGGCGCGCAACTTCCAGTCCGGTCTGTTTCTCGTGCGCCAGCTGGAATTCGCCCTGTTCGACTTCCGCCTGCATCGCGAGTTTGATCCGCAACGCGGCGCGCGCACGCTGGACCTGCTGGCTGAAGTACGCCGCGAAGTCGCGGTCGTGACACCGCCGGACTGGCATCGCTTTCCGCACGCCTTTACCCACATTTTCGCCGGCGGCTATGGCGCGGGCTACTACAGTTATCTGTGGGCCGAAGTGCTTTCGGCCGATGCCTTCGAGCGCTTCGAGCAGGAAGGCATCTTCAATCGCGAAGTCGGCGAAGCCTGGCGCAAGGCCGTGCTCGCCGTCGGCGGATCCCGCCCCGCACTGGAGTCCTTCGTCGAGTTCCGCGGTCGCGAGCCCAGCCCGGATGCCCTCTTGCGCAGCTACGGGATCGCTGCCTGAGCTCGACCTGACTTGCAGCGGTGAGTCTCGTTGCAACGAATGCAACGAGACTCGGTTTGCGAGGATGCTTTGCGCTGCTGCACATCCTCGAGAGGGGTAGGGCCCTCCATGGCCCATGGCATGTCTTGTGTTATTCGGTGGAGGTAACGTCTTCGACGGCGCCCACTGCGGGTACGCAGCCGCCATCGAATCCGTTGGAATACACCGGATCATTGGCCGCGAGGTTGCGCAGGGTGAACTCCACGGGTGCTGCCAGCGAATACCTGAGCTGTGCACCCACCGTGTAGACGCCTTCGATCCCGTTGGCAACTGCTTCGACCCAGGCCAGACCATCGGCATCTGAAGCAATCTGCAGACTGGTTCCACTGGCAGCGCCGCGCATGAGAGTTGCTGAGGGGCCACTCGTCGGCGCTACGAAGTCCACTATCAATCCCTGCAACGGAGCGCCACTTCCGTCGGTGACTTCGATCATGAGCACGCAAGCGAATACGGTCCCTATCGCAGCATTCTGATTCGGCTCACTGACAGGCCCGGGGCCTATCGAAGGATCGAGCAGGTTGGTCAGATTGAACGAGCCCAGCGTACCCAGTCCGGCCACGCTGATTGAAACTGAATACTCGCCTGCAATCGCGTTGGCCGTCGCGTTGGTGCTGACGAATCCATCCGAACCGCTGGTCGCCATCATCGGACTCAGTACTACGCTCGGACCAGCCCCTGGCGCGACAAAGCTGACCGCCACGCCCGGTACGGCATTGCCGAATGCATCCTGCACCTGCACGCCAAGCGGGTTGGCAAAAGCCGTGTTGGTCACTGCTCCCTGACCCGAGCCACTCAGGCTGCCGATCGCGGCAGCAGGACCGGGCAGATTGGTCAGCTCGAACGTCGCGTTGGGCGTGATGCCCGCAATACTGACTTCAACGTCATACGTGCCAGCGATGGTGTTGGCGGTTGCGGTAACCGAAACCATGCCGTTGGCATCCGTGATGGCTGGATTCGGGCTGAAGCTTGAACTTGCACCGCTCGCCGGTGGAATGAAGGTGACTTCCACGCCGCCGACTGGATTGCCGAACTGATCGAGCACCTGCAATCCGATGGGATTGACGAAGCCTGCACCGGGACCCGCGCTCTGTCCGCCTCCGTTGATCGGACCAGTACTGGCCGGCACATCTGCGAGGTTGGTCAGGTCGATTTGCAACGGCGTCGCCACGCCTGCGACGGTAGCGCTGATCTGATAGGCACCGGCTACGGTATTCGCCGTTGTCACCACCTGGGCGACGCCGTTGATATCGGTAAGCGCCGGATTGGGTACGACAGTGGCACTTGCGCCGGTCGATGGCGCAGCAAAGCTGACGCTGACGCCCTGGATCGGATCTCCCAACGCATCGCGTACAGTTATGTCGATGGCGGGATTGACCACTAGTCCAACCGTGGCTGAGTAGGGTCCCGGGTTTGCAGGCTGGATCGTACTCGGAACTTGTGTCAGCAGTTGTGTCGTGAGGCCGACATTGTCGAACGTGGCGCTGCCAAGCAGGTTTGCGGTGAGCAAGCCTGAAGGTTCGGCGAAGAGCTGCACATGGATGTTTCCGCTGACGGTGGGTCCGGTTTCGTACTCGAGTTCGAGGCGATAGCTGGTGCCGCCAAGCAGGGTGAGCACACCGGTTCCAGCCGTTGTACTGACCAGACGCGAGGCAATGCTGTTGTCCGTTGCCAGGGCGATACCGATATTTCCGCTGGTGAGTACGCTGGCAGCCAGTGTGCTCCCCGCGTCGACATCGACGCTCAAGGTGTAACGGCGACCGGGCTCCCAGGAGACTCCCGTATTCTGGTGGAATCGTCCACCGTTGTTGAGGATGGTGACGATGTCGAGCCCAAGCAGACCACTGACGCTGGCATTGCCACTACCAATGGTCAGCAAGGGTGGCAGGCCAACTCCGGCAATGCCGGTGTAGGTGGCGCCCCAGGGGCCTGTGCCGAGTACGCCGGTTCCAGAACCGCCGCCGCCAAGACCTCCGATGCTGCCGTCATTTGCCGTATTGGAGAAATCACCGTTCGCCACGCTGATGGCGGCACTCGGGCCAGCAACCGCCGCAGCGTGAGTCGTTGAGATTGCCATGGCTCCGCTGACGAGGAGCAGGAGTGCCACGGTCAGGCGAATGCTGGCACTCGCGACGCGGTTCATGAAGCAGAACGAGGAGGCGCCGGGTGGTGCCAAGGATGGATTGGTTCTCATTTGAAATTCCCTCTCGCAAAATTCCAGTCCCCTAGACCCGGACAGGACTGATGATTGACGCGTGCGATCGGGAAGCCCCCCCTGGCTGCGGAAAATCGTCGTCCTCGACTATGCTCCGCAGCCGCTTGCCGATGCATCGTGCATCCGGGCTGAATGGAACAATGCGCTTTTCATGCCAGATGTAAATATCTCTGGCAGGCGGGCCGGGCCAAGGGGGACCGCAACTTCGGTGATGTCTGGCATAGCTGCAGGAAACTGCCGAGAACTTCGCTGGCTTGCGCTGGAAAAAAATTGTCAACTTGCATATATGAATGAAAGAGTCCGCTCCCAGCTGACCACCGGATTGTCAGTTCCTGACGATGGCTGCGCGGCGCCAATGGCAAAACGAGGATCAAACCTGAACAGGCCTGTTGCTCGGCAGTTTCCACGCGGGTCGCCCCGGTTTGTCGGCAACAGCAGAGTTTCTGCCAGGATCCAGGCACCGGGCTTGCCAGGACCGTTGACCACGGCCTGCGCGTGGTCAACCATTCGTGACATGAACACCGCGCTCGCTGACGCCGAAACCTTCGTCCTCCAGACCGAACGCCTCGACCTGCGCGAACTTGGCATGGACGATGCGGACTTCATGCTCGAATTGCTCAATGACGCGGACTTCATGCGCAATATCGGCGACCGCGGAGTCAGGACACTGGACGATGCCCGCCAGTACATCGCGGCGGGTTCGATGCCGAGCTATCGCCAGTACGGCTTCGGATTCTGGTGCGTCGTCGATCGCCAGAGCGGTGAGCGTATCGGCATCTGCGGATTGGCCAGGCGCGACGAACTGGATGCAGTGGACATCGGCTACGCCTTTCTTCCGGCCTGGCGGGGCCGGGGCCTGGCGCTGGAGGCGTCGCAGGCAGTCATGCACGCGGCGCGGCAGCGCTTCGGCCTGCAACGCATTGTTGCGATCACCTCGCTGGACAATCCTGCCTCTGCGCGCTTGCTGGAGCGCATTGGCCTGCAATTCGAAAGGAACATCCGGCTGGACGACGAAGAACTGCGTCTTTTCGCCTGGAGTGCGCCGGACTAGTCGAGCAGCCGGCTGTATGGACAGTTCCACGCGCTGCCACGAAACTGCAGGATCCTGAGCGCAACTTGCGGAGTCTCCTGGGTGCCGATTCTGGGTGTAGGTCTTCATGTCGTCATCGCCGTCCTGTTCGCCATGCACGTCTTGCGAACCGGGCAGGAGCGCTACTGGCTGCTCGTGCTGTTTCTGGCACCGCTGTTTGGCAGTCTTGTCTACGCGCTGGTCGTATTCATCCCGGACCTCAGCCGCTCGCGCAGTGGTCGCAAGGTTATGCGCGGCCTGCGCGATACATTGAATCCTGGCCGCGAGTTGCGCGAGGCGCAACTGGAGCTCGAACACTCGCCCACGATTGCCAATCGCGAACGCCTGGCCGATGCCCTGCAGGCCGAACAGCGCCACGCGGAAGCCATTGAGGCCTATCGCGAGGCCCTGAGTGGCCTCAACAGCGACGACGCCGATCTGCAGGTCAAGCTGGCCCGCGCCTTGCTCGACAACGGCCAGGCTGCGGAAGCCCGCAAATTGCTTGAGGCGCTGCAGATCCAGCAGCCCGAATTCAAGTCATCCGACGGTCGTCTGATCCACGCGCGTGCCGTGGCTGCGGCCGGTGATCGCGATCTGGCGCGCAAGGAGTTCGACTCGCTGCTGGGCAGCTACGCCGGCATGGAGGCGCGCGCCCGCTATGTCGCGATCCTGAACGCGTGGGGCGAACATGCGGCCGCGAAGCACCTGATCGAGGAGTCCCTGCAACATGCCGAGCGCATGCCGGCAGGTTCACGCAAGCTCAACAAGCAGTGGATTCGCGAGCTTGAACGCGCGCCGACAGCGCCCGAGTAGGCGCCTCAATCCCCAGGAAAACGCCTTGTTTTCAATGACTTCGCTGGCTCACTGCATAGTCCGGCTCGCCCTGGGCGGCCTGGCTCTGGCAGCGCCTGCCACGTCGGGATTGTTTGCCGCGATGCCGCATCGGTGCCACCCGGTCGGGTAGAGTAGGCATATGTATCTCGAGTATTACGGCCTGCGCGAGGCCCCGTTTTCGATCACGCCGGACCCGCGCTATGTTTTCCTGTCCGAAAGGCACCGGGATGCACTCGCGCACCTGCTCTACGGGGTCGGCAAGGGCGGCAGCGGCGGCTTCGTCCAGCTGACCGGCGAAGTGGGCACGGGCAAGACCACCCTGAGCCGTCTCCTGCTCGAACAGCTGCCGGAAAATACCCAGGTTGCCCTGCTGCTCAATCCGAAGCTGTCTCCGGTCGAAATGATCGAGACCGTCTGCGAGGAGTTGAAGCTCGACATCGCCGGCAAGCGCGGCAGCCTCAAGGGCCTGACCGACACACTCAACACCTACCTGCTCGATGCCTATGCGCAGGGACTGCGCATCGTGCTGATTGTCGACGAGGCGCAGAATCTTTCCCTGGATGCACTCGAGCAGATCCGCCTGCTGACCAATCTGGAAACGCCGACTCAGAAGCTGCTGCAGATCATCCTGCTCGGCCAGCCCGAGCTTCGCGACATGCTGATGCGCCCCGAGCTGCGCCAGCTGGCCCAGCGGATCACCGCGCGCTACCACCTGACGCCACTGGATTCGGCCGAGACCGAAGCCTACGTGAAGCACCGCATGGCCGTGGCCGGCTGCCAGAAAGTGCCGTTTTCGCGGCTCGGATTGCGTGCCCTGTATCAGCGTTCCGGCGGCATTCCGCGCCTGATCAACGTGATCGCGGATCGTGCCCTGATGGCCG
Organism: Dokdonella sp.; assembly: GCF_041395345.1. Taxonomy (GTDB): domain Bacteria; phylum Pseudomonadota; class Gammaproteobacteria; order Xanthomonadales; family Rhodanobacteraceae; genus Dokdonella. The sequence goes on along the minus strand of NZ_JAWLAR010000001.1, from coordinate 291,803 downwards.
GCTATGCGCGCGAGCAGCAAAGCATCGGCGAGCGCCTGGTTGATCGTTCTGCCGATGAGACCCTGCCCGGACACGCCCGCTACTGGATGCGCCGCTATGCGCGCTGGGTCGTGGCCGCCTTGCTGGTGCTTGCGCTGGTCGGCACCGGTTTGTGGATGCAGCAGCGTGAACCGGAGCCGGCAGCGCCGGTTGCACCTGCCACCGTGGCGAATCCGACCACGCAGGAAGATGGCGAACAGAGATTGTCCGCCCGTCTCGCCGAAAAACCGGAAACCGAACTTTCCGCGGCAACGACCCTGCTGTCACGCTGGCAGGTGGGATCCGGCGAAGCCTCCGTTCGCGCCGCAACGCGATGCCCTTCCGTCATTTCGAACGGACTGCATTGCCTGCGCGGACGCGGCACGCTGGAGCAGGTGGTGCGCTTCGATCGCCCCGCGATCCTGGTCCTCGACAATGCCGGCGAGCCTGCCCATGCCCTGCTCCAGGGTGCCGGACCGGCTCGCGTACGCATCGATGTGGCAGGGGACAGCATTGAACTTCCGCGCGAGGCACTGGGTCGATTCTGGTCTGGTGACTTCATCGCCATCTGGCGTGTTCCGACTTCGATCCCGGGGCCCCTGCGCGTTGGCGACGCTGGTCCGGCCGTCGCCTGGGCCAAGCAAAGCCTGAGCCGGCTGGATGGCGGCGCCGATGGCGAAAGCGGTCCGGCGTATTTCGATACCGACATGGAGGAGCGTGTGCGCAAGCTGCAACTCGCCTACGGTATCCAGGCCGATGGCATCATTGGCCCGGAGACCCTGTTCGCACTGTCCGCACTGGACGAAACAGGCCCCCACCTGATCCGAAACATCAAGTAGACCCCGCTCGCATCATGTCGCTCATTCTTGAAGCCCTGAAAAAATCCGAGCGCCAGAGGCGGCTCGGCGAATCGCCTTCGCTGGGCTCTCCGGTGATGGCCGTGGGCCGGCGCCGCAGCCTGATGCCGGCGCTGGTCGTGCTGATCGTTCTCGGCCTGCTCGCGCTCTGGTGGATGAGGCGCGAGTCCGCCGCACCCGTCGCCGAGCCGGAAGCGCCGGCCGCTGTTGCTACGGCTCCCGCTCCGCCTGCCGTTCCCGACGCCTCGACGTTCAATGACAATCCGCAGCCCCCGCCTCCGGTGAATGCCGCACGCGAAGTAGCGCAGAGCACCGCGGCCTCGCGCGTTCCGCGCAGCAAGGTTCCGCCCGATGCGACCAGCGGACTCGCCCCGGACCTGCGCCAGAAGGTCAAGTCGGGTGAAGTCGTGGTCCCCAATCCGCAGCTGCTCAAGCCCGGTCAGCCCGCCACCATCGACGAGCCGGCGCAGGCCGCCGCCGCGGGTGCCGATGATGCGCAGCGCGAGCAACAGGCCGCCGCGGCCGCCATGGCGGCGGCAGCCGCAGCGGCCGGAAACTCTTCGGACAAGACGCCTGTCCAGGCTACCGCTGCACCCAAGCCGGCACCGGCACCGGCAGCAACGGCCGCGACTCCGACAACCGCATCTGCAGCGGCGGGGGCAGCGCCCGGATCGGGTGTCAAGCTGATCTGGGAGTTGCCGTATGAGACCCGGCGTGAGCTTCCCGAGATCAAGCTGACCATGCATGTCTACGCTGACCGGCCCGACCAGCGCTTCGTCATCATCAATGGCGACCGTCAAGTGGAAGGAGATGAAGTCGGCAGCCTCAATCTGATCGAAATTCGCCGCGACGGTGTCGTTTTCGATTACGAAGGTGTGCGCTTCCTGTATCCCCGCGGCGGCCGCTGAGCCACCGGGATGTTCGTTCAGCTCGAAAGCAGACGTCGGCCCCGACCGCCCTGGGCAACGATGTTGCTGGTGGCCGCCTGCGTGGTCATGTTCCTGTGGATCGCCGCCGAGCCGGCAGACGGGCGCGGGCGCCTGCTGACGGTCTGGGGCACGGTGCCCACGACCTTGCTGGACAACCAGGTACCGTGGCTGACCCAGCTCACCGAATTGCGTTTCGCCCGGCTGGTCACGGCCCTGTTCATCCATGCGGACTGGATCCACCTGACCACGAATCTGCTCTTCCTCGTGATCTTCGGCGTGCCTGCCGAACGCGCGCTCGGTGCCGGTCGCTTCCTGATGCTGTTCATCCTCGGTGGAGCCCTGGCCAACCTGGCCGGTGCACTGACCCTGGCGGCCACCAACTCGCCGATCATCGGCTCCAGTGGTGCGGTTTCGAGCGTGGTCGGGGCCTATCTGGCCCTGTATCCGCGGGCCAGGCTGGGCCTGGTCTTGCCGCTCGGATTCTTCCTCGAATTCGTGCGTGTGCCGGCTTCGCTGCTGATCGGCTTCTGGGCCGGGCTGCAGATCCTTTTCACCTACGTCGGCCCTGCCTTTGGCGCCGTCGCCTGGTGGACCCACATCGCGGGTTTCATCGTCGGCATCACGTTCGCCCTGCTCTGGAAACCGGGCATTGCACGGCGCGCTCGCGAATAGCGCGGGCTGGACCTTGCCGATCCTGGAGTCAACCGGATGTTCTGGCAGGGAGCCCGCACGCGTCGATCGCATACACTTCGCTCATGAGCCAGGATCCACCACCCACTGATCCGCCCCGCCGCCGTGTCGCGCCAAAGACGTCCACAACCGCTGGTGCGAAGAAATCCGCACCGGCGAAGACGGCAGCGCGCAAGACTCCGGCCAGGGCTGCTGCGGACACGTCGAGTCCGCCCACGTCATCGCGCAAGCCAGCAGCGAAGGCGGCGACCACGCCCGCGGATCGTGCGCCTGCAACGCGTCCGGCTATCCGTGGTCCCGCACAATCGGCGACTGCACCGACGAAGACGACACCCCCGTCAAATCGAAGTTCGGTCGACGCGGATTCTGCGGGTCGCCCGTCCCGTATTGAAGCCTCGCCGCATCGCGCCGGCGAGGCCGAATCCGTCTCGCCACCCTGGGCAATCCTAGACACGGCAATGACCCCGGCGAAGCAGGCAGCGCCGAAAACCGGAGCGGGCAAGCCCGTAAAGAACTTGCCCAAGGCCCATCCGGCTGATGCATCGACACGCTCGATGCGCGTCATCGAACTGCTGACCATGCGACTGCGCGAGCCCTGGCGCGAACGCGTGCGGCAGTACCTGGTACTGATGCGCATGGATCGCCCGGTTGGCGCATTGCTATTGCTGTGGCCCACCTGGTGGGGCCTGTGGTTCGCGGCCAATGACTTTCCGCCGATCGGCATGCTGCTGATCTTTACCCTCGGCGTGTTCGTGATGCGCGCTGCCGGCTGCGTGATCAACGATTACGCCGATCACGGCTGGCTCGATGCCCATGTCGAACGAACCCGGGAAAGACCGATGGCGGCCGGGCGCGTTTCCAAGCGTGAAGCCATCCTTCTGTTTCTCGGCTTGCTGGCATCCGCCTTCGTGCTTGTGCTGTTTACCAATGCACTGACGATCAAGCTGTCGTTCGTGGGTGCCGCGATCGCTGCGATCTACCCATTCAGCAAGCGCTATACCCACCTTGCCCAGGTCGTACTCGGAGCCGCCTTCGGCTGGTCGATTCCGATGGCCTTCGCAGCGGTGACGGGCGAGGTACCGGTACTTGCCTGGCTGCTGTTTCTGGCCAACGTGCTGTTCTCGACTTTCTACGATACCGAATACGCCATGGTCGACCGCGACGACGATATCCGCGTTGGTGCGAAGTCCACGGCGATCCTGTTTGGTGACGCCGATGTGCCGATCGTCGGCATCCTCATGGGCACGTTCCTGTTCGCCATGCTGCTGGCCGGCACGCGCGCCGAGTTGCTCTGGCCCTACTTCGGCGGTCTTGCCATCGCTGCCTGCCTGCTCGGCTGGCAGCTCTGGCTGATCCGCAAGCGCGAACGCGAAGCCTGCTTCGCCGCCTTCCGCAACAACAACTGGGTCGGTTGCGTGTTGTGGATCGGCTTGTTGCTGGCGTTGGCGATTCGTTAGTCGGGCCGTAGTCTGGCTCGAACCGTTCCGCTCCCGAAACGGCCGTGACGGATGCCTATGTCCAAGGGCAGCGGCTTTCTGCCAGTGGAACCCATGTTGTCATTGCGGACCCTGTCGACGAGCAGCAAAAAGCCGGCGGTAGGCTAGCGCTGCCAGCACGCCAATCAAGAAGCCGACCGCGACGGCCAAACCTTCTATCCATGTTATGGAGAACGTATTTCCGTTCTTGATCTGCGGGTCATCCCGCACGGTGTAGACAGTCGGTCCGGAAAGTGTTTCGGCCTTGACTGCCAAGCCGTACGCATAGCTGCCTTTCGCTAAAGCACTCTTGTCAATTGTGAAGGACAGCGTTTTCGCAGCATGGTCATACTTGAAGTCTGAGAATCCCTTGCCGCCAGCCCAGGGGCCCTTCGGTTTGTCCTTATCCGGGCTAATCCAGAGCATGTTCTTCGGATCATCCTGAGCGGTTGTTCCAAGCCTGAGGTTGTGCGCCTGGTTGTCCCACCGCGCCTGAGTGGATTCGAGCTTGAGTTCGACATGGATGACCTTTTCCGCCACATTTTCTATATCCATGGTGCCATCCACACCCACCTGCATTCCCTGCGGCAAGCTGGATCGCGGGATGAACACGAAATACGCAGCGCCATCCTTCGGCACTTTTTCTCCCGATTTTTCGAACACAAGTACGCCAAATTTCATTTCTGAAGCCATTGCAGTGCTCCTTCTCGCCTGGAGAGAGTGAATGTTTGGTCAGTGCACCTGTTTGTCCGTCAACTCGATTGTTTCCAGCAGACTCACCCGCGATCTTGCCCCGGCAGGGCTCATCCGGGACCACTTAGGTAATGTTGCAGATCGCTCGTGTACCCGGGTTCCTGGTAGTCGATGCTGCTCAACCAACTGGCCAGTCGGCTGGCTTCATCCCTGCGGCCCAACGCATAGAGTGCAATAGCCAATGAAGCCTTGCTTCCGGGATCCGACGGCGCATGTTCTGTGTCAAGCAGCTCGACAACTTGTTGCCAAGTCCTGTTTGCCTCAGTGCTCGATCCTTGTTGTTGTTGTATTTCTGCCATCAACATATACGCCTGCACCATGGCGCGATCCCTGTCCCCCTCCCTCAACTGGGTCGATGGCAACGCGTCGAGTATCCGGACTATCTCCCTGGCTTGCTGCAGGGCGGACAACTCTTCTCCAGTTGCTGCAACGACTCTGGCTTGAGCGAGAAGATTGGCAATCAGGCCGAATTGCCAGCTGATAACACTTGCGTCACGCCTCAGTAGATTTCTTGAGACTTCAATTCCCTGGGCAGCGACTTTGCCGGCAGCTGCAAGCTCACCCGCATGAACCAGTGCATTTGCCAGTCTTGCATATGCACCGGACGCTATTTCTGCCCAGCGTGCGTTGTCGGGATCGGCCGTCGTCAGTTCGATGGCCAGTGCGAGACTCTGCTGCAGTTGTGCAACAGCCGGCGAAATCTGACCGAGATCGAGCTCGATGCCAGCCAGCTTGCTTCTGCTGACAAGAAGCGCCTCTCTGGCCTCCTGATTCTTCGCATCCTTTCCCAGCGATCGCAGGTAGATTTCAATTTCTTCCTGGCGATTGCTGGCAGCTGCGCTGAATTGGCCTTGATCACGCAGAACGTCTGACAGCCAGGCATGTGCTTGTGCTGTCCTCATGCTGGCGGCACCGGAGTCGGGAAGCCTGTTGGTGGCTTGTTTCGCCATTTCCAGTTCTTGCGAGAAAATGGCGGCTGCATCGCGAAGCCGACCCTGTTCGTAGAGCAAGGTCCCCAGATTGCTGTTTGCATAGCCGACTTCCGCTTGCCAGTCATCATTGGCGGGATCGATAGCGATCAGCCGCTCTGCCAACCGCTTGTATTCCTGGAACGCTGGCTCAGCGACGGCAATATTGCCGCGCTGATAGGCGATGTATCCAACCCAGAAAACACTCTGTGCGTGATCAAAAATGAGTTGCCCGTTGTTCGGTTCGCGGACGACCAGTTCGGCAGTGCTGTCGGCGGCTTGCTCGAATACCTTCAGCGCTTCATCGAGTTCGCCGCGCAGGTCGTAGACTTCGCCGATCATGTGCAAGGCGCGGGCGCGACGGGCAAGGCCTTCGGCGTCGAGATCCTCCGACTTTTGCGCGGCGTAGTAGGCGAGTGCTTCCTTGCCGACGGCATCGAGCGTGGCCAGTTTGCCGTCGGGTTCGAGCTTCTTGCGCAGGTCGCCGATCATGAATTCGACCAGGCCTTCGGCATGACTGCGCTGGTCGACGGCTTCGCGGCGTGAGGTGATGGCAATCAGGGTGGAAAGCCCGAGCACGACGACGAGCGCCAGTGACGCACAGGTGACCCTGAACATGCTGCGGTGACGGCGCTGCTGGTCGCGCTGGACCAGTGTGTCGTAACCGATGCCGAGGATGCCGGCGATCAGCTTGAGCAGGGCATGGCTGCGGCCATCGGCGAACCGGCGCGCGTCCGCCGCAACCGGTTCGCTCTTGCTGTTGGCGGTTCTCGACTGTGCCTGCTCCAGCGAAGGCGGAAAGCAGAGTGGCGCGGCGGGATCCGGCCCGCCATCGACGACAAGACAATGAATACGGTCACCGCGCCCGAGTCGCTGGAAGGCAAGCACTTCCTCGTTGACCCAGCGCGACCGTGCGGACTCGGGCGAGCAGATGACGATCAGACACCAGGACTGGCTCAGCGCTTCCTCGACCGCCGCTCCGAGATCGCTGGCGGTGGGCAACTCGTCGCGGTCGCGGAAGACCGGGGTCAGCCGGGCAGGTACGCTCCCTGCGGCGATCGGCATGCCGACGAGGCGACGCGGGACACGATAGGTCTCCAGAGCCTTGTGCAGCCAGCGGCCCCAGGACGCGTCCGTGTGGCTGTAGCTGATAAAGGCCCAGTAGCGGAATCCAGAAGCTGGTTGACCTGTCGTCATCCTGCATCCATTCCACGCTCAGTCGCACCGAGTACCGGAATACTCAGAATACGCCAACAAAGTGTGAAGTACATCACACTTTTGCAGAAATCAGTTCAGCTCCGAGCCGGCGCCCGCGCCAGCGCCCAGACATCCACCCGGACCGCACCCGCCCTGCGCAGAACCTTGGCGCACTCGCGCAGGGTCGTGCCCGTGGTCATCACGTCATCGAGAATCGCCACATGCTCGGGAGGCCTGGCATCCGCCATCATTGCGAATGCGCCGTGCAGATTGCGTCGCCTTTGCTTCGCATCGAGCCCGGTCTGGGCCCTGGTGCTGCGCAGACGAATCAGGGATGTGCTGTCCAGTGGCAAGCCGAGTGCCTGCGCCAATGGCTTGGCCAGCTCAAGCGCCTGGTTGTAGCCGCGCTCGCGAAGGCGGTCGGGATGCAGGGGAACGCAGTAGAGCCGTTCCGGCAGGGCAACGGTCAGGTTCGTGCCTGCGGCTTCAATCATCAGTTCGCTGAGCACCCGTCCGACCGCGAGATCGCGTCGAAACTTGAAGCGCGCTTCGAGCAGATCCAGTGGATGCGCATAGCGGAACGGTGCCCAGGCGCCGGCGAATGGCGGCGCCTGGCGCAGACAGGCGCCGCATTCGTCGGCCGGGTGCTCCAGCGGCAGCGCACATCGACCACAGCAGCACAGATTGCGGGGCATGTCGGCATGACAGGCCGAACAGAGTCCGCGCACCTGCGTTGCCGGGGCCCTGCACAACAGGCAGCGCGGCGGTAGCACCGCATCCAGCAGTTGCGCTACCAGGCCGTCAACTTTTTTCCTCCATGCCAAGTTGACAGCCTCCGATGCCGAACCCAGACTCGCCGCACTTTAGCGAAAACCGGAACGCCCTGATGTCCGACATCCGACACGATTGGTCGCGCGATGAAGTACTTGCACTCTTTGAGCTGCCCTTTGCAGACCTGCTGCAGCGCGCCCATGCCGTGCATCGAGCCCATCATGATGCCAATACCGTGCAGGTCTCGACCCTGCTTTCGATCAAGACCGGCGGCTGTCCCGAAGACTGCGCCTATTGCCCGCAGGCAGCCCGCTATTCGACCGGGGTCAAGGCCGAGAAACTGCTGCCGCTGGATACCGTGATTGAGCACGCGCGCCAGGCCAGGGCCGCGGGAGCGACACGCTTCTGCATGGGTGCAGCCTGGCGATCGCCGAAGGACCGCGACCTGCCCAAGGTCGCCGCGATGATTCGCGCCGTGCGCGGACTCGGCATGGAAACCTGCGCGACGCTGGGCATGTTGTCCGAAGAGCAGGCGGAAGCCCTGCATTCCGCCGGCCTCGACTACTACAACCACAACCTCGATACGGCGCCGGAGTTCTACGGCGACGTGATCGGCACGCGCGAGTTCCAGGATCGCCTCGACACGCTGGAGCACGTGCGCAAGACCGGCATGAAGACCTGCTGTGGCGGCATTGTCGGCATGGGCGAAACGCGCGAACAGCGTGCTGGCCTGCTGCAAACCCTGGCTTGCCTGCCGGAGCATCCGCAGTCGGTACCGGTCAATCGCCTGGTCCAGGTCGAAGGCACGCCGCTGGCGGGAACGGCCCTGCTCGATCCGTTCGAGTTCGTGCGCACGATTGCCGCTGCGCGCATCCTGATGCCGGTATCGATGGTGCGCCTGTCAGCCGGCAGGGCAGAGATGAGCGACGAACTGCAGGCCCTGTGTTTCTTTGCCGGCGCCAATTCGATCTTCTATGGCGAAAAGTTGCTGACCACGGGCAATCCCGACGTGGCTGCCGACCAGAAGCTGTTCCGTCGGCTTGGCATTGTTGCCATGCAGCTCGACGTGCCTGCGGAAACAGGAACCGTGCACACCGACATCATGGAACACCGCACGGGTGTTGCGGTCGAAACCGCGGTCTAGTGGATTTTCGCGTGGCCCATGCAGACCCACCATCCGCTCAACATCGTGTTGCCGCCATGAGCAGGCCGTCCCTGCTCGCCCGATTGGCCCGGGCCTGCGAGGCGCGCGCGCAGGATTCACTGCTGCGTCGCATCCGTACGGTGAGCGATGTGGATGCAGCGCATACCGTCATCGATGGCCGACGCTTGCTCAATTTTGCCAGCAACGACTACCTCGGTCTGGCCCGGCACCCGGCCCTGGTCGAAGCGCTGAATCGGGGCGCTGCACGCTGGGGGGTCGGCGCTTCGGCGGCGCATCTGCTCGGCGGCCATCGCGAAGAGCATGCCCTGCTCGAGGCAGAACTGGCGGCCTGGACGGGACGCGAGAGCGCGCTTCTTTTCTCGACCGGCTACATGGCCAATCTTGGCGCGATGCAGGCTCTGCTCGATCCACGCGACGTCTGCATACAGGACAAGCTCAATCATGCCTGCCTGATCGATGGTGCGCGCCTGGCTGGCGCACGCATGAAGCGCTATCGCCACGCCGATGTCGAGGGTGCGCGACGCCAGCTCGTCGCCGATCCTTCTGCGGCCGCCTTGCTTGCCACGGATGGCGTTTTCAGCATGGACGGCGATGTCGCTCCGTTGCTTGAACTGTCCGCGCTCTGCCGCGAGCAGCAAGCTTCATTCATGGTCGATGACGCCCACGGCTTCGGCGTGCTCGGTGCCTCCGGCGCAGGAAGCCTGGAAGAAGCCGGGCTCGACCAGGACAGCGCGCCGGTCCTGATGGCAACGCTCGGCAAGGCGCTCGGAGTGGCCGGCGCGTTCGTCGCAGGATCCACAGACCTGATCACCGGACTGGTCCAGTTCGCTCGCACCCAGGTCTACACCACGGCCATGCCACCCGCACTGGCCGCAGCGACACGCGTTGGCATTCGCCTGGCAAGGGAGGAAAGCTGGCGGCGCGAAAGGCTGCAAAGCCATGTCCGCCAGTTTCGCGAAGGCGCGGCTGCGCGCGGCATTGCGCTGGCGGCATCGCGCACGCCCATCCAGCCCGTGCTGATTGGACACAGCGACGATGCGTTGCGCGCCGCGAATCGGCTTGAAGCAGCCGGCTTTTTTGTCCCCTCTATCCGACCGCCCACCGTGCCCTTGCATGCAGCGCGGCTGCGCGTCACCTTGTCGGCCGCCCACGAGGAGGCACAGATCGAAAGCCTGCTCGACGCACTGGCGACCTGCGCATTGGCGAAAGAGTAGAACAGGTTGCCCTGGCTCACACGCGAGATGGATTGGCGTTTTCTGCGCTTGCCTTGCGTGGGCCATACTGACAGGCGATTGACGTGAGCATTTCCATCCGTATTTCGGGCGCTGGCCCGGACCTCGTACTGATTCACGGCTGGGCCATGCACGGTGGAATCTTTGCGCCGCTCGCCGATCTGCTTTCGGCGCATTTCCGGCTGCACGTCGTGGATCTGCCCGGTCACGGTCACAGCCGTGAATTCATTTCCGGCGAGCTGGACCCGGCGCGCGTCGCCACGGCCATCGTTGCGCAGACGCCTCCTGCCATCTGGCTGGGCTGGTCGCTCGGTGGCCTGATCGCGCTGCGAGCAGCTCTGGATTTTCCCGAGCGGGTGCAGGGCCTCGTCGCGATGGCTTCCAGTCCGCGTTTCGTTCGTGGCGATGACTGGTCCAATGCCGTTTCGGTCGAGATATTTCGCGACTTCGGTGTGGCCCTTGCAGCGGGCTTTCGTCCAACCATCGATCGTTTCGTCGCCCTGGAAACGCTGGGCTCGGCGCATGCGCAGGAAGAATTGCGAGAACTCAAGGCGCACGTATTCGAGCGCGGTGAACCCTCGCTTGCGGCATTGCAGGAGGGACTGGAACTGCTTGAAACCTTCGACGCCCGTGCCGAACTGGACGGGCTCGGCATGCCGAGCCTCTGGCTTGCCGGTCGGCGTGACCGCATCGTGACGCCGTCGGCCATGCGCTGGGCGGCAGAACAATGTCCATCCGGTCAGTTCATCGAACTGCCTTCGGCACACGCGCCCTTTCTCAGTGACCCGCAGCGGGTCGCCGATGCGATCATTGCCTTCGCCGATTCACGGGTGCACGCATGAGCGGGATTTTTGACACGGGACATGTTCGCCGCGCATTCGGGCGCGCCGCCGCCAGCTACGAGGCGCATGCGGTGTTGCAGGACGAAGTCCGGCGGCGTCTGCAGGAGCGGCTGGAAGATCTTGCGCTGACGCCGAAAACCATACTCGATGTCGGCTGCGGCACGGCCCGCGGAACGGCTGCGTTGCGCAAGCGCTATCCCGGGGCACGCATCATTGCGCTCGATCTGGCCATGCCGATGCTGCGCGAGGCCAGACGGCATCGCAGCTGGCTGCGCCCGTTCTCGCGCGTGTGTGCGGACGCCGAGGCGCTTCCGCTCGCCGAAGCCAGCGTCGATCTGTTGCATTCGAACCTGTGTCTGCAGTGGTGCGGACAGCCGGGTACCGTGCTCGACGAGTTTCGTCGCGTGCTGCGCCCGCAGGGAACATTGCTGTTCAGCACCTTCGGCCCGGAGACCCTGCACGAACTGCGTCAGGCCTTTGCCGAAGTGGACGCGATGCCACATGTCAGCCGCTTCCTCGACATTCATCAGATCGGCGATGCATTGCTGGCCGCGGGCTTTCGCGACCCCGTACTCGAGCGCGACACCTTTACCCTGACCTATGCCGATGTGCTGGCCCTGATGCGCGAACTTCGTGCAATCGGCGCGACCAATGCCGACACCGAGCGCTCGCGTAGTCTGACCGGGAAGCAGCATCTGCAGCGGGTCATCGCGGCCTATGAGCGCCACCGACAGCAAGGTCGGATTCCGGCCAGCTACGAAGTGGTGTACGCCCAGGCCCGGGCACCGGATGCGAGCCAGCCTCGCCGATCTGCAGACGGCGCAGCCATTGCCAGTTTTCCGGTCGATCGATTGCGTGGCTCACGCAGAAGCAAAACCTAGCGGAAATGCGCCATTGACAGACGTGTTGTCGCCTTATGCGCTCGCACTGAGCCTGTCGAAGTGCGTGCGTGGGCTGCTTGGAAGCGCACATTTCAGGGAGCAGGAAAGCGCTGGATGATGATTCCTCGCAATCCGCCGCTCATGCATCGACAAGCTCAGCACGAACGGGGGTTTCGTCGATGGGCGCGATCCGTTCGACAAGCCAACCACGTACCGATGTGTGTCGAATACCGCGATTCCATCAACCCCGATACCCGTTCGCACAACCCCGATATCCGTTCGCACTGAGCCTGTCGAAGTGCCTGCCTGAAGCAGCACGGAGCGGATTGCTGCTCGATGGCATACTCGCAGTTGCGCGAACTGGCCAAGCTGTTGGTGGTCGGAAGCTGATTGATGTACCCCCAACTACCGGAGTTGCCTTGCAGGCCCTGCTGATTTCCACCGCTGCCGTCGCCATCGCAGAGATCGGTGACAAGACCCAACTGCTTTCGCTGGTGCTTGCCGCGAAGTACCGGCGTCCGCTACCGATCTGCCTTGGCATCCTCATCGCGACCCTGGCCAACCACGCACTTGCCGGCTGGTTTGGTGCCGCCGTCGCCGCGTGGCTGACCCCGGAGCTGTTGAAGTGGATTGTTGCCGCCTCGTTTCTCGCGATCGGGCTCTGGACGCTCGTGCCGGACAAGCTCGAGGACGAGGATGGCGTCCTGCGCGGGCACGCGAGCGTGCTGGTGGCAACCACCTCCGCGTTCTTCCTGGCCGAAATGGGCGACAAGACCCAGGTTGCGACGGTCGTGCTGGCGGCGCAGTACGAGCCGCTTTGGCAGGTAGTCGCCGGCACCACGATCGGCATGTTGCTGGCCAATGTGCCGGTGGTATGGCTCGGTGCACGCTTCGCCGACCGCCTGCCATTGCGTGTCACTCGCATGGCGGCGGCAGCGCTGTTCGTCGCGCTGGCGCTGTGGATTGCGCTGCGCTGATGCCGTTCCGGAGGCTTTCGCGACTTAGCCCAGCTGCGGTGAAACCCACTCGGCGTATTCATCGTTCACGATGCTGCGTGCGAGCTCGATACCCAGCAACGAAATCCGCAGCGGCGGCCGTGCTTCGACAACTGGCAGCCGCGCTTGGCCCGGGCAGCGAAATTCGAGCAGGCGCGCCTGCCAGCGCTGACCGAAACGGCTGAGGGCGCGACCGAGAAAGGTGGAATGCGTGGGTGGGTCATGACGATCCGCCGCAGTCGGGACGATTCCAAGGGCCGCATTCATTCGGTCCCATTCGAGGACGTCGGAATCGGGCAACAGGAAGAGTCTTGCCTGGATGATCCGTTCCGAAGAATGAAAGCACAGCCATTCGCGAGGACCATGCGCGGCAATTGCGTGGTGCGCATGCAGCAGTGCGCAAGCCGATAGCACGCGTGAGGCCGGATGATCGAGCAGACCGGTCGGGGCGTGCCGCTCACCCGCTTGTGCGCCGGTTCCGGCGTGGCCTTGCTGAAGCCAGAGTACCGGCCCGAGGCGCGGCAACCATTGGGCGAGTTCCAACAAGCCGGGAGACGAAACCCCGGCCGGCGCGGAGGCACGTCCTGCATGGGCGAACGGGTCTTTTTCGACGACTTCATCAGGGCCTGCATGGGCTGTGATCGGCTCTGCGCGGTGGGCTCCATCGGTCATCGTGGTGCTGGCCTTCTCTTGCTGCGTGCGGCGCACGCCTGGAGGGGCGGTGCTCCGGATTGAATCGGCACTGCCTGGAGTTGGCTGGCAAGGGACCGGGGAGGGCGGGTCGGTCGCGGGCTGGCTGGATCGTGTTGCGAAGCGGTGTCTCGTTTTGTCGGAGACGCGACTACTTGGTCAGGATCAACCGGTTGTTGCGGGTCAGGCGCAATTGATATTCCTCTCCCGCATGCGCGATCAACAGTTCCCGACCGCCTCTCAACAGGGATGCGCTGTCGATGCGTTGGCGGGATTCCTGATCTCCGGACTCTGCAGTTCGATCCTGCCAGCGAGCGGCTTCCTGCTCGGAAGTCGTTGCAACGGACGGGGGATTGAACATGACGAACTCCTCTGGGCGTCGGGGCTCAGATGATAATGATTCGTATTTGCATGTCAACCGATTTGCCTTCCTGGTGAGCTTTCCCGCCTACAACGCATCGTCATCCAGTTCGCCGGTGCGGATGCGCATCACCTGATCCAGCTGCCAGACGAAAATCTTGCCGTCGCCGATCTTGCCGGTGTTGGCACTTTCACGCAGGACCTCGACCACGCGTTCGAGCTGGTCCTCGGCGACGGCAATCTCGATCTTGATCTTGGGCAGGAAATCGACCACGTATTCAGCCCCGCGGTAGAGTTCGGTATGGCCTTTCTGACGACCGAATCCCTTGACCTCGCTCACCGTAATGCCCTGTACGCCAACGTCGGCCAGCGCCTCGCGCACGTCGTCGAGCTTGAAAGGCTTGATGATCGCCATGACCATTTTCATGCGTGCGTCCTGTTTTGATGGGAGGCAGTCGAACTATAACCGGAATCGATTTCCTGTAAGCCGTGTAGGAAATTTCCTACACGAATTTCCGAAAATGCCCACTGCGTCCGAACCGGCCGTTGCCTAGAGTGGTTGCCCAAGGGATGGCCCGTCGGCAACACCGCTGACGCAGGCGCTGGGACGCGAGCAGGGATGCAAGCACGGATGCAGGCAGGGATTCGCAACCGGCCACATGGACGCGTGTCGTCCATGTGGCCGGATCTTTCCAAGCTGAACGCTCAGGCATGGTCCACGCCTGATTGTCCGGACCGCAGTGTTGCGGGTCCGGGGGTACCATTTCATCCATCCGCCTCTCCCTGGAAACAGACATGATTCAAGCCAGCCACATTGACGACCTTGCCCAACGCCTCGCTGCCCTCGTGCCATCCGGCCTCAAGGATGCGCGGGAGGATCTCGGCGCCAACTTCCGCGCCGCCCTGCAATCGGGATTGAGCAAGCTCGATCTCGTCACCCGCGAAGAATTCGACGTGCAGCGTTGCGTGCTGCTGCGCACCCGCGAAAAGATCGAGGAACTGGAGCGCCAGGTCGCCAGGCTCGAGGCCGCACTCTCCGCGCAGCCGCGGCACTGATCGCGGCGGCCGCCCGGTCGACGACCTGATTCGAATCGCACGGACGTGAGCGAGATCAGACCGACTTCCGCCGTTCGTACCCGAAGCGGGTCCGGGGCAGGCCTGGCTCACCGCGGACGGATGCTGACCGGACATCGCACAGGTCAGCGCCTTTCCGGCCGGAACTTTGCAAACCACACGCGACCATGAGCCTCGCCGTCGTCTACAGCCGCGCCCAGGAAGGCGTCAGCGCACCTCTGGTGACCTGCGAGGTGCATCTGTCCGGCGGCCTGCCGAGCACATCGATCGTCGGCTTGCCGGAGACGGCGGTGCGCGAGGCCCGCGACCGCGTGCGCGCAGCCATACTCAACTGCCAGCTGGACTATCCGCAACGCAAGGTCACCGTGGGCCTGGCCCCGGCCGACCTGCCCAAGGACGGTGGCCGTTTCGATCTGCCGATCGCGCTGGGCATCCTTGCCGCCAATGGCAGCATTCCGCGCGACATACTCGATCAGCATGAATTCCTCGGTGAACTGGCGTTGTCCGGCGAGTTGCGCGCCGTGAGTGGTGTGTTGCCGGCGGTCATGCGTGCCGCAAGAACCGGGCGCAAGGTCATCGTGCCGCGGCAGAACGCAGCCGAAGCCGCGCTGGTCAGCGGTGTCGATGTGCGCAGTGCGGGCAGCCTGCTGGAAGTCTGTGCCCACTTGTGCGGACGCGCGCCACTGCCGCGCGCGGAACGCTCCGCAGCTGTCGCCCGGACCGGCAACGAACCGGACCTGGCCGAAGTGCGTGGCCAGCAGCACGCCCGGCGGGCCCTCGAAGTGGCCGCAGCCGGCGCGCACAACCTGCTCATGGTCGGACCTCCCGGCACCGGCAAGACCATGCTGGCCTGTCGCTTGCCCGGCATCCTGCCGCCGCTGGCCGAGCACGAGGCGCTGGAGTTGGCTGCGGTACGCTCGGTGGCAGGGCTCGGCACCGAAGTGGCCGACTGGATGCGCCGCGCCTTTCGCGCGCCGCACCACACCGCTTCGGCGGTGGCCCTGGTCGGTGGCGGGTCGGTGCCGCGTCCCGGCGAGGTGTCACTGGCCCATCACGGCGTGCTCTTTCTCGACGAACTGCCCGAGTTCGACCGGCGCGTGCTCGAAGTGCTGCGCGAGCCGATCGAGTCCGGCCACATCACCATTTCTCGTGCGGCGCGACAAGCCGATTTCCCGGCGCGGTTCCAGCTGGTCGCTGCCATGAATCCCTGTCCCTGCGGCTATTCCGGCGATCCTGCCGGGCGCTGTCGTTGCACCCCGGACCAGATCAGCCGCTATCGCGCACGCATTTCCGGTCCGCTGCTTGACCGTATCGACCTGAAGCTCGAGGTGCCCGCCGTTCGCCATGCCGAGCTGCGCGAGGCCAGTCCGGGCGAGTCATCCGCCGATGTACGCGAGCGGGTGACCGCCGCGCGCGAGCGTCAGATGGCTCGCTCCGGCAAGCCGAATGCCTGGCTCAACAATCGCGAGACCGAACGCGACTGCGCGCTGGGTGGCCATGAGCACGCCCTGCTCGACCGTGCCGTCGAGCGACTTGGCCTGTCCGCACGCGCCTATCACCGGGTGCTGCGCGTTGCCCGAACAGTCGCCGATCTGGCCGGTTGCACGCGAATTGAAGATGTGCACGTTTCCGAAGCGATCCAGTATCGGCGCGGCAGTCTGGCCTGATTCCCCATGGGCGAAAGTTTCCGATTGGAGAAATAGCTGCCATCCGGGAGCGCGCAGCGATACACTGCGGCCTGTATGTCCGTCCCTGCCTCCCTGCTGTCCCTGCCCACCGATCGGCAACCCTCGCCGCACGGCTATGGCGGCACACGCGGACTCAGCTACCTGGCCGGGCAACTGGCTCTTCAATCCATCGACAGCGTGCTCGCCATCGTGGTCAGCACATCGGGTGCGTCGGCCCGGGTGCGTGGTGCGATGGGGCTGTTCGACGCGAGCGGTTATCGCGCCGGCTCGCTGGGAGGTGGCTCGGTCCAGCAGCGCCTGAGCGAGGCAACCCGTTCGATACTCGAAGAGGGCCGCGCCGAACTCGTACACATCGAAGCTGCCGATGACAGCAGTCACGCTTCCCGAATGCCGGGCGACAAGGGCTCCATGCAGATTCTGCTGCTGCCCATGCCGGCCGCGGATTCACCATTGCGCGCAGCACTGGAGAGCGCCTGCACGCGAAGCGCCTGGTTGCGCCTGCGCCTCGAATTGGGCGATGAGACCAGGAGTCGCGGCGAGCCGGGGTCGGGCGAGGCACGGACCGGCGCCGATGTCTTCACGTTCGACTGCAGGGGTCGGGCTTGCAGCTCGCTGGGCACGTTCACGCAACCAGCCAACCTCAGTTTCGCACCGCCGCCGCGGATCGCCCTGATCGGCTGCGGCCCCGAGACCCGGCCACTGACCCGGCTGGCCCATCTGGTCGGCTGGTATGTGGAAGTCATCGACAGTCGGCGCGAGGCTGCGGAGTTCTTTCACGCCAATGCAGCAGATCGCCAGCATGCGGTTGATCCCGAAGGTCTGCCCGCCCTGCTCGAAGAGCGTCATTTCGATGCCGTCATTATCGGCGCCCACGATCTCGAACTCGACGGCCGCTACATGAGCTGTCTGGGTGCCTCCGGCATCGGCTATGTCGGCCTGCTCGGCGCGCCCGAGCGCCGCGATGCGCTGCTCCGGCGCGTCGGTGACATCGTCGCCACCCAGCTCGAACTGCGCCTCTACGCACCGGCCGGGCTGAGCCTCGGCGGCGACGGACCGGAAGCGGTTGCATTGTCGATCATCGCCCAGTTGCAGCACTACCTCGCCCACGACGTGCATGTCTGAAGGCGGCGGGCCGCTATACGGCGTCATCGTACTCGCGGCTGGTTCATCGACGCGATTGGGCCAGTCCAAGCAACTGCTGCTGATCGACGGCGAGTCCCTGGTTCATCGCGCTGTCCGATTCGGCATGGAAACAGGGCCGGCAGACTGTGTGGTGATTTGCGGCGCGAAGCCGGATCAGATCGAGCAAGTCGTCGCCGATCTCGATTGCCGGTGTCTGCCGTGTCCCGATCACGAACGCGGCATGTCGGCTTCATTGCGCCTCGGTTTGCAAGCACTGGATCCGTCCTGCAGTGCGGCCCTGGTCGTGCTGACCGATCAACCCGCACTCGATGCAAGGCACCTGTGCAAGTTGCGCGATCGCTGGCGCGCAAGGCCCGAACAAGCGGTCGCCAGTGGCTACGCCGGCACCATTGGTGTCCCGGCCATGATTCCACGCAGCTGGTTTGCCGCGATACAGTCGGAACACGGCGATCGCGGCGCACGCGAGTTGCTGCGCACGCGCAGTGATGAGGTCGCCGTGATCACCGCCGAGCAGCTCGCCCAGGACATAGACGAACCCGAAGATCTCTCCCGGCTAGATCCCGGTTGATGGCAACTGCAAAGCAGAAATCAGCTGTTTCGTAGGAGGCCCGTCAGGGGCGATGCCTTTACTGCAGCGTGACGAAGAGCGTCGCCCCTGACGGGCCTCCTACAGTGCTAACGCGAACGTCGTGCCTTATTGCGCAAACGGTCACACACGACCCAGCGAATCAAACTCCAGTACATCGATTCTCGGTTGAAAGGTACTCACTCTTCCTGCACCTTCTTCATCCCTCCACCATTCGGCCAGACGCTACCCAAAGGGTCGAACTCCACTTCGTCGACCAGCTCGCCACGCCAGCCGAAACCGGTGACGGCAAGCACGCCTTCCAACATTGGATCGAGGCCAAAAATCTCCTCGATGTCACGCTCGTTCACGGCAGCGGTGATGAAGGCAGCGAGGCCACGCTCGGTGGCCGCCAGATACAGCGTCTGCGAAAGATGTCCGGCATCAAGAATAACGGCGCGGTAAGCCTTGGCGTGATTGCGGTACTTCCAGAATGTGCGCCGGAAGCGGCTTGCCAGAGCAATCACCACATGCGCATTCATGAAGTGGCGCTGGCCAGCGACGATACGCAGAGCCAGTTCGGCACTTTCCTCCGGAGCAACATCGCCCAGTGGTTCGAGCGCGTGATCTATCGGGTGATAGTGATAGAGCCCGGGCATCACGCCTTCGACATTCTGCACGAGCAAATAGGCTTCGGTCGGATGCAGTCCGCCGGCTGAGGGAACCGCGCGCTTGATCACTTCGATTCCGGGCTCGTCGCTGACGGCACGCGCGGCGAACGTGCGAAACAGCGTGGCGGAAAAATCCTCGGCGGTCAGCGGCTTCGACGCATCCCAGTTGCGACAGGTGACACGCCCGCGAATCAGGTCTTCGAGGGCGGTATCCGACGGTCGTGTCAGGGCAATGCGCTTGTCCGCTTCGACTCGCTCGCATACCGGTGGCTCGGGACTGCCCAGGCGTTCAAGAAAGGGCCGGTCCGTTTCGTTGCCGAACTTGCGCTCGGCCTCCAGCGTGTCGATGGCGTGCCAGCGCGTGTGCCGGTGCAGCGCCGCGGAGAGTCCGCGCCAGTAGCCGCGGCGAACTTCGTCGTCCTGCCGACACAGGTCCACGCTGTCTTCGGTATCCCGAATCAGCAAGCCCTTTTCGATCAGACGTCCAAGCACGGCCTTGTCCAGACTCGCCGCAAGCGCCTCGAAATCCGTCCAGTTTCCAGGCGACAGCTGACCCAGAACGCGCACTTCGTCATCTTCGAGCAGGATTTCCTCATCCAGATGCGCCGCCAGTGCAATCCACTCGCGCACCGGCGCAACCCCGGTCCCTCCGGCGACGAGACGACCGAGATCAAAATCAAGGCGTTCGCGCGGTTCGACGAAAACCACGGTGCAGCGGCGTACTTGCATGGAGGCATTCCGGGTGGAACAGTTCTGATAGCCTACGCATTGCAACCGGTGCACAACAAGCCAGATGCCGTTTCAGTGCACGGCGCATGCAGGTTCAATATCGGGCCAGGGAAGCCCGACCCAATCCATTCATTGACTAGGGGAACAGATTCATGAGCGATAGCAGACTGCCAAAGGCACAGGAACTGGACTTGATGAAGAGGTTGTCGAGCGATGACGCCTATCGAGCACGCTTTGAGAAAAGCCCGACCGATGCACTCAAGGAAATCGGGGTTTCGGATTCCGATATCGCCGCACTGGATCCTGACAACCTGAAGCCCGGGACGCTGGCTCCAAAGGACAAGATTGCAGCAGCGCACCAGCAGCTGGACGCCGAAACACTCGGCGGTCATGCCTGCATGGTCTTTCCGTTAATGCGGCTGAACTACGGCGACAAGGCGGACTGAACACTGGCGATTCGTCGGGCCAGCTCCGGGCTCTGCCCTGCGGCTGGCCAGACATTGCGGAATGATTCGAGCTGGTTTGCTGCGGCTTTCCTATCATTTGCTTCCAGCGCCAGTTCCGCGCCACGCAGCAAGGCCAGGTTGGTCTGACTGACATTGAACGGCGTAAGCACATTGCCTGGCGCGTACTCGGCGTACGCGCGACCACGATGTGACGCCAGCCAGCGCGCTTCGGCCAGCGCTTTCCTGGGCTCACCTGCGCTGACATAGGCATCGAGCAGGGCGACATGAGCCAAGACAGGCTCGCCGGCTTCCTGGGTCAAGGCCTCGAGAATGCGTACGGCCTGCGTGGCATCGCCGCTTGTCCGAGCCAGTTCGGCTTCGGCAATGAGGCGCAGCTTGTTGTTCATTGAATAGGGGGCGTACTTCTCAGCCTTAAGCACGGCAAGAGCAGATTTCGAGAGGGCGGGTAAACCGTCATGTGCCGCCAGATAGGCCAGCACCAGGATCTGTGAATCGAGAAAGCTTCGTGAACCAGCGCTGGCATTCCTTCTTTGCCCGGTCGCGCGATCAAGAGCCTTGCCCAACGGCTGCTTTTGACTGCCCGGCTGTGAATTCGTCAGCTCGGCAAGCGTCAGCGCAATGACCTCGTTGACTCCGTGCAGGACACTTTGGTCCGCAAGAGCGCTCTGCACTTCGGCCAGATGTGCACGTGCAGCCTCGAACTCACCCCGATCGATCGCGAAAGCCACTGCCAGCGCAGCACTGGTGGCGTAGGCATGCAGATACTTTTCCGGGTCGAACTTCGGTGAACGCGCAAGCGTGTCATTGGCACGATCAAACTTGCGTTCTGCGGCTTCGGTCGCTGCATGATACTGAGTGTAAGCGAATCCACCCGACTCGGCGTCTGAAAATATACTCAGGGCATCTGCAAAGCGCTCATTGCCCAGATTCAAGATTCCGAGCAGATGCAAGGCTGGCAAGCGTCCAGGGTTTTGAGGGGAGGCGGAAGCCTGCGCGACAGCGAGCGTCTTGCTGTCGAAGCGGTTGGCATCGCGCCAGCTCATGTAGGCGTAACCGCCGCTTCCAGCGAAAAAGTCCGGGTAGCGACTGAAAAGCGCTTCCCACTTTGCGAACACATCCGGCTCGGCGCGAAGGCCCGCCAACATGACTTCAGCATAGAGTGTGTCTCGTGGAGTCAGGCGCTCACGTTTGGCCAGTGCAGCCTCGAACGCCTCGATGGCCTTGTCGGTCTGGACCATGCTTGCATGAATGCTGCCGATTCGGATGTAGATGGAGGCGAATTCCGGATCCAGCTCCAATGCCTGCTTGTAGAGCACCATGGCTTCATCAAACTGTCCGCGGGCATAGCTCTTGGATCCCAGGGAATAGGCACGCAAGGCATCAAGGTTCTCGGTCGCCACCTTCTCCAGCGGCATCGAGTTTTCCGTGACCGTGGCCAGCGCCTCACCGAGGCGTACGCGCAGGCGGTCGTTGATCGTATCCAGCGAAGGCAGGATCGATTCCTTGCCGATGCCGTCGGCGGTTTCCGAGTACACCGTGGTCTGCGTCTGCGGATCGATCACCTCGGCCGTGATGCGTACGCGTCCGCCAATCTCGGCAATCGTCGGCAGGATCAAGGCCCTTGCGCCATCACGGATCGCCACTTCCGAACCGACCTCGCGGTTCACTTCGGTCGTGTCCGGATCGCGCTGCATGCGCGTGATCGTGTCGCGCACTTTCAGGTCCGGCAGCACGTTGACGTAGCGGGACTGTTCCAGGCCAATGCGCAGCGCGCTTTCCAGCGCATCGTCGAACACCGTCTCGCCGGTCAGATTATTGAGGCTGCCGACCACCACCCAGTCGCGACTGGCGAATGCGATCGCCGGATCCGGACGCAGGAACATCACCGCCGGAATCGCGATCAGGGCCAGCACCACCAGCGCCTCGATCACCACCGTGGCCGGGCGACGCCAGAACGGCACTTCGCGATGCGCCTTGCTCGACCACGGCGGCGCCTTCAGCGGGGCCAGGCCTTCTTCGCCCACTTCGAACACCGGCACCGGATCCGGAACTCCGCGGAAGCGGTAGCGGCCATGGGTGCGCCAGCGCACCAATTCCAGTTGTTCGCCCAGTTCGCCCTGGGCCCGGTGGGCCAGCGCATAGGCAATATTCGAGAGCAGGATCTGGCCGGGCAGGGCCAGGCTCATCAGGCGCGAGGTGATCGGCTTGACCAGGCCTTCGACCTCGACCGGCTTGGCCCCCTTGGCGATGTCCTCGCGGCTGTTGTCCCAGACCACCACGTCGCCGACATGGATGCCGACCCGCGCACTGAGCTCGGTCTTCTCGGCAGCGTTGAGTTGCTTGAGGCTGCGCTGGTAGTCCAGCGCAAAGGCGACCGCCTGGATCGGGCGGTCGAACATCATCATGAAGCCGTCGGTCTTGTCGATCTCCCGGCCGCCGTGACGGTCGGCCAGGGTGCGGGCCAGACGATCGTGCTTGCGGATCAGCTCGGCCGCTTCGCGGTCACCCAGACGCTCGACCAGTGCCGTCGAATCGACCAGGTCGCACAGCGCCAGCGTGCGCAGCATCGAGCTGGCATCGGGACGAGCTTCGTGCTGGTCAGTCAGTACTGCGCTCACGGCGTTTCCCTTTGCCAAAGCAGGCAGGACGTCCGATTCTGCGCCGCGGAGTGCACAATTTCCAGTCTAGGAGGCTTTGCGCTTTGTTCAGGTTTCAGGGGCAGGCTGACGTGGCTCGTAACCACACCCGCCCATTAAGAATGCGCTGTGCCCCGACCCCGGCACTGTAGGAGCGGGCTTCAGCCGCGATGCTCTTGTTCCGAGTCGCGAGAAGCATCGCGGCTGAAGCCTGCTCCTGCGAAGAAACGGCGGGACCATGCATGGAGTGGAATCCACTCGCTCATCCCAGGAAACACAAGCTACGGTATGAAGCGATCAAACTGTCACCTTGGCAAGGAGGAGTCGTCTTTCAGGGGGGCCGTCAGGGGCCAGGCCGTTGTTCGCAGGTTGTCGAAAAGCAACGCCGCTGACGCGCCTCCTGCGGGGATCTCCTGCGCCAATGCGGTGCGCAACCTGTTGCGGCGCGAGGCAGGCCCTATTCTTTTATGCGACGAAACACGAACCAGGGCATGCAGCGGACCAGCAGGGCAACGAGGCTCCACCACCGCGGCGTGTAGCGATCGAATGAACCGGCTCGCAATCGGCCGACCACATCGTTTGCCACTGCTTCCGCCGTCGCCACCGGCAGCGGCAACTTCTTTCCATAGGTGAGGTTGCTGCTGACGAAACCGAGCCGATGGAATTGCACGCGCAGCCTGGCGGGCGGGTAGCGATGGCGCAGGCTTTCGAAATACGTTTCCAGCCCGCGCTTGGCTGCGGCATAGACCACATTCCTGCTGCGCCCACGCGCACCGGCGATACTGCCGAAACCGACGATCACGCCGCGCGATTCGACCAGGCTCGGCAGCAGCGCGTGCGCGATGGCCAACGGTGCATGCAGGTTGATGGCGAGCAGCTGGCCGATGGCAGCCGCACCGAGGCTGCCGTCATCATCACTGCGTGACATGCCCGCGGGCAGCAACAGGGTGCTCGCCGCCGGCATGTCCTTGAGCGCCTCGATTACGCGTGCGCCGGGATCCGGGTTGCCGGCGAGGTCGATCGCCAGGCCTTTGGCCTGGACACCAAAACGCAAATGCAGATCGCTGCACAGCGGGGCGAGATCCCTGGCATCCGAGGCAACCAGCAGCAGCGGTTGGCCGGCCTGGGCCAGGACGACGCTGAGCGCGCGGCCGACGCCGCTCGATGCACCGATCACGATGGCCGTCATAGCGACAGCCTCCGCGTCAATTCCGAAACCTGCAGTCCAGCCGGATCAAACCGGCGCAGACGCTCGCGTGCCGCGTCGAAATCCGGAATGCCACGCCGCGCGGCATCCGCCTGCAGACTCGACTCCTTGATCAGGTTGGGGCGGCCTTGATGCGCGAGGGCCAGTTCGGTCATCCTTTCGATGAACGCCGCCTGCGAAGCGTGGCGCGGCTGCGGCAACTGGATTGCCAGTGCAATCCCCTTGCCATCAAACGCCAGGCCATCGGCGTCGCCATCGAACAACTTGCTCGCGATCAGGCTGATGCGCGGTCGGCTGCGTTTGACTTCCTCACCCAGCGCGACAACGAATTCGGAGTAGCGCGCATGTGGCAACAGCCATTGCGCCTCGACAAAGCCGTCCTTGCCGAACGCGGCGAAGTAGCGACGCGCCTCATTGAGTGGAAACATCGCCGCTTCGACCGAAACGCGCTCGCTGCTGTTGCGTCGGTAGCGTCGTTCGATCCACCGGTTCATCACGCCGATGCCGGCTCGATTCCAGGCGCATAGCGACCAGGGCTCGATCATGCCGGGCAGGTCGGCCGCGACGTTGCGGCTTGTTCGCGTTTTTTCCTGCGCTTCCAGGCCGAATCGAATGACGCCGCGTCCGAACTGGGCCGGCCGACCATCGTGCCAGCCGTACAACATGGGCGCACCCGCATGCGTGCGCAACACTTCGGCTGCCTCGACCAGGCTGGCAACGGCGACGTTTCGCAGCGAATAGGCCGCTGGCGCGGGCACCATGCGCAGGGTAGCGCTGGCAATCAGCCCTGGAACACCGAATCCGGCAAAGCAGGCCGCGAAACGTTCAGGATTTTCGTCCGCGCTTGCGACCATCCAGCCGCGTGCCGTGTCGAACAGTTCCAGCGCCTCGACATGGCGTCGGAAGGTGCCATCCCGGGCAGGATTCTTGCCGTGCACATCGGCGGCGATGCACCCACCGATGCTGGCCTGCGGATGCCCGGGTGCGACCGGCAGCATCCAGCCACGCGCCAGTGCGAAGCGCTGCACGTCTCCGATGCGCGCACCGGCTTCCACCGTCAACAAGCCCTGATCGGCATCAAGTTCGAGCAGTCGATCAAAGGCGCCAAGATCCTGCACGACGCTGTCCGCGGCGAAGCTGGCGCCGACATAGGACACACCCGATCCGCGCGTGATCCGCTGCACGTCACCCGGCAGCGCCTCGAGCAGACGGTAGCGATCCGGTTTTTGTACATGGCAGCGGGTGGAGAAGCCGCGATCGAAACTGCGCAACTCCATTTGCGACAAGGCAAAGCCGCGCGGCGTGCTCACGCCCCGGCTTCCTTGTCGGCGGCGATATCCGCCTCGAACAGGCGATCAAGATCGCGTTGCGCCTCGCGTGCGTTCTGCATGATTGCGGCTTCATCGTCGTAGAAGAGGTGCTGCTCGGCCAGGAGCTTCTCGTCGTACTCGCGGAATTTCTCGACCCGGCTCGCCGCCAGCTCGGGTTCGAGACCCAGTTCGACCAGGACTTCTTCCGACAGAACCAGACTCGAGTAGAAGGTTTCGCGAACGATGTGGGCGCCCAGATCCATGAGCCGGAACGCATGTTGGCGATTGCGCGCGCGGGCAAACACCTTCAGATGCGGATAAAGTCGACGAATCAGCCGTGCGGTGCGGATGTTGGTATCCGGATCGTCGGTGGCGACAACGAAAATCTCGGCCTTGTCGGCATGCGCCGACCGCAGCAAGTCACTGCGCGAGGGATCGCCGTAGTAGATCTCGCTGCCGAACTTGCGCGACGCTTCGACCTGCTCGATCGAACTTTCGATCGCGGTGAAGCGAATGTGATTGGCGCGCAAAACGCGTGCAACGATCTGACCGAACCGACCGAAGCCGGCGATGATGACCCGCGGCGGATCGATTTCTTCAATATGGTCGTAGTCGGGAGCGACCGCGGCGTCCTTCGGTATCGCCTTCTCGGCCAGGAGCACCAGCACGGGCGTCAGCGCCATGGACAGGCTGATCACGACGATCAGGATGTCGCGAAGATGCGGATCGAGCAGTTGATTCTGGACCGCAAGAGTGAACACCACGAAAGCGAATTCGCCGCCCTGCGAAAGCACGGCTGCAAGTCTCAGCGAGTCGCTGTTCGTCTCCCTGGCAAGGCGCCCGACCGCAAACAGGATGGTTCCCTTGAGGACGACCAGCCCGATCAGCAGCGAAGCGACGATAACCGGCTGTTCGAGTACCAACCGCGTATTTGCAGTCATGCCGACACTGATGAAGAACAGGCCCAGCAGCAATCCCTTGAACGGGTCGATGCGCGCTTCGATTTCGTGACGGTATTCCGAGTCGGCCAGCAGCACGCCGGCCAGGAATGCACCGAGCGACATGGAGATACCGGAGCGATCGACGATCCACGCGGTACCAAGCACGACCAGCAAGGTGCTTGCGGTAAACACCTCGGGCATCTGCGTGCGCGCGGCAACCCGGAACAGCGGTCGCAACAGCAGTCGCCCGCCGACGATCACGGCGGCAATGGTCAGCACGACTCGCAACACGGCAACCAGGTCGGGCTCCACGTTGCTCGCCGTTGGAGCGACGACCAGCAAAGGCACCAACGCAATGATCGGAATGGCCGCTACGTCCTGCAGCAGCAGCACCGCAAAACCGAGACGGCCGTGCGGCTTCTGCAGCTCCTTGCGCTCGGACATGATCTGCAGGCCGATCGCGGTCGAGGAAAGCGCCAGTCCGAGACCGATCACGAGCGCGCTCTTCCAGCCTAGGTCGAACAATAATCCGATGGCGCCGATTGCGATGGCGGTGGCAAGCACCTGCACGCTGCCGTAGCCGAACACATGACGCCGCATGACCCAGAGTCGTTGCGGTGACAGCTCCAGACCGATCACGAACAGCATCATGACCACGCCGAGCTCGGAGATGTGCGAGATCTCCTCGGCGTTGCCGACGAGATCCAGGGCCGACGGCCCGATCAGCGCGCCTGCCACGAGATAGCCAAGCACGGCGCCTAGCCGGAAGCGCTTGGCCAGGGGCACGGCGATCACTGCTGCAAGCAGCAGGACCAGGGCGTATTGCATGAAGCTGCTGGTTTCCACTCGGTACTCCGGCTACGGCCTGGATTATCGCACGCGGGGACAGACCCGCCGACCCGTTTCGGAGCCTTTCGAGACATGCAATGTCCGTACGAATCGCCACATCTCAAGCGTTGAGACCGACTCCGGCCAGTCTTGCGCAAACAGGAGAACTCTCATGCTGCTCGCCCCCTTCACACTGACCGAACCCGCAACACGACGCGTTGCCAGCGAAGCACCCCGCCGCGATGCGATCCCGTCGTGGTTGCTGGCCTGGACCATTCTCGGCGGGATCGCCCTGCTCTGCATTCCGGCCTTGCGGGGAGGCCCCGCCACCGGATTGACCCTGCCTTTCTTTCTGGTCGCGGCGCCGCTTTTGAACATCCTGTGGCTGACCAGGAAGCGCTGGCTCGCCCATCCAGGGCCAAAACCCCGCCGTAGATGAGTTCCGCCATTGATGCCGGGAGTGCAACCGACTTGTGTAAAAGCCGCATTCGTTCGTGATGCTTCTGGTCGGAATGCAGGAAAGCATCGCGGCTGACGCCCCTCCTACGGTTTCCCGGCACCACGATTGCCATCGATTCCCCCCACGAGCGCCGTTCGGCGTAGGAGGGCATTCATGCGCGATGCTTCTGGTCGTGGGGCGAACAAGCGTTGCGGCAAGAGCCTGTCCCGAGTCAGTGTCGAAGTTCCCTTACGAGTAGAAAGAGCATCACGGCTGAAGCCGGTTCCTGCGAAGAGCGGCGAAACCGTACCCAGCATTCCTGCCGGGACTGCAGTTGAGTGCCGTTGATGGGGAGGAATCGGGCGCCGACTAGGCGCGCGTCCCCAGACGCTTGCGCTCCATGCGCCTGAGAAATTCACCCATGATGCGCAGATACAACGCCGAACCCAGATGGGCATCTTCGACGCCGGCATCGATGGAGGGGTTGTCGTTGACCTCGATCATGGCCAGACGCTCGCCATCCTTCTTGATGTCCACGCCATACAGTCCGTCGCCAATCGTCGCGGTGGCCTTCAGGGCCAGCTTGATCACGTCCGCCGGCGCCTCCTCGATGGGCAAGGTCTCGAAGCCACCGGATTTTGCCGTGCCCTTGGCGCCATGGTTGTATATCTGCCAGTGACCGCGCGACATGAAGTACTTGCAGGCATACAACGGCTCGCGGTTGAGCACACCGATGCGCCAGTCGAATTCAGTGAACATGAATTCCTGGGCCAGGATCAGGGCGGAGTGCTGGAACAGGGCATCGGCGGATTCCTTCAGGTGTGCCGCGCTTTCAACCTTGACGATGCCGCGTGAGAAGGATCCATCCGGTATCTTCAGTACCAGCGGGAATCCCAGGCGATGGCCGCTTTCCTCAAGCTTTTTCGGATCGTCGCGATACAGGATCTCGGTACGCGGGATCGGCAGCTTGCGCGACAGCATCAGGTCGTGCAGATAGATCTTGTTGGTGCACTTGAGGATAGAGTCGGGACTGTCGATGACCACCATGTCCTCTTTCTCGGCACGGTTGGCGAAGCGATAGGTGTGGTTGTCGATCACCGTCGTTTCGCGAATGAACAATCCGTCGTACTCGGCCAGGCGCTGGAAGTCATTGCGTCCGATCGGGTCCACTTCGATGCCGAGCTCGCTGCCTGCCTCGATGAACTGCTTCAGCGCCTTCTTGTTCGATGGTGGCATCACCTCTTCGGGGTTGACCAGCATGGCC
The DNA here is from genome assembly GCF_041395345.1 of Dokdonella sp. GTDB lineage: Bacteria > Pseudomonadota > Gammaproteobacteria > Xanthomonadales > Rhodanobacteraceae > Dokdonella. Next base: position 263,018 of record NZ_JAWLAR010000001.1, on the reverse strand, counting down.
AGATCGAAGCGGAACTTCCTGCGTGCCCGCGGCTTGCGCCAGAGCTTCTTCGAGAAGCGATCCAGGATTTGGGCGAAGGCGTCTTCCTGTTCGTCCGACAACGAATGCAGTCCGGTCGGCTTGACTGCACTGATCTGCCAGACGCGGTCGCGCTCGAACTCGATGCGCAGGATCGGACTCGGAAATGCCTCGAACACCTGGCGCGCCAGATCCTCGAGGGCCGGGTGCGAGGTTTCGCCGAAGTACACAAGAATGCCGAAATCGGTCGTGTCGCGACCTCCGGCCGGCAGGAACTTGCCGAGTCGGCTGCTGAGGTCCTCGATGTCCAGTCCGTACAGCGAGCGTCGGCGCAGATCGTTGATCGTGCGCACCGAGGGAATCACCTTGTGCCCGCGAGCCTCGGCCAGCAACGAGACGTAGTAGCCCGTACCCAGGTACTTGTAGCTGCGACACAGGTTGATGACCTGGGTACGCTCGTCATCGTCGTTGAGCGACTGCTTGAGGTAGTCCTGGGCAGAAATGACGTTGTCGGACGGGTAGTAGGAACCCCAGTCCGAGGTTTTCTCCACAACGATGACAAGGCGGCTCATGCAGGCTTGACCATTCAGGGGTTCGATTGCCGGGCCCGGGCCCGTGACGGGCCCGCCCAGACGGCTCGCACAAGTCTGACATAGGCGTTGTCGGGCGTGCAGGCGGGCTCAATGCCGGGTGCAGTCTTCTACAGGTGCCGTTCATCCCGTTGCGGTTTCCGGCTGCAGGCAAGGTGGCGGAAACGGATGCGTTGGGAGCCCGCATCGATCAGACTGCGCGAATACGGGATCGCGAGGACGACTCCCGATTCCGGCAAAGGCAAGGCGAATTGCCCCGACCCTGCAAAACCATCAGCCCGAACCCTGCGCATGACGAGCACCCATCCCGACAAAGACACTGTACGCATACGCCGGGCTGTCAGGGGCGACCTGGCCGAATTGATCGCGCTGGAGAATCGCGTGTTCAGCGGTGATCGCCTCAGTGCGCGGCAGTGGAACCGGCATCTGGCCAGTGACACGGCGCGCGTTCTTGTCGCGCGCAGCCACGGCATGCTGCTTGGCGCCAGTGTCGTTTTCTTCCGCAGCAATTCGAGCATTGCGCGCCTCTATTCGCTGGCCACCGTGCCCGAGGCGCGCGGTCGCGGAATCGGTGAGCGCCTGGTCGCTGCCAGCGAACAGTTGGCCCGGCGCCGGCACTGTCGCAGCATCAGGCTGGAGGTGCGGCGGGACAACTCGTCCGCGCAACGGTTGTATGAGCGTCGTGGCTACCTGCGGATCGGTGAACGCCCCAGGTACTACGAAGATGGCGAAACGGCGTTGCGCTACGGAAAGGTGCTGAGCCGAACTCAACGCTGATCATGGCAAGTCAATGGATGCCCGGTCTGCCATGATCGCGTCGGCTGTCTGATCAGCGTACCCGTTCGGCAAATTCAAAGCCGCTGCGGGCGAGGCCGTGTTCGATCCAGCCGCTGCGTTGGTGGCGGCGCACCTGGACGACGCCGTTCTCGGTGCCCACGACTTCCACCCGCATCGGCTTCTTGCCTTTCGCGTGGACCACGAATCGCTGTCCGACTTCGGCACCGAGTTTGCTGTAGTCGACGATCGTGTCGTCCGTCGCGACCGCTTCTTCGGCTTGGGCAAACAGTGCTTCGGCTTCGGCCAGGGTTTCCGCGTGAAACGTTGCCATCGAAACCGGTGTCGCTTCGGGTTCGCGCTTGTCGCTGTCGGGATCTGCCTGCTCGGCCAGTGCAGCGCGACGGGCGGCAAGGCGCGCCTGCTCGGCTTGCAAGGCGGCAAAGGCGGTCATCTCCTCGAACTCCTCGCCGAACGGGCGCTCGGCAATCGCGCGCATGCCCAGTTTCGTGCTGTAGCCATCCACCAGCAGCTCGCCCCGGGTACGGGCCAGCCATCGACCCCAGTCATCGTCTTCGTAGACGGCCGCATCGATAGTGGGACTGTAGTTGACGACCAGATCGAGTGATCCGCCCTTTTCTGCGTAGCGCCGGTAGGCCGCCGTGGTTTCTGCGTTCGCCTCCATGCCGAAGGCAGCCAGCACGCGGGGCACGGTCGCCATGTGCCGATCGAGAAACTGCGCCGGGCTGATTTCGTCCTTCCTGGCACACCAGGCGTTGCGTGCCACGACAAAGCCTTCGTCCCTGACATGCCACTCGCCGGAGACCAGTTCATTCTGATCGGTCTCGATCAGGCTGAACAACGGGAAGTCGTCGTACATGATCTGTTCTTCGCGGTAATCGACTCGCCCGACACCGGGCGTGTGGATGGACTGTTCCTTGATCAGTCGGCTGTTGCTGCGATTCCAGCTCATCGTCAGACGCGTGGGTTCGGCTGCCAGTCCCATGTCGGTCAACTCATCGCTCAGCCAGATCTCGTCATCCATGCAACCCATCGCTTCGAAGGGCGCCGCGCTGGCATTGCCGAAGAGCAGCAGCTCGTCGCTGATGGGCCAGCTCAGGTTGCTGTGACCGCCGCTGAATTCGAGGCGGATCTCCTTGATGGCCTCGAGCCGGTTGCGAAATTTCTTGCGCAAGCCGCTGCTGTAGAACTGGAACATCGGGACATCGACGGAAAGACTGTCGAAGTGATAGGCGTCCTGCTCGTCTCCCTCATACGGCATCAGGGTGACATCACTGACCCAGGCACCTCCGAAAGGATTCGGCCAGCAACTGCGATAGGTGACTTCCCAGCCGGGAAAGGCCAGCAGCAGCGAGCGCCCGGTAACGAAGTTGGTGTGGATCATCGTGTAGCTGACAACCACGACGATGGTTGCGACGGCGCCGAGAATGCGCCAGAGGGATGCGCGGGGCTTGTCCGCCTTGTCCGGCTTTGAGGCCATGGATTCCGTTCCTTGCTTGGTGTGCAGACCTCGCGGCCCATCGGGCCGATGCGTAGCCGAATTCTAGCCCAGCATGGCGTGCCTACCAATTCGCCTCACGCAACTTCTGCGCGGTCAATTCGTTGGCCGGACGCGCCACCAGACCGCCAGCTGGCGCCAGGCTGACCTGATATTCGCCTCCATCGACCAGGGGCAGATACGCTGCGCTGCCAAAGTCCGCATCCAGCCAGGGGATCCATTGCGGATACATGCGCTTGACGTCGAAAAGGTCGATCATGCCGGCTTCGGCCATCGGTACAACCGTACGCTGCCGCTCGTTTTCGTGCGCGACATCGACGTAGCGACCGCTGATGCGATCGATCCTGTACAGGGTCGGCGCACCCAGCATGACGGCACGCGGCTCCCACTTGATCACGCGCGCGTCCAGTTGCCACTGATCGCCTCTGAGCTCCAGACCGCGATGGCTGCCATCCGGGAAATCGACACGCACGGCAAATCGTTGGGGCTCGATCTGGCGCGCCTGGATCGTGGCGAGCGTGGTTTCTTCGGTCAGCCGCCGATAGCCGTTCAGGGCGGTCGCCGCAAATGCCCCGAGCAGGGCCAGCAAGATGAACACCAGCACCCAGAGACTGCGATGGCAGGCAGAGAAGCGGTGTCTTTCGCGCCATCTGCGGCGCGCGCCGAAGCCGTTGATCAGCGCGAACAGGGCGCAAAACCCGGCAAAAATATAAAGCGCGATGAGAATGGGTGTCAGCGGCATGCACCGAGCATACCTGCTTGGCGCGTTGTCGTGCTCGCCTGTCCTTATCCGGGTCAGGGTTTTTTCATGAACCGGGTAGCGGTGCCAGCGCTATACTTCAGGCGATACTCCCCCTTGCTGCGAGCCTCACCATGTACCGCATCCCTCGACTGTTGCCGATCCTCCTGCTCGCCGCCCTGCTGGGTGCATGCGGCGCCAAGGGAGATCTGGTCAAGCCCGCCGCAGCGGATCCGGCCGAGAATACGCCGGCCTCCGAGTAGGCCTGTTGCCCGACATGGCCCTCGAATTCAGCAAGATGCACGGGATCGGCAACGACTTCGTCATCATAGATTGTCGAAACGCGCCGTTGACACTCGATACCGACGCCATCCGGCGCCTCGGTGATCGTCATTTCGGTGTCGGCTTCGATCAGTTGCTGACTATCGAACCCGCCACTGAAGAGAGCTGTGCCTACGCCTATGGCATCTGGAACGCCGATGGGTCGCGCTCCGGGCAATGTGGCAACGGCGTTCGCTGCGTGGCTGCGTGGCTGGCGCGCGAAGGCGTGCTCGGCAGTGGACTGGTCAGCCTGATGAGTCCGTCGGGACCGGTGCGCGTGGAGCGCCTCGCGGACGCCCGTGTGCGTGTGGACATGGGCGAACCCCGGTTTGAACCTGCGGCATTGCCCTTGGACGCGCCCCGCGAACGCGATCGCTACTCCATCGATGTGCTGGGGCGCTCGATCGAGATCGGTGCCGTCTCGATGGGCAATCCGCATGCCGTGCTCGAAGTCCCGGATATCGCTGCGGCGCCGGTGCGGGTGCTTGGCCCGCAAATTGAACATGCCAGTGCCTTCCCGCGCGGCTGCAATGTCGGTTTTGCCCGCATCCTGTCTGAATCCGAGATTGAACTGCGCGTGTGGGAGCGCGGCGTCGGCGAAACACTGGCCTGTGGAAGCGGGGCATGTGCTGCTGTCGCGGTCCTGCGCCAGCGCGACCAGATCGGCGACGAAGTGGTGGTCCGGCTGCCTGGCGGCGTTCTCGAAATACAATGGCAGGGGCGCGGACATTCCCTGTGGATGACCGGCCCGGCAACATTCGCATTTGAAGGAGTTTGGCATGAGTGAGTTGAGCGTGAAGGACGGCCTGACGGCCATGGAAGTCGCCAGCTACCTGCGACGGAATTCGGATTTCCTCAAGGAGTTCCCCGACATCGCCCTGTTGCTGCGCTTGCCACGCGAACAGGGGCCTGCCGCTTCGCTGGCGAGCTATCAACTCGAGGTGCTGCGCGACAAGAACAGCGAACTCTCGCGGCGCCTGCATGACCTGATCGAAATTGCTCACGAAAACGAATCGTTGATGGTGCGCGTACACACGCTGACCCTGGCCCTGATGCGCGCTGACAGCCTGGCCGAAACGGTAAAGGGCGTTGTCGCCAGCCTGACCGAAGATTTCCATACCGACCTCGTGCGTGTCCTGCTGTTCAAGAGCGAGCCGGAGTTGCCGGCCACCGACTGGCTGCTGGTCGAGGCCGACGGACCTTCCTCGATGCCGGCCTTTGCGGATTTCCTCAGGCGTGGTGAGCCGCTTTGCGGTCGCCTGCAGCAGGACAAGCTCGACACCCTGTTTGGCGCACGTGCCGGAGAAGTCCAGTCGGCGGTACTGCTCTCGATCGGCGATGTCGGCATGCTTGCCATCGGCAGTCAGGATGCCAACCGCTTCCACCCGGGAATGGGTACGGTGTTCCTGCGCCTGATTGCCGAGGCCATGGCGGCGGCCGTGGGTCGCTACGCCCACAGCGAATGAGATGAGCGCGCCACTGAACAGCGCAGTGGATCGCTTTCTGGGCTATCTGCGCGTAGAGCGGCGCTACTCTCCGTCGACCCTGGCCAATTACGCCCGCGCGCTGCGCAGGCTTTCGGCCCATGCGGAGCGTCTCGGACTGCAGCGCTGGAGCGACCTGCGCAGCGCCCAGCTGCAGACCCTGCTTGCGGAACTGCATCGCGGCGGCCTTGCGCCGGCCAGCCTTGGCCTGTTCCTGTCCTCCTGTCGCAGCTTCTTCCGCTACCTGGCCCGCGATGGCGAGGTCAAGGTGAATCCGGCCGTCGGCGTGCGCTCACCGAAGATTCTGCGCAAGTTGCCTAAGGTTCTCGACGCCGACGAGATGGGCGCCCTGCTCGAATTCCCGACCGACGACGCAGAAGCCGTGCACGATCGCGCCATGCTCGAACTGCTCTATTCAAGCGGATTGCGTGTCGCCGAGATCGTCAGCCTGTGCTGGCGCGATCTGGATACGGCCGAGGGCATGCTCAGGGTGACCGGCAAGGGATCAAAGACACGCATCGTTCCGGTCGGTCGCCAGGCCATGCAGGCGCTGGAGGCCCTTCGTACCCAGGAGGGAGGCGGCGATGATGATCACATCCTGCGGGGTCGCAACGGTCGCCCGCTGAGCACCAATGGTGTGCGCACACGGCTCAAGCGACGCGCCCGCGATCAGGGTGTGTGGAAACGCGTCTATCCCCACCTGCTCAGGCATTCCTGCGCCAGCCATCTGCTCGAGTCCTCGGGTGACCTGCGTGCCGTGCAGGAACTGCTCGGCCACGCCGATATCGGCACCACACAGATATACACCCACCTGGATTTCCAGCACCTGGCCAGGGTCTACGACTCCGCCCATCCGCGTGCCAAGAGGCGCAAGGACTAGGGAGCACCCGAGCCCTCCGCGCCGGATCAGGGCCGGGGCAGACTCGGTGGCAGTTGGCACCCACGCGACACGGGTCATGCTCGCGTGGGCGGGAATCGCTTGAAGGGCGCCGGATGGCTGACCCTGCAGTGACTTCGCCGGCGGTGCGAAGCCTGAAAGCGGAACCGGATCCCTGCCAGCGCAGGGACAACGAACGCGGGAGTCAACGCCAGATCGGCTTCATTCCGACGCCAGCCCGTCGCAGGACGATTCCTGCCTCTCGCTCGTCGAGAGCCTGTCAAAGCATGTCCTTGAAGTTTCAGCCGACAGGATACCTTCAGATAGACGCGCCATCCGGCCTTCATGCGTTCGCGCCCGGCCATTCGCTGTGCGCCGATGCCGGGTCTGTTTACCGCGGATGAACGCATTCTGACACGCAGGTGAATGGGAAAAGTGCATTTTGCCCTGGGTTCATTCTTGTTTCGGCAGCATGGGATCACCGCGAAGGAGCTTCGCCGGTTTCATGCATCGAAAGGAGAATTTCAGAATGAGTACCGCTTCCAAATTCATGTCCGCCACTACTTTGATCGGCGACGCGATTCACAATGCACAAGGCGAATCGCTGGGCGATCTGAAGGAAATCATGCTCAACACCACGACGGGCGAGATCGCGTATGCGGTCGTGTCCTACGGTGGAATCCTCGGCCTTGGCGACAAGCTGTTTGCAGTGCCGTGGAAGTCCTTCAGCATCGACTATGCAAATCACAAGCTTGTCCTCAATGTCAGCAAGGAACGCTTGAAGGACGCCCCTGGATTCGACAAGGACAACTGGCCGAACTTTGCCGATCCCGCGTTTGCCACCAACCTGGGCGCCTACTACAACCGCTGATTCCGTTTGTCAGGCATGCAAACGAAGGCCGGCGCAAGCCGGCCTTTTCTTGTGCAGCCCTCTCCAGAGAATGCCGTTGGAGCGTCGATTGGCGGTCTGGCAACCCGATTTGCTGCCGTATCCCTTGGAATACACCAGGCGGCCCCCAGATCAACCGATTCTGCAGGCCTGTGGATATTTCGATGGAATCCTTTCACGCCACAACCATTGTCTCGGTGCGCCGCAACGGCAGGGTCGTCATCGGCGGCGACGGCCAGGTCACGCTCGGCAACACCATCATGAAAGCCAATGCGCGCAAGCTGCGCCGGCTCGGCAAGGGCAACGTGCTGGCGGGTTTTGCCGGTGCCACTGCGGATGCGTTCACCCTGTTCGAGTTGTTCGAGGCAAAACTCGAACGTTTCAGCGGCAATCTGACCCGTGCCGCCGTCGAGCTGGCCAAGGACTGGCGCACCGATCGACGTCTCGGTCGACTCGAAGCCATGCTCGCGGTCGCGGACAAGGATGCCTCGTTGCTGATTTCCGGCAATGGCGATGTCGTAGAACCCGAAGCGGGCCTGATTGCGATCGGCTCCGGCGGACCCTTCGCTCAGGCCGCAGCCAAGGCCCTGATCGAAAACACCGATCTCGACGCACGGGCCATCGTCGAGCAGGCCCTCAAGATCGCCGGTGACATCTGCATTTACACGAACGGCAATGTAACGGTGGAAGAGCTGGGAATAGAGAGTGGGGAATAGGGAATAGGTAAAGAGCAGCAACCAGACTCTCCAACTTCAGCCCCTTGCCCGCAGCATTCTGCTTTTACGATTCCCGATTCCCGATTCCCCTTTCCCTACTCCCTATTCCCGGCTTCCACCCCATGCAAGAAATGACTCCCCGCGAAATTGTCCACGAGCTTGATCGTTTCATCATTGGCCAGAACGCGGCCAAGCGCGCGGTCTCGATCGCGCTGCGCAATCGCTGGCGGCGCATGCAGCTGGAGCCGGAGTTGCGCAACGAGGTGACGCCAAAGAACATCCTGATGATCGGTCCGACCGGTGTCGGCAAGACCGAGATCGCGCGGCGCCTCGCGGCATTGGCCAACGCGCCGTTCATCAAGGTCGAGGCGACCAAGTTCACCGAGGTCGGCTATGTCGGCAAGGATGTCGAGCAGATCATCCGCGATCTGGCCGACGCTTCGGTCAAGATGGCGCGGGAGCAGGCCAAGGCGCGCGTGCGCACGCAGGCGGAAGACCGCGCCGAAGACCGCATCCTTGATGCCTTGTTGCCGCGTCGGCAGTCGGTCGGTTTCGCCAATGAACCCCAGGCAAAGGATGATCGCGCAGCCGACACGCGCCAGAAGCTGCTCAAGCAGTACCGCGAGGGCGCGCTCGATGATCGCGAGATCGAGATCGAAATTGCTCTCAACGTCGGCGTCGAAATCATGGCGCCACCGGGCATGGAGGAGATGACCAACCAGTTGCACGGCATGTTTCAGTCGCTGGCCGGTTCAAAAACGCAGAAGCGCAAGCTCAGCGTGGCTCAGGCACGACCGCTGCTGATCGAGGAAGAGGCCGGCAAGCTGGTCAATGACGAGGAAATCAAGCAGCACGCGATCGACAATTGCGAACAGAACGGCATCGTCTTCATCGACGAGATCGACAAGGTGGCCCAGCGTGGCGAGTTCAGCGGCGCCGGTGTCAGCCGCGAGGGCGTACAACGCGACTTGCTGCCCCTGGTCGAAGGCTCCTCGGTGTCGACCAAGCACGGCATCGTCAGGACCGACCACATCCTGTTCATTGCCTCGGGCGCATTCTCGCTGGCCAAGCCCTCTGACCTGATTCCCGAATTGCAGGGTCGGTTTCCGATCCGCGTCGAGTTGGGCGCCCTGACCGCGGATGATTTCCGCCGCATCCTGAGTGAGCCCCAGCACGCGTTGACCAAGCAGTACACGGCTCTGCTTGGGACGGAAGGGGTCAAGCTCGAGTTCACCGAGGAGGGCATCAAGCGACTCGCCGAAGTGGCCTTCCAGGTCAACGAGCGCACCGAGAATATTGGTGCGCGCCGGCTGCACACCGTGCTTGAACGGCTGCTCGACGAGATCTCGTTCACCGCCTCCGATCAGGAAGGCGGATCCTTCACGATCGATGCAGCCTACGTGGAGGATCATCTCGGCGAGCTGGTCAGGGACGAGGACCTGTCGCGGTACATCCTTTGACTGCAGGGAAAGGGGAAGCGGGAATGGTTGGAGCAAACGCGAGCAGCTCCATTGGACTGCTTCTCCCATTCCCGACTCCCGATTCCCTGTTCCCGGCTGCAAACTTGCAGCCACAAGCCATTCATCCGACCATAGCGCCATGAGTACTGTTGTCCCGTTCAGATCCACCGGTGTCCGCGTCATCCTGCGCGAGGCGCTGGAAGCCCGAATTCCGATGCGCTTCGCCCGTGAAAAGGTCCAGCCAGGCTGGATTCACGGCTATGTCGTGGGCCTTTCGCGCGATTTCTGCCTGATCGCGGAAGTCGGCGATGCCATGCGTTTCGACGGCTATGTCGTGCTGACCATCGCCGACCTGAGCCAGATCGAGGAAGACCCCTCGCGCGAATTCGTGGAGAAGGCACTGGCCATTCGCGACGAGGCCTTGACCATCCCGAAGGATTTCCCGCTCGACAACTGGGCCGTGATCGCCGAGGCAGCCATGCGTTTCGCACCGCTGCTTTCGGTCAACGTACTTGAAGACGATGACGGCGAGGTCAGCTACATCGGCCAGCTGGTCAACGTGGAGTCCGACGCCCTGGTGGTGAGGGAGGTGGATCCGAATGCGCACTGGCATGCGGATGCCGGCGACTACGGATTCGACGAGATCTGCTCGATCGGCTTCGGTACCGGTTATCTGGAAGCGCTGTGGCTGGTCGCCGGCCCCCCCTCCGGGCCGATGAACCCCCGCGTGCCCTTGTCCGATTCGGTGCATTGAATGCTGGGAGTCGGGAATAGGGAATAGGGAACGGGTCAAGCCAAAGTGGCGGCTCCCTTCCGACTGTACTCCAGACTTCCCAGTTCCTCATTCCCGTTTCCCCAATGAACCCCACTCCAACCCTGATCACCCTGCACCGTGCTTCGCACGATCTTGAGGTGGGATTCGATGATGGCGAGGTGTTCCGGTTGCCGGCCGAATACCTGCGCGTGAATTCGCCCAGCGCGGAAGTGCAGGGGCACGGGCCCGGTCAGAAGGTGCTGGTGGCCGGCAAGATCGACGTCAACATCGACGAAATCGTTCCGGTTGGAAACTACGCCGTGCTGCTCAAGTTCAGCGACGGACACCAGACCGGCATCTTTGCCTGGGATACCTTGTACACATTGGGTCGCGATCGGGAAAGGAACTGGGCCGAATACCTCGCTGCACTCGAAGCCGCCGGCAAGAGTCGGGCTGGATAGCCGGGTCGGGATACGGGACTGGGCAGCGGCTGGCCACTGCGCTGTTGCCCGGGCACTTGCGAATCCCTGCACTTGTCAGCGGCTCATCCTGACGCCGCTGTCCAGGCTGCTACCATCCGCCGCCGCCGCCGCCGCCGCCACCACCTCCGGACGAGCCACCGCCGCCGCCACCGGAGGATGAGCCCGGAGCGGTCGACGACGAGCTGATCGCGCTGCTGAGCGAAGATCCAAGCGAGCTGCCGAAGCTGCCGGCATCAAAGCCGCGCGATGCATCGCTCGCCGCATACCAGGCCATGCTGCCCGCCGCCGCTGCCATTGCCGCAGGACCGATGGCGGCGGCGAGATGATCGCCCCAGGTCTTTTCCACATCCAGCGCCATGGCATACGGCAGCAGGCGCTGGTATTCCTCGACACTCATCGGCGGTGCCTTGGCCCGAACCAGATCGTCGCGCTCGGCGACGCCCAAATACAGGCGCAGGCCCTCGATGCGGTCGAGCAGCTTGCGGCCGGCTGGAGTCGGTGCACGCATCAAGTAGCCGAAGGGCACCTGTACGCCGGCAATCAGGGCCACCAGCAATGCAAACAGCAGGCTGGTGAAATGGGCAAGAAACCAGACCGCGCCCGCAGTCAACGCCAGCGCGAAAAGCAGGCCAACAATACTCAGGACACCCGTGGCTCGACCGTCGATACGGGCAGCGATCCGACTGTAGATCACGCTGGCGAGTATCGAGGCCAGGATGAAGGTAGCCACCGCTCCGACTATCGCCTGTGGGGTGGGCCCCAGATTGTCGATCAGGAACGCGGCCACGATGGTGGCAATGCTGATCAGCCCGCCGAGGCAACCGATGCCGTCATTGCGGCGAAAGTTCGGCTTGGCCTCGGTGCTGTCGAGCAATTTCTCGTGGGCCCTGCGTACCGGTCCGATGATGTCGTGGTTTTCCTGCTTGAATTCGATCGAGCTGCGATCGCCGAGCAAGCCTTCATAGAGTAGCCTGGTCGATTCCGGCATGGCCGATCCGGAGCCACCTGCGTGGCTGCGTTCGACGACGAACTTGGAATGGGTCTCCTTGCTGATCCTGACCGCACCGAGTACGCCAAGCTGGACGATGTCGGCGGCAAAGCAACGGTTGTCATAGCCCATCCTGCGGATGTATCGCATGGCCCCCGGCGAAAGACCCGCCGGCGGATCGTATTCCGGAATGATGGCGCCACCTTCCGGATCACGGCCCACGCGCCACCATTGCAATCCAAGAAATCCGCACAGCAGGAGCAGGCCCAGCGCAAGCACCGCTTCACGGCGATTGTCGGCAGCAAACCAGCGCAGGCTTTGCTTGAAATCAGGAACGGTGACCACCCCTTTCGGAAAGCCGACCACGAGCGTCAAGCCGTTTTGCGGAGCCAGCGGCTGTGTTGTCGCGATTTGCGCGCGCCCCTGGGCATCGACGCTGGCCACATAATTCTGCGCTTTCGAACCCTGCGGCCCGGTATAGCCCTCGACGGTGATGCGGTCCGCACTCACGGCCTCGGGCAGGCTCACGCTGGCACTGGCTTTCTCGATGATGAAATCCCAGCCGTTGCCGGTCACGTTCCAGTAGAGCTCGTCATGCTTGTCGAAAAACCCGAGCTGACGCGCTGTCCGATAGCGGAACGCGTAGGTGAATTCGCCATTGCCCAGGTAGACGTTGGCATCACCGAAGTAGACGCGGACGCCATTCGACAGCGACTCGACGTGCCAGGCTTCCGGCTTGCCGTCGCGGGTGACCCCGAGTGGCTCGAACAGGACATGTACGCGGTTGCCGTTGGCATCCCTGTAGTGGGTCGGGAAATCGCGATAGATGCCGCGCCGAATACGATTGCCTTCGGCGCGCACGCGAATCGTTTCGGTGACGCCCATCGTTGCATCCCGGGCGATCTCGATATCGCTGTGGAATTCGAGGATGCGTTCGTCTGCGTAGGCGTCCAGACAGCAGAGCAGGAACAGCAGAATCAAGAGCGTTCGAATCATGACGGACTCCCGGCGGGGCTATCGGTTCAATGATCTCCATACGTTCAATGGCGGCCTCAGGGGCCTCCACCACGAGGGATGATGATGCCTGGACAGCGCCGCGTCATCCCGATTGTGGCCTCGCCCTTCCATGTCAGGGCCGGGCTCGCTGAGGACCGGGCAGCACAATGCTGGCCTCAGCCTGCTCAGTGCGGCTTTTGGGCAGGTGGCGTTTCCACCACTTTCCCGGGTTCGAGTTGCCGGTCAAGCCAGTTCGCGATCAGGGTGAAGACATGCGTTTTCATCGCATTCGACGAGAGGCTGTGCTTGCCGCCCGGGTAAGTCATCAGGTCGAACTGGATGCCACGTGTCTGCAATGCCGACATGAGCTGGGTGGAGTTCGAGAACAGCACGTTGTCGTCAGCCATGCCATGAATCAGCAGCAGCGGCGAGCTGAATCCGTCCAGCCAGGCGAAAGGCGCACTGCGGATGTAACCGGCGGCGTTGTCCTCCGGCGTCGACAGGTAGCGCTCGGTGTAATGGGTGTCATACAGGGTCCAGTCGGTGACCGGCGCGACAGCCACGCCAGCCGCGACATCCTCCGAAGCCTTGGCCAGCATCATGGTGGTCATGTAGCCGCCATAGCTCCAGCCAAACGTGCCGATGCGATCACCATCAACCCAGGGCTGTTGCTTCAGCCAGTGGATGCCGGCCAACTGGTCGAGTACTTCGGCGTTTCCGAGCTGGCGATGAATGACATCGGAGAACTTGCGTCCGCGGCGTGAAGTTCCGCGATTGTCCAGCGTGAAAACCACGTAGCCGCTTTGCGCCATGTACTGCAGGAAATGGGTGGTCTGATCCGCCCATGCGCGCGTCACTTTCTGTGCGCCGGGTCCGCCGTAGAAATAGTCGAGTACCGGATAGCGTCGGCTGGGATCAAACCCGGCCGGCTTGAACAGGCGGTAGTGGAGGATCTGGCCATCGTCGGCGGTCAGGGTTCCGAATTCCGGCTTGATGAAGTTCTCGACGTAGGCTGCGTAGGGATGCCCGGCATCCAGCGGGTTCTGTTCGATCCAGGCGATGAATTCGCCATCCGGCTTGCGCACGCTCGTCCGCGGTGGTGTTTCCGGATCACTGAATGTGTCCAGATAGAAGGTCGCATCCGTCGAGAATTTCGCCGCATGCGTGCCGTTGCGCTTGCTGATGCGCTGCGGATCATCCGCCTGGCTGCCATCCAGCTTGAGCGCATAGATCTGTGCATCGGGGGCAAAGCCTCGGTTCGACATCACGTAGACCCGTTCCAGTTTCTCGTCAACGCCCAGCACTTCGTCGATGTTCCAGTCGCCCGAACTGATGGCGTTGATCAGATTGCCATCCAGTCCATACAGATACAGATGCTTGTATCCGCTGCGTTCGCTGGCCCAGATGAAGCGCTCGCCATCGGCGAGAAAGCGCAGATCGTCATTGAGATTGATCCAGGTATCGCTGGTCTCTTCGAGCACGGTGCGTTGCTCGAGGCTGGCCGCGTCGACCAGATTCAGTTCGAGACGCTGCTGGTCGCGCGACTCGATCTGGAAACTGAGCCCGCTTGCATCTGGAAGCCACTTGACCCTGACCAGATAGATGTCGGGGTCCACGCCAAGATCGATCCAGCGCGTCACGCCGCCGCTCGGTGCAACGAGCCCGAGCTTGACCTCGACATTGGGTGTACCGGTCGCCGGATAGCGCTGTTCGACAGTCTCGGTGCGATCGGCATAGACCTCGGTGCGCTTGACGACTTCGACGCCGGATTCGTCATAACGCTCGAAGGCGACCAGCGAGTCGTCCGGTGCCCACCAGTAGCCGTCGCTGCGATCCATTTCCTCCTGGGCGACAAACTCGGCCTCGCCGTTGTGGACGGGACCACCGCCGTCGTTGGTCAGTGCCCTGGCTTCGTTGCTGGCAAGGTCGATGACCCACAGGTTCTGCTCGCGCACGAAGGATACATAGCCGCCTTTTGGCGATACCTTGGGATCGATGAAATCTCCACCCGTCGGCAGTTCACGAACTGCCGTCTCCGCTTTGGCGTCCAGTGTGTAAAGATAAAGTTTTCCTCCCAGCGGGAACAGGAGAGCCTTGCCATTGGGTGCCCAGGAATAGCTGACGATGCCACTCAGGCTGCCCGTGCGGGCACGCTCACGGCGGGCCTTTTCGGCGTCGCTAAGCTCTTTCCCGCTGTCCAGCGCATCTGCGTCAACGAGCAGACGGGTAGCGTTGTCCTTGAGGTTGTACTCCCAGAGATCCAGACGGTTCTGGTCGTCCTGCTTTGCGCGCAGAAAAGTCACGCGCTGTCCATCGGGTGAAATCTTCAGCTCACGCGGCACCGAGCCGTCCAGCGATCCGCCGGAATAGATTCTTTCGATCGTCAGTGACTCGGCGGCGCAGGCAACAGGCAACAGCATCATGGCAAACAACAGGGCGCGCATTCTCGATCTCCCGATAAGCCGCTCATTATCCGCAAGCCAGTAGATGATTGATACCTTGCAGCGGAGAACACATGGTCCGTTCAGATGGATGTTGTGCCATTTGCCTGCGCGCAGAGGCGCCATCGACCGTGCATGCGTCTTGCATGGCTGTCGTTGTCATTCACGGCGCGCTGCGTACTTCCAGTTTCTTCTCTTGCCTTCGGCAAGCCACTCGACTGCCTGTGCAGCGCGACGCTTGCGAGTCGCCTCCTGCTTCGCCTCGGCAATCCAGTCGCGATATTCGCGCTGTTCGCCTGGGGGAAAAGAGTCGTAAGTCGAGCGCGCCTTCCTGCTTGTGCTCAGCGCGAGCGCCAGCTCGCGGGGCATGGGTGACGGTGATGCGCTCTTCTTTGAGGTTCGCCTCGGCGCGACGGTTCCATCTTCGTTGAGCCTTGCCGCCTGGCGCAAAAGCGAGGCCAAAGTCGTCGGCGATGGAAGGTCGGCAGTGGAAAGGAGACGGCCAAACTGGCCCATCGCTTCCCGGTCCTTGCCAGGGGGAATTCCAGCAAGCAGCGCGGCTCTGTGAAAACCGAATGCGGCGTGTCGCTTGAATGCGGCCATGAAGCAAACCACCCCACCTGCGTGGACAAAGTGGGGAAATCCCCACTTGATAGTTTCCTCGACTTGCGGGCAGGCACCATGGATCTGCTTGCGCAAATTCTCCAGGATCGGTCTGGCGAAATCAGCGGATCCTGCAATATAGGCATCGACGCGGGGGTCGGCTTTCGGCATGGTTGCACTCCGTAATCGCGACAGGACCCGGTTGGAACGACCCCAGCGCGGGTTCACTTGCCGATGCAGAAATCCGCGAAAATGCGACCGAGCAAGTCTTCGTTGCTGAATTCTCCGGTGATTCCATCGAGCTCGTGCTGCAGTTGGCGCAGCCCCTCGGCAGCCAGTTCTCCGGCTCGCTGATGTTGCAGGGAACTCGCTGCGGCTTCCAGATGTTCGCTGGCGCGCTCCAGTGCAGAGACATGGCGCGCTCGCGCGCTGAACGCACCATCCCCGCCCTCGCCCTGGCCGGCAGCGCTTTTCAGCGCGTCGACTAGCAGGTCAAGCCCGGGCCCGTCCCGGGCCGAAAGCCAGACATGAGGAATGCCGTCGATTGTTTCACGCCGCGGTGTTGCGCCGGCCAGATCGATCTTGTTGTGCACGATCAGTCGTGCAACCGCCTTGGGCAAGCGGGCAATCAGTTCCAGATCGACGTCGACCTGTCGGTCGTCGGTGACAAGGATCGCAAGGTCGGCCTTGTCCAGCTCGGCGCGCGCGCGTCGGATGCCTTCGATCTCGACGACATCGCTGGATTCGCGCAACCCGGCGGTATCGACCAGGGTCACACCGATGCCGTCCAGGTCGATGCTTTCGCGCAGCACATCGCGTGTCGTGCCGGCGATTTCGGTAACGATGGCGCGCTCGCTGGCCGCCAGCGCGTTGAGCAGACTCGACTTGCCGGCGTTGGGTCGACCGATGATCACCGCATGCAAGCCATCCGCAAGCCGTACGCCGCGTCGCGTTGCCGACAGCAGGCGGTCGAGGCGGGATCGCAACTCGGCGAAATTCTCGAGCAGGCGTGGCGTGGCCAGAAAATCGATCTCCTCCTCCGGAAAATCGATCGCTGCCTCGATCCACATGCGCAGTCGCACAACGGCTTCGGTGAATTCGTTGACGCGCCTGGAAAACTCGCCTTCGAGACTGCGTGTTGCGGCGCGGGCGGCCGCCTCGGAGCTGCTCGCGATCAGGTCGGCGATCGCTTCGGCCTGGGCCAGATCGAGTTTCCCGTTCAGGAATGCGCGTTCGGAAAATTCCCCTGGGCCGGCAGGACGCGCGCCGAGTTCGATCATGCGAGCGAGCAGGGTTCGCAACATCACCGGGCTGCCGTGCATCTGCAGCTCGAGCACGTCCTCGCCGGTATAGGAATGGGGTGCAGCGAAATACAGCAGCAGGCCACGATCGAGCACGCCGCCTGCTGCGTCACGGATGGCACAGGGATGCGCGTGGCGCGGTTTTGGCGCGCGCCCGAGCAGGTGAACGGCAATTTCCAGACAGCTGCGACCGGACAGGCGAATAACGCCGATACCGCCAGCGCCGGTTGCGCTGGCAATGGCGGCAATCGTCTGGCCCTGGCTGGTCATGCTTGCGCCTTGCGCATCCTTGTTGATTCGCTATGAAAGCTACTTGGTCGTGGCCGGAACCGAGCCCTTTGGTCCTGCTTCGATACGCCGCGTAATGATCCACTGCTGCAGCAATCCAAGCGCGCCATTGACCGTCCAGTACAGGACCAGGCCAGCCGGGAAGAATGCGAACAGCACGGAGAAGATGACTGGCATGAACTTCATCATCTTGGCCTGCATCGGATCCATGCCGGTCATCGGTGTCAGCCACTGGGTGGCCAGCATCGTTGCCGCATTGAGCACGGGCAGCACATAGTAGGGATCCGGCGCCGTCAGGTTGTGGATCCAGAGGATGAACGGCGCCTGGCGCAGCTCGACGCTTTCGAGCAGCACCCAGTACAGGCCGAGGAAAACCGGAATCTGGACCAGCATGGGCAGACAGCCCCCAAGCGGGTTGATTTTTTCTTTCTTGTAAAGCTCCAGCATTGCCTGATTCATCTTGGCGCGGTCATCGCCGTAGCGTTCCTTCAGCGCGGCCACGCGCGGTTGCATCTTGCGCATCTTCGCCATGGATCGGTATTGCGCCTCGGACAGCTTGAAGAACACCGCCTTGATCAGGATGACGAGCAGGATGATTGCGAAGCCCCAGTTGCCGGTCAGCTTGTGGAACTGGGCAAGCAGCCAGTGCAGCGGTTCGGAAATGACGGTGAAGATGCCGTAATCGGCGGTCTTGGCCAGGCCCGGTGCGAGGTCGTCCAGCGTGCTCTGCAATTTTGGACCGACGTACAGGCGGGCGCTGAAGGTCTGCTGTGCTCCCGGTGCGATTTCGATCGCCGGAGACGCGCTGCGGACCAGGTAGCGAACCTGGCCTGTACTGCCCACTTCCTTGCTGCTGAACTGGTCGGCTTCATCCGCGGGTGGAATCCATGCGGCGAAGAAATAGTGCTGAAGCAGGGCGATCCAGCCACCGGTGACGGTGCGATTGAGCGGATCGGACTTGAAGTCTTCGAACTTCAGTTTCTGGAATTTCTCTTCCGGGCTGTACCAGGCCGCGCCCATGAAGCTGTAGCGCGAGGTATTCGTGTATCCCTTGATGCCGGAGCTGTCGAGGACCAGCGGCACGCGTTGCAGCTGCCGGTAGGCATTGCCGGTCCATTTCGTGGTGCTCTGGTTGTCGACTTGCTGGCGCTGCTCGATGACATAGCTGCCACGCTGGAAGACAAAGATCTTGCTGACCTGGACACCGGACGGGTCCGACCAGGTCAGCGGCACTTCGAGCCGATCCTGACCGTCGGCAAGCACGTAGTCGTGGCTGGCCGTCTGGAACGGTGCCTGGTGGTTCGGAGCAGGGCTGTCGGTGCTGACCAGGCCACTCTGGGCAACGAAGTAGCGCGACGGATCGGTATCGAACAGGCGCACGCGCTGGGCTTCGTTCGGTTGTTCGGGGTACGCCAGCAGATCCGCGCTGACGACATTGCCACCGCGGGGATCGATCTGGATGCGCAACAGGTCCGTGGTGACCGTGACCGGCTCCATCTGCGTGCCTGCCGGCGCAAGTTCGCCCGGCACCTCGGCCTTGATGGGGGCCGGCACGCTGCCAGCCTGCGGAATATCGGCATCGCTGGCGACTGGAATGGCAGGGTCCTGACTGGCCGCCTTCGGCGCGGCTTCTTCGACCGCCTCGACCCGCTGCGGGTTGTAGTCGATCTGCCACTGCGAATAGATCAGGTAGCTCAGGGCAAACAGGGCGACCAGCAGGAAAGTGCGGGGATTATTCATGGCGGCATCGGGTTCTTGGACGAGCTCGCCAGACTTCGGCGAATGGAAAGGAATGGGGCGGCCGAACCCGACTCGACGAATACGTGGCGAGTCGGCTCGGCAAGCGCAATCAGCCGCGCATTGTGCCGGTGCTGGCTGCAGCCTTCAATGTCAGCAGTTTTTTCCAGAGCAACGAAAGGTCATCGCGCAGCTCTGCACTCGGCGTTTGCACGGCGCTGGATCGGGCAATCAGCAGGATGTCCACGCTGGGCAGCTGCGCGCGCACGTGGCGGTAGCTTTCACGGACCAGGCGCTTGATGCGGTTGCGGTCAACCGCACGCCTGGAGACACGCCGGGACACGGCCTGGCCCATACGGCAGGTCGGCAGGTCATTCGGGGAGAACTCGGCGAGGAAATGGCGGACGCTGATGCGTCTGGATTTTCCTTTCAGCGCGGCAAAGTCACCGGGCTTGAGCAGTCGCGCGGTGCGCGGGAGGCTGTACAGCCCCATGGCACCGCCAGGCAGATTGTCAGACAGCGAGACGCTTGCGGCCCTTGGCACGACGTGCATTGATCACGGCGCGACCGCCACGAGTCTTCATGCGAGCGCGAAATCCATGGGTGCGAGCGCGCTTGAGGTTGCTCGGCTGGTAGGTTCTTTTGGTGGCCATGATGTGGCGCCAGGCTTGGAGAAAAGGGCGCGAATGATAGGGGCGCGCGGGCTGTTGCGTCAAGCGTTGCAGCCAGGCCGGCCCGTGCCGGAATCGGCGGGGTTCGGCGCTCGGGCGCCGCGCCACCGACGATTCGCGCCCATTCGGTCGAGGCCGGAGTCGAGTACGCGGCGCCTGGCACGGCCGCACGATCAGACCACATGGAAGCGTGCAGCAGCAATTCCAGCGACCTCCCGAATCGTTCGGGTTAGACTGCGCTGCTCGCGTCGGCCCAGGCCTTCGCGCGATTGAGCGGCCCCACCTGATCGAAGAGGAATCATGAGCGAGCTTTGGCGGCGCTGCATTGAGCGTCTGGAAACGGAATTCGGCGCCGAAGACGTGCAGACCTATCTGAAACCCCTGCAGGCCAGCGAGAGCGCGCAGGGTTTGAAGCTGCTGTCGCCGAATGACTACACGCTGGAAATGGTGCGTGAGCGCTTTTTCGCGCGCATTCGAGCCGTCATCGAATACCAGAACGGTTCGCCGGTCCCGATCGTGCTCGCGGTCGGCACCCTGGACGGGCGCAAGAGCGCCGAACGGGCCGCCGGCAGCCAGGCCAAGTCTGCAACACGATCCAGCGCCGCCCACAATCTTGATCCGAACTACACCTTTGAGACCTTTGTCGAAGGCAAGACCAACGAACTGGGCAAGGCCGCCGCCATGCAGGTGGCGACCAACCCCGGACGCGCCTTCAACCCCTTGCTGTTGTACGGCGGCACCGGTCTCGGCAAGACCCACCTGATGCATGCGGCGGGCAACCTGATGCGCCAGAACAACGCCGCATGCAAGGTGCTGTACCTGCGCTCGGAGCAATTCGTCGGCAGCATGATCGATGCGCTGCGAACCAAGAACATGGATGAATTCAAGCGTCGGTTCCGCAGCGTGGACGCGCTGTTGATCGACGATATCCAGTTCTTCGCCGGCAAGAACACGACCCAGGAAGAGTTCTTCCACACGTTCAATGCCTTGTTCGACGGCAAGCAGCAGATCATCCTGACCTGCGACCGGTTCCCGAAGGAGGTCGAGAATCTCGAGCCACGCCTCAAGTCGCGGCTGGGCTGGGGCCTTTCGGTTGCCATCGAACCACCGGATTTCGAAACACGCGCCGCCATCCTGTTGAGCAAGGCAGCGAGCAAGGGTGTCGATTTGCCCGAGGATGTCGCCTTCCTGATCGCCAAGCGCATGCGTTCAAACGTGCGTGATCTGGAGGGCGCTCTGAATACCCTGATCGCGCGTTCGAATTTTGGCGGCAGGCAGGTGGACGTCGCATTCGCGCAGGAAACCCTGCGCGATCTGCTCACGGTTCACGCCCAGGCGATCTCGATCAGCAATATCCAGAAGGTGGTCGCCGAGTACTTCCAGTTGCGCATGGCGGATTTGCTCTCCAAGCGGCGCAGCCGTTCGGTGGCCAGGCCGCGTCAGATGGCGATGGCCCTGGCCAAGGAATTGACCGAGCACAGCCTGCCGGAGATCGGCGATGCCTTTGGCGGGCGCGACCACACGACGGTCTTGCATGCGTGTCGTACGATCAGGAATCTGCGCGAGACGGATGGAAAGCTCAATCAGGACTGGGACAAGCTGGTTCGCACGCTGACAGGTTGACGAGTTGTGGATAAGCGGTGGACAGTTGATCAGGTTAGAATTATCCACAGACCATGCACATCGGGCCGGCTCAGTTCTCCACCCCGAGTTTCCATCCCAAATTGTTGATTATAAACGTTTTATTGAGAAAAACAGGCTTATCCCCATAGCCTACTGCCACCACAAGTCTTGAATAAACCAAAGCCAGTAACAGGAAGGGACCCAATCATGCGCTTCATTCTTCCTCGCGAAGCCTTGCTGAAACCGCTGCAACAGGTCGTTGGTGTTGTCGAACGTCGACAAACCCTTCCAGTCCTGTCGAACTTGCTGGTCAACGTCGGAGCCGACGGGGTTTCGTTTACCGGAACCGACCTGGAAGTTGAAATGATCGCCCGTACGGCGGCCGAGGATCTGGTCGAGGGCGAAGTGACGATTCCCGCACGCAAGCTGTTCGATATCTGCAGGGCCTTGCCGGATGGAGCCAAGGTCAAGGTGGAGCAGAATGGCGAACGTGTGTCGGTAAGCGCCGGGCGCAGCCGATTTACCCTGGCGACCTTGCCGGCCAGCGAATTTCCGGTCATCGACAACATCGATGTCGTCGAACGCGTGAGCCTGCCGGAAGCGACGCTGAAGGACCTGATCGGGCGAACCGCATTCGCGATGGCCCATCAGGATGTGCGCTACTACCTGAACGGTTTGCTGCTTGACGTGCGCGACGAGTCATTGCGTTGCGTGGCGACGGATGGACATCGCCTGGCTCTCGCCGAGACCAGACTCGATTCCAGGATTTCGGCGCGCCGCCAGATCATCATTCCACGCAAGGGTGTGCTGGAATTGCAGGGCTTGTTCGAGGCCGGGGAAGGGAATGTCGAGCTGGAGCTGGGCAAGAACCACATGCGTCTGCGCCGTGGCGGCGTAACCTTCACTTCCAAGCTGATCGACGGGCGATTCCCCGATTACGAGGCCGTGATCCCGATTGGCGCCGACAAGGACGTGAGGGTCGGTCGCGACGAACTGCGCTTTGCACTTCAACGTGCCGCGATTCTTTCCAACGAAAAGTACCGCGGAGTCAAACTGGAGGTCAGCCCGAACAAGATGCGCATCGTCGCGCACAATCCCGAGCAGGAAGAAGCGGTCGAGGAACTTGAGGTGCAGACCAGTGTTTCCGAGCTTAGCGTCGGCTTCAACGTGAACTACCTGATGGATGCCCTGGCTGCGTTGAGTGGGGAAGAGATCGTTCTGAGTCTGCGTGATGCCCAGTCCAGTTGCCTGTTGCGCAAGGTGGATTCCGACGACACCCGGCATGTGGTCATGCCGTTGCGCCTCTGATCCGGGTTGATCTTGAGCCACCCTGAAGCCCGCGCCTCCCTGGAAGCGCGGGCTTTTTCATTCCGGAGCACCGGTTGCCGATGTACCTGAGCGAACTGCGCATTCAAAATCTTCGGTCCCTGGGCGATGTCGTGTTGACGCCCACGTCAGGCTGGAACGCATTCGTCGGCCCGAATGGCGCCGGCAAGACCAGTGTGCTCGAGGCGGTGTTTCTGCTTTCCCATGGGCGCTCGTTCCGGCGCGGGGCACGGGAAAGCCTGAGCTCGATCGGCAGCACGGGGTTTTCCGTTTTTGGCAGTGTTTCATGCGGCAATGGCCGTGAACGACGTCTGGGCTTGTCGCGTGCCGGTGGCAAGCTCGAATCACGCGTGGACGGCGAAGCGACCGGCCTTTCGGGGCTGGTCGAGGCGTGCGCGGTGGTTTGCTTCGAGCCCGGGTCCCATGAATTGATCAACGGAGCCGCAGAAGAGCGTCGCCGCTATCTCGATTGGGGCGTGTTCCACGTGGAACACGCCTTTCTTGAACACTGGCGGCGCTACCAGCGTGCATTGCGCCAGCGCAACAGCGCGCTTCGAAATGGGGCCGATGTGGCGTCACTCGAGCCGTGGGAGATCGAGATGGCGGAATCGGGTCACGCGCTGACGCAGATGCGCAAAACCTATTTCGAGCACCTGCGTCCCGTGCTGGATGCGGTATTGGGTGAGTTCCTGACCGAGTTGGGTGCGCCTGCCATGGCTTTCGACCAGGGCTGGAAGGAAGGATCCGAGTTGCTGGAGACCTGGGCCGAAAGTCGACAACGGGATCGCGAGCGCGGGCATACGGGCAGGGGACCGCATCGGGCCGATTGGTCGATCGGGTTCGAGGCTGCACCGAGAAAGGAACATCTTTCGCGTGGTCAGGAGAAGCTCTGTGCACTGGCTCTGGTCTTGGCCCAGGCCCGCTTGCATGCCGAACTCAGTGGCGAGTGGCCCATGGTATGCCTCGATGATCTGGGATCGGAGCTCGATCTGAATCACCAGGCGCGCGTCATCGAACTGATCCATGCCAGCGGTGCCCAGGTTCTGGTGACCGGAACCGACTTGCCTGCGGGGGTGCGGGACTTGCCCGGTGGCTGCCGGGTGTTCCACGTGGAACAAGGCCGGGTTGTCGGCGAGCCGAGCTCAGACTGAGCGGCTCCGGCTCAACCGGTCCTGTCCCTCCCGGACCGCGCCAGGAACCCAAACAGGAGGCTCGCAAGCCAACCTGGCAACTGTCCGGAAATGCCGCCTGACTGCTATAATCAAGGACTTGTCTTCCGGCCGCTGCGCAGCCTGCGCCGTGGCCGCACCCGAACACCGCGGAGTCCCATGAGCGAGCAATACGATTCAAGCAGGATCAAGGTCCTCAAAGGCCTTGAGGCCGTGCGCAAGCGTCCCGGCATGTACATCGGTGACACGGATGATGGCTCTGGCCTGCATCACATGGTCTTCGAGGTGGTCGACAACTCGATCGACGAGGCCCTGGCGGGGCACGCCGACCGCGTCTCCGTCACGATCCATACCGATGGCTCGGTCAGTGTCGTCGACAACGGCCGCGGTATTCCGGTGGGCATGCATGAGGAGGGTCGTTCCTCGGCCGAGGTCGTGATGACCGTGTTGCATGCCGGCGGCAAGTTCGATGATAACAGCTACAAGGTCTCCGGCGGCCTGCATGGCGTCGGCGTCTCGGTGGTCAACGCCTTGTCGGAGCATCTCTGGCTGACCATCTATCGCGAAGGTTCCGAGCACCATCAGGAATACCGCATGGGCGAGCCACAGTACCCGCTCAAGGTCGTCGGTCCGTCGACCCGCCTCGGCACGACCGTGCGCTTCCTGCCGAGCAGGGAAATCTTCTCGGATGTCGAATTTCACTACGATATTCTGGCCAAGCGCCTGCGCGAGCTGTCCTTCCTCAACTCGGGCGTTCGTATCGAACTGACCGACGAGCGGACCGAGCGCCAGGACGTCTTCGAGTACGCCGGCGGCATCCGGTCGTTCGTCGAGCACCTGGCCCATCTGAAGACACCGCTGCACCCGAATGTCATCTATTTCTCGCTGAAAAATGATGCCATCACCGTGGAAGCCGCCTTGCAATGGACTGATTCCTATCAGGAAACCTGCTTTCCCTACACCAACAACATCCCCCAGAAGGATGGTGGCACCCATCTGGCCGGCCTGCGCGCAGGGCTGACCCGCACCCTGACCAGCTATATCGACAAGGCCGGCATCCAGAAGACGGCCAAGGTCGGTTTTTCCGGCGATGACATGCGCGAAGGGCTGATTGTCGTGCTGTCGGTGAAGATGCCCGATCCGAAGTTTTCCTCGCAGACCAAGGACAAACTGGTTTCGAGCGAGATCAAGGGCATCGTCGAGTCGGCGGTCAACCAGAAGCTCGAGGAATTCCTGCTCGAGAATCCGAACGAGGCCCGTGCCATTGCGGCTAAGGTCGTGGATGCCGCACGCGCCCGCGAAGCAGCCCGCAAGGCCCGCGAGATGACCCGGCGCAAGGGCGCCCTGGACATCGCGGGATTGCCCGGCAAGCTGGCCGACTGTCAGGAAAAGGATCCCGCGCTGAGCGAGCTGTTCATCGTCGAGGGTGATTCCGCCGGCGGTTCGGCCAAGCAGGGGCGAAATCGCAAGACTCAGGCCATCTTGCCGCTGAAGGGCAAGATCCTCAATGTGGAGCGCGCGCGCTTCGACCGTATGCTCGGATCGGCCGAGATCGGAACCCTGATCACGGCACTCGGCACCGGTATCGGCAAGGACGAGTACAACATCGACAAGCTGCGTTACCACCGCATCATCATCATGACCGATGCCGATGTCGACGGTTCCCACATCCGGACGTTGCTGCTGACCTTCTTCTATCGCCAGATGCCCGAACTGATCGAACGCGGGCACATCTACATTGGCCAGCCGCCGCTGTACAAGCTCAAGCAGGGCAAGCAGGAGCTCTATCTCAAGGATGACGCCGCCCTCAACAGCTACCTGATCTCGAATGCGGTCGACAATGCCGAGCTCGCCTACAGCCCCGATGCGCCCCCACTGACGGGTGCCGGGCTGGAGAAACTCCTGTTCGACTACCAGGCCGCACTGGACCAGATCGACCGCCTCGGTTCGCGCCACGACGTGACCCTGCTGCGCGCCTTCATGGACGCGCCGCCCCCATCGGGCGAATCCTGGCAGGACGCTGCGCAGACCCAGGCATGGCTGTCGCAGCTGGGCGAGCTGATGAACCGGGCCGGCTCGGGCCTCGCGCGCTATCAGTTCACGCTTCGAGCCGCCACCGACGAGCACCCCGCTGCACTCGTCATCGATCGCGAACAGCACGGCAGCCTGACCACCCAGATACTGCCGTCCAACTTCTTCTTCGGCGGTGAATTCCGACCCATCGCGGAAGCGGCTCGCCAGATCTCCGGTCTGATCCAGCCCGGAGCAACCGTCAGCCGTGGCAGCAAGTCACTCGTGTTGACGGGTGGCGTTGCCGAAGCACAGGCGTGGCTGATGGACGAGGCAAAACGGGGGCGCACGATCCAGCGCTTCAAGGGCCTCGGCGAAATGAATCCGGAGCAATTGTGGGAGACCACGGTCAACCCCGAAACCCGCCGTCTGCTCCAGGTCAGCATCGAGGATGCCGTCGCTGCCGATGAGATCTTCTCGACCCTGATGGGAGATGTCGTCGAACCGCGGCGCGAATTCATCGAACAGAACGCGCTGAGGGTCAGCAACCTCGATATCTGAGCCGCGCAGGCGGCCAGCGAATCCGCTAACACTTATAAAAATATACTCAAGGGCCGGTGCCAGCGCCGGCCAGCCAACCCCGCAAGACGCACAGCTGCGTTGCACCGTTGCAAGAGCACGCTACTGGAGAAAAATTACCGGTTCAAGCCTGTACAGGCCGTGTCTGCGGCGGTACGCTCGAACCATCCGGAAAGATTCGTTGCCGGGGCATCAGCATCCCGGGACAAACAGTCGAGGAGAGATCATGAAGCTACCGAGGCTTGCACAAATCGTGCTTTGCGCGACCGTGCTGCTGTTTTCAAGCACTGCAGTTCTTGCGGCCAAGGAAAAGGTCGATTTCCCCAATGCCGCGCGCAAGGACCCCAAGGTCACGATGAGCTCGCGCGAGCAGAGCGCATTGAACAAGGCTACCGACTACGTCAATGACGGCGAGTTCGACAAGGCTCTTCCCGAGATCGAGAAAGTGCTGGGCGGGAAGAAGGTCAGCCCCTACGCGGAAGCCTTCGCGCAACAGTTGCTCGGATCCATCTATTGGGACCAGGAAAAGGAGGCCGAAGCCATCGCTGCCACGGCCCGGGCCGTCGAGCTGGATTCGTTGCCGAACAACGCGCATTTCGCCCTGATGTATCGTCTCGCCCAGTTTCAGGTCCAGACCGAACAGTACGAGGATGCTCTGGCCACGCTGGACCGGTTCAAGACCGAAACCGGGTCCGAGAACGCGGACCAGATTGCCCTGCTCGGCAACATCTACTATCGCCTAGACAAGTTCCAGGAAGCCGCGGATACGATGAAGCGGGCTATCGCGAGCACCGATGAACCCAAGGAAAGCTGGAACCAGATCCTGATGGCCAGCCTGGCCGAGCTGGATCAATACGGGGCTGCTGCCGACGTGGTCAAGGAACAACTGGCGAAGAACCCGAATGACATCAAGTTGATCAAGCAGCTCGCCACGATCTACGTCAACGACGACAAGTATCCCGAGGCCATAGCCGTGCTCAGCAAGGCCAAGGACCAGGGTCTGATCGTGGCTTCCGAGGACTACACGCAACTGGCCAAGCTGTATGCGAATGCCGACAAGCCCAAGGAAGCCGCAAGCACGCTCAAGGAAGGCATGAGCAAGGGCATCGTCAAACCGACCTACGAGAACAACAAGCTGCTTGGCGACGTCTGCAGCCAGGCAGAGGACGATCCCTGCGCCATCGAGGCCTATACAAATGCGTCCGCGCAGTCCGAAGACGGCAATGTCGACTACCAGCTCGGCTTCATGCTGTTCTACGCCGAGCGCGGTCCGGAAGCCAAGGTGGCCCTCGACCGGGCCATCAAGAAAGGCAAGCTGCGCCAGGAGGGGGAGGCTTACGTACTTCTGGGTGATATCGAGAGCTATGCCAACAACGATGCGGCCGCGCTGGCGGCATGGCGCAAGGCAGCCACCTTTCCGAGCACGAAGGTCATGGCAGAGCAGCGAATAAAAGCGGTCACTTCCGGCGTGAAGTTGAAGCGCAAATGATCAATACGGAAACGTCATCATCGCGACATCGCCGCGCTGCAGCCTGCGCCCACGCGGCTTCCACGCCTGGGTCTTGTCGGATAGCACACGGGTGTTGTACCGTGATGGGCTCTGCTTTGCGGGATTGGCATCAGTCATGTCCGCGGGGAATCCGGCGGATCGCGCGCAAGAACAACAACAACTGTTTGGTCAACACCGATGGCTGACGTCTACCAACCCGAAAAGGCCACCTTTAGCTGGCTCCGTGTCGCAGCACTGGCGGGCGCATTCACTGTGCACGTGTTTGCCCTTGCGCTGCTGGCAACGCCGGCGTCGCCGCCTGAGCAAACCGAAAAGAAAGTCGACAACAAGGTGACGGTCGAGTTCATCGAACCGCCGCCCCCACCGCCCCCACCGCCGCCGCCGCCACCGGAGCCGCCGAAAAAGCCGCCGCCGAAGGTGATCGAGAAGATCAAGCCGCCGCCGACTCCGCCACCGGAGCCACCGCCGCCCGTGATCGTCGAGGAAGCCTCGCCGATGGCCGTTCCTGCGCCGCCACCCGCACCACCGGCTCCGCCGGCGCCGCCCGTGGATATCGCACCGAGCGAAAATATCAGTTACCGTAGGCTGCGACCGCCAAAGTATCCGCCGCAGGCAGTCCGCCAGCGCATGGAAGGCAAGGTCGTGCTGAAAGTATTGGTTGGCCTTGATGGCAAGCCGGAAGAGATCACAGTAGAAAGTACGAGTGGATATCGCGTACTCGACCAGGCGGCAATTGCGGCAGTGAAGACATGGGTTTTCAATGCCGGCCAGAAGAACGGTGTAGCAAGTCGCGGTTACGCCTTGGTACCTATCGAGTTCAACCTCAACCAGTAGCAATCATCTAAGGTAGCGCCATGCAGCAAGATGCTTCGTCGACCTCGCCTGCGGATCAGTCAGGTGCCATGCCCCCACCCCTTCCCGGTGGCGGCAACAATGCCCAAGCCATGTCGCAGATGGGCTTTGATCATCTCATCCACAACTTCGACCTGGTCGGATGGGTAGTTTTCATCACCCTGATCACGATGTCGGTGTTGTCGATCTACTTCATCATTGCGAATCTGATTCGCAACACGATGGTGCGATCGCGCATGGATCGGGTGATTCACACCTTCTGGGAAACGCCGTCGGCTCAAGAGGCCATCCGCTTCCTGGAAGAACAGCCGAAGTCCGAGCCGTTCTCGAAGATCGCCCTCGAGGCAGCGACGGCGGCACAGCACCATACCCGCCACGAAGGCAGTCGTCTGGTCGAGGCACTCAATCGTTCCGAGTTCATCGATCGCGCCTTGCGCCAGGGTGTCGCTCGCGAAAGCATGCGTCTCGAAGGCGGCCTGACGGTCCTGGCAACGGTCGGATCGACGGCACCCTTCGTCGGCCTGCTCGGTACGGTCTGGGGTATCTATCACGCCCTGATCAAGATCGCCTCGACCGGCTCTGCCTCGATGGAAGCCGTTGCCGGCCCCGTCGGCGAAGCACTGATCATGACCGCCATCGGTCTGTTCGTTGCTATCCCGGCCGTGCTTGCCTACAACTTCTACGTACGCAGCAACCGACTCATCTACGCGCGCTTTGATGAATTTGCCCACGACCTGCATGACTTCTTCGCAATCGGTTCCCGCGTCGAAGGTGGTGCAGCTGCCCCGGCGCCCGCAGCCGCGAGGAAGTAAGCCATGGCCTTCTCATCCAATTCGGGCGGTGGTCCGATGGCGGAAATCAACGTTACGCCCCTCGTGGACGTAATGTTGGTGCTCCTGATCATCTTCATGATCACGGCACCGTTGATGACCCACAAGATCCGTATCGATCTGCCGCAGGCAAACCCCAATACGGTGGAGACCAACCCACCGGAACCCATCGATCTCGCAGTCAAGGAGACCGGTGACCTGTACTGGAACGACGAACTGATCACCGAAGCCATGCTTTCGGCCCAGCTGCGTGTTGCGGCACAGAAGAACCCGCAACCCGAATTGCAGATTCGAGCCGAGAAGACCACCCAGTACCAGTTGATTGCTACGGTCATGGCGAACGCCAAGAGCGCTGGCATGGTCAAGATAGGATTCATTACGGCTCAGACGAACTGATCCGCACCACACCGTTCCAGGCATCAGGGAAAAAGGCGTCGCACCAGCGGCGCCTTTTTTCGTGCTGGCACCGGGTTGGCCCGCAGGAGTACGCTGTAGCTGGCGTTCCGGATCAGCGAAGGCCAGATCACATCAGGCACCGGGTCGCCACGGCAACATTCGAGAAGCTGGCAAACGGAGGTGCACCATGTTGTATGTCCGCAAGAGTTCTTCCAGTCCGGCCCTGGCCGAAATCAACATCACCCCGCTGATCGACATCCTCCTGACCGTCATGATCATCTTCATGATCAGCGCGCCTCTGATCACGAAAAAGATCGACTTCCCGCTCATGAGCAGTGAAAACCCTGAAAGGCCGGAACCGCTGGTACTCACGGTTGGCATCCATGACAGCGGCGAGATCACCCTTGATGGCCAGTCGACCAATCGCCTTGCGCTCGGGCGCAGCCTGCACGCAGCCGTGCTGGCGGGCAAGCCCTTGCAAGTGGACATCCGTCCGGAAGCCCATTCCTCGTACGACAATCTGGCCCAGGTCCTGACGATTGCCCAGAACAACGAGGTCAGCCAGCTTCGCGTACTCGCCGTTACGCCCGACTAGGTTCGCGGCCTGTCGACTGATTTTCGCGCGGCCGATACCCGGGTCGCGCGGGGTTTGTTCATCGGCTCGAAGCAGCGGTCTGTTGCGCACTCCGTTGCCGGTCGAGAATGCGCAGGTACCGCTTGACGGTCGTGTCGAGGCCCTCGAGCAGGGCCTCGCAAAAAAGCGCATGTCCGATCGACACCTCGTCAATAAACGGTAGCTCCTGCAAGAGGCAGTCCAGGTTGTCCTGGCTAAGGTCATGCCCGGCGTTTACGCCCAATCCTGCATCACGCGCCTCGAGCGCGGTGCGGCGGCAGGCACCGAGCTCGCGATGATAGTCGCCACGGGCAAACGCGTCTGCAAACGGACCCGTGTAAATTTCGATCCTGTCGACACCCATTTCGGCCAATTGGCTCATCCCGCTGCTGCCGGCATCGACAAAAATGCTTAACCGCAGCGGAAACTGCTTGAAGGCCCGCACCTGACGCTTCAGATCCGACAGATCACTGTTCAGATCGAAGCCATGATCGGAGGTCAGCTGACCGTCACCGTCAGGCACCAGGGTGACCTGGGCAGGCGCAACCCGGCGCACCAGTTCAAGCATGCCCGGGTAGCCCTCACGCGCGGGGGCGAACGGATTGCCTTCAATGTTGATCTCGGCATCACCGCTGACGGCGGGCAAGCCGAGCACGTCATCGAGCCGGATGTGACGCTGGTCGGGACGCGGATGCACGGTAATTCCGTGACAGCCGGCGGCGAGGGCGATCCTGGCCAGGGCCAGCGGGTCAGGATGGCGCCCGCCCCTTGAGTTTCTCAGGACGGCAGCCTTGTTTACGTTGACGCTCAGGACAGTCATCGCTTCGAACCTGCCGAAAAACGACAGTCTAGCGGAAGCTGCCTGAGCGAAACCTGCGCATAGTGCCGAGGCCCGCTACGCAGTCTACGTGAGCTGTTGACCGGCGCAAAAAAAAGGCCCATGGATTCCCCATGGGCCGACAGAGGACCTGTGGCCACGTCCCAGTCCCAGCGAGACGCCCCGTTTCGGGTGCTACAGGCTTACTTGCACGATTCCGTCGACTGGCTCCAGATGACCGGCTCCCAGTAGGCACCGTCACGCCATACGTTGCGCTTGTCCTGGATCAGCTTTGCAGCCAGGAAATAGGTCGTATTCGGGGCCACGTCGATCTCGAGAGTCTTGTACGGATTCTTCACGTTGCTGTTGCGAAACACTTCGCTGAAAGCCAGATAGCGGCTCTCGATCTTCTCGCCAACCGTCAGCACGTGCCGGCCCTCGGACAGTCGGAATACTTCCTGACCGCCCATCGGCGAGCGCTCACCGTCGATGCTGATCAAGGCCGCCGCATGCAGATTCTGCTGACGCGGGGCGTTGTCAAAGATGCTCAGGCGCCCGCATCCGTCACCACGCGAAGCACTGCTGCCGTACCCACTTCCCTGGGCTGCCGATGCCACGGCCACACCGTCACCCACGGTCAGGTGCAATGCGGGAATCCAGGCCGACGCCATGGCGCCCGATATTGTCCTGGGACGGCCGTCGCGGATCACCTTGAACTCGATCGTTGCATCATCCGGAAGGCTTTCGAGCTGGTCACGCAGGACCAAGGCGGCGCGTGCCCCGCCATTGGAGTCGTTGCCAAGACCGGCCAGCGAGACTCCATTCACCGACGCAATAACGTCACCACTCTGCAAGCCAAGCCGACTCGCGCTGCTGCCTGGCGTCGTACCGACCACTTGCAGTCCTTCGACCGCCGCCGAGCCGGCGCTGCTATCGACCAGCACCCCAAGACTCGTGGCGCGTTGCTTCGGCGAATCGATCGAGAGGGAAATCTGATCCGAAGGGGTCTGGCCAAATGCACCCGACTCGATCATGTCGAGCAGCAGCACGCGCAGTTCTTCCTGCAATCGCTGCTCCGGGGAAACACCGAGCGAGGCATCCGACTGCGCCGCAAGCGGAGCAACCCGGGCCGCAACGGACGATCCGTCAGCCGAAGCTGTCGTCGAGCCGAGCGCCACAAAACCGAACAAGGCCACCGTGCCCGCGCGGTTTGCCAATCCTTTCAATACACCTTTCATGCCCTTCTCCAGAAAAAATCAAAGACGTGTGACTGCACGCATGCGACTGACATCGTTGTCGATCAGCTCACGCAATGCCTCATTTCGCAACTTCCACAAAGGAATCAACTCGCTTTCCGCAGCGCCACGGTCGTAGGCAGTCTGCAACTCCAGATCGATCAGGCGCAACTCGGCGCGTACGCGCGGATCAGGCGTTGCACGCGCCATGGCCAGCCATTCCTGTTCCAGCGCCTGCGAATACCCCTGCCATACGGCAACCTGGTCGGGTTTCGGCTGTTCAATCTGGAAGCGGGAAACGGCTACCACGCAAAGCAGCGCGGCAACGGCAAGCCCAGATGCCACCCAGCGCTGGCGCTGGCGTCGTCGCACCTGCTGGTGCGCACGGCGCGACTGAATCCGCGACCACAAGGCCGGATCCGGATCAAACTCGGGCAGCAGCTCCCAGCGGGATGCAGCGTCCTGGTCCATCCGTGATTCATTGTTCGACATCACGCTACCTCTCTTCATTCCTCATCATCGCCGGCAAGCGTGCCAATGCGCTTGAGTGCGCGGGCAAGCACCGACTTCGAATAACTTTCACTCTGTCCGAACAACTCGGACAGTTCCTTGTGCGTGTAGCCTTCCATTTCATGCAACAGAACAACGGCGCGGGCGCGAGGACTCAGTTGCATCAGCAGGGACCACGCATCGACGCCTGATTCCGCCGAGACCTGCCCCGACTCGATATTGGAGATGCGCGCCTCGGCATCGTCACTGTCGAATCGGCGATTGCGCCGAACAACATCGATGGTTGCGTTCGCGGTCATGCGCTTGAGCCAGGCCCCGAACGGCGCATCGCCACGAAAGCCCTTGATCGTATCCATCATGCGCAAGAACACATCCTGAACGACATCCTCGGCTGCGGCGGATTCGCCGAGAATCCGCAGCGCCAGGTTGTAGCAAGGTCGCGAATACAGGCGGAAAATTGCCTCCATCGCCGCGCTATCGCCCCGCTTTGCCCGCTGCAGGACGAGGGCATCAAGCGGTTGGCCGAAGCCGGCATTCACGCGCGTTGGCAGACCGTCTGCGCCCATGCAGCAAAGGACGAACCAGGGCAGCCATTCGTCGCAGCCCCGGTGACAGCGGCTGGCTTGTTCATCTGGGCTCGGCCGGCCGCTGCCGCATCAGTCGGACCTCACGGATATTGGCCAGTGGCACGTTCAGTTCCGCGCTGCCGCGGCCAACCTGAACGAGCAGGACCAGGTCTGCCGACTGGACCTTCAAGACGTCGCCATCGACCTGCTTCCCGCCCGCGGTCAGCAGTTGCACCTTTCTTCCCACGAGACCGCCCAGGCTGGATACGGCAACCACGTCGTAGTCTCGCGCCTTGGGCTTGGGCGGCGGCAGACGCTCGATCTGGCCCGGCTTCCAGACCAGGGCCAGGGTCGAATCTTCCGGTGGGGGTGGCGCGCTTGCGCCCAGCCCGGGACTGCTCGTCGGCGCTTCAGGTGCGACATCGACCGTGCCGGACTCTGGCGCGGCGGAGGCCACTTCGTTGGCCGCGGCTTCGGCAGTATCCGGTTCGGAAACCTGCGCCTGGGCTGCGACCGAATCTTCACTCTTGCCCGGGCTCGCCTCGTCAATGCTCTCGACGGCCGCTTCTGCAGACGCCGGCTCGGCATCCTGTTCCGGCATCTCCACAGCCAGCGCATCGGCCATGGCCGGATCCGGCAGGTCCGAAGTCACGACATACAACGGCTGTTCCGGATCGGTGAATGCCAGGCGCAACATGATCGGCGGTGCGTCATCGATTCGGACGGTGATGTTGAGCAGCCGCAACAGGACCTGGCGCGGATAGGCATCGGTCTCCACCGGCACCCAGGATGCATCCGGCAAACTGGCAAGATTCAGTGACCCGCTTCTGCTCACCATGCGCTGATAGAGCCCGAGCACATCCTCGCTCGGGTCGATCCCGCGAGTGGCCAGAAAGGTCCGAACGGCCGCGACGTGCCTGTCGACAAACTGTGCGGGCGTGATGCCCAACCATTCTGCACAGAACTTGTTGCGTCGCGACAGGTATCCCGGATCCTGATAGCTCAACGATGCACGACCCAGACGAAGTTCCTGCTGAACGGCGCTTTCTGCCCACCTTGCAGGGTCGAAAGCCGTGAATTCGGCGCTGCCCGTCCAACGGGCCACATCCTCGCTGTTCAGCGACATGCTCAATTCGAGCTGCCTGGAAGGCTCGTCATAGCGATAGCCGAAAGTATCGACGCGTTCCGTGGGGGTCAGTCCCATGCGCAGGCGATCCTTGCTCGTCAGCGCGTCGCTGCCACAACCGAGATTCTCGAAAAGCACGAGTTCCGGCAGACTCACCCAATTTGAAATGCCCGGTTCACCGGATTCTTCAATGCCGAGTCCGCGAGTTGTCAGGGTCATGCCGGAAGGCCAGACCGGATCCCCGGTGAGTGCCTGGCCGATCAGCCAGAAGCGGCCGGGACCGCGCAGATTGGCCACGCGTGCGCGCAATCCGCCCAACCAGACACCGCGACTCAGCTCAAGTCGCGGGGAATCGAAGCGAATGCTCCCATCCAGTGCGATGCCGGCGCTCTCATAGCTCAGGCTTGCCGTGGGTTCGAGTGCTTGAACCAGACGCTTTGCGGCAGAACGCGCGGCAAACTCGAGCGCCAGCCCGCTTCCGGCCAACAACACGACCGTCACCAGCACTACGTTGCGCAATCTCATAAGTGTGCGCATCCTCTGTTGCGGCAGTCGAACTGCCGCTGTCT
Organism: Dokdonella sp.; assembly: GCF_041395345.1. Classification (GTDB taxonomy): domain Bacteria; phylum Pseudomonadota; class Gammaproteobacteria; order Xanthomonadales; family Rhodanobacteraceae; genus Dokdonella. The sequence goes on along the minus strand of NZ_JAWLAR010000001.1, from coordinate 227,639 downwards.
ACCCAGTCCGCTGACGATAGCGGTATTGCCAGACAGCAGCAACGCACAGCGTGCGGAACGTCACGCTATGCGCGGGCTGTTCGCTCCGCTCAACAAGGGATTCCGGCACCGTTCGGCGCGAATGGTCTTCACGTCAGGCTTGTCCCCATGGTCGCTTCGCGAAAGCCACGTTGCGAACCCGTTCGGTGAAAGCCGCTCATTCGCGGGCCTGCCAGCGATCGGACCAGGCGGCGAGCAAAGAAAAAGACCGGGTTTCCCAACCCGGTCTTGCGCGAACCCGCCACTCCCTGGCGGCGATGAAACCGGTCAGGCTTTTCGAATCGCCATGACAATGACAAGCAGAATGATTGCGCCGATCATCGCGTTGATGATGGCCGCGACAATTCCGCTACCGAGGGCGATGCCCAGTTGCGGCAGCAGCCAACCCGCGAGGAACGCACCGAGGATGCCGACGACGATATTGCCAATCAGGCCGAGGCCGCGCCCCTTGACGATCAAACCGGCAAGAAAACCGGCTATACCGCCGATGATCAGGAACACCAACAAGGACTCCAGAGTCATGTAGCTCTCCCCAGGTTCAGGCCGCGAATTGCGACATCCACAGTGTGCGCGAAGCGCTGGCACAGTGCATGCCGCACTGCGCAATCGGCCCCTCGACAACGTCAACGCGGCGCAAACGCAATCGGAATCAGGCTTGCGGCTGTTGCTGACGGGCCGCCGTTGTCCGGTTTTGCGCGTCCCTGGACGCGACTTGCTCGCTGGCCTTGGCGCGAGCCTTGTCACGAATGGCAGCCAGAGCCTCGGGTGGCAGCATGCTCGCATCGGGCCGCGCGTTGGACGAGACGCGCTCTGCAGCAATCGAGAAGACCGTGCCGAACGCGCCAACGAAACAGACAACCAGAGCCAAGCCGAGCACACCCGGGCTGCGTGTGACGATGGCCGTGATCAGTCCGATCAGGGTCAATGAAATCATGATCCAGCGAGTCATGCCTGTTCCCCCACTATCGGCAGCATTGAGCCGGGTGATATCCGTATATCCTCGGGACAAAGCTATCAGACCCGCCGCCGCCTGGTTGTCCGCTGATCGGCGGAACGCTGCCGGTAGTGCAAAATCGGGCATCGACAGTCCGCGTGCTGATCGGCAGACTGGCCGGCATGGACATCGCAGCACAATGGGCGCTTGCCGGTGGTCTGGCCTGGGCCAGCGGATTCCGTCTGTACGCCACCGTCTTTATCGTCGGCCTGCTGGCGCACTACGGAGTCATCGAATTGCCACCGAGTCTGGAGGTGGTGCAGCACCCCTGGGTACTCGTCGCCAGCGGAATCCTGATGTTCGGGGAGTTTCTGGCTGACAAGGTTCCCGCGTTCGATTCGATCTGGGACGCCCTCAACACCGTGGTACGCATACCCGCCGGTGCCCTGCTGGCATGGGGCGCCATGGGCGACGAGCCGGCCGCTACCCAGTTCATTGCCGCCCTCGCAGGCGGATTCATCAGTGGCGGCACACATCTTTTCAAGAGCGGTGGCCGTGCCCTGATCAATACTTCGCCTGAACCGGTGTCCAACTGGGCTGCCAGCTTCAGCGAAGATGGCGTGCTCCTGGTCGGGCTCTGGCTGGCCCTGCAACACCCGTGGATCTTCCTGATCCTGCTGGCTCTCTTTCTCGCCCTCGTGATCTGGCTGCTGCCAAAGCTGTTGCGCGCGCTGGGCGGAATCGTTCGGCGCTTGCGACGGGCGGCAAGTGCAAGCCCCAATACGCGGCCACCCTGATCGGGGTCATTGCCGCCTCGGGCGCGGGGACACGCCTCGCTATCGGTCCGAGTGGCCCGTTTCGAACCAGTCCTGTCGTACGAACAGGCCAGGCCGGATCAGGTCGATGAAGGCGCGCGCCTCGGCCGACAGCACCTTGCCCTTGCGTACTACCACGCCGTAGCTGCGCTGGGGAAAGTAGGAACTCAGATTGCGCACGACGAGGCGATCCCGGTCGGTGTCGCTGATGCACATGCCGGTGACGATCGATATGCCCAGACCCATGGCGACGTACTGCTTGATCACTTCCCAGCCGCCCACTTCGATGGCGACCGTATAGGGCACCCTGGCCTTCTGGAAAACCAGATCCACCAACCGGTAGGTGGTCAGTCGCTTGGGCGGAAGGATCAGCCCGTAGGGCGACAAATCCTCGAGCGTTATGTCGGACTTCGCGGCCAGCGGATGGTCGGGAGGAGTAATCAGCAGCGGGTCGAAATGGTGCAGGGCTTCATAGGAAAGATCGTTCGGCACATCGACCATCGAGCCCACGGCGAAATCGACTTCGTCCGATCGCAACAGGGCGAGGCCGTCCGTGCCGGTGACGTTGTGCAGATTCAGATGCACGTTGTCATGCCTGGCCCGGAATCCCGCGACCATGTCCGGCAGCAGGTACTGGATCGTCGAATTGCCGCAGGCGATATCCAGCGTGGACTGGCCGGGGCCTCGTGTCTGTGCGAAGAACGCTTCATCGAGGCCTTCCAGTCCTTCGACCAGCGGTCGCGCCAGTTCATACAGAATCTGGCCTTCCTGGGTCAGGGTCACGCGCCGCCGCCGCCGCTCCAGCAATTTGCAGCCCAGTTCGGATTCCAGCGCACCAAGCTGGAGGCTCACCGAAGGTTGGGACAGGAACAGCGACTCGGCGGCACGGGTCAGGGTGCCCAGTTTCACCGTGTAGCAAAACGCACGCAGCTGCTTGACCCGATTGCCCTTGTAATAGAAACGCGGGGTCTGCTGGATGCCCCTTCGTGCCTTGGGCGGCTTGCCTGCCGGGGTCCTTTTGTCGCGTCGCAACATCGGCTTCACCATGAAATGCGGGTGCTATCCGTGTCTATTCAGAGAGTTGAAACACGCATTAACAGAGTTAACGTGTTGCATTGAAACATGTGTTTTGTCAAACGTAAAGCAGCGGGAGTAGTCTGACGACCCGAACAGGCGGCAGAGCCCATGTCAGCGAATCCCGTACAAGACTCAGCAACGAGCGTCCAGCTTGGTGGCACCGAGGTTCTGGCCAGAGTCGACCCGCACATCCTGACCTCGGCGGCACTGGCTTTTGTCGGAGACCTGCATCGGCGATTCAACGCGCAGCGCATCGAGCTGCTCGCCACCCGCGCAGTCCGTCAGGCCCGATTCGATGCCGGCGAGACGCCCGATTTTCTCGCCGAGACACGATCCGTGCGCGAAACGGAATGGAAGGTGGCACCGATTCCGGACCTCCTGCTGGATCGTCGCGTCGAGATCACCGGTCCGGTCGATCGCAAGATGATCATCAACGCGCTCAATTCGGACGCCAGGGTCTTCATGGCGGACTTCGAGGATTCGACCTCGCCGACCTGGGACAACTTGCTGGATGGCCAGCAGAATCTGGCTGACGCCGTCGCCGGCACCATCGATTTCACTGCAGCCGACGGCCGCGAGTACCAATTGAAGCCGGACCCCGCCGTGCTGATCGTGCGCCCGCGTGGCTGGCACCTCGAGGAAAAGCACATCCTTGTCGACGGTGCGCGTCTGAGCGGATCCCTGTTCGACTTCGGACTGTTTGTGTTCCACAACGCGAAGGTGCTGCAGGCAAGCGGTCGCGGCCCCTTCCTTTACCTGCCCAAACTGCAGGGCTATCAGGAAGCCGCATTGTGGGATGCGGCGATCGCTCACGCGGAGCGTGAACTGGCACTGGAGCCCGGAACCATCAAGGTGACCGTGCTTATCGAAACCCTGCCGGCCGCGTTCGAGATGGACGAGATTCTCTGGGCGCTGCGCAGCCGCATCGTCGGGCTGAACTGCGGTCGCTGGGATTACATCTTCTCCTACATCAAGACTTTTCGTGCCCGGCGCGACCACGTCCTGCCCGAGCGCGCGCAGGTCGGGATGGGCGTTCCGTTCCTGAAGGCCTACAGCGAGCTGCTGATCAAGACTTGTCATCGCCGCGGCGCATTCGCCATGGGCGGCATGGCCGCCCAGATTCCGATCAGCAACGACACGGCAGCCAACGATGCAGCGCTGGAACGGGTGCGCCTGGACAAGCAACGCGAGGCGCGCGCTGGGCATGACGGTACCTGGGTTGCCCATCCCGGTCTGATTCCGGTGGCCATGGCCGAATTCGACAAGGTTCTCGACGGCGCGAACCAGCTGCAGCGTCAGCGCGACGACGTCCATGTTGCGCAGGATGATCTGCTGGCTGCGCCTGCCGGCACGATCACCCGTGCCGGATTCGAGAACAACGTCGATGTGTGCGTGCGCTATCTGGCCGCCTGGCTGGATGGCCTCGGCTGCGTACCGATCCACCACCTGATGGAAGACGCGGCGACCGCAGAAATCTCGCGTGCCCAGCTCTGGCAGTGGCTGCACCATGAAGGGCTCAAGCTGGAAGACGGTGGCGCCATTGATTTCGTCCTGTTCGACCAGGTGCTTGAAGGTTGTGCCGGTCGCCTGCCCGGGTCCGGTTTGCCCGGTCAGCAGCGCGTGGCCGAGGCCATTGCCATGCTGGGCGAACTGACCCGCGCCGATGAACTGGTCGAGTTCCTGACCCTGCCCGCCTACGATCGCCTGCCCTGAATACCCGAGTCCTTTCCAACAACGCGCCAGTCCTCTTACCTACACCGTCCGTTTCACCGGGAGCACACCATGAGCCAGAACACGATGCCGAACGCCGAACAGCTTGCCCAGGAATGGGCCACCAATCCGCGTTGGGCCGGCATCCAGCGCAACTACTCCGCCGCCGACGTCGTCCGACTTCGTGGCAGCGTGCACATCGAACATTCCCTGGCCCGACTCGGTGCGGAAAAACTCTGGAACAGCCTGCACGCGAGTCCCTTCGTCAACGCGCTCGGCGCCTTGACCGGCAACCAGGCCATGCAGCAGGTCAAGGCCGGCCTCAAGGCCATCTATCTGTCTGGCTGGCAGGTCGCCGCGGATGCCAATCTGGCCGGACAAATGTACCCGGACCAGTCCCTGTATCCGGCTGATTCGGTGCCGGCAGTTGTCAAGCGCATCAACAACTGCCTGCTCCGCGCCGATCAGCTCAACCACGCCGAAGGCAACGATTCGGTTGACTATCTGCAACCCATCGTCGCCGACGCCGAAGCAGGTTTTGGGGGTGTCCTCAATGCCTTCGAGCTGATGAAGGCGATGATCGAGGCCGGCGCTGCCGGTGTGCACTTCGAAGATCAGCTGGCATCGGTCAAGAAGTGCGGCCACATGGGCGGCAAGGTACTGGTGCCGACGCGCGAAGCCGTGGACAAGCTCAACGCCGCGCGACTCGCGGCCGACGTCATGGGCGTGCCGACCCTGATCGTCGCACGCACCGACGCGGAAGCCGCGGACCTATTGACCAGCGATATCGATGCTAACGACAAGCCGTTCGCAACCGGCGAGCGCACCGTCGAGGGCTTCTACAAGACGCGCAAGGGGCTCGATCAGGCCATCAGCCGCGGTCTGGCCTATGCGCCATACGCCGATCTGGTCTGGTGCGAAACCGGCAAGCCCGATCTGGAGTTCGCGCGCAAGTTCGCCGAAGCCATCCACGCGAAATTCCCGGGCAAGATGCTGGCCTACAACTGCTCGCCGTCGTTCAACTGGAAGAAGAATCTGGACGACGCGACGATCGCGAAGTTCCAGAAGGAAATCGCCGGCTACGGCTACAAGTTCCAGTTCATCACCCTGGCCGGATTCCACGCCCTGAACTATTCCATGTTCAATCTGGCCTACGGCTACGCGCGCAACCAGATGAGCGCCTTCGTCGAGTTGCAGGAGGCCGAATTCGCTGCCGCGGACCGTGGCTTCACGGCAGTCAAGCATCAGACCGAAGTCGGAACCGGTTACTTTGACCAGGTCACCCAGGCCATCCAGCAAGGCCAGTCCTCGACCACCGCGCTGACCGGATCGACCGAGGAAGAGCAATTTGAAGGCGACAAGGCGGCCTGACGGAAGCGTCCTGTCTGACAGGCGGGCCGGCCATGTGCCGGCCGCGCCAGACGCCGACAACGGAACAGTGGGGTCTGGGGTAGCCCGGTGGGAAGCCGGGCGATGCTCCGAAGTCGGCGCTGCGCGGGAACCGGGAGAGAATCGCGGCACCCATTCGCCAGGTCAGAGGGGCTGACCGGCAATTCAGCTTGCCATCGGGCGGGCCCGGCCACACGTGACGAAAGTCATCGTCGATCACGAATCCGGCTGCTATCAATAGGGTAAGATCGACAGTCGCAAGTGTCTGCACAGGGGGAGACGTGGCGATCAAGAATGCCGGCAACAATGTCACGCCGATAGGCGGCTTTGCCGCACGCCAGCGTGCGCCGCTGTTGCCGCGCGAGCTTTCCGAGCGTGAGCTGGCCCTGTTCATGACGGCCAGCGACCGCCGCGAGGTCAGTCCCGGCGAAGTCATTTTCCGTCGTGGCGAGCTCGGTCGCAGCATGTTCGTCGTCGAAGCCGGGCAGATTCGCCTCGAATTTGGCGATGGCATGCCCGACAAGCTGATCGGGCCGCGTGAATTTTTCGGCGAGTTGACCCTGTTCATCGGCGACCACACCCGCGTGGCCAATGCCGTCGCCACGACCGCGACAGTCATGCACGTCATCGAGCAGCAAGCCTTTGACCAGCTCCTCGACAGCGAGCCGCGCCTGCTTGCCCAGTTCATGCGCCGCTCGTTCTCCTATCTGGTCGCCAGCGAGCAACAACTGATCTCGAGCCTGAAACGGCGCAATGAAGACCTCATGGTCACCCTGGATTCGCTGCGCCAGACCCAGACCCAGCTCAGCACGGCGCAGCGTCTGGTTCAAACCGACGAGCTGACCGGCTTGTGCAACCGCCGTGGCTTGTACATGTTCCTCGAGCATCTGTCCGAAGCCAGGCTGCAGGGCACCGAGCTCGGCCTGCTGCTGATCGACATCGACCGTTTCAAGCAGATCAACGACCGTTGCGGCCATCTGATCGGCGATCAAGTTCTGCGGGCGATTGCCGAGGAGGTGCAGGCCGCCGCTTCACCCTGCGATCTGCCGTGTCGGCTCGGCGGAGACGAGTTCGCCTTGCTGACCCAGGTCACCGGCGCCGAAGAACTCAATGCCCGCGCCACCCAGATCGTCAACGCCGTGCGCGGCATGCGTTTCCCGACCTGCGATGGCCTGAAGGTGACCGTCAGCATCGGCGCCCAGCTTTGCGCCGAAACCACCGACTGGGCCATCTGGTACAGCGATACCGACTGCCTGCTCTATGAGGTCAAGGGTCGCGGCGGCGACGGCCACCGCTCGCCGTCATAGATAAAGTCTGATGGACCCATGCCGTTCGATGGCGGATCGGCGCGAAAGGCTTTTGGGTAAATGCGACTGGCTACGAGGCCATGCTCCAGTCCTCGCATGCCATCCCGTTTCCTCGCCGTAGCGGCAAAGCCCGAGGACGCCCTCGAACCCTGCCTTCGCAGGGGTTAGGAAAGGCAAGCACTCGACGCCCGTAAACCAGGAATGGTCCGGGCTAGTGCACCCAGCGACCACCGCGCCTGCGCGGCGGTCTCGGCGGCTCACCTTCCTTCCGCCGCACATGCTCTTCGTCGTTGGCCGGGTTTTGCCGCCAGTATTCGGCGACTGCATCGATGGCCTCGGGAATACGCGCCAGGCATTCGTCGTATTCCTCCTCGGTCATCGGCGCAAACTCGGCGTCGCTCTCGAACACGTCGTCCTCGATCGACAACGCGATGATCGGACCGAGATACTGCATCAGGTCGGAATCCTGGCCGAGCCGCGATTCCCAGGCCGCTGCTCGCAAGTCGATGCCGCGGCTGAAGCCCTCGCACCAGCCGCGTGAGGTAAACGTCGTGCCACCCTCATCGGAGTCGATCTCGCCAAGAATGGGTTCGTAAGCCCCGGTTTCGATCTCGAGCATGACCGAATCATTGAGACGCGCCAGCAGGGTCAGGATGCGCTCGCCCTCTTCGATGTCGACAAAGGGCTCATGCAGGACTTCCGGCAGCCATTCATCGGGTGTGGCCGGCGACGGCCCGATCGTCAGCGAGGTCAGAAATCCATGCACCCCGTCGAGCAGCAGGTGGTCTTCACCAGCGTGCGCGCGCAGGTACTGATCGAGCTCCTCAAGCTCGATATCCGACAACGAGGCTGGCCAGTCAGACTCGGACATCGACAAGCTCCAGCAGGGCCGGTGTGTGATCGGAAGGACGCTCCCAGGTACGCGGCTCGCGATCGATGCTGGCGCCGCTGGCCCGCTCCATGACGGCTGCGCTGGCCAGCACCAGGTCGATGCGAAGGCCGAGGTCGCGGCGGAATCCGGCTTGCCGGTAATCCCACCAGCTGAACTGGCCTGCCGACTCGTCGAATCGCCGGAAGCTGTCTGCCAGGCCAAGATCGAGCATGCGCTTCAAGGCATCGCGTTCGGGCGTCGAACACAGGATCTTTTCGTGCCAGGCAACCGGATCATGCACGTCGCGATCATCCGGAGCGATGTTGAAGTCACCCATCACGACCAGACGCGGATCATTGCGCAGCTCCCCTTCGAGAAAACGGGTCACCTTGTCCAGCCAGGCGAGCTTGTAGGCGTATTTTTCGCTTCCTACAGCCTGTCCGTTGACCACGTACAGATTGGCCACCCTGAGTTCACCAACGGTAGCAATGAGAATGCGCCGCTGCGGATCGTCGAGTCCCGGCACATCGGTGACGACGTCGTGGATCGGCTGCTTCGCCAGCATGGCCACGCCGTTGTAGGTCTTCTGACCGGAAAACGCGACCTCGTAGCCCAGTGCCTCGATTGCCGCGCGAGGAAACCTGGCGTCTTCCATCTTGGTTTCCTGGATGCCGAGCAGATCAGGCTGCGCACTCGCGCACCACTGTTCGACATGCGGCAGGCGCACGTTCAGCGAATTGACGTTCCAGGTAGCGAGTTTCATGGCTGCAGTTTAGCCGACTGGGTGTACTCGCTGCATGGAGACGCCAGGCTCGGGGTTTCGTTCAATTTCAGAGCCTGCCTAGAGCGGCCAGGCCCACAGCAGCATCGGCACGCTGACCGCGACCACGATGACCTCAAGGGCCAGGCCGAGCCGCCAGAAGTCGCCGAAGTGAAATCCGCCCGGCCCGAGAATCAGCGTGTTGTTCTGGTGGCCTATGGGGGTCAGGAACGCGCAAGACGCGCCAATCGCGATCGCCATCAGGAAGGCATCGGCATTCACACCAAACTGGTCGGCCGCGCTGAGCGCGATAGGACACATGACTGCCGCAGTGGCGACGTTGTTCATGAGATCGGAAAGAAACATGGTGACCACGAGCAGGATGATCAGAACGGCCGTCACATGGCCCTGGCTGACCGTATCCAGCAGGAAACGCGCGATCAGGTCCGCGGTGCCGGTTGTCGCCATTGCATCGGCGACGGGCAACATGGCCCCGAGCAGGACGATCACCGACCAGTCGATCGAGGTATACACCGAGCGCAGCGGGACAATTCGGGTCACCACAAACGCCAGCGCGGCCAGGGCAAAGGCAATGGCCACCGGAAACACGCCAAGAGTGGTCGCGACAATGGCGGCTGCCATGATCAGGGATGCCTTCAGCGCATTGCCCTTCTTCGGCACGCGGATATCGCGCTGAGCCAGCGGCAGACAGCCGAATTGGGCAGCGAAACCGGCCAGCGACTCGCCCGGTCCCTGCATCAGCAGCACATCACCCGCTTCGATGGCGGTCGAGCGCAGGCGCTTGATCGATCGCCGGCCCTGGCGCGAAATGGCGAGCAGATTGATGCCGAAGCGTGTGCGCAACTCGATGTCCGTTGCCGAGCGACCGATGAGCTCGGCATTCGGCGTGGCCACGAATTCGCGAATCTCGACTTCGCTCGAGCGTGGCTTGTCGGAACCCTTGTCATCAACCGGATCTGACTTGTCCGGCAAGGCGTCGGCGATCGCGCTGATGGCGGCGGCCTCTGTCGGCGCGTCGTCTTCATCCTCTTCCCGGGGTGGTACCGCCTCCTCGAGTTTCAGGCCGAGACTCGACAGGGCTGTGGCCAGCGAATCGGGATCGACCTCGATGACGAGGATATCGCCGGCCTTGAGGATGCGACGCGGATTGGGCGCGGAAATCCTCATTCCGCTGCGGACCAGTCCGATGATCTGCGCATCCGACTCATCGAGCATCTGCTCGACCTCGCGCAGGCTGCGATTCACCGGCTTGCTGTCTTCGACAATGCGTACTTCGCTGAAATACAGGCCGGTGTCGAAACTGCCTGATGCCGACTGCTTGCGCAGCGGCACCATGCGCCAGCCGATCAGCCCGACAAAGAGCAGGCCAGCGACGGCCACGCTGACGCCGACCGGGGCGAAATCGAACATCGTGAATGCACCCTTGCCGGAGGCCAGGCGAAAGTCCGAAACGATCAGGTTCGGTGGCGTGCCGATCAGGGTGGTCATGCCGCCGAGAATCGAACCGAAGGCTAGCGGCATCAGCACCTTGCCGGCCGGCAGGTTCTGTTGTGCGGCGATCTGGATCGCAATCGGCATCAGCAGGGCCAGTGCGCCGACATTGTTCATGAAGCCCGAGAGCAGGGCGGCCAGGCCGATCAGGCAAAGGATGCTCAAGCTCGGACCGGCCGATGTCGGCAGCAGGCGTCTGGCCAGAGCCTGCACCGCGCCGGTGGCCTGCAAGCCATGTCCGAGCACAAGAACGCAGGCTACCGTGATCACCGCGGGATGGCCGAACCCGGAAAACGCATCGCGGCCGGAAACAGTGCCAAGCACGACGCACAGCAGCAAGGCGGCCATCGCGACGACATCATGGCGCAGCCGGCTCCACAGGAAGCCGGCCATTGTCGCGCCGAGCACGAGGAGAATTGTCAGCTGCGCGGAATTCATCGCCGATTGCTTCCTTCAAGCCACCGCATGAACGCGACAACGAGAATGGTTTCCGAGGTCTTCATGGCTTCTTCCAGTCGAGGACCCAGAATACCTTGAACCGGTCTTCGAACGCGCACGACGCGCTACCATCAGTACCTGCCCATTCTGTCTGCAATCACCATGACAATGATCGACCTGCGCAGCGACACCGTGACCCAGCCCAGCGCGGCCATGCGCGCAGCGATGGCGGCCGCCGAAGTCGGCGATGACGTCTACCGGGAAGACCCCACAGTCCGCGCACTGGAAGAGCGCGCCGCCGCCGAGCTCGGTTTTGATTGCGGCCTGTTTGTACCCAGCGGCACACAGTCCAATCTCATCGCCCTGCTCTCGCATTGCCAGCGCGGCGACGAGATGCTGGTCGGCATGGACGCGCATTCCTACAAGTACGAAGCCGGTGGCGCCGCCGTGCTTGGCTCCATCCAGCCGCAACCCATCCTCAATGCCGCTGACGGCAGCTTGCCGATCGAGGCGTTGAAAAAGGCGCTCAAGCCGGACGATCCACACTTTGCCCGTACGCGGTTGCTCGCACTCGAAAACACCTGGCACGGTCGTGTCCTGCCCCAGGACTATATTGTCGAAGCGGCCGCCTGGGTGCGATCGCATGGACTCTCCGTGCACCTGGACGGAGCGCGATTCTTCAATGCCGTCGTCGCCAGCGGACGGCCCGCGCATGAGCTGGCCGAGCCGTTCGACAGCGTTTCGGTGTGTCTGTCCAAGGGCCTAGGAGCGCCGGTGGGCTCGGTTCTGCTGTGTTCGGAATCGCTGATTGACGCCGCCCTTCGCTGGCGCAAGATGCTCGGTGGCGGCATGCGTCAGTCGGGTATTCTTGCCGCAGCCGGACTTTACGCGCTCGACCATCATGTTGCGCGCCTGGCCGAAGACCACGCACGCGCGCAACGTCTCGCAGTCGGCCTGCGCGCGATCGACGCGATTCAGGTGCAGGGATGCTTCACCAACATGGTGTTCATCGATGTACCCACGGACCAGCTGCGGGCGCTCGATGAGCATCTGCTCGCAGCGGGCGTGCGTGCCAGCATCGGCTACCTGCCCAGCGTGCGCCTGGTTACCCACCTCGATATCGACGACGCCGGGGTTGATCGCGCCATCGCGGCGTTCGGCAAGTTCTTCGGCTGATCAGCGCATCGCGTTGTGCAGTCTGGCGGGTGATCAGCGCAGCGCGATCGACAACACGGCCACGAAAAACCACGCAAGCGTGACGAACCCATTGACTGCAGGCACGCGACGCTCCAGACGCAGATGCCGGGCGTATGCCTTCACCGCTGGTTTCTGCTAGGCCACGGCACTGCGCCAGAGTCCAAACGATTGCTATTGCACTGCAGCCGCTTCGCCAGCGAAGCCTCAAGCGCTGCTGCGCATCACGGATCTCTGCGAGCAGCCTGAGGATCCTTGCATCGTCCCTCGAAGCTGGACCCTCTGTTGCGCAGTTTCGGAAACCGTCTCACACCTCGGCGAAGCGCTGCCTCAGCCCGCACTGTCAAACGCGGTGCGGATCCAGCCGATCAGCTCCGCATCGACATCCTTGATGCTGGTCAGCCTGATCTTGTAGTTGCACATCTTCCCAGGCGGCTCGGCCAGCAGTCTTTCGGTTGCCGCGACGCCCTTCATGTTGAGTCCCACTTCAAGCCGCGTCTGCGTCGCGGGCCCGATCATCGCAAACTGCTTCTTGCGCCGCAGGCTGACATAGCCCTTCTTTGGTGCCGTTTCATAGTCGCCGAATTTCGAGATCTTCTTGATCAGCAACTCATGGATCGGGCGAAACTCGGCCTTCTTGCCGGTGTAGATTTCATCGAGGATCCTGTCGGGATCCGTCGACGCAACGGACCTGGCCGGCGATTCCGCGGCGGCTGCATAGGTCACGACCGCGTTGGCGTCGCCGTGACCCATGCCGAGTTCACGCTTGAGGTAGTCGCGCCTTTCGCCGAACTTTGACAAGCCGCTGGCCTTGAGCAACTTGACGAGCTCGGAAAGCTTCCTGCCACTGCGCTTTTCGATATTGGCCAGCTGCGTGGCATAAGCCTTTTCCAGATCTGTCATGACGATCTCCCGGTTTGGTCTTGCACAGGAACCTGTTGCGCCTCGACGACGACTGCTGTCCCGTAGCACAGTACTTCGGCCATGCCGGCCATCAGTTCGGTTGCGTCGTAGCGCATGCCGACGATCGCATTCGCGCCGAGCTTGCGCGCCTGTCGGATCATCAGCTGGAAAGTCTCCGACCGCGTTTGTTCGCATAGGGTCGTGTAAACCGTGATGTTGCCGCCAAAGATTGCATGCAGGCCACCAATCATGTTGCCCACGATCGAGCGCGAACGAACAGTCAGCCCCCTGACCACGCCGAGGCTGCGCACGATGCGATAGCCGGGCAGTTCGAAGGCCGTGGTGATCATGGCGTTGCTCAGGCTGGAAGCTCTTGGGGCATTCGGAGGATTGCCTTCATCGGTCAGGTTGAGGGTCTGCAAGTACGCTTCTCCAGGGTTGTCGTCAGGATTGAATCTTCGATGGCTTGCGGCAATCAGGATTGGCGCGCGCGCAGCGCCTTCCAGCGCTCGAGGCTTTCCGCCGGCCATTGTTCCCTGGCGTCGTAGAATTCCGGGCAAACCGGCTTGTCCGCTGACAACACCACCCAGGGCTGCTTGCTCTCCGTGTGGATATGGATGTCCGGTGGCAGCCGGTCGGGCTCATCCAGCGTACCGACGCGAACAAAGCAGACTGAAGGCCCGCCCCCTGCATAGTGGCTCCAGATCGCCACGCGGCACTGCGGACAGCGCGCGATACGCTGGCCCTTGCCGCTGGCCGAAGGCGTATCGACCATGTCCGGTTCGCCTTGCAGAAGTTCAACACGATCCGCTTCGATCAGCGCATTCAACGCGAATGCCGTGCCTGTCTCGCGCTGGCACCAGCGGCAATGGCAGCAGTGCACGAATATCGGTGCGGACAGAATCCGGTAGCGCAGGACCTGGCAGTCACAGCCGCCAGTGATCGGGTAGTCTGACATCGAGGTCATCGCCGCTGCTCCGCGAAGCTGGAGCAGGCATCAAACCGCATCACCGACCCGGGTTCAAGAACCAGCCGCCTGCGCGCGCCGGAAAATCTGGTGGTTGCCCGGCGTCCAGGTCTTGCCGCCGTCCTTGCTGTACTCCATGCGCGACTCGAAGCGATCCTCACCGACATTGAACCGAGTGAAACGCAATTGACCCGTGCCGCCATCCCGAGTCTCGAATTCCGGAGTCGTGCGGACCTCGCCACCGAGTGGCCCCGACATGATCCAGAGATTGCCGTCGGCGCCGACCGAAACCATCTCGATCAGGGCTTTCCGTTCGTTCACGTAGAAGAGAATTCCTGCGGCCTGGTTCTTTTCCGGAATGTCCATGCGACCGGAAACCACGCGGTCGGGAACGACCCAGGAAAAACGGTAGGTGCCCTTCATCGTGTTGGCGACCGAGCCGTCCTCGGCGAGATTCTCGGTGACCACATCCCAGAGGCCGATCGATTCACGCAATTGTTCGACGGACTTCTGCAAGGCGTCACTGTCGTCGGGCTTGCTCGCCAGCGCAAGGCTGCATGCCAGACCCAGACCCAGACCGATCAGAAAGTGCTTCATGGACTCGTCCTCCACGTCCGCACCATCAGGCCTGTTCACGACTCGCCGGAAAAGGCCCATAGGTCACCCCAGGCACCCTTCAGCGGCTCGGCGGTCCCTTCAATTCGACCACGTTGCCTTCCGGATCCTCGAGATACAGGGAAGGTCCGTTGCCCTCGGCGCCGTAGCGCATTTCAAGCGGCCCGGCGTTGAGGCCGAAGGTGGCGAGGTGCGAGCGAATGGCCGCTTCGTCAAACGGTTCGACACGCAGGCAGAAGTGATCGAGATTGTGCGAGCCGGCCTTCGGCTCGCCACCGCCAGCCCTGCCGAGTTCCCCATCGACCGGTACCAGGTCGATCAGGCTGCTGCCGGCGCGCAACTGGATCAGGCCGAGCCCGTCCTTGCGCCGCTCGAGCGAACAGCCAAGCACGTCGCAGTAGAAATGCAGCATCGCATCGAGATCGACAACGCGCAGGACCAGGTGATCGATTTCGCGGATGTGAATCATGTCTCCGACTCGAATCAGGGATGCCCCGTCACGGCACGCGAATGAGTATCCGTGGCACCGGGGCCGGCATCAAGGGCCGCTCCAAGATTGACAAGACTGCTCTGGTCAATCCGGATGATGCCGCGTCGCGGACGATCCAGATCCATGATCACGAAAGAAAGCACGACGATCAGGACCAGTAGAACATACGTGGTTACGGACGGCCGATGGCCGGCCACACCGGCGGCATAGCCGACCACACCACCAGTCAGCACGAACGTGGCAAACAGCAGGAACAGGATTTCATTGGGCACGTGGCGAGCCAGCGCCGCGTCGCGACGACCGTAGGAATCGATCATGTCGTTGAGAGCCTGGATGAACAGCCCTGTCGCGACCATCTCCGGTTTCTCCACGGCCGCCTGCAGGGCGAGCGCCCAGACCGCATCCAGATTCTGATTGGTGTTGCCGAGCAGGACATCGCGATCGGATTCGTGGGCCAGGTCGATACTGCCCGCACGCACACGCAGATCCACATGCTGGCGAAGTCGATCCTGGACCTGGGTTCGAACCGAATCCGGAAGCAGTTGCGCGCGCAGCCAGGTCGTCCCGATGGCGTTCGCTTCGTCGACCACGGCCTGGCTACGCATGTCGTAGCGCTGCAGTGAAAGCGAGAGGGTGAAGCCGAGGATCAGGGCGAGAAAACCGAGCAGCGAACCCTGGATCGCATTGATGTGAGTGCGCGTGGTGTCGCTTTCCCGCCCCTGCACCGGTCGGCCCAGTCGGTAGCCGAATTCGACAGCCAGCACCATACCGGCGAAGATGCCGGCGGAAATGAGCAGGCTGTTTTGTTGAAAGATCAGATCAAGCATTCATTCCACCCTGTTGAACCGATACCCGGAAATCCGCGCCCAAGTCGCGCAGGCCGGCGCGTCGGGTTGCGTGCTGCAACACGCTAGTCTTCACCAATTCCAGATCGGGCGCCATGCCCTGGCCGGCAACGAATCGCTGCAGCGCGATGGCGCCTCGCTAGTGTCGCGGCGGCGACTGGGCCGGCAACGCCAGCGAGGCAGGATCGGCCCGTTTGCCGGCAGCATGAATCGCCGACTGAAGGTCGAGCAGGCTGCTCTGATCAACTCGGATCAGGCCGCGTCGCGGGCGGTCCAGGTCCAGGATGACGAAGGCGAGAACGACGATCAGCACGGCCAGCACATGGGTGGTTGCCGAGGGTCGATGGCCGGCCACGCCAGAGGCGTATCCGACCACGCTTCCGGTCAGCAGGAAGGTGCCGAACAGCAGCAACAGCACCGTCTGTGGAACATGGCGATTGAGTGCGGCACCTCGCTGTCCATGGGAATCGATCATCTCGTTCAGGGCCTGAATGTACAGTCCGGTGGTGACCGGCGAAGGATTCTCCTCGGCTGCAGTCAGGGCCAGGCCCCACAGCCGATTCAGATTCTCGTTGGTCTGACCCAACAACCGGCTGCGCTCGGCGGGATGAGCCAGGTCGATTTCACCGGCATCCACACGCAAGTCAACATGCCGCCGCATGCCTTCAAGGACCTGACCGCGGACCGAACCCGGCAGCAGTTGCGCGCGCAGCCACGCCGTCCCTATCGCATTGGCTTCATCCACAACGGCCTCGCTGCGCGTGTCATAGCGCTGCAGCGACAAGGACAGGGTGAAACCCAGCAGCAGTGCCAGCATACCGAGCAGCGAGGCCTGGATCGCGCCGATATGGGCGTGAGCCGACTTGCTGACCCGCTCGTCACTGCGTCGCCCGATGCGGAAGCCGATCTCGATGGCCCCGACCATCGCCGCCAGGGCAGAGCCGGCGATCAGCACACTGTTCTGCCCGAAAATGAGATCAATCATCCGCCGCGCCTCGCACTGGCCTTTGAGCCCTGTCATACGCAACACGCCCGAAACGTAGGGCGTCTCGGGCGTGAATGGGAGTCCGGCATTTTCCGCGCATTGAACGAGGAGCGCCAGACAGCGCCACTGGGCGGCGAGAGTTTCCCTGGCAGGTCAGGGCGAAATCAGAAACGGTGTCACGACCAGATAACCGCCAATGGTCGCGAGCACGCCGATCAAGGTGGAAACCATGCCGAGCCGGCGCGAGTAGATCCAGCCGCTGGCGCCGAGGGTCCAGAAAAA
Source organism: Dokdonella sp. (assembly GCF_041395345.1). Lineage (GTDB taxonomy): Bacteria > Pseudomonadota > Gammaproteobacteria > Xanthomonadales > Rhodanobacteraceae > Dokdonella. Next base: position 210,506 of record NZ_JAWLAR010000001.1, on the reverse strand, counting down.
CAGGCAGGTCCCGACCAGGAACAGCGGCGAGAGCGTGGCGTGAATGTCCATCAGCATGTCCGGATTCGATTCCGCCATCGGACTGGCCAGCCAGACCGCGGACAGGGACCAGCCGAGCGCACAAAGGACCAGGGCACCCGAACAGACCAGGCTCAGGGCTGCCGTGATTTCGCGTGACAGCGATCGTTCGGAAACCGAGACCACTACGCCGAGAAAGGCCAGGGCGAACCCGCCAAGGACCGCACTGACGGAGGACAACTGACTGAACGCGTCGATCATTTCGTGCACTCCATCAAACCTGCCCCATCTTCTTTCGTGACCGGCTCAAGATCAATGCGCCGAAGGAGCACGCTTCCCCAACGCCCGGCCTCTGCAGGCATGCTTCGAAATGGCAGGACGGCAACGAGATAGCCAAGCCGCTCCTCTACCAGAAAGTCAGGCGAATTCAGCTTGCCGCAATTTCAGCGCGACAGCACACAGCGCCAGGACGCACAGGTTGGTCGTGACCGGATTGAACGCCCCCGCAAGCAGCTTGGGGACGGCAAATGCTGCAACAGCAAGAAGGCCCAGCATGGCCGCCGCGGTAACCATCAACGGCCAGGCCCGGCGCCACAAGACCAGGACGATCAGGCCAAAAAGAATCTCGATGACGCCCGCACTCATCGACAGCGGCACGGCGAGCTCGCGGGAGAAACCAAGCGCGGCCCAGATGGCGAGTTCATCCGCGTGCGGACCCAGCAACTTCGGCACCAGGCCGTGATAGACCCAGACAAGAGCGATCACAACACGGCTGATCCCGTAAGCCGAAATCCTGTCAATCATGGGCCTTGAAGAACCGGTTTTCATGATCCTCGTGCGGAACGAGGCAGCTGTCGAGGCGACCGAACAACGCATACCGGTTCAACGCGACGCGGTCGTACATCCAGTCACGCACAAACCACGGGATGATCCAGGCAATGCACGCGAGTGGCCACGGAAACGGCAGGCGGCGCATGACGCGCAGGAATGCAGCCGACTTCGTATGGATTGCAGGCCCTTCGACCAGCAGCATCGTGTCGAAGTGATCCTGCGGGAAGCCATGCCGCGCCAGGATCGCCTGACCCTCGGGTGATTGCACGGTTGCCAACTTGAAGCGATGTCGTCGATCGAACCGGATCAGGAATTTCGCCCAGGCCGAACACAGCCTGCACACGCCGTCGAACAGCACGATCCGGTCGGGCTGGTCGACTTCAGCTGCTTCCGCTTGTGAGTTGCGCATGAAAGTTCTTCTGCAAGAAGCAGGTCGCGTGCGTCGGCACCCGGCCCGATTCGGGATCAGTGACCGCCGAGCTTGCCTAACCCGCGCTCCAGCGCCCGGACCATCTTGTGTGCCGCACCCGTCACTGCCTGATCAACCGATTGTGCCAGTTCACTCGCGGATACCGGTTGGCGCCCGGCGAGCCTGACCTCCAGCAAACAGCGCTTGTCGGGCGGTCCCGACTTGGACGCGCTGTTTTCGTCGCTCAAGTGCACTTCTACTCGCGTGATCTGATCTTCGAATCGCGCAAGAATGCGCTCAAGAGTCGCTTCGACCTCATGCGCCCGTCCGTCATTCCCGGAAACATTGCTGTCCGTATTGACCTGGATCTTCATGATCGATTCTCCAGTCCATTGTCATTGCGACTAGCCTAACGCGAATTCAGCGCAGCAACGACAGCCTTCATCGCCACGGAGGCGAGGCCAGTAGCTGCCGTTGAATATTACCCGCCAGAAAAACCAGGATGCCTGCAGCTTCAAGCCCGGGCACACTGGCGAGATGCCAGGTGGCTCACAGGATACGCATGTTTACCGGCTGCAACGGTGGCGCTGACGATATCGGCACGATCCCGCCCAAGTGCAGCTTCGCGAAGATGAGGACTTCACCCACGATCGAATGGACGCGTCCTGCCAGAGCCGAGACGCCACAGCAGGACGGCGTGTCGGGCAGCCCTGCGCCGCAGGGCGAATGCCGGGCAACTTCACTCGCGGACTTCAACGCCCTTCCAGAACGCTACCCGACCACGAATCTCCTCAGCCGCCGGCAGAGGTTCCTTGTAGGTCCATGCCGCATTCTCGTTGCGCTTGCCATCGACTTCGAGTGAGTAGTAGCTGGCCGTCCCCTTCCAGGGGCACCGCGAGGTGTGCTCGCTGGTCTTGAAGTACTGCGAGTGCAACGACGCTTCAGGAAAGTAGTGATTGCCTTCGACGACCACGGTGTCGTCGGACTGCGCAACGATCGAACCGTTCCAGATTGCCTTCATGCGTGAATCGTCCGGTTAGCCAGGGTTCAACGATTCTCGCACTCTCAAGCCGGGAGCGCCTCCCGGGTCGTCTCGAGACGCCGGATTGCAGGCGCCTACGCCTAGCGCAAAATCTTCTCGATGGCTTTTCCCTTTGCGAGCTCGTCGATGAGCTTGTCGAGGTAGCGGATATTTCGCATCAGCGGATCCTCCACGTCTTCAACACGAACACCGCAGACGACGCCCTTGATGAGCGCGACATTCGGATTCATCGCGGGCGCTCGGGCGAAAAACGTTGCAAGATCGCAGCCTTGCCCAATCTGCTCGCGCAGCTCCGCCTTGGAGTATCCGGTCAGCCAGCAGATGATCGTGTCCACCTCTTCCCTGGTTCGACCCTTGCGCTCCGCCTTTTGCACATACATCGGATACACCTTCGAGAATGCGGTGGCAAAGATCGGATGCCCTGGCATGGTGTTTCCTCCATCTGGTTTTCGTGGCGTGAATGCCGGCGATAGTACTGCACGCACGCCGCCTGAACTCGAACCGCAAGTGCAACATCCGGGCCGGACGCCCGTCGCGCCGACAGCACGTTCAATCCGGTCGCCGGCAAAGGCGCGCGCCTCGTGTTTGCGATATCGGGCTGCTCAGTCATTTTGCGCGTCTGCGGGGGTTACTGCTACTGCAGCGCACGAACCATGAACACGTTGAATTCGGTAGCCGTGTAGTCAGCAAAGGCGCCACACCAATCAAACCCGTTCCTCAAGTACAGCGCGTGCGCCGCGGCAAAGGCTTCACCTGTTCCTGTTTCGAGGAAGATCCGCTTGTAGCCTCGATCGGCTGCTTCCGAAACGATCCGGTTCAGCAGGGCCTGGCCGACCCCCTGCCCGAGGAATGCTGCGCGGGTTCGCATCGATTTGATTTCGCCCGCATTGCCGCCGAGTTCCTTCAGCGCGCCGCATCCGCACAGTTCCTGATTCCGCCAGGCGGTCCAGAACGTGATGTCGGGCATGCGCAATGCTTCGACGGCCAGCGCGTTCACATGCCCGGCAGGCGAGTTCCCGTGCATGCCTTGCAGGTGCTCGGCAATCAGGGATTGCACCGCGTCGCTCGCCAGGTCGTCGACTCGAATTTCAAGCGGATCGCATGCGATCGCATTCTCCCCGTTGTGGGTGGGGGAGCACCCGGGCACGGAGTCAGAGGTCATCTCTCGAGTCCCGTGGCAGCGACACGATGGTGCCTTGCGCGATCGCACAAAGCGTCTCGCTGCCTGCACTGACGCAGAAAACTTCGCAGCGGCAGACCGCCTGGCTCTTGCCGGCATGCACCACACTGGCGCGAGCCACGAGCTCGTCACCGAGCGCCGGCCGGACGTAATTGATCTTGAACTCGGAGGTCACGACCGCGGACCCGAGAACACTGCCACCCGCAAATGTCAAACCGTTGTCGGCCGCATAGGAAAGGACACCCCCATGCACAAACCCGTTCTGTTGCTTGAGCTCGTCCCTGATCGGAATTCGGAGCTCGGAGTGGCCGGGCGCGAACCCGGTAACGCGGGTGCCCAAAAGGGTGCTGAAAGGCTGGGATGCCAGCACGTGTCGCGCGATGTCCATTGAAATGTTCATGGTGGGCCTGTCTGGTAAAGGCACGGCGTGCTTGAAACTCGTTCCTGTTACGAAATCATCGCTCGAAAATGCTGACCGGGGACGGTAATCCCGCCGGTCAGCGCGGGGGGGGTCACCTCGCCGATTGAATCGACTCGCCAGCTATCCGCGGATCCTGGTCGAGCGCGCGTCGGTAATGCATCGCCACCGCACCATTGCGTAGCGGCGTCGAAGCGATCAGTTCAAGCCGTCGCGTGCTGGAGAGTCCGCTATCGAAGAGCTTCGGGCCGTGACTGGCAATCCGGGGGTGCACAAGGAACTGGTACTCGTCGATCAGATCCAGCCGGTCTAGCTCGGTTGCGAGCTTGCTGCTACCGAGAAGCACCCCGGAAGGCGTCGCCTCCTTGAGTTCCTGCACGCATGTGCGCAGGTCGCCGACGATGGAGTGGCTGTTCGTCCACGGATAGTCCGTTCGCGTCGAAGACACCACGTACTTCGGCTTGGATTCCAGCTTGATCGCCCACTCGCGCACGGCCGGCGTCGCCTCCACTTCGCCGCGCGCGACCGCCGGCCAGTAGCTTTCCATCATCTCGTAGGTGATGCGGCCCCACAGCATCGCCCCGCCCTGGTCCATGAGACGGGTGAAGAAGGCGTGTGTCTCGTCATCGGCGATTCCTTCCCGATGATCGACGCAGCCGTCCAGGGTGAGGTTCAGGCTGAAGGTGAGAAGTCCCATGCGGGTTTGCTCCCAGTTGGAGGTGTCGCCGGACTGTCCTCAGTCGGCCAGCACCACGCAGCGACGAACACCGGTGCCAAGCCGCCTGCGCCCAGGGCGACGGATCGGACAAGCGGCAAGACGACTCCGGCTTCATGTGGCCTCAAGGGCCATCACGCTGCTTTTACACAACCCTCGGTAGAAGGGGAAGTGTCCATGATTGCCATAGCCATGGGTTTGGATCCGACGGAGAAGGAACCTTCGCTTTGCGCGGCCTACAGGTACCGAATCCATTGACGGATCAAGGCCTGAAACGACTCGGCATGGTCTTCCAGGTCTTGCCCGGTCTTGAACTCGACCATCGCGCGGTCCCCGGCAAGCCATTTCAACAGGCCATCAGGGTCCTTGATTTTCACGCCGCCAGGAGGAGCATCGCGCACCTTGGCCCCGAGATGAAGAATCACTCCCGTTGCGCCCTTTGCGCGCAGATTCGTGGTCGCAAAGTACTCGCTTGTACGAAAGCTTGGCGCTTTCCACTTGATGCCCTCGGCTATCGACGGGTCAACGGCCAGGATGCACGCGCGCAAGCGCTGGATCTCGTCCTTGAACGGGTGCTCCAGCTCGTCCATGAACCGATCTACCGCCGCTGTGGTATCCGCAGGTGTGCTGTGCCTTTCAGCCTTTGTAATCAGAGACGACACGGACAGCTCCTCGGGGCAACAGTCGGCCCGACACTGAGGTTGGGCCGAACAGCAAACCGGCGTCGGTTTGATGAATGTTCAAGCCGCGACCAGCGACTGCAACGCCGGTGCGGCCAAGGTGGGAACGAACTCGATGACTTGATAGCTGGCCACGTCGTGGATGTGGAACGGATCTTGGACAAGAACCGACTCCAACTCCTCGGCCGATGCCGCATTTGCCAGGACTACCCCGCCATCGCGCGGTTCCTTGCGCCCGGAAAGAATGAATATGCCCTGCTGATACATGCGTTGCAGGAACTCGCGATGGGCCGGAAGCAGCGCGTCGACTGCCGCCAATGGCTTGGTGTAGGTCAACAGGACAACGAACACGCGGTAGTCTCCTCTTGCAACCCGATTTCGGAGTGGCCCGCCGGGGTAACGGTCGCCAGGGCGAGTCAGAAAGCTTCCCGCCTTATCCGGCCTCCCAAGCCATGACGGGTGTTCTACACAACCATCGGCAGAAGGGGAAGCCTCGTGACTCACATCCCGAATGCCTGCAAGTGACGGGGCTGATTCCCGAGCACCAACGACACCGATCGGCAAAAGGGGTTTTCGCGTGCGGTCGAGTGCCATGGAGCGATCCAGCACCAGCGACACCGCAAGACCGTTCGCGACCCAGGGAAGCATTCCTCCGGGACGAAAACGCAGTCTGACCATCGCTCCATCACTGCAGTGCTCCGACTTCAGCGAAATGCAGCACGCAGAAAAATCAGATGACCCACAGTAGCCAGCAAGCGCAGGGCAAAGGGATCACTCGCCTGGAGTTGACGGGAAGTCTCTTGAGGATTGTCAGGCAATGCACTTGCCTGAACTTCCTTCGCCCAGGGGAATGGGCAGCCCTTGCTTCTCCACATGATAGTACAGCGACAGGATCCGCCACTGCGTACCCACCTTGTAGAGTTGGATGCTGTTGACGCCGACGAAATCGGGGGAAGTTGCGGACTTGTCGGTTCTTGACTCCACGACGCTATACACGACTGCGAAGCGGTCGTAGGTCTGCACCATGCGTGAGACTTCGCACTCATGGAAGCCTTTCTCCCTGACGCTCGCATAGGGTTGCAGGAACTCTTCAACACTCGAGCGACGCACGGAGGGGGCGCCTGCCTTGTAACGGCCGCCGAAGATCACCGCATCTTCATGGAAGATGCGCTTGAGGGTGGCGAGATCGGCACTTGAGCCGGGTTCGTTGGACAAGGCGCTCCAAAGCGCGGAAATCGCCGCCCCGGGTGTGCCTTCAACGGCACTCGCGCAATTCGAGAGCAGCAGTAACGTGAGCAATAGTCTTCGCATGCAAGGATCCCTGGTGTGGCCTGACACATATTCCAAGCTGCGTGCGCCGGCACGTCGGCCTGGAGCAGAAGTTGATCTGCCGTGAATGGCAGCAGATGCTAGTCGGCGAGAAGTGTGGAGAGTATGCCTACAGAGCAGACAAACGGAACTGCAAGAACTACCAACTCGACTTTTCGGAGAACCGAGCGCGGCTTCGCAAGATAATGGAACGACGCGTAGCCAAGAGAGAACGAGACAAATGACAGCGCACCGGAAGCAACACTCGCGATAAAGACAATTGCAAGCATGGGCAGGCCGCAGATATACCCATGCTGCGCCTGGACACTCTCATAGACGGAAGCTTGCTCAAGGTAGGCCCATGCTGGCGGAGCGACATAGGCCAAGCCAGCTAGAATCCACGAGAGTTCTCTCTTCATGCGTGCCACCGTAGCCTTGAACTCGCGACTGCGGAGATGGAGGGTTCGGGGGAACTGGTCTGGCCATGACGAGAATTCCTGAAGTCTGGTTCAGGGTGTCCGCCCAAGCGCTGGAACCGTCCGGCCGGCAGAACTGCTTGTGGGGTGGCTCCATGCACAGCGGCCATGATTACCTTCTCAAGGTGCGTTCTCTCGTGAGCGTTGGTGCGTCCAGAGCACCAGGAGAGTGATGCCGGTGAGTGGAAGGACGAACCCCAGCATGGTCGCACCGAAGCCGCGGAGCGCGTCGTGCTGGGTAGCGGCAAGGATGAGATAGGTCACGTAGATCACGTAGTAGGCCAGGAATACGGCGCCCTCCCAGCGTGCAACCCGGTGCCCGCTGCCGAAGATCGGCAGGCAGGCAAAGGCCACCGCAATCATCACGGGCATGTCGAAGACGACAAGTCCCGGTGCCACCGAGAGCCCGTCCGGCGTGACCAGAGCGGCGACCCCGAGGATGCCCAACAGATTGAAGATACTGCTGCCGACAATGTTGCCGACGGCGATATCACGTTCCCCGCGCATCGCCGCTACGACGGAAGTGGCCAGTTCCGGAAAGCCCGTGCCCGCCGCCACGATGGTCAGGCCGATGACGACCTCGCTGATCTCCAGCGCGCGAGCGATGGACACGGCGCTGTCCACGAGCCAGGTCGCGCCGAGCACGAGCAGGCCCAATCCTCCGAGGACAAGAACGACCTGTACCGGCAGACGTTCCAGCCATCCCGCGGGAGCGGCGCTGAACTCCTTCGCATACTCAGCCTGCACTGCCGTGACCTCCCGTCGGGTCTGCCGGATCACGTACACGGTGTAGGCGACAAGTCCTGCCACCAGCAGCAGCCCGTCGAACGTGCCAATTCTCCCATCCTGCGCCATCACGAGGACCAGCACGGACAGGCCAACCAGCAGCGGCACCTCGAAGCGCACCAGTTGCTGCTGCACCATGAGGGGCGCGATCAGCGCAGCCATTCCCAGCACGGCGAGCACGTTGAAGATGTTGCTCCCCACGACATTGCCAACGGCGATGTCGGCCTGACCGGCGAGTCCGGATTGCACGCTTACCGCCAGTTCCGGCGAGCTGGTGCCGAAGGCGACCACGGTAAGCCCGATCACGAGGGGAGAGATGCCGAAGCGCAGCGCCAGTCGCGACGCCCCGCGCACGAGTAGATCTGCGCCAATCACGAGCACGGCAAGACCCGCGACCAGAAACACCAAATTAGTGAGCTCCAAGGTACTCTCTCTTCACGCCCGGGTGAGGACAGCAGCGCCGTTAGTCTTGAGCCACCCAACGCCGGAAATGAGCCGCTGCGTTAGCGTATGGCTTGAATAAATGGCTGGGCTGAAGCATGCCGCCTACCAGACGATTACTGCAAGCACAAAAGCAACAACAGCAATGGCTGAAACGGCGACCAGGCCGACGAAGTTCATACCGCCCGCACACTCTGTGCAGCACGGCCCAGAACCAAACCAGACGCCGAGAAACAGGATGCCATACCACTTGAGTGCACCCGCCTCCGCCGGCCGTTCACGGCATAGTTTGCATAGTGCCTTCATTTGGCTCAACACCGCAGACAAGCCGCCGTTGAATGCGGTCGACTTGATTCATTAGTCAGGCCCTTCGGGCTGCATATATCCAGCAAACTTGTTGATGTAGTCATCGAGGTTCTCCTCCAGCATAGCCCTGTCTTGCTTGGTGAAGTATTCGATTGCCTCTTTTCTTTCAGCTCGCATCTCCAATGAAGAACTGCAACCACATGCAGTTACCCAAGCATTGAATCGCGCCGTTGCATACATGCACGAAGCACTAACCTTACCCGGACTGAATTTCTCTACCTGCTCATTCGCGAGGTAGATTACTGCGTCGGCACGATTGTAGAACTCATCGTCAATGTCAGCTGCCAAGGAAAACCTCGATTGGGGTCCAACACCAGAATTGAGCCGCATGCGTTAGCAAGTCGGCTCGAATGAAAAGTTATGCTTATATGGCAATGCCTTCACGTGAGCCAGCATAGAGCCAAACTCCTCCGTGCTTCTCAAAACTGGCCTGCTCACCACCACCGGTTGTTTCCCCGCAAGTCCAAATGACCCAAGCTGTGGCATTGGAGAATGCACGAAACTCGAATTTGTCGACGCTTACCAAACAAGCCGGCCGTTCTGTACTCGCATGTGTACACCCGCCATTAGCATCCTTAGCGCATCTGCATTCTGAAGGTGGGCCCTGAGTGAGCGTCGTCACCGGTCGCCCGGCAGCTTCGGTGCGCGGACATCGAAGAATACGAAACGCCGGATAACAAGAGGCCGCCCAAGAAGCGTCGATAATCAGGAACCCGCGCAAGATGCCGCACGAGGCTGGAAAGTGATCTGCTCCTGAGCGCATCGTCTTTTTCAGATCACCGTGGCGTTGCTGGTACTGCAGCGACGCTCGTAAACGGCAGGAAACAAATGTTTGAAACGATCACGGCGAGCGCACAGTGAGCCAAAAACGAGAACGGTCCTTCACGTGGCGCAATAATGAATGCTTCCACGATGAGTTTGACACTGCCACCGCCAAGAGATTGAAAATGTCGCCACACTTCATCACTTGATGTTTTTTCGCAGCGACACACAACGAGTTACTATCGTTAAGATTTCAAATATGGTAGCTTCATTACGAGTTACCTTAAACGGCTTCACTGACGTTATCTCCGAACGCTTTGATTCCGCTTTCCACGAGATCGCGTTTCACGCTGAGTGGACACAGCGCTGGATATGACTCGCATGACCACGTTGATGATTTCGCATGTTTTATTTGAGTTTAAGTTCACAGCTCGCCATCGTCTTCTTGTATTTCTTCCGGTTTAATAGTTTTATGAGTGCTAGCGAAACCAACGCCTTCGCAAGTTATCTCCTGTAACTGATGCGCAATGGTGGAATTGCTGGAGACATTCAGGAATTGAAAAAGATTGCTTGTATGCTTCGCAATGTTTGAGAGCATCAAAGTGAACATCAAAATGAAAATAATGATATTGATATCGTTCATCTAATTTTAAAGACTGTGAAGACGATATCGAGTCGCAAAAATACGAAAATCGTCATTTGAATGAAAAGAATTCTTACATAAAGTATAATTATCCTGCACTCCGAGTAATGCGAACTGTGTTAGGCCTGAGAGGAGTCCAGTTAAGACATGTCATCGCAATATAATACATATTGTATTCAGTGTTTAACTGATGACTGAGTTCGCAAGAAACGCAAATGCCATCATGATACTGACTGTGAGTTACCCCCAAAACCATTGCGCCATACGTTGAGTCCATGGTAATTTCTTAATGCGGTATCGCTTATCCAACATGAACGTCGAAGCTCTGAATAATATCTTCACCAAGTACAATGATCACGAATGATTGGTTCACCTGAAATATGACAAACACAACCACGCATATATCCAATGCAGATAAATATGATGATGCTGCGATACTGATAGATGCTTTATTGCAAGTTCCGACAGCTTAATAATGCTGATTAATTTTACGTTAATAAACTGTTGAATATAAAAGAGACTTCAATCCGCCATTGAAAAGTAATGATGAAGAAAATCTTACATAATCATTAAAGATAAATAAGGGCCCTGTCGAATAACAACTGAGACAAGCTGTCACGAACAGCAGCCCCGGAAGGATTCCGCCTTGCTGAAGGCATCGCGGTCCTGAACGCGGCAGGAACGCGGCCTGGAAGCCCGCGCGCTCGCCAGTAACTGTGCCGCGACGCTGAGCTGCCACATGTCGCTGCCAGCTGCCGGTGCTGGTATGGCGTCGCGGCAGCCGCAGCGCTTACCGCATCTGCGCACACGCGGCGTGCCTTGCCGCGCCAGGTCGGCGGACCTTAGTTTTCGCCGCCGTTCCGCAAAAGGCGCCCTCACTTGTCATCGACGTTGTCGCCGAGGTCTTCTTCGCATGCCGCCGCGCGCGTTCGACAAGGTCATAGGTTGAGGTCAGTCGCAGTATCCAACCTTCCGCCAGTACCACGAATGGTCGCGGTTGAAGTCGCTCGTCGTTCGGCGCCGTCGCATCCGCCGGCCATTCACGCCGACATCGTCGCACGGCGATATGCCTGCCATTGCCCGATGTCTCGTCCTGGCGTCTTAGCCGCCGCCGATCCAGCAGGTCGTTGCGGCATCTCGTCCATCACAGCTGAGTCGCAGACGCCCGGCATCTGCCGCCTTCGGCTGATCAGCTGAGGCGGTCGCGAGGACTGCGCTGCAGACGCTGGCGCGAGACCGTGGTGAATACCGGTCGACTGCTGGTCTTCAGCTGCGAGCGTGAATGGTCGAACGCAGCTGTTACGAACGCCGGAGTTTCACGCCACGGCGGATAACGCCATCTTCTGAAGCCCGCCCGAAGGCCGGACCCAGCACCGTGAGCGGCACGGATGCAAAACGGATGGCGAAGAACCAGCTGCACAGCGAGGTGGTCCACAAACAGGATCTGACAGTATATTCCGCACAAGGCAGCCAAATACACACCTGAGAAAGCAACCACGCCAATATAAAGCTGCAGATACGAACTGATGACGCTCACGTTCCGGCGGGTGTGATCACGTCAATCACCACCGCATGGTCGTCGTCCAGATCTGGAAGCACGTCCGCCTACGAGGTCGACTACGACCCGCACGCGTCCCTGAACCATCCGATGCACACACGGACGCCGGCGGTGCAGGCGGCTTAGAGGAAACTTTCTAACCAACGTCAGCGCGATACGGTAGACAACGGGTCAGACCACCCCGGAGAGAACCTGACTAACTGATTGGACGTCCCTGCGGTGTTTCGGCTGATCCCCGGCCACCGGACAGTCCGATGAATGAATGAGGTCTTCGGGTGCGGTTTATACAGAGGTCCGAGTCAGCGCAACCGACTCAACAAGACCGATTACGGAAAAGCAGTCTGACAATCGTTGCAACACGCAAAGCACTGACACGCATCACGCGGAAAAGAGAAAACACGATGACCGGCAGTGGCCCAAAAGTCAGGGAAAAAGCGTCATGCGCCCTTCGGAGTTGACGGCAAGTCTCTTACGGACCAGTTAGCCAAGCTTACGAGTAGAAGCATGACGAAGTTCGCTTGAGATAGTACACAACAGTAAGATCAAGCATCGCCAACCAGAAAGCACTCAATAGCCATGAGCCCATAGTGCGCACAACGATGGCACGTGCTAACAGGATGCCGAAAGAGAATAGGCCCGCCAAAATGCCATAGCTCAAGCAGACGACCAACAACGAACACACAATCTAACGGGAACGCCAAAACGCCGATCGAGTATGCGAATGCTGCAACCAGGCAAGCTGAAAAGGGATACTATGTTCAGTGATCGAAAAGACAACGAAGCTCTCCTCACAGCTGGCTAACGTGCCGGCTGCTGCCGCCGCGCGGCAGCGGTTGGTTGAAACGCCGTGTCTGTACGGCGGTCGGCTTGAACACACACAGTTAGGCAGCGCTGCCACGAATGATTTGCTCCAAGCGCTCAACAGCCAGGCGTGCGGAATGCTGTTTGATGGCACCCTCCTTTGCGACACCGCGAATGAAAACCGACTGGCCCTCAACTTTGACACGAAGAACCGTCGGATTGAGGTTCAGATGCCCGGACCCTACCAGGGCGTAGTAGATGCCTCGGGCGGGAACCGATGGCAGCTCAGAGATGGGTTTGCCAATGGTAGTGAGCGAAGAGGCCACAACGCTTGTGGCGCGCTCACTTGGGTTGAGACGAAATTCGGCTTCATGTGCGACGTTCGGCAAGAGCTTGGCGCTCCAACGCGCAGCAAACCCGCCAAGCTTCCAGCTCGCGCCTGGCGACTTTCGATTCAACGTCGGCCATGATTGCGCTACCTAACACCAGAATTGAGCCGCGTGCGCTAGCACGTCGGCTCGATGAAAAGTTAGAATCCGCCCGATGCTCAACCCAAATACGCTCGCCCGGATGGTGCTCAGCTATTGTCGTTATGGAACTGCAGATTGATGACGTTGAGAGCGGATCGATAGTGTCCGAAAAGCGGGAAAGATCTACGCCTTTTGCTCTTAACGCATCAACTTCTTGATCGGACAATACTCCGGCATTGACCCAAATTGCGACGGCGGGCCCCCAACTAGATTTACTAGCTCATCGTAGCCAGGGCGCGAAAGTACGAAAAAACCATTCGAGTTCTAACGTTTGAGTTGGAGCCGCTTCGCGGCGTCGGCTTGAGCGAATTGTTATGCATTGTTTCTTTGAAATAGAGCCCTGTTAGCTTCTCAGTAACCAGCATGTGTTTTATGTGCTCTGTAGTGATGAGAACTCGGCCACGACTATTACCCGAACCAAAAACAATATCGGTTCCAGAAATGTCCGATTCAGGCTCTGACAACAGGAAAGCAGGGGTTGCGCCGGCAACAGCCTTGTAGAAGCCACAAGCGTGCCAGAAATATTCTATTTTGCTCTTCCTTGATACTGAGTCAAACGGCAGCAACGCATTGGTCGGATAACAAAGAACCTTGACCTGATGGAAGCGGCAGAAACTCAACTCCTTTCAACTTCAGCCGTTGACATGCTTCCTTGAATTTTAGGGAGGCGATATTGTATCCGTCATAGGTTGACGACAGGTTCGTATACCCTTCTTTTGACACGAAACGAAGGATTAACAAAGTACAGGTCAGTTTTATAGCCGCACACAGGACAAACTGAATGTTACCAACATCGTCAAACAGGCGATCGGCGAACCGCACATATTTGAGTCGTTGTCAGGGCCCGAAAGGCTGTATGTGGTCACTTAGTTTTCCAATGCATAACACCGGAAATAAGCCGCCGCGTTAGCGGTCGGCTTGATTGATTAGTTGGGTACCGACCGCAAGAATTCAGCGACATCCGACGAAGGTTGCAGAAGCTCACCATCAATTGAAATTGGCTCGACTGTGCGAATTGAGCACGCCACGACCTTAGGTGGTTCACCAGCTCTTCCGTATGCAAACACTAAAAGCTGAACTCCCTACGAATGGTGCAGCGCAATCAGAATTGAAGCTGGGGTCAACCGAGATCGGTGCACCCTTTGTGACGTTACCCTTCAATGGGCGATACAACGAATGGAATTGGTTCACCGTCTTTTCTTCGAGAGTGGGGTCAGCATCGGTGCTTCCGACAAATGCGATGGACGCGTCTTGGGAGCTTCTCAGTGAGCGAAGCTCCTGTGGCACTTACAAGCAAGCGCATTGCCTGAAGCCAGAAGGAGCAATACACACAGTTTCGGGATTCTGAACATATGGATCCAACACCTGAATTGCCGCGCGTTAGCACGTCGGCTCGAATGACTAGTTATGCACTTTGTATCATCCAGACTTTCGGTGATCGAAACGCATATCGCCAAAGTGCAAGATACATTGGAGCAACAAGGACAATAGAGAAACTGACTATCATGAGGAAGGCGAAATCCCGCTGTCCAATGTCTGCTGCAAAGAGTGCAAGTCCAACAATGTTTGCCACGACCGACGCAACGAAATACAACACCCAGAACAGCCGCCAGCCGACCGCAACCTGAGATATGTAGCCCCACAAGCCGGCAAGTGCAAACGCGTTGACGATTCCAAATGCGAGCTCAATTGGCGAGCTTACGCCCTGGATAAGCGAAACGACTGCGAGAAGCAATGAGAGGGCGAAGTAGAACCACCAGATGTAACTCGGCACGGTGTTTTCGATGGTTCATTGAGTGCATAACACCGAAATAAGCCGCCGCATCAGCGGTCGGCTTGATTGAATAGTTGGGGTTCGGCACCGAGCACGACAAGTGCATTATTGGCGTCCCAGCTCAGCATTACCTTCGTGAAAGTGATTACCCTCAGACGCGTGCCAATTGATACTTGAGGGGCCGAAGTCACTGCGCTTTTTGGGCAACCGCATCCGGACCAAGGTTGCACAGTGACCTTAAGAATTTCCCCGTTTTTCTGCATGGGTGTCCACGCGTCCAAGACTTGCACCTCTAGCGCCGGATTCCTTCATTCGTTTTCGGAATACCCAACGACTTTGCCGATGTAGGCGCAAGCGTACCCAATAAAGTAGGGAATAGGCGTACTCAGTTGGCCCCGGAACCAAGTGCATCTCGAAAGTGGAGGGCTGCACGACAAGGCGTACGTTCGGGTAAAGTTAGCAGCACTAAAGCGCCCATTAAATTTGAAACGCGCATTCCGCACCCCAACACCGGTAATAAGCCGCCACGGAACGTGGTCGGCTTGATTTATTAGTTAGCGCTCGGCGGTCGCTGAGGCCGTCTTGGCAATTTACGCAAAGCTGTTCTTGTAGTTGTACCGGCATAGGACCCGTCCATGCCGAAACCATCAATAACAGAGCGGGAAAAAAGAATGCTGTCGCCCTTCGCCGGCACACTTGGGAGCTCGAAACGCCGAATGTAACTTCATAGGCTTGCCCACGTACTCCGCGCAGTCAGTATAGCTTTCGACCTCATACTTCGGCCTTCGAGGCACGAACAACATCGACAACTAGCTCGTAGGTTTGTTCTGGCCCGATCTCCACGCGCTGAATTTCAGCCTCGAAGTCGCAGAACTCAAAGCCTGAGGCGCGGGCGCTCGCCGGAACAAGAAGCATCAGAGCTATTGCAACAATTTCGACTCGATCCATTGGCGCTAACACCGGAAATAAGCCGCCGCGTTAGCGGTCGGCTTGATTGAACAGTTGGGTGGGCGACACATAATCTACCGTGCTGCCCGCCGGAATGAAGCCGTACACCTTATACCCTGCAACCGTGCGCTCTCCCGGCACATTCAGTCGTACCAGCGCTGTTGATAGCTCGTAGCTGCTCGGGATTAGCAGCAGCTATTTCTACCCACTCGATAGTGTTGTAGCCGCCCTGCTTGATGTGATGCAGCCAGTCTCCGTCCCAACAGGACTCGTATCTGTTCTCTACGTCGCGGGTGCGCCAAAGTGGTGCGCGGTCAAGTCCAAGCATGGCGATCCGCAGTTCCTCCCACTTGGTGTTGTTCATAACCGGAATCATGACAAACGCCCTCGACCACCCAACTACTATTCGGTCCCACAATGGGATCTATTCCCACAGCCTAACATGGAGAACTAAGCAAAAGCTGTAGGAAATATCCTACAAAAATCATCGTGTTCCGCCCATCGTGCGGTCTAATCTGGGGATAAATGTCTGGATAGGGATCGTCAATGAAATCAACGGATCTGATAGTTGGCGTCTCATCGGAAGCGGGCGGGGAGCCGCCGCGTCTGTTGGATCAGTTGCGTTCACGCGTGCGCAGGTTGGGGTTGTCGCTGCGTACGGAGCAAGCCTACGTCGCCTGGGCACGCCGCTTCATCCTGTTCAACGGCAAGCGCCACCCGGCGCAGATGGCCGAGCGCGAGGTCGAGCATTTTCTCACTCACCTTGCGACGAAGGGAGAGGTGTCTGCCTCTACCCAGAATCAGGCGCTATCCGCGTTGTTGTTTCTCTATCGCGAGGTGCTGGGGCAGCAATTGCCGTGGATGGAAGACATCCGGCGCGCAAAACGTAGCGAGCGCTTGCCAGTGGTGCTGTCGCGCGGCGAAGTGGTGTCGGTACTTGACGGTATGAGTGGGGTGACATGGCTGATGGCCAGCCTGCTCTATGGCGCGGGCTTGCGACTAATGGAGTGCATGCGCTTGCGGGTGCAGGACATAGATTTCCTGCGACGAGAAATCATGGTGCGCCATGGAAAAGGCGGCAAGGATCGCAGGACTGTGCTGCCTGAAGTCAGCATCGAGGCGCTGAAGGCGCAACTCGTCCATGCGCTTCGATTGCATGAGAAGGACCTTGCAGCCGGGTACGGTGCGGTCTGGTTGCCCAATGCATTGGCGCGTAAATACCCCAACGCCGAGCGCGAATGGAGCTGGCAATACGTCTTTCCGTCGAGTCACCGCAGTCTTGATCCCCGCGCCGGAATCGAGTGAATCGCCCCGGCTTTTCCGGAGGCTCCAACCTTTGAGAGGATGGAGTCATGAAGAAATCAGAAAGAGTGTCACCGGAATCCCGCGAGCGGGCAGTTCGAATGGTTCTGGATCATCAGGCGGAGTATTCGTCGCAGTGGGCCGCGATGAGTTCGATCAGTGCAAAAATTGGCTGCACCACAGAAACATTGAGACGCTGGGTGCGTCAGGCCGAGCGGGATCAAGGCTTGCGTGCAGGTCCTACCTCGGAAGAGCAGGAACGCATCAAGGCGCTTGAGCGTGAGGTTCGAGAGCTGCGTCAGGCGAATGAGATTCTGCGCAAGGCCAGCGCTTATTTTGCCCAGGCGGAGCTCGACCGCCCATTCAAACGATGACAGCGTTCATCAACGATCACCGAGATGTCTACGGAGTCGAGCCGATCTGCAAGGTCCTGCCGATCGCTCCGTCAACTTACTACGAGCAGGCTGCAAGGCGAGCTGATCCCGCCCTTCGTCCTGTGCGTGCAATCCGTGATGAGGCGTTGTGCCCTGAGATTCTGCGCGTATGGCGCGAGAACAAGGAAGTCTACGGCGCACGCAAGGTATGGAAGCAGATGCTTCGGGAAGGTATCCAGATCGCTCGCTGCACGGTAGCCCGGTTGATGAAGAGGCTGGGCCTGAAAGGCGTAAAACGAGGCCGGGTTGTGAGGACCACCTACAGCAACAAAGCGGCTGCATGCCCGAATGACCTTGTAAACCGGCAGTTCCAGGCTGAACGTCCAAATGCGCTCTGGGTATCGGACTTCACCTATGTCTCGACCTGGCAAGGCTTCGTCTATGTCGCATTTGTCATCGACGTGTTCGCCCGTCGGATCGTGGGTTGGAAAGTATCAAGCTCATCGCGAACCGACTTCGTGCTCGATGCGCTTGAGCAGGCGCTGCATGCCCGTCGACCGACCCAGGGCGGTCTGATCCACCACAGTGACCGAGGCGTGCAGTACGTCTCGATCCGTTACACGGAACGTCTGGCTAAAGCCGGGATCGAGCCTTCCGTCGGTAGCGTCGGCGATTCCTACGACAACGCCTTGGCCGAAACCATTAACGGCTTGTACAAGGCCGAGGTCATCCATCGGCAGAGCTGGAAGAATCCGGACGCGGTCGAGTTCGCCACGCTGGACTGGGTGGACTGGTTCAACAACAAGCGCCTACTCGGTCCGATTGGAGACATTCCACCTGCAGAAGCCGAAGCCAACTATTATCAGCAACAGGGTGAGCTCGCCATGGCGGCGTGACTCACACAAACGAGTCTCCGGGATTCCCGGGGCGATTCAGAGCGTCGGCATCATCTTGACGAGGGCGTACTGCAGCGCGCGGTCAAGGCGGCGGTGCGACGGTCGGGGATCAACAAGCCCGCCACCTGCCACACCCTGCGCCACAGCTTTGCCACGCATCTGCTCGAATCGGGTTCGGATATCCGCACCATCCAGGAATTGCTGGGGCATGCGGATGTATCGACGACGATGATCTACACCCACGTGCTGAATCGGGGCGGGGCCGGTGTCCTGAGCCCGCTGGATCGAAGATGAACGGGCCCGCGGATGGCAAGGGCCATCCGGGCTGACTCCAGGCAGGCCCGATCTCCCACGAAAATCCCGATGGCTGTTCTATTCAGGCCTCAAGCAGTGCCAGCTCGCTATACTTCCTTGATTCAGCCAGCATCGAACCCGCGTGCCAGAACCCATCGTCCCGATAAGCATTACCGCAAACACTGCCGTTTCCGCGCTCGGATGCGGACTCGCTGATCACCTTGCCGCGCTGACTGGCCGCAAGAGCGGTCTGCGTGCGAACGATTTCACCCGCGAACCCCTGGAGTGCGCGATCGGTCGCGTGGATGGGCTGGAGTCGGCCGGATTGCCGGACGCCTTCGCCCGTTACGAGTGCCGCAACAATCGGCTGGCCTGGATGGGGCTGAATGCGGACGGGTTCCTCGATCAGGCGAGCGCGGCCATCAACCGCCATGGCGCCGACAGGGTGGCCTTGCTGGTTGCCACGTCCACGTCCAGCATCGGGGCCACCGAGGAAGGCTACGTGCGCCAGCAAGACGGCCAGATGCCGGTCGAGCTGCAGCGCCCGGAGGTGCATACGCCGCATTCGCTGGGCCTGTTTCTCGAAAACGTTCTCGGAACGCGAGGCCCCTGCCTGACCACGGCCACCGCCTGTTCCTCCAGTGCCAAGATCTTCGCCAAGGCCGAACGCCTGATCCGGCTCGGCGTGGTCGATGCCGCGATACTGGCCGGTGTCGACTCGCTCTGCGGCAGCGTGCTGTTCGGGTTCAACTCGCTGGAACTCGTGGCGCCGCAGGCCTGCCGGCCCTTCGATGTGCGCCGTTGCGGCATCTCGATCGGCGAGGCGGCCGGGTTCGCCCTGGTCGAACGCCAGGGTCCGGCCACCGCGCCGCGCCTGATCGGCTGGGGTGAATCCAGCGATGCCCACCACATGTCGACACCGCATCCTGAAGGTCTGGGCGCCCGCCTGGCGCTCGAGGGGGCACTGACTCGCGCAGGTATCGGCGCCGCCGAGGTCGACTACATCAATCTGCACGGCACCTCGACGCCGAAGAACGACGAAGTGGAGGCCGGCGTGGTATCGGCTGCGTTCAGCGAGCGCACCCGGGCCAGTTCGACCAAGGGCTGGAGCGGACACACGCTGGGTGCCGCCGGCATCCTCGAATCCATCGTCTGCCTGCTCGCCATGGAGCACGGGTTCGTGCCCGGCACCCTCAACTGCGAACAACCGGATCCGCTGTGCGGCCCGCAACTGGCGCTGGCCAACGAGTCGCGTGACGTCCGCATCGCGCTGAGCAATTCCTTTGGATTTGGTGGCAGCAACAGCACGCTTGCGTTCGCCCGCGGAGCGACGCCATGAGCGCGCTCGAGATCGATATCGAAGGCATCGGATTCTGGGCACCGGGCTGGCCGGACTGGGAGCGCGCGCGTGCCGGACTGCGTGGCGAGGCCGAGGCCGATCCGCAGGCGCCGGTCAAACCGAGCCCGACCCTGTTGACGGCAGCCGAGCGCCGGCGTGCGCCGCAGCCGGTGGCGCTGGCCTGCGAAATCGCGACCCAGGCTTGCGCGGCATCGGGTCGCGAGCCGTCGACCCTGCCCAGCGTATTCGCCTCCGCGCTCGGCGACCTGCTGATCACCGACTACATGTGCACCACGCTGGCCAGCGCGCCACGCGAACTGTCGCCGATCCGCTTCCACAACTCGGTGCACAACGCACCGGCCGGCTACTGGACGATTGCCGCCCAGTGCCATGCGCCGTCGACATCGATCAGTTCCTGGCACGCGAGTTTTGCGGCGACCCTGTTCGAGGCGGCTGTCGAAGCGATTGCCGACGACACGGCCGTACTGCTGGTTGTCTATGACACCGAAACGACCGGACCCCTGGTCAAGGTGGCTCCCTGCAGCCTCCAGTTCGGCACGGCCCTGGTGGTCTCGCCACGGGCGAACGGCAAGTGCTCACTGCGCCTGCGCATGAATGCTGCCAGTGAGGATTCCGGCGCTCAGATCGAAATGCCCGACGCCTTTGCCAGCCTGGCGGCGGGCAATCCGATGGCGGCCGGTTCATTGCCGTTGCTGGCTGCGCTCGCGGCCGGCAAGCCGACCCGATTGCAGCTGCCGGCCGGCGCTCGATCCCTGCTGCAAGTGGACGTTGACGCATGAGCCGTCCATCGCAGCCTCGCATCGCCGTCCTGATTCCTGCCCTCAACGAGGAACTCGCGATCCGTCGTGTCGTCGAGTCGGCCCTGGCCGTCTTGCCGGATGTGATCGTCGTGGACGATGGCTCGACTGATCGCACCGTGGATGAACTTGCCGGCCTGCCTGTCACCCTGTTGCGCCATGACACTCCGCGCGGCAAGGGCGAAAGCCTGCGCGACGGATTCCGCGAGGCGCTGCGACGCGGCTTCGATGCGGTCGTGGCCATGGACGGCGATGGTCAGCACGATGCCGCCGACATCCCGCGCATGCTGGCCGCTGCCAAGGCTTTTCCGGACAGTCTGGTTATCGGCGCGCGCATGCGCACACGCGACAACCAGCCGAATGCACGCCGTCGCGCCAACGCGGTCGCGGACTGGGGCATCTCCTGGGGCTGCGGAATTCCCGTTGCCGATACGCAGAGCGGCCAGCGCTACTACCCGCGTGCAGCGATGGAACTGGTTGATCTGCCTGCGCAGGGTTTCGTGTTCGAGGCGGCCATCCTGATAGCCGCAGTGCGCGAAGCCGGTCTTGGCGTGGTCTCGGTACCGATCGAAACCCGCTACAACCACGAGTTTCGGCTCAGTCATTTCCGCCCTGTGCGCGATATCACCCTGATCTCGCTGTACACGATCGGCCGTGTCATTCATTACGGCAACGTCATTCAAAGCTATCGGCGGTCGCACGCGAGCGCGCCATGCATCGTCGATCCACCACTGACAGAACAGCACGGACCTGCGTGAATCCAATGTCGATGCTGTTCCTGCAGCTGGTCGTCATTCTCGGTGTCGCCCGACTGCTTGGCCTGTTGCTCGGCAGGATCGGGCAACCTCCGGTGATCGGTGAAATGCTGGCCGGCATCCTGCTGGGGCCGATGCTGCTCGGCGCCATCGCACCAGCGGCACAGGCCTGGCTGTTTGCACCCGAAAGCCTGGCTCCCCTGGAAGGGCTGAGCCAGATTGGCCTGGTCCTGTTCATGTTCATCGTCGGCGCCGAGTTGCGCTTGCCGGATGGTGCGCGGCGTCACCTGACGGTGGCCGGGCTGACCGGTCTGCTCAGCGTGTTGTTGCCGTTCGCACTGGGGCTTGCGATCTCACCGATGCTGCACGGTCGATTCGCACCCGCCGGTGTCGCGTTCTGGCCGTTCGCCCTGTTCATGGCCGCGTCCATGGCGATCACGGCGTTTCCGATCATGGCGCGCATCCTCAAGGAACGCGGCATGACCGAGTCCGCAGTCGGCCGCCTGTCGCTGACCTCCGCGGCGCTGGCCGACGTGCTCGCCTGGATCGTCCTCGCCTTCGTCGTGGCGATGATCTCCTCGCGCGGCGGCTGGGCCGGTTTTGCGGTCACGGTTCTCGGAACGCTGGGCATGGCGGTATTTGCCTTCGCCGTGTTGCGTCCGTTGCTGGCCCGCGCGCTGACCCGCCATGGCGTCGATGGTCAGCCATCGACGGGCCTGCTGGCACTCCTGCTGATTGGCGCATTCGCGTGTGCCGCGATTACCGATGCGCTGGGTCTGCACGCCGTATTCGGCGCGTTTGTTTTCGGTTCCGCCTTGCCTCGCGACAATCGCCTGCTGGCCTGCCTGGTCGAGCGCATCGAACATGTGGCCGTGCTGGTGCTGATGCCGGTGTTCTTCGCCCTCGCCGGTTTGCACACGACGCCGGACGCCCTCGGCGGAGCCGGTGGCGTTGCCCTTGCCCTGATTCTCGCCGCCGCCGTGCTCGGCAAGGTGCTGGGTGGTGCGGCAGGCGCGAAGGCGGCCGGGTTCGGCTGGCGCGAGGCATTTGCGGTAGGCTCGCTGATGAATGCGCGGGCCCTGATGGAACTGATCGTCATGAAAGTCGGTCTGGATATCGGCGTAATCGGCGCCGAGATCTTCACCATGCTCATGATCATGGCAATCGTGACGACACTGATGACCACGCCGTTGCTGAGCCTGTTTACGCGGACGAAGACAGTTCAGCTCACGCCAGCGAATGGCGCTGCAACCTTGCGGAACACTCCATGACAACTGATGCACAGCACGATGTGGTAATCCTTGGCGGTGGCCTGGCCGGCCTGTGTCTGGCCTTGCAGCTGCGCCAGAAATTCGTCGATCTCGATATCGTCGTGCTCGAGCGCAATATGCATCCGCTGCCGCTCGCCGCGCACAAGGTGGGCGAATCGAAAGTCGAAATCGGCGCCCACTATCTGGCCGATACGCTGGGTTTGCGCGAGCATCTCGACAGCGCGCATATCCGCAAGTTCGGCTTCCGATTCTTCTGGAGCGACCAGCGCTACGATCTCGACGGCGTCACCGAACTGGGTGTCAGCCACGTGCTGCCGACGCCGACCTGGCAGATCGACCGCGGCATTCTCGAAAACCATCTTGGCCAGCTTGTCCGCGAGCGCGGCATCCGGTTTCTGGACGGCTCGGTCGTACGCGGCATCGAGTTGGGTCAGGGCGAGGCCGCCCATATCGTCGATGTCACGACGGCGGGTGAGGAGCGTCGCCTCTCGGCGCGCTGGGTCGTTGATGCCAGCGGGCGTGCCGGACTGATCCGGCGCAAGCTCGATCTGAACGAGGACAACGGCCACGACGGCAATGCGGTCTGGTTTCGCATCGATGATCTGTTGTCGATCGACGAATGGTGCGAGGACAAGGCCTGGGGCCAACGCTGCGACCCGCCCGAACGCTGGCGCTCGACCAATCACCTGTGCGGACCGGGTTATTGGGTCTGGCTGATTCCGCTGGGCTCGGGTGCCCATTCGGTCGGCATCGTCTGCGACGCCAATCAGCATCCGCTGAAGGGCATGAACACGTTCGAACGTGCACTCGAATGGCTGCACGAGCACCAGCCACTGGTTGCCCGGGCTTGCGAGGCCAGGCGCGACAAGCTCATGGATTTCAAGTTCCTGCGCAACTACTCGTATGGCTGCAAGCAGGTTTTCTCGGGCGATCGCTGGGCACTGACCGGCGAGGCCGGGGTCTTTCTGGACCCGTTCTATTCGCCCGGCACCGATTTCATCGCCATTTCGAACACCTACATTTGCGAGCTGATCGGCCTCGACCGGGCCGGAAAGTCGGTGGCGCCCTACGCGCGACTGTTCGAGCAGTTCTACTTCTCGTTCTACTCGAACACGCTCGGCATGTACCGCGGGCAATACGGCCTCTTTGGCGACGCCGAGGTCATGTCCAACAAGGTGCTCTGGGACTACACCTACTACTGGGGCGTGCTTTGCCAGCTGGTCTTCCAGAACCGGCTTGCCGACGTCGCCCTGCTCGGCGCCTTGCAGAGCGACCTCGCCGAGGCCGCCCAGCTCAATCTGGACATGCAGGCATTCTTCCGCCGCTGGGGCGAGCGGAGCCAATCGCCGAACGAAGCGGTGATGCTCAATCAGAACGAGCTCGGCTGGTTCGTGGACATGAATCGCGGCCTGCACGATGTCCTTGACGAGGCGGCCCTGCGCGAACGCATGCACGCGAATGTCGGCCTGATGCGGGATCTGGCTGCGACGATGGTAGCGCGTGCCCGGGCGGCATGTCCGTCACTCGACGTCGGCCCATTGCCCTCGCTGGCCTCATCGACCACGCCGCTGTTCGCTTCGGCGGCCTGAGCCGGCTCCGGCCCGATCACGCCCCGGAGGCAGAGTTTCGCCTTGCGAAACTAACGGATCGCGGGCTCGGCCTCTGCTTGTGAATTGTTGCGCTACTTGAAATGGCTGAATCCCGGGAGCACCATCGCATGCCGACCGTGTATCGGGTCTGGAATGTTGCCTCGCAGGGGATGTGTCATGAAACCAGTTTACAGAAATATGTTATTTGCTTTATTGGCGACTTCGGCAGCCATCGCGCAGGCCGATGACGCAAAGGTCGATTCCGCCAGCGTCAATCCGGCGGTGGCACCGATCATTCGGGTCAGTACGAATACCGTCATCGACTACCCGGGCGGCACGCCTCCGGGCAACGTTGTCGGCTCATTCGACGCCCAGGATTCGACCTTCAACCGGCCGGTCACGTGCGGATCGCTGTCCGGTGTCGGCACGGCCGTACCGTTCGACACGATCACGCTGACCAATTCAGGGGCGAATACGGCAACTCTCAATATTCGACTCGGTCAACAGGGCGATCCTTCGACGGCTTGTGGAACCGTGATTGACCCGTTTCTCGTGGAATATGACGGCAGCTTCAACCCGGCCTCCCCGCTGACCAATTGCCTGCTGGTCAACGACGACACCAATGGCTCGACAGATCGATGCCCTTCGTTTACCGGCATCAGTATTCCGAGTGGATCGACTCGGGTTTACGTGCTGACGACATTCGACAATGCCGCGGCCTTCAATTATGAAGTCACCTTTGCAGGCACTACGCCGGTGTCCCTGCAATCCTTCGAGATCGAATAGTCCCCAACCTGCTCCGCCTCGCCGCCGACTTGCTCGCGCGGCGGGGTTCAGCCCATGCCGCCATTGACGCCGATGACCTGGCCGTTGATGTAGGCGGCGGCTTCGCTGCACAGGAAGCACACCAGGGCAGCAACTTCTGCGGCGGTGCCAGGGCGACCGGCCGGGACCATCGCCTTGATCTGGGCCTTGTCGTAAAGCTCGCCGAGCATGCTGCCTTCAATCATTCCCGGCGCGACGACGTTGACCGTGACGCCGCGCGAGGCCATTTCGCGGGCCAGTGATTTCGACGCGCCATGCAGGCCTGCCTTGGCAGCGGCGTAGTTTGTCTGCCCGCGATTGCCGAGTACGCCGGCGACCGAAGAGACGCTGACGATACGCCCGAAGCGCGTCCGCGCCATTGGCAACAGCAGCGGCTGGGTCACATTGAAGAATCCGTTCAGGGATACGTCGATCACGCGTCGCCATTGCTGCTCGGACATGCCGGCCATCGGCGCATCGTCGTGAATGCCGGCGTTGTTGACGATGATCGGAATGGGGCCGTCAGCGAGCAGGAACTCGAGCGCCTCCTTCGAGGCCTGCGCGTCGGTCACATCGAAAGCGATCGCAGCAGCCTGTCCACCTGCCTCGCGAATCTCCGTGGCGACGGCTTCGGCGCGTTCGATATTCGAATTGGCATGCACGATCACGCTGCAGCCATCGCCTGCCAGACCGCGCGCGATCGCGCTGCCGATATCACCGCTGCCGCCGGTGACGAGGGCGCGTCGAGGGGATGTGTTCATGGTTCAATTCCTTGCACGGATGCTGCCCTGAATGTGCTTCGCGGGTCAGCATACCAAGTCGTCGTGATTGTTCCCGCAACGTGGCAGTGTTGGGGTTCGCTGTGTTCACGGCCAAACTGCGACTTGCCGAAAAGCCGTGGCATGCCACAGCCTCCTTGCGAGGGGATATGGAAAACCGACTACCTACTCGCTATTCCCTATTCCCCATTCCCGGCGCTCCGGCCAGCATCACCGCCGCCCGCCCCGACGCAATCTCGATTCCCGCGTGCTCGATGCGAAACGCGTACTGCCAGCTCGAGTCCGTGCCCATCAGGCGTTCGCCGAATACATCGAGCGGGCCCTGAAGATCATCGATGCGCGCAACAGCCAGGGAAACGCCGCGCAGCGAAACGAGGAAACCCGGTGAAGCGGCTTCCCCGGCTTCGCGGGCCAGCAAGGCCCCGTGCACGGCCATTGACTGCGCACCGTATTCGCACAGGTGCACGGCCCGCAGGACGTCGTCGCTGCGCAGCGGATTGTCCGCACGCCGGTGCGAGTCGGTGCGCGCGTGGATCGCATCAGCCGACCAACGGACGACACCATCGAGCAGGCACATCGTGCCCTGGTGCGGAATCAGGTGTGCCCAGTCCGATTTATCCAGCATGGCCGGATCGTCCCTTGCGCGCCATCAGGATGGACAGGCAGAAATGGAAGCCGACGCCGAGGCTGACGGTCAGGCCGATCGCGCGCAATACCGGCAACGACGACCAGGCCAGCAGGGCGAATACGAGCAGGGCCGAGATCACGCAGACCAGGGTCGCATGCAGGGTACGCCGCGCTTCGGCGGCATCGGGTGTCGTGCGCTCGAAGAACAGCGCGTAGTGCAGGCCGAGCCCGGCGGCCAGGGTCAACGCGACCAGATGGAACAACGACAGCGAGAAGCCACTGATGCGCAGCACGGCCAGAACGAGGATGGTCGCAAGCGTCATCGGTGCGAGCACGTGCCATGCGCGCCGAACATCGCGGAAGGCGACAAACACCGTGATCACGAGCAGCACGATGGCGATCACGAAGGCCTGCAGGATGCGCTCGCGATAGGAAATGACCAGGGATTCGGACGCACCCTTGAGATCGAGCAAGCGCACCGCGCCGCCGGTCTCGGCAGCGAGCGCCCCGAATGCTTCGGCATCCTGCATGCCGATGATCGTGCCGAGACCGAGCCAGTGTCCCTCGCGCTCGACCAGCATGGCGTCGATGCGGGCTCCGATGGGCGAGCTGGCAAAGGCAGCTGGGGTCAGTGGCTCGAGTCCGCGCGCAGTTTCGACATCATCGACAAAGGGTTCGAATAGTCCCTGCCGAAACGGCAGGCCAGCGCTGGCTTCATCGAGCATGGCTTCAAGCGCGTCGCGCGAGGGCAGTTTCTGCTGGCGCGCGCGCTGGGTTTCGAGGCTCGGCAGGTAGCGGCTCGGCAGTTCGGCGGCGGCGATCGCGCCCTGTTCGACCAGGGCCTCGATGCGCGGCGCGACCTGTTCGGAAAGCTCAAGCACGCCTTCGGCATCCTCGGCTTCGACAATGAGCAGATAGCGCACATCGGGTGCGCCGAGTGCCGCCCGCAGCCGACCTTCGCGCTGCATCAGGTCCTGCGGCACGGGCGTCAGCGCTGCGAGATCGTTCTGCCAGAACGGCGTTGGCGCAGCCCACAGCATGATCGCTGCGATCACGCACAGCAGTGCCGGCAGCCAGCGTGGTCGTGGCAGTGCCTCCAGCCAGTTCCAGACCGCGCCGAGTCCGGGCGTGTCGGCCGCGTCCCTGAACCTGATCGGCAATACGCGCGGCAGCAGATAGCGCGTGCTGAAGCCGGCGACGAGCAGGCCGCTGATGGTGAATACGGCCAGCTGCATGAGGCCGGTCACGCCGGAGGCAAAGAATGCCAGATAGGCGATGCACGCCGATGCAATGGCCGTCAGCAGCAAGGGCCACAGACCGCGCACGCTTTCCAGTGCGGTCTCCCCGGCCCGTCGATGACTGAGCAGGCGGATGGGGTATTCCTGGGCAACGCCGAGCAAGGTGAAGCCGAACGCGAGCGTAATGCCGTGCATTTCGGTGAAGACCAGGGCAATCGCGCCCACCCCTGCCAGCGCCCCGGAAGCTATCGGCAAGGCGGCGAGCCCGAGCACGGCGATGCTGCGATAGGCGAGCAGGAGCAGGATGATGAAGCCCACCGTGCTGATCCGGCCCAGCCACTCCGATTCGCCGCGCGTGTCGGCATTGACCATTACGGTGAAATAGCCGGGTCCGCTGATGACAAGTTCTGCCGTATCGCCTGCGGACTTGACTGCGTCGAACGTGTTGCGGATCGCGGCGATCGCCTCGCCCTGCGCTTCGGGATCAAAGCCCGGCGCGTGCGTCTGGGCCAGCAGCAGGGCCTCGTTCTCGGGCGAAAACCAGACCCCGTCGCGAACCAGTGGCTGCCGCGGGGGTGACCACGCTTCGGCCAGCTTCATGATCTCCAGGGTCGGATCCCGCTCGAGAATCGGTTTCAGCAGGGTTGCGGCAGGCGAGCCGAGATCCTCGACGCGCTGCTGCAGCTCGTCGGCCAGCACGGCCGCGTCCAGCGGTTCCTCATCGAAGCTCGCGGTCAGCAGATAGCGATAGGGCAGCAGCGTCTCATCGAGCATGCCGGCGTCGAACTCGCCATTGATGACCTGGGAAAAGCGTGGATCCTCACGCAGCGCGCTGCTGAATGTCCGGCTCAACTCCGCGAGCCGTGATTCCTCGTCACCGCTGATGGCGAGCAGGAGCAGTCGCGAGCCCGGCCCTTCGCCGATCTGTTCCATCAGCAATTTCTGGTCGGCGCTTTGCGCGGGTGGCATGAAGCTGCGCAAGTCCGTGCTGATCTTCAGCGTGTGCGCGGTGTAGGCAGCCACACTGACCAGCGCGACGATCCACGCTGCCAGCAAGGCAAATCGACCCGAGCGCCCTGTCACTTCGCGGCGTCTCCGCCACGGCAGGCCGATTCGACATTCTTTTGCGTCAGTGGCTCGGGCAGGGGGGCCGAAGCCAGCTGCTCGACCATCATGATGCTGACGTCATCGTCGGCATCGACGATGCTGAAGCAGTTGGCATCGTCCCCGCTGCCATCGACCACGATGGCATCGATGCGCTTGCGCAGTCGCTTGTCGCTTGGGGCCAGACGCAGCTGCCACCGGTCCTGGTTGCCGCTACCGGTCAATTCGAAATCGCGTTGCAGTGCCTGTGCATCGCCGCCCAGCAGCGCGCTGAAGCCACGCAGGAATCCTTCCAGTTCGGGAACGCGCTGCAAGGAGATCTGGCGCGGCTTGCGCTTGCCGCGTTGCAGGGTCACCTGCCCGTCAGCGATCGTGGTGACCTCGGTGTAGGGTTCGTCGACACGCTTGCCGAGGCGGCCGGGGCCCAGATATTCCAGTTCGCCACGCGCGACCAGGGCTCGATCGTACATGTGCGAAAAGCGGACTTCGGTGTAGGCCGTGCGCGCAGGAAGCTCGCGCTGCAGGCCGGCGACCAGGGTCAGCGGATCAAACTCTGCTGCGCTCGCCAGAGAAGGCAGAATCAGCCACGGAAGGCTGCGCAGGGCGAGGCGTTTCCAGGTTCCAGAAGTCATAGAAATTGAACCAGTTGTAAGGATGGGCGCGGACATGGTGTTCCAGCCGTTGGGCATAGCGTTGCACGAAAACACGCAGTTCCGCCTCCCTGCCGCGTCTGGGCAGGTCGAGCTGTTCAGCTAGCTGCTCGAAGATCAGGTCGTAGCTTCGACCTCCCCGATACATGCCGAGGCACAACACGACAGGGACCTTGAGCATGCTCGCGATCAGGAACGGAGCGACTGGAAAGCGGGCAGGCGAACCGAGGAAGTCGACTTCAACGGTCGCTTCGCCAGGACGCGCGCGATCACCGAGCAAGGTCGCCAGGGCGCCTTCCTGCATGGCATCGTGCAGCGCGAAAACGACCTCGTGTCCGGGCCGCGAGGCATCGATCACGTTGTTCGCGATGTCCGGACTCAGAGCGTGCAGAAGCTCGGTCATGGCCGGCGTCTGCTTTGTATTGAGCACAACCCGCACCTTCACGTCCGGTCGCTGCAGGGACATCACGCGCAACACTTCGAAGCTGCCGACATGGGCGCCGACCAGAAGAACTCCGCGATCCGGCCGCATCATGGCGTGCAGTTCATCCAGCCCGTACACGCGCACATCGAAGTTGCGCAGATGTTCGGTGAGCAGGTAAATCCGGTCGAGCATTGTCGCGGCGTAGCGGTGGATGTGGTGGAAGACCATTCGCGCATTCGCCGGGCGCCCGAACATGCGCTCGAGATAGGCGTAGGACGCACGCCGCTCGGCCGTGCGGCGCAAGAAGAAGTACAGCGTGATCGGATACAGCAATGCGCGCGCTACCCTGCGTCCCAGGGTCAGTCCGATGGTGCGGATCAGCCACAGCGCGAAGCGCCCGCCGCCCTCCCGTTGTTCGCTCCAGTGCTCGCTCAAGCCAGCTCCCCCTCACCCGAAACCAGAAGCTGATCCTCGCGCACGATACGAAAACGCAACCGCCCAGCGCCGAGGTTGACATGCATCTCTGCCGTTTGCCCCGGCAAGAGGGGTGCGCGGAACTTCACCGCGCCAAGGCGCAACAGCGTGCCCCGACCCTGCCTTTCGAGACATGCGGCGACACGGTCCAGAAGGACGACTCCGGGAACCACGGGCTGGCCGGGAAAGTGACCCGGCAGGCACGGATGTGTAGCGGGGATGCAGAGCGCTTCGATGAACTCGCAATCGTCTTGCCGCATCGCTCAGGATTTCCCTTGCGTGCCATGCGCGGAATCGCGCAGCAAGCCATGCCAGTTCTGCACGAGCTTCTGCAGGAAAACATGCAGCGGGACGTGCGGCAGATGGCGCAGGTACCAGCGCCGGAAAGCGTACTCGATGGCCATGAATGCGGCGGGCAGCAAATAGCCGCCGATGTGCACGTAGTTCATGCCCCAGGAATGAAGACGCTCGTTCTCGGCAATCGACGGCAACCACCAGACCAGCATCAGTACGAGCAGGAAGGCCTGGATCAGGAACAGGCAGGTCCAGGCAATGGTCAGTGCGCGCGCATAGCCGGCCACGCGCGGCAGCTTCAAGTGTTCCGGGCCCTCGATCGCACAGATGGCACGCGCAATCAGCGGCGTGCTCGCGCGGCGCAGGGTCAGGCCGAACAGAATGGCCAGGGCCACGTTGATCAGGACAGGAACCAGGTCGAGCGCGATCCGCCCGTATCCGTTCAGGCTCAGGACGAGCAAGCCGGAGCCGAGAATCAGCCAGCAAATCCAGGCCCAGGCCTTGCGCGCCAGCATCGGTTGCGCCAGTACCGCGGTCACCAGCAACGCAACGCAGGCCGCCGAAAGCGGCTCGCTGCCGGTCGTCCACGCGGCCAGCACGAGGAGCAGGTAGAGCGCGATGGCAATGGCGACCAGGGCACGGCGCCATGCCGGGGCTGGCAGCTTGGTCACAGGTCGGCTGTGCAATTGGGCAGGGCGATTCACGCGCTGGACTGAGGCAATCGCCATGGGAACGGGGCGGAAATGTAACATGGAGGGCAGGATCCGATGGAGTGCCGCAGGAACGGGCGCGGCATTGGACACGCTCTTTCCGCAGTCGGGGAACATGCCATGCAAGAGGCTCTGCAATGCGATGTGCTGGTGATTGGGGGCGGTCCTGCCGGGTCGACGGCTGCGACCCTGCTGGCGCGCAAGGGTTGGCAGGTGCTGCAGCTGGAGAAGGACAGCCACCCGCGATTCCACATTGGCGAATCGCTGTTGCCGTGCAATTTGCCGATCCTCGAGCAGCTTGGCGTGCTCGATGAAATCGAGGCGATCGGGGTGCGCAAGCTCGGCGCGGACTTTCCGGCCACCGAGGGGCGCTACCAGACGTTTCACTTTGCGCGCGCCCTGGGCCAGTCGCCCGACCATGCCTTTCAGGTCAAGCGCGAGGAGTTCGACCGCATCCTGTTCGAGAACGCGCGCGCGAATGGTGTCGACGCCCGCGAGCGGACATGCGTGACGTCGGTCTCGATCGATGGCCCGGGATCCGTGCAAGCACGGGCCCGCGAGGCCAGCGGAACGGAATTGTCGATCAAGGCACGCTACCTGGTCGATGCCAGTGGTCGGGATACCGTGCTCGGCAGGCAATTCCGCCTCAAGCGAAAGAACGCGGTGCATCAGAGTGCGGCCATCTTCGCCCATTTCGAGTCGGTCGAACGCCGTGATGGCGAGGACGCCGGCAACATCAGCATCTACCATTTCGAACAGGGCTGGTGCTGGTTCATTCCCTTGCGCGATGGCCTGATGAGCATCGGTTGTGTGTGCTGGCCGGAATTCCTCAAGCAGCGCAAGGGCAGCAACGAGGCCTTTCTCATGCAGACCCTGCAGCGCATGCCCGAAGCATGGAGCCGGATGCAGGCGGCGCGCATCCGCGGCGAGGTCCGCGTAACCGGCAACTATTCCTACACCTGCTCGCGCATGTGCGGACCCGGCTGGATCATGGCCGGGGATGCCTGGGCGTTCGTCGATCCGGTGTTTTCCTCAGGTGTCTACCTGGCCATGCACAGCGGAACCGCGGCAGCGGCACTGGTTGATGCCTGCCTGCGAGACGGGGCGAGCGAAAAGCGCCTGCAGCGGGCTTACGATCGGCGCATCCGTCGCGGAGTGCGCGTGTTTTCCTGGTTCATCTACCGCTTCAATTCGCCGGTCATGCGCGGACTGTTTGCGAATCCGCGCAACCACTGGCGTGTCGAAGAGGGTCTGGTTTCGATGCTGGCCGGTGATGTGTTCGACAACGCTCCGGTGATGCGGCGCATGCGCCTGTTCAAGTTGATCTATGCGGTGACAAGCCTGCTTTCGTGGGCGCGCTGGCGCAGCGAACGGGTCGCGCGACGGCGTCAGGCCAGGATCGAATTCAGCGGCGGCAGTACGCCCGTGGATCCGGCTTGACCGGCATGCAGGCATCCTTGCCCGGACAGGCTGCCGAGGAACCGGCCGATTCGGTCCGGCTGGAGTTCGAGACGGCGCCGGCGAATCTGGACTTGCTCGACGACGAGGTGCATGTCTGGTTGTGGCAGGCGGCCCGGCCGATACCCCCGCGCGATGTATCGCGCCAAGCGAACGAACAACTGCTCGGCTTGCTGCATCGCTATGCCGGCGCCGCGCCGCCGGCGCTTCAGCGTGGCGAGCATGGCAAGCCCTACGCGAGCCAGGCGGGATTTCCGCAATTCAACCTGAGTCATGGCGGGCAATGCGTGCTGTTCGCATTTTCGAAACGGCAGGAACTGGGCATCGATGTGGATACCCTGGCGCGCCGGCACACGCCGCTGGAGCTGGCCCGACGCTTCTTCGCCGACGAGGAGTCGCGCGCTCTGGAGAGGCTGGATGGTTCGAGCCAGGGTCCGGCATTCATGCGCTTGTGGACCGGCAAGGAAGCCGTGCTCAAGGCCCTGGGACAGGGACTTTCATTCGGCTTGCACCGATTGCAGTTCGAGCTCGACCACGAGGGCCGGGCAGGCAGGTTGAAGGCGATCGACACCGCGGCGGGCGCCGTCGAAGACTGGCAGCTGCATCGATTTGAACCGCTACCGGGGCATGTTGCAGCTCTGGCCTGGCGCGGCCCGGCATTGCGTATTCGTGCGTTCCTCATGGAGGACGCGCAGGTCAAGCCTGCGCCGGCGCGTTGACGGAATACAGCTCGAGTGTAGGGGCGAGTCTCGGACTCGCCCGGCTTTCTGCCGCAACTTGCACAAACCAGGGAGCGGGCGGGACTGGGACGAATCGCACTGATTTGGAGCCGATCCCCCGTTTTCGCGCCCATTTTCGTCATCCCGGAGCAGCCTGGAATGACGAGCCTTGGGTCAGTGCCAATCGGATCTGAAGCCAACAACGAAGCAGAAACGCGAGGGAGGTTATCGGATTCCGCGCACTCGTTCGCAACCCCTGCAGGGTGGGTCTGAGACCCACCCCTACAACAAGCACCGCGCCGGAAGCCTGCTAGGCGCGCTCTTTTTCGATATGCGCGGAAAGTGCGCGCAGACTGCCGAAAATCTGCCGATTTTCAGGGTTGTCGGAGCGTAGCTGGAATCCGTAATGCTTGGATACTGCCAGGGCGAGTTCGAGCGCATCGATGGAGTCGAGGCCAAGATCGCCGTCGCCGAACAGCGGTGCATCGGGGTCGATCGCCGCCGCTTCCACGCCTTCGATGTTGAGGCTGCTGATCACGAGTTGGGCAAGTTCGTGTTCGGCGGGGGATTGCGTGGGGGTTGCTGAAGCTTGTGTCACGGGAAGGCCTGCCTGGTCGGATAGTCGGTGGTCAATAGCTGCGCAGTGTATCATCCGCGACCGCCAACCCTGTGCCGGAAACAGGCCCGAGATCTGAAATTCACGTGATATTCCCCGAACCACCCACCACCGCCAAATGCGCTTCGATGCCTCCGCTACGGGCCAGCTATGAGGCAGGCCGGCTTGAGGATCTGCTGGCCGGCCCCGACGTGCTTGCCGTGATCGGCTTCGGCCCGTCCGCCGGATCCAGCAACGATCCGCGCTACCTGAATATCGGACTGGAGCAAGCCGGAAGCAACCGCTATGAAGTCTGGCGAGGCGTGGCACCGGTGCGTTCGGGCGTCATGGGAAACGTGCGCTGGAGCAGTGACGATACCTACCTGTTCTTCGCCGTCGAAATCGATGAAGCCGAATCCGGTGGCATCGATCAGGCCGCGGAAAAGGCCTATTCCAGGATCTGCAACCTGCTCGACGAGCAACGCCTCGAGGGCGGTACGCGACCGCATATCTTGCGCCTGTGGAACTACATGGACGCCATCAACGAGGGCGAGGGAGACGATGAACGCTACCGGCAATTCTGCTGTGGTCGCGCACGCGGAATCACCCCCGCCGCACGCAACGGCTACTCTGCCGCCACCGCTATCGGGCGTCGCGATGGCGTGCGCGTGCTGCAGGTCTATGGATTGGCGGCGCGTCAGGCCGGTGTAGCGGTCGAGAATCCGCGTCAGGTCAGTGCCTGGTCCTATCCACGCCAGTACGGCCCGGTCGCGCCGACTTTCGCCCGCGCCACGCGAACGCCCGCCGAGCAACTCCTGGTATCCGGTACGGCGGCCGTGGTCGGCCATGCCTCGGTCCACCTCGGCGACACCTTCGCCCAGTTCGAGGAGACCTTGCGCAATCTGCAGAGCCTGCTCGACGCAGCCGGTAGCGAAATCGCCCGTCGCGGTCTGGCGGCGAGCCTGCTGAAGGTGTACCTGCGCGATCCGACTGAAGCCGCGGCGATCGAGCAACGCATGCGCGAGCGCTGCCCGCCCCAGATCGACTGCATTACCCTGTTTGGCGACATCTGCCGCAGCGACCTGCGCATAGAGATCGACGGCATGCAGATCTAGGGCAACGCTGAACAAGTGGCACAATCGTCTCGGCGCGTACCCGCGCACTGCATATTGTGCGTCGCAGCAGGATGCAATTCGTTGGCGCAGGCTTCAGGCTCATCGCTGCTGTGCTAACGTCATGAAAGTGTGATCTGGTTTGCATTCCCGGCGTGTCCGCAGTCCGCTTTTCAATGCGAAGCAATGGACGATCCGGTGCTACTTCCCGGTGCTAGCATTTCATCTCGCAGCACCACTACTGGCGCAACGCGCCTGGGAGACACAGCATGAAAACGCGATTGGGACACTACGACATCGTTTCCGAATTGGGTCGTGGAGGCATGGGCGTCGTCTACAAGGGACACGAGTCCTCGCTCAACCGCTACGTCGCAATCAAGGTTCTGGCCGATTCCCTTGCCCACGACGAGGGGGTCAAGGAGCGCTTCCTGCGCGAAGCACGCAGCATGGCCGCGCTCAATGATCCGTACATCATCCAGATCTACTACATCGGTGATGACGAGGGTCAGACCTTCTTCGTCATGGAATTTGTCGAGGGCGAATCGCTGGGTACCCTGCTCAAGCGCGAGCACAAGGTCGCCGCCGGGCCGGCCGCGAAGATCATCTACCAGACCGCGCTCGGCCTCGCCACGGCGCACGACAAGGGCGTGATCCACCGCGACATCAAGCCAGGCAACCTGATGGTTTCCAGTCGCGGCACGATCAAGATCGCCGATTTCGGCATCGCCCTGTCAAACCAGGACTTGTCCAACAAGCTGACCTCGACCGGCGAATTCGTCGGCACGCCGGGCTATCTGTCGCCGGAAGTCTGCCTGGGCAAGAAGGTCGACCAGCGTTCCGACATCTTCTCGCTCGGCATCGTGTTTTTCGAGATGCTGGCCGGACGCATGCCGTTCACCGATGAATCGCCACTCGGGCTGATGCTCGAGGTCGTCCGCGCCGAGATACCGGACGTGCGCGAGCTGAACAAGGAAGTGGACGAGCAGATCGCCTGGATCCTGTCCAAGATGATCGCCAAGGAGCCGGAGGATCGCTACCAGAGTTGCCACGAGCTGGCGGAGGATCTGGCCGCTCACCCGCTGGTGGCCAAGGGCGGTCCGATCACGATCGTGCCCAAGGTCTCGGCAGCCGCAGCCACCATGGTCGGCCAGAAAACCCCGTTCTCCGGCCAGAGCGCTCTGCCGAAGACGCCGGTTTCGAACTCGGGCGCAGCCAATACCCGGATCACTCCGTCGTCGCAGCCGATGCCGCCGGCGTATCCGTCGCAGGATGCGTCCGCGACTGCGCCGGGCGTCTCGGGACAGGCGTTCGAGCGCCGTTCCGTGCTCGAGAGCCAGGCCGGTGCCAGCGACAAGCGCAGTTCCGTTGTGCCCCTGGCGATTGCTGCCGCCCTGGTGCTGTGTCTGATCGGAGGCGCATGGGCGTTCCGGGACAAGATCCCGGGCCTCAGCAGTGTCGAGTCCGACCGGGTCGCCATGGTCGATGAATCGACCGACAGCAACACGAGGGCAGACAGCCCCGCCACGACGGCCGATGGTGAAAAGGCTGCTGTCGTGACGAGTCAGGATTCGGACACGAGCGCATCGAACGATGTGGCGACGGTCGCCGTGGCCGATGCCGGCGCGGACGGCCCCGGCCCACGCGCTTCGCAAGCCGACGTCGATGCCTTGCGTGACCTGCCGGCGGCACGAGCGGCCGAGGAATCCCAGGGCAATGTGCCGGCGCCGCGGGCCGAGGAAGCCGTGGCCGTCGCCATGGTGCCCAAGAAAGCACCGTCCAAGCCGGCCAAGCCGAGCGTGCCGACCATTGCCGTTGTCTTCGGTGGCGACGATGTCATCGCCGAACCGGCGCGCGATGCGATCGCCAGCCTGCTGCAGCGCCGCGGATTCCGCGTGATCGAGGCAGGCCAGGTCCAGGGCAACAGTCCCGACATGGGACGTCTTGCAGGGCGTGCCGATGCCGTGGTCTTCATTCAGGCCAAGCCGGTCGGTTCGCAGGAGCTGTTCTACTATGGGCAGGCATCCACGCTGTACACCGTGCAGCTCGGGGTCAAGGCCTACCGTGTTTCCGATGGCAGCACGCTGTGGAGCAGCGCCAAGTCGCAGGTCAACTTCAGCACCCTGAATGCGACCGAGAAAGCCCAGGAAGCGGTCGAGCCCCTGCTTGATGACGTCGACAGGAACCTCGCCGAGTTCCGCTCGCGCAGCAGCCGCGGCTGAAACCACCCGGCATGAGGAAAAAGCGGACTTCGGTCCGCTTTTTTCTGGCCGGTGTCGGGCAAGGGCAACGCATTCCCCAGTGACGCGCACTCCCCGCACGCCGAGAACCGTTCGCCCCGAGCGTGTCGAGGGGCCTCTGCACCAGATCCGAAAATCGAACGGCACAACGGGCGTCATGCCCGGGCTTGCAACGCGGGAGATCCGAAGAAGTCGTCGGACTTCAGCGCCCCATACAGATCAAACAGCCGAAAGATTGGCATAGGCGAGCACCAGCCACTTCTGGCCGGCCCCTTCAAAATTCACCTGAACGCGGGTGTGCGCGCCGGTGCCCTCGTAGTCGACCACAACGCCTTCACCAAAATTGGAGTGGCTGACGCGCTGGCCGAGCTTCAGGCCGTGGTTGTGCTCGGCCAGCGAGGTGTGCGCAGCGGCAGGCAGGCTGCGGCTCAGTTGCGGGCGCGGGCGGATCTCCTTGAGCAATGCGGCTGGAATCTCGCCGAGGAATCGCGAAGGCCGGCCATACATCTCCATTCCGTGCATGCGCCGTGTTTCCGCATAGCACAGCAACAAGTGTTCGCGTGCGCGGGTAATGCCCACATAGGCCAGACGACGTTCCTCCTCCAGGCGTCCGGGCTCCTCGACCGACTTGTGGCTGGGAAACAGACCGTCCTCGAGGCCCACCAGGAACACCAGCGGAAATTCCAGGCCCTTGGCCGAATGCAGGGTCATCAATTGCACGCACTCCTGCCAGGCCTCGCCTTGCGCTTCGCCGGACTCGAGTGCTGCATGCGAGAGAAAGGCGGCCAGCTCGGACAATCCCGCCTCGTAATCCTCGGGCGTGCGCTCGAAACGATCGGCGACATTGACCAGCTCGTCGAGATTCTCCAGCCTCGATTCGGCGCTGGTCTTGTCGCGTTCGTGGTAGTCGCGAATGCCCGAACGCACGATGACATGATCCATCTGCTCGGACAGCGGCAAGGGTTCATCGGCGTCCGCGTCCTCGGCATCCGTTTCGCGTCGTTCCTGCCCGGGTGCCAGGCAATCCCGCGCCAGTCCTTCGATCAGCTCGAGGAAGGTACGCAAGGCATTCCTTGCCCGGCCGGCCAGCGTGCTGTCGGTCAGTTCGGAAAGGACCGCTTCCCACATCGAAGTGTCTTCGCGCCGCGCGCGCGCGCGCAGCAAGTCGATCGTGCGATCCCCGATACCGCGAGGCGGTGTGTTCACGACACGTTCGAAGGCCGCGTCGTCATGGCGGTTGCCGATCAGGCGCAGATAGGCGAGCGCGTCCTTGATCTCGGCGCGATCGAAGAAGCGCTGGCCGCCGTAAACACGATAGGCGATGTCGTGCTGGATCAGCTGTTCCTCGAAGTTGCGCGACTGCGCGTTCGAGCGATACAGAATCGCCACGTCGTTCGCACGATGGCCTTCGCGCAGGTACTCTCGAATGCGTTCGATGACGAAGCGTGCCTCGTCCTGCTCGTTGTAGGCCGCATAGACTTCGATCGGGTCGCCATCGCCGTCGGCGGTCCACAACTGCTTGCCGAGTCGGCTCGGGTTGTTTGCGATGACCGCATTGGCTGCGCCAAGAATGTTCGCCGTGGAACGGTAGTTCTGCTCGAGGCGGATGGTTCTCGCTTCGGGGAAATCGCGCAGGAAATGCTGCACGTTTTCAACACGCGCGCCGCGCCAGCCATAAATGGCCTGATCGTCGTCACCCACCACAAACACCTGACCGGTGGTCCCGGCGAGTACTCGAATCCAGGCGTATTGCAGCGTATTGGTGTCCTGGAATTCGTCGATCAACAGGTGCCGGTAGCGTTCACGGTAGTGGGCAAGCAGGGCATCGTCGTGCAGCCAGAGTTCATGCGAGCGCAGCAGCAGCTCGGCGAAGTCGACCAGACCGGCACGCTGGCAGGCACGCTCGTAGGCGACATAGATGTCGACCATCGTTCTGGCCATCGGATTGCCCGCCGCATCGATGGCTTCGGGACGCTTGCCTTCGTCCTTGGCCGAATTGATGAACCAGGCAGCCTGGCGGGGCGGGAACCGCGCTTCGTCGATGCCAAGGCCCTGGATCGTGCGCTTGATCAGGCGCTGCTGGTCATCCGAATCGAGGATCTGGAAGGTTTCGGGCAGGCGGGCTTCACGCCAGTGCCTGCGCAGCAGCCGATGTGCAATGCCGTGGAAGGTACCGATGGTGAGACCGCGCGGACCCTCGCCAACCAGAGCCTGGGTACGGGCGCGCATTTCTGCGGCGGCCTTGTTGGTGAAGGTGACCGCCAGTATCGACCACGGCGATGCGCGCTCGACCTCGAGCAGCCAGCCGATGCGATGGGTCAGGACCCGGGTCTTGCCCGAGCCAGCTCCGGCGAGTACGAGGGTATGGCCCTGCGCGGCGCTGACCGCTTCTCGCTGGGCCGGATTCAGATCATCAAGCAGGTGGGAAACATCCATGTCGCCATTGTAGTGGCCCGTCACCGCTGCCGGGTCGAACCAGGCTGATCAGCGCTTGCGCATTGCGCCGGCGACCAGCAAGCCCAGTCCAATCAGCACGCCGGCACCGCCCGCCCACTGCGGCACGGTCTTTTCCTCCTGCACGGTCGCCGACAAGCCACCGATCTTCAGTACTTCCTTGTCCCTGCTGAAATCCAGGTTTCCCGTGAATGCGGCCGCGCCGACAACAATGAACAGGATTCCGGCAATGATCATTCCCATGCGCATGGTGCTACCCCTGTGTCGTGGTTGGAACCTGCAGGGTGACCGGCTTCAGGTGCCCGTGCAAGACAGTGCCGTTCGCCTGCGCAACTGGGGTTCAGGTTTCTCTCACTTGAACGTCAGTGCCTTCAGTGCGCGGCGCCCGGCTTGCTGCGCGGAATACTCTGCATGACCCGGTCGGTATAGGCGATGCCGATGGCCGACAGGATGAAGACGCAGTGGATGATCGTCTGCCACATGACGCCGGCTTCGGTCATCGTGGTGCAGGTCTGGATCGTGCCGTTGATCACCGCACTGGCCGTTGGCGCGAGTTCATTTGCGCTGCAAAACGGAAGACCACCGAGAGTTCCCGCCGCGATGAAGGTCTTCAGCAGGTGGATCGAGGAAATGCCGATGATCGCCATGGCCAGCTTGACCTTGAGCACCGAGGCATTGACGTGGCTGAGCCATTCCGGCTGATCCGGGTGTCCCTGCAGTCCGAGTCGCGAGACAAAGGTTTCGTAGCCACCGACGATGACCATGATCAGCAGGTTCGAGATCATGACCACGTCGATCAGGCCGAGCACGATCAGCATGATCTGCTGCTCGCCGAACGAGGTCGAGTGCAGGATCAGGTGGATCAATTCCTTGACGAACAGGATCACGTACACGCCCTGCGCGATGATCAGGCCAAGGTACAGCGGCAGCTGCAGCCAGCGTGAGGAGAAGATCAGGGCAGGAAAGAAGCTCAAGGGCGGTTTGGCTTGCGACATGCGCATACTCGGTCGGTGGCAGGGCCGCGGATTCTAGCAAGCGCTGCAGGAATCGGTGAGCACCATCCGCCAGAGCGCGCGCGGGATCGTCCGGCCTGGCCGACCCGGCGCGTTTTCGCCGCGAATGGGCCTATTCGACAAGCCGGACGCCCGGCAACCCGAGCACATAATCCTCGCCCATCAGCAGCGACGGCGTGTAATAACCACCGGCCGGGGAATTCGCCAGCAGATGCTCGACGATGCCGAGACTGGCCGTGACCGTCAGCAAATAGCCATTCGGCGTTATCAGGGAAAGCGCGACTTCCTTGCCGGCGCCATTGCGCACTTCGCCCCAGACCTGGCATCCGCAGCGCTGGCGGCGCTGTTCATCCGGCCCGTCCGTCTGCGCAGCCCTGCGTTCGAGGAACTTCTGTACAGGCCCCAGCCCGAGAAACCAGCGCAGGTGGCGCAGACGACGCATGTTTGCGATCGTCTTCTCGGGCATCGCCATGTAGGTCTCGACATTCGGAATGCCTGTCGAGACGAATGCAGTGTAGACATCGCCCCAGGGGATACTGACAGCGGAACGCTCGCTGCCGTCTTCGCGCGTGAACGTGCGCGACTTCCACGCCAGCGGAACCTCCACCACCTCGCCATTGACACGCGCGCGTCCGCCCTTGACCAGGCCACCCACACTGGTTCGGGCCGTGCCGGGGCTGGGTCCACCGGCGGCCTCGAATCCCAGCACCAGATGACTCGCGTCGGGCAGGCGGTTCTTGAGCATTGCCGCCAGGCAATCGGTGGGAACAACATCAAAGCCGGTTCCGGGAAACACCACGACACCCTCGTACTGCGCGCGTTTATCGGTGTGGTGGCAGAGCGCAAAGACATCGATTTCGCCGGTGATGTCGAGGTAGTGGGCCCGATTGCGCAAGCAGGCCTCCAGCAGCGGTTCGCAGGTGCGTTCAAACGGACCCGCGCAATTGAGCACGATCCGGATGCCATCGAGGTTGCGGTCGATTTCGGCCGGATCGCCAAGTTCAAAAACCCGGCGGGTCAGCTTGAGCGGCTCGGCCAGGGCGTCCAGCGCATCGCGATTGCGTCCGGCGAGAACGGGTTTGAGGCCGCGCTTGCAGGCTTCGGCGGCGATCAGCCTGCCGGTGTAGCCGTTGGCACCATAGATCAGGATCGGATGCATCAGTTCGTTCCCCTCTGCTGGACCAGTTGCATGAGCTTGCGGAAATAGAAATCCGGAAACCAGCGCTTGAGACGCCAGGCCTTGCGCACTTCGGCCGTCGGCAGGATCAGGAATTCGCCACGCTCGACGCTGCGATAGATGGATTCGGCGATATCCGCCGGCGTTTCCCTTGCGTTGCGCATGAGCTTCCTGGCCACGTTCAGCGACGTGGTATCCGGCGCGCGGAAACCTTCGAGCAGATTGGTCTGGAAAAAGCTCGGGCAGACGACGGACACGCTGATGCCACTGCCATGCAGGTCGGCGCGCAGCCCCTCCGACACCGTGACCACGCCAGCCTTGGCGGTAGCGTAGGTGGCCATGTTCGGACCGCCGGCAAGGGCGGCGAATGAGGCGATATTGACGATATGTCCCGTACCCTGTTCGACAAGGACCGGACCGAACAGCCGGCAACCGCGCACGACGCCGAGCAGGTTGATGTTCAGCATCCAGTGCCAATCCGACATCGAGGCGTTGAGCACCGAGCCACCCCCGGATACGCCGGCGTTGTTGATGACCAGGTCGACCCCCTCCCAGGCGGCCAGGATCTGGTCACGAAGGTCCTCGAACGACTCGTCGTCGCCGACATCCACCTGCAGAGCCATTGCACCTATGCCGAAGCCCGTGATCAGGCCGACCGTTTCCCTGGCCCGATCCAGGCGGATGTCGGCGCAGGCGACACGCCAGCCGGCTTCTGCGTAGCGAAAGGCCAGTGCTCGACCAAGGCCGCTGCCGGCTCCGGTGATCAGGACTCGTCGGGAGGATTCCATAAAGCCACCATTGGGGTTTGATAATCTATCCTGCAGAGCGGGCGTATGGTCGGAAGCGAATCGGGAAATCTCTTGCCCCGCGTTCCGACCACATCTATGGGGTCATCCTACTACCAGGACATCGAATGCAGTGGCCAAAGCTGACGGCGGAAGTCGAAACCCGCCTGAGAATCGTTCTGCTCGTGATCGCCGTCGCTGCCAGCGTGGCCCTGCCCTATACGATCATCCGCTCCAGCGCCGATCGCATGCTGCTCGCGTCGAACTGGGTCGTGCATTCGGCCGCCGTGCGGGAGAAGTTGTACGAACTGGGATTCCAGATGAGTGAACTGGAGAGCCTCGTGCTGTCCGAGCTTGTGGACGTCTATCCCGGCGAAAACAGGCCCGCCTATGCGGACGTTCGCGCACGCATCACGCCCTTGCTCGACGATCTCGTAAACAGCACGCGCGACAACATCGAGCAGCAGGGCAGGATCGGAGCGCTGCGAGTGCTGCTCGATGGCCGCATGAAGATGCTGGACAGTGCTCTGGATCAGATCCGCAACAAGAATTTCGACGCCGCGATGGAAACGCTGAATGACGGTGCCAGAATGTTCGGATCGCGGGAGACGTCCTGGGAGATCGTCAGCACCGAGGAGGCACTGTATCGACAGCGCGAAGAAGAGATGGCACAGACCACGCGTGCCTCGCGCTGGACGATTGCCGGCGCCCTCATTGCCCAGTTGCTGCTGCTCGGTTCGGTGGTGTTCGTTTCCGAGCGACAGGCACAGCACCGGCGCAGCGCCGAAGAACTTGCGCGCACGGCCGTGGAACGCTCGCGGCTCATCGTGCAGAGCATGCGCGAACCCATTGCCGTTCTGGATTCCTCATTGCGTGTCTTGATGGCCAATGAGGCATTCGCGGAGTTCTATGGCAAGCCGCCGCAGCAAGGTGAGGATGACCACCTCAAGAACCTTGGCGATGGCGCCTGGGACAATCCGATGCTGTTGCAGCGCCTGCTCGACGTCGCCGCGCGCGGGCGGGAAATCTGGGATTTCGAACTGGAACAGTACAGTGCCGATGACATCGAACGCATCGTGCTGGTGAATGCGCGGCGCATGGACCTCTCCGACAGCGCTGAATTCGGTGCCGAACAGACGATTCTGCTGACCGTCAGCGATGTCACCGCACGCAAGCGCTACGAGCAGAGAATCAGCGAACTGAATGAAGACCTCGAAATCAAGGTGGAACAGTTCTCCGAAGTGAATCGCGAACTGGAGGCATTCAGCTATTCGGTGTCACACGACTTGCGTGCGCCGTTGCGCCATATCGCCGGCTTTGCCGAGAAGCTGGGCAACCATCTCGGTGAATCAGCGGATGACAAGGCCCGGCATTTCCTTGGCGTGATCAGCGACGCTGCACATCGCATGTCGCGTCTGATCGAAGACCTGCTCGAGTATTCGCGACTCGGTCGCGGTGCGTTCAGGGTCTCTGCGGTAAACATGAACCAGCTCGTCGAGGAATTGCGCTCGATGATGCTGGCCGATCACGAGGAGCGGGATATCGTCTGGAAGG
The DNA here is from genome assembly GCF_041395345.1 of Dokdonella sp. Taxonomy (GTDB): domain Bacteria; phylum Pseudomonadota; class Gammaproteobacteria; order Xanthomonadales; family Rhodanobacteraceae; genus Dokdonella. The sequence goes on along the minus strand of NZ_JAWLAR010000001.1, from coordinate 165,974 downwards.
TTGCCGATTTGCCCACGGTGATGGGTGACGAGAGCATGCTCAGAAGGGTTTGGCAGAATCTGCTTTCGAACGCCATCAAGTACACTTCGGGGCGCGACAGGGCTGAAATCGAAATCGGCGTAGAGCGCGAGACCGAAGGAGAAATCACCTTCTTTGTGCGCGACAACGGTACCGGATTCGACATGGAGTACGCAGGCAAGCTTTTTGGCGTCTTTCAGCGTCTGCACAAGGCGTCCGAGTTCCCTGGCACCGGTATCGGTCTGGCCAATGTCCGCCGCATCATCGGCAGGCATGGCGGCCGCACCTGGGCCGATGCCGTGCCCGACCAGGGAGCAACCCTCTATTTCTCGCTGCCCGAAGTGACAGGCGCAGTCATATCCGATGGAACAACGCATGAATCGTGAAATACATACCATCCTGCTGGCCGAAGACAGTGCTGCGGACGCCGAGATGGCCATCGATGCGCTGCGCGAGGCAAAGCTCGCCAATCCGGTCGTGCACGTCGAAGACGGCGTCGAAGCACTCGACTACCTGTATTGCCGAGGCACCTACGAAGGGCGTGGCAAGGGCAATCCGGCCGTTGTGCTGCTCGATATCAAGATGCCCAGGATCGACGGTCTCGAGGTGCTCAAGCGCATGCGGGCCGATGAGCATTTCAGGCGCGTCCCCGTGGTCATTCTCTCCTCGTCCCGCGAAGAGAGCGATCTGATAGAAAGCTGGGATCTCGGCGTCAATGCCTACGTCGTCAAGCCCGTCGATGTCGGCCAGTTCTTCAGCGCGGTCCAGATACTCGGTCAATTCTGGGCTGTTCTCAACGAATTTCCGCAGCAGGAATGAACAGGCATGCCAAGTAAGGATGATGGCGGGACGTTGCGCGTTCTGCTGGTCGAGGATGAACCGCTCGATGCCGAACTGATTCTCGACCAGTTGCGCGAGGATGGCATGAGCATCGAATCGCGCCTGGTCGATGACGAGAAAGGGTTCCTGGCGGCGCTTGAAGAGTTCGATGCCGACCTTGTCATTTCCGACCTCAGCATGCCCGGCTTCAGCGGCTACCGCGCGCTTGAGCTGCTGCGCGAGAAGGATTCACTGCTGCCCTTCATCTTCGTTTCGGGAACGATCGGCGAAGATGCGGCGATCAAGGCGCTGAAGAGCGGCGCAACCGACTATCTGCTCAAGGAGCGCCTGGCTCGCCTCGCTTCGGCGGCGCGCCGGGCCGTCGAACAGTCCCGTGAAACCTCGGCGCGCGCGCGCGCGGAAAGCGAGCTCATGCGCGCACAACGATTCGAGAGTCTGGCGATGCTGGCCGGGGGTCTCAGTCATGACTTGCGCAACATCCTGCAACCCCTGCTGCTGACCGCCTCTGCACTGAACGACAGCTCCGATGAGGAGTTGCGCAAACATGGCGCCCTCGTCGGCGATTGCGCCCGCCGCGGCTTGCAGATGGTTGCCTCGATGCTCTCCTTCGCGCGCGGAGCCCGCGTCGAAGTCGAGCGCGTCCAGCTGGCAGCGCTCTTCGATGCGCTGGGTCTGCTGCTGCGCGGCAGCGTTCCGGAAAACATCGACCTCAAATTCGAGAATCCCGAAGAAGACATAGCGATCGAGGGCAATCAGACCGAATTGCAGCAGTGTCTGCTCAATCTGTGCCTGAACGCGATGCAGGCCATGCCCGAAGGCGGCCGCCTTGTGCTGTCCGCGGAACCGGCACAAATCGATGCAGCGTTTTTCGAGGAAGGCGAACTGCAGACGCCGGGCGCCTACCTCAAGTTGCTCGTCAGCGATACCGGTATCGGCATGGACGAGGAGGTGCGTGCCAGTCTGTTCCGGCCGTTCTTCACGACCAAGGAGAGCGGTACCGGACTCGGCCTGATCTCGTGCAAGCGCATCGTGACCAATCATCGCGGCTACCTGCGCGTGCTCAGCGAGCCGGGCCAGGGCACCACGTTCGAGGTCTATCTTCCGCTCGAGTCGGCTGACGCGGACGACGACGAATTGGCAGAAGTGCCTGGCGGCAGAGGCGAGAGAGTCCTCGTGGTTGTCGAGCGGCTCGGCAAGCAGACCATGCTCTCCGACAGTCTCGAATTGAACGGCTACGAAGTGACGACTGCCGGCAGCGGCTCGCATGCGCTGCAAAAGATCGCCGCGCTCGGTGCGCCCGACATCGTCGTGATGGACGCGGACCTCAACCTGATGAGTGGCATCGAAACCATTTCGGCCCTGCTCGATCTCGATTACACCGGCCCCCTTGTCCTCCTCGTCGACCCCGAAAAGCCGATTGATCGCGAGGGCTTGCCGCCGCTCGAGCACATGCGCTTCGTGCAGAAACCGGTATCCGTGCAACAGCTGCTGCGCAGTGTGCGCGGGGAACTGGATGCCATGGCCGGCAGCGGCTGACTCAGCGATTCGCGCCGGGCGCCGCGAACAACTGCTCCGCGCGCTGGAACAGGACCCACGAGGTCGCGATGTACTTGTTGCCGCTCCTGGGCATGTTGCCGCGGTGGGTATGGGTGAAGCCGGCCGGAGCGATCAGCAGTGACCCGGTTTGCGGCACGATCTTGCGTTGCTGGTACAGGAACTCCGTTTCGCCGGCGGCAAAGGCATCGTTGAGATAGATCGACCACAGCAATACGCGATGCAGCGTATCGCCGTTGTGGTCGCCGATTTTCGGATAGAGCTCGCAATGCCAGTACGGATAGCCGCCCTGGTCGGCGAGGTATTTCTGGATGTTGATGGTGCCCGGCCTGAAGACCTTGACCAGCAGCTGCTGCAGTCGCTCGTCGGGCAGGCTCCGGATCGCATCGGCATCGAGGGTGGTCAGCTCGCCGGTCTGCGGATCCGGCATCTGCAGGGACAACGGCGCAATGGTGGTATGCGGATACTTGCGCACATAGGCCATCAGTGCGCGCATCATCGCCGAGTTGAGCAGGTTGGAGGCCGCGGTCCATTCGCGATAGTCACTGATGCAGATGTCCCAGCTGTCCTTCAGTCGGGTGTTGACGCCGCCGCCGGTTTGCCCACGTACGGCCTTGCCGCTGGACTCGAACTGCTGGATCAGCGCGCGGCTATCGCGCTCGCTGATGGCATCCGTGTAAACCTCGATGAAATCGTCCGCCATGCCCGACGCTCCGCTGAGTCCGTTCTCAGCCTGTCTGGAAGACAATGCCAGCCGCGACACCGGCAAGCAATCCGGCGATCAGGTCCGCTGGCGCGTGGCGGCCCAGTTTCAGGCGTGACCAGGCCACGACCGTGCCGAATGTGGCGATGCCGACACCGACGCCGATCGAACCCGGAACGAAGGCGGCGAAGGCGATGAAGGCGACATGCAGGGACAGCTTCCACAACGGTGATGTCAGCAACGCGAGAAGAATGATCGCGGCCGACAGGAACAGGGCCAGGAACAGGGGCGAGAAACCCTGCTCGAACCATATCGCCGCCGCAGCCACCGCGAACAGGCAGAGCAGAAACAGGTTCAATGCGCGTCGCTCGTGGCTGCTGCTGGCATCCACGTGGCGCCAGCGACCGCGACGCACCTGAATGGCGCTGAACACCAGCACGAGGTTTCCGAGCAACAGGACGGCACCGATGGCCGAGGCACCGGCAGCGACCGTCGCATCGCGGCTGCGAACCGCCAGCCATGTCGCCAGCGGCATCACCAGCATCGGGTGGCCCAGAATGGACACGATGCGTGCCACGCGCTCCGCACTGATCACGGCTGCGCGATGCCATCAATGTTCGGGTCGCGGCGCATCATCCCGGCCTCGAAGAGCGGGCGAGGATTGTCGCGACTCCAGCGTGAATGCGCCAGCCTGCTGACAGGACGCTGTCAGCAGGCCTCGCCTATCGTCTCAGCGTGCAGTCGCGCACGTCAGCGAAGGAAGCAAGCATGTTGAATCCGAATGTTCCCGCCTGGTTCGAAATTTCCACCACCGATCTGGATCGTGCCCAGCGTTTCTACGAGAAGGTGCTGGAGGTCAAGATGCAGCGCGAAGAGATGGGCGGGTCGAAGATGGCGGTATTTCCGTATGGCGGAAGCCCCAACACCAGCGGCGCCCTGATCCATGCCGAGGACAATGAACCCTCCGTGCAAGGTTGTGTCATCTATCTAAGTGTCGTTGATCTTCGGCCGGTGCTTGAGCGAGCCGTTGCGGAAGGCGGCGACACCATCGTGCCACGCACCGCCCTGCCGGGGGACATGGGCTACTTCGCCCAGTTCATCGACAGCGAGGGCAACCGGGTCGGTTTGTGGTCGGCCAAATAAAGGCAGTCCGACCGAAGACCGACACGAATGACAGGAACTCGGCGGGAAGAAAGACCAGCTTCCGTTTCGGGGTGAGCTTGCACAAGCATGGGCGGAAGTTCGCCTTTGCCGTTCCGCAACGCGCGTTCATCCTTCGACGGGCTCGGAGCCTGCCCCGGACTCCGGTCCGGGGACGAACGTGCCGATGCAAGGTGGGGTCTCAACCGGGATCGGCCTTGAGGCAGTACCGCTCCAGCTTGCGCCTGATCTTGCCGGCCGATTGGCGTTGTCCGGCCGACGCGCGATGATGGCGACATGCGCCGGGCCGACCGACTGTTTCTGATCATCCACTCCCTGCGCGGGCGACGCACGGCGTTGCCCGCGCGGCAATTGGCCGAGACGCTGGCCGTCTCCCTCCGCACGATCTACCGCGACATCGCCGATCTCCAGTTGTCCGGCGTGCCGATCGAGGGAGAAGCCGGGGTCGGTTACCTGCTGCGCAAGGGATCAGACATTCCCCCGCTGATGTTCAACGCAGAAGAACTCGAAGCCCTGGTTGTCGGTACCCGTTTCGTACGAGCGTTCGCGGGGACGCGCCTTGCCGCGGGCGCGCGTTCGGCGCTGATCAAGATCGAAGCCGTGCTGCCGGACGAACAACGCGCGCGTGCGCAGCGATCGCGCATATTCGCACCCGGCGGATGGCAGACGTCGGCGCCATTGATCGACCGGCTCAACGAAGCCATCGAGCAGCGCAGGGTGATCGGCCTCGACTACCGAGACGAGGCGGGCAAAGCCAGCGCGCGCGAAGTGGAACCCTTGTGCCTGGCGTTCTGGGGAGGCAGCTGGACGCTCGGCGCCTGGTGCCGGATGCGCGAGGATTTCCGCAACTTCCGCCCCGATCGCATCATCGCGCTTGAGCTTCGCAGCGAACGTTTTGCCGACTGTCCCGAGCATGGCTTCGATGCCTATTTGCGCGCAATCGGTGCCGACCCGATCACGGATACGGGGCAACGCTGATCGAGTGGCACCCGCGTCATGGCCTTCTGAAAGCCGCCTCCATCAGTGAAAGCCGGTCGGTCAGCGACACCGGTCTGCGCCACTGGAACGGCATCGCCCCAGGCCCATTCGACGACGACATCTGCCCGAAGTGTCGAATGCCACCTGCGCAACCACGATCATCAGTGCGATCATGCTGCGGATGAGAACGTGGATCAGGCAATGAGAATTCTTTCAGTACTCCTTTTCGCAGCGGCTTTGACCTGCCCGGTCCCGGTCACTGCGCAGGCCGGCACCCGCCCCGGTGCCGATGAAACCTTCAAGGCCATCTACGAGAAGGAATGGGAATGGCGCAAGCAGCAGTTTCCTGGACTCGAGGAAGACAAGGACGGCAAGACGCGGGTCAGGTCGCTTCCCCAGGTCGATGCTGCGGCCCGGCGCGAACGCCTGCACGTGTGGCGCGGGGTGCTGGTTGAACTGGACGCGCTGCCTGTGGAGAACCTGTCGGCGGCCGAGCGCATCAACTATGCCGTGTACCGGCCGCAGATCGAGAATCTGATTGCCGAAATCGATTTCGGCAGCTACCAGATGCCGTTCAACTCGGATTCCTCGTTCTGGTCGAATCTCGGTTTCCTGACCCGCAAGCCGCTGCGCGATGCCGCGGCGGCCGAAGACTACATCGCCCAGCTCAGGGACATTTCGCGCTACTTCGAGCAGCAGATTGTCAACATGCGTGCAGGCCTCAAGCGCGGCTTCAGCGTGCCGCGTGCGGTGCTGCCGGGGCGCGATGCCTCGATCGCGGCCATTGCCGACCTGAGCGATCCGTCCGAGAGCGAGTTCTACAGCCCGCTGAAGAAACTGCCGACGAGCATGGATGCGGCAACACGCGAACGCCTGCAGGCCGAGGCTCTTGCCGCGATCCGCGAACAGGTCATTCCAGCCTATGCCAATCTGCTCGCGTTCTTCCGCAAGGAGTACATGACCAGGGCGCGCAAGTCGCTGGCCGCCGAAGCGATGCCCAACGGCAAGGCCTGGTACCGCCAGCAGATCCGCGAGTACACCACGCTTGACCTCGACCCCGAGCAGATCCACACGATCGGGCTCAATGAGGTCGCGCGCATCCAGGCCGAGATGCTCGAAACCATGCAGGAGGCGGGATTCGAGGGCAGCTTCGAGGAGTTTCTGGTTTTCCTGCGCACCGATCCGCAGTTCTATCCGAAGACCGGCGAGGAACTGCTCATGCGAGCCGCATGGATCTCCAAGCAGGTCGACGCCAGGCTGGCCGAGTTCTTCGGCCTGCTGCCGCGCGCACGTTTCAGCATCGAGCCGGTTCCGGCAGACATTGCACCGTTCTGGACTGCCGGTCGCGGCGGACCCACCACCTACTGGCTGAACACCTACGATCTCCCCTCGCGGCCCTTGTACAACCTGCCGGCGCTCACCCTGCACGAGTCTGCGCCCGGTCACTCCTTCCAGTTGTCGCTGGCCGACGAGCAGAGCGGGCAACCGGCGTTCCGGCGCAATGGCTACATCTCCGCCTATGGAGAAGGCTGGGGCCTGTATGTGGAGAAGCTCGGCATCGAGATGGGCATCTATACGACGCCCTACGAAAACTTCGGCCGTCTGACCTACGAGATGTGGCGGGCTTGCCGTCTTGTCATCGACACGGGCGTGCATCACAAGGGCTGGAGTCGCGAGCAGGCGCTGGCCTATCTTCGCAATCACACCGCGCTGAGCGAACACGAAGTCACGACCGAAGTCGACCGCTACATTTCCTGGCCGGCCCAGGCACTGAGTTACAAGCTTGGCGAAATCCGCATCGTCGCCTTGCGCAAGCAGGCCGAAGAGGCGCTGGGCGAGGACTTCGACATCCGTGCTTTCCACGATGCGGTACTTGCCCAGGGCTCGGTACCGCTGCCGGTTCTGGATCAGCAGATCCAGCAGTTCATCGCAACCAGCAAGGCAGCGGCCGCGGCGAAGAACGAAAAAGTGGCGCAGGAATAACTATAGGAGCCAACTTCAGCGGCGATGCTCCTCGCAGCAACATGGCGAAAGAGCATCGTTGCAGAAGAGGCCTCTTGCGAAGTGCCGGTCCGGCGGCGCGGAATTCGGTTACGGGTCAGGAGTTGCCGCTTTGTTGTTGGCTTCAGCCGTGACGCTCTTGTTCGCAATGGCGCAAAAAGCATCGCAGCTGAAGCTGGCTCCTTCAGACAATCGCATGACCGACGCAGGGTTCGATCCGTGTTCCGGGGATTCCCATCGGTACCCGGTAACGCCTACGGCCTTTCTTTCGGCTTCGGAGGCTTCTGCATCTCCTTGGCCGCTTCTTCCGCCCACTCTTCAATCAACTCGGCGCGCGCCTCCTTCTTGCTCGGGGCTTCTTCCGGCTCAGCTACGACGGGCGCTTCCGGATTTCCGGTGTCGATGTAGCGCAGCAAACGCTCCAGTTGCATGCCGAGAACCTCGTCGACGGCGGGTGCGAACTGGTCCAGTCCACTCGCGTCTGATCCGTTCACGCGATAGTCGACCAGCATTTCGGTCGCGCCGTTTTCCATTTCGGTCAGGCCGAAATCCAGAATTCCCTTGAGCGCGAATTCCTGCAACGGACCCAGTGCCGAATCCAGGCGCAGGGTCTGATCCTTCAATGCCATGATCACTCGACCGTGTTCGACACTGTTGCCCTGCCAGCGCTCGCAGAAGCAGCCACCGGCTTCGGGCTTGAGGCTCAGGTGCGCGGCATCGCCGGACCAGGTGTGTTCGGCACTCCACCATTTTTCCACGTGCGGCAGCAAGGCATAGACCTTGGTGGGCGACGCAGCAATCGTGGCCGTGAAGGCCAGATGGAAATGATCGGCGGAAGCCTCCTTGACTTCAGCCATGGCGGGCGCCGTTGCGCAGGCGAGGAAGAGTGCAATGACCGTGGCGAATTTCATGGGTTGTTCCCGCTGGAGACACTGGCTCGAATGACACCGGCTCGACGCTCGTCATTCCCCCGGCGCAGGTATGCCAATAGACGATATTCGGTGTCAATCCAGAGCCATTCGACCCTGGCATCCCTTGTCGCAGCGCCTGCGTCCGAGGTCACGCCGGCCTGTGGCGTTCGCTGCATTCAGGCATCCGCGTCGGTGGCCCATCCTTCACCGGAACCGCGCTGATAAACCTTGTCGTCGTCCTGGACCGAACCAGCCGGCAACGACTCCTTCGACGCGAGTTCTGCATAGATCGGAACGAAGTCCGGGCGCGTGGCATCCATGAGCTGCTCGAAACTGTCGATGACGAAATAGGTTTTCTGGAACGTGTCGATGCGGTAGCGCGTGCGCATGATGCGCTTGAGGTCGAAGCCGATACGGTTCGGCGAGGCCGACTCGAGGCAATGGATCGATTCACCCTTCGAGGAAACGATGCCGGAACCGTAGATGCGCAAACCGTCGTCCTGGCGTATCAGGCCGAATTCGACCGTATACCAGTACAGGCGGGTCAGGTTGACCAGAGCCTCGGCGCTGATGCCATGCGCCTTGACGCCGCCGCGCCCGTACGCCGCCATGTAGTCGGCAAACACGGGATTGAGCAGCAGCGGCACATGCCCGAACAGGTCATGGAACATGTCGGGTTCGGCGATGTAGTCGATCTGGTCCGGGCGCCGAATCCACCAGGTCACCGGAAAGCGGCGATTGGCCAGGTGCTCGAAGAAGGTCAGCTCGGGCAGCAGCCCCTCGACGCCGATCAATTGCCAGCCTGTCGCCTTGTCGAGCACCGCGTTGAGCTCCTCGAATCGCGGGATCTGGTCCGGCGTCATGCGGAAGCGCGTCTGGTTCTCGATGAACTCGTTGCAGGCGCGGCCCTTGAGCACTTCGCGCTGGCGTCGGAACAGGGTCGCCCAGGTGGCGTGGTCCTCCGGCGTATAGCTGTCCCAGGGCTGGTCGACAACGGCGGTCGTATAGACCGGGACATAGCCCTTGTCGGTGAGCTGGTTTTCGACGCGGCGCGGCTCGCTGGACATGAAAAGTCACGGGGAATGGGTAGAGTCACCATCCTAGAGGGACACAGGCGCAACAGGCTTGCGTTCTTGCCTTGGTGAGCAGATTGGGCGCATATTTCTTGCGTCAATGCACGAAATGGCGCACGAAATGAGCGAATCAACGGTTTCCGGGCTGGATCGCACCGATCTTCGCGTGCTCGCCCTGCTCCAGCGCAGCGGCCGCGCGACCAATGCGGACATTGCCGAGGCCGTGAACCTGTCCGCATCGGCCTGCCTGCGACGCATCCAGCGCCTTGAAGCCGATGGGGTCATCGCCGGCTATGCCGCCCTGGTCGATCCACAGGCGGTTGGCCTCGGTCTGCAGGCCTTCGTCCGTGTGCAACTGGAGAAACACGGCGCCCGCGAAGTGCAGCACTTCGTCGAAAGCGTGCAAAGCTGGAACGAGGTCATCGCCTGCCATGCCTTGACCGGCGAAATGGATTATCTGATGCACATCGTGGTCAGCGATCTCGAACACTTCTCGCGCTTCCTGCTCGACAAGCTGCTCAATGAAACCGGCGTCGCCGATGTCAATTCGAGTTTCGTGTTGCGCACGGTCAAGCAGACCCGCGAATTGCCGCTGGATCATCTGAGTCGAAGCTGATCAATCGAGTTTGTTCAATGCAGGGTGTGCGACTTGCCATCCTCATCGCGTCGGCTTGCGGGAAATCGCAGGACACGCGGTTCATCCGCATTTGCCGAATCCCGCTTCCAGAGCACCGGAACTTCAGCGGGGCGGGGCAGTTCGAGTTCGGCATCCAGCGCGAACGCATCTTCATCCTCGTCTTCCTCGTCTTCCCAGCTGTAGCGCTTGCGGATCGGCTTCGGATCCAGCCGGAACAACAGGATCGCGGCGATCACGCCACTGATGGCGCCGGCCAGGTGGTACTCGAAGGAAACCTGTTCCTCGCGCGGCAGTACGGTCAGCAGCATGCCACCGTAGAAGAAGAACACGACCAGCGATATCGCGACACCGAGGCGATCTCGGCGCAGCAGGCCGGTCAGGAACAGAAAGAACATCAGCCCATGATTGATGCCGCTCATGCCGACATGGGTCGAGTCGCGTGCGAACAGCCAGACGCCGATACCGGATGCCAGCCAGATCGCTGGCATCGCGTAGCGCGCCGCCAGCGGGTAGGCATACAGGGTCAGCGTGGCGAGCAGGGCCAGCGGCAGCGTGTTCGACATCAGATGCGAGAACGACGCATGCGCCAGTGGCGCGCTGAGAATGCCGAGCAGGCCGCCGAGCCGCCTCGGCTCGATGCCGAGATCGCCCATTTTCCAACCGAGCAACCAGCCGCCCAGCCAGACCAGCCAGATGCCTGCAAGCAGGATCGCCGCACTGAATACGGCGTAGTTGATGCGTTCCCGGTCGAACTTGACCGCGGTACTGCCCGGATCGGGTGTAGGGGGAGCAATGTCCATTCACAGCACGTTGGGTCGGCTGCGGCGGCTGCAAGGGTGGGCTGTTTGGAGAGACCTGGCGGCACCCTATTTCCCTGCCGCCATCGGTATGCGGGTGCCGGCGGGGTTTCGCTGTTTTTCGGGGTGTGAACCTGGCAGGACCTGGTTCTCTCCGCGGGCCTGACATCGATCACTCACCCTTTGTCTCCGCAGACGCTCGTTCGAAAGGGGTAGTCGAGCGCTTCCCGCAGGGCTGACTTCTATGCGCCTCTCAAGCCCCCGCAAACGATTGGTCAAAGGGTAATCGCCCGGCTCCGGCGGGGTTGGCTCGAATATTGCTGAAGTCTGGGGCCCAAGTACCTGAGCCGTCATGAATTTTCACATTCCCACCGCGATGCAGCTGACAGCCACGATGAGCATGATCATCGGCCTGGCACTAGCCCTGACCCTGACCGGCTTTCCGGCTACCTTGCGGCAGCCGATGCGCTTGTGGGTACGCGGATTGCTGATTCAGCCGTTTTCCTATGCCCTGTTCTCCCTGCGCGGGCAGGTTCCCGACTGGCTTTCGATCATCGTTGCCAATGCCCTGCTGGTGATCGCGTTTGCGCACATTACCGAGGCTCTGCGCATCTACAGTCGCAAGTCGCCGTTGACCGGGCTGATGCTGGTCCTGGTGGGCCTCGCCGTTGTTGGCGAAATCCTGCTCACCTATGTTTGGCCCAGCCTGTACGGGCGCATCATCCTCATCTCGGTGATGATCGGGCTACAGGCCAGCATCGGCGTCGAAGCCATCTATCGCAAGCAGGATTCGATTACCCGGCCCGAGCATCTGGTAGCGTTGATGTTGCTGGTGGGCGTTGCCATCATGATTGTCAGGGTCGCAATCGTGCCTGCGCCGGGCTTCATGGAGCTGACCATGTCCTCGCCGCTGCAGGGCATCGTATTCACGTATGCCGCCTTGCTGCCGGTGATTGCGACCTCGGGCTTCCTGCTCATGTGCGGCGAGCGACTGAACAAGGACCTCGCCCGCCTGGCCACGATCGATCCGCTGACGGGCGTGTACAACCGTCGGACCATGGCGGAACTGGCGAACAAGGCCATAGCCACGAGCAAGCGCCATGGCCGGTCCTTGTCGCTGTTGATCCTCGACATCGATCACTTCAAGCGCATCAATGACCAGTTTGGCCATGAAGCCGGGGACCTGGCCCTGTGCCGCGTGGTCGAGATCATGCACGGCGTCTTGCGCGGATCGGACGTCATCGCGCGAATCGGTGGCGAAGAATTTGTCGCCATCCTGCCCGACTCGAACGAAGCCGCCGCCGCAAACCTGGCTGAACGCTTGCGCGAGCGGCTGGAAGAAAGCGACTTCTCGGTCAGTGGTTGGCCTGTACCGTTGCGCGCATCCATTGGGGTCGGTTCGATGGGCCCGTCGATCAGCAATCTCGAGACCCTGTTGCGCGAAACCGATCGTGCCATGTACGCGGCCAAACGCACGGGACGCAACCGCGTGGTCGCGGCGTCGACCCTGGAGAAGGGGCAGGACGGTGTTGCGGGGGATCGCCCGGAGATTTCCTCCGGCTCCTACTGAGGGCGTTCGATCAGGCGACTGGCTATCAGCGAGCTGCCGATCAGCAGGGCCACCATGCCCAGCGACAATCCGATCGGCACCTTCCAGATATCGGCGATCAGCATCTTGGCCCCGATGAAGACCAGCACCGCCGCCAGCCCATAGTTGAGCAGATGGAAGCGATCGGCCATGCCGGCAATGAGGAAGTACAGCGCGCGCAATCCGAGCACGGCGAACACGTTCGACGTCAACACGATGAAGGGGTCTTCAGTGATCGCGAAGATCGCCGGAATCGAGTCGACCGCGAAGATCACGTCGGTGACGGCAAGCAGGGCGATCACCACGAACATCGGCGTAAACCAGCGAACGCCGTCCTTGACCACGGTCATCGACGTGCCGTGGTACTCGCTGGTCAGGCGCAGGTGGCCACGCATCCAGCGCATCATCGGATTGGCCTCGAAATCCGCTTCGTCGTTCGGCGCCCGCACCATCTTGATCCCGGTATAGACGAGGAATGCCCCGAAAACATAGAGGATCCAGTGATAGCGCGCGATCAGCGCAGCACCAATGAAGATGAGAATCGCACGCAGCACGATGGCGCCGAGGATGCCGATCATCAGGGCACGCTGCTGCAATTCGGGAGTCACGCCAAATCGATTGAAGATCAGCAGGAATACGAAGATGTTGTCGATCGCCAGCGCCTTTTCGACAACATAGCCGGTCAGGAACTGCAGAGCCGTTTCATCCGCGACCGCCGGGCTGGAATGTCCGCCCAGCCAATACCAGAGGCCCAGGTTGAACAGCATCGCCAGCACGATCCAGGCAATGCTCCACCAGGCTGCTTCCTTGAAGGAAACCTTGTGCGAGCCACCGGCCTTCAGAACGGCGAAGTCGATGATCAGGGCAACAACAACCAGTAGCCCGAAGGCTGACCAGAGGCCGGGGGTACCGATGGTGTGCATTGCCTGGACTCCAACTGCAAAAAAGGCCCCGCGCCGGTGACGGCGATCAGGGCCTCGGTTATTTCCGGGCACAGCTTCGCCGTCGTGCGGCGAAGGTCTTGCTCGCAGGATACGGTGCCAGGCACCGGAAACTGCCTGCCGGACCGGGACCGGCGGGGCGGTCCGTGCTGACGATCACGGCAACGGGAGAGCTACTCCCCTTCGTTTACGCGCATGACTGTATCCGAACACCTGGTAAAAGTCATCGGCCGCCGCGGTAACAAAGCGTGACGGGGTTGGGGTTCGGAGATCGGCAGTAGAGCGTGAGGGATGGGAAGCGGCGAGCGGCACGTAGAGCGCAGCGAACCCCGGCATGTCGGGAGGTTGCTCCGAGCCTGACCCCCCTCATTGGCGATGTCGGGCGCGGCGACCGAAGGGAATTGCTTTCTCGGGGGCATTCGCCCGGCCCCACCGGCGAAAAGCGGGGAAGCGGGACCCGCCCGGTCGACGGGCTGGCGACCGGGGCGAAAATCCGTGTGGCAGGCGCGTTCGCTTATCATTCACCGATGAGCAACCATCCAGCGGGACCGCTGCCCGTCGTACAGCTGAAAATCGAACGCCGTTCCAACCATCCCTGGATCTATCAGAAGATGGTCGAGCGCCCCGAGCCGAAGCCCAAGCCCGGCAGTATTGTCGAGATCGTCGATCGCAACGGCGAGTACGCCGGTCGCGGCTTCTACAATGGCCACTCGCGCATCAGCTTGCGCGTACTCACGGCCGACATCGAGGAGCAGGTCGACGAGGCCTTCTTCGAACGCAAGATCGCGGCGGCCGTGAGCCTGCGCCGGGACCTGCTCAAGCTCGATGCGGTCACCGACGCCTACCGCCTGATCCACTCCGAAGGGGATGGCTTGTCTGGCCTGATCGTCGATCGATTCGCCGGCACTCTGGTCGTCGAATTCTTCTCGGCCGGCATGTACAAGCAGCGCGAACTGATCCGTCGTTGCCTGCTTGCGCATTATCCGGACAGCGAGATCTACGCCTACGCCGAACAGCACGTGCAGAAGCAGGAGAGCTTCGACTGTGCCGTGCCGCCAACACCGGAACCGACGGTCATCCACGAGCACGGCGTCAGGTTCCATGCTGCACCGGGCAGCAAGCACAAGACCGGCTTCTTTGTGGACCAGCGTGAAAATCGCAAGACCCTCGCCGAGTTCTGCGAAGGCAAGCGGGTTCTCGACCTGTGCTGCAACTCCGGTGGCTTCGGCATCACCGCAAAGACCATAGGCGGGGCCAGCGAAGTCGTCGGTGTCGATCTCGACGAGAGCATCCTCGAGATCGCCGAGAAGAACGCCTACCTGAACAAGGCGAAGGTTCGCTTCGTCCAGGCCGACATCTTCCACTGGCTGCGGGATTTCCCGAACAACAAGGCCGAAAAGTTCGATGTCGTGATCCTCGATCCGGCCAAGATGACGCGCGACCGCGAGCAGGTGATTCCGGCGCTCAAGAAGTACCTCGACATGAACAAGCTCGCGATGGGTGCACTCAAGCCCGGCGGCATCCTGCTGACCTGTTCCTGCACGGGCCTGGTCAGCGAAGACCAGTTCCTCGACATGCTGCGTCGTGCGGCGTTCTATGCCGGACGCACGGCCCAGGTGCTCAAGGTGACCGGTGCAGGCGCCGACCATCCCTGGCTCGCGCACGTTCCCGAGAGTCGCTATCTCAAGGCCGTCTTCTGCCGGGTGGATTGAGGGTAGTTTGCGCTCGTCGAATCTTGCGCTGCCTTGGCGGTCGCTGTCCAAGGCCGTCCTGCAAGTACGGTTGAAATCCCGATTTTTCCGCCATGCCGTCGGTCGGGACCAGACGGGTATCGACCGCCATCCGGGCGCTTGCCAGGTCGATCCTGAAGGACGCGAGCAGGTGCCGCACAGCAGACGGAGAACGGCAGGCAGGGTTTAAGGCCGGGCGAAGCGCCTTGATGGGGAGTCAGACCGAATCAGGAGCCAGGGCCCCTCCGTCGCTGGTCTGACCCATCCGCGATTCAGCGTTGCGATTCGTCGAGCGGCGCCCGCGTTGCCGCTGCGTAGTTGGCTGTTAGACTTTGCCTCTGCAGTGTTATCGGGAACCCGCATGGCGCGCCACGGCAAGAAAACCACCGTTGTCCCCACCGTCAGCGTGGCCCAGGCCGAAGAGGCCGTGCGCACGCTGCTGCGCTGGGCCGGCGAGGACCCTGCGCGCGAGGGACTGCTGGATACACCGAAACGCGTGGTCAACGCCTATCGCGACTGGTTCTCGGGCTATGCCATCGATCCGGCCGAATACCTGCGTCGCACGTTTGAAGAAGTCGCCGGCTATGACGAAATGATCGTGCTGCGTGACATCGAGTTCGAATCGTATTGCGAGCACCATATGGCGCCGATCATCGGTCGCGCGCATATCGGCTATCTGCCGACCGACAAGGTGGTCGGCATCAGCAAGCTGGCGCGCGTGGTCGATGCCTATTCGCGGCGCTTCCAGGTCCAGGAGAAACTGACCGCGCAAGTCGCTCGTTGCATCGAGGACGTGCTGAAGCCGCGCGGCGTCGGCGTGGTCATCGATGCCGTGCACCAGTGCATGACGACACGCGGCGTGCACAAGCGTGGCGTTTCGATGATCACCAGCCAGATGCTCGGCGATTTCCGTGACGATGCGCGCACCCGTGCCGAATTCCTGCGCTTCATCAATATCAACTCGAAGAACTAGCAGCTGGCACGCACGACTTCCAGCAGGCACTGGTCTCCAGGCAATTGCTGTATCGTGCGCTGCGCTGACCTTCCCTGATTCCTTCCGAATGACCTCCGAGGCCGACCACACGCCACCGCGCCGCGCCGCGATCATCTTCGTGTTCGTCACGGTGGTGCTCGACATGCTGGCCTTCGGAATCATCATTCCGGTGTTTCCGCACCTCGTGCAGTTCATGACCGGCGGCGAGATCAGCACGGCCGTACGCTGGACCGGCATCATGGGCGCGATGTTCGGCCTCATGCAGTTCGTCTTCTCTCCGGTTCAGGGCGCCTTGTCCGATCGCTTTGGCAGACGTCCGGTCATCCTGGCCTCAAATCTTGCGCTGGGTCTGGATTTCATCGTCATGGCCGTGGCCCAGACCCTTCCGATCCTTTTTGTCGGAAGGATCATCTCGGGAATCGCGAGTGCCAGCATCTCGACCGCGAACGCCTACATAGCCGACGTCACTTCCAGGGAAAAAAGGGCCGCTGCCTACGGCCTGATGGGCGCAGCCTTCGGCATCGGATTCATCTTTGGTCCGGCCCTGGGCGGATTCCTCGGCGGATGGTCGGTACGCGCGCCATTCTGGGTAGCCGCGGGCCTGGCCCTGACCAATTTCCTCTACGGCTTCTTCATCCTGCCCGAATCCCTGCCCAGGGAGCGTCGCAGCAAGCGTTTCGATTTCAGGGAAGCGAACCCGCTCGGGGCGCTGCGCATGCTGCGCCGCTATCCGCAGGTCTTTGCGCTGTCCATCGTCTTCTTTCTCGCCGCACTGGCCCAGTTTTCGCTCAATTCGACCTTCGTGCTCTACAGTGACTACCGCTTTTCCTGGGGTCCGCAGGAAGTCGGCTACACCCTGGCCCTGGTCGGCCTGTGCAGCGCGATTGTGCAGGCCGGGCTCGTACGCCGGCTGGTGCCCCTGTTCGGTGAACGTCGCGTCATGCTGGCCGGACTGGTATTCGGCGTCAGCGGGTTCCTGACCCTGGGCTTTGCCGCGACCAGCACGCTGTTCCTGCTCGGAATCCCCTTGCTCGCCCTGGCAGGGCTCGGCGGACCGACCACGCAGTCGATCATCACCCGCCAGGTCGATCCGAGCGAACAGGGTCGACTGCAGGGCGCGATCACCAGCCTCGGCAGTCTGGCTACCGTGTTCGGGCCCTTCATCTTCAGCCAGATCTTCGCGTTCTTTATCGGACCCGCAACACCCGTGCAACTGCCCGGGGCCGCCTTCATCCTGTCGGCGATCCTGCTCGGGTTCGGATTCGTTCTCGGCTGGCGCGCAACGGCCGATCTGCATCCAATCACGCCTGCCGCCGCGCACGCCGAAGCCGGTCTGCCCGGAACCGGCGAACTGCCCGCACTCGCCGATGTGGAGGATCGCCCATGAGCGAAGCCAGAGAGAAACCGATCGCGCCTTCGTGCGAGCGAAATCGCGATCCGATCCTTGAAGTCCTGCGCTCGGTCTTCGCCGATCGCGCCCACGTGCTCGAAGTCGGAAGCGGCACCGGTCAGCACGCCGTGCATTTCGCCGAAGCGCTTCCGGATCTGGTATGGCAGACCAGCGAGCGCGAGGAACATGTTCCTGGCATCAGGCTCTGGCTGGACGAGGCCGGTCTCGACAATACCCCGGCGCCGCTTGTGCTTGACGTCACTCAGCCGACCTGGCCCGAGCAGAAGTTCGACGCAGTCTTCAGCGCGAATACCTTGCACATCATGGCCTGGTCCGAGGTCAAGGAACTGTTCATTCACTTGCCCGGGGTCATGACCGCGGATGCGAAACTCGTCATCTACGGACCCTTCAACATCGATGGGCGATTTACCAGTCCAAGCAATGCGGGATTCGACCGATGGCTCAAGGAACAAGGCGAACACATGGGCATACGTGACCTCGCCGATGTGGACACGCTGGCTGCAAGCGCCGGCCTGTATCGGGTTGCCGACCACGCATTGCCTGCCAACAATCGCTGCGTGGTCTGGCAGCGCCGGGACTGAAGCGGCGGCCAAGGCAACGGATCGCATCGTTGCCGCACGACCCGGTTGGACGTGATCCAATGACGATCAGCGGGGAGTGAGGGAATTCGCAGGCAGTCGTGACACGATGTGCTCCGCCATGGCCCGACCAAATTCCGTGTAGCTCGCTTCGGACGGATGGAAGCCATCCTGGCTGAAGCGATTCTCCTGTGCCTCGAACTCGACCGGCACGTGCACGGAACACGAGTGTGCGGCGATCGTGTCGCGCAGGATGCGATCCAGACTTTCGCCGCGATAGCCAATCACCGATCGAAGCGGGTGCGGTAGCAGTGGAAACTCCCGAAGCGGTGGAATGCCGGCCATCGCAACAACGGCGCCTGGCGAATGCGAGGCCAACGCCAGTAGCAGCGCATCGAGATTCTTCTTCCAGCGTGCCGTGCGTGTCAGCGCGGTGACGTCGTTGACGCCGATCGAGACCACGAACACATCAACGGACTCGGCCGGCAGGCGTGGAACCAGTTCGTCGAGCATGTCCGTCGAATTGATGCCGCTGCGACCGATCGCCCGCCAATGGACCGTACGCCCGGACAATGCGGCCATCGCTTCCGCCGTGCGCCCGACCAGGGCCGTGGCCAGCGTGGAGGCGCCGACCCCGGCAATGATCGAGTCGCCGATCGCGAGCAGGCGCAGCGGCGGGCCGCTGCCAACCGATCCCGAATCCGGACCCTCTGCCGGCGTCATGCGCAGCGCATTCCGACGCACGCGCAGGGCCTGCACGGCAACGACGGGCAATGAACTCCAGAACACGAAGCTGCGCAGCATCAGGCGGGCCGCCGATTGCGCTGGTACGCCAGAAGAGCCAACCATGCACTCATTGACGCGTCAGCTCCACGCCATCGACCGTCATGAGCCAGCGACCGCCCACTTGATGCGGAGGTGCCGAGACCCTGAAGGTCGTCACCGCCGGGCCGAAGCCCACCTCGAAATCGTCGCCCGTGAATCCCTTCAGCGGTCCCTCGATTGAAACCCGCCCGCCCTTTTTCAAGCGGCTGTAGGCAATGCTGCCGTCCCGGGTAATCAGCAGCCACATGCCTTCCGAACTCCACCACTCGCCCACGTAATCGATCTTGTCGGCACGAACAGGGACTGCGCAAGCAGACAGCAGGAGGGCAAGCAGGAGTGGCAGCGCTACGCGTCCGATCTGCATCGGTCGTCTTCGTGTCCATGACGGGTCCGATTCATGCTGCGGCGGCGCAGGCGACTGAACAGGACAACTGCTCGAAGCGAGCGACCTCACGTCCAGGCTGGCGGCATCCATGAGCATTCCGAAGTGCTCAGCGTCTTGTCAGCTCAACGCCATCCACTGTCATCATCCACTGATCGCCCACCTTGTGCGGTGGAGAGCTGACCTTGAATGTCGTCACCATCGGGCCGAGTCCCACTTCGAAATCATCGCCCTTGAAACCTTTCAGCGGCGCATCGATGGAAGTCTTCGCACCCTTTTTCATGCGGTGATAGACGACACTGCCATCCTGGGTGATCAGCAGCGACATGCCATCGGCGTTCCATTCGCCGACATAGTCGGACTTGTCGGCCGGTACGGCGACGCCGCAGGCGGTCAGCAGAAGGGACATCAGGAGCACAAGATTCGGAAGGCGTGCTTGCATCGGGTTTCTCCCTGGCGCGTCCGGTATGGAGGCGGTGGATGCAAGGGTAGTCCCCGAACAGGCGGGAGTCACCCTGAGGTCGTCTTTTCGCAGCAAAGCAAGACAATGCTGGTCCGCTGGCCCGAGGTTACCGCGACTGGCCGCCCTGCAGCATCGCGGCCATCTTCTGGTGGATCAGATTGATCGCCTTGAGCGGGCGCAACATGACCTTGAACTCGATGATAAGCCCGGCCTCGTTCCAGCGGATCATGTCGACGCCATTGACTTCGATGTCGTCAATCACCACGCGAAACTCGAGAACCGCATCACGATCGGTCTTGAGCTCGCGCACGTAGGCGAATGACTCATTGAAAAAAACCTTCAGGGCCGCTGCCAGATACTGCGTCGTGATCCTCTTGCCCACCTGTGCGGTATGCACAACCGGCGAATGGAACACAACATCGTCGGCAAGCAGCGCGTCCAGCCCTCGGATGTCCCTGCTGCGGACCAGTTCGTGCCAGGAGGCGAGTGGGTCATTGCTCATCGATCGGTATTCCTGCATTGGCCGGATCAAGATTCAAGCTGTCTGCTTCACACGTCGGCTCATGATCACGATCAGCGGAACGATCACGACCGTCGGTGCCAGCCAGAGTACCAGTGCCGGATGAAAAACGAGGTTGACGACGAGGAACGCGGTAATGGCGGCGATCGTCGCCGCGAGCATCATGGTCAGGTGGCGGGCAATGCGCGCCGGACCGCTGACGCCACCGCCGCGGATGATGCGGATGTCATTGACGCCCAGGAATGCGCCGATGACTCCGAACACCAGCATGATTGAGCCGCCGCTGTTGCCTCGGGACAAAAGCAACACACCGTAGGTCGCCATGGCCCCGGCACACAGCAACATGGAAATCGCCCGAACCCTGTCGACGCGTTGCGGCCTGCCCGATCGGTTGCGTGCAAGGCACCAGCCGGAAAACGCCAGGTAGAAACTGAAGATGGCGATCAGGAGCAGGAAGATGTTCGCGCGCAGGATAGACAACGGCACGGCCGTCACGAAGACGACCGACATGGCCACAACGAACGTGCGGCCGGCCAGCACATGCCACCGACGTCCGCGATTGATGACCTTGTTGCCGGCAGCAAGCAGGCCCGAACCGAGCGCGGAGAAGCCGGCTGCGATATGCAGAGCCAGCAACAGCGAAGTTGCCGTAGCCATGGCGCGGATGCTCCTGTCGGGCGCTGCGCCAGCGACTCCTGTGTCCGCGCAGCTCTGTATTCAGAATATCAGTGCCCGGGGACCGATGCCGGACTATCGACGCGTCTGAGCTCCGCCTTGAAGCGTGGCTTGTCGTTTCGCTGCAGCGCATAGACGAGACGTCCACCGTCGTCCGCCAGGCTGATCGTCCAGACATTGGTGGCGGCCTCCGGTATCAGCTTCGCGGTATGAGCATCGGCAGCGAATGATTGCTCTGTCGCGCTGCCGCCGGGACGGGATTTGCCGCCGTACATGCTGATCGCGTCCTCTGTCCCGTCCGCATGTCGATGATCATGCTGCAACTGCAGGCCGCTGTCCGTGCGACTGATGATCCAGGTGCGCGAGGTGTCGTCGCCAACCGCAAACGGTATGCGGATTTCGCTGTCGGTGCAGGTTTCAACCTGCGCAACCAGCAACTTGCCGGCGAAGGCATCCTGGCCTTCGGCAGGAAAGGTCATGGCACCTTCGAAGCGTGTGCCGCAAAGCCGGTGCAACGAGTCGAAGAAGGCATTGGCCGCGGTGTCGGCAAGCGCTACGGGCGTTGCCGCCATGCCGAGCAGCGCCGAGAACATCAGGAATAAGGTGCGGTTCAGGGCGCGACAAGACCGGTCCGGCACACTTCGAAGATTTTGCATGGACGTTTCCCGCGGTGGTGACAATTGAAGGTGAGCAACGCCAGCAAGGGCATCACTGACAAGGCAAGGTAATCGGCGAAGACGGCAGCCGGTACGAACAGCCACTGTCAGATCGACAGGCCTGGCGGATGGCCGTTGTAGCAGGGAAATTCGTCGTCTGGATATACAAACGGGCAGTGCGAACGCGAGTCCGCATTGGATGTCGGTTCTTTCACGGGGCCCTTGCCGATGGGTCAGGCAAGTCCCGATTGCCGGCGTTGCCCAGAGCGGCAACAGGGGGTTGCCGCCCTGAGTGATCCCTGCCTTGAGGGCTACTGGTTCCTCAGTCGTTCAAAGGTTTCGACCTGGCCACTGTCGCTGACGTTGCAGACATACTTGCCATTGTCGTACTGCAGGATGATCTCCCACCAGCCCGGTTTCAGCGCGTTGCTGGTTACGACCTTTCCGTACCAGTCCTCGACGGCATTGCAGGCGCGTACGGCGGCGGCCGGTGGTTCGGTCGCAGCAGCGGCTCCCGGCTCACGCAACTTCTCGAACGATTCGACCTCACCCGAGTCGCTGACGTTGCAGACATACTTGCCATCGTCGTACTGCAGGATGATTTCCCACCAGCCCGGCTTCATCGCATTGCTGGATACGACCTTCCCATACCAGTCTTCGACGGCATTGCAGGCTCGAATCGCGGAGTTGGGAGCTTTGCCATTGGAGGCATATCCGGAATTGTCGCCCTCATCCGAACTGCTCGAGGCATTGTTGCTGCCTTGCAATTCGAATACGGCGCGACAGCCCTTGTCGACCCAGACGGTGTGTTTGGTGATACCCCAGTTCTCGTCCTCGACGCAGCGGGTCTTGCTCAGCTGCTGCTTGATCTTGACCACACCGCCTGTATTCATTTCGCAGGAAACGCGTTTGTCGTGCTCGGATTCACATTTCACTACGTTTCCCGCGGCCTGAACCTGTACGGCGAAACAGGTCAGGAAAGCCAGGCCGATCAATTGCCTTGTTTGCATGGGGGGTCTCCCGGTTGTGATCGATGTCTCTCGATGTGGAAACTGTCTGAAACAGCTCAGGATGTTTCAGCAGGGGCAGAACGTACACGACAGATGATCTCGGGTATAGCGCGGGATCGACAATGCAGGATGGGCGGAATGGACGCTCTGCCGTTGCCAAGCCTACCGGCTGTATTTGAGCAGTTCCATACCAGGCCACTGTTGCTAACAATGGTTTAACGATTCCTGCTCAGGACGACTTCAGTCGCTGATCAAGGGTTCGACCAGCAGCGCCAGTTGGGCAAGCGACTCCTGCCATCCGAGTTCACACCTCTAGACCGGAATCATCTCGGGAATGCCGGTCTGCGTGATTGCAAGGTCGGACCCACAGGAGACTTTGTTTGAATAAATTGTGGTCTCCAATTCTCCGGGCAGGTTCGGGTCGTCGAAGACGTCCGAATGGCGGATGCGCTCGTTCGGGATCAGTTCGCGGTACTTGCCGCCGAAGGTGTGACCGTTGCCTGTGGAGGAGTTGGTGGACGCCCTTTGGAATCTGCCGCCGACGCGGACGTCCATCTTGTCCATCGAGCAGGTGGACCCGTACGGAAGCAGCCATTTGGCCATCGCGGCGGCATCGAGACAAGCCCGGTAGAGTTTTTCAGGGGCGGCACGCAGTACGCGATGCAGGCGAATGGCATGGGCCGTCATGTCGGATTACTGGTTCTGGCCGGCGGATGGAGAACTCTGTCCATGGTTGGCCTGCCATGTCGACAGTCCGTGTCACGTCCGCAGCAGGATTTCTATTGATGCCGAATTGCGGGCAGAATGGATTTCCGGGAATGGGAGTTCGCTCATGTCTGCAAGCCTGTTGTTGGGGTTGTTGATCGCTGCGCTCGGCGTAGCCGTGATCTGGATCTTCAATCGCCTGGTTCGCGACCGAAACCAGGTCGCTGCCGCGTGGAGCGACATCGACGTGCAGCTGCAGAAGCGCCACGACCTGATTCCGCCGCTGGTCGAGATTGTGCGCGGTTACGCCACGCACGAACGCGAGCTTCTGGAGCGCGTGACCGCAGAGCGAACGCAGAGTCGCAATGCGCACAAAGTGGGATCAAAAGGGGAGATCGAACGCGCCCTCGGCAACGATGTCGGTCGCCTGATCGCGCTGGCCGAAGCCTATCCGGATCTCAAGGCCAGCGAGAATTTCGCCCAGCTCAACAACGAGCTGGTCAAGGTCGAGGACCACCTTCAATACGCACGCCGCTTCTACAACGGCTCGGTGCGCCAGTTCAATGACCGCATCCAGGTTTTTCCGCACGTGCTCGTGGCACGCGGTTTCGGATTTCGCGAGGCGGAATTCTTTGATGCACCGGATTCAGCGGCTTCTGCCCCACAGGTGAAATTGTGAGCCGCCGCGGCTGGGCATGCATGTTGGTGCTGGTCTTGCTGGCGTTCTCAGCAACGACCACTGCGAACGAATCCATTCTTTCCTACCACAGCGACATCGCGATTGCTGCTGATGCCACGATGGTCGTGCGCGAAACGATTCGCGTGCGCGCCGAAGGCGACCAGATCAAGCGCGGCATCTACCGCGATTTCCCGACCACCTACCGCGATCCGCAGGGACAGCGCTACGTCACCGGATTCGACCTCGTCAGTGCAACACGCGATGGCAAGAAGGAAGCCTGGCACAGCGAGACCCTCGGCAATGGCGTGCGCATCTACCTTGGCAACAAGGATGTGACTCTCGAGCCGGGTGAGTACACCTATGTGATCGAGTACCGGACTTCGCGCCAGCTCGGTTTCTTTGACGAACACGATGAGCTGTACTGGAACGTGACCGGCAACGGCTGGGCCTTCCCGATCGAAGCGGCGAGCGCCAGCGTGCATCTGCCCGAGCCGGTCAGCGCGGATCGGCTCAAGGCATCCGGTTACACCGGGCCGCAAGGCTCGACCGAGGCCCGACTTGATGCCGAGGTCATGGATGGCGGCGCCCGCTATCGCGCAACGCGCGCGCTCGGTCCAGAGGAAGGGCTCAGCATTGTCCTTGAATTCCCCAAGGGCATCGTTGCCGAACCGACCACCGAACAGAAGGTTCGCTGGCTGCTGGCGGACAACCGCCAGTTGCTGATCGGCGCAGGCGGACTGATCCTGCTCTGGATCTACTACGGACTGATGTGGACGCGCTACGGTCGCGATCCGGAACGCGGCGTCGTTGTTCCTCAGTATGAGCCTCCGAATGGCTATTCCCCGGCTTCGCTTCGCTACATCCGGCGCATGGGCTACGACCGATCGTGTTTCGCCGCAGCGGTGCTCGGGCTGGCGGCCAAGGGTGCGCTCGACATCGAGGATGACAAGGGCGAGATCACGCTCAAGTCAAAAGGCGGAAGGGTCGATTTCGCACCAGGCGAGGCGGCGATCATGAAGACGCTGTTCGCGGCAAGCAAGTCGATCGTGCTGAAAACCAGCGAGACCACGGCGCGCAAGATGAGTGCGACCAAGGACGCACACAAGGCGGCTCTGGCGGCCGACTATGAAAAGAAGTACTTCCTTACCCACCGACGCAAGTTGATCCCGGCCGTTCTGTTTTCAATTCTCTGCCTGTTGGCCGCCGCAATCGCCATGCCTGGCGAAGCCAAGTTCGCCGTGCTGTTCATGTGCGTCTGGCTGAGTGGCTGGAGCTTTGGCGTCTACGCCCTCGTCTCGCGTGCACTAGCGGGCTGGCGTGGCGCGCGTGGATTCTTCGGGCACTTTGGCGCGGCCTTCATGTGGCTGTTCGCCCTGCCATTCATAGCGGGCGAAATCTTCGGCCTGGTGGCCATGGCCATGATTGCCGGCTTCGGCCTGATGTTCGTCTTTATCGCCGTGATCGGCACGAATATCGCCTTCTACCACTGGATGAAGGCGCCAACCCAGGATGGCGCGAAGTTGCTTGATCGTATCGAGGGCTTCCGCTGGTATCTCGGCGTGGCCGAGAAAGACGAGCTCGACGCGCGCTATCGTCCCGAAGACAACCCTGAACAGTTCAGTGTGTTCCTGCCGTACGCCTTTGCGCTCGATGTCGAACAGGCCTGGGCCCGGCGTTTCGCCGACGCATTGCCGAGCGATCAACTCGAAAAGGCGCAGCCCAGCTGGTATCACGGCAGCACCGCGCTGAACGCGGCGGGTCTCACCGGACTCACCAGTGGGCTGACCTCCAGTCTTGGCAATTCGATTTCCTCGGCCTCGACGGCGCCCGGCTCAAGCTCCGGTGGATCTTCCGGCGGTTCGTCGGGCGGCGGTGGAGGGGGCGGTGGCGGAGGCGGCTGGTAGCCAGGTTCGAGAGCTGATCAGCGAGTTCGCGAGTTGTACGAGTTCATGAGCTGAGCAAGCCCGCCCGCACTCTTTCCGTAGTTGTCGGGAAGGGCGGCGTCCACACCGGCCAGCCTGCGACTGAGCTCGCTGCCGCCACGTGTGCCCTTGTAGTTCTCCGCCCAAGTCCAGCCGACCAGATCGTTGGGACCCATACGAACCGGCACGAAGGACTCGACGTCCTGCCAGCGCACCCGGTGCTTCCTGAACAGCGAACAGTAGGTGAATCCCCGTGCATCCAGCTTCAGCCAGGTGCTTCCAGGCAGCAGCTGGACGACGAACACCAACGCACACAGACCGAAGAAGGCGATGATGAAGGATCCCGTCAGGGCTTTCTCGGGCAGCATCCAGACGCCGCAGGCGACGAACAGGATCGAGACCGCCAACAGCAGGCACTTCTTGAGCAGGCTGGAGGTCGATTGCTGCGGTCGCAGGGTCCTGTCGGGCAGGCTCATGAGCGGTGTGCGGTGCGTTGGCGGTCAGAGTCGATCCGCCGGTTTCCGTCCTGATCTGGAAGTTGTCAGCGGATGATCGGCGTCCCCGCCATCGCTTGCAACTTGCCGACCGATGCAATCCCGCTGTCCGCGATGTCAATCCAGCAAGGCGCGTCGCGTCGCCTCATTGGCCGGAAACATCATTTCGATCTTCAGATCGGCCAAGGCAATGTCTTCTGCGGAACCGAATTGCGAGATGGTGGAGAAGAAGGACAGAACCTCTGGCCCGGCGCGATACTCGACCGAAATCACGGCCGGGGATGGTGCTCGGGAATCATTCCGCTCGCCGTCGTCGAGTGCATCGAGTCTGTCGATCGCCTCTTCCAGAACCGGATCGCCGCCGAAATGCATGCTCTCGGTGCGCAGTCGAGTGCGCAACTCGCGCGCAATTTCCTGCCAGTTGACCAGCGCATCACGCAATGGACCCGCTGACAGGAATGCATCGAGCAGACTGTCGCCTTCGCCAACACCCAGTCGCCCGAGCAGGGCCGTAGCGCAGCGATTCAACTTCCTCACGCGCCAATGCCGGTCGAAAGCAATGGCCGGATACGGATCGTGGCGCTCCAGGGTCCAGGCTATCGCCTCGCGAACAAACTGCAGATCCCTCGAATCGGCCGCGCGTTCGACGTAGGCGACGCTGAACCCCGCCGATGCCAGCAAGGCATTGCGTTCGGCCAGCGGCACGTCCATGACCTCGGACAGTTGCAGCACCATGGCCCGACTCGGTTGCGAGCGGCCGGTTTCGAGAAACGAGATGTGGCGCGAAGAAACATTCGCAGCCACGGCCAGATCGAGCTGACTGTAGCGGCGTCGGCTGCGCCAGTGCTTTAGAAGATGGCCAAACGGATCCACGGACGCGCACTCCCTGGGAGGATTCGATCAAACCAGACCCCGGCACCAATATCCATTACCTGCGAGGTAATTGGCAGCAGCCTTGCTCAGGCCTAGTCTCGGCGCATTCCCAGATACAAGGATCGCGCCATGAAACAGCGTCACGCAATCATGTGGTTGAAAGCATCCACCGTGTTCACGATCGGGTTCGGCCTGCTGATGGTGGCAGCCGCAACACCTGCGCTTTCGGCGCCCGTGGCTTTCATGCTGGACCTTGTGTTCGCGCCGCTGGACGGAGGGCAAGGCCTGACCGATCCATCCGCCCGCCTGCTGTCAGCCATCGGTGGTGGCGTCATGGCAGGTTGGGGCGTTTCCATCTGGCTGGTCCTCACGCGACTGGCTGCCCGCGAGCCCGAGCTTGCGCGCGTTCTCATCCTGGGCGGCCTGTGCACCTGGTTCGTCGTCGACTCCAGCGGGTCCATGCTTGCTGGAGCGCCGTGGAACGTCGCCGGCAATATCGGCTTCCTGCTGATCTTCCTGATTCCTGCATTGCAGTTGCGTGAAGCCAATGAGCGAACGGCTTGACCGGAGCAACCGCAAGATACGATCAAGACGGACTTGCCTGGCCATGTGTCGAGTGAACCGGGCGAGGTACGGTCAGCTCACCTCTCGAGCTTGCCATCGAGGGATACCCTTGCCGAAATGGCATGGAACTCGCAGTCCGCTGCTTCACGGCCGGAAATAAACGTGTCAATGCAGGTTCTGGCCTCTTCAACATCAATGTGGGCAAAGGGATCGATCGTGGGCATCACGTTGGAAAGTTGGTGCAGCATTCTTCTCGATCGTTCCGAACATTGCGAGAGCGCAGCGGACTTTTCGCCTGATTCTGACACTCCGCAGGATACGGTCAGTGTTGAACCAACCAGCGCAATCTCGGAACGCGAGAGCGTTGCTGCAATTTCGGGCGTACAAGCAGGCGCGCCAGGCAAGCAAGGCGGGTCGATGCCCTCATCTCGAACCATGGCCCGGGAGCACGCCGCCAGAAGTAGCACCGACAACACTACTGCGAAGCGAATTTGATATCCCCAGCACCTGTTTCCGGAAGCCGACAGACGGTCTGACATGGAGCCGACTGGCCGCGATGATCGTACATGTCGCAGGTGCGTACCGGGCCTGCCTGCCGAGTTCACTGGCCTACCGGTGGCTGCCAGAGCTCGACCTTGTTGCCTTCCGGGTCGATCACCCAGGCGAACTTTCCATACTCGGACTCGTCGATCCGGTCGAGGACGTTGCAACCCTCCTCGCGCAACACCTTGACCAGGGCGTGCAGGTCTTCCACCCGATAGTTGATCATGAACGGCGCGGTGCCTGGCGCGTACGGTTCGCCCTTGTCCGGTCCGATCGACCAGATGGTGGTTCCACCGGCCGGTTTGCCTTCAGCGTCGGTCCAGTTGAAGGCCGTGCCGCCCCATTCCTGCACATCAATGCCGAGGTGTCGCTTGTACCAAGCCTGCAGTGCAGGAGCGTCCTTGGCCTTGAAGAAGATGCCGCCAATGCCAGTGACCCGTTTCATGTCGCCTCCCAAGCGCGAATACCAGATCAGAGTGTACGTTCTGAGCGATGAAAATGCCGTGCTTCGCCCATGCCAGGCATCGTCAATGACCATGCAGGATCGCTCCACAGGATGCCTCGTCCTGGCCGCAGCAAACGATTTCGGGGAGATGTACGGATTGCCCGGATTGGTCGAAATATTCGCCGCGAACTGCGATGCTCGAGCGGCAACCGGTCACGTGCGCAGGCGGATTCGGGAGTCGATGCACCGACCCACATGGCGGTTCACTGCTGTTCCCGGCGAAGCATCAGGCGTCATTGACCGAGTAGACAGCAATGACGCGACAAGGCCCCGGTTCGGAATTGTCGAATCGCCCGCTCTCAAGTGCGAGGATTGCCGCCTCGAACGTGGGAATGAGGCAATGTTCGTTTGTGGCGACGTCTGCGGCCAGGCCGTTGCATGACAGCGGGGAACACTCGGGCGAAGTGCCGGCATGGAACGTGGTGATGTCGAATCCTTCCAGTGTTGCGGCGCCAGGAGCTTCGACGTTTGTCTCAAAGGCCGGATCGGGAGCGAAAGGGAACCAGCTGCCAGAGTTGCTGTCATATTCCAGATCGTGCGCCTCGTAGTAGAACAGCTTCGCACCGTCAAGCGAGATGGCGTGTTCCACGGCGAGCGCACGGATCATGGACGGAGAATCAAACAGCCAATAGCCGTTGTGCTTCCAGAAAGCGATGTAGTCGGCGAAATTCTTCGAGACACAACCGCTGAGCGCGTAGACGTCGTCGACGCGCGGCGCATTCAGCCATTGCAGATCGGTGGCAACGCGTTTGTACATGTATCCGAGTGGTCGCATGTTGTGACTGAGATCCCTCCTATGCCGTTATGGAAATAGTGTGCCCTGTTTCTCTTGATCAAGAGCGATCGACCTGTCGGGTAGAAGCCAGCAATGGAATGGTCTGGCGACACCCGGTTCGGGCTGGACGGTGGCCAGCGACAGATTGTGGGCATCCCGGTTGCTCGGCTTCGTGTCGATGCAGGCTGTCCGGAAGCGCAGGAGATCACTGGTCCGAATCGATTTCAGCGGGTGCCTCAAGAATCCACGAAAGGCCCAGAGGCTTCATCAAGTTGTTCATTGGGTAGGAGTCGGTGCTGGCAGTCTTTCCGACCGAGCTCGGATGTGCCTCGCAAAACTGGGTCGCGAAATTCGGCTGACCGTTGAATTGGTTCCACGACCAGCCGATACCGGCAACCACAAGCCCGCCACCTTGCCGCACGAATCGCTCCACGGCTTCTATCTCTGCTTCTGAAAAGGCGCTCCAGGCGTTTCCAACCAGCAGCACGGTCGACGGATCTCCCGAGCCAATCGTAGACAGATCGCTGATTTCCCTGATTGAGCTGTTCGAAAACTGACTTCGGGCCAACACATTTTCGATCTCATAGGTAATCACCTCGCAGTGCGAGGTCGACACGAGAAACGTGGCGTCGTCCTTGCCATCGAGCATCCATCCCAGCACGTAATCCATGAAGATTTCGTCTACCGGCAGCTCATCATGGCTGAGCGCGACGATCTTGCCGCCGGCATGCGAGCTGCGCAGGGCGAATACAGAACTCCCACGGAATACGAAGGGTTCCCACTCCGACTGCATCGCTTCAGCAACCGCCATGTCCCCTGGCACAAGTCCGTCCTTGATCAGGTCCCTGCCGAAAAGCTCGCCCAGTGAATCCGCGCGCCTGACCGCGATTTCCTCCTGGATACCTGCTTCGATAGCAAAGCCCCAGGCGATAAACGCGCTCGCAAAGATGATCAGGCCCAGCGCGGCCAACCCCTCACGAATTCGTCTCCGCCGCCGAATGCTGCGCCGGGCAAACGCCATCTCGCGACGGTTCATCCAGGCACCCCGGACCTCGACGGCTCCGGCCTTTCCGCCGAATCGGCGTTTCAACCGGCGGCCCCAGCGCCGCAGTCGTTGTCCAGTGGTCAGCGCACTTCCCGGCATCTGATCTTCTTCGTGCCCGACCAGAAGGGCCAGCAGCCCCGCGCGCGCAGAGTCCCGCCATAGCAAACCGGCCTTCATCGCGCTGGTCCGGGCCAGCGACCATTCGCGCGCCGCGCGTGAAAGTCCCTGCTGGAACTGGAGGTTTGCAACGCGGCCCTGCTCGGTATGGATCCAGCGCAGGAGGCGGTCCCACGCCCGAACGAGCGCGTCGTGTGCGGGCTCCACGTAGGCCTCGCCATCGTCTGCCCGCCCTTCAACTACCAAGCGCGCACGCGTCAGGCGACCCACGATTTCACGACAGCGCCCGGTTTCGGCGGCGTCCTGGTACTCAAGATCGGGGCCGGGCACGCGCTGACGCGCCACGTTGCCGCCCTCGACAGCAACCATTCGCAGAAGCAGGCGCCGCATGGTTTCCTTCTGCGTGGCGTCCAGCGCCTCGAACTCCGCATCTGCGCGCGTGCGCAGTGCGCCGACGACACCGCCCACAGCGTCGAAGTCGATCTTTTCCAATGCGCGATCGTCACTGCGACGATTGACGTAGTGGATATACATTTCGCTGAGTGCGAATGAAAGCAGGGGCAGCCCGCCGGGTGTCTGGATGACCTCGTTGATGAGGTCTTCGACGAGCTCCGATGGCTTGAAATACATCACCCGCTGCAAAGCGGGTCGCTCGATGACGCTGCGCACTTCGTCCTGCGTCATCGGCGGCACGACATAGCGTGCCTGGTTCCAGTCGGACCCCAGCGCGGAGCGGTCGAACTGTGGTTCAAAGTCCGACCGCAACGTGAGGACCAGGCGGAATTGTTCCGGGAATTGCGCGACAAGACGCGCCAATAGATCGAGTACTTCTACCCGTGTTGCGTCTGACCTGGTCATCGAAACCAGTTCCTCAAACTGGTCGACGACCAGAACGAGTCGATTGCCGGGATGCGCGAGGCACCAGGCTGCGATGCGCTCTTCCACGCCAACTTCGGTGCCGGTTGGCGCGCCCGAATCCAGGCCGGCCACCGCCCGGCGAAGTGCCTGCATCGGTTCGGCACCAGGACGCACGACAGGCAGCACGTACCAGCGTTGTGCCACGTCCCGCTTCAACCTCGGCAACAAACCCGCTTTCACCACACTCGACTTGCCCGTGCCGGAGGCACCCAGCACGATGCTCAGGGGATGCTCGTCAATGTGTTTCGCGAGCGCGTCGATGGCATCTTCGCGACCGAAGAACAGCTCGGCATGCTCTTCCTCGTAGGGCTCCAGGCCGCGCCATGGGTTGTTGCCATAATTGAGCGGTGGTGCCGGCGGCAAGTCGAGCTTGCCACCGGGTACCAGAAAGATGTACTCGCCCTTGTCGTGCTTGGGCAGGGGCCACAAGCTCGGTGTCTGCCGATGCCCCGCTTCGATTGCTGCAGGCTGAAGGGAGTCCTCCAGATACAGATACAGCTCGGTTGCCGTGATGATGCCATCGGCCACACCACCACGTGCCACATCCGCAGCCCCTTCCAGCGCCTCGAAAAGGGCACTGGCGAAAGGCGAGTGCGTGCCGTCATCGCCTCGTGATCCGAAGGCCCCGAATACGGGGATCTCGTCAAGCGCTGTCTGGTCGTAGGAAGCCGAAGCAATGGCCTGCCAGGCCGGATCGAGAATGAAGCGGTCGTACCGCTCCTGATGGATCACTTCTGGCATGACCAGCACGTCGCGCGTTGAAGACCAGCGGAATGCCCCGGAGAAGCAGCTGTCGAGAATCACCAGGAGATGCCGGCACTGAAGCGCGAAGAGGTCGTCGTATAGCAGGGGCATGTGGAGGTAGCTTTCGGGCTCGCCGCGCCTGGCGTCCTGAGGGAGGAGATAGCCGCTGGGTCCATCTGCGCCTTGCAGGGCTACGCCGTGCCCCGCGAAGTAGAAAAAGACGCGATCCTCGTTTTCGATCGAATTCGCGAGTTCGTCCCTGAGCAGCTTGTTGATAGCAGCAAGCGAAGCCTGTTCATCGAGCAGCAGGTGCACGTCATAGCCATGCTCTTCGGCCAGCATGCGAGCCAGCCGCCGGGCGTCGTTCGCCGCGGTCTTGAGTTGCGGCACGCCGTGATCGTAGGCGTTGATGCCAATGACCACTGCCACGCTCTTTCTGAACTCGGGTACGGCTTCCATCGTTGAATGTCCTTGCGGGTTCCTGGCATCGCCAGCAATGGCAGTTGTAGCTCGGCTCCTCAAAGCAACGCCGTATGCGAACTTTACAGCGTCGTTTGCAGCCTGACTCTCGCCGAATTCGCTGAGAACCGTCGCAGGCCACGGCGACTCATCGACGAATTGGTTGTCGGGCAGTCTTGCCGTAGCCAAGGGCTCAAGTCGGGATTGTCGGTTATGCAATTGGGGGCAGCGCACCCAAGTTTGGGCAATTGCCTGCCACAAAGGTCAATTCGATTGCGATCCACGCGCCGCCGACGCACGAGCAACGAGTCTTCTCGATGGAGAAGGGAAACTCATTTAGTCTGCCCTGCAATTCCCCGAATGGTATCGGCTCCTACAGCATGCTCAACATCATCCTGCATCGCCCGGAAATACCCCCCAACACAGGCAATGTCATCCGTCTGTGCGCGAACACGGGTGCTCACCTGCATCTGATCGGTCCGCTCGGATTCGCCCTCGATGATGCCAAGCTCAAGCGCGCCGGACTCGACTATCACGAGTACACGCGGCTGACCGTGCATGCGGATCTTGATGCGTTCATGGAGGCGGTAAAACCCAACCGGCTGTTCGCGGTGTCCACGCGAGGGACGGTGCGCCATGACAGGGTGCGTTACGAGGAGAATGACGCGGTCATGTTCGGCTCGGAGACGAGCGGCCTGCCGACGGAAGTGATTGAGGCGATTCCGGCCGAGCAGCGGATCCGCTTGCCGATGCGACCGGGGAATCGGAGCCTGAACCTGTCCAATGCAGTGGCGGTGGTGGCCTATGAGGCCTGGCGGCAAAGCGGGTTCGAAGGCGGCAGTTGAGGCGGTTATGGGTCGACCGCAGGGGCGGGTCTCAGACCCGCCCGCGTTTCAACGTTTTCGAATTGTGGGGGAAGCGCGGAGGGGTCTCAGACCCACCCCTGCAGGAGGATTCAATTGGCATAGCGGCTGACGCCCCCTTCAAGGAAAAAGGCGGGGAAGAGGATTACTCGGGGTATTCGGGTTTCTGTTCGCGGGCGAGCAGGGCGCGCAGTCCTTCTTCCGGGGTCATGTCTTCGTGAAGGACATGCTGCACGTGTTCGGCGATCGGCAGTTCGATGCCGACGCGACGGGCGAGGCGGACGACTTCGTCGACGGTAACGATGCTTTCGACGACCTGGCCGATATCCGCGACTGCCTGCTTGAGTGAAACGCCACGACCGAGGGCAAGGCCGAGGCGGCGGTTGCGCGAAAGATCGCCGGTGCAGGTGAGCACGAGATCGCCGAGGCCGGCGAGGCCCATCAGGGTTTCGGGCTTGGCGCCGAGTGCGGTGCCAAGGCGCAGGATTTCATTCATGCCGCGCGTGATCAGGCCGGCGCGTGCATTCAATCCGAGTTCCATGCCATCGGCGACACCGGTGGCTACGGCCAGCACGTTCTTCATGGCGCCGCCCAGCTCGGCGCCGAGAATGTCGGTGCCGGTGTAGGCACGAAAGGTGGGCGCATGCAGCAGGCGGGCGAGCTTGCGCGCGAAGTCGGCGTCGTTGGACTGCACGGTCAGCGCAGTCGGCAGGCCGGCGGCGACTTCCTTGGCGAAAGAAGGTCCGGTGACGACCGCGGCAGGGTGGCCCGGCAGGCGCTCCTCGACCAGTTCATGAAGGAAGCGGCCCGAGCCCGGATCGAATCCCTTGGTAGCCCAGGCGATGCCGGCATCGGCCGCGACCCACGGCGCGATCTCGTCGACCAGCTCGCGAAAGGCATGGCTGGGTACGGCGATCAGCACGATGGCCGCATCGCGCACACAGGTTTCGAGTACGCCGCTGATGCCGAGGGCATCGGGGAAATTCATTTCCGGGAGGTAGCGCGTGTTCGCGCGCTGCGTGGCCATGTCGACCACGCCCTGCGGCGAACGTCCCCACAAGGTGGTGGGGACGCCGTTGCGCGCAAGCAGCACGGCCAGGGCCGTGCCCCACGATCCGGCGCCGAGAACCGCAACCGGCGTGTTCATCGATCGCTGGCTCAGGAGTTGAGCGCTGGACTTTCGGCCGGCGTTTCGTTGCGACGACGCATCTGCTCGGCATAGATCGCGTCAAAGTTGATCGGCTGCAAATACAGCGGCGGGAAGCCGCCGCCCTGGACCAGGTCGGAGACGATCTGGCGCACGTAGGGGAACAGCACGTTGGGGCAATAGGTGCCCAGCACGTTTTCCTGCGAAGCCTGGTCGAAGCCGGCGACACCGAAGATGCCGGCCTGGTGGACTTCGGCCAGATACGCGGTCTTTTCCTCGATCTTGCAGGTCACGGTGACGCTGAGGACCACTTCGAACACGGTTTCGCTGAGTGTGTTGACGCGCTGGCTCAGGTTCAGCTCGACGCCAGGCTGGCCCTGAAGCTGGAAAACCTTGGGCGCATCCGGCACTTCGAACGAGATGTCCTTGGTGTAGATTTTTTGCAGGTTGAGCTGCGGCTGGCTCGGGTCGGCTGCGGGGTTGGCCGCGCCATTTGCGGGGGAATTCTCTGCCATGTTGCGTTTGCTCCAGAAAAACGTGGGGAAAAATGGGCCCGGATTATCCCATGCCGAGGGCGCTGGCGCACGACAGCGCGTTGTGCATCCGGGCTGGATCCAGTGAGATGGGGGTTATTTGCCGCTGTTTCGACCCTTGGCCAGCGGCAATTGCGCCTCGATCCAGGAACGAAGGCCGCCATCCAGCGTGGACACATCGGTGAAGCCGGCCTTTTTCAGGCGTTTGGCTGCCGTGGCCGAGGTTTGCCCTGTCTTGCAGTAAACCGCCACCGGCAGTTCGCGGGCCTTGGCCAGATCCTTGTTTTCCGGATCGAACTGGCTCATGGCGACATGGCGGGCGCCGGCGATATGGCCCTGCTCGAAGTCCTGGATGCTCGAAACGTCGATCAGCAGGGCATTGTTTCGATTGATCAACTGCGTCAGGCCGGCCGGGGTCAGCGCCTTGTAGCCTCGCGTGATGCGGCCGACTTCGCTGGCGATGAGCGCGGCGAGCACGCCAATGAAGCCAAGCGAGAGAAAAGGGTGGTTGCCGATGAATTCGGGCAGGCGATTGAGGATTTCGGACACGGTCGTTGGCTGGCCTGATGCGGCGCGCGAGGATCCGCGCCGGAGAGAAATGGGCGCCGATTGTCCGTGAGCAAGGGGTGGGCTGGCAAATCGGACCGATTCGCCGAGCCCGATCAATTGCGTTGAGTGATGTCCGGCAAGCCGGAATGGAGCAGCCAGACCTTGTTTTGCTTGTCGTAGATCCAGATCTGACGATCCACAATCGTACGCGCTTCCTGCGTGTACACATTGACCAGGCCGATTTCCACGGTCTGGCGGACCTCATAGTCATTGACAGGAACCGGGGCCGTATCGGTGTACTGGGTGATCCGAACCTGCTTGAAGCGCTCCAGTTCCAGAGAGGTCAGTGGATGCAAGGCGCGGTATTCGGGCGAGACGAAGCTCTCGGCCTGCTCGATGGACCCCCAGCGAATCGTCGCGGCATAGGTGCGCAGGGTCTCGGTCAGCTGCTTGTCACGCGATTTCGCGAGCAGCGGGAATGCGGCGGTGAGCAGCGCCAGGCCAAGCAGGGTGATCGCTGCGGAACGTGCAGACCATCGGTTCGGAATCATGCTGTCGTCTCCTCGACTGTCAGCCGGCAGACTCCGATTGTGCCCCATCAGACGCACTGACAGTAATTCCGTGCCATGGAGGCTGCGCCTCTTGTTCAGCGTTGCCCTAGCGCAACAAAGCGCGCGTTCAGACGGCTGGCCACGCATCCGTCAGCCAGACGAATCTCGCAGTGCGCGGAAAGCCGGGCCTTTCCGCGCGACTCCAGCGTGCCGAAGAACTCCTCGAAGGTGTTGCCGTAGGCCAGTCGTGCCTCCGCCGAGAAGTCCTCCCAGACCGGAGCCAGGTAGCGCACTTCGCTGTCCTGCACGTAGATGTCGCACGCCAGGCCTCGCTGCTTCATGGCCAGGGTGACCAGGCACCAGCAGGCAAGGGTCATGACACTGGTCAGGCTGCCGCCGAACGCACAGCCCTTGTCATTCACATTGGGCGCCAGCGGTGCGCTCATGCGCAGCGATTCTCCATCCCAGGCCGTGATGCCCAGTTGCATTGCAGCCGTAAGCGGGATATCGACGCGCACCTGTTTCTGCAGGGCAAGCCGCAATGCGTCGCGCTCGCGTTGCGGCTTGCTGGCGAAGGCATCGGTCGGGGGCATGCACGGCTCGCGCTTGGAAACGGGCCGCGAGTGTGCGCATGCGGGACGTGTTCATTCAAGCCAGGGCGCTGTTTGAGTATGATTCCTACCCTGATCGGGGCGGGAACCGAGATGACCGACAGCCGCACGCGCAAAGCGCCCTCACTCGCAGGCGCGAGTGTCATTGTCACTCGCCCTGCTGCCACTGCGGCGGGGCTGGTCCGTGGAGCCCGATCCCGCGGTGCGCACGTGGTTCGACTGCCCGGCATGCGCCTTTGCGCGATCGACGATACCGCCGCTGCAAAACGCAACCTGGTTGCCGCGCGCGGTGCGGATACCTGGATCTTCACCAGTCCCACGGCGGTCCTGTTTGGCCTCTCGCTGCTCGGTTCGGATCCGCTTCCGTCGAGTTTGCGCGTTTGCGCCGTCGGTGCGGGTACCGCACGCGCTCTGGCCCGAAATGGAATCGCTGCGATTGCACCGGCCCATTTGCACAACAGCGAGGGGCTGCTTGCCGAACCCGTGCTGGCCAATATCAGCGGCCAGCGCATTGCCCTGATCGAGGCCCCCGGAGGTCGCGACCTGCTCGCCCCGGCCTTGCGCGAGCGAGGCGCCCTTGTCGAGAGCATTGCCGTCTACCAGCGCAAGCCGCCCAACCTGAGCGAACGATATCTGAATGCCCTGCGGAACGCCGAACGGCCGTGGATCACCCTGTTGTCCAGCGCTCAGGCTCTGACCAACCTGCTGGCAGCGCTACCCGCCGAGCTGGCGATGCGATGGCGCAGGGAAGCCGTGGTAGTCAGCAGTCAGCGACTTGCCGAACAGACTCGGGAGCACGGCTTCAGCGATGTCCACGAGGCCGAATCGGCCTTGCCCAAGGATTTGCTCGCCGCTGCAGTCGCCGTGCTGAGTCGGCATCGCCTGTAGTTGTGCTGCCGCGGGCCGGCGTCTTCAGCTAGCATGGACCCCATGGAAACCGAATCCGCTGCAAATTTGCCCGCACCCGCCGAATCCGAAAGGAAGGGCGGCGCCAAGGTATCGACGAGGAAGAGTCGCGGGCCTGGCCTCCTCATCCTCGTCATTGTACTGCTGGTACTGGGTTTGCTCGGCTGGTGGTTCTGGGAGCGGCAGACACGCGAACAGGATTCCCAGCGTGAAGAGCGTCTGGCCGAACAGATCAGCGCGCTCAGCAGCGCCAACGAACAATTGCGTCGTGAAATGGATGCATTGCGCACGCGTGCCAGCGATGCCGAAGCGATGAATCGCGGCATTCGCGAAGAGGTGCTGGCGTTCGGCGAACGCTCGCGTGCGCTTGAAGACGCAGTGGCAAATCTGGCTGATCAACGCCTGAGCAATCGCGATGCCATGGCCTTGAACGAGGCCGAGTTCATCCTCCAGCTGGCGGGCGAACGATTGGCTCTGTTTCGTGACGCGAGCGGTGCAATCGCCGCCTATCGACTCGCCGACAGTGCGCTGGCGGCAGCCGAAGACCCGCTGTTCAGCGCCGTTCGCCAAACCATCAGCGCGGAAATGCAGGCACTGGAAGCTGCCCGGCCGATGCAAACCCGTGCCACTCTGGATGCGTTGGCCGATCTGCGTGCGCGCATCGTCACGCTGCCACTGAAGACCACGCCAACCAGTGAGCAGGCCGCGCTCAAGCCGGAGCGCTCGCGCTTCCGCGAGATCCTGGACCAGTTCGTGCGTGTCAGCCACGATGACGCCGGCCCTGCGTTCGAGCTGCGCAACGAAGAATTGCTGCGCACCCTCATTGCGGTAGACCTGCGTGCAGCAGAAACTTACCTGTTCGCACGCGACCAGGAAGGCTTCAGCGCCGCCCTCGCGCGTGCACGCGCCGGCATGCTGGCGGCGCTGGACCCTGGCGCCCCTGCGGTCAGTGAAGCACTGGCGACGCTCGACATGGTTGCCACCAAGCCTCTGGCACCGGCCCTTCCCGAACTCGGCACTGCGCTGGAAGAACTGCGCAACCTGCGCACGACCCGCGCCCTGTCGCAACCGGTGCTGGCGCCGCAGCCTCGTGACGGGGAGCTGCAGTGAGAGTCTGGATTGGCGTCTTTCTGCTTCTGCTGATCGCTGCGGCCGCGGCATTCGGCTGGCAATGGGTCGTTGAAGATCCGGGCTATGTGCTGCTGCGCTTGCGCGATACATCGGTCGAAACCACCCTGGTATTTGCTGCGGTCGCCCTGCTCGTCTTATGGGGCCTGCTGAGTCTGGCCTGGCGCTTGCTGCGCTGGCCGCTGCAGGCCTGGATTCGCGCCCGCAAGCGGCGCGCTCGCGAGAACCTGGCCAATGGCCTGGCCGCCTTCGCCGAGGGCCGCTACATACAGGCTGAACGTCATCTGGCCAAGGCCATCAAACAACCCGCGCTGCGCGGCCCGGCCCTGCTGGCGATGGCCCGTGCGGCCCACGCGCGCGGCGACGACGAGCGCGCATCGAAAGTCCTCGACGACGCTGCACTGGATCTCGAATCGGCGGCCCTGGCCCAGCGAGCCAAGTTCATGATTGAACGCGGACGCCATGCAGATGCGCTCGCCCTGCTCAAGCCAAAGGCAGCCCGAGGCGCATTGCCGCCGGTCGGCTGGCAGATGCTTGTCGAAGCCGCATTGACTCAAGGCGACGTGCAGCAAGCGCTGGACGCGCTTCCGACGTTGGCGAAAACGCAGTCGCTGACGGCGGATTCCTTTGCCGCGCTGGAAATTCGCGTGATGATGGCGGCGCTGGCAAGCGCACCTTCGCAGGCGCGCCTGAACAGCCTCTGGAACGACATCGGTCGCAATCGCCGCAAGCAACCCGACGTGATCGCCGCCTTCGCGCGCCGTGCCGCGAGCTTCGGTCAGACGCTCGCTGCAATGGATGAGATCGAATCGGCCCAGCGGCGCGAGTGGAGTGACGAACTGGCGCTGTGCTACAGCGACATTGGCCCCGCCGAGATGACCACGCGAACCCGCCACGCCGAAGCGTGGTTGCAGATCGCGCCGAACAGCACGTCGCTGCTGACCACGCTCGGACGTTTGTGTCGTGACCAGAAGTTGTGGGGCAAGGGCATCCAGTATCTGGAGCGCGCCGTCGAAATAACCGAATCACCGATCGCCTGGGAAACCCTGGGCGACTGCCACGCCGGAGCCGGCAACGAGAGCCTGGCCAATCGCTGCTACCGCAATGCCTTGCTCAATCTGCGCGGCGAACCGGCCGTTCCGTTGAGCGGCCAGGTTCCGAGAACTGTCGATACGCGCGCACTCATCTTCGAAGAGCGCGACGCCCACGGTGTGCCGCGCTTGCCAGTCGGGAAGTAGCAGCGGGAAGTGGGGAATGGGGAGTGGCAAGGCGAAGTGCGCTGCGCCGTAAACTGATCGGCTCGAGTAGGGTCCGATTTTCCCCGACGTTCGTCCTCTGACCCCAGTCCGGGCCAGGCTCTGAGCGGAATCGCACTGACCTGGCGCCGATTCCCGGCTTGCGTCATCCCGGCCTGCGCTGGAGTGACGAGCACCAGGTCAGTGCCTTTCGTCCTGAGTCCCGTCGAAGGAAGCTCGTCGAAGGACGCTCCCACCGTATTGATCTGCTTCGGCAGACGCCCGACAGATCGGGCTCGAAACGAACGAAAGTTGCTAGCGGGACAGGTTCTGCGCAGACTCGACCTTGCCATTGACCAGGTGAAGCACGCGCAGCAACTGGTTGCTGCCAAGGTCGTAGGTCCATTCTTCGCGGCGTTGCTGACGCCAGTTTTCCAGGCCGGGCGCCGGGCGGTAGACCAGACCGTCGTTCGAGGCGCGTCGATGCGCGGGCTGGCCACATCTGGCCACCAGCTCTCCGCTGCTCAGTCCGGTGAAATTCATGTTCGCGCGACAGCTGTCGCCGATCTCGCGAACGCCGTATCCCAATGATTCGCTGAAGCGCAGGTTGCCATCGACGAACACCAGTCGCTGGATCAGCGCGCGTGGTCCGAAGTTGTAGTACCAGACGCTCCATTCCACTTCCTGCTGGGTTTCCAGCGCCGAGTAGCGTCCGACCACGTCGACGCCAATCCAGGTCTCGGCCCAGTAGGGGTCGCCGCAGCGCTCGCGGACCTGAAAGTCGCGGTCCCCATCGCTGACGAGCTGGTTGCCGCAGCGAAGCGCCATCGCCACAGGGCTTGCCAGCGTCAACATGAGGGCGACAAGAGCAAGTGTTCGGATCATCGGGCAGGCTCCGCGGGGCTCAGTGCAATGACAGCAACGTGACGCAGATAGTTGCCGCATCGTCGCATGTCCGGCTTGCTATAGTCGCGCAGCACATTCGCGGAGACTCATGGTGCCCATCTGGAAACAATCGGTCGATCTTGATCGCATCAATGGCTGGAACGTCAACACCATGGTCGAACATCTCGGCATGCGTGTGACCGAAATAGGCGATGACTACGTGCGCGGCACGATGCCGGTCGACATGCGCACCATACAACCCTTCGGGCTCTTGCATGGCGGAGCATCGGTGGCGCTGGCCGAATCGCTTGGCAGCCTCGGCGCCAATCTGGTGCTCGATCCGGCCAGTGAAATGGCAGTCGGACTGGACATCAACGCCAATCACGTGCGTGCGGTGACTTCAGGGCCGGTAACGGGCACTGCACGTCCGCTGCATATCGGTCGCTCGACCCAGGTTTGGGAGATCCGCATCGAAGACGGGCAACAGAACCTCGTCTGCATATCCCGTCTGACCATGGCTGTGGTGCCGCGTCGATCGCCGAAGGCCGTCTGAGCCGGTGAATCACGGCGACGCTCCCTACGCAGGCCTGAGCCCCGATCTGATTCTCGATGCCGTGGCGGATGCCGGATTCGAACCTGATGGGCGCATGCTCGCCATGGGCAGTTATGAAAATCGTGTCTACCAGATCGGCATCGAGGACGGGACGCCACTTGTCGCCAAGTTCTATCGACCGGCCCGCTGGAGCGATGCGGCGATCGCCGAGGAGCACCAGTTCGCCCTGGAACTTCTGCACGCCGAGCTGCCCGTAGTCGCACCGCTCATCCTGGAGGGTCGGTCGCTGCTCGAGTTCGAAGGGTTTCGATTCAGTCTGTATCCGCGCCAGGGCGGTCGCTCGCCCGAGCTCGAAACGCGCGACAACCTCGAGTGGATGGGACGCCTGCTCGCGCGCATCCATGGGGTCGGTTCACGCGGACGATTCAGCGAGCGCGGTCAAATCGACGTTGACACGTTTGTCAGCAAGCCGGCGGCGGCGGTGCTGGAGTCCGAGCTCCTGCCGGCCAGTTTGCACAAGCGCTATGCCGACGAGACAGCGGCACTGGCCGATCTGCTCGACGAATGCTTCGAGGCCGCCGCTCCCATCCGGCAGATCCGCCTGCATGGCGATTGCCATCGTGGCAACGTGCTCTGGACCGACGCCGGCCCGCATTTCGTCGATCTCGACGACGCGCGCATGGGACCGGCCGTCCAGGATCTCTGGATGCTCGCGCCGTCCGCGGCCGCACTCGATATCCTGCTCGAAGGCTATGCCGAATTTCGTGACTTCGATCCGGCCGAACTCGCCCTGATCGATCCCTTGCGCATCATGCGCCAGGTGCATTGGGCCGGCTGGGTCGCCATGCGCTGGCATGATCCCGCATTTCCGATGGCATTCGCCCATGTCGGCGAGGCGCGCTGGTGGGAAGAACACTGCAACGATCTGGCCGAAGCCATTTCCACTTTGAGTGGCAACTGATACTTTTTAGAGCATTCGGTCGACTTGTATAAGCGAGGATGTGCTGGCACGACCCTCGCTTCCGGTACGATACGCATCGATGAACTCAACGACTGAACGTACTCGAGAGTCAACCCGCGGCGACGCCATGCGTCCGTTGCGCTATCTCGTGCGTGCGCCGTTGCTGACGCTGCATGTCGTGCTCGCCCTGCCGCTGGCCGTACTGGCCCTGAATCCGCTGCTGGCACGCATTCCGGTCGGCAAGCTGCGCTTTGACCAGTTCATGATCAGCTGGTGGTCGGGCACCCTGGTGCGCCTGTTCGGCTTCCGTATCCGTGCACATGGCAAGCCTTTGCCGGGCGCGGTCATGTACGTGGCCAACCACGTCTCCTGGCTGGACATCGAGCTGATGCACAGTCAGCGCGCAATCCAGTTCGTTGCCAAGAGCGAGATCGCACGCTGGCCGCTGGTCGGCTGGCTGGCCACGCGTGCCGGAACGATCTACCACCAGCGTGGCAGCACCGACTCGATGTCGGCGGTGATGGGTCGCGTGGTGGAGCGGCTCCGCGAAGGAATGCCGGTCGGCATCTTTCCGGAAGGCGGTACCGGCGCAGGGAAACAGGTGCGCACGTTTCATGCGCGCATCTTCCAGGCTGCGCTCGATGCAGAGGCGCCGGTTCAGCCTGTGGCGCTGCGCTACGGGCTGGACGGCATGCAGGATCCCGACGTGCCGTTCTCTCCCGGTGAAAGTTTCGCCGCCAACTTCATTCGATTGCTTGGAAACCGCTCGATGGATGCCGAGGTCCATTTCCTCGAGCCCGTCGAAGCAACCCCGGACGCGCGTCGGCGCATGGCCGAGGAGAGCCGGGCACGCATTATCGATGCGCTGGGCTACGGCGAACGTTGAATGGACTTGACCTGGACTTGCGCTCCGAATCATTGCTGAAGCCATGAACGCATCCGACTACCGACCGCCTCGCCTGCTGCGCAATCCGCACCTGCAATCGGTGCTGGCCTCCAGCGGCGTGCGTCGCCTGCTGTTCCGGCGCCGGCTTTCCGCACTCGAACGCAACGCCAGCCAGCACCTGCTTGATTGCGGTGACGGAGTGCGCCTGCAGGGGATGCACACTGCCCAGACAGCGTTGCCGGATGCACGCGGGCTGGTGGTCCTGCTGCACGGCTGGGAAGGCAGCGTGCAATCAAGCTACGTGCTGCACACCGGCTCACGCCTGCTTGCCGAAGGCTATGACGTTTTCCGACTCAATTTCCGCGATCACGGCGACACCCACCATCTCAATCGCGAATTGTTTCACTCTTGCCGAATCAATGAAGTCGTGGCTGCCGTGGGCGCTGTTGCACGCATGTTTCCGCAGCTGCCCTTGGCCATTGCCGGCTTTTCGCTCGGGGGCAATTTTGCCTTGCGCGTGGCCTTGCGTGCGCCCGATGCGGGGATTCCGCTGGCCTACGCGCTGGCTGTATGCCCGGCGATCAGCCCGCGCGATGCGATGAATGCTATCGAACAGGCGCCGTGGTTCTACGAGGCCTACTTCCTGCGCAAGTGGAAACGCTCGCTGGGCCTGAAGCAGCGTGCCTTTCCGACCGATCGTCTGTTCGACGAAAAGGATCTGCGCGGCAACCTGCGCGAACTGACCCGTTCGCTGGTGCTTCGGCACACCGGGTTCGCAACGCTGGAAGACTACTTCGACGGCTACTCTATTGCCGGCGACCGCCTGTCGAGCATGCGTGTACCGACCAGCGTACTGACATCGGTGGATGACCCGATCATTCCCGTGGCCGATTTTCGCAAGCTCAGTCTTCCGTCCTGTGTCGAACTCGATATTGCGCCGGGCGGAGGGCACTGCGGCTTTATCCGCGACCTTTCCCTGACCAGCTGGACCGAGGACTACATTGCGGAACGCATGAGTCGGAACCTGGTGTTGCCGGTTGCTGATTGAACGTTCAAGGCCTCTATTCGCCGAGGACCTTGATGGTGAGGATCGCGGTGCTGCCTCGATGACGGCGGAGAGATTGGCAGGGGCGGGTGTTGTTTGCGAGCGGGTGGGTCTGAGACCCACTCTTGCGAAGGCAGCCAAACGGGAATTCAGACTTCAATCCGCCGGCACAGTCCTGTCGCGTGCCCATTCGCGCAGGGCCGAGACGCGATCGGCCATCATCACCGACAGCGGCCGGGTCAGACGTACTTCTTCGATCAGATGCTCCGTTGCGAGAGCCGAATCATCTGC
Source organism: Dokdonella sp. (assembly GCF_041395345.1). Taxonomy (GTDB): domain Bacteria; phylum Pseudomonadota; class Gammaproteobacteria; order Xanthomonadales; family Rhodanobacteraceae; genus Dokdonella. Next base: position 121,041 of record NZ_JAWLAR010000001.1, on the reverse strand, counting down.
CGAAGCGGCGTACATTGCGGCGACGATGAGTTGCTCGATCTCGGCGCCGGAGAATCCCTCACAGGCGCTGGCGACGTGATCGATGTCGATACTCTCGGCATCGATCTCGCGCTTGGCCAGATGGATGCGCAGCACTTCCACGCGCGACTCCGCATCGGGAAGATCGACGAAGAAGATTTCGTCGAAGCGACCCTTGCGAAGCAATTCGGCAGGCAGTGCTGAAACATCGTTCGCAGTGGCCACGAGGAAGACCTTTCCCTTGCGTTCGGCCATCCAGGTAAGCAGATAGCCGAGCACCCGTCGGGATACGCCATCGTCACTGCCTTCGGTCGACAAGGCCTTCTCGATCTCGTCGAGCCAGAGCACGCAAGGCGAGAGCATTTCGGCGTTCTTCAGTGCGGCACGCAGGTTGCGCTCGGTCTCGCCGTGGTACTTGTTGTACAGCGTGCCGATGTCGAGGCGCAGCAAGGGCACGCCAAAGCCGCCGGCGACGGCCTTGGCTGCCAGACTCTTGCCGCAGCCCTGCACGCCGAGCAGGAGAATGCCCTTGGGCGGATCCAGCCTGACCTTGAGCTTGCGCCCGACAAAAGCCGGCTCGCGCTGCTGGATCCAGCGCTTGAGGCGGTTCAGGCCCGCAACTTCCGCAAAGCGCGCCGTCTCGTACTCGAAATGCAGCAGATTCTCGCGATCCAGCAGCTCGAACTTGGCTTGGGCCAGCTCCGGCAGGTCGGCAGGACCCAACGCACCGTCGGCGTAGATCAGCTTGCGCACGATGCGGCGAGCATCGGCATGGGTCAGGCCGGCCAGATTGCGAACGATGGTGCGCGCGGAGTCGGCATCGACCTCGACACGGCGGCCACTGTTCTCGCGCGAATAGTTGAACGCCTCTTCGCGCAGCAGGGCGGCCATGGCCTGTGCGTCGGGCAAAGCCATTTCAAAGCGCGTGGCATGCTCGCCGAGATCGTCCGGCAGCTCGATCTTCGAGCCGACCAGGACCAGCGTGTGTTCGGCGGATCCCTGACGCAGCACGATTTCGCGCAGCAGGCGCAGGGTCATCGGGTAACGCAGGTAGGGCTGGAAATCGAGCAACAGGAACACGCCAGCTTCGGTGCGCTGCTTGATCGAGGTCAGGGTCAGGGTGGCATCCGGAATGGCCTGCTCGCCCTCGTCGTCCATGTCGATGCGCCGCAGGCCGTCGGTAATGCTCCAGGTGAACAGCGGCCGCAGCGACTGCGCGATGGCGTGCCTGAAGCTCTCGATGACCCGCCCTTCCTCCGCCGATTCGATGACCAGCAGCGGCGTTCGCGCCCGCAACAGTGTGGTGAGATCCTGATTGCCGCTCATTGTTTCCCGTTCCTCGCGGCCACACGAGATGGCCCGAAATGCAAGGCGCGGAAGCCTAACATGGCGGCATGCGGCATAATGGGGGATTCACAAGCGCCCGTCGGGCTGCCCAACTCGTTGAAGAACATGCTCAGAGAAACCATCGAACACCATCGTCACGGTCGCCTGGATGAAGCCGAAAAAGGCTATCGCGAAGCCCTCGCCGCCGATCCTTCCAACAGCGAGGCCCTGCGTGGGCTCGGAGCGATCTGCCGCACGCGCGGCCAGCTCGCCGAAAGCGCGGAATTGATAGCGCGCGCGCATGACCTGGCCCCGGAACAGCCCAAGCTGCTGCTCATGCTGGGTTCGGTGCAGCTCGAAGCCGGCAACATCGATGCATCCAGGAGTGCCTATGAGCGCGCCCTGACCCTGGATCCGAACATCGCCGGGGCGCATACGGCCCTCGGCCACATCGCCATGATGCAGGGCGATACCCGGCTCGCCGGCGACTATTTCCGCACCGCCCTGCGCGTCGACGAAGATCCGCAGGCCCTGAGCGGGCTCGGTACCCTCGCCCTGGACGCGGGCGATGCCGAAACGGCGCTCAAGTATCTGGCTCGTGCTTCCGATCTGGCGCCGAAGGATGCTTCGATCGCCTATGCGCTGGGCCGTGGTTTCGCCAAGCGCGGCATGATGGCCTTCGGCGAGCAGGCCTTCCGCAATGCCTTGCGCCTGCGCCCGGGCTTGCCGCACGCCAGCAACGCACTCGGTCAGCTGCTGATCCATGACAAGCGGGCCGCCGAGTCCGAACCGTATTTCCGTGCCCTGCAGGGCGTGCGCGGCTTCGAACTGGCCGCCGAACTGGGCCTGGGCGACTCGCTGCGAATCCAGGAAAAGTTCGAAGAGGCGATTGCCGCCTACCAGCGAGCACTGGCACTGAAGCCCGACCACGAGGCCTGTTTCGAAGCCATGACCTGGTGCCTTGGCAAGCTGGGTCGTGGGCAGGAATTGCTGAGCCTGCTTGACCAGCGCATCGCCGAGTTTCCAGAGCAGGTGCGCTGGCGCGCAACCCGTGCCCGCATCAACGGATCCAGCGGTCGCCATGCCGACGCGGCAGCCGACTGGAAGTGGCTGGTCGAACGCGATCCTCAGGATCCCGAAGCGGCCGTGCAGTTCGCGAGCGCGCTGGAAAGCAACGGCGAGTTCGATCGCGCCGCCGAGGTCGCCGAGGCGGCCGTCAAGCTTGCGCCGGCCGACGCGACGCTGGGCATCATCCGGGTGCGCGCACGCATGCGCGCCGGCGATGATGCCGGCGCCCGGGAGCTGCTGAAGGCGATCGATCTGCGCAAGGCCAACAAGGATGTCGCGCGTGTCTGCACCAACCTTTCGGGTCAGCTCAATGATCGAGCCGGCAAGGTAGCGGAAGCGGTCGCGGATTTTCGCGAAGCGCAGAAGGGTCTGCCGGGCATGTTGCCCCGGCTCGAGTCGCTGCCGGCCGACTATGCCAGGAAAATTGAGAAGCCCGAAGCGGATGCCTGCGAAAACGCCCCGATCCTGCTGATCGGCACACCGGGAAGCGGTGTGGACCGAGTTGCCGCCCTGCTCGCTGACCAGCCCGGGCTCGTCGTGCTGCGCGATCGTGTCCAGGGCGTACGCAACGACGGCTTCGATACCGGGACGGTCATGCTTCCCGAAGGCGAGCCGACTGCGGAATTCATCGAGGCCCAGCGCGAAGCCTATTTTGCACCGCTGCGCGAACGCAGGATCGACCTCAGCCGCCCTGTCGTCGACTGGCTGCCGCGCCTGGATGCCCACCATCTTCTGTTCGCGCGTGCTGTGCTGCCCGGAACCCGCGTGATCGTGGTCGATAGGGACCCGCGCGACGCCCTGCTCAACTGGCTGGCCTTCGGCTGGCTTCCGTTCGCCGGGCTGAACGATTTCGACAGCTGCCTGGCCTGGCTCGCTCGCGCCACGGCTCACGTTCGCCTGGTTGCCGAGCAGGGTGGTCTGGCGAATCTGGTCGTCAACGCCGAGCAGGTACTTGCCGATCCGGCCGGAGCAGGCGCCGAACTGGCCCGCTTTGTCGGCATCGACAGTCTGCAACCCGGTCCATTGAGTCGGCGTATCGAGGCCGGTGTGACAGGCTTGCCGACCCATTTCGAGGATGGCCACTGGCAAGCTTATGCTGAACCTCTGGCAGATGCCTTTTCCAGTCTGCCGGGGCCACTCGTCAAGGCATCCTGAGACCATAGGGGGACGTCATGCATATCCGCAGCAAGAGCTTCCACGACATGCAACCGATACCGTCCGAGTTTGCCTTTGGCAAGCCCGGACCGAAGGGCGAACCCTGCGTTTTCGCCGAGAACCGGAATCCGCACCTGACCTGGAGCGACGTACCGGAAGGCACCCGGTCCTTCGTGCTGACCTGCATCGATGTCGATGCGCCGACGGTCGGTGACGATGTCAATCAGGAGGGGCGCAGCGTGCGCTCGGGATTGCCGCGCGGCGAATTCGTGCACTGGCTGATGATCGACATACCGGCGGAAATCCGCGAGTTCGGTGCCGGCAGTTGCGCGGAAGGCGTCGTCCCGCATGGTGTGCGCGAACCGTTCGGTCCGGCTGGTTCGAAGCAGGGCATCAACGACTACACGAGCTGGTTCGCCAACGATGCCGACATGGCCGGCGACTACTACGGGTACGACGGTCCGTGCCCGCCCTGGAACGACGAGCGCCTGCATCACTATCACTTTCGCGTCGCCGCCATCGACGTGGCATCGCTCGGGCTCGAGGGACGATTCAACCTTGCCGACCTGCGTCGCGCGATGCAGGGTCACGTGCTCGATGAAGCGGAAATCGTCGGCACCTATTCGCTGAATGCCGCCTTGCGTCGATGACTAGGCCGTAGAGTGGGCCTCACGCCGGGCATCGTGATCGAAGGGAATCCCCTTTTCGGGACTGCGCTCAGCTCAAATGTCCAAAGCGGACCCAAAGCCGAAACAGGGAGCGGGTTTCGACTGCCCTCGTCGCGTTGCGGCTTCGTTGTCGGTGCTGAGCGCAAGCGGAGCCCAACATCCTGAAACAGCTAGTCCGCCGGCAACAACGCCAGCAGCAGTACGCCAAGCACGATGCGATAGATCGCGAATGCATTGAAGGTGTGCGTGCGGATATAGCCAAGTAGCCATTTCACTGCAATGAAGGCGGTGATCGTGGCCGCAACGAATCCGACTGCGATCGCGAGCCAGTCTTCCTGCACCCCGGCGCTGTTCCAGTGCTTGAGGATCTGGTAGCCGCTGGCCGCGTACATGGTCGGGATGCCGACCAGAAAGGCGTACTCGGTGGCCGCTGGTCGGTTGTTGGTGCCGGCCAGCATGGCGATGAAGATTGTCGCAGCGGAGCGGGACGTGCCGGGGAAAATTGCAGCGACGATCTGGGCCAGGCCGACCAGGATGGCGACGGTCCAGGTGATCCGGTCGCTCTCGGGGCGCTTCGCGCTCCAGTATTCGGCTGCGAACATCCAGAAGCCGCCAACCACCAGGGCGATTGCGATCGGCAGGACCTGGTCGGGCAGGCTGAAGCCCATCTTGCTCACAACCAGTCCGAGTACCGCGGTAATCAGGAACGAAACCAAGAGCTTCAGCAGGTAATCGCGATTTTCGGGTTCGCGCCAGCCCGTCGCCAGCTGCCACAAGCGCTTCCAGTAGATCAGGGTAACCGCCAGGATCGCGCCGGCCTGGATCACGATGTTGAAGGCGTCGGTGCGTGCACCGAGCCATTGTTCGGCGATCAGCAGATGGCCCGTGCTGGAAATCGGCAGGAATTCGGTGATGCCTTCGATGATGCCAAGCAGGATGACGTTGATCAGGTCGGGCACGCGCGGAATCCGGTCAGTCAAACCCCGGAGCATAGGTCAAATGGTTGTCCAGATGCAGTGCGACCTTTCCATCGACAGGTTCGTGCGAGAATTGTCACCCACGCGATGCAGTCCGGCCCGTTGCGGACGCCACCCTTCCCAGAGGATCCACCATGTCTGTCGCCAATGTGCTCAAGCTGATCAAGGACCACGACGTCGAGTTCATCGATCTGCGTTTCGCCGACATGCTCGGAAAGCAGCATCACGTGACGTTTCCGGCACACTCGGTCGACGAGGCATTCTTCGAGGACGGCAAGATGTTCGACGGCTCCTCGATCTCGGGCTGGAAGGGCATCAACGAATCGGACATGGTGCTGATGCCGGATTCGGAGACCGCCATCCTCGATCCGTTCATGTCCGATCCGACCCTGATCATCACCTGCGACGTGCTCGAGCCGCATACGATGCAGGCCTATTCGCGCGATCCGCGCTCGCTGGCCAAGCGCGCCGAGGCGTACCTGAAATCGACGGGTGTCGCCGACACGGCCTTTTTCGGACCGGAACCCGAGTTCTTCATTTTTGATTCGGTGCGTTGGCAGGTCGACATGGGCAAGGTTGGCTTCGAGATCGATTCCGAGGAAGCAGCCTGGTCGTCGAACAAGCGATTCGAGGCCGGCAACAGCGGTCATCGTCCGGGCGTCAAGGGAGGCTACTTCCCGGTGCCGCCAGTCGATTCCCTGCAGGACCTGCGCAGCGAGATGTGCAAGGTGCTCGAGCGTCTTGGCCAGGTCGTCGAAGTGCATCACCACGAAGTGGCCACCGCCGGCCAATGCGAAATCGGCACGCGTTTCAATACCCTCGTGCGCAAGGCCGACGAGTTGATCACGATGAAGTACGTCGTGCGCAACATCGCCCACCAGTACGGCAAGACGGCGAGTTTCATGCCGAAGCCCCTGGTGGGGGACAACGGTTCCGGCATGCATGTGCACCAGTCATTGGCCAAGGGAGGCAACAACATTTTCGCAGGCGATCTTTACGGTGGCCTGTCGCAGACGGCGCTCTGGTATATCGGCGGCATCTTCAAGCACGCGCGCGCGCTCAATGCCTTTACCAACTCTTCGACGAACAGCTACAAGCGGCTGGTACCCGGATTCGAGGCGCCCGTGATGCTGGCCTACTCGGCGCGCAACCGCTCGGCCAGCTGCCGCATTCCGTTCGTCAACAATGCCAAGGGCCGGCGCATCGAAATCCGTTTCCCGGATCCGGTCAACAGCGGCTATCTGACGTTTGCCGCACTGCTCATGGCCGGCCTCGATGGCATCCTCAACAAGATCGATCCCGGTGCCCCCTCTGACAAGGATCTCTACGACCTGCCACCCGAGGAAGAGAAGAACATCCCGACGGTCTGCCATTCGCTTGACCAGGCGCTCGATGCGCTGAACAAGGATCGCGCATTCCTGACCGCTGGCGGCGTGTTCTCGGATGATTTCATCGACGGCTACATCGATCTGAAGATGCACGAAGTGACGCGCTATCGTGCGGCCACGCATCCGATCGAATACCAGATGTACTACTCGATTTGAGCCGACGCGATATCAGGCCGCAGGCGGAGCAGAACAGACGCAGCAAGCGCCTGGAGCCGAGCATTGGCCACATCGAACTGGAAATCGATCCGGCCGTGCGCGCTCAGGCGCGCTCGGCGGCACGCTGGCGCCGGTTTCGCCGCGAACTGGTGAACTGGCTGCTGGTGATCTGCCTGTTTCTCCTGCTGGTCGCAGGCTGCGTCGGTGCGGCCGTCTACTTCGGCCAGCTGCAGTATCCGGAGGATTTCGCCTCCATGAATCTGCCGAGCGTGATGATCCTCGGTGGAATCGCGGTCTATTGTCTTGCCCTGCTCACCGGCGCCGTTCTCGCATTCCAGACAAGTCTCGTCGCCGGTTGGCTGTCCCTGCTCGTGCCGGGCTATCTGTTCTACTGCCTGAAGCGTGACGGAAGTTACTGGCCGGTGGTGGGCGGGTTGCTGCTGGGCGCCACCCTGGCTTTAGTGGGCCTCTGGTTGCTGGCGTGAGTACGGCGGAATTTTCCGACGCTCTGGCACGTTTGCAGCAAGTACTGGCTGCGACCTCCGCCAATGGCGTACCGGCACTTCTTGATCGATTGCGATCGGGCGCAGCCAGCGAACAGGAATGGATTGGCAGTGCCGAACAACTGTTGCGCGCGGATTCGCTCGCGGCATTGGCTCTGCTCGAAGTGGCAACCGATCGGTTTCCAGATTCCTCCACGCTGAATTACCTGCTGGGCAATGCCTGCCGCCTCAATGCCAACCATGCTGAAGCCGAAGCATCGCTGCGCAAGGCGATTGCGCTGGAACCCTCCCACGTCAATGCCAGTCTTTCACTGGCTTACCTGTTGCGCGAGCAGGGACGCATGCAGGCGCTGGCCGCGGTCATGCTGGCCTTGTGGGAACACGAGCCGAGAAGCCTGGACAGCGACAAGCGCACGCTCGCCTTTCTCTGCGAGTGCGAGCGCTTTGCCGATGCCGATCCGCTGGCGAAGGCCATGCTTGCCGCACATCCCGACGATCCCGGGCTGCTGCGTCGGGCCGGTGAAATCGCACTGGTGCTCGGGCGCTTCGAGGATTCACGTGAGGCCTTGCGCAGGGCACTGGCGATTGATCCGACCCAGGCGTCTGCGTGGTTGCGACTTGCGCACACACATCGCTTTACCGGGCACGACGATCCCGATCTTGGCTTGCTGCGCGCGGGTGCTGCACGCGAGGACCTGGCTGAAGACGCGGACACGGCGATTGGCTTTGCCCTGGGCAAGGCGCTCGACGATCTGGGTGATGCGGCCGAAGCTGCGCAAGTACTTCGACGCACCAATGCGCGCTGGCATGCCAGCCATCCCTGGGATTCGGCGGCATGGCAGCGCTTTGTCGATTCGCGAATCGGCTCGCCTGCGCTGGCCGAGGCTGCGCAGGTGGATGATGCCGTTCCGGTCTTCATCGTGGGCTTGCCGCGCTCGGGAACGACCCTGGCCGCCAGCCTGCTTTCGCGCGACGCGCGGATTCGCAATCGCGGCGAGCTGAACTGGATTTCCGCCTTTGCGCCGCGACTTGGAGCGGAAGCGACGACCGAGATTCTTGCCGGTGCAGGGCGCTACTTCATGCGCCAACTCCGTCAGGACGACACGCCCGCGCAGTTTTACATCGACAAGAACCCGCTCAACTTCCGCCATCTCGACCAGATTGTGGCAATGCTGCCGCAGGCGCGCATCATCCATTGCCGCCGCGATCTGCGCGATACCGCCTTGTCGATCTGGAGCCAGCATTTCGCGCACGCAGACATGAACTGGAGTTACGCATTCGGCGACATCGCCGAGTTCATCCGCGGTTACCAGCGCCTGATGTCGCACTGGCAAACAGTCATGCCGGAACGCATCTTCGCGCTCGACTACGAAGCGCTCGTCGCCGATACCGATGCAACGCTCGCCAGAGTCCATCAATTCCTCGGCCTCGAACCTGACGCAGCGACGACTACGGCAGAGGTCAAGCCAGTCGAAATCATTGCCACCGCCAGCGTCTGGCAGGCGCGACAAACGGTCAACACGAAATCGGTCGATCGCTGGCGAAGGTATCTGGAGTACGTCCCGGAGCTGGAACTCATCGAAAAAAATCAGCCTGCACTTGAGTCAAAGCCGGAGAAATGAACCGGAAGAGAGTGCGGAAGGCAGGCCGTGTGGTCGCCGTCGCCAGCTCGAATGCCGTACTACAGAGGCCTGCATGGGGCGGCATCCGAAATTGCCCGCGACTGGAGTGCGAGAACAGGCGCCCGTCACGAGCCTGAAAAATCTCAATACGGAAGATCCCAGGGCCTGCCGGACTCGTAGCGTTCAAGACGCTCCTCAAAAATGAGACGCCGCACTCGAATCTCGGTTTCTGGAATCAAGCCTATGGCTTTTTTCTGTGCGCTCACAGCCTTCGCGAAATCCCCGGCACGGGCGTAAGCTGCGGCAAGTGTATCTAGCACGATCCACGTGACTTTTTCCTTTGCTGGCATCGATTTGATCAACTGCACAGCGTAGCGGCCATCCTCGGCATCGGACAACGCGTCGCAGCCCAGACCCCAGGCCAAATCGTTCTTCAGTTGGGGTGTCAACTCGGCAAGTTGTTTCTCCAGTTCGGCGATATTGATGGGAGTCAGGTTGCAATCCGGATTCTCACGACAAAACCGCAACAGGACATAGGCCGCTATGGGGCTGCCTTCATCGGCGTTGGGCAGGAGCAGATCGATGGCTTCTTGTACGTTCTTGTTGCGGTGCAGGAGCAGTCGCCCAATTTCATAGTCAAGAGCAGAGCCCTCGTGGGCCGCTGCTTTGCGGAACCAGGTTTCAGCGGCATCCAGATCCACGGCCCCCCCAATGCCCGCCTGGGCAAACAATCCCAGGTTGTACGCAGCAGCGGGAATGCTTCCTTGATCGGCAAGCTCGAAGTTTCGACGCGCACATTCAAAGTCGCGCGGCCATGGGCGACCCATCAGGCAAGCCTCTCCGAGCAGGAACTGTGCTCGTGCAGAGTTGGTTTCCGCAAGCCGGGTCAAAGTCGCAAAACCCTCTGCGATCTTTTCAGCGTCATCCTCGTTGTCGCATCGAGATTTCCACGAGTTGCGCTGTCATGCCAGTCCCTGAGCCGAGGCCAGCTCCAGATAGTGAATCGCCTTGGCCTTGTCCACGGCGATGGATTGAGCCCCAAAACGAAACGCCATGCCGAGCTTGAGCTGACACATGCGAACGCTCCCGTTCGCTGCCTTGCGTGATCAGCGCCCAGCCAACTGATCCACGCCGCCGCCTTCGCCCTCAATAAGCATTTCGCCGAGATGGCATTTGGCAGGGTTCAGCCCCATCGCACTGGCACGCTCAAAGTACGTCCTTGCCATGACCGGATCCGGATCCTGGCCAATCCCGCTCTGATTCAGGTGGCCGAGGATTGAAGATGGCGTACGTTTCCGGCGGCCTCTCCCTTCAGAAACCACGCCTTGGCCCGAGCCGTAGTCGACTTCCACGCCGATACCGTTTTCGTAGGCAATGCCGAGGCCGTTGGATGCAACGTCGTCACCCGACTCAGCCGCCTGAAGCAGCCAACGCACTCCTTCGCCCCTTCTGTCTTCCGCTTCACTTTCGGAGAGAAGAAAGCCAAGTCGGCGTTGACCCATCATGTCACCGGCCTCGGCGCTCTTTCGAAACCATTGCTCTGCGACTTCACGATCGGCTGCAGTAAAGGTTCCTCCAACGCGGCTTCCCCAATCGCCACATGGCCTCGCTGTCGCCCAGCTCTGCCGCGAGCAGAAAGATGCGTCTCTGGCGATTCTCAACCAGTGCAAATGCCTGTTTAAGTCTCATCCTGTTCAAGGCCAAGACCCCATTCATAGGCGTTTGCAAGCCTCAAGAGCGCGGACAGATTTCCCTGCGCTGTTCCGAGTCGAAACCAGCGAACGGCCCTGGCCTTCATCATTGGACGCCGATTCCTTCGCGAAGTACGACGCCATAATTGTTCTGCCCCAGGGTGCGCCCCATTCCGCCGCCTTTCGATAGAGCGCGGCGACTTGTGCTTTGCTGTGCGCAGCATCGTCGGTTTGTGAAAGGAGAAAGCCAGGTTGCCGGGTCAGTGGAAGGTGCTGCCATGCTCCATGGCCTGTCGGTAGTACATCTGCGCTTTGCCAGGATCCTTCTCTTACGCCGCTGCCGTTTTCGAAGTTCCATGCAAGATTGGACATTGCGAACGCCATGCCCTGGTCGGCAGCCTTTTTCGTATTCATCGGATGCACTCGTTTCCCGGATTGTCGGGCTTATCCGAGTAGCACTCGATACCCATCTGGTTTTGCGCACTCGCATCGCCAGCGGGGCTGCCTTCTCGAGCCAGCGCAGACCGAGCTTGCGGTTCGCGACTGCCCTCGGACAGAGGCTACTACCGTGGCCAGTCGTTCATAGTGGGCATGCGCGGCACCAAGCGCTCGTTCGGCGCTCTTCAACGCGCCGCGCTTTCTTGCTTCTCCTGCCACCGGTGCACTTCAAGCATGGCATACAAAACCAGATCGGCCATACAACCGGATTCCGAAGCTTTGGTGGCGAGTGTGAAGGCATTGCCGAAACTGGAAGGCTCTCCTTGAGCAACAATGCCCTCGCCAGAAGGATCCGAGCGTAACTGTCTTCCATCGCTGCTGCCTTCTCGAGCAACTCGAGAATTTCGGGCGATTCCCACGAGCCGTCGGGAAGATTTGCCGAGAAACTCGCAAGTCCTGTCAGCGTTGCCGGGTCAGCAACCGCCTGACTGACGAACGCGCCGACCAGCGCAGCAGCCGGCGAATCTTCGATAGCCTGACGGATCGGTGCAGAAACTTCCGACGAAATGACCTGCCCGAGTTCGGTAGCGACGCGGGTCAGGTCGAAATGGATCCTCGACTCTCGTCCGCTTTCAGGATCGCGCACGATGGAAACGAAATAGAGGCGTCTGCCACCTCCGGCGATGTCGTAATAGCCTGCTAGAACCTCGTAGCCGTGCCAGACATTGAAGACACCGATATCCAGGAATGAAGAAACCGAAATGACGGTATCGCCGAAGTACTCGCCCGCCGGTAATTCTGCCTGCTTGAACTTCAGGTCGAGATCGTTGCTGGTCTGCCGATACTCGAGGATTGACTGTTCCGACCCCGTGCACAGTGCCTTGAAGTAGGACGCCGAGAGACTCGACGGATCCAGGCGCAGCTGTTCCTCGATGGTCGATTCGAGTTCATCGCAGCGTTCACCTTCGAAGGCACCGGGGAGATCCACACCAACCAGCCGATCAAGCTCCGAAACGCCAGCGCTCTGCGGCAGCTCAAGTTCGCCCAGTGCCAATGCTTCAGGTGCTAGTACGCTCTTGAGGGGATTCTTCGCAGGTGCCGGCGTGGTCGCCGCGAGCAACGATTCGGTCCCGAATGCGATGGCCGCAACCATCAGCCAGATGCTCATTCCACTTGAACCTGACTTCCAATCGCCCATGTCTTGCCGCTCCCTGATTGATCCACCCGTCCGATGGCCATGCCCGGATCCGCCAGTTCGGTGGTCCGCTGATCAACTATCCGACATTCCTGGCCGCTTTGGCAAAGCACCCGCCGTTCCTTGCCGGGCCCTTCGGATCTTTCGTTGCGCCGAGTTCCACGCCCGCCGTTGAACATGGCTGTCGACTTCTCCAAATCGGGACATAGCCGACATTGCTCTACGAGTCAGACGATTGCCGAATTGAGCCACCGGAGTGCCATGCTTGCTGACAGGTCCCATTGCAAGCAATTGCCCAGTGACAGAGTCTTCCAAATGGGGCACCTGCGAGAAACCCTTCAGAGGATCGGGCCCAACTTCCATGGCTAGGACGCCAACTGTCAAAGCATCTGTCACGGCAGCAAGAGGAAATTTCCGACGAAATCTCCATCTTCGGCTGGCGCTAGAACTGGGTAGGGGTCAAAAAAATACGCTTTACTTGGCTCAGGCCATAACTGAAACTTGGAGGAACGTCAAGAGGAGCCAAAGAAATGAAACGCAGACCTATCCAATGCTTGATTGCCGCCGCTCTATTTTGCCTGCTGGTGACGAACAGCAGCTACGCAGAAAAAGCGGCGCAAATGAAAATGACCACACCAATCGCACCGGGTGTCGCGGTCCCTGACAAGGTGGAAACTTCATTAGGTACGCTGAGCTTGAATTATGGGTATCCCGATGATGCGACTACTCAGAAAGTCTATGACAATCTGGATGCCTCGCGGGCGCTACAGGCATACCTGCTGGCCATACCGATCGTCAATCAGGCGAGCATGCGCGCAACGCTTGCCGAGTTCGGGCCAGCAAACCAGACCAATGTGATTTGGGAAGACTTGGTGGATTCCAAGACTGTGGAGCTCACAGCCAACGACAATACCGTCTACAGCTTTGTCTGGCTCGATACCAAGAATGGGCCGCTGGTTGTGGAAATTCCACCCAAAGTCCTGGGGCTCATTGATGATTTCTGGTATCGCTGGGTGGCCGATGTCGGCATTACCGGCGAAGACAAGGGGATGGGTGGCAAATACCTGATTCTGCCTCCCGGTTACAGCGGTGATGTTCCTGACGGATACTACGTGGTAAGGCCCAGTACCTATGGCAGCTGGATGCCGTTTCGTTCCTTCCTCGTCGATGGCTCGACCAAGCCTGGTGTCGAAGAAGCGAAAAAGTATCTGAAGATCTATCAACTCGCTGACGCAGCCAATCCTCCCGAGGTGAAATTCGTCAACGCTTCCGGCCTTCCAACAAACTTTGTGCCTCCAGGTGACTATTCGTTCTGGGGCCTGCTCAACGAAGTGATTCAGGAAGAACCCAGCGCAGGCAGTGATCCCACGACGCTCGGCCTGTTTGCCTCAATTGGCATAGAAAAAGGCAAGCCCTTCAACCCGGATGCACGGATGAAAAAAATCCTGACGGATGCCGCGAACATCGGTGCGGTGACTGCGCGGGCGATCGCATTCAGGATGCGCGAAAAGGACGCCTATTTCTATCCAGATAGCTCGTGGCGTCTGCCGTTCTTCGGCGGTTACAAGTTCGAAGTCTCACCGGGCGTATCCAATCTGGATGGCGCAGCATTCTTCTATTACTTCGCGACCGGGGTGACACCGGCCATGGCGGAGAAAATGGTTGGCAAAGGCTCGCAATATCCTTGGACGGCTCAGGACTCCAACGGAAAGCCGTTTGATGGCAGCAAGAACTACAAACTGCGTCTGCCACCGAATGTTCCGGTCAAGGATTTCTGGTCGGTCATCGTCTATGACAACCAGACACGCTCGATGATACAGACGGACCAGCGCTTCCCCAGTGTCAGCAGCCAGAACAAGGACGTGTTGGTCAATACGGACGGTTCGGTTGATGTCTATTTCGGTCCCAAGCCTCCGACCGGCAAGGAAAACAACTGGGTGCAGACGATTCCCGATAGAGGTTGGTTCATGATCTTGCGTCTCTACGGACCAATGGAACCATGGTTTGACAAGACCTGGAAGCCAGGTGAGATCGAATTGATCAAGTAAGCGTAGTGCCCGCTGGCAAGTGGTTGCAGCGGACGACGCCAACGCGTCGTCCGCTGAGCCCGATCGGTGGAGTTGAAGAAGGCGCCCTTTCCGCTCGCCAACATATCCCCCTTGCTGGAGAATTTTCTTTTCGGGTTCACGGGATACTTTCCCCGACACTTGACCGTTGATCATTTCAGCTCGCATTGTCCGCGACATGCACTACTATCGTGCAATGCCCAAGCATCGCACCACTATCGAGCAATCCGGGCCTCAGACCTCCGAGGAGGTTTTGGCCCAATGCATCACGGCGTTCGCGGAGCTCGATTTCGGCCTGAAATTCAACTGGTGCAACCCCGCCCTGGCCGATTTGCTCGGCGCCGGCTTGCTGCGCTGGCATGGCGACTCTCTCGAACTGCTGGATCCCGGCGGTTCGGGGCTGGTCGAGGCGGCGCAGCGCGCGCTGGACGAGCAGCGGCGAGTGGTGCTGCGCCAGATACGCCTTCGTCGCCGCGACGAAGGGGAATTCTTCGGCGATATTGCCTTTACGCCACTGGATCAGCAGCGCCTGTTGATGGAGCTGCACCAGACCCATTCGAGCGGCGATCGCGGCACGCCTGCGTTGTCGGAATCATTGCGCGGTTTCGCCCATGAAGTGAAAAACCCGCTCGCCGGTGTGCGCGGAGCGGCGCAACTGCTCGGGCGACGGGTGGAATCCGATGACCTGCGCGAACTGGCCGAGCTGATCATCGCCGAGGCCGATCGACTGGCCGGTCTTGCGGACAACCTGCTGCGCGCGCGCGGCAAGCCGCGCCTGGTCAGGCTGAATGTGCATGAGCTGCTGGAGCGCGTGGCGGCCCTGATCGCCGCCGAGGATGGCGCGCCGATGGTTCGCCGCGACTACGATCCCAGTCTGCCCCCGGCTGTAGGAGACGGCGACCGCCTCTATCAGCTGGTCCTCAATCTTGCGCGCAACGCGGTCGAGGCCGGCGCGACGACGCTGAGCCTGCGCACGCGTGTCGAATTCGGCGCCCGGCTGGGCGAGCGCTTGCGACGTGTCGTGTTGCGCGTGGACGTGATCGATGATGGTTGCGGAGTCCCCGCGAACATCTCCGCATCCCTCTACCAACCCCTGGTATCCGGGCGCGCCGATGGAAGCGGACTCGGCCTGGCCCTGGCGCGCGAGATAGCCGACGAACATGGCGGCGAGTTGCGCCACAGCAGCCGACCCGGCGCCACCACATTCACCCTGTTGTTGCCACTGGAGTTGTCGCCATGAGTGATGCACGCGTCTGGATCGTGGACGATGACCGCGGCGTGCGCGTCGTGCTGACAGCGGCGATGCGCGATGCCGGTTTCGATGCACGCGAGTTTGCCGATGCAGAGACCCTGCTCGCAGCACTCGAATCGGGATCGCCCGATGTGATCTTTACCGACGTCCGCATGCCGGGTGCCAGCGGGCTCGAGTTGCTTTCGCGACTGGCGGAATGCGAACCCGGATTTCCGGTCATCGTCATGAGTGCCTACACCGATGTCGCAACGACCGCGGCCGCGTATCGACAAGGCGCCTTTGACTACCTGCCCAAGCCCTTTGATCTGGATGCGGCGGTCGAGATGGCCGAGCGCGCTCTCGCCCAGGCCATTGCCGAAGCCGTGCCGTCGAAGCAGGAATCGAACAGCGCAGAGCACGAACTCATCGGCAGCAGCGCCGGCATGCGCGAACTGTTTCGTGCCATTGGCCGGGTCGCCGCCAGCGGACTCAATGCGCTGGTCACGGGCGAGACAGGCACCGGCAAGGAGCTCGTTGCGCGCGCCCTGCACCGCGAGAGCCCGCGTGCAGACAGGATTTTCATTGCCTTGAATACGGCAGCCATCCCTTCGGAGTTGCTGGAGTCCGAACTTTTCGGACATGAGGCCGGCGCATTCACCGGAGCAGTGCGACGTCATGCCGGACGCTTCGAGCAGGCCGATGGGGGCACCCTGTTCCTCGATGAAATCGGCGACATGCCACTGGCCCTGCAGACTCGACTGCTGCGCGTGCTGGCCGCCGGCGAGTTCTATCGTGTCGGTGGCCGCGAGTTGATCAAGACCGACGTGCGCGTGATCGCGGCCACCCACCAGGATCTCGAAGCCAAGGTCGATAGCGGCGAATTCCGTGCGGACCTGCTGCATCGTCTGGATGTGCTGCGCCTGAAGGTGCCGCCATTGCGTGATCGCCGTGACGATATCCCGCGTCTGGCCGAACATTTTCTCGCCCAGGCCAGCAGCGCAGCCGGGATGGAGCCGAAGCGGTTCGCGCCTGCCGCGCTGTCGGCGCTGCGCGAACTGCCCTGGCCAGGCAATGTCAGGCAACTGGAGAATGTCTGTCAGCGCTTCGCCGTACTCGCCAGTGGTCGCCAGATCGGTGTCGCCGATCTGCCCATCGAACTGCGCAGCAACATCACCCCGAGCCGGCCCGCCTGGAGTCTCGCGCTGGCCGAATGGGCAGAGCAGGAACTCAAGGGAGGTGGCGAGGCCCTGCATGCACGCGCGCTCGCCGAGTTTGATCGCGTCCTTCTCGAAGCCGCACTCACCGTCAACAACGGCCATCGCCAGAATGCCGCCAGGGCACTCGGCCTGGGTCGCAATACTTTGACTCGAAAACTGGGAAGCTCACGCAGGAGGAAACACGAATGAAATGGACACGACAATTCATCAAGTGGCTTCTTCTGCTGTTGCTGGGCGTGATTATCCTGTTCCTGCTCAATATCGCCTGGCACCGCTTGCGCGGACCCACCGCAGACGAGCAGGCCGCACTCGAGCTGGTGGAAGTGCCATACGTTGCGCCTCAAGGACGAAATGCATTTGCGACCCTGTGGCTGTTCGCGAAGGATGTTCCCGACACCGATTTCGAGCGCCTTGCCGCACGTGACGTCGAGTACGTTCGCAGCAACTTGTCATTGACCGGCGAAGAGCTGCAGTTTCCTTCGAATGAATTACCGGACCTTGACGTGCCCGATGCGCGGTCAACGGCCCTGTGCGAGGACACACCTGAAAGCTGTCTGGCGACCGTGCGTGAGAACCCCGAATCCACGCGTGAGGCTCTGGCCAGACACGATCGACTTCTTCAGCGAGCGGTAGCGATTGAAGATCACGAATATCTCCACAACGACTTCCCGCCCGTACTCAGCATGGCTGTCACCACTACCGTGCACAGCAGGCTGCCTCAGCGATTGCGTACCAGCCAACTGGCCCTGATGTTCGTGGATGGCATGCACGAGCAGGCTCTGGCAGGTGTTTGTCGCAATCTCTCCACGTGGAGACGCTTCGGGCGCGACAACCGATCACTGGTTCAGACCATGCTTGCCGCATCCCGTCGCGATGCCGATATCGCGCTGCTTGCCGACATGTTGGCCGAGATGGATGCTGCCAAGCCCTTGCCTGCTGACTGCGATGCAGCGCTGGTACCGGTTGTTGCCGGGGAGGTTTCCCTCTGCTCGGCCATGATCGGGGAATTTGCTTATATCGATGACTTGCTGGATCCACTGGTTTCAACTGGAAAAGACAGCGCGCAGAAGGGCTGGCTGGAGCGCAATACACAACCCCTGGTATTCGATGCATCGCGTGTTCGCGCCTGGCGCGCGAGGGAAACCGAAGCCTACTGCAAGGCAGAGGACGCCACGCAGGCGCTTGAGGACAGGCTTCCCGTGAGGCCGCCACTGGAGATCGACTGGTTCGACTGCCAGGCGAACAAGGTCGGATGCATCCTGACCCGGATCGGAGCTCCGGAATTCAATGAGTATCACGAACGACTTCTCGACTCCGCTGCGCATCTGCGTCTGGCCGCGACCCTGGTCTGGCTGCGTGAGACCGAGGGCAACGGTCAATCCCTGCAGCAACGCTTCGACGCGCGTCCAGACCACTTGCGCACAGGCTCGCGCCCCACCGGTATCTCCGAGGATGGTCGTTCGATCTGGGTCGAGAACCTGTACACGAGGCGCTCGGCGCGATTCTCGCTGCCATTGGCCACCAAAACGGAATACACCCCATGAGCAACGCCATCACGATCCGCGCCGCAACTGCAGCCGACATCCCCTTCCTGGTCGACTGCAATGCGGCCATGGCATTGGAAACCGAACACAAGACTCTCGACAGGCAACTGCTGACACGCGGCACCGAGGCCGTGTTCGCCGATCCGCGTCGCGGCTTCTATAGGGTGGCCGAGCGCGATGGCGTGGCAGTAGGCAGCCTGATGGTCAGCTATGAGTGGAGCGACTGGCGCAATGGCGACTGGTGGTGGATACAGAGTGTCTATGTCACGCCGCAAGCACGCCGGAGCGGGGTATTCAGCGCACTGTATGCGGATACCGAGTCACGCGCTCGCGCCACCGCTGCTGTGGTCGGGCTGCGTCTCTACGTCGAAAACGAGAATCACGATGCACAGGCCACCTATGCATCGCTGGGCATGCGCGACGCCGGTTATCGCATGCTGCAGACCGGATTCATCGACTTTACGGCCTAGGCGCTGCCCGGCCCCGCGTCGGGGCCGCCCCGACCGATCGCCACGACCACGATTCCGTGCGCGCCGAGAATGGCGCGGTATTGTGCGAGCAGGCGACTGTCGCGGGATTCAAAGTGAACTGTTCTGTCTCGAAACCACAGTGAACTTCCGTCATCCAGATTGACGCCGATCTCCTGGTCCGGCCTCAGCAAGGCCGTTTCGATGATCTGCCAAAGCGCGCCCAATCCCGCGTGTTCGTATTGCGCGCAGGCCAGCGCACACAGATCGAGCGTGGTCATGTGGCGCGCATGCGCGGTCTTGATGCCAAACGCCTCGCCGATGGCCAGGGCAAGTTCGGCTCCGATCAGGCCGCGCTCCATCAACTCCTGTTCCAGACGTTGCGCCACCTTGCCGATCACGTCGCCCGGTCCGCTCAGGAGCCAGGGCATGACCAGCATCGGGCTGCCGAACAGTTCCGGCTCCGGCTCGAGAATCGACAACGGCAAGCGGCCCCCATGAGTGCCGAGGGCAACCACGTGGCTCTCGCCAGATTCTCGTGGCAGCCGCTCCAGCGCGTCTGCCATCGATGCGTACAAGGGCCAGTGAGGACGCAGGACCTGTGCCTGATCGTAAAGTGCACCGACAACCACGAAATCGAGCAGGCCGATCTGCGGAATCTGGGTGACCAGATCTTGAGCCAGGGCATCGGCCAGGACGCTGGCCATCTGTCGGTCAAGTGCGGCTCTGGGCGGCGCGCCCGGGGCCTCGCACTCCACCGCGACCAGGGCCATGAGGTGGGATCGCGCCGCATCGGCTC
Organism: Dokdonella sp.; assembly: GCF_041395345.1. Taxonomy (GTDB): domain Bacteria; phylum Pseudomonadota; class Gammaproteobacteria; order Xanthomonadales; family Rhodanobacteraceae; genus Dokdonella. Next base: position 101,512 of record NZ_JAWLAR010000001.1, on the reverse strand, counting down.
CGGGTGCCTGTGATGAGACCGCCACGTCAGCCCGGACTCTTCATGCGATCACCGGACATCTTCAAGTTTGAGTCGAACGGGCAGGTTTTCATCTTCGGCTTGTTGCTGGATACGTCGCTCGTGGCGTATTCCGGTCGCTGCGGAGATCGCCTGATCTGGCCCGCCACTGCCGTGACGCTCCTCGCCCCCATCAAGAGGTCACCATGGCGACTTCCGCTTGCCTTGCGCCAGTCGCGCTGCCGCAAACGGATCCGCTGATGGTTTTCGCGGTGGGGGCCGCAGTGTACCATCGCGCCCCCTGTCCGGATCGTGCAATCCCATGGAATCGCAGAAGAACTACAAGAATTTCTGGAATGAAAAGGCATCCACGCCGGATGGTGCATTCATTGCAGTCGATGGCAGCACGAATGAGGAAACGGCGCGTCTGACCGGCACCTACAGTGCCCATCAGGTTGCAGCCGCGCTCGATCTGCAAGCCACCGATCGCGTCCTGGAGCTGGGTTGCGGCGTGGGTCGCATCGGGCGCGAGATCGCGCCGCGCGTGGCACATTGGGAAGGTTCGGATATCTCGTCGAACATGATCCAGGTGGCACGCGAGCGACTGGCCGACCATACCAATGTCGGCTTCACCGAATTGCATCGCTCAAGCTTGCAGCCGCTGGCCGATGCCAGTTTCGACAAGGCCTACTGCGTCGCCGTGTTCATCCACATGGACAAGGAAGACTTCTTTCTCTATCTGGAAGAAATGGCCCGCGTGATCAAGCCGGGGGGCCTGGTCTATTTCGATGTATGGAACATGGCCAGCCGGGTGGGCTGGCGCCGCTATGCGCTCGAGATCGAGCAGTACCGGGCAGCGGATCATGCCAAGCGCAAGGACGTGGCACGCAACCAGTTTTCCTCGCCCGAGGAAGTGCGCATCTTCCTCGACCGCGCCGGATTCGATCTCGCCCTGCTCCTGGCCGATTCTCCGTGGGTGCAGGCCATCGGCGTGCGCCGAGGCGCGAATTCCGATCTCGAAGCCGCCCGGCAGAGGGCGCAGTCGGCCTCCGGGCGCGTCGCGTATTCCCCGCTGTGGACCGAGCTTTTCGACGGCATCCTCGATGTCGTCACCGGCCAGCGGGCGCCGATGGCGCTTTGGGAAGATCTCTCCGATGATTCACGTGGCGAAGAAATTCCGATGTTCCGCGAATGGTTCCTCGGGATGTGGAAAGGCAATGAAGCTGCATGGGGCGCAGCGCCACGCTGAAAGGGCCGGCCTTCGCAATCGCGTTTCTTCGACATTGAATGCGGCATCTGCGCTGTGGGCGTTGCATAATGTCCCCGCATTCTGATTCCCTGAAGCGAGGTTCGACGTGACTGCGATCAAGCGTGTCGGTGTCATAGGCGGTGTGCGGATTCCGTTCTGCCGCAACAATACCGCGTATGCCGACATCGGCAATTTCGGCATGTCGGTGAAGACACTTGGCTCACTGGTCGAACGCTACGGCCTGCATGGCGTCGAGTTGGGCGAAGTCGCCCTCGGTGCCGTGATCAAGCATCCGTCCGAGTGGAATCTCGCACGCGAAGCCGTGTTGTCATCGGGCCTGGCACCGACCACCCCCGGCATCACCACGGCGCGCGCCTGCGGCACCGGTCTCGACAATGCCATCCTGATCGGCAACAAGATCGCCAACGGCCAGATCGAGGCCGGCATCGGAGGTGGCAGCGACACCACCAGCGATGTGCCGATCGTCTATGGTCGCGCCCTGCAGCAACGCCTGCTGGCCGTGAACCGCGCGCGCAAGCCGGCCGACAAGGTCAAGACGGCGATCCGCGGATTCTCGTTTGGCGAACTGGCCCCGTCGTTTCCCGGCGTGGCCGAGCCGCGCACGGGCAAGTCCATGGGCGATCACTGCGAGATGATGGCGCGCGAATGGAAGATCTCTCGCGAGGACCAGGACAAGCTGGCCTGGGAAAGTCACCAGAAGGCGGCAGCAGCCTATGAGCGTGGATTCTTCAAGGATCTGGTCGTGCCGTTCCGCGGCCTTGATCGCGACAACATCCTGCGCCCCGACACCACGCTGGAAAAACTCGCCACCCTGAAACCCGCCTTCGACAAGACTTCCGGTCACGGCACGCTGACCGCTGGCAATTCGACGCCGCTCAGCGATGGCGCTTCCGCTGTCCTGCTCGGCAGCGAGGCCTGGGCCCGGGATCGCGGCCTCCAGGTGCAGGCCTGGCTGACCCATGCCGAAGTCGCCGCGGTCGACTATGTGCACGGCGAAGGCCTCCTCATGGCGCCGACCGTGGCTGTACCGCGCATGCTCAAGAATGCCGGGTTGAGTCTGCAGGATTTCGATTTCTACGAGATCCACGAAGCCTTTGCGGCCCAGGTGCTGTGCACCTTGCGCGCATGGGAGTCGAAGGACTATTGCAAGAACCGACTCGGCCTGAAGAAGCCGCTCGGAGAAATCGATCCAGCCAAATTGAACGTCAACGGATCGAGCCTTGCCCTCGGCCACCCGTTCGCCGCAACCGGCGGACGCATCGTCGCTACCCTGGCCAAGTTGCTTGAGGAGAAAGGCACGGGCCGTGGGCTTATTTCGATCTGCACGGCAGGTGGCATGGGGGTCACCGCCATACTCGAACGCTGATCGATACGGATCAGAAAGGGCAGGCGCGACGGCGCGCCAGGACCGACATCTGCGAGGGGAAGCGGAAACGATGGAAAACACGAAGCGTGCGTTGGTTTTGACCGGTGAGCTGCTACCCGGTTTTGACGCCGAAAAGGTCTGGCCCGCTGTTGCCAGCTACTTCAGGATCGACGAGGCCCGACTGAAGTCCGATGTGCTGGCGCGCGTGCCGATGACGGTCAAGGAGTCGTCGGATCTTGCCGACCTCACCCAGCGCCAGACCCGATTGACCGAACTCGGTGCGCTCAGCGAAGTGCACGCGCTGGATGGCGGCAGCCATTTCGTATTGGTCGACAACGTGCCGCGCGGGCCCCTGCCGCGCAGCTACATTGAAAAACGACTGCGCCGCGGTGGCTGGCCGGCCTCGGTCAAGGTTGCCCCGGTAGGCAGCACCGACTGGCGCACATTCGATCCGGGGCCCGAAGTGAGCGCACCGCCGCCAGCGCTGAACGGCAATGCCGCAAACGAGGTCGATCCCGAGGATACGGTCGCAGCCAAGATCGCACGCGTTGCCGACAGCATTGCCAGCAAGAAGGATCCGCTGCTCCCGTTGCCGGCCGGGCCTGCCATCCATGCCGGGTTCTGGCGCCGCAGCGCTGCCTATCTGATCGATGGCCTGATCATCGCCATTCCCGCCATGATCCTGATGATCATTCCGCTGCTGGGCGTCATCGTCTATTTTGTCGGCTACTGGCTGTACTTTGCGCTGCAGGAGAGCTCCGCCGTCCAGGCCACTTTGGGCAAACGTGCGATGGGCCTGATCGTCACCGATGGCAAGGGCCAACGCTTGGGTTTCGGGCAGGCTACGGGCCGCTTCTTTGCGGCCGCGATCTCCCATATCACCTTCTACATCGGTTACATGCTGGCCGGATGGACGACGCGCAAGCAGGCCCTGCACGACCTGATCGCCGATACCTGTGTCGTCTTCAACACGGTCAAACCCGGGCAGGCGCTGCCAACGGTGCGACCGCCGATGCCGTGGTACGGATGGGTCGTCAACGGCTTGCTGCTGGCGCTCTTCCCGCTGGCCATCCTCGCCGCCATTGCCGTTCCGGCCTATCAGGACTACGTCGTACGAGCCAGAATTTCCGAGGCCTTCATCGAGGTATCGCCGGCCAAGATCGAAGTCAGTCAGGCAGTCATTGCCAGCGAGCCGTGCCCGCAGGGCTTGCGCAACAGCTCCAGTCCCCTGGTCGACTCCATCCGCATTGCCGGAACCGCGCCGGACTGCGTGATCACGCTGACCTTTGCCTCGGGTCCGGACGTGCCCGATGCAGCGCGCGACGAGTCGATCGAGTGGGCCTATATTGGCGACAACGACTGGAGCTGCGTTTCATCCGTAGAATCAAGGTATCTGCCCGCCGCCTGTCGATGACGCACTGCCGCAGAAGCCTTCGACCGGGGAGGCGTGCATAACCGCAAGCGGACGGCGATACTTGAAAACCACCGGGCGGCGAAATCGGTCGTTGTCCCTGACCACGAACTCAACCAATACGGGGAAGGTAAACAATGGAACCCATCAAGCACGCCCTGGTCCTGACCGGTGAGGTATTGCCCGGATTCGATGCCGCCAACGTCTGGCCTGCATTGGCTGCCTATTTCCGCATGGAGCCCGATCGCCTGAAGGCCGAGCTGCTGGCTCGTGCGCCCATTTCCATCAAGGAAAGCGACGATCTGGCCAAGCTGCAAAAGCTGCAGGACGGCGCTTCCGCCGTCGGCGCGGCCACCGAACTGCAGGCCATGGGCAGCGACGACAACCTGTTCGTACTCGTCGACGGTTCTCCGCGTGGCCCGATGCCGCATGCCTATGTCGAGGATCGGGTGCGCAGCGGCGCCTGGCCATCCAGCATCAGTGTTGCGACCGTGGGCAGCGCCAACTGGCGACCCTTCATCACCCCGGCTGCGCCATCCATGGATGCGGACCAGCAGGCCACCGTGGCGTTCAGCACGTTGAGCCCGGAAACCGTGGCAGCCCAGCCCAGGGCGGCGTCAACCCCTGCTCCGGAAATGCGCATGTCTGCGGCGACTCCCGCCGCTGCACCTGCTGCGAGCGGTGCAAGCATGGCGCCGGGCGAACTCCTGCCGGAAGGCAACATCGTCAACGCCGGCTTCTGGCGTCGCGTTGCGGCCTACATGCTCGACTCGATCATTCTCAGCGTCGTCTCGCTGATCTTCTTCGCCGTGATCGGCGGACTCGGCTGGCTGGCTTCGGACTCGCCGGGCCTGGTGTTCTTCATCATGTTCCTGGGTTACGTCGGCTTGATCGCGATCATGTGGCTGTACTTCGCCAAGTTCGAAAGCGGCCCCAGGCAGGCAACGCCCGGCAAGCAGGTGATGGGCATCAAGGTCACCGACGACAAGGGTCAGCGCATCGGATTCGGCCGCGCGACAGGACGCTTCTTCGGCAAGATCGTATCCGGCATGATCATGAATGTCGGCTACATGATGGCCGGCTTCACGAGCCGCAAGCAGGCGCTGCACGACATGATGGCCGGCTGCTGCGTGGTTTTCCGCGATGTGGAACCGGGCAAGCCGATGCCCACCGAGCGGCCGAAAATGCCCTGGTATGGCTGGGTTCTCAACTGCCTGCCGATTCTGGGCATCGTGATCATGTTTGCGAGCTGGGGCTACGTGATGAGCCAGTTCATGGGCATGGCCTCCAGCGAGATGAACATGGCCGAGTCGGAGATGGCGGAAATGGACATGTCCGATTTCTCCGATCTTGCCGAGTCCATGGATACCAGCTCGGGCGTGGAGGCTGATGAAGCTGCGGCCGTCCGCGCCGGCATGACGTCGGTGTTCATGGTCGCCACCGAAACCCAGGCCGAAGTGGCTGCGATTGCCGATGGCGGCGGAGACTGTCCGGCCGAGGAGCGCACATCGAACAACGCCTGGATCGAGGCCATTCAGATTGGTGGCATAGCCCCGGAATGCACGGTGACGGTGCGCCTTTCCTCATCTTCGGACATTCCGTTCGCCGCCCGCATCGAGCGCATCGAATGGACCTACACGGGCGGCGGCTGGCGTTGCGAGTCGAGCATGGCGGCGGACCTGCTGCCGTTTGACTGCAACTAGCAGCGTGCCGCAGTGGCGGGTCTAGGACCCGCCACTTGATCAGCGTTGTCCAGGACGAAAAAGGCAGCCTCGCGGCTGCCTTTTTCGTTGCATGGTTTGAACGGGCGGGTGGGCGATCAGCGCGCCTTGAACAGCGAAAAGCCGCCACTGCTGGAATAGCCTTCGCGACGGCGCCGACGCATGCCTTCATGCGCTTCCTGGCGACGTGTCTCCAGCCAATCGACGCGTTCGGTCTTCAACGTGGCCGGGTCGACACCACGGCGCGCCGCTTCCTGATTGCGGAACAGCACGAAATCCGCATACGAATCGATTTCCGGCCCCAGTTCGCGAACGCACAGCTCGATCATGATCGCGTCATCGAGAAGGCCGATGACCGGAACATTGTCGGGAATGATGTCGTGCGGATCGGCGAAATAGGCCAGGCAGGACAGGACCCGGTCGCGGTCTTCCTGGGGCAGGCCATAGCCTTCGTCAACGACCAGTTGCAACATCTGGTCGAGCTTCTCGAGCCGTTCCTGGATGAACTGGGGAACCTTGCCGCCCGGCGCGTCGATCAGCAGCCTGGATGCGGCCTCGACGACCTCCTTGGGGCTCAGATCGGCTGCCTTGACCTGTGCGCGTTTCATGGCCTCGACAAAGTGATCGAGGTCCTCATCAGCCAGTTGAATCGTGATGTCGAGGGACATGGATGCCGCTCCGCAGGGGAAAGAGTCAGCGCTGAGACTAGACGGCGCTTGGGGGCGCGTCAATCGGTGCGGGGCCGCGCTGGCTAAAGAATACCCACTGCCCCGGCGCCGATTGCGGTCGCCATGCGCGTATAGATGGTCTTCAACGGCAAGTCGACCTCGGGAAAATCGCCGACGGCCGTATAACAGTCGTAGAAATCCGGGTCGTTCTGCGGCAGCGGTTTACAGCCGGGATTGAGTTCATAGCTGGTCGCGTAGCGGAACGGCCAGAAGTCGAACAGGGGCAGGGCCGTCGAGAAGTCGGCAATGGCATTGTTGATGCGATGGACCAGGTTGGTGCGCGGGCGCTTGGCAATGGCCCAGGCGTTCTGCGGCTCGATATCGCGCAGGATGGCCGCGCTGACTCGCCGCGCCACTTCATCGTCATGAATGATGAATCCCGACTCGGTATTGTAGTTGTCGGAACGCGGATCGAAATTGTGCGAGCCGATCAGGGTCGCGTGATCGTCGATGACGATGGATTTGGCATGCATGCCGACCCGAACGCCGCTGCCACTCGTTGTGAGCGGTGCCTTTCCGTAGCGCTGGTAACCCTGTTCGCTGATTTCGCCGGCACCCAGTTGGGCGTAGTCGGCGATCAACAGGTCCGCATCGCCCGGGAAAGGCTTGAATTCGTAGATGCGGAATCCGAGTTTGAGGTAGCGCTTCTTGTACTTGTGCGACAGCGCATAGACATAGAAGGCATCGGTGGCTGCCAGCGAATTGGTCGAAACGATGATTTGCGGACGTGGTTCCTGTTCCTTGAGGCGACCAAAAAGGCGTCGCGCGCGTTTGCTCAGGACCAGGTACGGGGTCTGCATGAGGATGTTCGATTCCGTCGAGGCGATCAGGCCTTCGATCCGGTCGCCAAGCTCGGAATTGCTGTCCGATGCCGAGTCCTGCTTTTGCGGCTCGTCGGAAAAGTAGTCAACCTTCTCGACGCGCAAGGCTTCATCGACGAAGCGCCGCGAAATCTCGGCCTGATTGCTCGCGTGTGCACTGAGGATGCCGACGCGCATGGGATCCACCTGCCGGATCGGCGTGGGCAAGGGCAGGCTCTGACCCGAATCCGCGACGATCTGGCGGTTCACGTCATTCAGCCGGGTCAGCGGCACGGCTCGCTTGTAGTTCCAGAACTGGTCGAACGATCGCTGCATCTCGCGGCCGGCTTTCGCTCCGGTGACGAGAACGTCGCGATCGCGATAGTCGAACTCCGGATCCCAGTCGAAGTAGCGATTTTCGTAGTTGCGCCCACCGGCGATGCCGAATTCCCCATCGACGAGGAACAGCTTGTTGTGCATGCGCTGGTTGAAACGGGTGAAGCAGCAGAGGATGCTGACCGCGAATTCGAGCGGCTGGGTGACTGCCTTGTTGAAGGTCGGGTTGTAGATGCGGACCTCGAAATTCCGGTGAATCACTGCCAGGCGCGACAATAGCGCCGGGTCTTCAAGCGAAAACAACTGGTCGGCGATGACGCGCACGCGCACGCCGCGCCGCGCCGCCTTGAGCAGTTCATCGAGCAGCAGCCTGCCGGCATCGTCGTTGACCCAGATGAAGGTCTGGATATCGATGCTGGTGCGCGCGGCGCGGACCAGATGGATGCGCAGGAGCAGCGAATCCTCGCCTTGCTCGAGCAGGTTCACATAGTGGGTCTCGCTCTCAGCCGCGCCCGGCCCCTGCGCCTTGTCGGCCAGCTTGCGGTAGGGCGAGTCGATGGCGCAGTGATCCGGCCGGTTACAGGTGAGCTCGTCGTTGCGGGTTTCCGAGACGATCTGGTCGGCCTTGCGCGCAAGCTGGCGATTGACGGTGCAACCACCGAGAAGTCCGAGGACGCAGAGCAGCACCAGGGCGGCGCGCCCTGCCGCGTGAAGCGAATTCCGGTCGCCCCCGATCACGGCTGAGCGGATCCAGCCGCGGGCGCCAACACGCGAATGCTGAAATTCAGCTCGACCTTGTCCGAAAGTGCGCCGCGGCGCGTGGTCATGCCGAATTCGCTGCGTCGAACGGTGCCATGGGCCACCACCGGACAATCGAGTGCCGGCTGCTCGCATTTGGCGGGCTCAAGCACGAATTCGACGGGCCGGGTTACGCCGCGCATGTTCAGCGTGCCGGGCAGCGCACCGCCCTGCCGCAGCTGGTCCAGCGGGAACGGGGCCGACTCGAAAAAGATCTGCGGGTGCCGGTCGACGTCAAAGAACTCCGTCGACTTGACCCATTTTTCATTGGATTCACGGTTCATGCTGACCGCATTCGCATCGATGGCGGCTTCGACCCGGGCCTGTTCATTCTCGATGTGTACGCCACCACTGACACTGCCGAATTGGCCATCGACACTGAACATCAGCAGCACCCTGACCTCGAACGACGCGCTGGAACGCACACTGTCGAAGCGAAGGAAACGGGATTCCGGTGTGGTCGAAGCAGGTTCGGCGGCCATTGCCGAAAGCGAAATGCCTGTTGCCCAGGTCCAGGCAAACACGAGTTTCCACGCATCGGCAAGGAGGTTGCGCCGCCCCGATCCGGTGCTGTGCATGCGGGCGGCTTCAGGTGCGTTGGGGATCACGCGGTCAACTCATCCGGCAAGCGGGAATCCTATGGCCACCAGAAGTGCCGAAGGCTGGCCGATCCGGGTTCGATCGGTGCATCACCATCCACATGCAGCCAGGCGATGGCCCCAGGCGGCATGCCGCGTCCCTGGTCCGAGGTGCCGTCGGTGAGCAGGGCCACCAGCGTCTCCAGGCCTGGATTGTGGCCGACCAAAAGCACGCAATCGGCGTCGCCGTGCTCCTCGAGCACCTGGATCAGATCACCGGGGGTGGCTTCGTAGATCCGTCCATCGACCACGCTGCCAGGGGCATGGCGGAGCTTTTCAACCACGCAGTCGGCCGTTTCGCGGGTGCGTGCGGCGGGCGAGCAGAGAATGACATCCGGTTCCGCAGAATGGTCCTTGAGCCAGTCCGCCGCCGCATGCGCCTCGCACACGCCCCCTTCCGTCAACGGCCGGGACTCGTCGGTCTGCGAGCCAGCCGGAGGTTCCGCGTGGGCGTGTCGCAACAGGATGATCTGGCGTACTGACATGATGACTCCTCGGAGTAGGCCTGCATCATGCCGCATGGCCGGTGCAATTCCCAAGCAGAAGCGAATTTTCCCGGCCTGGCTGAATAAGTACTCGCCAGAGCGGTCGACTGCGAGCGCGAGCAGCGGCGCACGCCGGGACCGATTTCCATGCTCCGCCGCAATACGCTGCGGTGCCTAGCCCTGCTTGTTCAGCCAGCGGATCAGCTTGACCCAATCCTGCTGATGCGAACGCACGATCTCGGAGTGGTAGTCGAAAATGCTGCGGCCGAGGCCATTCATCAGCGAATAGGCCTGGGTATCACGCAACTGTGCAATGACGCTGAACGGAAATTCGCGCATCTCCTCCAGCGACTGCTGGGTGGCGTTCGTCCAGGGCTTGGTGCGATTGGCCACGAGGCCGACGGCGACCTTGCCTTTCTTGATTCTCGGCAGCCTGGCCAGATCGGCCAGAAACGGCATGGTGGCCTCAAGATCAACGACGGACGGCAGCACCGGCACCACGATCGCGTCGACATCGTCGAGAAACTCCGCGATTTCGCTGGCCCGGATACCGGCACCGGAATCGATGATGACGCGCTCGGCGTCTTCCGGGATACGCTGTTGCCAGCCCTTGCGCGTGGCATCGATGGGCAATACGGCGGTATCGAGGACAGCGCGCTTTTCGCACCATCGGCTGCTTGAGGCCTGGCGGTCGGCATCGGCCAACACGGTCGCCTTGCCCTTGAGCGCAGAGTGCGCCGCCAGATTCGTCGCGATCGTGGATTTGCCACAACCGCCCTTGGAACTCGCCACCAGGACTCTCAGCATCTAGGCCTCCGTCGGGTTGCACAGCGCGGGAGAGCGTACTACAGGCGGGCGGATCGTGTCGGTTTAGTGACAGCCTGTCCTGTCGACTGGAGGCAGCGACCCATCGTCTGGCTGCCAGTCCGGTGGCGGCTGCAGCAGATGGCCGTCTCGCAACAGGGCTCGTTCGGCGACCTGGATTTCGTTGCGCGTTTCCATCCAGTCGGCCTCGAACGCGTCGAACTCGACGGGGTCGCATTCGAGCGTGCTCGAAAGCAACGCATAGCGAGAGTTGATGTATTCGAAGTCGCGCATGGCGGTGGCGGCTTGCGGAGCGCCGCTGCGGCGAAGCAGGGCGTTGCCCATGCCGCGCGAAATGATTGCCGTGGATTGCCCTGCCATGAGGCGCGCCGCAGCGATGCAGGCATCGCGACGGCCCGCAAGCAAGTCGACGCTCTTGTCACTGCAGGCGGAAATCAGGCTCGAGAAGGCGGGCAAGGCCAGCGCCGTACTTCGTGCCATTGCCATGATCAGCGGCTCTTCGGCCAAGGCCTGCTCGCGGTCGAGTTCAGGCTGCGCGGGCCGGGGATGGGCCCGGAATGCTTCCATCCATGCCAGTGTGAAATCAGCATAGTGCTCGTCAAAGGCGGCCGCAGCACCAAGATGTGCAAGCGCTTCGGTAACGCCGTTCTCGTCTTTTGCCTCGCTGGCGGCTTGAAGCACGAACATCCACGCTGCTCCATTGTCTGGCTCCAGGCGCAGCACCGCTTTCGCCGGTTCCGACAAGGTGGTGGCGGGCGCGGTGTAGAGTGCGGCGAACCACTGGACGAAGGGGTCATCTGGCGCGGCTTGTGCGGCTCGATCCAGAAGAGCCTGGCGCGATAGGCCCGCTGGGTTCCCGGCATACGGCAGGGACGTCGCTGCCAGTACCAGCGCGCGGGGCGTTCCTTCTGCGAGCAGGCTTTCGACAAGGCTGGCGTTGTAGTGCCCTTCGCTGCTCTCCCGGACGCGGTCGGGTTGCTCTGCCGCCACCGCCGCGCAAGCACCCATCAGGGTGAACAGCAATGCAATGAATCGCGTCACGTCCAGCTCCTTGCCGTGATGAACTTCAAGCATACAACACGGTCATTTCGGAGCGGTTCACCTGAAACGTTCAGACTGATCGATGCATGGCCAGCATTCGCCGGGTGCGGGTTCTTGCACCATACAAGTACAGGGGCATCGATGACGGCCAGCGTGCGCAGACAATGGAAACACTTTGCAGCCACCCCCAGGGGCCGCCGTTTCGTGACTCGCTATCGACTGCGCCGCGGAAGCAGGAGTGGTCTGGTGCGAAAGGTCCTGATCAGCGGGCTCGGCGTGCTGATCATGCTGGCCGGCGTGGCGATGCTCGTCCTGCCCGGCCCCGGAATCCTGGCCCTGATTCTTGGTGCCGTGCTCGTGGCAGAGGAGTCACTGTTCGCGGCGCGCCTGCTCGACCGGCTCGATGTCTGGATTTCACGAAAGATCGAAGCCTGGCGTGCGCGGCGACGACGCTAGCCAGTGCTTGTCGAATCGCCATCGCCACCGAACAGGCCAGCCTGTTCTCCCAGTTCGTCGGCATCGCGAAAATTGCTGATGCCGACCCCGACCAGGCGATAGCGCGTGGATTCAGGCAGGTTCACGCGTTCGCGCAGTGCCAGGGCGAGCGTGGCCAGTTCATCTGCGGACTCGGGCATCGTCGCTGGTGTCAGGCTGCGCGTGAGGATGCGAAATTCACGGGTCTTGAGCTTGAGTACCACGGTGTGCCCGACGCGTTCGACCTTGCGGCTCGCAGTCCAGACCCTGCTGGCCAGTTCGCGGATCGCCGGCTCGAGATCCGCCAGCGGCAGATCCTCGGCAAAGGTATCCTCGGCCGATATCGACTGTACCGGCCGGTCGGGCGTCACGGCGCTTTCGTCGATGCCGTTGCTGAGTTCATGCAGTCGCCGACCGTAGCGGCCGAAAAGGCTCTCAAGCTCGTGCACATCACGGGCGCGCAAGTCACCGACCGTGCGAATGCCAAGCTCGGCGAGTTTGCCGTCCATGACCTTGCCGACGCCGTGGATTCGCCCGACCGATAGTGGCGTCAGGAAGTCTCTTACGGCATCCGGCTTGATCACGAACAGGCCATCGGGCTTGTTCCAGTCCGAGGCGATCTTGGCGAGGAACTTGTTGGGTGCAACTCCGGCCGAGGCGGTCAGTGAAGTTTCCTCGCGGATCTGCTCTCGGATCGCCCGGGCTACCGCCGTGGCTGAAGGCAGGCGGCCGTGATTCTCGGTGACATCGAGGTAGGCTTCGTCGAGCGACAGTGGTTCGACGAGGTCGGTATGGCGCAGGAAAATCTCGCGCACCTGGCGCGACACGGCACGATAGCGAGTGAAGTCGGGCGGCACGAAGACCGCGTCCGGACACAGTCGTTCGGCACGTATGGCCGGCATCGCCGAACGCACGCCAAAGGTCCTCGCCTCGTAAGACGCCGCACAGACCACCGAGCGCGCACCACGCCAGGCGACGACCACCGGCCGACCACGCAGCGAGGGATCATCCCGCTGTTCGACCGATGCATAGAATGCGTCCATGTCGACGTGAAGGATCTTGCGCATGGGGTCGGGAATCGGGAATGGATGATGGGGAATCGGCAAGGGCATTCCACGCGGCTTGAAACTCGCCCGGCAATGCCAATCGCCGATGCTACCAATGCCCGGAGTCGCTGGCGAAGGTCCTGCCTGCAATCAGACGCAATTCTGCGTCAGGTGTCGCTTCTCATCGATCGGATGTGCGGCCGACAATCCACTCGACGATCGCATCGAACCTCTCTCGATCGAGAGCGTGTCCGCTCTCGACGCGGAGCTCGGTGATGAAGTCGCCGGCGACCTTGGCCACTACCTGGTCCGCATCCCGTGAATACTTGTCCCCGGTACCCGACACCACCATTGTCGGCCGAGGCCCGATGCCTGCAAGAACATCGTGCGTGTCGATCTGGCGTGCGAGACCGGGCACGGTCTCGAAGAGAGAGATCCCGGTGCCTTCCCGGCGGCGCGTCTCGAAGCTGCACACGGCACCGCTGACGCACGCGAACCTGCATCGTGCATCGACTGCCGCGTGGTAGAGCGCGGTGTAACCACCGTAGGAGTGGCCTGCCACGCCCACGAGTCGCTTGTCCAGCTCGGTGGCCTGGAGCAAGACGCTCAGCGCCCGTTGTGCGTCATCCAGGCACTTCCTCATCAGCAGGTCACCATCGACCAAGCGGTAGCTCATGGCGTTGTAGTGCTGAAGCCAGTCGTAGTGGTCCGGCTCAACCCCGCGAACCGCTCCTCGTCGATCCTCGAAAGAGATGGAGTCCGGGGCCAGAACGGCGAGGCCTATGCGAGCAAGCGCCGGCCCGAAGGCCTGAAAGGCATCGCCGACCAAGCCGGCTACCTCACTCTTGCCGAAGTGGAACTCCCCATTGTGCTGGTGAAAGACAACCACACCGCCGAGCATGTCACGGCCCCTCGGTGTGAACAGGAAAGCCGGGATGACGTCGCCTTCCAGTCCCCGGTACCCGATCCGTTCCCGGTTGAATCCGACGGCCTCTTCGACGTCGCCTCGCTGGAATTCAACCGAAACAGGGTGCGCAAGCCCCAGCAGTTCTCGAAGCGTCATGCTCAGGTCAGTCATCATCAGCAATGATAGCCCGCAATCAGGACGGCACGTGCGCAGCCGCGGGCGACGACATGCTGCAGGCTATCGGCGGTATATTGGGTGGCTCAATCATTCAGCGGGATCCTTGTCGATGCGAATTTTCAACGTAGTGGTTGTCCCTGTACTACTGCTTGCCCTTGCAAGTGCCTGCAACAAGCAGGAACAAGCCGCCGCGCCCTCGCCTGAAGCCATTGCAGCGGCCAGGGCCCAGCAGGAAGCCAGGGCGGAACAGCATTACGCGATGTACGAAGAAATGCTGAAGGCGGGCAACGCCGAGCTGGCACTTCCGCTCGGTGACGAATTGCTAAAGATGTATCCCGACAGTGCTGCTGCCGCACGCATCCGGCCCGACATCGAGGCCTTGCGCGAGAAGGCGACGACAGAAGGCGAGGCGCGGCGCATGGCACGCCTGTGGACCTACCAGACATCTCCGATGGCCGGTGGAACGCAGAGCACGGCCACGATCTACCAATCCAGTGACGGTGGCGCGAACGGCGATCAGGTGCGTCTCGTCTTTCGCCGGCATACCGACTGGGGTCAGAGTGTGTTTCTCTACGGCAGCGAGCCCGGATTCACTTGCGCGAAGAATTGCCGCGTGACGATGACTTTCGACGGGGGCTCACCGACCAGCATGGAAGGCAGCATTCCGCCAACGGGTGAGCCCGCAATCTTCATCGAGGAAGACAAGGCCTTCATCGCAAGGGTTGGCAAGTCGAAGACCGTGGATATCGAAGTCAGCGAGAAAGGCAAGCCGCCGCGCACCCTGCATTATGAAGTCGGTGGATTCGATCCCGAGAAATTCCTGCCCCTGCCGAAGAAGTAGCAGCGCTGCAGAAACAAGATGAGCTGCACCTGGTCAATGAAGAATTCCGCCAAGATCCTTCATGTTGAGAGTTTTGCGCCGCAAGTAGCCAAGGGCTGTCGCCTGCTGGTGCTTGGCACCGCGCCCAGCGTCAAGTCGCTCGAACTGCAACAGTCCTACGCACATCCACAGAATCTGTTCTGGCCGCTGATGGGCGAGATGTTCAATGCAGGCCCCGAGTTGCCGTATGCCGAACGCATTGCGCGTTTGCAGCGGATGGGCGTTGGCATCTGGGATGTCCTCGAGTCTTGCGAACGCCAGGGCAGTCTCGACAGCGCTATTGTGCGCTCCAGTGAAGTGGCCAATGATATACCGGGACTGCTGATGGCTCGGCCTTCAATCACGGGCATTGCCCTGAATGGCGGCCGCGCCCGGACTTCGTTCCGGCGACTGATCCTGCCGAGGCTAGACGTGGCCGCGCGCGAACGGGTCACTCTGTTCGAGCTGCCATCGACCAGCCCGGCGAATGCAGGAATGACAAGGGCGGAGAAGCGGCGTCGCTGGCAGGCACTGGAGGAATTCCTGACCTGAGAGGGCCAGCATCAAGCCGTCGCAGCGCCTCAGTATCGGCTCGTTCAGCTTCCGCGACACACACTTGCGCCACCCCAACGAGGAGCAATCACCATGACATTCGTCAAGAAAGGTTTCGCCGTATCTGCACTGGCTCTGGCCCTGACCGCAGTGTCTGTTCCGAAAGCAGAAGCAGCAGAGGCACAGCTCGATTGCGAGATGCGCTTCAGCCTGACCGGCTGGTCGGCCATCTACAAGCACTCCGAAGGCACCGGCAAGGTGACCTGTGAAAACGGTGAATCCATGAACGTCAAGATTTCCGCCAAGGGCGGCGGCTTGACCGTCGGCAAGATCCACATCGATGGCGGCAAGGGCACGTTCTCCGATGTCCACAAGATGAGTGACGTTCTCGGCACCTATGCCCAGGCGGATGCCTCCGCGGCTGCCGGCAAGAGCGCCACCGCACAGGTGTTGACCAAGGGTACCGTTTCCCTTGCGCTGGCCGGTACGGGCGAGGGCGTCAACCTCGGCGTCAGCTTTGGCGGTTTCACGATCAGCAAGGCCGACTGAGGGGCGACTCGACTGGCAACCTGAAACGAGCCGCGGCGCTTCGGTGCCGCGGCTTTCTCATGTTCAAAAAGCCAGTCAATTGCGGCATGCACTTGTCGTTCAGCTTGCGGTAGTCTGGCACTCTTCGTATCCAGGGGGAGTGCGGCATGAAGCTGGTCTATCGCGGCATCGTGTTTCTGTTCAGTGCGTTCCTGTTGTTCGGGCTGGCAGGCGCCGAATCCCCTGTTTCGGCCGAGCTGCCAGCGGGGCTGCAGATCCCCGATGCTGCACGTCCCGGCCCGCAATTCGATGTCGACAAGGCCACCCAGGCGTATCTGGATCTGCTCACGCCCGAGCAGCAGGCCAAGTCGGATGCCTATTTCGAAGGCGGCTACTGGTTGCAGCTGTGGGGTTTGCTCTACGGCCTGGTCGTAGCCTGGATCCTGTTGCGCAGCGGGCTCTCGACCGGAATGCGAAATCTGGCTCGTCGGGTCAGTCATCGACCCTGGCTGGTCACGATGATCTACGCGCTGCAGTGGCTGGTGGTGGCAACCGTGCTGGCCCTGCCAATGACGATCTACACCGGATTCTTCCGCGAGCATGCCTACGGCCTCGCCGCCCAGAATTTCGGTGAGTGGTCACTCGACCAGCTCAAGGGCCTGCTGGTCAGTCTTGTCATCGTTCCGCCCGTCATTGCGCTGGCCTATGCCGCGATACGCAAGACGGGACAGCGCTGGTGGATCTGGGCCACCTGCGGCGCGTTCGTGCTGATCCTGTTCATGATGATGATCGCTCCGGTTTTCCTCGATCCGATCTTCAACGACTACAAGCCGCTGCGTCAGGGTGAGGTGCGCGAGGAAATCCTGTCGCTGGCCAGGGCCAACATGATTCCCGACGACAACGTGGTCGAATTCGACGCCTCGCGGCAAACCACGCGGATCAGTGCGAATGTCGCCGGGTTCCTCGGCACCACACGTGTCGCCATGAACGACAATCTGCTTGATCGCACCTCGAAGCCTGAAATCTACGCCGTGCTCGGGCATGAGATGGGCCACTACGTGCTGAATCATGGCTTGCGTCTGGTTACCTACATGACTCTGGTGCTGGGTTTCGGTTTCTGGATCGTCAACCGCTATTTCGATCGCGCCATGGCCCGCTGGGGTGCGCGCTTCGGTCTCGAGGGCCGCGATGATCCCGCTGCGCTGCCCTTGGCGCTGGCCATACTTTCCCTGTTCTTCTTCCTTGCGACACCGCTGACCAACTCCATCATTCGCCAGGCCGAAGCCGAAGCGGACGCCTACGGACTGAATGCCGCCAACGAGCCGCATGGCTTCGCCATGGTCGCAATGCGTCTGTCGACCTACCGCAAGATCAAGCCCGGCCCGCTCGAAGAGATCATTTTCTACGATCACCCCAGCGGCTACGCGCGCGTGCACCGCGCGATGCTCTGGCTCAAGGAAAATCAGGACAACCCGACAGCCAATCGGCCCGTATCCGGTCCATAGGGAGAACTCCGGCTCAGCCCTGATCTTGTCGTCAACAAAAGCAAATTCCGTAGCAATATCGATCGCGACAGCAGCTAGAATGGGCCGCCGCGCCGGTAGTGGGGCCGGATCGGGTCATCCGGTGCCATATCGGCAGTGGTCCATCTGAAAACGGAATCGGGGAGAAAATCTATGAGCATGGGCAAGCGCCTGACGGCGGAATTCTTCGGCACCTTCTGGCTGGTTTTTGGTGGTTGCGGCAGTGCGGTCATTGCAGCGGGATATCCGGAGCTCGGTATCGGATTTGTCGGCGTTGCCCTGGCCTTCGGCCTGACAGTGCTGACCATGGCCTATGCCGTCGGTCATATTTCAGGGGCGCACTTCAATCCGGCCATCTCGTTCGGCCTGTTGTTCGGTGGTCGGTTCAGCGCGAAGGATCTCGCGCCCTACGTGGTGGCACAGGTGATCGGAGGCATAGCCGCCGGCGGCGTTCTCTACCTGATCGCCAGCGGAAAGGCCGGATTCGATGCCTCGGCCGGTTTCGCCTCGAACGGTTTCGGCGAGCATTCACCCGACGGTTATTCGATGCAGGCTGCGCTGATGATCGAGATCGTGCTGACCGCTTTCTTCGTCCTCATCATCATGGGTGCCACGGACAAGCGGGCGCCGGCAGGATTCGCCCCGATCGCCATCGGCCTGGCCTTGACCCTGATCCACCTGATTTCGATTCCGGTCACGAATACCTCGGTCAACCCCGCCCGCAGCACGGGTGTGGCCCTGTATCAGGGCAGCTGGGCAATCAGCCAGCTCTGGCTGTTCTGGCTGGCGCCCCTGGTCGGCGGGGCCATTGGCGGGCTGATCTACCGGTTTCTGCTGGAAGACAAGCGGGCACACTGAAATCGGGCACGGAAGGGCGCGTCGAGCGGAGCTCGTCGCGCCGTCCTCCGGTCGAGAGGGACTGCGGCCCCGTACATTTGACACATGCGCGGTTTAAACCCGCGTGTGACCCTTCGCATCCAAGCTTCATATCCCGATGCAAGGTGAGTCCGTCATGAAAACCCTTCCCGTCGTCGCCGCGGTCAGCCTCGTGCTCGCCCTGTCCGCACACACCGGCCATGCAAAGGTCCAGATAGATGGCAATCACTGCGATGTCGAAAGCCGCTATTCCACGAAGATCGAGGCCGGTCGCATCGCCTTCACCGACGACAAGTCGAAACAGGTCGTGGCGATCCTGCCCGGTGGCGTTCTTGAGGTCGACGGCAAGGCGTTGAGCCTTGATGCAGCAGACCAAACCCGCGTTGTCGAACTGGATCGCGGCGTACGGGCCCTGGTGCCCGAAGCCAAGGCGCTGGCTGTGGAGGCCGTGGGAATTGCCTTCGAAGCGGTGGCACATGTTTCGATGGCATTTGCACCCAGTGCGCAGGCAGCGCGCGAAAGCGCCGAGCGAATTGCGCGCACGGCCGACGAAATCAAGCAGACCATCAACGACCGCGATGTCTGGGGCCCGAGTTCCGAAAAGGAAGTCGAGGACCTGATCGAAGGTGCAGTGGGCTCCCTGATCGGTGAGATGGTGGGCAATATCACTGCCCAGGCCATCGCCGTGGCCTTCAGCGGTGACGAGTCGGCCGTAGCGGAGCTCGAGGCGCGCGCGTCATCGATCGAAACAAATGTCGAGAGGGTTGTCGAGAAGCGCGCCAAGGCGCTCGAAGCGCGCGCTGACGAACTGTGTCGTCGGGTTCAGGCTCTTGATCGTATCGAGGCATCGGTTTCCGCACGCATGCCTGATGGCTCGGCATTGAACCTGGTTGAAGTCAGCCTCTAGTTGCAGTGCTCTCTTCTTCGGCGCGTTTCGCCTTGTCGAGGGTTTCCTGCCAGCGCGCCTTCTCTTCGGGTTTTCCCCAGGCACCGTATAGCTTGATGTAGTTCTCTATCAGCTCAAGCGTACGCGAATGCCTGGGGCCAAATCCCGGTGCGCCAAGAAAGATGGCGTAAGCAGCATCGAAGTGGGTTTCGGCCTCGGCATATTTCCCGGCGGAAACGAGAACGCTGCCAAGTGCGGCGATGAAGATCGCACGTGCCGGATGCTCGGGAGGAAACGCATTCTGCAGGTGCGCGATGCTCAGTCGCGCATGCTTCTCCGCGCCAGCGATGTCGCCCGCGTCACGCAAGAGCAAGGCCAGGTTGCTTTCGCCGGCGACGCTGAGATAGTGGTCGGGGCCATTGATCTTCAGATTGGTTGCCAGCACGCGCTCGTAGTACGGACGCGCCTCCTCGTTGCGATCCTGTTTACGGATCGCGCTGCCGAGATTCGAGACCAGCACCATGGTGTTTGGATGCTCGGGCCCGAGCCTGGATTCGGTTAGTTCCAGGGCTGGCCGCAACAATGCTTCGGCCTCGGCATACTTTTCCTGTTCGAGGTAGGTGACGCCAAGGCCGGTGGTGAGGTCCAGGGTTTTTGTATGGGTCGGGCCGTAGCGTTGCGTGTATCGTTCGAGTACGAATTTGAATAGCGGCTCCGCTTCCGCGTATCGATCGACACGCGCATAGTTGGCACCCATGCCACGCTGAGTTTCCAGCGTGTCGTCGTCGTCGATGCCGAAGGCCGCTTGTTGAAGAGCGAGTACTCGCTGGTAGCGCTTGATGCTGGTTTCGAATTGCCCTGCGCCCTGCTCGTGCCAGGCCAGACGGCTCTCGATGTAGAGCCGGTCGCGATCCGTCTCGGGCAGGTCCCGCACTTCCTCGAGAGCCTGGCTGGCTAGAACTCTACTCTGCTCGAAGTGACCGAGGTTGCCATCGGCGTCGGCCTCGGCCAGCAGCAGGCGGGCCCGTTCTGCCTTCGGACTTCCTGCCGAGATGGCCGCAGTTCGTGCTGCGGAGAAGTGCTCGGCAGCCAGCGCATACTCGCCGATGGCTGCGTAGCTGCGCGCAATTGTACTTTCGATCGTGCTGCGTACCGCCGGCTGGTCCCCCAACTCGGTACCGGCGCGAGAAGCTGCCGAATCGAGCATCAACCGCATCAGGCTGCGGTCGAGACCCTTGGCGCGGTCGGGATCGATACCGGCAATCATTTCCTGGACGAAGGCGGCCACCTGGGCTGCCTTGTCTGCTTCGATGCGGGCCAGTTCCGCAGCGACTTCGGCGCGGCGCTGTCCCTGTACGGCCATGATGGTCCCGGCAATCAGGGCCAGTGCGGCGACACCGGTGGCGAGGATGCCGAGTCGGTGTCGGGCGATGAACTTTCGCGCGGCATAGGCGCGGCTGGCCGGCATGGCCGACAGCGGTCGATGCTCCCTGTAGCGTTCAAGGTCCTGTCCGAGTGCCGCTGCGGATTCGTAGCGATCGGCTCGATCCAGTGCCAGCGCCTTGCGCAGGATGGCGCGCAGTTCCGCCGGCAGTGTCCGGGCAGCGTTCAACAATGCATGTGCACTGGGTGTAGCGCTGGGGGCCTCGGCTTCGCCGGCCAGTGCGGTCAACAGGGTCTGGTGCGGCGCATGCGTGGAATGGTGCGCGTCCGAGGTCAGGGCACGCGCATCGGAGTGCGTGAGCAGTTCGCAAAGCATCACGCCCAATGCATAGACATCGGTACGTGTATCGATGTCGCGATGTTTTGATCCGGCCTGCTCGGGACTCATGTAGATCGCGGTGCCCGCATGATCGCTGGTGTTGCGCGACACCACCGGACCACTGTCGGACACGCTGCCACCAATGGCGATGCCGAAGTCGATGATCTTGGGCATCGGTATTCCGTCGATGGCCTGGACCAGCACGTTGTCCGGCTTCAGGTCGCGATGAATGACGCCCTTCTGATGCGCATGTTGCACGCCCTGGCAAATGCGCACGAACAAGGCGATGCGCTGGTCGCGAGTGAGCCCGTTGGTTCGGCTGAACTCGGTAAGCGGCACGCCTTCGACGTATTCCATTGCAATGTAGGCATGGCCCTCGTCGGTCGTGCCCGCATCGAAGATCTGCGCGATGGCCGGGTGCTGCATCTGCGCCAGCGCCTGGCGCTCGACTTCGAACCAGGCCAGGGCGAGAGGACTGGCAATCTGCTGACGAATCAGCTTGAGGGCAACGTCGCGATGGACCGGGGCCGTCTGTTCAGCCAGATAGACCTGGCCCATGCCGCCTTCGCCGAGAGGACGTCGGATCTTGTAGGCGCCGAGGCGGGTTCCGGGCGCCATCGACTCGGAATTGCCGCTGTCCCGCGCGGAGCCCTCGAATTCGGTTGCCGCCGTTGCCGACGAATCCTCGCCTTGATGCATTCGAAGCCCCCCTGTTAGAGATTCGATGGGATCAGTGGTGATTGGCCCTGTGCTCGTCGGATGCCTCCCGGCATGGCCCGCAAGCACGAAGAGCTGACGCACATGGTCTCACAGAGGTGAGAGGACGGTTGGGTTGCGGGGCCGACCCGCTGGACGGACCGCCCCGGCGCTGCCACCGCCGAGGCCCGGTCTGCATGCCTCGTCTGCGAGGCAGCGCCGCGACTGAAGCCCGCTCGCGCAGGCCGTCTGTCTACCAGACGCCCGTATTCGGCATTGACACCCAGGGTTCACAGGGCTCCCGGGAATCGCCCTTCTGCAACAACTCGATGGAAATCAGATCGGGCGAGCGTACGAAGGCCATATGGCCGTCGCGTGGCGGACGATTGATGACGACGCCGGCGTCCATCAGGCGTTGGCAGGTTGCATAGATGTCGTCCACCTGGAAAGCGAGATGGCCGAAATTGCGCGCGCTGCCGTAGTCCTCGGCATCCCAGTTCCAGGTCAGCTCGATCTGCCCGCGATCTTCGTCTCCGGGTGCGGCAAGGAAGACCAGGGTGAAGCGACCCTTCTCGTAGTCGTTGCGGCGAATTTCCCTGAGGCCGAGCTTGTTGCAGTAGAAATCCAGCGAGGCATCGAGATCGCGCACGCGCACCATGCTGTGAAGAAATTTCATGGGTTCCTCCTGGTCCTGGATCAACGCTTCGACGAATCGTTCACGCCCACTCGGTCAAGCCCTCGATCTTGTAGAGCTGCTGCCAGGACGGCCTTGCCTTGATCCGCTGGGCCAGCGCAGCAATGGCTGGCCATCGATCTGCCGGCTTCGGCATGTTGCGCGACCAGCGCATCAGCATCGTCGCGTAAAGGTCGAGCAGGCTGAAGGAGTCGCCGAGCAGGTAGGGCCCTTTTCCGGTGAGATGCGCGTCGAGCCGATCCCAGACCGCCTCGATGCGGCGCTGCGCAAACTCGCGCATGGCATCGGCCTGATCGGCTGGCCCGAAGTCGGTGGGGTAGAACCACTGGCGAAACGCAGGTTGCAGGGTATTGGCCAGATGCAGGGTCCATTGCAGGTAGAGCCCGCGTTGCTCCGATCCCGTGATCGGAGCCATGCCTTTCTCTGCATGGCGTTCGCCCAGCAGCAGCATCAGCGCCGCGCATTCGTAGATCGGCGCACCGTCGACAATCAGGGTAGGCACCACTCCGGCCGGATTGAGGCGAAGGTACTCCGGGTTCTTTTGCGCTTTCGAATCGAAATCGATCAGGCGCAACTCGTGTGGTACATCGAGTTCCAGCAAGCTCAGGTGGACGACCATGCTGGCCGCACCGGGAGAGTAGTAGAGGGTGTACATGGGTTGAGGGCCGGGAATGGGGAATGGGGAATAGGGAATGGGAAACGCAAGAGTCGTCGACTTTCGCAGTCAATTGGGGCCGACTGGCGCCCTGCAGTCTACCGCTTGAGCTTCCCCAGGATCGACATCTGACGCTCAAGCCTGGTAGCCGAAAGATTGTGGGCGGCGGGAACCCGGCTCTGCGCATTCCCCATTCCCGATTCCCCATTCCCGGCTATCAGCCCTTCGCCGCTCGCGATTTCAGCCACGCAGCGTATTCATCCAGATCGCCCTTGAACTCCTCCACCTTGCCGTCGGAAACGCGCCAGAAGGTTTCGCAGACCAGGCCGATCAGGTGGCGATCGTGCGAGACCATGACGATGGCGCCGGGGAAAATGCTCAAGGCTTCCGCCAGGGCTTCACGCATTTCCAGATCGAGGTGATTGGTCGGCTCGTCGAGCAGGAGCACATTTGGCTTGCGCCAGGCGATCAGGGCCAGGGCCAGGCGAGCGCGTTCGCCGCCGGAGAAGCCGTCGACGTTTTCGAAGGCACGGTTGCCGGCGAAATTCCAGCGTCCGAGGAAGTCACGGAACTCCTGTATCCCGGTGCCCGGCGCAATGTCGCGCAGATGATCGATCGGCGACTGCCCCTCGTGCAGCGACTCCACCGTGTGCTGGGCAAAGTAGCCAAGTTCCATATCCGGATGTGCGCTGCGCTCTCCGGCAAGCACGGGCAATTCTCCGACCAGGGTCTTGACCAGGGTCGACTTGCCGGCCCCGTTCGGACCCAGCAGGCCGATGCGGTCGCCGGCCTCGAGGCCGAAGCCGACCTTGCTCAGGATCTTCACATCGCCGTAGCCGGCATCGACCTTGTTCAGTCGGGTCAGTGAATTGGGCAGCTTGACCGGGTCGGCGAAATTGATGCGGATCTGGCGTTCGGCGCGAACGGCTTCGGTGCCGCTGAGCTTGGCCAGGCGCTTGACCCGCGATTGCGCCTGCTTGGCCTTGGCGGCCGAAGCCTTGAAGCGGTCAATGAAGGATTGCAGATGGGCGCGCTCGGCCTGTTCCTTCTCGAAGGCGATTTGCTGCTGGCGCAACTGCTCGGAACGCTGGCGCTCGAAACTGGTGTAGTCGCCGGTATAGAGCTTGGCTGTTCCGTCGTGCAAATGCAGCATATGCGTGCCGACTCCGTCGAGGAACTCGCGGTCGTGCGAGATCATCATCAGCATGCCGGGATACTTGAGCAGCCATTGCTCGAGCCAAAGCACCGCATCGAGATCGAGATGGTTGGTCGGTTCATCGAGCAGCAGCAGGTCGCTCGGCATCATCAGCGCGCGGGCCAGATTCAGACGCACGCGCCAGCCACCGGAGAATTCCGATACTGCGCGTTGATGGGTGTCGGAGGAAAAGCCGAGCCCGTGCAGCAACTTGCCCGCGCGGGCGGAGGCGTCGTAGCCATTGATCTCGGCCATTTTCTGGTGCGCGGCGGCGACGGCATCCCAGTCTTCGGCGGCCATCGCGGCAGCTTCGGCCTGCAGCACGGCATGGACTTCGCTGTCGCCGGAGACAACGAAATCGATGGCCGCATCGGGAAGCGATGGCGTTTCCTGGGCGACGCAGGCAATACGCAGCTTCGGCGATTTCTCCAGGTCGCCCGAATCGGCCTCGACCTCACCGAGGATGGCGGCGAACAGGCTGGTCTTGCCGCAGCCGTTGCGCCCGACCACGCCGACACGCCAACCGGCGTGCAGGGCGATATCGACCCTGGACAGCAGCAGGCGCTCGCCACGGCGCAGGGCGAAGTTGCGAAAGGAAATCATCAGGCGGTGTTCCGGAAGTGCGTTGTGTCGGACCGGCGCTTGCCGGCGCAGGCCGCACGGGCGAAAGGGCAGCCGATCATTGTACGGGAAGCACGAACAGGTATCAGCCCTGCAAGGAGACGGGCCGTTTATGGCAGGGAACCGACCTGGCGCGGACCCATGCCTTGCGTCGTTCCGGTGCAGGCTGGGGCGCTTCTCGGCAGCCGCATCGAGTTCCCTTGCCATCAACCGCACACCCGGAAAAAGCCGGATCCCTGCCTTCTCGGGATGTCGAGCCCAGACGCAAGGCCATTCCACGCCTTGCGGGTTGCTCACTGGCGGTTGGCGTATCGGCCCATCAAGGCGACAATGCGGGTTCGCTAACCTGAATGACCTTATCTGGAGCAGCCTGATGGCCAGCCACGAAGTCAAAGTCCCCGATATCGGCAACTACTCCGGTATTCCCGTCATCGAAGTACTGGTGCAGCCGGGTGACACGGTGGCAAAGGACCAGGGGCTGGTCACGCTTGAATCGGACAAGGCCACCATGGAAGTGCCTTCTTCGGTGGCAGGCGTGGTCAAGGAGCTCAAGGTCAAGCTCGGTGACGAGATTTCCGAAGGAACGGTGGTGGCGATCGTCGAGGCGGAAGCTGCAGGGGACACCGGCAAGAAGGCAGAACAGGCCAGCCCTGTCGCGGCGGACAAGCCCGCGAAGGCCGAGCCGGCACCCGCGGCGAAGAAGGCGACCATCGATACCAGCAACCCGGCGCGCTTGAGCGAGCTCGAGTCGGCCGCGCTGTCGCCTGACAGCGATCCCGAAATTTCCGGCCCGCAGTCACCGCCCGTCACGTTCGGGGCTGACAGCGTGATGCCGGACAGGATTCCGCATGCCAGCCCGGCCGTGCGCCTGTTCGCGCGCGAACTGGGCGTCGACCTGCTCAAGGTCAGTGGCAGCGCTCGCAAGGGTCGGATCACCCGTGAAGACGTGCAGAATTTCGTCAAGCGTGCATTGTCCTCGGGACCTTCACGCGCGGCGGCCTCTGGCGGCGGCGGTGGCCTCGACCTGCTGCCCTGGCCGCAGGTCGATTTTGGCAAGTTCGGCGACATCGAATCCCGGCCGCTGTCGAAGATCAAGAAGATTTCGGGCGCAAACCTGGCCCGCAACTGGGTCATGATTCCCCATGTCACCCAGTTTGATGATGCCGACATCACCGATCTCGAGGCACTGCGCGTCAGCCTCAACAAGGAAAACGAAAAGGCCGGGATCAAGCTGACCATGCTCGCCTTCCTGATCAAGGGCATGGTTGCCGCGCTGAAGAAGTATCCCGACTTCAATGCCTCGCTGGATGCCAGCGGCGAAAACCTGATCCTGAAGAAATATTTCCATATCGGCTTCGCTGCCGATACGCCGAATGGCCTCGTTGTTCCGGTCATCCGCAATGCAGATCAGAAGGGTGTCATCGAGCTTGCGCAGGAAAGCGGTGAGCTGGCCAGGAAGGCACGCGACGGCAAGCTCGGCCCGGCCGACATGTCAGGCGGCTGCATTTCGATCTCGAGCCTCGGCGGCATTGGCGGCACCGCATTCACGCCGATCGTCAATGCGCCCGAGGTCGCCATCCTCGGCGTCTCGAAATCGGCAATGAAGCCGGTCTGGAACGGCGAGAAATTCAAGCCGCGCCTGATACTTCCGATGAGCCTCAGCTACGACCACCGCGTCATCGATGGTGCCTCGGCCGCACGCTTCACCGCATACCTTGGCCAGGTACTGGCCGACATGCGGCGCGTGCTTCTCTGACCCAACCGAAAGGATCTCGCCATGTTGAAGAATGCCGTTCTATTCGTTTCGCTCGCGTTGTTCAGTGCGTCCTCGTTCGCCGGAAATTCTCCGCAGAAACCGGTTGACGAAAAGATCACGCTGTCCATCGAACTCCTGCGACTGGTGAATTTCGATGAAACCATGAAAAGCATGCAGGATCAGATTCGCGGCATGCTCGAACAGCAGTTTGATACCTATACGACTTGCGAAGCAGCCAGGCCGGTACTGCGCGAATTCTCGGCGGAAATGACCAACATGATGATGGGAACGTTGAACGATGAAGGCATGAAGGTCGATGTCGCCGCGGTCTACGCGGAAGTATTCAGCGTTGAGGAATTGCGTGAGATCAATGATTTCTACCGATCACCCCTCGGCAAGAAGATGATCGAGCGCATGCCGGAGCTGATGCAGAAATCCATGATGATCACCCAGAGTCGCATGAAGTCGATGATGCCGGAGTTGCAGGCACTCGGAGAAGATTACGCCGTACGTGTCCGGGCTGCAGCCAGGACCTGCGAACAGGCCGCCGAATCTGCCGATCCAGTGAACGAAGAATAGTCTGACGCCGACTTCCGTCCCGACAGCGCACCCAAGGAGCTCGCAGTGGCAACGACAGAGATCAAGGTCCCCGATATCGGCAACTACAGCGATATCCCGGTCATCGAAGTACTCGTGAAAGCGGGCGATACGGTCAGGAAGGATCAGGGTATTGTCACGCTCGAATCGGACAAGGCGACCATGGAAGTGCCGTCGCCGGCGGATGGCGTGATCAAGGAAGTAAAGGTCAAGGTCGATGACACGGCGAGCGAAGGCACGGTCGTGGCGATTCTGGAAACGGACGCTGCGGCTGCGGCGGAACAGCCGTCGCCGAAAGCCGATGCGCCAAAAGTTGAATCTGCCGGCAAGTCCGAACCCTCGGCAACTACTCCAGACGTTGCGCTGACTCCTCCATCCATGGAGTCGTCACCCGCCCCTGCGGGCCACCCTCACCCGGGGGGAGACGGAAAAAGCGCGCCGAAAGCCGCTTCGGCGAGTGGACGCAAGGCCGATATCGAGTGCCAGATTGTCGTGCTCGGTTCCGGTCCCGGTGGTTACACCGCGGCATTCCGTGCTGCCGATCTTGGCCAGGACACGGTGCTGATCGAGCGCTATGCGACCCTGGGCGGCGTCTGTCTCAACGTCGGCTGCATTCCGTCCAAGGCATTGCTGCATGCGGGACGCGTGATCGAGGAAGCCGCGCACGCCGAAGACATGGGTATCAGCTTCGGCAAACCGGAGATCGATCTCGACAAATTGCGCGCGAACAAGGACAAGGTCGTCAAGCAGTTGACCGGCGGCCTCGCCGGCATGGCCAAGCAGCGCAAGGTCACGGTCGTGCAGGGCACCGGCAAGTTCATCTCCGCCAACGAAATCGAAGTCGACGGTGCCGATGGCAAGAAGCTCGTGCGCTTTGAAAAGGCGATCATCGCCGCGGGTTCACAGGCAGTGAAACTGCCGGGTTTCCCGTGGGATGACAAGCGCATGATGGATTCGACCGATGCGCTCGATCTCACCGATATCCCGAAGAAACTGCTTGTGGTCGGTGGCGGCATCATCGGCCTCGAAATGGCCTGCGTCTATGATGCACTCGGCAGTGAAGTGACGGTCGTCGAATTGCTCGACCAGCTCATGCCCGGCGCCGATACCGATCTGGTGCGGCCGCTGCAGCAGCGCTTGAGCAAACGCTACGCCGGCATTCACCTCAAGGTGAAAGTCGCGAAAATCGAGGCTGGCAAGAAAGGCCTTACCGCGACCTTCGAAGGCGACAAGGCGCCGGAACCGCAGACCTACGACCGCGTCCTCGTTGCAGTGGGCCGCTCGGCCAATGGCGGCAAGGTCAATGCCGAAGCAGCTGGCGTCAAGGTGACGGAGCGCGGATTCATTCCGGTCGACCGGCAGATGCGCACCAATGTTCCGCATATCTTCGCGATCGGCGATCTGGTCGGACAGCCGATGCTCGCGCACAAGGCCACGCATGAAGGCAAGGTCGCCGCTGAAGTGGCTGCTGGCGAAAAGAGCGAGTTCGTCGCCCGCGTGATTCCTTCGGTGGCCTACACCGATCCGGAGATCGCTTGGGTCGGTCTCACTGAGGCCGAGGCGAAGAAGGAAGGCATCGCCTACGGCGTCGGCAAGTTCCCGCACGCCGCTTCCGGTCGCGCGATCGGCATCGGTCGCACCGAGGGCTTCACCAAGCTGATCTTCGACGAAGCCAGCCATCGCGTCATTGGCGCCGGCATCGTTGCGCCGAATGCAGGTGATCTGATCGCCGAGATCGGCCTCGCCATCGAAATGGGCTGCGAAGCGTCCGATATCGGCCTGACCATCCATCCGCATCCGACCTTGAGCGAATCAGTCGGCATGGCCGCGGAGGTCTACGAGGGCACGATTACGGATCTGTATATTCCGAAGAAGAAGTAGGTTTTTCAGCTAGGCCCGAAAACTCGGCTTTGCCACCAACATGGACGTTCTTGCATGCGCCCAGAACTGATTGCAATCCTGCTATTGACTGCTCCGGTCGCAGCGCTTGCTGTGCCAGAAAAATGCACGCCATCCAGCTACGCGAAAGTGCAGCCCCTCAAGTACCCTGCGCAAGCAGTGGCCGCGAGAATCGAGGGCAAGGTATTGGTGGAAGCCGTTGTCGAAACCGACGGTTCGCCAGGCCAGCTCGCAGTGCTCGAAAGTAGCGGTAACACGGATCTTGACCAGGCTGCGCTCGACAGCGTTGCCGAGTGGCGATTCAATGCGATGCAGTGCGACGGCAAGGCAACCCGCTCGACTGCAGTGGTACCAGTGGAATTTGCGCTTTCGAGCAACTCATCGGAAGGTTCGGTGGGCACGCTGATACCGCGTTCGCCAGGAGGCGCTGGCTATGCGCTCGCATTCGACTGGCGCACCGATCCGCAACCTTTGGAGTTTACTTCGCTCAAGGATGGCCTGCAGTATCTGCGGAGCCAGCCCGGCATCAGCGAGCGCCGGACCCCCAACGGTTCACGCTTCACCCGGGAAGATGGCGCACTTGTTTGGGATTTGTTCGAAACGCGAGATGCGTCCTCTCCGGCTGGCCCCAAGCAGCTGATACTCAGACAGCGCTGGACCGACACACTCGATGCGCGAGTCTTGCTGATCGGTGCAATCTGTCTCCCGACGCCGACGTGGTGTCAGCAGGAAATCAACCGACGGGTCGCCGACATTTTGAATCAAGGGCCCCCATAATCGGCATCGCAACGTGATTGATGGATCGCAATTGCTTCGCGCTCAAGCCTCAGGTTCGGCTGTCATTTCCTCATGCATCTTCTCGAGATCCTCGATGGTGCTCTCGAGGGCGTCATAGAACTGGCCCTGCCGATTCATCAGGTCTTCGATCTTCGCCGTCTGCTTGAGGCTCTTGAGCTCGCCTTCGAACAGGATCCATGAAGCGGTCAGGTGTTCGACATTGGCTTTCGAGTAGTGCCGCATTTCCTTGAACTGGGCGAGCGTATCCGCGAGGTGATCAGCGGGAGTCTTGCTGGATTCGTCCGACATGGATGCTCCTCCTCGGTGACGTGGTGGCCTTCCACGAACCTGCCCAGTATTGACGTCCGATGCTGAACGCTCCGCTTCCGGGGCGGCCAGCGAATCCTCGAATCGGATCGCTCCGCCGAGCCCGGGCAATGCGTTTCGTGCGCGTGTATCCTTGACGCCGCGGCCACTTGATCAGTGTTGCCTTTAGTCGACTGTGTTGCCCATCAACCTTGAAGGAGAGCTTCCATGAATCGTTCGTTTTTCAGGTCCCTGTCTTTTGCCGTCGTGGTCGGTGCCTCGGGATTCTTCGCCACGCAGGCTCTGGCCGCTGAAGACATCGTCGAGTCGGCGCGACAGGGCTGCCAGGCCGATATCGACTCGTTCTGCAAGGATGTGACAGCGGGTGAAGGTCGCATCCTGGCCTGCCTCGGTGCCCACGAAGACAAGCTGTCCGCGCGCTGCACCTACTCGCTGTTCGATGCCAACGCCCAGCTCGAGCGGTTTGCCGCGGCAATGGCCTACGTTGGCGTCGAGTGCAAGGCGGACCTCGAGAAGAACTGTGCCGGCATGGAGATTGGCGATGGAAGGTTGGCCAAGTGCCTGCAGGCGCACCAGGCAACGCTCGCTCCGGGCTGCAGCCAGGCCATGAAGGATACCCAGCTCAAGGTCGATTGACGGTTTTCTTGCAAATCGGCCCCGCCCGCCGTGTGCGAGCGGGGCTGGTTCGTCAGGTTTTCAGTTGGCCTGCCAGTTCCAGCGTAGGCCCAGCATCACGTTACGACCCGGTCCGGGTTCGTAGTAGCGCCCGTTGCCATCGTTGACGATGACCGAACCCACGTAGCGCGTATCGAACACGTTGCCGATGTCGAGGAAGGCGCGCAGGGAGCCCGACGGTCTGCGCCAGCCGTAGCCGGCACCCACATCCAACAGGGTATAGCCCGGAGCGGCTTCACTGCCGACGTCGTTGACGACCGTGCTGCCGATACTTTGCATGGCTGCCTCGAAGCGCCATCCGACATCGCCGCCATGCGTGACCGCCAGGCGCAACATCGATTCGGGTATGCCGGGAATGCGGGAATCTGCGGCAACCGCTACCGACGGTTGCGTGCACGGGACGCTGCTGCAGGCGAGAAAGCTCGACTGGAAGCGCGCATCGATAGCCGTGAAGGCTAGATCGAGCGACCAGCGCTCGCCAAGGTCGGCATGCAGAAAGGCTTCGATGCCCTGGCGTCGCGACTGGCCGACATTGCGATAGGTGGAACGACCGTTGGCGTTGGTCGCAACCGCGATTTCGTCATCGCTATCCGAACGGAATGCAACGATCTCCGTTTCAAGGACGTTGCTCCAGCGCTGCTTCATGCCCACCTCGAAGTTGCTGGAGCGTGCGGGCTCGAGGTCGAGGTTGAGGCCGGCGCCACCATCGCTGCGATAGCCCAGTTCGGCGAAGGTCGGTGTTTCGAAGCCCTCGCCCCAGGCCGCATAAAAGCGCAGATCGGTCGAGGGTTTCATGAGTACGCCCAGCACCGGTGCGGTTGCGCTGTAGTCACGCTGGCCACTGTCATCCGGGTTGGCGTCGCTGATGTAGTCATCGTCAACACGAAAGCGGATCCTGCTATGGCGCAGCCCCGCATCAAATGACCAGGACGGCGTTGGCGACCAGCTGAGTTGTGCGTACTCGTCGACATTGCCTGCGCGATTGGTTTCGTCGCGACGCAGGGTCCCGCGAACACCGAGTTCGTCTCCGGAAAAATTCTCGTAGCCGCGGCGCCGCTGGTGCTGGCCTTCGAAGCTGGTTCCGACAGCGAGTGACGCGGTGTCGCCGCGCCAGGTCCAGCGCAGGTCGCCACCGGCATAGTCGCCGTCGAGATCGATGACGCCACCGGCGCGCAGCGGATCGGCTTGCAGGAATACCGGAATGGCGAGGTATTGCTCGACTTCGCGATGGCCACCATAGGCCATCACGCGCAGACCCTGGTTTGCATTGATCGCGTGCTCCCAATGCAGGCCGAGTTGCTGCTGCGCGACTTGCTTGCGCGTGTTGAACAGCTCGGCAGCGGCTGTTGCCTGACCGGGATCGTCCTCGAGCTGCTCGCGGTCAAGGCCGAGGGGATCCTGCGCGTACGGAATCGAAACCGCGTTGGCGACGATGGTCAGGCTGTCGTGTTCGCCAGGATTCGAAGTCAGTTTCGCATTGAGAATGTCTCGGCGCGCGGCGCTGTGGTCGCGATAGCCGTCGGTCTTGAAGCCGCCCAGATCAAGGTTGTACCCGACTGCTTCGTGTCCGCCCCGCAGATTCGCGCCAAGGATCGCGGTGCCGAAACTTCCGGCCATGGCGCGACTGCGAAGCTGTGGCGGTCCTTCGCCGTCGGCGCTGTGCACGGCGATGACGCCGCCGGAGGAATTGCCGTACAGGGCCGAGAACGGACCGCGCAGGACCGTGATGCGATCCGCCGAGGCGAAATCGAAATGCGAGATCTGACCCGATCCGTCCGGCATGGTTGCCGGAATGCCATCGGCGTACAGGCGTATTCCGCGAACACCAAAGGTGGAACGTGAGCCGAATCCGCGAATCGATACCTGTTCGTCCTGGGCCAGGTTGCCGCGGTTGCGCACGGCAACGCCCGGTACAAGGGCGAGAAATTCCGACAGGGTGACACCGGCAGAATCCTGTTCCGCACTGTCGAGTTGCACCACTGACAATGCCGCGGGCGTGTCGAAAGCCGAGTTGTCCGACGCATCCGCATCCGCGTTTACATTGATGGCGGGCAATACGCCCTGTGCCAGGATCCAGCCCGGCCACAGAATGCCTGCAGCCAATGTCCGCCTGATCCGGCGCAGCATGGACGAGCTGCGAATCACGGTTTCGACGCTGCGGTGGGTGGGCTCTGGTTTGGTCATGGTGCGAACGAGGAGCAGACTACCCGTGCACGGATCAGGCCGATTCAGCAGGCTCTGCCGGCGGCGGATCGGCGTCGGTGCCCTCTGTCCTGGCAGGACTGTCGCTCTTCAGATGCATGGCCATGATCTCCCAGCCAGTGCGTGCGGGCGGGTCGTCGCTGGAGGTGAAAGGCAGCAAGCGCTTTTTCGGGTCGATCGCAAATAGCGGGATGGCGAGGCCTTCGCTGCGCTCGATCAGGTTGGCCAGGGTGTAATTTTCCTTGAGCTTGCTGGTCTTGATGACGGCGCCGCTGTCGAGGGCCTTTTCCAGCGTCAGGTCATCGATCCGGTCGTCGAACAGCCACGGCATTTTCAGACTTCCGCTCAGCGTCATCTGGGCCTTGTCGCGATCCTCGCTGGTGCGCAGCGCATAGACCCCGTCGGTGCCGAGTTCGGAGCGGTAGTGCAGGCAGGCCAGCGTATTCTGCGCAGGCCGGTTGCTCATGGCGAGCAGACGGGCGACGCCGCTCAAGTCGAGATGGTGGTCGGCATGATCGGAGACGATGCTGCCGAAATACGTCTTCAGCCCGCCCATCCGTGCACGCTTGAGCGCATCCCAGTTGCTGTCGGCCAGGGTCACGTCGAATCCGGCTTTCTTGAGGGACTCGCCAATCGCGACAGCGACCTTGCCCGAGCCGACGATGATCACGCCGAGCGGTTGTTCCTCGGCCAGTTTCCAGGCAAGAGCCAGTCGACGTGACGTGAAGCTCTGGATCAGCACGCTTGCAATGATGATGCTGAATATGGCCGGCACAAGCAGATTGCCACCCGGTACCTGTTCGACTTCAAGTCGCAGTGCGAACAACGAGGCAACCGCCGCCGCGACAATGCCGCGCGGGCCAATCCAGGCAATCAGGCCGCGTTCGCGCATGGACAGCTTGGAACCGGTGGCGCTGGCGAATACCGCCATCGGCCGGGCCACGAAGAACACCGCAAACAGGAACAGGGGAAAACCCCAGCCCAGGGTCTGGAAACTGCTCAGATCCAGGCGCGCAGCGAGAATGATGAAGAGCAGGGAGACCAGCAGGACGGTGAGGCTCTCCTTGAAGTTGAGCACGTCTTCCATGTCCAGGCCGCGGGTGTTGGCCAGGATCACGCCCATGACCGTAACCGCCAGCAGGCCGGCTTCGTGGGCCAACATGTTGCTGGCCGTGAAGGCGCTGAACAGGACGGCCAGGGTCACGACGTTGCGCAGATACCACGGCACCAGATGGCGCTTGAGCAAGCCGCCGAGCAGCAGCGCGGCGACGACACCGATGACCGTGCCGGACACGACCAGCTTGCCCAGCACCCAGCCGATCTCGGTGTTGTTCACCTTCATTGCAAATTCGAGCGCAATGACCGCGAGGATTGCTCCGATCGGATCGATGATGATGCCTTCCCAGCGCAGCACCTTGTCGATCACTGGCGTCGGCCGGATGGCGCGCAGCATCGGCACCACAACGGTCGGGCCGGTCACGCTGGCAATCGTTCCGATCAGGAGGGCGACACCGATCGGAGCGCGCAGGAAATAGAGGGCGCTGGCCGTGATCACGAAAATATTGATCGCTGCGCCCAGCGTGACCAGATTCAGAATCGGGCCGCGCAAGCCGTGGATTTCGCGGAAGCGCAGTGTCAGTGCGCCTTCGAACAGGATGATCGCTACGGACAACGAGGCGAAAGGAAACAACAGGTCGCCGAAAACGGCGTCCGGGTCGAGCAGATGCATCACCGGGCCGACCACGATGCCGACACCGAGCAGCAGCACGATGGCCGGAAGGCGCACCCGCCATGCGATCCACTGGGCCAGCACGCCGAGAACGACAATGCCGGTCAGGGTCAGGGGAATCGGAATATTCTCGATCATCGCAGGGGGCATTCACGCCTGTAGGCAGGCGGCGATCATACCGAGTTGGAGATTGCTCCGTTGCGTCAGCACGATCTGGACGTCGATGGACGCGGGCGCGCTAGCCTCCGGGGCCCGCTCAATCAGGCTCGGCCCGGTCTCGCGTCTTGCCGCGATCCGGCGCGTCGCTCAG
Organism: Dokdonella sp.; assembly: GCF_041395345.1. GTDB lineage: Bacteria > Pseudomonadota > Gammaproteobacteria > Xanthomonadales > Rhodanobacteraceae > Dokdonella. Next base: position 66,373 of record NZ_JAWLAR010000001.1, on the reverse strand, counting down.
CGCGTCCTGCAGCGCATCGTTACCGGACAATTCCTTGCGCTCGCCCTCGCTCAGATCACCCCTGGATCCGGATTTGCCGCGTTTGGGTTTCTGGTTGCGCCAAAGCTCACGGGCTTCCTCATCGGTCGCACTGAAAAGACTGCGAACATGCAAGTCGCGCTGCGGGAACGGAATTTCAATCCCGTGTTCGGACAGAGCGTCTTCGAGAGCCCAGTAGTAGGCGGCCTGTACGGCACCCGGCCGATTGACTGCATCTGCCGTGAGCCAGACAACGAGCTCGAAGTCGAGGCTGCTGTCGCCAAATCCCACCAGCCAGACTTGCGACCGCCGCGGGCCTTCGCTTGCGAACGAGAACGGAACCGCGGCCGCCGCTTGCAGGGCGGCTTTCTTGACCAGCTCCTTGTCGCTGCCATAGGCAACACCGAACTTGACCTTGATGCGGCGAGCCGTGTCCCGCAGCGTCCAGTTGGTCACCCGGCCATTCACGAACTCGGAATTGGGCACGAGGATGTCGATATTGTCGTTGGTGGTTACCCGCGTGGAACGGATGCTGATGTCGGTGACTTCTCCGGTGACGCCGGATTCGAGTTCGACGAAATCTCCGATCTTGAGGCTGCGCTCGAACAGCAGGATCAGGCCCGAGAAAAAGTTGTTGACGATGCCCTGCAGGCCGAAGCCGATGCCGACGCCGAGCGCGCTGGCGAAGAAGGCGATCTTGGTCAGGTCCAGTCCGATCGCGGACAGGGCAAAACTGATGCCGATGGCAATCAGCAGGTAGTGCAGCACGCGCCCGGCGGCGTAAAGCGCAGGGCGGCTGACTTCGGGACGCCGCTTGCCGTAGCGCTCCAGGCCCTGACGCAACCATTTCGAAGCGAACCAGGCCGCGAGCAGGATCAACAGGACGCGCAAGATGCCGCCCGGTGTTATGGAGATCTCGCCAATCTCGAACAGCGGGTAGGCAAGCACCGCTTGCACGCCGACGAGCAACTCCGCGACCGGACCTTCGGCAGTCGCGGTCGAGGGCTCTGGCGCGGCCGGCTCTTCCGCAGCGGGCGGCGGACTGGCCGGCGTCGAGGTCGCCGGTGAGGGATCGAAGATTTGTGCGCTGGCCGGTGCGGGGAGGGTCGCCACGGCCGCCAGGACGAGACAGAACAAGATCAGGCCTGCGCTGATGCGCAGCGGCACGTATCCCGAACCGGCGAACTGTCGACTCATGCCGCTAGCCTACCCTATCGCCCGCGTGGAGCCAGCGAGTCCGTTCAGGATTCAGTCGGACCCTGGATCAAAATCCAGCGCGGCAGAATTCAGGCAGAAACGCATCCCGGTCGGCTTCGGACCATCCGGAAAGACATGGCCAAGATGGCTGTCGCAGCGCGCGCAGCGAATCTCGACTCGGATCATGCCGTGGCTGATGTCGCGTATCTCGCGCACATGTTGCGGATCGAACGGGGCGAAGAAGCTCGGCCAACCCGTGCCCGAATCAAACTTGTTCTCCGATCTGAACAGCGGCAGCGAGCACAGCTTGCAGACGTAGTGGCCCTCCTCCTTGTTGTCGAGCAAGCCACCGCAGAATGGATGCTCGGTGCCGTGATCGAGCAGGATGCGGCGCTCCTCGGCCGTGAGCTTCTGCGCCAGGCGCTCGCGTTCGGCCGGATCGATGGGCGTGATGTCATGGCCCGATGCGGAAGTGGTCACGAGTTCGAGCCTTTCAGCTTGTCGCTGAACTGCTTGCGCAACTTGGCTACCTTGGGCGCGGCAACGGCGGCGATATAGCCTTGTTCCGGATGCAGCTCGGCATAGTTGTGGTGGTAGGCCTCGGCTTCATGGAATTCTTCCAGTGGAACGACTTCCGTGACGATCGGCGCATTGAATACGCCGGCAGCATCGAGCTGTGCAATGTATGCCTCGGCCACGAGTTTCTGTGCAGCGTCGGTGGTGAAGATCGCCGAGCGGTACTGGCGACCGCGATCTTCGCCCTGGCGATCCTTCTGGGTCGGATCATGCGCAACGGCGAAGTACACCTTGAGCAGCTGGCCAAAGCTCGTGCGCGTCGGATCAAAACGGATCGAGACCACTTCGGCGTGGTTGGTCGTGCCGGTGCAGACGGTCTTGTAGTCCGCATTGTGCGCGCCATCGCCGCTGTAGCCCGAGGTCACCGAATTGACTCCGTCGATTTCCTTGAAGACGGCCTCGACACACCAGAAGCAACCGCCACCCAGAACGGCATGCTGCTCGCCATGGGCCGAAGCGGGATCAATGTCGCGCTCGGGGTTGGGAAAGTCGCCACGCGCGATGGCGAGATTGGCACCGGGTATTTCACAGACGAGGTTCATGGGAATTCCTTGCTGGCAGACCTGGCCTAATGCGCCCGGCGTGCAGGTTTTTCAAGCGCGGGGACAGTAGCGTGCCGGCATTGTCGCCGGGAAGCCCTGCTGCGGCATGGCCGGCGGGTTGTCCGCGGCTTCCATTGATCGCTACAGTAGCGCGACGCCGCGGCACGCATCGCGCTGCAGCTTGGCCACTTCTGGAGCATGCATCATGAAAACCCGAGCCGCCGTTGCATGGGAAGCCGACAAGCCGCTGTCCATCGAGCAGGTTGATCTGGACGGCCCGAAGTCCGGCGAAGTACTGGTTCGCATTGTTGCCACCGGTGTCTGCCATACCGACGCATTCACCTTGTCGGGCGCCGATCCCGAAGGCATGTTTCCGGTCATTCTCGGCCATGAAGGCGGTGGCATTGTCGAGGAAGTCGGCGCAGGCGTGACATCGCTGAAACCGGGTGATCACGTCATTCCCCTGTACACGCCGGAATGTGGCGCCTGCAAGTTTTGCCTGTCCGGCAAGACCAACCTGTGCCAGGCAATCCGCACCACCCAGGGCAAGGGCGTGATGCCGGATGGAACCAGCCGGTTTTCGATGAACGGCAAGCCGATCCTGCATTACATGGGCTGCAGCACCTTTTCCGAATTGACCGTGCTGCCCGAAATCGCGCTGGCAAAAATCAACAAGGCGGCCCCGCTGGACAAGGTTTGCCTGCTCGGCTGCGGCATCACGACGGGAATCGGTGCGGTTCTGAACACGGCAAAGGTCGAGGCGGGCGCCAGCGTTGCGGTGTTCGGATTGGGTGGTATCGGCATGTCGGTGGATTCAGGGTGCCGTGATGGCCGGGGCCGGCGCATCATCGCCATCGATACGAATCCGGCCAAGGCCGACATGGCCAAGGCGCTCGAGCCACTGATTTCGTCAATCCGAAAAGACTATCCGGATAGCGCGATCCAAGCAGGTCATCGTCGACCTGACCGTAGATGGCGGTGTCGACTACTGTTCGGGAATGCATTGGCAACGAATGTCATGCGTTCGGCACCGAGTGCTGCCACAGCTGGGGCGAATCGATCATCATCGGTGTGGCAAGTGGGCGCCGGACAGGGAGATTTCCCGACGCGACTCTTCCAGCTGGTCACCGGACGGGTCTGGCGCGGTTCGGCCTTGCGGCGTCAAGGGTCGCACGCAACTGCCGGGCTATGTCGACCAGTACATGGCCGGCAATCTGAAGATCGACGAATTCGTCACCGAAGTCATGCCCCTCGAAGACATCAACCGCGCCTTCGACCTGATGCACGACGGGGCAAGGGGTGATCCGCTCGGTGATCCCGCTACTGAGGGGCCTAGTTGTTTGTCTTGCCGTCGCGGCTGTCAGAGCGCTTCGTGCAAATCCGTGAATTGAACTGGCACGATGTTGCAGATTGCAAATTTCCATGGCCCATGCCGATGTTCACACTTGTACGATGATCGATGGCATTATTCAGGCATGAACCTTTGCTTGAATTGGGGATATCCCATGGATGATCGACCAGACTTTTTTGTCCGAGGCGAGCGAGCTCGGCTATTTCCAGTACTCGTGGAGATTGTCCAAGGAGGGTAGGACGCTTCCTTACAATCGTCCTGGCTTCTTGCATGGAAACCGTTGAAGATTTTGCAAAAGGCACTTCGGCTGACCTAGGGTTGAAAGTGGGGTGCGCGAACGCGCTTGGAGGCATATACGGAGGTCGAGCTGGAAAAGGAGGTGATTCGAAAGTCAGACCAGACGGATTGGGAATGCGCTTGTGTTGCGGGCGGCGAATACACGATGGCAGCGCTGGTTGAAGCCAAAGCAGGCACCTCGAACTGGGTGTAGAACAACCGGAGTCCTATTTTGAGCTGACTTAATGGCATTGATGCGTTGTTGACTATTTAACCAGTTTGCGCCTATGCCGAGTCATCCGGTCCCGATGAGCCGGAGCTGCTGAGGAAGCGGCGACCTTGGCATTGGTCAGCTTTTTTGATGTATGTACTTACACAGGCAACATTGCATCTGAAAATGGCGAAATCGAGATCGAGAGCAGCGTGTCATCCTCAACGAAATGGTTCGCTTTCTTAGCCACCCCAGCGCCGGGTCAAAGGCTCGATCAGATGCCGACAGCTTGGACTACAGTGGCGACTACGGTTCAAGCCGGTGGGACGCTTTCCAGCAAACTTCCTCGACGACGTGCAAGCAGGTGATTGGCGCTTGGTATCAGGAAACCAGCGACTTGAGCCTCATTCTCAGTCGTCAGCTGGGCGAGGATGTATCAGTCAAAGTGCCGAGGGCGCACGTGGTGGATCCAATGCTGAGTGTGATCAAGGAGGACGCAGAGCGCCTGGCGCAGGAGCGTTGTCTGCGTAGTATGTTCGATTCCCACTGCAGCGGCCATCGAGGTCGCCGTAGACTTCAACAGGTAGGCGATCGGTTCATGCGTCAATGCGCGTAGCAGCGCCAGCAGCGGACCGTAAATCGACAAAGGCGCGATTCAGAATTGACCGTGCTGCCCGAAATCGCGCTGGCAAAAATCAACAAGGCGGCCCCACTGGACAAGGTTTGCCTGCTCGGCTGCGGCATCACGACGGGAATCGGCGCGGTTCTGAACACGGCAAAGGTCGAGGCGGGCGCCAGCGTTGCGGTGTTCGGATTGGGTGGTATCGGCATGTCGGTGATTCAGGGTGCCGTGATGGCCGGGGCCGGGCGCATCATCGCCATCGATACGAATCCGGCCAAGGCCGACATGGCCAAGGCGCTCGGAGCCACTGATTTCGTCAATCCCAAAGACTATCCGGATAGCGCGATCCAGCAGGTCATCGTCGACCTGACCGATGGCGGCGTCGACTACTCGTTCGAATGCATTGGCAACGTGAATGTCATGCGTTCGGCACTCGAGTGCTGCCACAAGGGCTGGGGCGAATCGATCATCATCGGTGTGGCAGGCGCCGGACAGGAGATTTCGACGCGACCCTTCCAGCTGGTCACCGGACGGGTCTGGCGCGGTTCGGCCTTTGGTGGCGTCAAGGGTCGCACGCAACTGCCGGGCTATGTCGACCAGTACATGGCCGGCAATCTGAAGATCGACGAATTCGTCACCGAAGTCATGCCCCTGGAAGACATCAACCGCGCCTTCGACCTGATGCACGACGGCAAGGTGATCCGCTCGGTGATCCGCTACTAGCTGATTGTCGCGGACGCCTGAAATGCCGGATAACTTTCGTCGCCTGTTGCCGGCCAAGCAAGGGCAGCCCTCGACGTTGCGCATACCGTTCAGTCTTTTCGCAGGAGCAGGCTTCAGCCGCGATGCTTTTCAGCAGATTGCGCGACAACGCAGAATCTCCTACAAATCTTGCTCGAAGCCCGGAACGTCGTTCGGCAGCAGGCCTTCGACCACTTCGTAGTGGCGTACGAGTGGCTCCATGTCGAGCAGGTACTGGTCGTCTTCGGGGTAGTAGACCGAGCGGTCGGGATTCTCGCCCGCGAACTCGCGTACGGCGTCCATCGAATCCCAGAGCGAAACCAGCATGATCTCGCAGTGTTCGCCCTGCACACGCCTGAGCACCTTGATACTGCGACATCCGCTGACGGTGGAGTAGGCGCGCAATCCCGTGTCACGAAGGTATTCGAGATAGGCGTCGGCCTTTTCGGCCGGGGTGATGCCTCGCCAGATGCGCGCGATCATGAGCGATCTCCGCCAAGCAGGGGCAGGAATCATCGCACATCGGCGGTCTGCGGGAAGCGCGGCCGACCCTGCTCGAGGCTTTTCTGCGACCGGATGAAATGTTCGGGCTAGACTGAGCCGCAGGAAACCTGGGAGGGCGCGAGATGCTGGCTGAAATCGGGAACATCGTGTTGGGTATCGTCTGTTTGCTGTTGGGGAGCGACTCACTGGCGAATGGGATGTCCGGCTTGCTGGTGCGACGTCAGCCCAGGGCTTATGCGGCTGCCCTGATCGCAGCCGCGAGTGCCGCCCTGTTTCCGCTGGCGGCCCTGGCCCTGGCGGCAATATGGATGTCCGAACACGAGCTGGCCCTGGGCGGCATCGTCGGTGGATCGATTGCCCAGCTTGGACTGCTGCTGGGACTTGCGGCGCTGCTCGCACCCTTGCTTGCGCGCCTGAAGGTGCTCAACTGGATCAACCCGATCCTGCTCGTTGCGGTTGTGCTGGTGTTTGCCCTTGGTTTCGATCAGGCCTATTCACTCGTCGATGGCCTTGTCCTGTTGTCTGCCGGCCTGATGGCCATCGTCCTGATCGTGCGCGCCGCTGCTGGCGAGCGAGCGACGGCAGCGGCCCTGTTTGAACAAGCACCGCGCGTGTTTGGTCTGCCCATGCTTCTGATGCGGCTTGTGCTCGGAATGGCCCTGCTTGGCCTCGGCGCATGGCGATTGATTGACGGCAGCGAAGGACTCGCCGCGATTCTGGCAGTCAATCCCCTGATCCTCGGGCTGCTGGTGGTCGGACCGGCAAGTGCACTGGCCGGCGCACCCACGGCATTGCTGGCGGCACGCCGGGGCCACGGCGAATTGGCCCTGGGTCAGACTCTTTTCGGCGCCAGCGCCGGTCTGCTGATCGTGCTGGGTGCGGTTGTGCTGTGGCAGCCGCTGGCGGTTTCAGCCTCACTGATGCGGCTCGAGTTGCCAGCCCTGTTTGCCCTGGCTCTGGCCGTGTATCCGATGATGCGCAGCGACGGCGAACTGAGCCGCCGCGAAGGCATGGTCCTGCTCGTCAGCTACGCGGTGATTGTCGCGCTTGAACTGTGGCTGACTTCCGCCTGAGCCGGGCATCGCTATACTGCGGCCCGGATTCGGGAGAAAGCCTGCATGGAATGGGTTAGCTGGATATTGATACTGGTTGCCATCGGGGGCCTCGGCTACCTGTTCGTTCGTCTGCGCGACGAAAAGGCAACGACCCAGCGTCTGCGCAACGAGCGCATGCATCTTGCCGACGAAATTGCACACCTGAAGTCGACTCAGGCACGCCTGCTCCAGGCCATGCCGATGACCGTGGTCGGCCAGATCGCAGCCGTGGTTGCGCGCGAAGTGGATCCGCCGCTCGGATTCGCGCGCAGCAACGTCGAGGGCATCAACGAGTTGCTCGACGACTATCGGCAACTGGTCAAGAACTACGATGCGGCGGTGCAGTACTGCCTGCAGCCCGTGGAAATGATCTTCGGCGCCGACAAGGCGGGACTCGACCAGTTGGTGAAGCACGTGGAAGAAGCGCGCAGGCAGCTTTTCAATGCGCGCCGTGAGCTGGACAAGAGCTCGATCCTGACCGATTCGAAGTCGATGCTCAGCGAGGCGGCGGTCGGACTGGGTCGGTCCTCGACGCTCGTGCATGGCCTCTGTCATCTGACCCGACCCGACACCGAGGGCGTGCAGGCGACCGACGTCAATCAGGTCATGGATGCGGCACTGGGTCTGCTTGCGCCGACCTGGGGCGATCGTATCGTCGTGGTCAGGGAATATGCCGATCTGCCCCAGATCAGTTGCCTGCCTGCGCAGATTTGCCGGGCCTTCCTGCACATACTCGAAAATTCGGCCATGGCCATCAGCGACCGCGGCAGAGTCTCCGTGCATACCCGCGCCGGCGGCGTCCGCAACGTGGAGATCCGCATCAGCGATACCGGGTCGGGGATTGCCGCCGAGGCATTGCCGGAAGTCTTCGAGCCCTTCTTCTCGACGCGCAAGGAGGCGCTCGGCCTCGGCTTGAGCATCGCCCAGGGCATCATCAAGGCGCATGGCGGCACCATCAATCTGCGCTCGTCCGCAGAAACCGGCACCAGCGTCATAGTCAGCCTGCCCATCACGGCGGCGGCCGCGGTCAGCAACCTGCCCTTGTCGGGCAGTCGCTGATCGGCGCGCATCCGAATCGGGGCGATCGCGTGGTTCGCTCGCTGGTGCTTGGCGGAAGCGGCCAGATTGGCCGCTTCCTGATCCCGAAGCTGCTGGATTGCGGCCATGAGGTGATCGCGCTGAGCCGCAGGCCCAGAGACTCCGGCCAAGAAAGCCTGCGCTGGGTTCGTGGCGATCTGTTCTCGGCGATGCCCGAATTCGGACCGCTGGACAGCATTTTCAGTCTCGGCCCGTTGAACGGATTCGCGAACTGGATTGAACACGCGCAAGTTGCCGGCAATCCCCGTCTCGTCGCATTGGGATCCATGAGCGTGCTGAGCAAGCGCGACTCGGCCGATGCCCGCGAACGGGATCTCGCCAGAACCCTTCAGCAAGCCGAACAGCAACTCGCCGACGCGGCAAATCGAAAAGATCTGGACTGGACGTTGCTGCGGCCGACCCTGATCTACGGAGCCGGTCTCGATCGCAGCCTGACCCCGCTGGCGCGGCTGGGCATGCGCTGGCGCGTGTTCCCGAAGTTCCCTGCCGCCACCGGCCTGCGCCAGCCGGTACACGCCGAGGACCTGGCCGATGCGTGCCTGGCCGCATCGCAAGAGCCATTGGCGCGCAAGCAAACCTATGACCTTGGCGGCGGCGAGCAGCTCAGTTTTGCCGAGATGATGTCGCGAGTGCGAGCATCCCTGCCGCGATCAACGCTTGGAATTTCACTGTCGTTCGCAACGTTGCGGGCAGCACTGCATCTGGCTCGCCTGCGCCCGCAGTGGCGCGGAATCACGACACAGGCCATCGAGCGCCTGAAACGCGACCTGGTCGCCGATGATCAGCTCGCGCGCTCGCATCTCGGCTGGTCGCCGCGGAGTTTTCGGCCGGTCGCGGCAACCTGGAGCGATTGGACGCTCGGTTGAGTACTGGCCAGTACACCATTCTCGACCGTATGGTGCGCCGCAACATATTGTTGCGCTTGGTGATTTTCCGTTAAGAAGACGTTGCCAACGACCGTTTGAACGGCCTAAGATGAAGCTGCAGAATCATCACAAGAAGGGGTTTCAAATGCAGGCCCGATTGATCGCGGCGGCACTCCTGCCGTCCCTGTTCCTCGCCGCATGCGGCGGTGGGAGCAATAGTCCCCGTGCAGTGGATACGCCGGTCGCAACCAACAACGATGGCTCGCCGGTCACGGGCGTGATCACGGCGCGATTCGATCCCAGCAACGGCATCATTCCGTTTCCGACCAACCTGCTGTTGTCCGGAACCACGGATCTGACCCTGAACATTCCGGTCGCTGATCCGACCGATTTCGGCGATCCGCGTGTGGCCATGAATACGCAGGATGGCTTCGGCGCCGTGGCCCCCTGGGTCACCGGCTTCTCGGTGCCGGTGAAAGCATCTTCGGTGATGGCAGGTACTTCGGTTCGAGTATTCCAGGTGACCCTGTTCGCCCCGGGCAGTGTTGTGACTGGTGTGACTCGTGAACTTACGCCCAATGTGGATTATGTCGCGACACTTGCAAGCCCGACCCAACTGGCCATCGTGCCGTTGAAGCCCTTGCAGCAGCTCACCTCGTACATGGCTGTGCTGACCGACAACATCACCGACAGCCGCGGCAATGACGCGACCCCGGACCAGACCTACTTCCTGTCACAGAGCACGACGCCGCTGTGCATCGATGGCGTGTCCCAGCAGCCGCTGCTGTCAAACCTGCAGGCCTGTGCGCTCGAGCCGCTGCGCCAGCTGACCAACTCGCAGGAAGCCGCTGCCGCATCTGCCGGCGTCAACCGCAGCCAGATCGTGCTGTCCTGGGTCGCGACCGTGCAGAGCATCACGCCGGTGATCGGTGCCGTTCAGCAACGCACCGCAGCTTCGCCGGCAACCGCCACGCAGATCGTGCCGACCGGATTGAATCTCTCGGCCATCAATGCCGCATTGCCGCCGATCGCCGATGTCTATGTCGGTTCGCTGGATCTGCCCTACTACCTGACCGCTCCCGGCGTGACGGAATGCACTCCGACCACGGCGTGCCCGCCATTGACCTCGTTCTGGCATGCGGCACCCGGCGCCTACATCCCGCCGTTCGCAGGCATGCTCGATCCGACCTCCACCTTCGTCACCTTCGCCAATCCGCTGCCCGTGGCCACGTCGACGCAGAAGGTGCCGCTGGTCCTGACCATCCCGAATGCCGCTTCGGGCAAGAGCAAGCCGCCAACCGGCTGGCCGATCGTGATCTTTCAGCATGGCATCACGCGTGATCGTACCGATGCGTTCGCCATCGCCGGCTCGCTGGCGTCGCAGGGTTTCGCGGTGATCGCCATTGATGCGCCGCTGCACGGCATCACCAACACCAGCAGCCCGCTCTATTCCAGCCTCGGATCGACCGAGCGCACCTTCAATATCGACCTGATCAACAACTCGACGGGCGCAGCAGGTCCGGATGGCGTGCCCGATCCTTCCGGCTCGTACTTCATCAATCTGCCAAGCCTGCTGACCTCGCGCGACAACCTCCGGGAAGCCGTGGTCGATCTGCTCCAGCTGACCCGGGCCATTCCGACGGCTCGCTATACGACCAGCGGCAGTGGTGTCGATTTCGATGCCAACAAGATCGGCTTTGTCGGCCAGTCACTGGGCGGAATCATCGGCACCGTATTCATGGGTGTAAACCCGAACGTGCAGACAGCCTTGCTGAACGTGCCCGGTGGCGGTATTGCCAACCTGCTGGAAGCTTCGCCGACCTTCGGTCCGCGCATTCGCGCCGGACTTGCCGCGCTCGGCCTGCAGCCCGGAACGCCCGACTACGCGGCATTCTTCGTCGCCACCCAGACCGTCATCGACTCCGGCGATCCGATCAACTGGGCGCTGCCCGGCAACAACAGCCTGAACGCTTCGAAGAACCTGCTGCTCCAGGAAGTGGTCGGTGGCGGCGATGTGCTGCCAGACCAGGTCATTCCGAACAGCGTGCCCGGAGCGCCGCTGTCCGGTACCGAACCCTTGATCCGGATCCTCGGCCTGAGCAGCATCACCCAGACCACCCAATCGGCCACCGGTATCCGTGGCGCCGTACGCTTCACGGTAGGCGATCATGGCTCACTGCTGAACCCTGCAACCTATCCGACGGCAACCGCCGAAATGCAGGGTGAAATGGTGAGTCTGCAGGTCAGCGGCGGCAATGCCGTCCAGATCAGCAATCCTTCCGTCATCCAGACGCAATAACCGACCTGGCACTGGAGTCAAAAATGAAAACCAGCAATACATCCCGGGCCGGTTCGCGACTTCGCAGTCCGGCATTGTCCACCCTCTCGATCGCCATGGCGCTGGCATTTGCCGGCGCCGCCAGCGAGGCACAGGCTTTCGCCTGGGGTGAGGAAGAGGGGTTCAACTTCGTCGTCAACACCACGCTGTCCTACGGCGTTGGCTGGCGTACCCAGGATGCCGATCCGGACCTGATCGGCAAGGCCCAGTTCGATCCGACCATCTTCCAGGCCGGTCTCGGCAGCGCCGCGCAGAATGCAGCCGAGGGCCGCTACTCGGTCAACGGCGACGACGGTGACCTGGCCTACGACCAGTGGGATCCGATTTCCAACGCGGTCAGCGCCCTGGTCGAAGTCAGCATCAACTATGGCTACAACTGGGGCGGTTTCATCCGCGGCACCACCTTCTATGATTTCGAGAATGCCGACCGCGGCAATCTGTCCCAGGCGGCACGCAATCGCGTTGGCACGCAGGGACGCATCCTCGACGCCTTCATCTTCCACAACTTCACGCTGGGCGAGCAGCAGGGTACCGTGCGCTTTGGTCGCCAGGTGCTGAGCTGGGGCGAGAGTACCTTCATCCAGGGCGGCATCAACTCGATCAACCCGGTCGATGTCTCCAAGCTGCGTCTGGCCGGTTCCGAGCTGAAGTCGGCGTTCCTGCCAGTCAACATGCTCTGGGCCTCGTACAACTTCACCGACAACTTCTCGGCCGAAGCGGTGTACCTGCTCGACTTCCAGAAGACCGACCCGGATCCGGTCGGCAGCTTCTTCTCCACCAATGACTTCGCCGTGATCGGCGGCCGCTACGTCATGCTCAACTTCGGTACGGTGCCGCAGCCGGTCATCAATACCGATCTGTTCGCCAGCGTCTGCGGTCAGGGCAACTACGACCAGAGCGACACCGGTTTGCCACCCAGTCTGGTTGCAGCGGGCTGTTCTGCCGCGTTCCCGCGTGGCGATACACGCTATGCATCCGACAGCGGCCAGGGCGGCATCGTGCTGCGCTATCTGGCAGAAAGCCTGAACAATACCGAGTTCGGCTTCTACGCCCTCAACTACCACAGCCGTCTGCCCCTGATCAGCGGCATTTCCGTGGTCAGTTCGGCGGTCAATTCGGGTTCCTACTTCACCGAATACCCTGAGGACATCCATCTGTTCGGTGTCAGCTTCAACACCTTGCTCGAGGGCAGCGGCGTCGCTCTCCAGGGTGAATTGAGCTATCGGCCGAACCAGCCTTATCAGATCGACGATGTCGAAGTGCTGTTTGCCGGCCTGTCTCCGCTGAACGCCATCATTCCGCAGCCCTACCTGCGCTTCAACAGCCAGTTGGGCTCATTCGGACCGGGCCAGGAAATCCAGGGCTGGGAGCGGCACAAGGTCGCCCAGTTGCAGTTCACCGCAACCAAGGTGTTCGGGCCGGGCAACTGGCTGGGTTCCGATCAGATCGCCCTGGTGGGTGAGGTGGGCTTCGTCAATGTCGACCTGCCCGACAATCTGCGCTTTCAGGGCGACGGCACCGACACCGGCGGCGGCGGAGACGTCAACTCGGGCGTCGGTCGCAATCCGATCACGCAGGTCGACGGCTTCCCGACCCGCTTCTCCTGGGGCTACCGGATTGCTGCGCGCGCCAACTATGACAATGTCTGGGGCACGCCGATCAGCCTGAATCCGCGCATCGCCTTCCAGCAGGATGTCAACGGAACCACGCCGGGACCGGGTGGCAGCTTCCTGGATGGACGCAAGGCCGTCACCATCGGCATGGAAGCAAACTACCTGAGCCAATGGGCGTTCGACATCGCCTACACCAACTATTTTGGCGCGGGCAACTTCAATCTGATCAACGATCGCGATTTCCTACAGATCGCGGCCCGCTATTCGTTCTGAGGGTACGACCAATGAGAATCATGAAAACTGCAGGACTCGCCATTGTCATCGCCACCGCGTTGATGGCCAATGCCGCGGTCGCGAAGGTCAGTGCCGAGGAAGCGAAAAAACTCGGCGTCACCGGAACACCGCTGACGCCCATGGGCGCCGAGCGCGCCGGCAATGCCGATGGCACGATTCCGGCCTGGACCGGTGGCATCACCCAACCGCCCGCGGGCTACAAGGTAGGCATGCACCATCTTGATCCCTATGCCGCCGACAAGCCGCTGTTCACGATCACGGCGCAGAACTACAAGGAGTACGGGGACAAGCTCTCGGTCGGGCAGCAGGCCATGTTTGCCAAGTACCCGGAATGGAAGATGATCGTCTATCCAACCCGGCGCTCGGCATCCAATCCGCAGCGCACCTACGAGATGACCATCAAGAATGCCACCACCGGTGAGCTGGTCGGCGGCGAAAAAGGCGACGGCGTCAGCAACGTCGCAGAAGGCATTCCATTCCCGATTCTGAGCAGCGATCCCCTGATAGCCGGGCCACAGGCGATCTGGAACCACAAGCTCAAGTACAAGGGCGTGTCTGCACGACGCTGGTCCACCCAGGCGCCGGTAACGGCAAGCGGCAAGTATGTCCTGGTCAAGATCAAGGAAGAGCTGCTGGGCCTCTACTATCGGCAGGGCGCCACGCTCGAGGAAATCAACAACGTCCTGATCTACTTCTTCCAGGAAGTGATTTCTCCGCCGCGTCTCGCCGGCCAGATCCTGCTCGTCCATGAAACCCTGAACTCCGAGATCGGACCGCGCCAGGCCTGGGTCTACAATCCCGGTCAGCGACGTGTGCGTCGTGCGCCGAACATCGCCTACGACAACCCCGGCACCGCCGCAGACAACCTGCGTACGACGGACATGACCGACATGTTCAACGGTTCGCTGGACCGCTTCCAGTACAAGCTGGTTGGCAAGCGCGAAATGTATGTCCCGTACAATTCGTACAAGGCACACAGTTCCGATACCAAGGTCGAAGATCTGCTCAAGCCGGGTTATGTCGATCCGGACTACCTGCGCTACGAGCTGCATCGCGTCTATGTCGTCGAGGCAACCTTGCGCCCCGGCCAGCGCCACATCAATCCGCGTCGCACGTTCTATCTCGACGAGGACAGCTGGCAGATCCTGACCACCGATCACTACGATGCACAGCTCGAGCTCTGGCGCTACTCCGAGGCACCGAGCGTCAACTACTACGATGTGCCGGTGTTCTGGTCGACCCTCGAGGATCATCACGATCTGAAATCCGGACGCTATATTTCGGTGGGTCTCGACAACCAGGACGAGATGTACGACTTCTCGTTCCAGACGACTCCGGCCATGTTCTCGCCGCAGTCCCTGCGCCAGCGCGGCATCCAGTAAGTTCTGCCTCCATGTGTCTGCCGCCGGCCTTCCCGCAAGGAAGTCGGCGGCCTGTTGGACAAACAGGGCAGCCTTATCAGGCCGCCCGCCAAGCACAGGTAACCCGCATGCAGCGCTTCAATCCAGGCCTCGCGGCCGCAGCCCTGGCGCTGACGGCGCTATCGATGTCCCTGGCAGCTCACGCAGAGGAATCGGCAAACCTCCCGGCCGACCCGCTCGATCGACCGGCCGAGATGCTGCCGCTGGCGAGCAAGGCGACGATGCTCGACATCACCCGAAGCGGTGACCGTTTCATCGCCGTGGGCGAGCGTGGCGAAGTGATGATTTCAGCGGATGGCAATGAGTGGACCCAGTCCGCCGGCGTTCCGCTGCGCAGCACCCTGACAGCCGTCTCCGCCGTGGGCAATCAGGTCTGGGCGGTCGGCCACGACGGTGTCATCCTGCACAGTGCCGACGGTGGCGAGAACTGGGAAATCCAGCGGCGCGATCCGCGCGGTCAACCGGGCGAAGGCATTGATCCCTACGACCTGCGTCAGGGCGCGCCCTTTCTCGACGTGCTCTTCACTGACGCCAACAATGGCATGGCCATCGGTGCCTATGCGATGTTTCTCACGACCAATGATGGCGGCAAGACCTGGAATGGCCTGCGCATCCCCTCCGGTCAGGCGGATGAAGAAACCGATCCGACAATGGCCGACGATCTCGAGATCGAAGACGACCTCGCAGCAGATGGGTTGCACGACGACAATGATCTCGGCAGCTCGGTGTTCAGCGATGCCGAGCTGACGATCGGCATGGAAGCCGATCCGCATCTGAACGGCATTGCGCGAACCGGAAGCGGGGGGCTGGTCATCGTTGGCGAGCGTGGCGCCGTTTTCCGTTCGACAGACGGTGGCCTGTCCTGGACACGCTCACAGCTGCCCTACGATGGTTCCATGTTCGGCGTTGTCGGCTTCGAGGATCAGCGCGTGGTTGCCTTCGGCCTGCGCGGTCATGTTTTCGAATCAACGGACCTCGGTGTCACCTGGAATGAAATCCCCACCGGGAGCGAGTTGAGCCTGATGGGGGGCAAGAGCCTCGACAACGGCGGTCTCGTCATCGTTGGTGCCAACGGGATCATCCTGCATCGCGCAAACCCAGGCGCTGCACTGCAGGCCGCAACGGACAACGCAGCCGGCGTCATCGCCGGTGTTCAGCCGATCGGCAACGACGGTGAGCTGCTGATCGCCAGCGAGAATGGCCTCAGTCGCTTCCAGCCCAAGTAACGGGGACACCATGAGCGCAGGCAGTTCCAGCAACAAGCAACCCAACGCATTCCACCGCGGCGCCGAGCGCCTCGTGTTCGGTAGCCGACCGATAGTCCTCATCCTGTTCGCGATTGTCACCATCGTATTGACCTACTTCGCCGCACAATTGCGCGTGGATGCGGGGTTCAAGAAGCAGATTCCGCTCCAGCACGAGTACATGCAGACCTTCATCGACTACGAGCAGGAGTTCGGCGGTGCCAACCGCGTGCTCATCGCGGTCATGGACAAGAACGGCGACATGTTCAACCTGCCGTTCTTCCAGACGATGGAGAACATCACCCAGGACGCCAAGGCCATCGACAGTGTCGATGAGGCGAGGGTGCGCTCGATCTTCACGCCGAATGTGCGCTTCGTCGAAGTCGTCGAGGACGGCTTTGCCGGTGGCAACGTCATCCCCCAGGATTTCACGCCGAACAGCGAAGGATTCGACGCCACACCGGAGCAGTTCGCCACGATCAAGGCGAACATGGAGAAGGCCAGCATTGTCGGCCGACTGGTCGCCAAGGATTTCTCGGGAGCGATGATCTGGGTCGACCTGGTTCCGGAAAATCCGGAGCAGGGCGTCAAGGTCGACTACAACAAGATCGCCATTCAGCTCGATGAGATCCGCGCCAAGTACGAAAACGAAAACACCACGGTAGCGATCATCGGCTTCGCCAAGATGGTCGGCGACATTACCGCCGGCGCCCAGTCGGTCATCTGGTTCTTTGGCCTGACCATAGCCTTCACCTGGCTATTGCTCTTCATCTATTCCTCTTCGGTCAAGCTTGCTTCGCTGACCGTCTTCTGCGCGTTGATTTCGGTGATCTGGATGCTCGGCGCACTGCGCCTGCTTGGCTTCGGCATCGACCCGATGAACATGCTGACACCGTTCCTGATATTCGCCATAGCGGTGAGCCACGGCGAGCAGATGATCAACCGGTACCGCGGCGAGATATTCTTCGGCGGACTTGAGGAAGGCACGCCCGAAGAACTCAGCCATCGCACGGGCGTCGATTCCGAGACCGCCGCACGAAGCGCGTTCCGCGCCCTGCTCATCCCCGGCTCGGTGGCTCTGGCCGCGGGTTGCATCGGTTTCGCGGCAATTCTGGTGATTCCGATCCGGATCATTTTCGAGCTGGCCATCACCGCCACCATCGGTGTTGCACTGACCGTGCTCACCGATCTGGTGCTGCTGCCCGTCCTGCTTTCGTACACACGCCTGCGCAACCTGCCACGCAAGCGCGCCTACCGCCTGCGACAACTGACCCAGTTCGACAAGATCTGGACCGTGCTGGCCAAATTCAGCCGTCCCGTGCCGGCGGCGATCATTCTTGTCATCGGCATCGCGGTCTGGTTCGTGGCCGAGCGCTATGGCGAGAAGGTCATGATTGGCGATGCGCAGAAGGGAGTCGCTGAACTGCGCCCGGATGCACGCTACAACCAGGATGCCGTCCTGATCAGCGACAAGTTCGCACTGGGCGTCGACATCATCAGCGTCATTGCCGAAGGCCCGCCGTCAGGTTGCACGAACAGCTATCCCTACATGGAGCTGGTCGACCGTTTCGCCTGGCATTTGCGCAATGTCGAGGGCGTGGCCCAGGTCATGACCCTGCCGATGGCCGCCAAGGTCGTCAACGCAGGCTGGAACGAAGGCAATATCCGCTGGCGCGTCCTGCCGCGAGATTCCGACACCCTGCGCCTCGCGACCCAGGGCTTTGAAACAGACACCGGCCTGCTCAATGCCGACTGCAGCGCGATGCCGATCATGGCCTTTCTTACCGACCATCGAGCCACGACGATCGATCGGGTCGTCGCCGCGGTGAAGAAGTTCCGCGAGGAGAACAATGCCTGGCATGGTCCGGATGTGAATCTGCGCATGCAGCTTGCCGAACAGACGGCCAGTGGCGACGTACCCGAAGAAGGATTGCACCAGGTCAACCTGCGTCTGGCCACCGGCAATGTGGGTGTCATGGCGGCGATCAACGACGAGGTGCGTGCGGTCAAGCGCCTGATCCTCTACATGTTGTACGCCGCCGTGTTCCTGATGTGCCTG
Organism: Dokdonella sp.; assembly: GCF_041395345.1. Lineage (GTDB taxonomy): Bacteria > Pseudomonadota > Gammaproteobacteria > Xanthomonadales > Rhodanobacteraceae > Dokdonella. Next base: position 48,308 of record NZ_JAWLAR010000001.1, on the reverse strand, counting down.
ATCAGCTTCCGCAGTCCGCGCGCGGCGCTATGCATAGTCCTGCCTCTGGTTCTCGTCACCGAGCTGGGCCACGCATTGATGGTCTATCTGGATATCGGCATGAAGATCAATACGCTGACCGTCGTCGCGCTCGGTGTCGGTATCGGCGTCGACTATGGCATCTACATCTTCGCGCGCATGAACGAGTCCCTGCAGGCGGGCAAGCCGTTGACCGAGGCCTACTTCGCTTCGCTGAAGACGACCGGAATCGCGATCTTCTATACCGCACTGACCCTGGCTGTCGGTGTCGGTACGTGGGTGTTCTCGGACCTGAAATTCCAGGCCGACATGGGCGTCATGCTGACCTTCATGTTCGTGGTCAACATGATTGCCGCCATCGTGTTCCTGCCAGCGCTGTGCCGCTGGCTGCTGCGGCCAACCGAGAAGATCGCCTGATCGTCGCTGTTGCAAGCGGACGGATCGACGGCCCTCGATCCGTCCGCGAGATCAGGTCAGACTCACGTCGAACAGACTGCCGACCCAGGCGGTAGCGGCCATGGCCAGGGTGCTCCAGAGCACGACCCGGAGTGCCCCGCGCAGTACCGGTGCGCCACCGGCGCGCGCCGCGGTGGCACCGAGTACGCCGAGAAACAGCAGCGATGAAGCCATCACGACCATCAAGCGGTGCGCTGCCGGCGCGAGCAGGATGGTCGCCAAGGGCATCGCAGCCCCGGTCGCGAAAGCAGCAGCGGAGGACACCGCCGCCTGCAGGGGGCGCGCACGCAGCTCGGGCGTGATGCCGAGCTCGTCGCGTGCATGCGCGGACAGTGCATCGTGTGCGGTCAACTGCTCGGCGACCTGTCTCGCAAGGTTGGCATCCAGTCCGCGCCTGACATAGATGCCGGCGAGCTCCTTGAGCTCCTGTTGCGGAAACTGTTCGAGCTCGCGCTGTTCGACGCGAAGATCCGCACGCTCGGTATCGGCCTGGGAGCTGACCGACACATATTCTCCGGCTGCCATCGAAAGGGCGCCGCCCACAAGCCCGGCCACGCCGGTGATCAGAATCTGCGTCTGGCTCGCATTCGCTGCCGCGACGCCGACGACCAGGCTGGCGGTCGAGACGATGCCGTCGTTGGCGCCGAGTACCGCGGCACGCAACCAGCCAACGCGGTCCGTTCGATGTGACTCGGTTGGGTGTGTGTGCATCTGTCTTGCTCCGGACCGGAACGCGAGGTCGAATGACGCGCTAGTGGAGCGCGCAACAATTCATGCGGACTGCGCAGGTTGCGGCATCAATACGAAATGTTCAGACGTCGCATCAGCTTGCCGGCCAGCCAGGCCGGCCCGATCAACAGGTAGGCCAGGTCGGTGAAAAACGATGGACGCGCGCCTTCGATGACATGCCCGATAAACTGGCCAATCCAGGCCAGCACGAAGACGCTGCCCGCAATCCAGAGCATGCTGGCTGGTCCTGCGGTGCGATAGAGGGCCTCGCAAGACAGGCCGAATACGACGAAGACCAGCAGCATCGCCGCTCCGACCGTACGCGACATGCGCCAGTAGAACGCGAATGCGCCGACGATGGCGATGCCACACCAGAACCCCGGACGCCCGATCGCAGCGGGCACCGGAATCACCCATAGCGCAGCCATGACCGCCCAGAGGATTGCCGGTACGCAGATCCAGTGAATCGCACGGTTGACCGGATTGCGATGATCCTTGCTGTAGTTTCCAAACCATTCGTGGACGGTGCGCATGACTGACCCCGCGTTTCGCTGATGTTGGCCTGACCAGAATCGAGTGTAGCGGAACGGGCCCGCCGAACTACTTCTCCGGCTTCGCTGAGACTCTGAGCGGATGCAGGGGCGAGCTGTACCACTCGGCGACCTTGCCTTCCCGGAACAGGATCCAGGAAGGCCCGTAGAGCCAGCGCTCGCCATCGCGCATGACCGGTGCGCCCTGGATGCGCAGGACCGACTCCTTGCGCATGCCGACCATGATTCCCGCCTGTTCGGAAACGGGAATGCCTGGCCGCGAGCCCAGTGCAGACACGCGGGCGACCGGTGCGGCATGGATCACCGCAGGCGTTTGCTCGATATCTTCCGGCCACAACCACCAGCCGAGGACAGCGGCCAGCAGGACCGCGATGACGGCCCAGCGCAACCCATGCTTGCCCGCATCGGCGGGTCTCACGGGTCGGTCTTCGGGCACATCCCGATCGGCCATTGCATGCACGTCGGTCACGGCGCTGGCACCGGGCAGCCTCCCATGCTGGCGATGAAACTGCACACCGGCTTCGTAGAGTGCGGTCAACCTCTGCAAGTGTTCGGTGGCCAACTGCTGCGAAATGGCGTCCCTTGCGTCGAGGCGATCCGGATGGACCAGGGACACGCGGCGGCGATAGGCGCGCTTGAGGTCATCAATATCCGCTCCAGGCTTGAGCTGGAACTCCCGATACAAGCGCAAGAAGTCGATTGCTCCTGCCATGGTCGGCCCAGATCACTCCAGCGTAATGCCAGCCAGCCGATGCAGCGCTTCGGCATACTTGCGCGCCGTGCCCTCGATGATTTCCGCTGGGATGGACGGGCCGGGCGCCTGCTTGTTCCAGTCCAGGGTTTCGAGATAATCGCGAACAAACTGCTTGTCGAAACTCGGCGGGCTGATGCCCACGCGATACTCGTCCGCTGGCCAGAAGCGCGAAGAATCCGGGGTCAACATTTCATCCATCACGTAAAGCTTGCCTTCGCTATCGGTGCCGAACTCGAACTTCGTGTCAGCAATCAGGATGCCGCAGCTGGCCGCATGATTCGCTGCGGCATGGTAGATGGCCAGGCTTGCCTCACGCACCTGTTCGGCCAGCCTGCGACCCACCTGGTCGACGACCGTATCGAAACTCACGTTCTCGTCGTGTCCACCGACAGCGGCCTTGGTCGACGGCGTGAAAATCGGCTCGGCGAGCTGTTCGGCCTGGGACAGACCGGCGGGCAGGGGGATTCCGCACAATGCACCGGTGGCCTGATAGTCCTTCCAGCCGGAGCCGATAAGGTAGCCACGCACGATGGCCTCGAACGGTACCGGCTTCAGCCGCTTGCTGACCACGCTGCGCCGCGAATATAGATCGACATCGACGCCATCGGGCAGCACATCCTGGACGGGTCGGTCGGTCAGGTGGTTCGGCATCACGCTGGCGGTCCGTGCGAACCAGAAGTTGGACATCTGCGTGAGCATTTCACCCTTGCCCGGAATCGGATCAGGCAGAACCACGTCAAAGGCACTGAGCCGATCCGTCGCAACGATCAGCAACTGATCCTCAGGCAAGGCATAGACATCGCGGACCTTGCCACGATGAATCAGCTCAAGACCGGGCAGACTGGACTGGGAAAGCGTGGTGGGCACGAGGAAGCATCCGAAACGGGTCGCTGCCCAGTTTAACCCGGAGCCCTTGCCCGAGGGCGGACGATCGCGGGCTGTCGGCTGCGGCATCGACGCCGGGGCGTCCTTCCTGAATCAAATGCCAGTCAAGGTCCGGGGCCGAGCACTGGCCGTGTAAAATCGCCGGACTGTCCGTCCCGGAACCTGCTGCATGCGCCAGCGCACATCGACTGCTTCCAAGCGCCACCCGCCGTTCAACCGCCTGCACGACAACCACAACGGCCGCCCGACGCGGCTTGCAGCGGCGCTGCAGGATTTCGCACTGGATCCCGCCGCGGTGACCATGGAGCGGCGCACCACGTGAGCATTTTCGGAAAGGTCGTAGGCGCCATCCTCGGCCTGATCATTTTTCGCAACTTCGTGGGTGTCCTGATCGGCGCATTTGCCGGGCACCTGTTCGATCTCAGCGTCATGCAGGCGCGTGCGCCCGCCCGCGCCTCGTCGTTCATCGAACCGTTGTTCGCTTTCGCCGGCGCACTGGCCAAGTCGGATGGCCGCGTATCGGAACGCGAGATCAAGGCCGCCGAAGCGCTGATGGACCGGCTGCGCCTGGACACCGACATGCGCCGCATGGCCATTGAACGATTCAACCAGGGCAAGGCGCCGGAGTTCGATGTCCATCTCACCGTGAACGACCTCAAGGCATGGACCCGGGGCAGGCGCGATCTGGCCTTTCTGCTGCTCGACATGTTGCTGGACCTGGTTTACGCCGAGGGAACCCTGGCCGCGAACAAGCTCGGCATGGTGCGCAAGCTGTGCTGGGCACTCGGCGTGAGCGACATGGAGCTCGGCGCGATTTCCGCCATGAAGGGCTATGGTCCGCGCTACCAGGGCGCACCGGGCGGATCCTCCGGACAACGCACTTCGCGCAACAGCACGCCGGCCGCGGACCCGTATGCAATCCTCGGTATCACCCAGTCTGCAGAGCCGCGCGACATCAAGCGCGCCTATCGCAAATTGATGAGCCAGCATCACCCGGACAAACTCGGCAATGTGCCCGAGGAGCTGAAGCATCGCGCCGAAGCGCGTGCGCGCGAAATCAATACCGCATACGAGCGCATCAAGAACGAGCGTGGCTTCAACTGAACGGCGCTCGGTTGGACGAAACGAGCCGATCGTGCGAGATTCCATGCTCGACTGAATCGAGAAAGGCCCGCTCATGCTTGCATTCCAACCCTTTCGCTTGATCTGCCTTGTCGCCCTCTTTGCGCTGGGTTCCGTTTCGGGATGCAGCGATGGCGCGTCCGACACTGCAGGCAAGTCTTCGTCGCCCGAGCAGGTTGGCGAAGCGAAGTCGGAGCCCAGACGATCAAGGTCCGGTGAAGATCGCGGCAACGCGCAATTCAGCGTGGCCGGTACCACCTGGAATGGCGAGCGAGCATCGGCTCGACTCAAGGGCGACAGCCTGAGCATTTCTGCCAGCCATACCACGCGCGATGGCGACAGGATGAAGCGCGATTCGCTCAGCCTGAACATCAAGGGTTTCAAGGGACCCGGCGCCTACACGGCCGACATGATGTCGATGTTTGTGCGCGTCAGCATCACGATGCCGAAGGAAGGCGGCGACGCGCAAGCCGATGCCACCAAGCTTCTGACCGATGCAATCGGCGACAGCAGCAACATCCGTCTGGCCAATGCCAAGGTCGAGATCACTTCGGTCAGCGATGGTTATATCGACGGCCGATTCTCGCTGGACATGCCGGGCATGCCGGACAAGTCCGTGACGGACGGCGAATTCCACGCGCGCGTGCGCGAGTGAGCGCAAACCGGCGGAGATTGAGCGTCGGTTTCTCCAATGACATGATCCACTGACTCTCGACTCCCGACTTGCCGCCCATGCCCCGACAATCCTGCGTCATCGCTCCCTCCATCCTTTCCGCCGATTTCGCCCGGCTGGGCGAAGAGGTGGACGCCGTCCTCGCCGCCGGCGCCGACTGGGTCCATTTCGACGTGATGGACAACCATTACGTGCCGAACCTGACCATCGGGCCGCTGGTGTGCGAGGCGCTGCGCAAGCATGGCATCAAGGCGCCGATCGACGTGCACCTGATGGTCAAGCCCGTCGATCGCATCATTCCCGATTTCGCCAAGGCCGGGGCCAGCCTGATCAGCTTCCATCCCGAGGCTTCAGAGCACGTCGACCGCACGATCCAGTTGATCCACGCCAGCGGCTGCAAGGCCGGACTTGTCTTCAATCCGGCGACACCGCTGAATCATCTGGATCATGTGCTCGACCAGCTCGATCTGGTCCTGATCATGTCGGTCAACCCCGGATTCGGCGGCCAGTCCTTCCTGCCCTCGGCGCTCGACAAGCTGCGCAAGGTGCGCGAACTGATCGATCGGAGCGGACGCGATATCCGCCTCGAGATCGACGGTGGCGTGAAGATCGACAACATCGCCGAGATTGCACGCGCCGGTGCCGACACCTTCGTCGCGGGCTCTGCGATATTCGGCAAATCAGACTATCCCGGCGTGGTTTCGGCGATGAAATCGGCAGTCGCCTCGGCCTGACCTTGCGCACGCGAGGCGGCAACATGCCTTTCGACCCTCGGGTTTGAACGGTTCAGGCGGTAGAATCGAGCGCTTTCGTGTTCCGTGGAGTGCCTGATGCGCCTATACACCCCTCTTGTCGTGCTGATCATGGCCGGCAGTTCGCTGGTCCAGGCCATGCCTGCCGGGAATTCGCGCCTGCTGCGCTTCCCTGACATCTGCGGCGATGCCATCACGTTTGTCCAGGCCGGGGATATCTACGTGGTTGCGGCGTCGGGTGGCACGGCATTGCGTTTGACCTCGCACGGCGGGCAGGAGTTGTACCCCAAGTTTTCTCCGGATTGCCGCTCGATTGGCTTCTCCGCCGAATACGATGGTACGCGCCAGGTCTATGTGATTCCGGCCGCGGGCGGTGAGCCGCGCCAGTTGACCTGGTACAACGATGTCGGCCCGCAACCGGTCCGCGGGGGTACCGACTATCGCGTGCTCGACTGGACGCCGGACGGCCGCAACATTCTCGTGCGCGCCAACCGCGTCGCGACCGATGATCGCGCTGGACGCCCGTATCTTGTTCCGGTCGATGGCGGCATGGAAACAGCGCTCGCGGTGCCGGAAACCGGTGGTGGCATGCTTTCTCCGGACGGCAAGGTTTTCGTCTACACCCCGATCGATCGCGAATTCCGCAGCTGGAAGCGCTATCGCGGTGGCCGCGCCCAGGACGTCTGGACCTATGACCTTTCCGGCAATACCACGAAACGCCTGACCGACGATCCGGGAACCGACAACCAGCCAACCTGGGTCGGCGACACCATCTATTTCACGTCCGATCGCAACCACACGATGAACCTGTTTGCGATCTCGCCTGAAGGCGGCGAGCCGCGCCAGGTGACCGAATTCACCGACTTCGATGTGCTCTGGCCCAGCGCCGGCAAGACCGCCATCGTGTTCGAGAAGGGCGGCGCGATCTGGCGTTTCGATCCAGCCACCTCGAAGGCCAGCGAAGTGCCGATACGGGTCACCGGTGATTTTCCGCAGACGCTGCCGACCTGGAAAAACGTGGCCGCCCACGTCGAATCCTTCGATCTCGATGCCGAGGGCGAGACCATCGCCTTCGCAGCGCGCGGCGAAGTGTTCCGCTACAGCGGCAAGGAGCCGGAAATCCGCAATCTTTCGCACACCCCGGATGCGCGCGAGCTGGGCCTGACCATGGCGCCGGACGGCAACTCGATCGCATTCCTGTCCGATGCGAGTGGCGAATACGAACTCTATCTGCAGTCGCTCGCGGGTGGTACGCCGAAACGCCTGACCCGTGATGGCGATGTCTGGCGATTCCCGCCCGTGTATTCGCCGGACGGTCGGCATCTTGCCTATGCCGACAAGAAACAGCGGCTGCGTATCGTCGATGTCGACAATGGCAGTACCCGTGACGTCGACAGCAGTCGCATGGAGGACATCACCGAGTACGCGTGGTCTCCCGATGGCCAGTGGCTGGCCTACACCTTGCGCAACAGTGCGGGTCTGGCAAGGATCTGGTTGTACTCGCTTGCCGATGGCTCCAGGACACCCGTGACCGCCGAAACCTCAAGCGCATTCAGCCCTGCATTCGATCCCGAGGGCCGCTGGCTCTACTTCCTGTCCGATCGCGACTACCAGTTGCAGTTCAGTGCCTACGAGATGAACTATCTCTACGCCGATGCCACGCGTGTCTACGCGGTCAGCCTCGCTGCCGATGGCCCGTTCTTCTACCGGGACGACGAAACCGACAATGCGGATGAAGGCAAGTCCGACAAGGACGCTTCGACGCCGCGCCTGAAGGTCGATACCAGGGGCATGATCGGGCGCGAGCAGGTGCTCAAGGCCAGCAACGGAAACTACCGCAAGCTGCAGGCAAGTGCCGATGCCGTCTTCTTTGCCTCCTCTCCTGGCGGGCGGGATGATGACAAGTTCGAACTTCGCATGCTCGGTATTGATGCCGACAAGGACGTAGTGATCGCAAAGGATCTCTCCGACTACGCGCTGGCGGCCAATGGAAAGCAGGTGCTGGTCCAGTTCGACGGCAAGTTCGCCTTGCTCGAGACGAAGGCCGATCAGGATCCCGCCAAGAACACGCTCGACCTGTCGGCCATGAAGCTGCTGATCGATCCGCCGCGCGAGTGGAACCAGGAATTCACCGATGGCTGGCGGATCCTGCGTGACTGGTTCTACGATCCGGGCATGCACGGCGGTATCGAGCGCTGGAACGAAGTCCGCGCCCGCTACCAGCCGCTGGTTGCCTACGTCGCAACGCGCCAGGACCTGGACTACCTGTTCCAGGAGCTTGTCGGCGAACTGCAGTCCGGGCACATCTATGTCCAGCAGGGCGACCAGTCCAAGGTCGAGCGTACGCCGGGTGGCTTGCTCGGCGCCGAGATCGTTGCCGACCCGTCAGGTGCGTTCCGCATCCAGTCCATTCTTGCCGGCGATCAGTGGAACGAAGGCAACCGCTCTCCGTTGGCCGAACCCGGCGTCGATGTGAAGGAGGGTGAATACATCATCGCCGTGGATGGCGTCGACGCACGTTCGGTCAGCAACTTCTACCAGCTGCTGCAAGGCAAGGGAGGGCAGAAGGTCAGTCTGCAGGTCAACTCGAAGCCTGAAGCCAGGGGTAGCCGCGAGGTGCGTGTGAAGACGCTGACCTCGGAACAGGATTTGCGCTACGCGGAGTGGGTCGCCTCGCGCAGGGCCATGGTCGATCGCCTTTCGAACGGTCGCATCGGCTATATCCACCTGCCGAACACGGCAGTCGCCGGCAATCGCGAGCTGTTCAAGGGAATGCTGGCCTATTCCGACAAGGAGGCCTTGATCATCGACGACCGCTACAACGGTGGTGGATTCATTCCCGATCGCATGATCGAGCTGCTCGCGCGCAAGCCGCTCAACTACTGGAAATCCCGTGGCCTCGATCCGCAGGCCACGCCGATGCTCTCGCACAGCGGGCCGAAGGCGATGCTGATCAACGGGCTGTCGAGCTCCGGTGGTGATGCGCTGCCGTACTATTTCCGTGAACTCGGCCTCGGCAAGCTGATCGGAACGCGCACCTGGGGTGGCCTGATCGGCATATCCGGCAATCCGTCGCTGGCCGATGGCGGCGTCCTGCTCGCGGCGACCTTCCGATTCATGGACACGGATGGAAAGTGGGCCGTGGAGAACGAGGGCGTCAGTCCGGATATCGAAGTCATCGATCGTCCGGAGCAGTTGGCCAGCGGCAAGGATCCCAGTATCGAAGTTGCCGTGGGCGTACTGCTCGAAGAGCTCGGTGAAACGCCGCGCAGCAAGCCGGTCGCTCCACCGGCTCCGACCCGCTTCGGTGCGCCTTCCGGGCGTTGAGCGCGAGCAGGCCGCGGGGTTCTGAACGACAGACGGGCTGCGCTATCCTGCGCGGCCCGGTTCGCGATTGAGGAGTGGTTGCCGATGCAGTGCTTCGTCTACAAGAGTCTGCGCAAGGCCGAGACCTACGTGTATCTGCGTCATGCCGATGCGTTCGATGTCTTGCCCGAACCCGTCGCCGAGCAACTGGGCCCACTGGCTTTTGTCATCGAGATCGAATTGTCACCGCATCGCAAACTGGCCCGCGAAAACGTCGACAATGTCATGGTCAACCTGGACTCCCAGGGCTATCACTTGCAGTGGCCACCGGTTGCCGAGCGCGAGGAACGCGCCTGATGGGCAATGCGTGCGACGGGGAATTGGTTTGATGCGCATCAGCGCAACGGCGCCGGGCACCGATATACTCGTCGCATTGCGGCTCATACCGCGGCCTGGCTGACCTTTCACCCCGACATGCCGAACACCGTCGCCCGCCCCCGCTCCCTGTTTGCAGGACTGGCCCGTTTTCTTCCCGCCGTCCTTGTTTTTGCGGCGGCCGTACCGTTCGATGATCCGCTAGTCCTGATCCTGTTGCTGGCCGGCGACGCCTTGATGCTGACCGCCATCTGCGCCGGAATCGGTTTCGACATGGATCTCGGCTTCGGTCGCAGTGTTGCGCGCCGTGGCCTGGCCGGATTCCTGCTGACCAGCCTCTACACCGTCGTCGTCGCGGTACTGCTGGCAGTGCCGACCTGGTGGCTGGTTCAGGAACCCAGCCTGCTCGGAGCACTGGGGCTGTCGGTGGCGTTGCTGACCGGGCTCCTGATCCTGTGGCGATTCTGGCCGGCGTTTGTGCTGCCATTTGTCTGGGATGACGCCTATCCTGCGGAGGGTCGCGAATCGTGGCTACTGGCCGCCTTGCGCCGATCCATGGCATTTGCGCGTCACCTGACCGGAGAGCATGAATTGTTCTTCAGCCATGGCCTGTTGTCCGCGCTCGCCTTGCTTCTGGTCAGCGTAGGCGCGCTTGCGATTGCCACGCTGGGTTCAGGGTTGGCGATCGAGCTGCGCATCTCCGCCGTTGTTCTCTATGCCCTGGTGCTGGTGCCACTGGCTTATCTGACCGTTGCCACCCGTTGCGTCAACGCCATGCTCACCGATGCGCGCCTGCAGCGTCTGTCGCGCCAGGGTCAGGCAGAGCAGCCCTTCGAAGACGCACCGGCGGAAGAGGCCTTGCCGCCCGACATCGGCGTATTCGATGCCAGCGCCGCCCTGCTCGCTGCGGCACGTTCCGGACAGGTCGATCTTGCCCTGGCCGCGCTGGAGCGCGGTGCGAATCCCGATACCGTGCCGCTGATCCATGAGCGTGACCAGCGCAGCGTGCTGATCCACGCCGTCATCCTGCCCGATCTGCGCTTGTTGCGAGCGCTCATTTCCAGAGGCGTTGACGTCAATCGCGGCCACGGCGGCATGGCGCCCCTGATCGCGGCCACGCGCGACAGCTATCAGGGCCGGCCCGATGCAATCATGACCCTGCTCGCCAACGGAGCGGATCCGGCCGTCCTCGACGAGAATTCAAATACCGCGTTGCATCACGCCGCGTTGTGCGGGGAGCCGATTGTGGCAGCCCTCCTGCTCGATGCCGGCGTTCCGATCGACGCGGTCAACGGCGAAGGCAAGACCGCACTCGGCATGGCCTGCGCGAATGGCAACTGGGCACTGGCGGCATTCCTGCTTGATCGTGGCGCGGCAGTCGATGTCGAACATGCGCAACCCGCCTTGCTGCTGGCCGCAAGCATTGCCGACGACGATCCCGAAGGGGTCAGGATGTTGCTCAAGCGAAAGGCCAGGGTGGATGCGCGTGGCCTGCTTGATCGGACGCCCCTGATGGTGGCCGCGATGACCGGCCATGTACGCATTGCGAATGCCCTGCTCGGCGCCGGGGCACAAGTCGAACTGCTCGATCGCAACGGTGCCAATGCGCTGATGGAGGCCGCACGTTCCGGCGCGGTCGACATCATTCACGCGCTGGGCGAGCGCAAGGCCGATCCGGATCGCGTCGATGCGCTCGGTAGAACCGCACTGATGATTGCCTGCGGCACTCGTGCGGGGAATGAGGAAACCGTTCGCGCACTTCTCGCCATCGGTGCAGATCGGGGCATCGTCGCGGCAGACGGTCGGCGCGCGGTTGATCACGCTGCAGCGAGCGGACGCTGGCCGATCGTGTCGTTGCTGGATCCGTCATTCCCGCTGCCGAGCAGCATGGCTGCCGAGCCGATCCTGGACGATGACAATTCTTCGCATCTCCTCGACGCGCTGCGTTTCGGGCACTGGAGTGTCGCCGATGAACTGCGCGACTTCACGCGCTCGCGGCCTGCTGCCGAGCTGGCTCGCCTGTATCTCGGCCTCATCGAGCCTGCGCATGCGCAGGCTCGCGACTGGATATGCAATATCGGATTGCCTGCCGATGTCAGGCTCGAAACCGGCAAGCTGCTGACCGACGCTCTGCTTGAGGGCCTGCCCGGTACCTGCGATGCCCTGACCCAACTGGAGCAGCGCGGTTTCCCGATCGGTGGTGCCTCGTTGCTGGCCCGCGTGCTTTCGGTTGCGCCGCCCGGGCCGGATGGCGATGCGATGTGCCGCCTGGCACTACGCCTGATCGACCGGGGCGCCGACTGTTTCGGTCGTGCTTCAGGCGACGCCATGCCCCTGCATCTGGCTTGTGCTCTGGGTGATGACGATCTGGTCAGCCGCCTGCTTGAGCGTGGCAGCGACGTGAATGCCTGCGACTCGCGCGGCAGGATGCCCTTGCACTACGCGCTGAAGGCACCCAGTGAAAGCGCGATTCGTGTGGCACGCGTGTTGATCCGCAGCGGCGCGGACCCGGAACGGGCCTCGGCCAGTGGCGAAACCGCCCTCGGTCTGGCCCTGTCCCGCGCCGACCGGGATCTCGTCTACTGGCTGAACTGGCCGCGCTGGCGCCTGCCAGGCCGCGCCTTGCGCGGTGCCGATTTGCCATTGGCAGCCGCAGCAGGCGACATCGATGCCGTCGACAAGCTGCTCGCTCTGGGTTTCCCGGTGGGCAGTGTGGACGCCCAGGGTGCAACGGCCCTGATTCGTGCGGCCGGCTCGGGCTATGCGGCCCTGGTCGTGCGACTGCTCGATGTGGGCGCCGATCCGAAGCAATCCTCTTATTCGGGCGCGACCTGCCTTTCCGCAGCCGTCGCGGCGCGGCGCGAAGCCGTCGTGCGCACCTTGTTGCAGCATGGCATCGATGCTGACCAGCGCCTGCCGGGCGGCGGTACCCCGTTGATGATTGCAGCGGCGCTGGGCTTGCCCCGTCTGGCCGAACCCCTGATCGAACGTGGCGCCGATCCAAACGCAGCCGATGATCGCGGTAATACCGCCCTCCAAGCCGCCGCCCAGTTTGCCTTTGACAGCCGCGATACGGCGGTTTCAGCGGAATTGCTGGAATTGCTGCTTCGGCATGGAGCCAGCATCGGTGCGCGCAATCAGGGCGGACAGGATGCGCTGCTGCTCCTGCTCGGCGCGCGCGCGGATCCCGGCACCGAGTGTGATGCAAAGCATCTGGGTCATCTGGCCACCTTGCTGATCGGGAAGGGCGCCAGTGTGGACGGCCACGACCAGCGCGGAGTCAGCCCCCTGCATGCATGCGCGATGCACGGTCTGCTCGGAGTCGCACGCCTGCTCAAGTCGCACGATGCGCCGATCGACCAGCGCGATGCGATGGGACGCAGCGCTGGCGAAATCGCCGCCCTGCTCGGTTACGTTGATGTGGCCAACGAGCTCGGCGTCGTGCGCAGCCCGGTCCCCAGCGCGCGCATGACCTTGCGCAAGCGGGTCAAGGATTGAGGAGCAGGAGTGGGGAATGGGAAGAGCCGGATCCGTGCAATGTTTGACCGCCCGCGCCGTATCCGCTCTTGACTTGCCGCCTGCCACTCACGGCTTCCGAGCATTCCCTGTTCCCTATTCCCGTCCCGAGCTACCATGTGCGCATGAGCAAGCAAGGCACAACCCACTTCGGTTTTCGCGAAGTTGCCGAGGACGACAAGGCGCGTCTGGTCGGCGAAGTGTTCACATCGGTGGCGCGCAAGTACGACATCATGAACGACCTCATGTCGTTCGGTATCCACCGCCTCTGGAAGCGCCACTTCGTCGCGACCAGTGGCGTGCGTGCGGGCGATGTCGTGCTCGACCTGGCCGGCGGGACGGGCGATATAGCGGCCTTGTTGCTGCCCAGGGTGGGGGCGGACGGACGCATAGTCATCGCCGACATCAATGGCGACATGCTGCGGGTCGGCCGTGATCGCCTGATCGATCGTGGCTTGTTGCGCGGTCTCGACTACGCCCAGGTGGATGCCGAAGCACTGCCGTTTCCGGACCGGAGTTTCGATTGCGTGACCATGGCCTTTGGCCTGCGCAATGTGACGCGCAAGGAAAGCGCGCTGGCCGAGATCCACCGCGTACTCAAGATCGGCGGTCGCGCACTCGTGCTCGAATTCTCGACCTTGCGTGAGCCGCTGCTGAAGCCGCTGTACGATTTCCATTCGTTTTCCGTCATGCCACGACTCGGCAAACTCATTGCCGGTGACGATTCCAGCTACCGGTATCTGTCCGAGTCGATCCGCAAGCATCCCGACCAGGCAACGCTCAAGGCGATGATGGAAGCGGCAGGCCTGTCACGCGTCGACGTGCGCAATCTCTCGGCCGGTATTGTCGCTATCCATCGCGGTTACAGGATCTAGCTGCATCCCGATCCAAAGCGCGATATGCCGCCGCCAGGGGGCGCGAGCGCGGGATTGCGAAGGGGAAAGAAAGAAGTCGGACGAGGAGCGGACCGCATCCTGCGAACCGTTCTCCCCTCGTCCGACTAGGGGGACTGGCGTGCCGGCGTGGCCGAGCACGGGCCCAAGCATGCCTGCCTGGCCGGGCTCGCGATAGCTGTAAGTTCTTACAGCTTGACGAGAGGAAACAACTGTGGTTCGCGCCGCCTAGAGGGTGATCAATTGCAGCGCAAGCGCCTTGGCGATGGCCTGGCGGCGGCCGAGGACGCCCAGCTTGCGTGCGGCATTCTGCAGATGGAAAACGACGGTCCGCTCTCCAATGCCCAGCAACTGGCCGATTTCCCAGCTGGTCTTGCCTTCGGCCGCCCAGCGCAGGCAATCCTGCTCGCGCGAGGTCAGATGCACTTCTTGCTGCGCCGATTCGCACAGAATCCGATGGCCGGCCTCGTACATGAACGAAGCAAGAAGCTGCAGGTCGCCCAGATGGTGCAGGTTCTCGCCCGCTCGTGCGTTGTTGTCAGTGGCCACGGAAATCATGCCGGTGTGTCCGCCCGGACCATGCAAGGGCAGGCCGATGCCGGCGCGCAATCCGTAATCCGCCGCTTCGCGAAAGTAGTCGGTCAGATAGCCGGCGCGGCGTGCCTGCGGATCCGACGCCCACAGACACGGCGTCGAGCGGTGTCGACAATGGTCGACGACCGGATCGATCTCGAGGTAGCCCTGCCGCCGGTAGTGGGCGGTCCAGGCGGGCGGGTAGGCGTTCAGGCGCTCGGGAATCTGATGCGCGGCATTCGCGCTGGAATAGTTCCAGTTCTCGAAGCCGAGCCGGCGAATCTGGCGACTGGCTTCCGCGCGCAAGCTTTCTGTCGAGTCGCACTCGAGCAGACTCTGCAGACTGGCCCATTGATCAAGCATGGCAAAACCCCCTGCAGGGGAATATACGCACTTTGGCTGCGCAAGTCCGCCCGCGCGTTCAGCTGACGGCGCGTTTCCCGGCCATGCGCGTGCGAAGGGTCGGCCTGGCAATGGCATACTGGGCGGTCTGTAACGGAGGAATCATGAAAACACTGTTCTGGCCTTGCATCCTTTTCCTGTTCCTGAACGTCGTCGTGGCTCATGCCGAGGTCGACCCGCATAGCTATGCGGAACCCTCCAGGGTGAGCATGACCGCGCTCGACCTCGATATCGAAGTGGACTTCCCCACGAAGAAGCTGCTCGCGACGGCCGATCTCTCGCTCGCCTGGCACGATGCCGATGCGCGCAGCCTGGTCCTGGATACGCGCGACCTCGACATCGAGTCGGTCAAGGCCGTTGATGCCCAGGGCAGGGAGCAGGATGCGGACTTCAGCCTCGATCCGCGCGATCCGATCTTCGGTTCGGCTCTGCGCATCGCGCTGAAGGACCAGGTCCCGAACGTGCGTATCCGCTACCGGACCTCGCCAGAAGCCTCGGGCTTGCAATGGATGAGTCCGCAGCAGACGGCGAGCAAGAAGCAGCCGTTCATGTTCTCGCAGTCGCAGGCGATCCATGCGCGCAGCTGGATCCCGCTGCAGGACACGCCCTCGGTGCGCTTCACCTACACCGCGCATGTCAAGGCGCCAAAGCCGCTGCGCGTGGTCATGAGCGCCGACAACGACGTCAAGCACCGGCTCGATGGCGACTACCGGTTCGTCATGAAGCAGCCGATTCCCTCCTACCTTCTCGCGATTGCCGTCGGCGAACTCGATGTGCGCGTGACCGGCCCGCGTACCGCCGTGTTTGCGGAGCCGAGCGTGATTGCCGCGGCAGCGAAGGAACTCGAAGACACCGAGAAGATGATCGAGGCGACCGAAAAGCTGTATGGACCGTATCGATGGGAGCGTTACGACATCCTGATCCTGCCGGCCAGCTTTCCATTCGGCGGCATGGAGAATCCGCGCCTGACCTTCGCCACGCCGACCATTCTCGCCGGCGACAAGAGTCTGGTTGGACTGATCGCACACGAGCTGGCGCATTCCTGGTCGGGCAATCTCGTCACCAATGCCAGCGCTGAACACATGTGGATGAACGAGGGTTTCACGACCTACGTGGAAAACCGCATCGTCGAGGAGCTGTATGGCAAGGAAGTCGCGACCATGCAACTGGTTGTCGATGATCAGGAGTTGCTGGTCGAAATGCAGGGCATGACGCCCGAGCAGCAGCTGCTGGTGACCGATCTGGACGGCATCGATCCCGACGAGGGACTGTCCGGAGTACCTTATGACAAGGGGCGCTGGTTCCTGCGTTTTCTCGAATCGCGCTACGGGCGTGATGTGTTCGATCCGTTCCTGCGTGCCTATTTCGACCACTTCGCCTTCCAGAGCATTACCAGCACCGAGTTCCTCGAGTTCTACAGCGAGAATCTCGAGAAGAAGCACCTCGGCAAGGTCAGTTCGGCCGAGATTGATGCGTGGCTGCACCTGCCGGGCATACCGTCGAATGCACCCGTGGCGCATTCGGCACGCTTCGATGCGGTCGACAAGGCCGCGGCCGACTTTATTGCGGGCAATCTCGCGGCGAAGGACATCCAGGCAAAGGACTGGGTAACCCTCGAGTGGCTGCGTTTCATCAACGCGCTGCCGGAGACGCCCGAAATCGCGCAGATCAAGGCGCTCGACGATGCCTGGAACCTCAGCAACAGCGGCAACGGCGAGATCGCGTTCCGCTGGTACGTGGCGACCGTGCGTGCTGGCTACACCGACGCACGTCCGCAGATTGCGGCCTTCATCGAACGCATCGGGCGCCGCAAGCTGGTCGTGCCGATCTACGAGGAGCTGGCCAGGACCCCGGATGGCAAGGCCTTCGCGATCGAGGTCTATGCCAGGGCCAAACCCGGCTATCACCCGATGACCCAGGGCAGCGTCGAAAAAGTGCTGGGCCTGTAATTTCTCGATTCCCACCCTCTCCGGTCGGGAGAGGGTCGGGTCAAGGTGCGGGCGATGCGGGAGTCTGAAGCGCGCGTGTTGCCCCATCCGGCCCGCCCGGCATCCTTGATTGTACGGAAGCGGATGAATTGTCGTGGCCGTCCACAAGCCTTGCTGTGCACGGCGCACGATGACACGCTGCAGTTCCACGCACTGGCCGGTCTGCCCCATGAAGACACTGCTGTTTTTTCTCGCCCTGCTTGTCGCAGGTACACCTCACGCTTTCGCTCAGATACTCGACAAGCGCGAACAGGCAAGGGTTGTCGACGAGATCCTTGCCGAGCGCCTGGATACGCTGTTGCCAGCGCTGATGCAGCGCACGGGTATCGAGATGTGGATCGTCGTCTCGCGCGAGTACAACGAAGATCCCGTGCTGCGCACGATGTTGCCGGCAACCTGGCTCAATGCGCGCCGGCGAACCATCCTCGTGTTCTACAACAATCCCGGCAAGGGCAACTACGAAAAGCTCGCTGTCGCACGCTACAGCGTCGGAGACAGCATCACCGCGGCCTGGGACATGGACAGGTTTCCGGATCAATGGAAAGCGCTGGCCCATATCGTCGAGACACGCGATCCGAAGAATATTGCGATCAACGAATCCGAGGACTTCGCCCACGCGGATGGCCTCGTGCGCACCGACTACACCGCTCTCGTGAAAGCCTTGCCCGAGCGCTATCGCGATCGACTGGTGTCTGCGCAGGATCTCGCCGTTGCCTGGCTGGAAACGCGCACCGAACGCGAGTTGCAGATCTACCCGCAACTCGTGCGTATCACCCATTCGATCATCGCCGAAGCGTTTTCCGGGCAGGTCATCACGCCCGGCATCACGAGCAGCGACGACGTGGTCTGGTGGCTGCGCCAGCGCGTCAGCGATCTCGGTCTCGATACCTGGTTCCACCCGACCGTCTCGATCCAGCGCAACGACGGTACAAGCTTCGATCATCTGAAGAGCTTCATCGATCATCCGGCCGAAGCGATCATCCGCGGAGGCGACCTGCTGCACGTCGATTTCGGAATCACCTATCTGCGCCTGAATACCGACGTACAGGAACACGCCTACGTCTTGCGCCCGGGTGAAACCGAGGTTCCCGCCAGCATCGCCAGCGCATTCGAAAGGGCCAATCGCTTGCAGGACATCCTTGTCGGCCATTTCGCCCTCGGCAGCACAGGCAACCAGATACTCGCCGCCTCGCTCGCACAGGCGAAGAAGGAAGGCATCAAGGCCAGCATCTACACGCATCCACTGGGCAGTCACGGACATGCCGCCGGACCCACCATCGGCATGTGGGACAAACAGGAAGGCGTGCCGGGCAGCGGCGACTTCCCGATGCACGCCGATACGGTCTATTCGATCGAACTCAACGCTGCTTCGGACATTCCCGAATGGAACAAGGATATCCGCATCATGCTCGAACAGGATGGTGTGTTTGATGGCAGGAAATTTCGCTACCTGGACGGACGCCAGACCAGGCCCCACCTGATTCCGCGGGTCGACGACCTGGCGGCTTCCCCCGTCAGCCGTTCACGCTGAGCCGGCCGGAGGGCTGTCGACTGACGCAGTTCGAGAGTAGTGCCGTCTGCCGGCGGCTCAACCTGGCGCAATCTGCCGATCATCTGCAGTCGCGACTGCATCAAACACGTCCACGACGCTTTTCCGGCTCATCACCATGAAAGTGCAGACACCGAGGATCGTGCCATAGGGAACGCCGAAGCAGGTGATGGCGGCGACAACCTGAATCGCGACGCGCGACTTGCGTCGCCGGATGCGCGAGGCTGCCCAGAACTTCGCCAGCGCCAGAGAAACCAGTACCAGGAAGAATGCGCCGCCGAACAGGGCGATGAAAGTGCCCATGAACTCTGGCGGCACCTCGACCGGATGGTTGCTGTCCTTCGCCAGGCCGGAGAAAAAGCGGCTCATGACCAGGCCAATCACCGCATACATCAGGCCCATCAGCGAGAACAGCGCGCTGAAAATGCCGGAAATGATGTAGCCGATCGAGAGCAATCTGAGGTGTTCGCCGTCGATGATGGCTTGCCGGGAATCGTTTTCGTTCATGGCGTGCTGCCAGCCTTTCAGTTCGGATCAGGATTGCGTACCAGCGCGGCTGCGTCCGCAGGCGACGCCGGATTCGCGCCATCCTCTCATGCCATGCGGGTTGCCGACGAGTCTGTCGGCACTCGCGACCACGGTGAACTCCTGCAGCGGTTTCCGGCCGGGCTTCCCGCGCGGCAAGAGCGAGCCCGCCCCGGTGTCGGGGCGCGATCTGGCGGATTGATTTGCGAAGCGCGAGGCGGTGGCGTACAACGTGAAACCCCTGCAACTGCGGAGGAAAAGCGTCATGAATCGCCATGCGATGCTGGTCCTGCTGATTGTCTGGACGGCCGCTCTGGTGGCCTGTGACAACGCCGAAAGATCCGATGACAAGGTTGCGCAGACGCCAGCGACTGAAGTGCCGATTGACGACAATCTCGGCGCCAACTTCATCGAAGGTCTAGGCGACTATCATTTCCCGATAACGACTTCGGTTCCCGAGGTACAACGCTGGTTTGACCAGGGCCTGATGCTGGCCTGGGGTTTCAACCACGATGCGGCCGAGCGATCGTTTCTTCGCGGTGCCGAAATCGACCCCGGTTGTGCGATGTGCTGGTGGGGTGCATCGCTGGTGCTCGGCCCGCATGTCAATGCCGGCATGGAACCGACGAACAATGCCAAGGCCTGGGATCGCCTGCAGAAGGCGCGCGCGCTGGCCGTCAACGCGACTCCGCGCGAGCAGGCCTTCATCGAGGCATTGTCCGCCCGTTATGCCGAAAAGCCGCCGCAGGACCGCGGACCGCTGGATCGCGCATACGCCGAGGCCACCGGCAAGTTGGTCCAGGAGCGCCCCGACGATCTCGATGCCACCGCGCTCCATGCAGAAGCGTTGATGAATCTGCAGCCCTGGGACTACTACGACGAGCAGCGCCAACCGAAGGGAAATACCGCCGACATCGTTTCCCTGCTTGAATCCATCATGGAGCGAAACCCCGACCACGCCGGTGCACTGCACCTGTACGTGCACGCGGTTGAAGCCTCAGCCAACCCCGAACGCGGTGTGGCCGCTGCCGATCATCTGCGCGATCTGATCCCCGGTTCCGGCCACCTCGTACACATGCCTGCCCACATCTATGCGCGGGTCGGGCGCTGGAACGACGCCGTATTGGCCAACCAGGTGGCGATCCGCGCGGATGATGCCTATCTGGCCGTGTGCAGGGGCAATGCCAATGGCCTGTATCCGCTCGGCTATGTGCCGCACAATCATCACTTCCTCTGGTTCGCGGCGAGCATGGAAGGCAACAGTGCGCTGGCGCGCGAGGCCGCCGAGCATACGGCCGAACGCACGGCTGATGCCGAGATCCTGCGAACGCCAGGTTTTGAAGCCATGCAGCACTATTGGCTGACGCCCTGGTTCGATCGCGTCCGCTTCGGGCGCTGGGAGGAAATTGCCGCCTTGCCCAATCCTGCGCCGGATCTTCCCTACGTGGGCGTGATCTGGCACTACGCGCAGGGCATTGCAGCGGCCCGGCAAGGACGCAAGGAGGATGCCGAGCAGCACCTGGCCGCCATGCAACCGCTGGTCGCAGCGCCGGAACTTCGCGCTGTCCTGGTCTGGGAACGCTATCCGATCAGCCATGCGGCCGACATTGCCGAGCGCAGCCTGAAAGCGGAAGTCGCCTTGCTCAACAAGGACACCGAAGGCGCCATCGCGGCGCTGGAAGAAGCGGTCATCATCGAGGATCAGATACCCTACGACGAGCCGCCGGGCTGGCACTCCCCGACACGTCACGCCCTCGGCGCCGTCCTGCTCGATGCGGGCAAGCCCGTTAGAGCCGAAGCGGTGTATCGGGCCGAACTCGAGCGCAATCCACTCAACGGATGGAGCCTGTACGGACTCTCACGGAGCTTGCGCGCGCAGCAGCGAAACGAGGAAGCCGATGCGGCCGTAAAGCTGTTCGAGCAATCCTGGCAGTTCGCCGATGTGGAGCTTGAGTCTTCGAGGATCTGATCGGTTCGACAGGCACGGGATCGGCGCGCTTGTTGCGCAGCAGGCCGATCCCGTCGCTTTCCGATCAGGCGTCGCGCACGTCCGTGCTGGGCCCGTTGGTCTTCACCGATGCAATTCCGGTCGCACGCGCATCATCCGATGAATACATCTGGCTGGTACCGACCACCTGACGGTTGCCGGCATGCAGGTTGAAGTATGGCCGACCGTCGCTGGCGACGCTCAACTCATAGCGCTCATCCAATGGCGAATTCGTTTGCACCGAGGCGATCCCGGTCTGGGCGGCCCCCTTCGATTCGTACATCTGGCTGCGCAGGATGACTTGTCCATTGGAAGCCTTCAGCACGAACGAGAACTGGCCTTTGTCGTTCGATGAGATTTCATAATGGCCGGACATGGCGATCTCCTCTGCTGGGTCTGGCGCGAGCAGGTGCGGCTCTCGTGCATGCAGCGACTTGCGCGAACGGAATGGTCGCGGCGAGCTCCTCCGAACCGCCATCGCCTGATTGCCCTCAGGACAGTCAGGACCGTCGGCGCGGAACCGCACAAGGCACGCAAGCGGTGGTGGCCCGAGTGTAGTCGCCCCACGGGGAGCCTGTCGACCGGCCGCCTGACCGTCCACCATCCATGACGATTCTCGGACGAACGTCCGAACCGCTCCAGTCCCGATTCCACCTCGACGACCCGCAAGCACGAAGGGTGGAGAGCTTGAATCCAAGGGCCATGCAATGGACACCATGGCCAGGTAGCCGAGGAGACCGGGCCTGCCCGCACCTTCCTGGCGCGGACCGCCACGGAGTACGCCGAGATGCCCGATACACGGCGTACATTTCACCGCATAACCCAATCATGCAAATTGGACTGACCAGGTGGCAGGATCAGGAAGCGAGATGGGACAATGCCGCTGTTTCAAGGGGGAGTTTTCATGATCACCACCGCCGCCATCCCAGGCCAGGCAGCAAGATTGGATTTCACCTTGCAATCGAATTGTAGTGGGGCGTCAGAAGAGAGGAAGGCATGCTTGAACCGACTCAGTTTGACGTAGACGAGGCTTGGATCGTGTTCAGGCTGAATGATGCACCGATTCAGACCGAACAGGATGGAGATCTCAATTGCCTTGCGTTGATGGATGCCGCGAGTGGCTTCATTCTGGGCTCGGAGCTGGTTGCAGTAAGGGCAGTGGAACTGTCCACCATCGAGGCCCGGCGGCTCCTGAAAGCCGGGCAAAGCCACCGGCAACAGTTGCCTCAAACGCTGCTCATCCCGCGGGAGCAAAAGGCGGATGCCGTTGCGGCCGAAGCCACTCGCCAGCACATCGTTGTCAAGAGAGTTCCTGAGAATGAGCTTCTCGTCTTTATCGGAGAAGCGCGTCAGGGGTTTGCGGAGCGCTTTGGCGGTAGAACTCAATGACGCCCAACAAGCGCGTCAAGTCCGCGCCCTGCCGGCGCCCGACTCGCAAGAGCGAGGCGCTTTTGCTCGCGGCTTACGCGCAGCGTTAGGCCGCAACATTCGCCACTGTGCCTGTGCCCACAATATTCGACGAGTCCGACGATCTGGCTGAAGAATTGTTGGCGCTGATTGACCTGCCGCTCTTTGACGACTCACCGCGCATTCAATCCAGTGATGCTGCATGCTCACTCTCCCTGGAACATTGGACATCGACAAAAAAGCTTCTTCGTCATGGTTTGCTGTCATCAGCCGCCGTTGTTCATCGCGCCCAGTTTGAAGCGCTCGCTCGTTCAATTTGGCTGCTATACGCTGCGTCGGAAAATCAACTTTCAAAGTTGATTGCTACTCTTTCTCTAGAGTCTGAGCAGGCGGCAAAGAACCTGCCTCAAACCTCAGAAATGATGCAGGCTCTGGCCACGAAGGCGCCGCCACAGGCTTACGATGCACTATCCCGCTTCAAGGAGAACTCATGGAAAGCGTTGAACTCCTATGTCCATGCAGGTATCCACTCTATTCGACGACACGATGACGGATACCCTGTCCGGTTGATACATGATGTTCTCCGCAATGCAAACGGCCTAGCAGTCGTCAGCTGCATGCAAGCTGCGGTCCTTTCTGGTCGACAACCTCTACAGCACAACATCCTGGCTACCGCTACCAGGCGCCCGTCATGCATGCCTCCACCGCTGTGACGGCTGGCGATTCGTCCAGGCCGACGCCGCTTCGCGGCGCGGCTGAACTGAGGCATTGGGCGCTGTCAACACCATGCAACGGGAACCAAATGACTGTCGCCGAGCAGATCGACGAAATCTCTATCGCCTACCTTTCCCGCAAGGGGGCGAAGAAGAAGATCCCCACAATCGTTCAATCCCTTGACGCAACGCGTGTCTATGTTCTGCTTCGAAAGGTTGAGAGCATCGGAGATCCGTCAGACTATGCCAACGACCTCGAAACGAGTGTCCCGGTTCAGCAGTTCATCGCGTTTGTCGATCTGATCAGCGCGCGGATCCTGCTGATCGGGGAGGACGCAGTAGCGCAGGCCTTGGCCGGCGAGAACTCCAGGAGTCAGTACCTTCCATGAGTGAAGAAGTTTGTGTCCGATGAGCGTTTCCGCAGCCAGGTAATGGAGCAGCAACCCGCGTCTGCCTTGCGGTAGGGGTCACGGCGACCGATGGCCCGAGCGGGATGCGGCTGGATCTATTGGCAGCTCCACGATGAGGTGTCGCCGGATTCGAAGCCATCCCGGAAGATTCCCGCGGCATCGTCCTTGCGGAACAGCAGGGTGGTCGAATCTGCGCCGGCCGTGGGAACTACCACCGCCGTCTGATTTCGCAGGGAATGGCGTTCGATTGCGCAACCGTCGACGGGACCGCCGATGCCGACTTTCGGATAGCTCGAATCGGTGGTGAACCCGCCGCTGTCCGAGAGGATGAACCAGTCTCCCCACAGAATGTTCGCGTGGCTGGACTCGCCCTCGGAATAGACCACCCCGCCGCCCTGGAACGGAAACTGGGATCCACTGTTGTTGATGGCTCCCAGATTGCGCGTCGTGATGGCCGACGCGTTGGAGAACGGGAATTCGACGACCCGTGCCGCATCGTCAGCGTTGTAGGTAAATATGGCCCTGCCTGCGAGGGTGAAGCCGGCGGCCGACTCACGCACCACGCTGAAGGTGCCAGGCGGCGCCGGCAGGTTGATGATGTTTCTCTGCGTGAACACCGCGGGACTGGCATCCAGGTTGAACTCGGCGACACGAACCTGGCCCGTCGGCGTCATGCTCAGGGAGAAGGCATGCTGAGAGGTCGGCGCCGCCAGCAATTGGTCCCGCGGGGCGCCACTGAAAGGACCCACGGCATTCGAGTAGCGGCCATAGAACGTGTAGCTGGCCCCACCGGTGGTCGATCGGAAGATCTCGACCTCCTGGTCGTTGAAATCCTGGCCCGATACGACGATCGAATCGTGCGTCACCGCGCAATCGGCTGTGGTGAAACTGTTGGTGGTGGTGCCCGGAATGGTGGAGGTCGACCAGGTACTGCCGTTGAAGCGGGCCACCTCGATGTTGAAGTTCTTTATGTAGGGCACGACCACGTTCGTTCCCTGAGTGCAGATGTCGCCGAGGGCGAACAGTGTCGCGGTGTTCTCCAGCGGCGTGCTGGTGATGCCCGTGCCGTCGTACGGCGGCGGAATGCGGATGGCGTCGAGCCGATTGTTGACGCGGTCGTTCCACAGCACGACGGCAAGCACGTCCGGATCCGCGCCCAGGGTGAACGTACCGAGTTTTGCTTCCAGTGGTGCGTGCGGAAAGATCGGCACCTGGCTCCACGGTTGCTTGACGTCGGCGGCCAGCGCTGCCGGCAGGATCGACATCAGCGGGATGGCGCAAACGAGAATTCGAAACATGACTGGCCCTCTCTGTGTTGAGCAGGGGCCAGCGCAATGCGTGCCGCAGGGAACCGCAGTCGTCAGCGTGTTGCAAGCATCGGCTGTCCGATGCAGTCACGCTCCGCGCTGGGAATGCGAACCGTATCACAGGGCGTGGGACCAGGCACTACCCGGTGGCCCGGCGAAGATTCAGGGTTCCACCCGGGCGGCAAGTGATGCGAGGCCGTCGGTCCGGACCTCGCAAGTACCGCAGCGCGGCCATGCGCGACGCCCGCGCCTTCGGCGCGGGTGTGCTCGAGTGGATTACTGCGCCGTCGACGGCGGCCGGTAGCCCAGAATGCGCGCGGGCAACAGGAAGATGGCCTTGATCAGGGCGAGGATGCCTTCCATCAGGGCGCCGACGATGCGGAACGGAATCGAAAGCAGCCAGAGGATCGGCCACAGGATCAGCAGCACCAGGGCGACCGGCCAGCACAGCACGAGCACGATGGCCCAGAGAAGCAGAACGAAAAGTGCGCGCATCGTGGTCAACCTCCGTATTTGACCGAGCAGCCGTAGGGCTCGGACCTGGTCGTGGATACAGGCTTGCCTGCGGCAAGTTCAGACAGCGCCAGCGGGACAAACTGGGTCGCGTCGGCAATGTCATCCTTGTCGGCGCTGGCAACAGAATCGATACCGCCAGCGTAGCGCAGCTTGCCATCGGCATCGACAACGAACATGTGCGGTGTCGTACGCGCACCGTAGGCATGACCGGTCTTGCCGTCCGGATCGAACAGATACGCGGACTGCTTCGCGCTGGTGTCGGCCATGTAGGCCCTGGCGGATTCCGCAGTGAGATGGCCCTGCTTGCCGGGTGCGCCCGAGTTGATCGTGAGCCACACCACGCCCGATGCGACGGCTTGGGCCTGCTGCTTCTGCATGTTGCCGCCGTAGTGTTTCTTCACGAAAGGGCAATCGGGATTGTTCCATTCGAGAACGACGATCTGGCCGCGATAGTCGGCCAGCGAATGGGTCTTGCCATCGGCACCGGTGAGGCTGAAATCCGGGGCCGGTTGGCCCACTTCGACGCTGGCGAAAGCGGAAGCGCCGAGGGTCATGCCGGCGAGTGCGCTGAACAGTGCGGTTCTGAAGAACATGTGGCGGACTCCTGTGCGTCGGGTAGAAGGGGATTCAGTCGGAGCAAGTCGTCGGGCCGCATTGCGGCCAGGCCCGGCGCGGACATGAACCGTTCTGCAGCCCAGGCCCGCTTCAACTGCGGCAGGCCTTCGTACGTGGCTTATATGGCGATGCTTGCAGCGACAATCAAGATTGCATGGATTCTGGGCTGTCAGTCTGACTGGGCATCGACATGAAACGGTACGCGAACCTGCCAGGCGCTGGCATGGCCATTCGTCATCCCTGAAGTCAACACGAGGTCGAGCATGGCGGGTGTTTCGTCGAAATAGTCATTCTTGCGCGCGATGATGACGAGGTCGTTGCCATCGCGGTGCATGTCTGGCGGCGCATTGCCGAGAATTCGACGCTCGACGGCGAACACGTCAAGGCCAGCGACTTGCGGTAGGTCGGCGCCCTTGAGCCGGATCTCGACCTGGTTGCCGGTCAGCCGTGCGCTGCCGGACCAGTCGGTCGCAGCGGGTGTCGCGTTGCGGGCTGACGCGAACAAATTCGCATGCGCGGAGTCTCGCAGTGCTTCATGGGCGACCACCGGCAATTCGAGATCAAGGCGCGCCTTGCCGGTGATGCATTCCTCTCGACAAACAAGCCAGCTGGCGTCGACGGCCAACGGCACAGACCGACCGGGACTCGCGTTTTTCGGGACATGGATGGCCACGGGCAGCACGACCTCGCCGGCATGGCCAAAGTTGTAGAGACCGCCAATCTCGAATCGGGTCGGTGCCGGCCAGACGATGGCATCGGCCGCAAAGCCGTCCGGCAGTTGCCACTTCAGTCGCGTCGGCAATCCGGAATCACCCGGATTGATCCAGTAAGTGTGCCAGTGTGGATCATGGCGCAGACGCAGACCGAGCCACGCGATCTCGCCGGGCACCAGTCCGCTCGACTCGCTGACCAGCTCGACCGTGACATGTTCGGCTTTCACGGCGACGGCCTCAGCGCCCGCAAGCGGGGCGAGCGCGGCGATACCCGCAACAACGAAACGGACGCAAGCGCTTTGAAAATTCATGCATGGACCTGGGCTGTGGAGCGGATGGCGTGAACACTGGGACACTCATTGGGTGCGAATGTTCATCTGCGGCGGCGCGCGCAATGCGCTACAGCGGCGCGAACAGTTCGGCGAGGTCTTCTTCATCGAAGCGCAACGCCTGCGTGCTGCCGCCCTCGAGCACCGCTTCGGCCAGGCTGGCCTTGCGCTCCTGCAGGGCCTGGATCTTTTCCTCGACCGTGCCGGTACAGATCAGCTTGTAGACAAACACCGGCTTGTCCTGGCCGATGCGATGGGCGCGGTCGGTGGCCTGCGCCTCGACGGCCGGATTCCACCACGGGTCATAGTGAATGACGGTATCGGCGGCGGTCAGATTGAGGCCGACACCGCCGGCCTTGAGACTGATCAGGAAGATCGGAACCTCCTCGGCCTGGAAGCGTGCCACCAGCTCGGCGCGCTGGCTGCCGGGAGTCTGGCCGGTCAGCATCTGGAATTTCTGCTTGCGCAGGGTCAGCGCCTTGGCGATCAGGTCGAGCATCTCGGCAAACTGGCTGAACACCAGGATGCGCCGGCCTTCGGCGACCAGACTGTCGGTCAGCTCCAGCAACAGGTCGAGCTTGGCCGATTCCTTGATCCGTCGTGCGCCTTCGAGCTTGACCAGACGTGGATCGCAGCAGGCCTGGCGCAGTTTGAGCAGGGCATCGAGGACGATGATGCCGCTCTGCGCGAGGCCGCGTTTCTGCACTTCGGCCAGCACGCGTTCGTGCTGGGCCAGGCGCAGACTCTCGTAGAGTTCGCGTTGCGCGCCATCCAGCTCGATATTGCGCGGGATCAAGGTCTTTTCGGGCAGGTCGGCAAGCACGTCTTCCTTGCGTCGACGCAGCAGCAGGGGTGCGATCCGCCGGCTCAGTCGATCGCGTCGTTCGGCGTCGTCGTGCTTCTCGATCGGGGTGCGGAAGAAGCGCGTGAAATGGCGCTCGCTGCCGAGCAGACCGGGTTCGACCGCATCGAACTGCGCCCAGAGTTCACCCAGATGGTTTTCCAGCGGCGTGCCGGTCATGGCGAGGCGACGCCGAGCGGGAATTTCACGCACCACCCTGGCCGCCTGACTTTTTGAGTTCTTGACCACCTGCGATTCATCCAGAACCAGCAAGGCGTATTCGTGCGAGAGCAATTCGTCGCGATCGCGGGCCAGCAGCGGGTAGGTCGTGATGACCAGGTCCTGATGCGGGATCGCTTCATGCAGGCCGCCCCGTGCCGGACCATGCAGGACAAGCACGGACAGGTCCGGCGTGAACCGGCGCGCCTCGTCGCGCCAGTTGGAGACGAGACTGGTCGGGGCGACGATCAGGGCCGGCTGGTCGAGATGTCCGCGCTGCTTTTCCGAGAGCAGATGAGCGAGCACCTGGACTGTCTTGCCAAGGCCCATGTCGTCGGCAAGGACACCGCCGAGGCCGGCATCGGCGAGAAAGCCCAGCCAGGCCAGGCCATCGCGTTGATAGGCGCGCAGGGTGGCCTTGAATCCCTCCGGTTCGGTGGCCGGCTGTCGCGCCTCGCGCAGCCGCGCCAGTTCCTTGCGCAGGCGCTCGCCACCGCGCCAGGGCATCTCGTTGCCGGCCGACAGTTCATCGAGCACCGTGCCCTGTGAGCGGCGCAAACGCAGGCTGCCCTGTTCCGCATCCCGCTCGGGCATGTCCTGCAGCCACTCGAGCAAGGGCGCCATCAACTGACGCAGGCGACCCAGTGGCAGCGGCACGCGACGGCGATCATCGACCGGTACCAGCCACAAGGCATCGGCGTCTTCCCCCTTGCGTGGGGCCAGCGGAAATCCGGGGTCGGACAACAGGCGGCGCAGGATCGGCAGCAGGTCGACGCGTTCGCCGCCGATATCGATGCCCAGGCTCAGATCGAACCAGGCGTTGCCCGATTCCTCGATCTCGGCGTACCAGTCGTCCGGTTCATCAAGCAGTTCAAATGGGAAACCGGCGTCGGTCTCCAGGCGGAAGCCGTGATCGCGCAGGCGTGGCGCGAGTGCGAACAGGTGTTCTGCGGCGATCAACTGGCCACGTCTCGGTTCGAGCACGAAATCACCATCGGTGAAGGCGTCGCGTGGCAAGTTGGCCATGCGCGGCAACAGCTCGACATCAATCAGGCCAAGTGCTTCCAGTTGCTCGCAGGCAGCGATCTCGGCCGAGCGGTCGCGCACGATTTCGAGCAGCTTGCCATCATGCAAACGACGTTCGCGTGGCTTGACAGGCGAGAACGGCAGGCGAGGTCCGTCGTAGTCGAAACTCAGGCGCACGCTGCCCGCCTGATAGCGGTTGGCGATGCCGGCACTGACCGTCATGACCGGAAAAGCCCGCAGCGTCAGCACCGGTGTCGGCACGACCTTGTGGGTTTCCGGGGCACTCGCCCTGGCCGGTTTCGGCAGGCCTTCGAGCTGCTGAGTCTTGTGCCAGTGTTCGACCACGAACTCGGCATGTTCGGGCATCAGTGCCGGCGCGCGCAGGGCCGCATCGATCACCCGGGTGTCGCCCTCGACGCGTCCAATCGCAAGCTTGCCCGGATCGTAGTACCAGATCTGCGCGATGCGCAGCAGGCGCGTGGCCGCGTCGGCAACATCGAGCTTGGGCACGAGTTTCTGATTGCCGTCCTCGAAGAGTTGCCAACCCCAGTCGAGCGTGCGCGTCTCGCCCAGCTTGACCTGCCCGCGCGAGGGTTTTTCGACGAAACACGGGTATTCGGCAAGCAGGATCTCCAGCAGCGCCTCGTCGCGCTCGCCGGTCAGCGGATACCAGGCACTGGAAGCATAGTGCGGGCTGGCCATGCGCAGACGTGCGACATGCTCGAACTGGTGCACGGTCAGACGCTGCCAGGGATCGGCACCGAACTGGAACTGGCCAACGGGCTGCGGCGAGCCGAGTCCGCCGCGCTTGTTCGGTTTGAGCCAGACCGGCTGGGCCTGGATACCGGGGAGCGTGCCATCACCGACGCGCAGCAGGATTCCGAAGACCAGGCCGGGGTCCACGGCGGCGGACGGGCGCCTGGCCGGCTTGGGGGGATCCGAGAACGAGTCGAACCACGGTTTCCAGGCACCGAGGTCGCCTCGCCCCGGAGTGGCGACAGGGCGCGCTTCAAGGGGTTCGCTGCCATTGCCGAGCATCTTCAGGGCGATGGCGGCGACGTGCTTGCACTCACCTTCCAGCGGGCAGGTGCACTGGGTATCGAACTTCGGCTTGCCGCCGTTGATGCCGATCAGGATTGCAGCGGTATAGGGGCTGGTGTCGCGACCCTGGATCGAGCCAAACAGGGTGCCGGCTTGGCCGAGGCTCTCGTACCAGATCTCGCGCACCCGGCCCCGGCGCAGGTATTCGGCGCCCTTGGCCAGGGTGTGCTGGTCGAGCACCGCATTGGCGCTGCGCGACAACAACTGGCGGAAAACCGACTCTTCCATGCGAGGCGCAACGTCCGATCAGCAAAAGCGAACCGACAATCGTGCCTGCCCGAGTCGACTTCGTCCAGCGCCGTGCATCGTGTCGATGAATCGAAGCCCGCTTGGCGCCTGTTGCGAGCGCACGTCAGCCGAAGAACCAGTAGCACACCGCGATCGAGGCGAGAACGCCGGCGAGCTCGGCAAACAGGGCGCAGCCCACCGCATGCCGTGCGCGGCGGACGCCCACGGCACCGAAATAGACAGCAAGCACGTAGAACGTGGTTTCCGTGCTGCCTTGCATGGTGGCCGCGAGCAGAGCGGGGAAGCTGTCGACACCATGCGTGCCCATGGTTTCGATCAGCATCGCCCGCGCGGCACTGCCGGACAGCGGTTTGACCAGGGCGGTCGGCAGGGCGTCGACGAAGCGGGTGTCCCAGCCGGAGCTGGCGACCAGCCAGCGGATTCCGTCGAGGAGGAAATCGAGCGCCCCCGAGGCGCGCAGTACGCCTACCGCGCAAAGCATGGCAACGAGGTAGGGCAGAAGATCCCTGGCGACTTCGAAGCCTTGCCGCGCACCTTCGATGAAGCTCTCGTACACCGGAACCCGGCGCAGCGCCGCGATCACGAGAAACAGGATGATGATGCCGAACAGGACGAGGTTGCCGAGCAGCGATGAGAGTGCCGCCAGCGCAACCGCGGACAAGCTGGCCAGCACGGTGATGAAACCGCCGAGCAGGACGGCGATGCCGGCCAGCCAGGCGATCACGACCGGGTCCCAGAGCTTCAGGCGCTGCACGAAGGCGACGATGAGCAGGCCGGCCAGCGATGAGACGCTGGTAGCGAGCAGGATCGGCAGGAAAACAAGGGTCGGGTCCGGCGCCCCCTGCTGCACGCGATACATGAAGATGGAAACCGGAAGCAGGGTCAGCGACGAAGCATTCATCACGAGGAACAGGATCTGCGCATTGGTCGCGGATTCCGGGCTCGGATTGAGAGTCTGCAATTCGCGCATCGCGCGCAGGCCGATTGGCGTGGCCGCGTTGTCGAGGCCGAGTCCGTTGGCAGCGAAGTTGAGCGTGATCAGGCCGATGGCCGGATGTCCACGCGGGACTTCAGGCATCAGTTGTGCGAACAAGGGACCGAGCCAGCGCGCCAGAACCTTGATCAGGCCGGCCTGCTCGGCGATATGCAGGAAGCCCAGCCACAGGCTCAAGGTGCCAAACAGCAGGATCATCACCTCGACCGACAACCGGGCCATGTCGAACAGGCTGGCGACCATGGCCGCAAACACGGTGTCGTCGCCGCCGGTCAACCAGCGCGCCAGCCCGGCTACGGTGGCGGTCAGGAAAAATCCAAGCCAGAGTTTGTTGAGCATCGGGGCAGCACGGATCCAGTAGCGCAATCGTCACGATACCTGACTGCGTGCAGATCGCGGCGCGCTGGCGCAGATGGACCGGCAGACCTTCTGAATGCCATGACGGTTGTGCCGCTGGATCAGGGTTGACTTGAAGCGTCAACGGCGGCGTTGCATCAAGCACCCCGCAGTCGCACGGCCAGACCCGGAACAGGTGCGACGTGGATCAGACGCCAGGAAGGCTAGTCGTGGCCGATCAACTGGTCGACGTTGGCGCTGAATTCCGCGACGCGGCCGGCATCCAGGCTCTTTCTGAGCAGGCGGCGGAACTCGGGCAACAGTTCGTGCAGCGCCTCGCCGGTCTTGCAACGGTCGATCTTCTGGGTGAACAGGAAGGCGCGCAAGCCGACCTTGGCGTTCAGCACGCTCTTCATGTAGTCGCGCGCTTCCTGCAGGTTTTCGGCGTGGCTGGCCTTGCGCGGAGCAGGCGCCGCAACGTCGGCGCCAACGTGCGCGGTGTCCTCGACGTGCGCTGCCGGCTGCAGATCGGGTGGTGGCGCGGTGATCACGTCTGCAACCGGCGCGGCGACTTCGACATCATTGGCCACCTCGATCATGCCGCTTTGCAGCAGCTCCTCGAGCAAGGTGTCGATTTCGTTGATGGCAGCGAACTGTTTGCGGATTGAACCGACCGAGCGCTCGCCATTGATCGAGATCAGCACCATGCGATGGCGCGGCCCGAGTTTCTGCTTGCGCTCGTCAATTTCCAGGCGGCCGATCGCCGTCTTGACCGGAATTGCGTGCTCGAACATTGGAATCCCCTCTGAATCCGACCAGCATGCTAGGCAATGCGCCAGTTGTTTTAAAGTGTTTTGGCCCGCAGTGACAAAAATGGGCACAGTCTTACCAGCCCGGATCAGCTCTTGCCGCCGGTCTGGTCCTGCTCCCATTCAAACCGGTAGCCGACGCCATAAACGGCAGAAATCGGGTCGTATCCGAGATCCGACAGCTTGCGGCGCAGGTTCTTCACATGGCTGTCGACCGTGCGATCGCTGACCACGCGGTGATCTGCATAAAGCGCGCCAATCAGCTGATCCCGGGAAAAAACGCGGCCGGGTTGAGAGACCAGCTTGCCCAGCAGACGGAATTCGACGGGGGTCAGGCTCAGTGCCTGTCCCAGGACGCGGGCCTCGAAACGGACTTCATCGAGCTCCACCTGAGCGGCCGGCTTCGGCAGGGCCGGATTCGTCCTGCGCAGCACGGCTCGAACCCGGGCCACGACTTCACGCGGACTGAACGGCTTGCAGATGTAGTCATCGGCGCCCAGTTCGAGCCCGAGCAGGCGGTCGATCTCCTCGACCCGGGCGGTGACCAGCAGGATCGGAACCTCGGAGAAACCGCGGATTTCGCGGCAAATGCTCAATCCGTCCAGACCCGGCAGGTTGATATCGAGCAGGATCGCGGACGGCTGGTGCTTGCGAACCCAGTCCACTGCACCGTCGCCACGTTCGAGAACGCTGGTCTCGTAACCGCCTGCAACGAGGTAGTCGCGGATCAGGCTGGCCAGTTTTGGCTCGTCCTCGACGATCAGGATGTGCGACCTGTCGTTCACAAGCGGGTGGCCACAGGGAAATGCACGTTGACGCGCAGGCCGCCCATGCCGGAGTGCTCGGCATCGATATGCCCCCCGTGCGCATGCACGATCGCCTTGCAGATGGCGAGACCCAGACCGGCCCCGCCAGCGCCGCGGTTGCGAGAGGGATCGACGCGATACAGGCGATCGAATACGCGCGGCAAGGCAGCGTCGGGCACGCCCGGCGCGCTGTCCTCGATCCGCAGCCGGATCCGATTGTCGTGCTCGCGCAGTTCGACGCGGACCCGACCCGGCGCATCCGTGTAGCGCCTGCAGTTGCCCAGCAGGTTGTCGACCAGTTGCTCGAGTCGTCGTATGTCTCCGCGCAGCAACGGAACCTCGCGGATGTCGGCCTCGAGGACGAGCCCGGCATCCTCGAAGCTGGTGTTGAGGGCGCTCAGGCTGCCGCGCAGGATGTCGGCAAGATCGACCGGCGCGAACGTGTACTCGAGGGTTCCGGCATCGGCCAGAGACAACTGGTAGAGATCCTCGATCAGATTGCCCATGCGCTCGCACTCGGTGTGCAGCGAATTCAAGGCCTCTGGCGTCACCTCGCGCACACCATCCTGTAGCGCCTGGATCTCGCCGCGCAGAACGCTTAACGGCGTGCGCAATTCATGCGCGATGTCCGCACCCCAGCGTCTGCGCGCATCGCGATGCTGTTCGAGGGTCACCGCGAGATGGTTGAAATCCTGCGCCAGCGCGCCGAGTTCGTCGCGACGGCGATCACCGACGCGCCGACCGTAGTCTCCGGCCGCCAGCGCTCGGGTTCCCGCGGCCAGCTCGCGTACCGGCTCGAGCAGCCAGCGCGCCAGTGCGAACGCAAGCAACAAGGCCAGGGCCAGAATCGCGATACCGGCAACCAGTGCATTGCGCAGCTGTTCGCGGGCAAAGGCCAGATCGGTTGCTCCCCGCAATTGCGGCAACCTGCCGAGATACAAGGTGCCCACCGCGCGCCCGTCGACCTCGATCGGCAGGCGGATCGCATCCTGGCGGACTTCGGGATCGCCGACCACGGGCCGACCCCTGGCGTCGACCAGAAGCAGTCGCGCCAGCAGATTCGCTTCGGCCTGCCGGGCGCGCAGGGCATGCACGCGCGGGGGCACGCGTGGCGGCGGCCGATCACGGTGATCCCCGGGTGGGGGCGGCTCGTCGAAGTCTTCGGGCGGCGGTCGATCAGGAAGCGGCAGTCTGCGGCGCTCACCGGGGCCGCGCCGAAGGCGCCGCAAGTCGGGCTCGAGCAATTCGGCGAACAGCGCTTTGTCGCCTTGAAGAAACTGCCAGCCGCCGTTTTCCTCGTGGGCTTCAGCGAGGCGTCGGGTCGCCGGTTGCAGGCGCTCCAGGGTGACATCCTCGATATAGCCGAGAAAGCCCTTGCGGAAGGCCTGCTGCTGCCAGAACAGGAATCCGGTCAATGCCACGCTGCTGAGCGCGGCAAAGGTCAGGAAAAGGCGTTGCCATAGGCGCAGGTTCATACCCGCACACGATACCGCGTGTGTCGGGGATCGGCGTTCCCTGCGCAAAAAATCCTTTATTCCTGCCTATTCGCTGCGCATTCCCCGCGCAGTCTGCAGCACTGAAGCCATCCGTGGGCGGATTGAAAGATCCCCTCGTCCGCAGCATCCGGACTCTGGCGGCTTCAGTGCAACCCACCCCTACGAGGAATCCCCATGAATACACTTCTCCGCAATACCCTGGCCTCAGGCTTGCTCGCCGCCTTGCTGGTGGCAACGCCCGGCTTCGCCCAGCCGCGCGACAAGCACGCGCCCAGCGCACAAGCACTGGCTTCAGTGCCCGGCCTGACCCAGGCACAACGGGACGACATTCTCCGCATCGAGACCGAACGACAGGCCGAACACAAGGCACTTTGGGAAGCCGAGCGCGCCGCCCACAAGGCGATCAGGGACCAGACCATCGATGAACTGCGTGCCGCGCTGGGCGATGAGGCCTATGCCACCTATGCCGCATGGAAGATGGAGCAACGCGCTGAACGCAGGCACGGCCGACATCACGGCCGCCGCGGTCACGGTGCACCGATGGACGCCGGTGACGACGCGGGCGAACCTTCCGCCGAAGGCTGATTCTTGGCCCAATCCAAAGGGACCGCTGTGACCACGAATCGCAGCGGTCCCCCTGGTTCGATGGCGTCGAACGGGTAGCAGGTCACCAGGATCAGTGCATCGCTGTCGTTCGCCAGTTGCAGATCTTCCTCGCGCGCATCGACGACACGCAGCGACAGGATCTCGTAGCGCCGACTTGATCGACTGTTCTGCAACTCGATGCGGTCGCCGCGTACGAGATCGCGCAGGAAGGAAAAGTGCGTGTCGCGGTGTGCGCTGATCACGCTGGTTCCGGATTCACCCGGCGGCGAACTGGACTCGGCCCAGCCAGGCCCGAAGGCCAGTGTTCTGCCCGAATCACCGCTCAGGACAATCTCGTTGATGGCGAGGCGTTCGACTTTCAGCCGTGCAATCGGCGCCATGTCGGCCCATGGCCAGGGTCTGGAGACGGAGCCGCTTTGCAACCCCTGCTGCCAGGCTCGCTGCAGCAGGATTTGTGCGAGCCCGGCCTTGGCCTGCATGTAGCCGGCGTGAACCAGGGGCACGCAGGCGGCCAGGGTCAGTATCAACGCCACCTGGCGACAGCGATTTCGGTGCTCGAATTTCAGCACCGCTCAGACCGGAATCCAGTCCGCAGCTGCCGGTTCGTCGCGTACGGCGGGTTTGCTGTCGCGCGCGTAGAACATTGCGGGCATCGCAGTCACCCAGGCTTCGCCACCGAGCCACTCGGCGGCGGGTTCGCTGTCTTCGCGACTCAGCCGTGCGGCTGTGTTGGCATCAGGAAAGCGGCTCATGACATCAATCCTCCTTCAGAAGGAATAGCGGGTGCGGTGGATTCCGGCGACGCCGAACAGGCCGGCCAGCGCGAGCAGGCCGAGGCCGACGAGGAATTGCAGTGGGGCCGAAGTCGCGGTCGCGGCGTAGGCGACGCTGCCGGCCGGCGCGCCGTTGGCGATGCGCGTCGAGGCCAGATCGAGCATGTCATCGCGGGCGCGTACCTGTTCGACCGCGATCAGGCTCGTATAGCGGCTGACCAGATGATGGTCGATGGCGAGTTGCAGCACTTCGCTGCGTACGCTCGCCGGATCTGCGCCGCGGTCAATCGACTGCTCGAGACTTTCGATCTTGCGCTGAGCCCAGAGTCGGCCAATGCCGGGCAAGCTGGCGGCGCGATCCAGCGCGAGTGATGCGGCCCAGGGTGCCTGGGTGCCGGTGGCGCGTGCTTCCAGCGAGCCGTTCAGGCTGGACACTCTGGCGACGACGAGCAGGGGTTCGCCCGCGTACAGATCGGGAAGACGCTGCGGATAGCTGTCGGCGATACCGGGCCAGCTCAGGCTCAGATCACGCAGGGCCGGGCGATCGAGCTTGGCGAACAGTTCGTGCATGCGCGCCCTGATGTCGGCCGGGCCGCGGATGACAATCGAAGAGCCGCGTCCCAGCGTGGCGGCACGCTCGATGAACCGGGCGTTCGGTGCACTGCCGATACCGATCGGAAACAGTCGCGATTGGCCAAGATCACGATCGATGAGTTGATACAGGCCGCCTGCGTTGTCGACCGCACCATCGGTGGCGAATACCACCTGACGTACATGGCCGGGCGGAGGTGTTCCCCGGAGTGCGGCTTCAAGCGCCGGTCGCATGGCGGTGCCGCCGGTTGCTTGCAGGCGAGCGACCCAGTCGCGGGCAAGGGCGACATCCGCAGCCGAGGCAGGCACTGCGCCGGCGAACAGCGACTCGGTCGTCGAGTTGAACTGGATCACGTTGAAGCGGTCGATCGGGCGCAACGAACTCAGCGCCAGGTCGAGTGCGGCGCGCGCCTGGGTAATCGATGCGCCGCCCATGGAACCGGAGGTATCGATGACCAGGATCAGTTCGCGCGGCAGCGGATTGGCGAGCTGGCTATCCGGCAGCAACATGACCATGGCGTAGGTTTCGCC
Source organism: Dokdonella sp. (assembly GCF_041395345.1). GTDB lineage: Bacteria > Pseudomonadota > Gammaproteobacteria > Xanthomonadales > Rhodanobacteraceae > Dokdonella. The sequence goes on along the minus strand of NZ_JAWLAR010000001.1, from coordinate 10,866 downwards.
GTCGACGGTCTCGGTCAACAGCGCCGATGCGGGTGCCTGTCCGAGTACCGGAACCCAGCTCAGTTCAAAGTCGCGGTCGGCAGGGACCGGGCCGTCGATCAGCGACACCGCATGTCCGGTCGGTTTCTGCGTGATCCTGACGCGATGGGTGGAGCTCTCGATCTTGCTCAGGGCCAGGCCCGAATCCAGATCGATGCGGACATCCACTCTGGGCGCAACCAGCGAATGGTGGTCATCCTGCGTTGTCGAGGGCAGGTCGGCCGTCGCCTGGGGCAGGATGTCTTCGCCGCCCGGGGACGGAAACCGCGGTGTGTAGGTCAGAGGCAGGCTCAGACTGAAGCGATCGTCGCGATAGCTGATCTGCTGCCACCAGCGCACGTCGACCTCGATCGTTTCGCCGGGTCCGACATTGGCCACGGCTGTGCGGAACAGGCCTGCGCGGTCGGATTCGACTAACGCGGCACGCTTGCCGCTGGCCGCGGCCTCGACATACTCGATACGCGCCTGCTCCTTTTCGCGGATCTCGCCGGTGATCAAGCGCTCGCCGATGCGAAGCGTCATGTCGTGCACGGCGGCACCCTCCGGCAAAGGCAACAGGTATTGGGCCTCGACCCAGTCGTTGCTGTCATTGCTGAAGCGTTGACGGATGCTGGCTTCGGCGATGAGCCCGCCGATCTGGTAGTGGACATCGCTGGCCAGCGCAACGAGTTCGAAAGGTTGGCCGTCCCTGGCCGTTGCCTTGATCGTGCCGAATCCGGTATCGGCGCGGGCGCCGGCGATGAAACCGAGCAGCAGCACCAGCACCGCGAAAATCGCGCGCAGGGGTTCGATTCCGCGTTGCAGGTCGGTATTGGTTTCGTTGTTGCCGGTTTTCATCGCTGTCTCCCGTCGGGTTCGATGCCATTCCAGGGGAGCGCGCAGACAGGTCGGGGCGCAGACCGTGTCGGCTTGGCGACGAGTTGTGGCGAATCGCGGGCAATCGATCCCGGCGCATTGCGCGGGCGCCAAAGCGCTGCGTAAGCTGGTTGCCGCCGCCAGTCCGAGCCAGGAGAAAGCCCATGCCACGCAGCATTGCCATCGTCGAAGACGAACCCTTGATCCGGGCCAACTACGTCGAGGCACTGACCCGTGCCGGTTACGAAGTGCGGGGCCACGCCGGTCGCGCGGAAGCCGAGACGGCCTTTGCCCAGCGCATGCCCGAACTGGTCATCATCGACGTCGGTCTCGGCGACGAACCCGAGGGAGGCTTCGACCTGTGCCGCAACCTTCGCGCGAAAGCGCCTACGCTGCCGATCATCTTCCTGACCGCGCGCGATTCGGATTTTGACGTGATTTCAGGCCTGCGCCTTGGCGCCGATGACTACCTCGCCAAGGATGTCTCCTTCCATCAGCTGGCCGCGCGCATCAGCGCGTTGTTCCGCCGCATGGAAGCCCTGCGCAAGCCGACCGCTGCCGACAGCATCCACGAGCAGGGTCCGCTGCGCATCGAATCCGAGCGCATGCGCGTGACCTGGAACGGCGAGGAAGTACCGCTGACCGTCACCGAATTCTGGATGGTGCACACGCTCGTGCGCTTCCCCGGTCACGTGAAAAGCCGCGAGCAACTGATGCGCGATGCCCAGGTCGTGGTCGACGAAGCCACCATCACATCCCACGTCAAGCGCATCCGCCGCAAGTTTATCGCCATCGATCCCGATTTTGACGCGATTGACACCGTCCACGGCGCGGGCTATCGGTGGGTGGATCGGGAGAAGCCGGGAGCGGGGAATCGGGAATAGGGAATAGGGAATAGGTTGGAGCCGGGAGTGGGGAATCGGGAATGGAGAATCGGTGAGAAGCGAAATCGCTACACTTGGTCGCCTCCGCAAGTGTCGGAATGACGACAACGAAAATTTTGACTGAGGAGCAAGCAGTGAATTCCCGCAAGTCCGCTCTACCCATTCCCCATTCCCAATTCCCCATTCCCGGCTCCTAAGTGTCCCTCCGCCTGAAACTCCTTCTCGTTGCGCTATCCACCCTGACCCTGCCCTGGGCCGGTTGGCAATTCGTGCGTCAGACCGAGGCGGTACTGCGCCAGGGCCAGGAGCAGGCCCTGCTTGCCTCGGCGAGTACGCTGGCGCGCGCACTCGATGCACTGGATGTGCATGCACCGCCGGAGGACGCGGCGCTCTATGTACACCAGAGCAGCAGTGCCCTGCGCATCGACGGCTATGCCGACGACTGGCAGGCCTATCGTCCGTATGCACAGGTGTTTGGTGCGGCCGGCGACCCGAATCGTCTGCGCGCGATGCTGGCCGAGGATGCGCAATGGCTCTACCTGTTCGTCGAGGTGCGCGATGTCACCCGGCAACGCGTCGACGCACGCGACAGCGCCGCACAACGCAGCGATCACGTCATTATCGATCTGATCCGCGACGGGCAGTCGCGGCGCTATCTGATCGCCAGCGCGGCACCGGGCAGCTTCGATGCACCGGCGATCTCGGGTGATGGCGGTTTTCCACTGCGCCTGCGTGGCGAATGGCAGGAAGACGGTTCGGGCTATCGCATCGAATTGCGCCTGCCGCGCAGCGACGCTCCCGACCATATCGGATTCTCGGTGCACGATTCCGCGTTGCCCGATTCGACAACGGGCGAGCCGCTGGCCTTGCTCGGCTACAACGAAACCGTGGCAACGGTGCTGGCACGACTGGCCCCGGAGCATGTGCGGGTGCGCGTGGTTTCTGCCGATGGCTGGCTGGTTGCAGCGGGCGGTTCGCTGGATGCCGACGCGCCCAACGAGGAGGAGTTGGGGATGCTGGCAGGGCTGGTCTACCGCTTGCTGCTGGCGCCGGAACCGGCCGAACTGGTCGCCAAGCGCGCAAGCGTGAATGCGTTTGGCGCCGTTGACCCACGCCTGCAGGGCGACGATCTGTGGCAGGCCCTTTCCGGTATCCCGGCCACCGGCTGGCGTGCCACGGACAGCGGTGGCGTGCTGCTGGTGGCAGCGGTGCCCTTGCTCGACGGCAACACCCAGCGCGGTGCCCTGGTGCTCGAGCAGGCGAATCCCGCGTTGCCGATTCTGGCCAATCGCGCGCTGTCGAGTCTGCTCGGCGCAAGTCTGCTCGCGCTGCTCGTCAGCGGTGGCGTATTGCTGCTGTTCGGCGCCGTGCTGAGCTGGCGCATCCGTCGCCTGCGCAACGCGACCGAGCGCGCCATTCGCAACGATGGCCGGCTTGCAGGACCATTGCCCCTGATTCGGTCAGGCGACGAGCTCGGCGATCTGGCCCGAAGTTTTGGACGTCTGTTCGATGAAGTCGCCGCCTACACCGAATACCTGCGCACGCTGGCAGCGAAACTGTCGCACGAGCTGAACACGCCGCTGGCAATCGTGAAGTCCTCGCTCGACAACCTCGACCATCAGAAGATGCCCGACGCCGCCCACGCCTATCTCGACCGCGCTCGTGACGGTGCTGCCAGGCTGGGTGGCATCGTACGTGCGATGAGCGAGTCCAGCCGCGTCGAGCGGGCCATCGCCTCGGCCGACGCCGAGGATTTCGACCTGCGCGCGCTGGTCGCCGGTTGCGCCGAGGGCTACCGCGCGCTGGCGGGCGGGCGCGATCTGCGCGTCGACCTGCCACTCGCCCCGTTGCGCTTCCATGGCGCTCCCGACCTGCTCGCCCAGGCCCTCGACAAGCTGTTCGACAATGCGCGTTCGTTCAGCGCCGAGGACGGCTGGATCGCGATCGGCCTGCGCTCCGACGAACTTGGCGTGCTGCTGACCATGGCGAATAGCGGGCCGCTGCTGCCGCAGGCGATGCAGGAGCGACTGTTCGACTCGCTGGTCAGCCTGCGCGAGCGTTCGATCCGTTCGGCAGGCGAGACCCCGCACCTCGGCCTCGGCCTGCATGTCGTGCGTCTCGTCGCCGAGCTGCACAATGGCCGCGCATCGGCGGCCAATCTCGACGATGGTCGTGGCGTCGAATTCAGCCTGCGCTTGAGCGGCATGCCGCGACGGCGCTTCAGCGAGAGTGATTCGCCATGATTTTTCCGCACGTCTGCGCCACCCTCCTCATGGCCGTGATCCCGGTTTTCGCCGCGGCGGCCGTGCAGCCGGTGACGTCGGGTAGCGGTCTGGACTACCAGGCCGCGGTCGTACGCGCGAGCGGCGACGGTACCCGTATCGTCGTCTTCGAACGTCTCGATGCCTCTCTCAACGGCGATCTTTGGCTGACGCGCTCGAACGACGGGGGCCAGTCGTGGAGCGCGCCGGTGCTGGCCATCGGTAGTGCGCCGAACGAGCGTCATCCGGCTCTCGTCGAGACGTCACCCGGCGCGTTTGCCTTGTTCTACCTCAAGGGCACGAGCTCGGCCTCGACCTACCGGATCTGGCGCGCGACGAGCAGCGACGGCATCAACTTCGCCGAACAGGGCATGCTCGATCTCGGCTGGGCGACGGGTGGCGAGGTCAACCCGCACGTGGTCCGCCACGCCGACGGCACGTTGACGATGAGCTACCAGCGTCTGGGCTCGGGCGGCGTGTATGTCGCCCAGTCGAACGACGGCGGGTTCACCTGGGACGCCCAGCAAACCGCTATCCATGCAAACGGCCAGCTGCCTCGGATCGCCTATCGCGAAAGCGACGGTCTCTACCTGGCCAGCTACCAGACCGGCAGCACGGCGCTGCAGATGTGGGTCAAGACGACCACCAACCTGCGCGACTGGAGTGCGCCGGCGCAGGCATTCGCCGCGACCGGCAACAACCACGATTCGCTGCCGGTGGTGTTGGCCGACGACGCGTTCGTGCTGTTCTGGATCCGCGAAGTCGCGGGTCAGTTCGACATTGCCGCGCGCCGCTCAGCCGACGGGGCGAACTGGAGCGAGGACATCGTCGTGACCGCGAGCGCCGGCGAGAACGACGTCGAACCGCACCCGCTCGTCGGTGCCTCGCCCGGCGTCGTCGAACTCTACTGGGGCCGCGAGATGCCGCTGGGCAGCAACGACTACGACATCGTCCGCGATGCGGCCGTGGTCCTCGTCGACGCGCTTTTCATGGACGGCTTCGACGACACCGCCAGCCAGTAACCCGGCGCCGACCTACGCGGCGCGGTGGCCGGGCCTCCGATCACCCGGGACCCACGTGCCAGCGTGCTCGATCCCGTGTTCGTCGGCGGTTTCGACGACAGGTGCGCCCCGAATCGCGCTGTCTCATCAGGATGCGAACTGGTATCTTCTCGGGCCGCTCGCCTTCGAAGATCCCGAGTCGTGATCAGCCAGGACGAATTCAACGCGCTCGCCGCCGTGGGCTACAACCGCATTCCGGTCGCGCGCGAGGTGCTGTCGGATCTCGATACGCCGCTGTCGGTCTACCTGAAGCTGGCCGACGGCCCCTACGCCTATCTGTTCGAATCCGTGCAGGGTGGCGAGAACTGGGGGCGTCATTCGATCATCGGCCTGCCGTGCCGGCGCGTCTATTCGCTGCGCGGACACACGCTCTCCGTCGAGGAGCTCGGCGAGGTCGTCGAAACGCGTGAACTGGCGGATCCGCTTGCAGGGATTGATGCGCTCCGTCAGCAGTATCGCGTCCCGCAGTTGCCCGACATGCCGGCGTTCTCCGGGGGGCTCGTAGGCTATTTCGGTTTCGAGACGATTGGCTGGATCGAACCGCGCTTCAGGATGGACGACAAACCTGATCAGCTCGGTACCCCCGACGCGCTGCTCATGCTCAGCGAGGAGGTTGCCGTGTTCGACAACCTCAAGGGTCGCCTCTACCTGATCGTGCATGCCGATCCGTCGCAGCCGCAAGCCTACGCCCAGGCCTGCCGGCGCCTCGATCAGTTGTCGTTCCGCCTGCGCCATTCCGGTTCGAGCTATCCGGAAACGCTGGATCCGAAGCCGCTGGACGAAGCGGATTTCGTTTCCGGATTCACCCGAGAAGGCTTCGAGGATGCCGTGCGTCGCGCCAAGGAATACATCCGCGCCGGCGACATCTTCCAGGTCGTGCTGTCGCAACGGCTGAGCGTGCCGTTCCGCGCACGGCCGGTCGATGTCTATCGCGCGCTGCGCTCACTGAATCCATCGCCCTACATGTACTTCATCGATCTCGGCGCGACCCAGATCGTCGGTTCGTCACCGGAAATCCTCGTCCGCCAGCAGCATGGCAAGGTGGTCCTGCGGCCCCTGGCCGGGACTCGGCCGCGCGGCAAGACGGTCGAGGAAGATCTTGCCCTCGAGGCCGAACTGCTCGCTGATCCCAAAGAGCGCGCCGAGCACCTGATGCTGATTGACCTGGGCCGCAACGATGTCGGCAGGGTCAGCAAGACCGGTACGGTCAAGCTCACCGACAGTTTCGTCGTCGAACGCTACTCGCACGTCATGCATATCGTCAGCCAGGTCGAAGGAGAGCTCGATGCGGGCTTGAGCAGCATGGATGTGCTCAAGGCATCGTTCCCGGCCGGCACGGTCAGTGGCGCGCCGAAGATCCGCGCTCTCGAAGTCATTCGCGAGCTCGAGCCGATCAAGCGCAATATCTACGCGGGTGCGATCGGCTACATCGGCTGGGCCGGCGACACCGATACGGCGATTGCGATCCGTACCGCGGTGATTCAGGACGGTCGCCTGCACGTGCAGGCCGGCGCCGGCATCGTCTTCGATTCGGATCCGACCACGGAATGGGAGGAGACCATGAACAAGGGTCGCGCACTCTTCCGCGCCGTGGCCAATGCGGCGAGCGGGCTGTAACCAGCAGCCGGGAATCTTCAGGCCTCATTCGCATGTTCACGCAGGGTGCTTGATCTGGCCTGGGCCACAAGCCGATACGGGGCGCGCGCTTCGAGGGCTTGATGCGCGTTGCTGCACCGTTGTTGATTTCTTCCGCAATGCCCGGCGCTTGCTATAGTGAAATCCACGCGCGACACGCGCACGCACTGCAGGGAGGTTTGATGCCGCACCACACGCCGCTGATTGCGATGCTGGTTGGCGGAATCTGCCTGGCCTTCGTGTTCGGCATGCTGGCGCAACGGGTCAGGCTCTCGCCCTTGTTCGGCTATCTGGTTGCCGGCGTCGTCGTCGGTCCGTTCACGCCCGGTTTCGTTGCCGATTCGGCGATCGCCCAGCAACTGTCGGAAATCGGCGTGATCCTGCTGATGTTCGGCGTCGGTCTGCACTTTTCGATTGGCGATCTGTGGTCGGTGCGCAAGATCGTCATTCCGGGCGCACTGTTCCAGGTCATTGTCGCGACCAGCCTCGGCATGCTGCTGGGTTGGCTGATGGGCTGGAATTGGGGGTCCGGCCTGATCTTCGGCGTATGCCTTTCGGTGGCGAGTACGGTGGTCCTGTTGCGCGCCCTCGAGGAACGCCGACTGCTGGAAACCCATCGCGGCCGTATCGCGATTGGCTGGCTGATCGTCGAGGACCTCTTGATGGTACTCGTATTGGTCATGCTGCCGCCGCTGGCTGGCGTGCTTGGTGGCGAGTCTGTGCATGAGGGCTCGCCGGATGGATTGCTCAGGACGCTCGGCTGGACCCTCGGCAAGGTCGCCGTCTTCATCGCCTTGATGCTTGCCATTGGCCGCCGCGTAATTCCGTGGATGCTCGAGCGCACCGCAAGTATCGGTTCGCGCGAGCTGTTCACCCTGGCGGTGCTGGCCATCGCACTCGGCGTGGCCTATGTTTCAGCAGCCATTTTCGAAGTGTCGTTTGCGCTCGGTGCGTTCCTTGCCGGGGTCATGCTCAACGAATCCAAACTCAGCCATCAGGCGGCCAGTGATTCGCTGCCGATGCGGGATGCGTTCGCCGTGCTGTTCTTCGTATCCGTGGGCATGCTGTTCGATCCGCATATCCTGATCGAGCAGCCGCTGGCCATCCTGGCAACGTTCCTTATCATCGTGCTCGGCAATTCGTTCTGCGGCTTCATCGTCACGCGGACTTTCCGCGAGCCCCTGCAGACCCAATTGACCCTGGCGACGGGGCTGGCCCAGATCGGCGAGTTCTCGTTCATCCTCGCCGCGCTTGCGGTCAGTCTCGGCCTGCTCAGCGAAGATGCGCGCAACCTGATCCTCGCCGCGGCGCTGCTCTCGATCATTGCCAATCCGATGCTGTTCGTCCTCTTCGACCGCTGGTCGAAGCGCCACGAGGCCGAAATCCATGAAGCCGCCGAGCGCTCCCTGAACGAAAGCGAGGACGACATCCTGCCCGATCGTGCTGCCATACCTGCAAGCAACCACATCATCCTGGTTGGCTACGGGCAGGTGGGCTCGCGCGTCGCCCGATCGTTGCATGAACACGATATGCCCCTGGTGCTGATCGACTCCGACAGGGAGCACTGCGTCGAGGCGCGCAAGCTCGGCATCCCGTGCATCTTCGGCAATGCCGTATCGACCGAGGTTCTGGACGACGCCAACCTGACCACGGCGCGTGCCCTGCTGGTCGCGATCTCGCAGGCACTGCAAGCGGGACCGATCATCAAGCTCGCCCGCGAAGCCAATCCCGGTCTCGCCATTCTGGCCCGGGCCCACTCCGACGAAGAAGTCATCTATCTGCACAAGGCCGGCGCCGACGCCACGATCATGGGCGAGAGCGAAATCGCCCGCAGCATGTGCGATTCGGTGGAGTCACTGGTTCGACTGGCGCAGCGCCTCGAGGCCGCCAACAAGCCGCCTGCGGGCGACGACCCGACCCACGAGACTCCACAAATCGCCTGAACTCAGCGTGTCAGCCAGCCGGCAAGCAGGCGTGTCAGGCGGGGCATGATCTGATACACCACCAGGATCACGATGAGGGCGACAGCGATAAACCCGTCGACATGGCGGCCGCCCAACCAGGGGATCGCTGCGAGCACGAATCCGAGCAAGGCCGGAACGATGACGGTGAGCGGATAGATCACCATCAGGGTCAACAGTGCCTGCTTCCAGCGGACTGGCGCTTTCGAGCCTGCCGCAACCGGGGTGAACCAGAACGCGGCACCGATGTGCACGTCCAGCGTGTCGGGCGCGACCAGCAGGTCTGCAATTTCCGCGACCAGTCGCTTGCGCCGATCCGACCGCGCCCAGTCTTCCAGATGCTCGATCGTGTCGAAGCGCAGAACGATCGTGTACGGCTGATCGAGGTCGGCGGGCCGGATCACGTTGGCTCCGAGATGGCCCGGAAAACTCTGCGAGACCGGCATGATCCGCCCCAGCCATCGTTCGTATTCCTCCGTCCTGCCGTGCGCGACCCAATGCTGGATGACCAGGGTGGCAAGTTCCTCGGGGCGGGGCAGCGGTGGGGTCGACATGGTGCAAGTCTCCATTGCGGATGGCGCTTCTCGCAGAACCCTCTGCTATTGACGGTACCGACGAAGGAATTGCGACAGTGGGGAGCCCGCGCACGGGGGCATGCTGCGAACGGTGGTGAAGACGACGGGGAAGTAGCGGTTCCTGCGCAGAATCAGGTTGCTGCCGCATGCATCGCAAGCTCGAACGAGCGCACTCTGGCGGCATGTTCGAAGATGTTCGCGGTCAACAGCAACTCGTCCGGTCGGTGATTTTCCACGAAGGACTGGATACCGGCACGCACAGTCTCGCTTGAGCCGACCACGGCACAGGCCAGCGCCTGGTCAACGCCGGCTTTCTCGACCGGGCTGCACCAATCGTTGATCGCGGCGGCGCTGTCCAGAGGCGGCGGGACGAGGCCGGGGCTGCCGCGTCGCAGCCGAACGAAGGCTTGCTGCTGCGTGGTGAACAGGCGCCCCGCTTCTTCATCGGTTTCGGCGACGACGACATTCAGGGCCAGCATCACATGCGGACGGGACAGGCGTGCAGAAGGGCGAAACTCGCGTCGGTAGGTGTCCACTGCCTCGACCAGCTGGGCCGGCGCGAAATGCGAGGCAAAGGCGTACGGCAGTCCAAGCACGGCGGCGAGTCTGGCGCCAAACAGGCTCGAACCGAGTATCCAGACCTCGACCTCGAGGCCGGCACCCGGAACGGCGCGGACAGCCTGTCCCGGCGTGGCCGGTTCGAAATAGCCCAGCAACTCGACCACGTCGGCAGGAAATTCGTTGGCATTTTCATAGTAACGACGCAGGGCGCGCGTGGCGGCCTGATCGGTACCGGGCGCGCGGCCAAGTCCGAGATCGATGCGACCCGGATACAGCGATGCGAGCGTGCCGAACTGCTCGGCCACCTGCAACGGCGCATGGTTGGGCAGCATGATGCCGCCGGCACCGACGCGAATGTCCGATGTGCCGCCGGCCACATGTCCGATCAACACGGCCGTTGCCGCGCTGGCAATCCCCGGCATGTTGTGGTGCTCGGCCAGCCAGTAGCGGCGGTACCCCAGCCGCTCTGCATGGCGCGCGAGATCGAGCGTATTGGCGAAGGTCTGCGCGGCATGGCTGCCTTCGGTGACCGGCGCAAGATCGAGTATGGAAAGCGGTATCACGAAAGGGACCTCGGCGCGTGCCATTGAACGGTGAGTGGATCAGGTTGCGCAGACAGCGGCTGGATAGAAGATTGCAGGCCACGAATCGGCCGTGCCGCCCTTGCTGCACCGCTCGATGCGATCCGCACCGTTGCGTTTCGAGCGGGCTGCTCAACGAGGTGGTGGCGGTCGGCTCGGTTGCAAGTCTGTTGCACCGAATGTCCCTGCTCACGGCAGGCGCTTGCAGTGCAAGAATGCCGGCAATCGATCGGACAGGCTTGCCGGCGTTTCCCGGCCAAGGCCGGTGAACCCGTCTCGAGACAGTGCCGGGCAGGATCGAGGCGAGCCCCCAGGATTTGAATGCGCTTGCGGGCGGCAACCCGAACCGGATGTCCGATTTCCGGTCGAGCCGTGCCCGGTCCACTGCTGCACGGCCAAGCCGGTCAATTGCGGATCGGCATCCGCACGGTCAAACTGCATGCTCCTGGAAGG